>CAJPFI010000015.1 GCA_905339295.1 Burkholderiales bacterium
CCCAGGCGGACTGCGAAACGCCGGCGCGACCGCAGGCTTCCGTGGGTCGGGCTTCAGCCCGACGCCCTGCCGGCCTTGCGCTCGCGCTCCCGCTCGCGCAGCACCCGCCTCTGCACCTTGCCCGTGGTCGTCATCGGCAGCGCGTCGATGAACTCGAGCTCGCGCGGATACTCGTAGGGCGCGAGCTTGCCGCGCACGTGCAGGCGGATGTCCTCCTCGAGCGCAGCCGACGGCACATGGCCGGGAGCGAGCACGATATACGCCTTGACGACGTTGCCGCGCTCCTCGTCGGGCGACGGGACGACCGCCGCGTTGGCGACCGCCGCGTGCCTGACGAGGCAGTTCTCGATCTCGGACGGCCCGATCCGGTAGCCGGCCGCCTTGAACATGTCGTCGGCGCGGCCGCGGTACCAGAGGTCGCCGTCGTCGTCCATCACGGCGACGTCGCCGGTGCGCGACCAGTCGCCGGTGAACTTCGCGCGCGTCGCCTCCGGATTGCCGGCGTACTCGATGAAGAACACCGGATCGGGCGTGCCGTCCGGCGCGATGCGGTGCACCGCGACCTCGCCCGCCTCGCCGCGCGGCACCTCGTTGCCGTCGTCGTCGATGACCGCGACGCGGTGGCCGGGGTAGGGCCTGCCCATCGAGCCCGGCTTCGCCGGCCACAGCTCGTGCGAGTTGCCGACGATGTAGTTCATCTCGGTCTGGCCGAACATCTCGTTGACTGTCACGCCGAGCGCCTCGCGTACCCACTCGAACACCGCCGTGCCGACCGGCTCGCCCGCGCTCATGATCGAGCGCAGGTTCGCGTCGAAGCGCTCGCGCGGGCGCGGGATCGACTTCATCATCATCTTGAGCGCGGTCGGGAAAAGGAACGCGTTGCGGATCCCGTACTTCCCGATCAGCGCGAACGCGCGCTCGGGGTCGAAGCGTCCGCGATAGCCGACGATGGGCTGGCCGTGCCAGAGCGCGGGCAGGAGCGCGTCCATGAGCCCGCCGGTCCACGCCCAGTCGGCCGGCGACCAGAACAGGTCGCCCTCGCGCGGATAGCCGTCGTGCGAATGCACGAAGCCGGGCAGGTTGCCGAGCAGGCACGCCTGCGGCATCAGCGCGGCCTTGGGCGGGCCGGTCGTGCCGCTCGTGTAGATGACGAGCGCTGGGTCGGTCGGCGCCGTGGCGACCGGCGCGTAGCGCGTCGAAGCGCGCGCGAGCACGTCCTCCCACGGGACCACGCCCGATTCGCGCGCGCCCGCGACGCCGATCACGTGCATGACGCCGGGACAGCGGTCGCGGATCGGCACGAGGTTCGGCAGCGACTGCGGGTCGACGATCGCGACCTTCGACCGGCTGTCCACGAGCCGGTACTCGAGCGCCTCGGGGCCGAACAGGAACGACAGCGGCACGGCGATCGCGCCCATCTGGTAGACCGCGACGTGCGCGATCACCGTCTCGGGCCGCTGCGGCAGCATCAGCGCGACGCGGTCGCCGCGCCCGACGCCCAGCGCGGCGAGCGCGTTGGACAGCCGGTTCGCGTCTCGCTGCAGGTCCCAGAACGTGTAGGCGCCGGTGGCGCCCGACTCGTCCTCCCAGTAGAGCGCGAATCGCGCCCGGTCGTTCGACCAGCGTCCGCAGCAGGCGACGCCGATGTTGAACGACGCGGGCACGTTCCATCGGAACGCGCGGCAGATCTCGGCGTAGCGGTCGGCCATCGCGGGGAAGGATACCGCGCCGCGCCCGCAGCGCGGAACGCCGTCAGCGGCGCGCCATCACCGGGGAG
Organism: Burkholderiales bacterium; assembly: GCA_905339295.1. Lineage (GTDB taxonomy): Bacteria > Pseudomonadota > Gammaproteobacteria > Burkholderiales > Casimicrobiaceae > VBCG01. The sequence continues at coordinate 1,778 of CAJPFI010000015.1, forward strand.
ATCGTCGCAGGCCCGTCGGCGTCGCCGCCGGCGAGCTCGAACGGCTCGATCGCCGCCCAGACCCAGTCCGGCTGCTGCTCGATCAGACGCCCGAAGCGCACCGGAACGGCCGTGCGCGACGTGTTGAGCCGGAAGCGGCGCGCCGGCTGGTACTCGACCGCGGGAACGATGAGCGACTGTACCGCCGACTCGCCCTCGCGCTTGCGCAGCGCGAGGAACAGCCCCGAGAACATGCGTCCGTCGAGCGTCGATTGCTGTCCCTCGACCGCGTAGCCGGCATTGCCGCCGTCGCGGCGCTGCTCGCATAGCTCGACGCCGATCAGCGTGTTGGCGATCACCTGCAGTCCGATCTCGGCGCGGTCCGTGGTGAGCCGCCGCATGCGCCTGACGATCCCGAGCGTCCAGAACGCGTGCCCGTGCGGGCGGATCGCGGCGAGCGTGTTGAGCGTGACGGCGGACGCCGCGCTCATCGGCGCCACGAGGCGGAATCCGGTCTGCGAGACGTCCTTCACTTCCCACGGCCCGCCGGCGGCGGCCCATGCGGCGAGGCGCCGGCGCGCGAGGTCGCGCCGCCGGTCGTCCTCGTTGCGCGCGTGGCCGAACACGGCGAGCTCGAGCGTGCCGCCGTAGCTCGTGCCGAGATCGATGCGCGGCATCGGGTCGCGCTCCTCCTCGTGCAGGTAGCCGGAAATCTTCGCGAACCCGACGATCGCGTCGACGAGCCCGACCGCCGCGGTGCGCTCGCCGCGTCGCGCGAACGGCCGGAATTCCGGATCGACCTGCGAGGCGAGCTTGGCCAGCAGCCCCAGCTGCTCGCTGCGCCGCGGCGTCCTGTCCGACAGCGGCTGGTGCCGGATCTTCTGCTCGATCACGACCACGTTCTGCATCAGCATCGCGTGCAGCGGGCGCGTGTCGAGGAACAGCACGCGGCCCTCGAGCGGCGTGGGCGTGCGCCGTCGCAACCCCTCGCGGCTGCCCAGGTCGACGTAGAACGACGACACCGACGAAGGCTCGAGCGTCAGCCGCAGCGGTGCGCACCACTCGCCCAGCTCGCGCGCGACCCATTCGAGGTGCCGGGCGGTCAGGTTGCCCGCGTTCATGAGCTGCAGCACGAGGACGGTGAGGTAGGCGTGCTCGACCGTCCTCGGGCCGACCCCCTCGCCGGCCAGCGGCTGGCGCTCGATCTTGCGGCCGCACGCGAGCGAGAACAGCGCGTGCAGCTCCGCCCACTTCGCCGGGATCCAGTGCTCGTAGCGGAAGAGCCGGATCCTGGCCTCGAGGCCGAGGTGGACGATCTGGCGCGCGATCAGCTCGGGCAGCAGCGCCTGCCATTTGCTGCTCTGCGCGTGGTCGGAAACATCGCTCGAGAACGCCCCGTACGCGAGCAGGAACGCCTGCGACATGTCGAACATCGCCGACCAGAGCTGATGCTCGATGCGCGAGCTGCGCGTCGAGTGCTCGAGGTACTGGGCGATCAGCGCCTCGCGCACCGGCTGCGCGAGCGCGTCCGCACGGACGACGGCCTCGAGCATCGAGGGCGTCCGCGCGCGACCGCGCTCCGCGACCGCGCCGAGGGCGCTGATCAGCTCCGCGTGGGTCGCGAGCGGGTCGCCCGCGGGCCGCGCGGCGAACCAGCGCTCGGCCGACTTCGCGTCGACCAGCGGGTCCCTGACGGTCCTGGCGAATCCGAACATGGCGGGCGCGAGGCGTCCGCGCTGCGCTGCAAGAGCCGCTGGCAGCGGCGAGCCCGATGCGCAGTCACGGTCGCCGGCGCGAGTCTCCGGGCGGGTGTGCGATCGGGCATCTTCGCGCAAAGCCGGGGCGCGCGGCAAGGGCGGCCGCCGCGTGTGGCACGCATTGTGCTGTTCAGCGCGTGCGAACAATCGCCGGCCCCGGAGCGACGCCTTTCGGTCCCCGCCGGGCGCACGGGTGTGCTAGATTGTGCAATACAAAATGATCGGCGCAACTGACGCCAGAGGAACAGGAACGACAACCATGGGCATCCTGATCAAGGCACCGAGCCGCCGGGCCGAACCCCGACCGGCCGAACTCGACACCCCCGCCCCGCCCGCCGATCTGCAGGGCGCGCTGCACATCCGGGAGGTCGTCCGGACCACCGGCCTGCGCCGGGAGCAGCTTTACATGTGGCAGCGCCGGTACGGCTTCCCGGCGCCGCTGCGCGACGGGTTCGGCGACCGCGTCTATCCGCCAAGCCAGGTGGCGAGGCTCAAGCTGATCAAGCAGCTCCTGTCCGAGGGGTGGCGCGCGGGGGCGGTCGTGCCGCTGTCCGACACCGCGCTCAACTCGATGCTGGGCCTCGCCGTCGACCGGCCCGCGCCGCTGCCGCAGGAGATCGAGGCCGCCGTCAAGCTGCTCGCCCAGCATCGCATCGGGGAGATGCAGAACCACCTGTCGAAGCTCCTCGTCGGCCTGGGCCTGCGGCGCTTCCTCGAGCAGACGCTGATCCCGCTCAACGAGGCGGTGCACGAGCGCGTCGTGCGCGGCGAGATGCAGAACTTCCAGGAGCTGCGCTTCGCCGACCTCGCGCAGCGCCTGCTGCGCGACGTGACGCGCCTCGTCCGCCCGACGCGCGACGCGAAGCTCGTGCTGCTCGCGACGCCGCCGAACGATCCCAACCAGCTCGGTCTGGCGATCCTCGAGCTCCTGCTGTTCACCGACGGCGTGAATTGCCTCACGCTGGGCGCCGGCGTGCCGGCGCAGGAGATCGCCGGCGCGGCGACTGCGTACAAGGTGGCGGCGGTCGTGCTCCTGTTCGACCGGGGCATCTCGGGCAAGATCGCGGGCCAGGAGATCCGCAGCCTGCGCCAGGCGCTGCCGGCGACGCTGCCGCTGATGGTGAGCGGGCGCGCGGTCAACCTGCTTGCGAAGCCGATTCCCGATGTGCGGACGGCCGCCGACTTCAGCACGGTGATGCACTCGATCCGCGAGCTCGGCGTGCTGCCGCCGGCGCCGGTGGCGCTGGTCGGCATCGTGCCTCCGGAACCGCAGCGGGCGTAAACTGACGGGGTGTCTGCCCCGACCTCCGCCACCCCGACCGCGAGTCCGGCGCCGCGCGCGCGCTACACGCGCGTGGCGTTGCACCTCGCCGGCCTCGTCGCCGCCGGGCTGATCGCCTGGCTGCTGTGGCGCGGCTGGCGCCAGCCAGAATTGCTGCTCGACCTCGCCGGCATGCGTCTTTGCTGAGCGCCGGTGGCGGGCGGTGAGCCTCGGTTCGATCCGCCGTGCGCTCGGCGTCGCGGGCATCGTCCTGCTGGGCGTGGCGCTCGCTCTCGCGCCGATCCTCGCGTTCACCGGCGGCATGCAACTCGTCTCGGGCGTCGGGATCGCGGGCATCGCGCTCCTGATCGTCATGCGCCTGCTGCCGCGTCCGCCTGCGGCGCTCGACGAGTCGCCGCCCGGCCCCGGCGACGAGCCGCCTCCGTCGCGATGACCACGCCTCGATGATGCAGGCGCTCGCATTGATCGCTCTCCTCGCAGGATTCGTGCTGGGCGCGCTCGCGCATGTCTCCGAGTCGCCGGAGCTCGTGCCGTGGAGCTTCGGCACCGGGCTGGCCGCGCTCGCGATCTGGATCGCGGGGGCGGTGTCCGGACGGCGGACGGGTCCGGACGACGGTGCGCCGTCGGGGACGTACGATGCCGGCGCGCCCGCGCGTGACCGTGACACAGCCCCGAAAGCGGCCGGCGAGCCCGGCACGCCGGACGGCTGATGCGGCCGGCCGCCGCGCCGCCCGTCCTCCGCGTTCACGGCTCGTCGAGGAAGTCGTCGAGCGCGCGGCGGTCGCGCTTGGTGGGCCGTCCGGGGAATCGCGGCGGCGCTGCGGCACGACGGCGCGCGATCTCCTCGTTGCGCGCGGCGGCGCCTGCCGCGTCTTCGCGGTAGAGCGTCGCGGCCTCGGTCGCGCTCCCGCGCCGGTCGGCGAGCGCGAGGACCTCGATCTCCCACGCGAGTCCGCGCCTGCGCACGCTGACGCGGTCGCCGACCTTGAGCGGATGCGCCGGCTTTACGCGCTCGCCTCCGACGCGCAGGTGCCCGGTACCGATCGCGTCGCACGCGAGCGCGCGCGTCCGGTAGAAGCGCGCGGCCCACAGCCACTTGTCGAGCCGCATGCGGGAAGGCGCTTCCGGGGAAACCCGGCCGGCGGGACGTTCTCCCGGCGGGCGCTGCGCGGGTGGCCCGGCGCCGCTCACGGTGCGTCGGGATCGGCGTGGGCGCGCATCCACGCCGCCGTCGCCGCCGCGCCGGGATAAGGGTCCGACGCCAGCGCGGCGATGACGCGCGAACGATCGTCGCGCGACCGGTTCTGCGACAGCTTGAACTTCGCGTCGAGGCGCCGGATGCGCATCCTGAACGCGACGATCGCGCCGACCAGCGCATCGACGCGCGACTCCGTCGCCGCAAGCTCCCACGGGGAGTCACGGTTCGCCTCGAAGCGGTGGACCAGCGCGTCGAGGACGCGGCGCGCCTCGGCGGGATCGTCGACGACATCGACCGTGCCGTGCGCGTGGACGGTCGCGTAGTTCCACGTCGGCACCATCGTCGCGGGCTCGCCGTACCACGACGGCGACACGTAGGCGTGAGGGCCGTGGAACACGGCGATCGTTTCGACGCCGGCGAAGTGCTTCCAGTGCGGATTGGCGCGCGCGACGTGGCCGATCAGCGTGCCGTGCGGCTCGAACGGCGGCTCGAGAAGCAGCGGGACGTGCGACAGCAGCGGCTCGGTTGCCGCCGGCGTGATCAGCGTCGCGAACGGGTAATCGTGCATCAGCCGCGCGGCGGCCGCGCCCTCGGCGGGCGCGAAGTGGCGGGGCAGGTAGAGGCTCAAGGCGGGGCGGAAGCGCGTCGCATCGGCTCACGCCGGGGCGGTCGGCGGGACCGCCTCGAACAGCGACCGCGCCTGTGCCGGTGTGTAAGTATAGCGCCGGCCGCAGTACTCGCACGTGATCTCGACCTTGCCGGCCTCGGCGAGCGCTGCCTCGACCTCGACGGCCCCGGCGATGCGCAGCGCCTGCTCGACGCGCGCCGGCGAGCAGCGGCAGGCGAAGCGGGGGGTGCGCGGCGCGAACACGCGCAGGTCGCGGCCGGCGAACGTGCGCGCGAGCACGCCGGTCACGTCGGCGTCGTGGCCGAGCAGCGCGTCCGCCGTCACCCTGTCCATCGCCTGCGACGCTTCGGTCCAGGGGAGGGCACCCTCGTCGCGGGCACCGGGCAGGCGCTGGACCAGGAGGCCGCCGACGCGCCCGCCGGCCGACGCGAGCGCGAGGCGGCTCTCGAGCTGCTCCGACGACGCGAGATAGTGCTCGAGCAGCGCCGCGACCGAGCCCGCCTCGAGCGCCACGATGCCCTGGTAGAGGGGACCGTCCACCGGATCGAGCGTGATCGCGAGGCGCGCGTCCGCCGCGCCGCCCGCGAGGTCCGCGAGCGACGCGTCCGCCGGAAGTCCGGAGACCGCGTTGCCGTCCCACTGCGCCGTGACGCGCAGCGCGAGCGCGTGGTCGCACTCGACGACCGCGAGCCGCACCGGGCCGGAACCCGCCAGCTGGACGAACAGCGATCCGCGGAACTTGAGGCTCGCGGCGAGGAGCGCGGCCGCCGCCGACAGCTCGCCCAGCACGCGCGCGAGCGGGGCCGGGTAGTCGTGCGCGGCGAGCGCGTCGCGCGCCGCGTCGTCCATCCTCACGCAGGCCCCGCGCACCGCCGCGCCCTCGAACACGAACGGGACGAGCGCGTCGCGCGTCATCCGCCCTGCGCCTTGAGCGTGTAGACCGACATAGGCAGCGCGGAATTCTTGTCGAACGTCGCGCCCGCCTCGATCCCGGCGCGCGCGACCGCCGCGGCGGTCCTGAGCCGCGGGTAGAGGGCGCTCATCGCGCCGAGCGCGAATTCGCGCCCGGACCCCACCGCCCAGAACTGCGTGTACTCGAAGACCTCGCGCATCGAGTAGACGCCGAAGATCCCGTGCTCGTTCGCGATCAGCGCGGTGATCTGCGTCGACTCGTACGGGTCGTCCTCCTCCTCCTTCGGATTGAGGAAGTGCTGGTCCTTGAGCACCGGGTGGATCTTGCGCAGCGTGTCGAAGATGGCGAGGCGGCTGGAGAAATCGAAGTCCTCGCGGGTCGCGAGCAGGCTCTCGAACACGAGCTGGTGCGCGGCCGAGCCGCACAGGCCGAGGTAGGTGCCGCGGTAGCGCACGATCTTCTCGGGGCTCCTGTCGAACGGCGCGGACAGCTTCAGGTCGCCGAAGGTCGTGAGCGAGTCGGCGGCGATGGCGATTTCGTCGTGCTTGCGCACGGCAACGAGCGTGGTCATTCGAGGTTTCCGATCAGGCGTGCCGGGCCGGGCTCCGCGCGAGCGGGACGGCGTGCCGGGCGGGGAACGGCGATTCCGGGCGCGGGCGTCGCGTCCCGGCGTCCGTCGCCCGCAACGCGGCGAACCCCGATTATACGGCGCAGGCGTCGCGAGGCGCCGGCAGCATGCGCACCCGCGGCAGCCGCGACGGCGACCAGGCGCGCACGGCGTGCGTCCAGAACGCCGCGACCGTGGACGGCATGCACGGAGGCTGCTCGAGGAAGCGCCACGCCGCGACGAGCGACGGCAGCGGCTCGTTGGGCAGCGCGCGCGCGCCGGTCTGCTTGGACAGCTTCTCGCCCGACGCGGCGATCGCGATCGGGACGTGCAGGTACGACGGCGTGGCGAGCCGGAGCGCGCGCTGCAGGTGGATCTGGCGCGGCGTCGACGCGAGCAGGTCGGCGCCGCGCACGACGTGCGTGATGCCCTGCAGCGCGTCGTCGACGACGACCGCGAGCTGGTAGGCCGCGAGTCCGTCCGCGCGATGCACGACGAAGTCACCGACCTCGCGCGCGAGATCCTGTTGCTGCGCGCCCTGCAGGCGGTCGACGAATCCCACCGACGCGTCGCCCACGCGCATGCGGATCGACCGCTGCGCGCGCGGCGCACGGTCCGCCGGGATGCCGTCGCGACAGGTGCCCGGGTAGATTCGCTCGCCGGTGGACGAGAGCGGCGCGTCCTCGAGCTCGCGCCGCGTGCACGCGCACGGGTAGACGAGGCCGCGTTGCCCGAGCGCCGCGAGCGCGGCGCCGTAATGCGCCTCGCGCTCCGACTGGCGAACGACCGGGCCGTCGATCGCGAAGCCGTAGCGCCCGAGCGTCGCGAGGATGCCGCGCTCGGCGCCCGGTGCCGCGCGCGGCTCGTCCACGTCCTCGATGCGCACGAGCCAGCGTCCGCCGGCGGCGAGCGCGTCGCAACGGCTCGCGAGCGCCGAAACGAGCGAACCGAAGTGCAGCGGGCCGGTGGGAGACGGCGCGAAGCGCCCCACGACGGGCGCGCGCGCTTTCTCGCTCACCGCGGGGCGGGCAGCGCGGCGGTCGCGCCGAGCGTGACGGGCGAGGATGCCGAGGCGTAGCGCTGCATCGCCGCGATGACCGCCGCCGGGTACTCGGCGCGGCCGAGGCTGCCGTTGTAGCGGCCCAGCGCGCGGTAGAGGTCGCCGCGTTCGCGGTCGATGTAGTGGCGCAGGATCACGCAGCCGTAGCGCAGGTTGGTGCGCAGGTGGAACAGGTTGTGGCCGGTGCCGCCGATGAGCCGCGTCCAGAACGGCATCACCTGCATGTAGCCGCGCGCGTCCGCGACCGACACCGCGTACTTCTTGAAGCCGCTCTCGTGATGGATGACGCCGAGCACGAGCTGCGGATCGAGTCCCGCTCGCACCGCCTCGTAGTGCACCGAGCGCAGGAGGTCGCGCCGCTCGGCCTCGTCGGGCATGCGCGCGGCGAGCCTGGCCGACATCGCCTGGATCCACGCGCGCGCGTCGGGGCGCGACTCCCAGTCCGGCGGAACCGGGCGGTCGGAGATCGCGCGCGAGAGCACCGTCGCCACCGACGGGGCGAGCGCCTCCTCGGCCTGCGCGCCCGCGTGGGCCGGCTGCGCGACGAGCGCCGCCGCGATCAGCGCGATCGCCGCGAGCCGGCGGACGTGGCGGTGCGATTCAATGTCCAAGCCTCTCCCTGACGAAACGGTCGATGTCGGCCACCGGGACGGGCGTCGCCGCGGCGTCGCGGCGGCCCTGGTACTCGACCTTGCCATCCTTGAGGCCGCGGTCGCCGACGGTGACCCGGTGGGGGATGCCGATGAGCTCGAGATCAGCAAACATCACGCCAGGCCGCTCGCCCCGGTCGTCCAGCAGGACCTCGATCCCCGCCGCCGTCCATTGGTCATGAAGCCGGTCGGCAAGTTCCCGGACGGCGGGGCTCCGGTCGTAGCCGATCGGGGCCAGCGCGACGGCGAACGGGGCCATCGTGCCCGGCCAGGCGATGCCCCGCTCGTCGTGGTTCTGCTCGATCGCGGCCGCGACCACCCGCGTCACGCCGATCCCGTAGCAGCCCATCTCGATCAGGTGCGACTGCCCCTGCGCGTCGAGGTAGCTCGCCCCCATGTCCCGCGAGTAGCGGGTGCCGAGCGCGAACACGTGCCCGACCTCGATGCCGCGCACGATTTCGAGCGTGCCCTTGCCGTCGGGCGACGGGTCGCCCGCGACGACGTTGCGCAGGTCGGCGACCGCGTCGGGCTCGCGGCAGTCGCGCCCGAAGTTGACGCCCGCCAGGTGGAAGCCCGGCTCGTTGGCGCCGCACACGAAGTCGCCCATCGCGGCGACGGTGCGATCGACGACGATCGCGACGTCCTTCGGGAGGCCGACCGGCCCCAGAAATCCGGGCGGGCAGCCGGTCGCCGCGCGGATCTCGGCCTCGGTCGCCCAGCGGAACCCCTCGAGGCCCGCGAGCTTGCCGGCCTTCACTTCGTTGAGCGTGTGGTCGCCGCGCACGAGCAGCATGACGACGCGCGCCGGCTGCCCCTCGGTGTCGACCGCGAGCATGATGCACTTGACGCTGCGCGCGAGCGGGACGCCGAGGAGCGCGGTCACGTCCTCGCAGGTGGTCTGCGTCGGCGTCGGCACCCTGCGCAACGCTTCCGCGGGCGCGGGGCGCGGCTCGCCGGGCGCGAGCGCCTCGGCCTGCTCGACGTTCGCCGCGTAGTCCGACTGCGGGCACCACGCGATCGCGTCCTCGCCGGACTCGGCGAGCACCTGGAACTCGTGCGAGGCGAAGCCGCCGATCGCGCCGGTGTCGGCCTCGACCGCGCGGAACCTGAGTCCCAGCCGCGTGAAGATGCGCGCGTAGGCGTCGTACATCGCGCGATACGAGACCATCAGCGCGTCGCGGTCGACGTCGAACGAGTACGCGTCCTTCATCAGGAACTCGCGCCCGCGCATCACGCCGAAGCGCGGGCGGATCTCGTCTCGGAACTTCACCTGGATCTGGTAGAGGTTGACCGGCAGCTGGCGGTAGCTGCGCACGTCCTTGCGGATGATGTCGGTGACCGGCTCCTCGTGCGTCGGCCCGAACAGGAAGTCACGCTCGTGGCGGTCGCGGATCCTGAGCAGCTGCGGGCCGAACTTGTCCCAGCGGCCGGTCTCCTGCCACAACTCGGCGGGAATCACGTGCGGGAGGTAGCACTCGAGCGCCCCCGCGCGGTTCATCTCCTCGCGCACGACCTGCTCGGTCTTGCGCAGCGTGATGAGCCCGAGCGGCAGCCACGAGTAGATCCCCGAGCTGACCTTCTTGATCATGCCGGAGCGAAGCATGAGCTTCTGGCTCGCGACGTCGGCCTCGGCCGGGGCTTCCTTCAGGGTGACGAGATAGAACGTCGAGGCGCGCATCGTCGGGCTTTGCCATGCAAAGCCTTGATTTTAGCGCATTTTAGCCCGGCTGCCCGAATCGGGGCGGGGCGCGGCGGAGGGCGGGGGAGGGGCCGGCCGTGCGTGCAACGGCGGCGGCGCGCGATGCGCTGCGGGGGCGCGGCCCCCTCGCGCCGCGTTCCCCGCCCCGGCGCCGCTAGCGGATCACGATCACCGGCACCGTCCCGTGCGTCAGCACCTTCTGCGTCTCGGAGCCGAGCAGCAGCGCCGACACGCCACGGCGGCCGTGCGAGGCCATCACGATCACGTCGCACTTCTCTTTCTTCGCCGCGGCGAGGATCGCTTCCCACGGCGCCGGCGCGATCATGTGCACGGTCGCGCACTCGACGCCGGCGGCCTTCGCCTTCGCGGCGGCGGCGTCGAGGATCTTCTTCGCTTCCTTGGCCATCATCGCCGAGTATTCCTTCTTCGAGACCGGCTCGTAGACCACGCCGTCCGCGTACATCGGCAACGGGTAGTCCGGGGCGGCGTAGAACGCGGTGAGCCTGGCTCCGAGCGATTTCGCGAGGCCGATCGCGTGCGTCATGGCCTTCGTCGAAAGCTTCGAGCCGTCGGTCGCGACGAGGAGATGCTTGTACATGGAGGGCTCCATCAGCGTGGACGATGCGTCAAGCGTACGAGGCTACCACGCCTTCCCGGATTGACACAGGTCAACGGCGCGCCTCGCGCAGTCAGGTGCGCGGCGCGTCGTCCTTGCCCGCGCGGGGCGCCGGGCCGAGAATCGAGGCATGCCGACGGGGATTGCGGAACCGACGCGTGCCGGAACCGCCGGCGCGGTGCCCTCGCGCGCCCCGGGATCCGGGACCCCCTGCTGGCACTGCGGCGACGTCGTTCCTGCTCGGGCGCACTGGCATGCCGAAGTGGCGGGTGCCGATCGCGCGTTCTGTTGCGCCGGGTGCCTCGCGGTCGCGCGGACGATCGCGGGCGCCGGACTCGACCGCTACTACGTCTCGCGCACCGGCCCGCTGCCGCCCGCGCCCGATGCCGCCGATGCGCCCGTCGCATGGAACGCGGCGGCGGACGCCGCCGGGCTCGTCCGCACGCTCGATGGCGGGCGCCGCGAGGCGTCGCTGCTCCTCGACGGGCTCACGTGCGGCGCGTGCGTCTGGCTCGTCGAGTCGTGGCTGGCGCGCGAGCCGGGCGTCGTGGAGGCCGGCGTCAACTTCGCGACGCGGCGCGCGCGCGTCGTCTGGCGCGAGGGCGAGACCACGCTCGATCGGCTGATCGCCGCGATCGCGTCGATCGGCTACCGCGCGCACCCGTACGATCCGGCGCGCCGCGAGGCGCTCGCGCGCACCGAGCGCCGCACGCTGCTCGTGCGCACCGGGATCGCGCTGCTCGCGATGATGCAGGTGATGATGTTCTCGGTGCCCGGCTACCTGTCCGGCGACGGCATCGCGCCCGAGCACCAGCGGCTGCTCGACTGGGCGAGCCTGGTGATGACGATCCCGGTGGTCGCGTGGTCGGCGCGGCCGTTCTTCGCGGGCGCGTGGCGCGACCTCGCGCGGCGCCGGCTCGGCATGGACGTTCCGGTGGCGCTCGGGCTCGGCGCGGCGTTCGCCGCGAGCGCCTGGTCGACGCTGGGCGCGGGCGGTCCCGTCTACTACGACTCGGTCACGATGTTCGTCGCGCTGCTGCTCTGCGCGCGCTACGTCGAGCTCGCCATGCGCCAGCGCGCCGGCGAGGCGATCGAGCGCGCCGCGCGGGCGCTGCCCGCCGCCGCGGAGCGCTACCTCGCGTGGCCCGACGCGCGCGTCGCGACGGTCGACGCCGCCGCGCTCTCGGCGGGCGACGTCGTGCTCGTGCGCGCCGGCGCGACGATCCCCGCGGACGGCACGATCGTCGACGGCAGCGCGCTCGTCGAGGAGGCGATGCTGACCGGCGAGAGCTGGCCGCACGCGCGTGCGGCGGGCGATCGCGTGCTGGCCGGCGCAGTCACGCGCGACCGCCCGCTCGTCGTCCGCGTCACGGCCGCCGGCGATGCCACCGAGCTCGCGGCCGTGCTGCGCATGGTCGATCGCGCGGCGACCGCGCGGCCCCGCGTCGCGAGGCTCGCCGACCGTGCCGCGGCGGTCTTCGTGTCGGCGCTGCTCGCGCTCGCGGCGGCCACGGCGCTCGCGTGGCTCGCGATCGACGCGTCGCGCGTGCTGCCGGTGACGTTCGCGCTGCTCGTCGTCTCGTGCCCGTGCGCGCTGTCGCTCGCGACGCCGTCCGCGCTCGCGATCGCGGCGGGCGCCATCGGCCGCCGCGGCGTCGTGTTCTCGCGCCCCGACGCGCTCGAGGCGCTCGCCCGCGTCACGCACGTCGTGTTCGACAAGACCGGCACGCTCACCGAGGGCCGAGTTCGGCTCGTGTCGATGCGCGCATTCGGCAGCGTGCGCCGGGACGACGCGCTCGCGATCGCGGCGGCGCTGGAGGCACGCTCCGAGCATCCGGTCGCGCGCGCGATCGTCGCGGCGCACGCCGGGAACGCGCCGGGCGCCGCCGACCTGTCGCCGACGCCCGGCGCGGGCGTCGCGGGGACCGTGGCGGGCCGGCACTTCCGCCTCGGGCGCATCGACTACGTCGCCGAAATCGCGGGACGGCCGCCCGCCGGGCTCGACGAGTTCGTGCGCGAGTCGGGAAGGCAGGCGGGCGTCGTGGCGCTCGGCGACGAGCGCGGTTTCGTCGCGGCGTTCGCGCTCGGCGACGACCTGCGGGCGGGGGCGCGCGAGGCCGTCGCGCGCCTGCACGCGCTGGGCGTGTCGACGTCGGTGCTGTCGGGTGACCGCGAGGCGGCCGCGGCCGCGGCCGCCGACGCCGCCGGCATCCCGGATGCGCGCGGCAACCTGTCGCCCGAGGCGAAGCGCGCCACGATCGCGGCGTTGCAGCGCGGCGGAGCGGTCGTCGCGATGGTCGGCGACGGGATCAACGACGCACCCTCGCTCGCTCAGGCGCAGGTGTCGGTCTCGCTCGCGGGCGCCACGCCGATCGCGCAGTGGTCCTCCGACGTCGTCGTGCTCGCCGGCGGGCTCGAGCGGATCGCCGACGCGCTGATGCATTCGCGCCGCACGATGTCGGTCGTGCGCCAGAACCTCGGCTGGGCGACGGTCTACAATGCGATCGCGATTCCGGCCGCGGCAACGGGCTGGGTGACGCCGCTCGTCGCCGCCGTCGGCATGTCGGTCTCGTCGCTCGTCGTCGTGGCCAACGCCGCGAGGCTCGCCCGCACGGCGGGACGCGCGCCGGCAGGCGTCGCGCCGGCATCGCGCCCGCTTGCCCGGGCGACGCGCTGACGATGGACATCCTGCTGCTGCTGATCCCCGTTTCGCTGGTGCTCGTCGCGCTGATCGGCGGGGCGTTCGCCTGGAGCGTGAAGAGCGGGCAGTACGACGATCTCGAGGGGCCGGCGCACCGCATCCTCGCCGACGACGACGGCGCGCGGCCGCCTCCACCAAGCACGAACGGCGCGTCCACGTCCTTGACCGGCGTCAAGCCCGGCGACCGGACGAATGCGTAGAATGCTGCGACGCACAATCGGCCGGCGCCGTGTCATCGCGCCCGGTCGTCGACGGGGATGAACGACGGGGGGCTGCGACGATGGCGAGTGAAGCGACGTTCAACTACAAGGTGGTGCGCCAGTTCGCCATCATGACGGTCGTCTGGGGCATCGTCGGGATGCTCGTCGGCGTCATCATCGCGGCGCAGCTCATCTGGCCCGACATGACCGCCGGCATCCCGTGGCTGTCGTACGGGCGACTGCGGCCGTTGCACACCAACGCGGTGATCTTCGCGTTCGGCGGCTCGGCGCTGTTCGCGTCGTCGTACTACTGCGTGCAGCGCACCTGCCAGGTGCGCCTGTTCTCCGACGGGCTCGCGGCGTTCACGTTCTGGGGATGGATGGCCGTCATCGTGCTCGCGGCGATCACGCTGCCGCTCGGCATGACGTCGTCGAAGGAATACGCCGAGCTGGAATGGCCGATCGACCTCCTGATCACGGCCGTGTGGGTGTCGTACGCGGTGGTTTTCTTCGGCACGATCGCGAAGCGCAGGACCCCGCACATCTACGTCGCCAACTGGTTCTTCGGGGGATTCATCCTCACGATCGCGCTGCTGCACCTGATCAACAGCGCCGAGATGCCGGTCACGCTGACCAAGTCGTACTCGGCCTATGCCGGCGTGCAGGACGCGATGGTGCAATGGTGGTACGGCCACAACGCGGTCGGCTTCTTCCTGACCGCGGGCTTCCTCGGGATGATGTATTACTTCGTGCCCAAGCAGGCCGGCCGGCCGATCTACAGCTACCGGCTGTCGGTCGTGCACTTCTGGGCGCTGATCTTCACCTACATGTGGGCGGGACCGCACCACCTGCACTACACGGCGCTGCCCGACTGGACCCAGTCGCTCGGGATGGTCTTCTCGCTGATCCTGCTCGCGCCGTCGTGGGGCGGGATGATCAACGGCATCATGACGCTGTCGGGGGCCTGGCACAAGCTGCGCGACGACCCGATCCTCAAGTTCCTGATCGTGTCGCTGTCGTTCTACGGCATGAGCACGTTCGAGGGCCCGATGATGTCGATCAAGACCGTCAACGCGCTCTCGCACTACACCGACTGGACCATCGGCCACGTGCATTCCGGCGCGCTCGGCTGGGTCGCGTTCATCTCGATCGGCGCGGTCTACTACATGATCCCGCGCATGTTCGGGAAGACCGAGATGTGGTCGACGCGGCTCATCACCGTGCACTTCTGGGTCGCGACGATCGGCGTCGTGCTCTACATCGCGGCGATGTGGATCGCCGGCGTGATGCAGGGGCTGATGTGGCGCGCGACCAATCCCGACGGGACGCTGACCTACGCATTCGTCGAGAGCGTCAAGGCGACCTACCCGTTCTACGTGATCCGCCTCGTGGGAGGCGTGATGTTCCTGTCCGGCATGCTGGTGATGGCCTGGAACACCTGGCGCACGGCGTCGGGCGCCATCGCCTACGAGGCGCCGATCCCGGCCGGCGCGCCGGCGCACGCCTGAGAGCGAGGAGACGACCATGGCCTTCACCCACGAAACCATCGAGAAGAACCTGTTCTGGATGATCGTGCTCGTCGTGCTAGCGGTGAGCGTCGGCGGCCTCGCGCAGATCGTGCCGCTGTTCTTCCAGAAGTCGACCACCGAGCCCGTCGCCGGCCTCAAGCCGTACACGGCGCTGCAGCTCACCGGGCGCGACGTCTACATCCGCGAGGGCTGCAACAACTGCCACTCGCAGATGGTGCGGCCGTTCCGCGCCGAGACCGAGCGCTACGGGCCCTACTCGGTCGCCGGCGAGTTCGTCTACGACCACCCGTTCCTGTGGGGCAGCAAGCGCACCGGGCCGGACCTGAACCGCGTCGGCGGGCGCTACTCCGACGAGTGGCACCGCGTGCACCTGCAGAACCCGCGCAGCGTCGTGCCGGAATCCAACATGCCGGCCTACCCGTGGCTCGCGACGTCGCCCGCCAACGCGGCGGACATCGCGGCCAAGATGCGCGCGCTGCGCCGGCTCGGCGTGCCCTACACGGACGACGACATCGCGAAGGGCCCGTCCGAGCTCGCCGGCAAGTCCGAGGAGGACGCGGTCGTCGCGTACCTGCAGAACCTCGGTCTCACGATGAAGAACGCGAGGTAGCCTCGATGGACATCATCTCGGTTCTCGGCAGCGCGACGACGGTCGTCGCGTTCGTCGCGTTCGTCGGCATCGTCGCCTGGGCGTACAGCGGCCGGCGCAAGCGGGCGTTCGACGAGGCGGCCAACGCGCCTTTCGCGCTGCCGGACGACGGCGGCAAGGTTCCCGCGCCGCGGGCGCGATCGACGGAGCGGCAGCCATGAGCGACTTCACCTCCGGTTTCTGGAGCATCTACGTCATCGCGCTCACGCTGGGCGGGATCGCGTTCTGCGCGTGGCTGCTGCTCACGACAGGCAAGGGCGTCGCGCCCCCGACGGAGGGCGGCAAGGTGGGCACCACCGGTCACGTCTGGGACGAGGACCTCGCCGAATACAACAACCCGCTGCCGAAATGGTGGAGCAACCTGTTCTGGATCACGATCGTGTTCTCGATCGTCTACCTGGTCCTTTACCCGGGACTCGGGTCGATCAAGGGCGTCCTCGGCTGGACGTCGACCGGCCAGTACGAGAAGGAGCGCGGCGACGTCGACGCCCGCGTCAAGCCTCTCTACGACAAGTTCGCATCGATGGACCTCGCGGCGGTCGCGGCGGATCCCGAGGCGCGCGCGATGGGCGAGCGCCTGTTCCTCAACAACTGCGCGCAGTGCCACGGTTCGGACGCCGGCGGCGCGCGCGGGTTTCCGAACCTGCGCGACGGCGACTGGCTGTACGGCGGCGAGCCCGCGAAGATCGTCGAGACGATCACCGGCGGGCGGCTCGGCGTGATGCCGGCGCTCTCGGCGGTGCTGGGCGAGCAGGGCACGAAGGACGTCGCCGCGTACGTGCGCTCCCTCTCGGGACTTCCGCACGATTCGCTGCGCGCGCAGCTCGGCAGGCCGCTGTTCGAGCAGAACTGCTCCGCGTGCCACGGCGCCGACGGCAAGGGTAACCAGCTGATCGGAGCGCCCAACCTGACCGACGCGATCTGGCTGTACGGCAGTTCGGAGGCCTCGATCATCGAGGGCGTCGTCAAGGGTCGCAACATCGCCGTGTCCGAGGGGACGCTCGCGATGCCGTCGTTCAAGGACACGCTCGGACCTTCGCGCATCCACGTCGTCGCCGCGTACGTCTGGGGGCTGTCCAACCGGCCCGCCCCGAGGTAGCGCGGAACCGAATTCGCGCCGGACGGCGCGCGCGCAGGGGACCGCGCGCGCCGCCCCGCTACCGACACGATGCCCGTGGACGCCCCCGCCAAGACCATCCCGATCGTTCCGGCGAACGCGACGCCGGAGGAGCTTTCGCTCTACGAGATCCGCCGCAAGATCTACCCGCGCGCCGTGCACGGGTGGTTCGCGGGGTGGCGGTGGGCGTTCGTCTGGCTCACGCAGCTCGTGTTCTACGGGCTGCCGTGGATCACGTGGAGCGGCCGCCAGTCGGTGCTGTTCGACCTCGGCGCGCGCAAGTTCTACGTCTTCGGCCTCGTGTTCTGGCCGCAGGACGTGATCTACCTCACGGTGCTGCTCATCCTCTCGGCGTTCGCGCTGTTCCTGTTCACGGCGATCGCCGGGCGCGTCTGGTGCGGCTTCGCCTGTCCGCAGACCGTCTACACCGAGATCTTCCTGTGGGTCGAGCGCCGCATCGAGGGCGACCACGTCGCGCGCATCCGGCTCGACGCCGAGCCGCCGTCGGCACGCAAGCTCGCGAAGAAGTCGTCCAAGCACGCGACCTGGATCGCGATCTCGCTTTGGACCGGGATCACGTTCGTCGGCTACTTCACGCCCATCCGCGACCTCCTGCGCGCGATTCCGTTCGCGCTCGGCCCCTGGGAGACGTTCTGGGTCCTGTTCTACGGCTTCGCGACCTACGGCAACGCCGGATGGATGCGCGAGCAGGTGTGCAAGTACATGTGCCCGTACGCGCGCTTCCAGTCGGTGATGTTCGACAAGGACACGATGATCATCGCCTACGACGCGGAGCGCGGCGAGCCGCGCGGGCCGCGCTCGCGCAAGGCCGACCCGAGGGCGAAGGGCCTCGGCGACTGCGTCGACTGCGAGATCTGCGTCCAGGTCTGCCCGACCGGCATCGACATCCGCAACGGGCTCCAGTACGAGTGCATCGGCTGCGCGGCGTGCATCGACGGATGCGACCAGGTGATGGAGAAGATGGGCTATCCGAAGGGGCTGATCCGCTACGCCTCCGAGAACTCGCTCGCGCGTCACTACGGGCCGAAGGAAATGTGGCGGCACGTGTTCCGCCCGCGGACGCTCGTGTACTCCGCGATCCTCGTGGCCATCACCGCCGCGGCCGCCGGTGCGCTCGCGTTGCGCAACCCGCTCAAGGTCGACGTGCTGCGCGACCGGGGGGCGCTCGCGCGCGAATCCGCGCCGGGGCTGATCGAGAACGTCTACCGGCTGCAGATCATGAATACCGGCGAAGCGCCCCGGACGTTCACGATCAGCGCGGAGGGCATCCCGGGGCTCGAGGTCGTCGGCCTCGAGCAGCCGGTCGCCGTCGGCGGGGCGGCGGCGCGAACGGTGCCCATCCGGCTCCAGGCCCCGGCGGACGCGGCGGCGCCCGGCGCGCACCGCATCGAGATCGAGGTCGAGGCGGTCGGCGATCCCGAGATGGAGCGCAAGGAGCGCTCGACCTTCATCCTTCCGCGCAACTGACCCATCGGCGACGAACGTCCATGACCTCGAACACCGCTTCCGCTCCCCAGCCGCCGTGGTACCGGCAGCGCTGGCCGTGGCTCCTGATGCTCGGGCCCGCGGTCGTCGTCGTGGCGGGGATCGCGACGCTGGTGATCGCGATCCGCTCGGACGACGGCCTCGTCGCCGACGACTATTACAGGCGCGGGCTCGCGATCAACCAGACGCTCGAGCGCGCGGCGCGCAGCGCGGCGCTCGGCCTGGCGGCGACGGTCGACGTCGCGGCGGACGGCGCCGTCGACGTCAGGCTCCATGGCGGCGGGGCGGATCCGGAGGCGCGACCGCCGGAATTGCGTTTCATGCTCGCGCATCCGACGCGCGCCGGCGAGGACCGCGTCGCGATGCTGGCGCCCGCAGGCGACGGGCGCTACACCGGTCGCGTCGCGCCGGTGCCGGCGGGCCGCTGGCGCGTGATCGTCGAGACGGACCGCTGGCGTCTGCCCGGGACGGAAACGCGCGGGCCGATCGCCGGGCTGCGGATCGGGCCGGCGCCCTAGCAGCGACGGACAGGAGGCAACGATGCGACTCGACAGCGATCTCGCGCACCGCGTCATGTGGGTGATCTGGCCGGCGTTCCTGGTCGCGGGCGCGGCGGAGATCGTGTTCTTCACGATCTTCGACCCGTTCGACCTGCACTTCTTCGGCGCGCCGCTCGACCTGTCGCGCGAGGGCATCTACACGCTCGGCTTCTTCGGCTTCTGGGCGCTCGGGATCGCGTCGTCGGCGCTCACCGCGTTCCTCGAGCGCTCGCCGTTCGAGGTGAACCGCTGCACGATCGCGCCGCACGAGCGACCCGTCGGCTGCCCGAAACGCGAGGCGGGCGCGTGCGTGCCGGTCGACGGATCGGCGTCGGCAACCCGGGACGCGTGAGCGCGCCGGATCCCGGCGTCGGCAGCGGGGCGGCCACGCTGAAAGTGCGGCGAGACGCGCCGCCTCGCGTGTCGGCCGGCGCGGCGATCGACGACGATGCGACGCCGCTAGAGCGCGCGCTGCCCGACCATCTGGCGCAGCGCCGGGATGTCGGTGAGCTTGACGTTGCGGCCGTTCACGCGCAGCAGGCCTTCGTCCTGGAAGCGCGAGAACAGGCGGCTCACCGTCTCGAGCTTGAGGCCGAGATAGCTGCCGATCTCCTCGCGCGTCATCCGCAGCACGTACTCGGTCGACGAGTAGCCGCGGCTGCGGTAGCGCTCGGACAGGTTGATCAGGAACGACGCGAGCCGCTCCTCGGCGCGCATGCTGCCGAGCAGCAGCATCACGCTGTGGTCGCGCGAGATCTCGCGCGCGAGGAACTGGTGCAGGTTGTGCTGCAACGCCGGGACGCTCCGCGCGAGTTCCTCGAGGTGCTCGAACGGGATCGTGCAGACTTCGCTGTCCTCGAGCGCGATCGCCTCGCATCCGTGGCGGTCGGTGCCCATGCCGTCCAGCCCGATGATGTCGCCCTGCAGGTGGTAGCCCGCGATCTGCTCGCGCCCGTCCTCCGCCAGGACGGTCGTCTTGATCGTGCCGAGGCGGATCGCGTAGAGCGCCGCGAACGCGTCCCCTGCGCGATAGAGCGACTCGCCCTTCCGGACGCGGGAGCGGTTGCCCACGGCCGCATCCACCAGCTTCAGGTCCTCGCCGGACAGTCCGACCGGCAGGCACAGCTCGCGCATCGTGCACGTCGAGCAGTGCGTCTTGAGGTCGCGCAGCGAGATGACCTGCGCGGCGCGACCGCAGGCGTCGGCGACGGGGGCGTTTGCGGATCGCTGGGGGGCGTTGGACATGGGCCTGGAAAAACCTTGATCCTCGTCAAACTCTGCCAGTGTACCAAACCGGGGCGACGGTCCGCGCTCCATCCGCGGATCGTTTGAGCCATGCCCCATACGGCCATGCTCGCAGCATGGGTAGCCGGGCTGCTCGGAGGGCTCCATTGCCTGGCGATGTGCGGGGCCTACGTCACGATCGCGCAGTCCGGGCAGACGGCGCCGCTGCGGCCGCGGCGTGCGCTCGTCGCCGGCCTCGCGACCGCGCATGCCGGGCGCGTGCTGACCTATGTCACGCTCGGCGCGCTGTTCGGCGCCGCCGGCGGCACCGCGTTCGCAGCGTCGTTCTCGCCGCTCCAGCGGGGGCTCTACGTGGCCGCGAACCTGATGCTGCTCCTGCTCGCCGTCGGCATCGCCCGGGGGAGGACCGCGCCCGCCGCGCTCGAGACGCTGGGGTTGAAGGCCTATTCGGCGATCGCGCCCAGGGCCGCACCGGCGCTGCGCGGCAGCGGAACCGGGTCGCGGCTCGCGCTGGGCGTGCTCTGGGGACTCACGCCCTGCGCGCTGGTGTACGGGGTTCTGCCGCTCGCGCTGCTGTCGGGAGGCGCGTGGCAGGGTGCGCTCATCATGCTGGCCTTCGGCGTGGGCACGCTGCCGAACCTGCTCGCGGCCGGGTGGGCGATCTCGCGCGCGAGGCGCTGGCTCGAGATGCGCGCGGTGCGCTGGGGCGCGGGCGCGCTCGTGGCGGCGTTCGCTCTCGCCGGCCTCTGGCGCGCCTGGTTCGCCACGGACGCGCCCGGCGCCGGCCCGTTCTGCCTCACGTGAGCGGCATGCGAGAATGCCGCGCCGTCCTTCCTCGCTTGCCGCGATGCTTCCCGATCCCCGCGTGTTCCCGTCGACCGACGCCGCCGACGGCGAGGCGCGCGCATGGCACGCGCTTGCGGAGGCGAGCCTTGGCGCGGAAACCGGCATCGTCGCGGATGCCCGCGACGCCGAGCTCGCCGCGCGCATCGGCGCGCGCTTCGATGCGTGCGACGGCGCGTCGATCGCCCGCGCGCTCGCCGCGAGCCCGTCGGCGGCGATCCATCGTCACCTGTGGCGGGCGATCGTGAAACACGTCGAGCGACCCCACGAAGCTGCCGTCGGGCCCGTGCTGTTCGCGCTTCCGGTCGTGGTCGTCGTCGCGGCGGAAGGCGACGGCGAGAGGGCGCTCGACGCCGTGATCGAGGATCCCGGTGCGCTCGCCGCCATCCTGCTCGAGCACGGTGCGCCAGGCGGCAACCGGCAGTTCGCGCTGTCGGGCGCGCTGTGTTCGGCCGACGCGATCGACATCGCGTCGCTGCCCGCGTTGATGCGGGCGGCGGCGGCGCCCGCGCGCGGCGCGGCGTTCGCGCCGCTGGACCTCGCGCCGGCGCCGATCGCCGCGACACCGGGCGGCGAGCGCGTGCACCTGCGCTTCGTCGTGGGTTGCGCGCTCGCGAGATCGCCCGCCGCGATCGCCGGCGATGCGCGCGTCGGCAAGTGGGGCATCCCGTTCACGCAGGCGTTGTCGCGCTCGCTCGCGCGACCCGGCGTCTCGGTCGTGGCCATGCCGCGCGCGCCGCAGTCGCTTCCCGCGGCGGTCGCGATGGGGCGGATCGCGCAGCGCGAGGCGAGTGCCGCGCTGTTCGCGAGCAACGCGATCCGGCGCCTGCGTGCGTCGGTCGGCGAGCCGGTCGCAGTCATCAGCGCGCACCGCGTTCCCGGCGCGCCGGCCGGCGGCGAGGTCAGGCTCTCGCTGTCGTCGCCGTTCGAGCCGCGCGAGGCGGAGGGCTTCCGCTGTCCGCTCCAGCCGCTCGATCGCGTGGACGACGTCGCGGCGATGCTCGCCGACCTGCTCACCGAGTGCCGTGTCGGCGACGTCAGGATGCTCGCGGGCGTCCATGCCGACCGCGACGCGTCGACCGGGCTCGCGCTCCTGTTCAAGCCAGGCACCGTGCCTCCCGGCGTCGGGATCCTCGCTCACTGACCCGAGTACCGGGGTCAGACCCCCCGATGTGCCCGGGATCCGACCCCGGGCGTCAGAGCGCGGCGATGTGGAACCGCGTGGGAGCGGGGCCGGCGCGCGGCTCGATGCGCTTGACGCGGCCCACGCCGCTCACGCTCTGGCGGAGTTCCGGGTTGCCGAGGTACTCGACGCTGCCGGCGCCCGACAGGCTCACCCGAAGGTCCTTGGCCGCGTTCACGATCACGTGGCCCGCGCCGGTGACGCTCACCTTCGCCGACTCGCTCGCCAGATTCGGCGCGCGGACCGAGCCCGCGCCCGAGAGGCTGATTGCCTGGTCGGAGACCTTGCCGGCGAGGTCCGCCTTCACGGCGCCCGAGCCCGAAAAGCGCAGCGTCTCGGCCGTGAGCGACTCGATCCGGATGGCCGTGGCGCCCGACGCCGAGATGCGGAGCGATGGCACCTCGAGCGCCCGCGCCGCGATCTTCACGGCGCCCGACACGGTGATCGCCTCGATCGCGGGGGCGGTGATGACGATGCGCGACGTCTGGCGCCCGGCGCCGCCGAACAGCCGCCAGTCGCCCCGCGTGCCGCCGGTCGAGACGACGAGCGTGCCGCCCTCGACGCGCGTGCGGACCCGGTCCTGCCGTCCTGCGGGCGACTCGACGACGACCTCGTGCCTGTCGCCCTGGACGAGCTCGACGCTCGCCAGCCCCGAGAGGTCGATCCGGGTGAACGCGCCCGGCGTTCGCACCTCGGTCACGACCGGGCCACCGTCCTCGTCGTCCGACGGACCCGGGCGCATCACCCGCTCCACGACGAGCCACGCGAGCACGGCGGCGACGATCACGCATGCGGTGATCAGGATGGGGAGGGCGGCGCGGCGCATCGGCGGATCCGGGGCGGTGACCTACCCGGGTTGGATGTGTCCGCGACCGATTCCGGATTCACGCCGAATCCCGGTTCCCCTGGAAGACCGCAGGCGCTGCGTTCGGCCGGGTGTCGGATCCTCCCCCGGCGACCGAAGCGGCGGACGGGGTCGTCCGTTCCGCGACCGGTCGCCCGGTTTGCGCGGCGCGCAGCCGGGCCTACCGGTTCGGGTCGCGCGGATCCGCGGACAGCGCCGACCGGTAGCGCTCGGCGTTGGCGACGTAGACGTCCGCCGCCAGGTGCATCCGCGCCACGTCCTCGTCGGACAGCGTCCGGACGACGCGGCCCGGACTGCCGACGACGAGCGAACGGTCGGGAATCGACTTGCCTTCCGGGATCAATGCGTTGGCGCCGATCAGGCAGTCGCGCCCGATCGTCGCGCCGTTCAGCACGACCGCCTTGATGCCGACGAGCGTGCCGTCACCCACCGTGCAGCCGTGCAGCATCGCCTGGTGGCCGACCGTGACCCGCGACCCGATCGTGAGCGGGAACCCGGGGTCCGCGTGCAGCACCGCGCCGTCCTGAACGTTGCTCTCGCGGCCGATGACGATCGGCTCGTTGTCGCCGCGCGCGATGGCGCCGAACCAGACCGTGGCGCGGTCCTCGAGCACGACGCGACCGATCAGCATCGCGCCGGGCGCGACGTAGTGGCCGCCGCCGCGCAGCTCGACCCTCGCGTCGCCGAGCGCGTAAAGCGATCCCGACGCGGTCATCGATCCGGCAGGAACTGCAGGTCGCCGTACCACGCCTCGACGCGCGTGCCGGTGTTGTCGGTGTCGGTCATCACGCCCACCGACTTCAGGAGCCCCGGCTCCTCCTTGAACGCCCGCTTGAAGTCGTCGCGGACGTTGCGCTTCAGCGCCTGCCAGCTTCCGACACCCCCCGCGCCGCTGGACGCCACGACCATCTGGATTCGCTTCGCGTGCGGATTCGGGATCACGGTGCCGACCGGCGCGGTGTTCGACCAGATGTACATCAGCGTCGCGTACGGCAGCTCGCGACCGGAGAGACTGCTGGCGATTCTCGAGGCGGTGCGGTCGGAGAACGACAGCTTCGACTTGTCGCCGTCGAACTCGAGCATGATCCGCGCGGGCGAGTCCTCCTTCTGCGCGACCGAGTTGTCGGCGTCCTCGATCAATCCCGCGACGCGCCAGCGCCATGCGAGCACCGGCGCCGCATTGACGTCGAAGCTCACCGGGACGCCGAGCGCGCTCGCCGAGCCGTCGGCCAACGCGTGCAGCACGCCCACGTTGCTGTTGTGCACGATCCGGTACTCGGTGAGCTTCTTGCGCTCGTTGATCTTCACGGTCTGCCAGGGCGCCGGGGGAACTCCCGGCGTCGCGGCGGAGAACGGCGGCACGAGGGGGGCGGCGCGCAACTCGGATTGCGCGTCGGCGGCCCCGGCGAAGACGAGGGCGCAGGACAGCAGGGTGATCGCGGCAGTGGCGGTCGGGCGGCGCATAGGGGACCTCTCGAAGGGCGGGCCGAGCGGCGGGCGGGGCGCCTCGCGGGCGCGAAGGAACAGTATGCCGCGTCGCGCGGGCGTTGTCGCGCCCCCGTCGGCCGGACGGGGCGCCGCTATAATCGGCCGTCGTTTCCCCCCGCGCACCCGCGTCCCGATGAGCCTCGACCGCGTCCCGGCCGGCAAGGAGGTCCCGCACGACTGCAACGTGATCATCGAGATCCCGATGCGCGCGGACCCGATCAAGTACGAGGTCGACAAGGAGACCGGCGCGGTGTTCGTCGACCGCTTCATGTCGACCGCGATGCACTACCCGTGCAACTACGGGTACATCCCGCGGACGCTGTCCGACGACGGCGACCCGTGCGACGTGCTGGTGCTCTCCCCGATGCCGCTCATCACCGGCGTCGTCGTGCGCTGCCGGCCGATCGGGATGCTCAAGCTCGACGACGAGGCCGGGGGGGACGCGAAGATCCTCGCGGTCCCGATCGACAAGCTCTCGTCGCTGTACCGGAACGTGAAGTCGCCGCGCGACCTGCCGGAGGTCACCACGCGCCAGATCGCGCACTTCTTCGAGCACTACAAGGACCTCGAGCCGGGCAAGTGGGTGCGCGTGGGCATCTGGGTGGAGGCCGAGGATGCGCGGCGCGAGATCGTCGACGCGATCGCCCGGTTCAAGCGCGCGCACCGCGCGCCGGCGAAGGCGGCCGGGGTGGCGCGCGGGCCGGCCAAGCGCGCCGCGAAGCCCGGCAAGGCGATGCCCTGAGCGCGTCGCCACCCCGCGGCGTGGCGGCCTTTCCCGCGCTGTTCGTCCTGCTCTGGAGCACCGGCTTCGTCGCCGCGAAGCTCGGGCTGCCCGACGCGCCGCCGTTCCGGTTCCTGTTCGTCCGCTTCGCGTGCGTGGCGGCGCTGATGGCGGCGGTCGCGCTGGCGACCGGTGCGCGCTGGCCGTCGCGCCGCGAAGCGTTCCATTCGGGCGTCGTCGCGCTGATGGTGCACGGCATGTACCTCGGCGGTGTGTTCCACGCGATCGACGGCGGCATGCCGGCGGGCACGATCGCGATGCTCGTCGGCCTGCAGCCGATCGTCACCGTCCTGATCGCGCGCGGCTGGCTCGGCGAGACGGTGGTCGCGCGCCAGTGGGTCGGGCTCGCGATGGGGCTCGCGGGCGTCGCGCTGGTCGTGCGCCACAAGCTCGGCCTCGCGGACGACCTGTCCGGCTTCGTCCCGGCGGCGATCGCGCTTGCCGGCATCAGCCTCGGCACGCTCTACCAGAAGCGACACGGCGGCGGCGTCGACCTGCGCACCGGCGCGGTGGTCCAGTTCGCCGTGTGCGCCGCGGCGTACCTGCCGCTGGCGCTCCTCGTCGACACCGAGGCGATCCGCTGGACGCCGGAATTCGCCTTCGCGCTCGCGTGGTCGGTGCTCGTGCTGTCGGTGGGCGCGATCAGCCTGCTCTACGTGCTTCTGCGGCACGGCGCGGCGGCCAATGTCGCCGCGCTGTTCTACCTCGTCCCCCCGGTCACGGCATGGATGGCATGGGTGCTGTTCGGCGAGACGCTCGATACGCTCGCGATCGCCGGCATGGCGCTGATCGCCGTGGGCGTCGCGCTGGCTCGCGCGCCGGCGCCCGCGCAGCCCGAGTGAGGCATCAGGCGTCGCGCACGACGCGCGTCCCCGCGAGGCGGTCGTGCAGGAACGCGCGGTCGCGGTCGACGAGCGCCCAGGCGCAGCCGATCGCGAGCGCGGCCCAGGCGAGGTGCGATTGCGTGGCCGCGTAGGCCAGGATCGCGATCGCCGGACCGATCCACGCCGCGAAGTATCGAGCGATCGCGCGTCGGGCGCCGGGCGGCGCCCCGTCCCGGTCGACGAGCCTGAGCCGCCACGTCTTCATCGGCAGCGTGCGGCGGCCGCCGGTCCAGCCCCAGACGAAATACGCGCCGAGCGCGGCGACCAGCAATGCGAATCCGGCGACCCTCCCGGCCATCGCCGGCAGGATCGGCGCCACCGACGGCGACGCGGAGGGCGACATCAGCGGCGTGAGCGCGAAGCCGGCAACGAGCGCGAGCGCCGCCGCGACCAGGGCCTCGTAGACCAGCGCGGCGAGGCGGCTGGCGAGCCCGGCGCTCGCCGCGCCCGCGCCGGGCACGGCGGCAGTCATCGCGGATCGGACCGGGTCAACGCGAGCCGGCGACGCCGCCGGGCTTGTTCCCGGGGAGGGTCTGGGGCGGGGCGGCGATCTTGCCGCCGGACGGCGGCGGGCGCGAGGCGAGCTCGCGTTTCTTCTCCGGCGGCAGGCTCCGGTACTCCTCCCACTTCTGCCGCACGTCGGACTTCTGCTCCGGCGGCAGCTTGGAGAGCGACTTGTACTGTTCGCGCGCCTTGCGCCGCTGGTCGGGCGTGAGCTTCGCCCACGGCCGCATCTGCTCCTGGATACGGGCCTGCTCGTCGCGCGACATGCGCGGGTAGCGCTGCGCGATCCCGCGCCACGTCTGCTTGCGCTGGGCGTCCAGCCCGTCCCAGTCGGAGGCCAGCGGCGCGAGCACCTCGCGCTCCTGCGGCGAGAGCTCGGACCACCTGGGCGACGCGAGCGCGATCTGCGCGAGGCCGGTCGCCGGCGCGAGCGCCAGGAGGCCCGCCGCCGCCAGCGCAGCGGTCAGCGCTGCGCGGCGGTCCTGAGCCAAGCCTGGAACCCGCGGTCGAGGTAGGCGTCGATCGGGAGATCGGACGTCAGGAGCTGTGCATCGATCTCCTCGGCTTCCTTGATCGTCTGGTAGGCCTGCCACTGCTGCCAGCCGAACCCGGCGAACGCGATCAGCGCGACGCCGACCCAGATGCGGACCTGCGCGTAGAACGGGCGGTGCCCGCCGAGCGTGCCCCCCCCGCCGGCCAGCTCCGACGCCGGGGCGCGCATCGGGTCCTGCACCCGCGCCAGCGCGGCCGCGCGGGCCTGCTGCAGCCGGTAGAGCGTGCCGCTCTTCAGGTCGCGGCTGCCCGCACTCAGGTAAGCGGTTATTTTCCTTGCGATTTCCTTGTCGTCGGCGATCATAGTCTCACCCCCTGGGCCGAAAGCATCTCGGCCAACGCGTGGACGGCCCGCGAGCAGTGCGTCTTGACACTGCCCTCCGAGCAACCCATCGCCGCCGCGGTCTCCGCCACGTCGAACTCTTCCCAGTAACGCAGGAGAAAAGCCTCGCGTTGACGTGCCGGAAGCCGGGCAAGCGCCTGTTCGATCAGGCCCATGACCTGCTTCTGCTCGAGTTGCCCCGCGGGTTCGGCCGTCCGGCTCGCATCGGATTTCGCGGCCAGCGTCTCCAGCGGGTCGTAGTCGTCGTCCTTCTCGTCGCCCTTCCCCAATGCCGAGAGAACCGTCGTCCACGTCGAACGCACCTTCTGGCGCCGGAAATGGTCGTGGATCGCATTCTGCAGGATGCGCTGGAAGAGCAACGGCAACTCGGCGGGCGGCTTGTCGGAATATTTCTCGGTCAGCTTGAGCATCGCATCCTGAACGACGTCGAGGGCTGCATCCTCGTCGCGAACGGCGAACATCGCGTGCTTGAACGCGCGCCGTTCGACGCCGGCGAGGAAGGCCGATATTTCCTGCAGGGTCGCCAGGGTAGGGTCGATGCGCCATCGGGGCGCGGACGCCGGCCGATTATAGTGGGCGCCGCCGCCGTGGGGCCATTGTGCACCGCGATGCCGGCTTGACCGCCGAGCAGCGAGACGCTAATCTTTCAGGTCGCGGGGTCGCCCCCGCTGCTGTGCTGCAACAACGGTCGTACGCCCTCCCTCCGGCCGCGCCACGAGCGCCGCAGGAGCACCCCAAGGAAGGCGGCGGAACCGGCT
The DNA here is from genome assembly GCA_905339295.1 of Burkholderiales bacterium. Classification (GTDB taxonomy): domain Bacteria; phylum Pseudomonadota; class Gammaproteobacteria; order Burkholderiales; family Casimicrobiaceae; genus VBCG01. The sequence continues at coordinate 29,854 of CAJPFI010000015.1, forward strand.
TCTACCCGAGCCTTGACGTCCCGCGCCCACCCCCGGCGCGATGCTGTCGTGCAGATCCCGGACGCCCGTGGTCGGGTGCCGGGCGTTGAGGACATCTCCATCGAGGCGGACATGCAACTCACGGGTGCGGAAATCGTCATCCGCTGCCTGCAGGACGAAGGCGTCGAGTACGTCTTCGGTTATCCCGGCGGCGCGGTGCTCAACATCTACGACGAGCTCTTCAAGCAGGAAAAGGTCAAGCACGTGCTCGTGCGCCACGAGCAGGGCGCGTTGCACGCCGCGGACGGCTACTCGCGGTCGAGCCGGAAGGTCGGCGTGGCGCTGGTGACCTCGGGTCCCGGCGTGACCAACGCGGTCACCGGCATTGCGACTGCCTACATGGACTCGATCCCGATGGTCGTGCTGACCGGCCAGGTGCCCACGCACGCGATCGGTCAGGACGCCTTCCAGGAATGCGACACGGTCGGCATCACGCGGCCGTGCGTCAAGCACAACTTCCTCGTGAAGGACGTCAAGGACCTCGCGACGACGATCAAGAAGGCGTTCTACCTCGCGGCCACCGGCCGTCCCGGCCCGGTGCTGGTCGACATCCCGAAGGACGTCACGCAGGCGAAGACCGACTACGCGTATCCGAAGACCGTCTCGCTGCGCTCGTACAACCCGGTCACCAAGGGCCACGCCGGCCAGATCAGGAAGGCGGTCCAGCTCCTGCTCGAGGCGAAGCGGCCGATGGTGTACTCGGGCGGGGGCGTGATCCTCAACGACGCGTCGCCGCAACTCACGCGGCTCGTGCGGCTGCTGGGCTTCCCGTGCACGAACACGCTGATGGGGCTGGGCGCGTTTCCCGGCACCGACCCGCAGTTCACCGGCATGCCCGGCATGCACGGGACGTTCGAGACGAACATGGCGATGCAGAACTGCGACGTCCTGCTCGCCGTGGGCGCCCGCTTCGACGATCGCGTGATCGGCAATCCGCAGCACTTCTTCCGCGCCGACCGCAAGATCATCCACATCGACATCGACCCGTCGTCGATCTCCAAGCGCGTCAAGGTCGACGTGCCGATCGTGGGCTACGTCGGCGAGGTGCTCGACGAGATGCTCAAGCTGATCGAGGGCTCGCCCGCGCGGCCCGACCCGGCGGCGCTCAAGGGCTGGTGGGGCGAGATCAAGGAGTGGCAGCGCCGGGACTGCCTGCGCTACGACAAGTCGAGCGCGCTCATCAAGCCGCAGGCGGTCGTCGAGGCGCTCTACCGCGCGACGAAGGGTGACGCGATCATCACGTCCGACGTCGGCCAGCACCAGATGTGGGCCGCGCAGTACTACAAGTTCGACAAGCCGCGGCGCTGGATCAACTCCGGGGGCCTGGGCACGATGGGCTTCGGGCTGCCCGCGGCGATGGGCGTCCAGCTCGTCAATCCCGGCTCGACCGTCGTGTGCGTGACCGGCGAGGCGTCGATCCAGATGTGCATCCAGGAGCTCTCGACCTGCAAGCAGTACCACCTGCCGATCAAGATCGTGAACCTGAACAACCGCTACATGGGCATGGTCCGGCAGTGGCAGGAGTTCTTCTACGGCAACCGCTACGCCGAGTCGTACATGGACGCGCTGCCCGACTTCGTGAAGCTCGCCGAGGCCTACGGCCACGTCGGGATGAAGATCGAGAAGCCGGGCGACATCGAGGGCGCGCTGAAGGAGGCGCTCGCGCAGACGGAGCGTCTCGTGTTCCTGGACTTCATCACCGACCAGACCGAGAACGTGTTCCCGATGGTGCCCGGCGGCAAGGGGCTGACCGAGATGATCCTCGCGGAGGAGCTGTGAGCGCCGCCTGGCGTTCCCGCGGCGCGCGCCTCTCTCCGGGAGACGGGCGCGAATCGACGCCGGGGCGGAGGTTTCCATGAAGCACATTCTTTCGATCCTGGTCGAGAACGAGGCCGGCGCGCTGTCGCGCATCTCGGGCCTGTTCTCGGCGCGCGGCTACAACATCGAGTCGCTCACGGTCGCGCCGACCGAGGACCCGACGATGTCGCGGATGACGATCGTCACGGTCGGCTCCGACGACGTCATCGAGCAGATCACCAAGCAGCTCAACAAGCTCGTCGAGGTGGTCAAGGTCGTCGACCTCACCGACGGCAACCACATCGAGCGCGAGCTGATGCTCGTCAAGGTGCGCGCCGCGGGCAAGGACCGCGACGAGATGAAGCGGCTCGCCGACATCTTCCGCGGCCGCGTCCTCGACGTCACCGACAAGAGCTACACGATCGAGCTGACCGGCACCGGCGAGAAGCTCGACGCGTTCCTCACCGCGATCGAGCCCGGCGTGATCCTCGAGACCGTGCGCACCGGCGCGTCGGGGATCGGGCGCGGCGAGAGGATTCTGAAGATCTAGGGATCGGGGAGCGGGGGAGGACGCAGTGCGCGTCCATCGTGCGCGAATCGGGATCGGCCCGCATCGCCGGGCGGGTCTGCCGATCCGCGATCCCGCCGTCGCGATCCCGACGGAACGAAGCCAACAACGAAGGACACTGCCATGAAGGTGTACTACGAGAAGGACGCCGACCTGTCGCTCATCAAGGGGAAAAAGGTCACGATCGTGGGCTACGGCTCGCAGGGCCACGCGCACGCGCAGAACCTGAACGACTCGGGCATCAAGGTGACGGTCGGGCTGCGCAAGGGCGGCGCGTCGTGGGACAAGGCGAAGAAGGCGGGGCTCAAGGTCGCCGAAGTCGCCGACGCGGTGAAGTCCGCGGACGTCGTCATGATGCTGATGCCCGACGAGAACATCGCGGCGACCTACAAGGGCGAGGTCGAGCCCAACATCAGGAAGGGCGCGACGCTCGCGTTCGCGCACGGATTCAACATCCACTACGGGCAGGTCGTGCCGCGCGCGGACCTCGACGTGATCATGGTCGCGCCCAAGGCGCCGGGCCACACGGTGCGCTCGACCTACGTCGCAGGCGGCGGCGTGCCGATGCTGATCGCCGTGCACCAGGACGCGTCGAAGAAGGCACGCGACGTCGCGCTGTCCTATGCGGCGGCGATCGGCGGCGCGCGCGCCGGCATCATCGAGACCAACTTCCGCGAGGAAACCGAGACCGACCTGTTCGGCGAGCAGGTCGTGCTGTGCGGCGGCCTGGTCGAGCTGATCAAGGGCGGCTACGAGACGCTGGTCGAGGCCGGCTACGCGCCGGAGATGGCGTACTTCGAGTGCCTGCACGAGGTGAAGCTGATCGTCGACCTGATCTACGAGGGCGGCATCGCGAACATGAACTACTCGATCTCGAACAACGCCGAGTACGGCGAGTACGTGACCGGCCCGAAGATCGTCACCGCCGAGACGAAGAAGGTGATGAAGGAGGTCCTGATGCGCATCCAGACCGGCGAGTACGCGAAGGACTTCATCCTCGAGAATCGCGCCGGCGCGCCGACGCTGCTGTCGCGCCGCCGACTCACGGCCGAGCACTCGATCGAGGTCGTCGGCGAGAAGCTGCGCTCGATGATGCCGTGGATCCGCAAGAACAAGCTCGTCGACCAGTCGCGCAACTGACGCGTGCTGCGTCGGGCTGAAGCCCGACCCACGGGCGATGTGGGTCGGGCTTCAGTCCGACGCCCTTCCTCCGCAATGCTCCCCGCCTGTGGGTCGGGCTTCAGCCCGACGCCCTTCCTCCGAACGGCAATGCATCCCGCCCGTGGGTCGGGCTTCAGCCCGACGCCCTTCCTCCGAACGGCAATGCATCCCTGCCGTGGGTCGGGCTTGAGCCCGACGCCCTTCCTCCGAACGGCAATGCATCCCTGCCGTGGGTCGGGCTTCAGCCCGACGCCCTTCCTCCGAACGGCCCGCACACCTCGCCTGGCTATACTGATCGCGTGTCGCACAGCCACCGATCCGCATCTGCGGCGCACCGCGCACCGGCGCGCGCCCAGCGCGGCTGGATCGGGCTCCTCGTGCTGCTCCTCGCGCTCGTGATCGTGGCCTGGCTCGCGAAATCGGCGCTCACGTCGTACGGCCTCGTCGGGAAGTCGCCCGCGCCTGACCCGAACGCGGCGACCCCGGGCGCGACGCCGGCCGATCCGCGCGAGCGGGCGCGTGCGGTCGAGCAGACCGTCATCGAGCAGGCGAGGGAAACCGCACGCCGGATCGAGGACGCCGAGAAGGGGCAGTGACCGCCCGTCGCGCCCGGGCGAGGACGCGCCCTTGCCGCGGGCGGTCGGCGCAGGGGACGCCTGCTAGAATCGTCCGGCTTCGTTCCGTGGCCGCCGATCCGTGTCCCCCTACCCGCATCCGATCATCGCCCGCGAGGGCTGGCCGTTCGTCGCGATCGCGTCCGTCGCGATGGTCGTGCTCGCGTGGCTCGGCGGCGCATGGGGCGGCCTCGCCGGGCTCGCGCTCGTCGCGTTCGTCGTGCAGTTCTTCCGCGACCCGCCGCGCCAGGTCCCCGCGCAGCCGAACGTGGTGCTCTCGCCGGCCGACGGCCGCATCGTCAGCGTCGGGAAGTCGCGCGACCCGTGGCTCGAGCGCGACGCGCTCAAGATCAGCGTGTTCATGAACGTGTTCAACGTCCACAGCAACCGCAGCCCGGTCGACGCCGAGGTGAGGAACGCGTGGTACCGCGCCGGCGCGTTCGTCAACGCCGAACTCGACAAGGCGTCCGACGAGAACGAGCGCAATGCGCTTCACCTGCGCACGAAGGACGGCCGCGACGTCACCTGCGTTCAGGTCGCCGGGCTGATCGCGCGCCGCATCCTCTGCTACGTGAAGCCCGGCGACACGCTGGCGCGCGGGCAGCGCTACGGATTCATCCGTTTCGGCTCGCGCGTCGACGTCTACCTGCCCCCCGACGCGACGCCGCGCGCGGCGGTCGGCGACGTCGTGCATGCGACCGAGTCGATCCTCGCCGAATTCCGCTGACCGGACGACGCCATGGTCGACTTCGACAAGCAGCGCATGCTCGCCAAGAACCGGGTGCGCCGCCGCGGCATCTACCTGCTGCCCAACCTGCTCACGACGGCCGCGCTGTTCGCCGGCTTCTACGCGATCGTGCAGTCGATGAACCAGCGCTTCGACGCCGCCGCGATCGCGATCTACGTCGCGATGGTGCTCGACGGGCTCGACGGACGCGTCGCGCGGCTCACCCGCACGCAGAGCGCCTTCGGCGCCGAGTACGACAGCCTGGCCGACATGGTGAGCTTCGGCGCGGCGCCGGCGCTGGTCATCTACGAATGGTCGCTGCGCGGCATGGGCAAGCTGGGATGGATCGCGGCGTTCGTCTACGTCGCGGGCGCCGCGCTGCGTCTCGCGCGCTTCAACACGATGCTCGAGGTCGCCGACAAGCGCTGGTTCCAGGGAATGCCGAGCCCGTCGGCCGCCGCGCTGGTCGCCGGGTTCGTGTTCATCGCGGTCGACTACGGCATCGCGCCGGAAGACGCCAAGTGGTGGGCCTGGGGGGTGACGCTGTTCGCCGGGCTCGTGATGGTGTCGAACCTCAAGTACTACAGCTTCAAGGCGATCAACCTGAAGAAGAGCGTTCCGTTCGTCGCCGTGCTGCTGTCGGTCGTGTTCCTCGCGCTCCTGTCCTACCAGCCCGCTGTCGTGCTGTTCGGCGCCTTCGTCGCCTACGCGCTCTCCGGCTTCGTCGTGTCGGGCTGGATGATGTTGCGCCGGCGACGCACCCCGCCGGCCGCTTCCTGACGCCCCGGTCGGACGAGGCTTGCGGCGGCGGGCGACATCGGGTAGTGTTCCAACGATGAGCAGCCTGCAAGCCACCGCCGCCCGCGCCGCCGAGACCGATCGCCTTCCGATCGCGCTCGCGCCTGGCCTGTCGGGCCTGCTGCTCCTGCGCCTCGCGCGCAGATAAACCCCCACCCCTCTGCAGAGCCGTCCCGTCGCCGTCCGAACCCGGACCGGCGGATGTCCGTTCATGATGGCGCGCGCGCGCGAAACCCGGAATGCCCACGATGAAGCCAGACCCGATACGCAAGTACCGTCCGACCACCCCGGTCGACCTGCCCGACCGGCGCTGGCCGTCGGCGACGATCCGCCGCGCGCCGACCTGGTGCAGCGTCGACCTGCGCGACGGCAACCAGGCGCTGATCGAGCCGATGGACGCCGCGCGCAAGCTCGCGATGTTCGACCTCCTGGTCGAGATGGGCTACAAGGAGATCGAGGTCGGCTTCCCCGCGGCGTCGCAGACCGACTACGACTTCATCCGCAAGCTGATCGACGAGCGCCGCATTCCCGGCGACGTGATCGTGCAGGTGCTCACGCAGTCGCGCGAGACGCTGATCCGCCGCACGTTCGAGGCGCTCGAGGGTGCGGAGCGCGCGATCGTCCACCTGTACAACTCGACGTCGACGACGCAGCGGCGCGTCGTGTTCGGCCTGGACCGCGCGGGCATCGTCGACATCGCGGTGTCGGGGGCGAAGCTGATCCGCGAGCTCGCCGCCGGGCGGACCGGCACCGACTGGGTGCTCCAGTATTCGCCCGAGAGCTTCACCGGCACCGAGCTCGACTTCGCGAAGGAGATCTGCGACGCGGTGACCGACGTGTGGCAGCCGACGCGCGAGCGGAAGGCCATCATCAACCTGCCGGCGACCGTCGAGATGTCGACGCCCAACATCTACGCCGACCAGGTCGAGTGGATGCATCGCCACCTCGCCCGGCGCGAGGCGATCGTGCTGTCGGTCCATCCGCACAATGACCGCGGGTGCGGCGTCGCCGCGGCCGAGCTCGCGCAGATGGCCGGCGCCGAGCGCGTCGAGGGCTGCCTGTTCGGCAACGGCGAGCGCACCGGCAACGTGTGCCTCGTGACGCTGGGACTGAACCTGCACACGCAGGGCGTCGATCCCGGCATCGATTTCTCCGACATCGGCCGCGTCATCCGCGTCGTCGAGGAATGCAACCAGCTTCCGATCCACCCGCGCCATCCCTACGGCGGCGAGCTGGTGTTCACCGCGTTCTCCGGCTCGCACCAGGACGCGATCAAGAAGGGGCTCGCGGCGCGGGCGGTCGACGTCGCGCGCGGCGAGGAGGTCTGGGACGTCCCGTACCTGCCGATCGACCCGGCCGACGTCGGCCGCACCTACGAGGCGGTCATCCGCGTGAACAGCCAGTCGGGCAAGGGCGGCATCGCCTACCTGCTCGAGCGCGACTACGGGCTCGCGCTGCCGCGCCTGCTGCAGATCGAGTTCTCGCAGGTCGTGCAGAGGATCACCGACGCGACCGGCAAGGAGCTCTCGCCCGCCGACATCCGCGCGGCGTTCGATCGCGAGTATCTCGACGCGCGCGCGCCGGTCGCCTACGTCGACCATCGCACCCGCCACGCGCCGGACGGCGGCCGCGTCGAGCACCTGACGGCCCGCCTGGACGTGGAGGGCGTCGCGACCGAGGCGACAGGGCAGGGCAACGGCCCGGTCGACGCCTACGTGCACGCGCTGCGCGGGCACCTCGGGATCGACGTGCACGTGCTGAACTACCACGAGCACGCGATCGGCGCGGGCGAGGATGCGACCGCGGTCGCCTACGTGCAGCTCCGCGCGGGCGGCGACAGGGCGGTGTACGGCGTCGGCGCCGACCCGAACATCGTGACCGCGACGCTGAAGGCGGTCACGAGCGCCGTGAACCGCGCTGTCGCGCAGGGGGCCGTCGCGCTCGATCCGCGGCGCGCGACCGTCGGCGCCTGAGTCCGTTGCGAAAGCGAGCTCGCGATGAGCGACCATCTCCGCATCTTCGACACGACGCTGCGCGACGGCGAGCAGAGCCCGGGCGCGGCGATGACGCGTGACGAGAAGCTCCGCATCGCGCGGCAGCTCGAGCGGCTGCGCGTCGACGTGATCGAGGCCGGGTTCCCGGCGTCCTCGCCGGGCGACTGGGAGGCCGTGCACGAGATCGCGAAGTCGATCCGCGGCAGCACCGTGTGCGGTCTCGCGCGGGCCAACGAGAACGACGTCGCACGCTGCGGCCAGGCGGTCGCGCCGGCCGCGTCGAGGCGCGTGCACACGTTCATCGCGAGCTCGCCGATCCACATGCGGATGAAGCTCCGCATGACGCCCGACCAGGTGCTCGAGCAGGCGGTCAAGGCGGTCGGCTGGGCGCGAAAGTGGACCGACGACGTCGAGTTCTCGCCCGAGGACGCGGGCCGCAGCGAGCCCGACTTCCTGTGCCGGCTCCTCGAGGCCGTGATCCGCGCGGGCGCGACGACCGTGAACATCCCGGACACGGTCGGCTACACGACGCCGTGGCAGTTCGGCGAGCTGATCGGGTCGCTGCGCAGCCGCATCCCGAACGCGGACCGGGCGGTGTGGTCGGTCCATTGCCACAACGACCTCGGGCTCGCGGTCGCCAACTCGCTTTCCGCGGTCATGCACGGTGCGCGCCAGGTCGAGTGCACGGTGAACGGCCTGGGCGAGCGCGCGGGAAACGCGTCGCTCGAGGAGATCGTCATGGCAGTGAAGACCCGCCGCGACGTGTTTCCGTGCGCGACGCGGATCGACACGACGCAGATCGTCCCGGCGTCGAAGCTCGTCTCGTCGATCACCGGCTTCCCGGTGCAGCCGAACAAGGCGATCGTCGGCGCCAACGCGTTCGCGCACGAGTCGGGCATCCATCAGGACGGCGTGCTGAAGCACCGCGAGACCTACGAGATCATGCGCGCCGAGGACGTGGGCTGGCACGCGAACAAGCTGGTGCTGGGGAAGCTCTCGGGACGCAACGCGTTCCGCACGCGGCTCGCCGAGCTGGGCATCGCGCTGCCGTCGGAGGATGCGCTCAACGTCGCGTTCGCGAAGTTCAAGGAGCTCGCCGACAAGAAGGGCGAGATCTTCGACGAGGACCTGCAGGCGCTGATGTCCGACGAGGCGGTGACGCCGGAGAAGGAGCACTACAAGTTCGTCGCGCTGCGCGTGGTGTCCGAGACGGGCGAGGTTCCGCACGCGCGGGTCGCGATCGCGATCGGGGACGCGGAGCGGCACGCGGAGGTCGACGGCGACGGGCCGGTCGACGCGACGTTCAAGGCGATCGAGCGCATGGTGGCGTCCGGGGCGAAGCTGCTGCTCTTCTCGGTGAACGCGATCACGACGGGAACCGACGCGCAGGGCGAGGTGACGGTGCGGCTCGAGCGCGACGGCCGCATCGTCAACGGCAACGGCGCCGACACCGACATCATCGTCGCCTCCGCCAAGGCCTACCTGAACGCGCTGAACAAGCTGCACGACAAGGTGCCGCGGCTCAATCCGCAACTCACGGTGTAGCGGCGGGTCCGCCCGTCCCCGCATGCGCGGGGCGAGGGAACGTCGCGCGCCCGCGGTCCGGTCAGTCGGACGCGAGCGGAACGATCGCGTCGGCGAGGAGCGACACGGCGACCGCGCGCCCCGGCGCGAGGCCGTTGCGCCGGGCGACGTGCAGCGACACCTTGAGGTGCAGGCGGTCGTCCGGCAGCCCGTCCGGCACGAGGCGCGCGATCACGTCGTCGCCGAGCGTCACGAGGTCGGCGATCGTCGCGCCCACCGGGTTCTCGCTCTCGCCGCGCGAGGGGCGGTCGACGCGATGGAGCAGCACGCGCGTCGGCAGTATCGTCCACGCGACGTCGGCGCCCGGCGCGAACGCGGCCGCGGCCGGCGCCTCCAGAACGTGCGGTCCCCAGCGCAGCCGCGACCCGGCGCCTCCGCCCTCGACGGTGCCGGTGAACAGGTTCGGCAGGTCGAGCAGTCGCGCCGCGGCGACCGTCGACGGTCGCGTCAGCACGTCGCCGGCCGCGCCGTGCTGCACGATCCTGCCCCGCTGGATCAGGCACAGGTGCGTCGCGAGCAGCGCGGCCTCGTCGAGGTCGTGCGTGACGAGCAACACTGTCGCGGCCAGCTCCGCGTGCAGGCGCTTGAGCTCCACATAGAGCCGCTTGCGCGTGCTGCGGTCCACCGACGAGAAGGGCTCGTCGAGCAGCAGCAAGCGAGGTTCGCGCGCGAGCGCACGGGCCATCGCCACGCGCTGCTGCTGCCCGCCGGAGAGCTCGCGGGGGAGCCGGTCGTCGAGTCCCGCGACGTGCGCGAGCTCGAGGCACGCACGTGCCCGCGCGTGGCGCTCGCGCGGCGGCAGGTGCGTGAGCGAGCACGCGACGTTCGCGAGTGCGGACAGGTGCGGGAACAGCCCGTAGTGCTGCGAAACGTAGCCGATGGGACGCTCGCGCGTGGGTTTCGACACGCCCCGCGCGGCGTCGAGCCAGACGTCGCCGTCGAGCGCGATGCGACCTCGCCTGGGCCGCATCAGCCCCGCGACCGCGCGCAGCAGCGATGTCTTGCCGCTGCCCGAGGGACCGACGACGGCGACGATCTCCCCGGCCGGAAGCACGACGTCGAGATCCAGCGGCGGCGCGTCGTGGCCGATCGCCAGCGAGAGGTTCATCGGCGCGCCCCTCCGAGCCAGCGCTCCGAGAGCACGAACGAGAGCGCCACCGTGGCGAACGAGACGACGAGCAGCGCGAGCGCCATCGTGCCCGCCGCGCCGGTGTCGAACGCCTGCACGCGGTCGTAGATCGCGATCGCGATCGTCTTCGTCTCGCCCGGGATGCTGCCGCCGACCATCAGCACGACGCCGAACTCGCCCAGCGTGTGCGCGAACGTGAGGACGGTGGCCGAGAGCACGCCCGGCCACGCGAGCGGGAGCTCGATCCGCAGGAACGCCTGCCAGCGCGACAGCCCGCAGCACTGCGCCGCCTCGCGGACCTCGTGCGGGATCGCGCCGAACGCGCGCTGCAGCGGCTGGACCGCGAACGGGATGTTGACGATCACCGACGCGACGACGAGCCCGGCGAAGCTGAACGCGAGCGGCGCGCCGAACGCGCGGGCGAACGCGTCGCCCAGCGGGCTCTGCGCGCCGAGCGCGACGAGCAGGTAGAAGCCGACGACCGTCGGCGGCAGCACCAGCGGCAGCGCGGTGAGCGCCTCGAGCCAGGGCCGCGACCGCGATCGCGTGCTCGCGAGCCAGCGGCCGGCGACGACGGCGAGCGGGAGCAGGATCGCGAGTGTCCACCCCGCGAGCGCCAGCGAGAGCGAGAGCGCGGTCCAGTCCATCGCGGCGCGCCGTCAGCCGGTTTCGCCGGGGAGCGCGAAGCCATGGCGGACGAAGATCCTCCGCGCCATCGGCGTACCGAGCCAGTCGTGGAACGCGACGGCGTGCGTGCCCGCCGACTTCAACAGCACCATTTTCTGGCGCAACGGCCGATGCCACTCGGCGGGAAGCGGCAACGCGGTGCCGAGCCGGGCGACTTCCGGCGCCCTCGTGAGCGACCAGGGAACGATGCCGCCCTGGGCGCCTCCGCTCGCCGCGAACTGCATCGCCTGGGACGCGTTCTCTCCCTGCACGAGCAGGGGCGAGATCGCCGGCCACAGCCGGTGGCGCTCGAGGACCTCGCGCGCCGCGCGGCCGTAGGGGGCGTGATCCGGATTCGCGATCGCGAAACGCTTCACGCGGCCGTCGCGCAGCGCGAGCCCGAGGTCGGCGAGCGTGGCGTCGGCGGCGAGGGGCGAGCCGTTCGGCACGAAGAGCGCGACCCGCCCGATCGCGTAGAGCGCGCCAGCGTCGCGCGTGAACCCGCGCGCGGCGAGCCGGTCGACGTACGCTTCGTCGGCGGACAGGAAAAGTTCGAACGGCGCGCCGTTCTCGATCTGTTGCGTGAAGTTGCCCGACGAGCCGAACGCGATCCGCACCTCGTTGCCGGTGTCCCGTCGGTAGGCGTCGGCGATCTCGGTCAACGCGTACTTGAGGTCCGCCGCGGCGGCGATCGCCGGCGCGCGCGCGCCGACCCCGGGCGCGAGGGCCGTGAGCATCGCGAAAGCCAGGGCGGGCAGGGCGCGCATCCGTCGGCCGTGTCGTTATAGCCGTTGAACTATAACGCAGCGCGGCGCTCGGCCGCGCTCAGCGCGTGCGCCGGACGAGCGCCTGAAGCGACGCGAGTTCCGGGGCGGCGGCCGCGTTCAGCCGGTCCTCGAGCGCGGCGTAGCGGTCGACGAGCGCGCGCCCGCGCTCGGTCAGCGACGCGCCTCCGCCGCCGCGGCCGCCGGTGGCGGTCGCCACGACCGGGGCGCCGATGTCGCGGTTGAGCGCGTCGACGAGCTGCCACGCGCGCTTGTAGCTCATGCCCATCGAGCGCGCGGCCGCGCTGATCGAGCGCGTCGCGTCGATCCGGCGCAGCAGGTCGATCTTGCCCGGTCCGACCGAGGCGTCGGGCTCCAGGTAGACGCGGGGGCGGATCGCGCGGCGCGGCGCGGTCGGCGGGGTCGATCGGGGCATGGCCATGGTCGGCGGATCTTAACGCCGCCCGCCGGGCGCCCCGGGCGACGCGTGGGGTAGAATGTGGTTTGTGAAAACGACTTTCACAAACGCGTCCCGACGCGGGGAACGGCGACCCGCCTCCCCGCGGCATCCCACCGACTCCTCCCACGCGAGAGCCTCATGAGCACGCCCACCTACGGCCCCGGCATCGAGATCACCGGCCGCATCACCCCCGAGTACGCGCAGATCCTGACGCCCGAGGCGGTCGCGTTCGCCGCCAGGCTGCAGCGCGCGTTCGGTCCGCGTCGCGGGGAGCTGATGGCGATGCGCGCGGCTCGGCAGACCGAGTTCGACGCCGGCAAGCTCCCGGATTTCCTCGCCGAGACGCGCTCGGTGCGCGAAGGCAGCTGGACCTGCGCGGCGGTGCCCGCGGACATCCGGGACCGCCGCGTCGAGATCACCGGCCCGGTCGACCGCAAGATGATCGTCAACGCGCTGAACTCCGGCGCGAGCGTCTTCATGGCGGACTTCGAGGACGCCAACACGCCGCGGTGGGACAACAATCTCCAGGGCCACATCAACCTGCGAGACGCGGTGCGCCGCAGGATCGAGTTCGTGTCGCCGGAAGGCAAGGCCTACCGGCTGGGCGAGAAGCTCGCCGTGCTGTTCGTGCGACCGCGCGGCTGGCACCTGCCCGAGAAGCACGTGAGGGTCGACGGGCAGCCGATCTCCGGCGGCATCTTCGACTTCGCGCTCTACGTCTTCCACAACGCGAAGGAACTGGTCGCGCGGGGCTCGGGCCCGTACTTCTACCTGCCGAAGCTCGAGAGCCATCTCGAGGCGCGCCTGTGGAACGACATCTTCGTGATGGCCCAGGACACGCTGGGGATCCCGCGCGGCACGATCAAGGCGACGGTGCTGATCGAGACGATCGTCGCGGCGTTCGAGATGGACGAGATCCTCCACGAGCTGCGCGAGCACTCGGCCGGGCTCAACGCGGGCCGCTGGGACTACATCTTCTCGTGCATCAAGAAGCTGCGCTCGAACCGCGACTTCTGTCTCGCCGACCGCGCGCTCGTCACGATGACGACGCACTTCCTGAAGAGCTACGCGGAGCTCCTGATCAAGACCTGCCATCGCCGCGACACCCACGCGATGGGCGGGATGGCCGCGCAGATCCCGGTCAAGAACGACGAGAAGGCGAACGCCGAGGCGTTCGCGAAGGTGAAGGCCGACAAGGAGCGCGAGGCCACGTACGGCCACGACGGCACGTGGGTCGCGCATCCGGGCCTCGTGGCCGTCGCGAAGGAAGCGTTCGACCGGCTGATGCCGACGCCCAACCAGATCGCGACGAAGAAGCGCGAGGACGTGAAGGTCGGCGCGGCGGACCTGCTCAGGTTCGAGCCCGAGCAGCCGATCACCGAGCGCGGCCTGCGCCTCAACATCAACGTCGCGATCCAGTACATCGGCGCGTGGCTCGCGGGGCAGGGCGCGGTGCCGATCTTCAACCTGATGGAGGACGCGGCGACCGCCGAGATCTCGCGCTCGCAGGTCTGGCAGTGGATCCGCTCGCCCAAAGGCAGGCTCGACGACGGGCGCAAGGTGACGAAGGAGATGGTCGCCGCGATGATCCCCGAGGAGATGGTGAAGATCCGCGAGCACCTGGGCGCCGCGTTCGCGCAGGGCAAGTACGACGACGCGGCCGCGATCTTCGCCGACCTCGTCAACAACGACACGTTCGTCGAGTTCCTGACACTGCCGGCGTACGAGCGGATCGACTGACCGACCTGCGCCGGGCGCGACGGACGCCGCGCCCCGATGTCCCGTTCCGCGAGTCCGGTCGACGGCTCGCGGCGCGTCCGGCCGCCGTGCCCGGATCCGGCGTCGGGCCGGATCGTCAGGCACGCGGCGGGGACCCGTTTGACGCCGCCGCCGCGCCGCGCCGATACTGCCCGCCGCGGTCGCGATTTCCTTCGCACCGGGCACGACAGGAGCAACCGATGATTCACTTCGTATTGCACGACGCGAACGACAGCGTGGCGGTCGTCGTCGTCGAGGGCGTGAAGGCCGGCATGGAGCTCGCCGGCTGGATCATGGACGAGGACCGGATGACGCGCGTGGTGGCGACGCAGGACATACCGATCGGGCACAAGGTCGCGCTGCGCGACATGGCCGTCGGCGACACCGTCGTCAAGTACGGCAGCGACATGGGCAAGGTCGTGAAGCCGATCGCCGCCGGCGAGCACGCCCACGTGCACAACATCAAGACCAAGCGTTGGTGACGGCCATCGACCGCTCGCGGCGAACGGCCGCCGCGACGGGCCGGACCATCGCCGCGGGCGCGCCGCGCGCGTCCTTCGACGCCCCGATCACGCAAGGAACACCGCGATGAGCATCGTAGACAAGGGCACCACCTTCCTCGGCTACCGGCGCGAGAACGGCCGCGTGGGCATTCGCAACCACGTCGTCGTCCTGCCGCTCGACGACCTGTCCAACGCCGCCGCCGAGGCGGTCGCTCACAACATCAAGGGCACGCTGGCGATCCCGCATCCGTACGGGCGGCTGCAGTTCGGCGCGGACCTCGACCTCCATTTCCGCACGCTGATCGGCGCCGGCTGCAATCCCAACGTCGCGGCCGTGGTCGTGATCGGCATCGAGGACGGCTGGACGCAGCGCGTGGTCGACGGCATCAGGGCCACCGGCAAGCCGGTGGCGGGCTTCGGCATCGAGCTGCACGGCGACCACGACACGATCATGCGCGCCAGCAAGGCGGCGCGCGAGTTCGTCCAGGGGGCGAGCGAGAAGCAGCGCGAGGCGTGCCCGATCCACGAGCTGTGGGTGTCGACCAAGTGCGGCGAGAGCGACACGACCAGCGGCTGCGGCGCCAATCCCACGGTGGGTGACGCGTTCGACAAGCTGCATGCGCTGGGCAACTACCTTTGCTTCGGCGAGACGACCGAGCTGACCGGCGGCGAGCAGATCGTGGCCGCGCGCTGCGCGAACGACGCGGTGCGCGACCGCTTCATGTTCATGTTCGACCGCTACCAGGGCGTCATCGACCGCCACAAGACGAGCGACCTGTCCGACAGCCAGCCCACCAAGGGCAACATCGCCGGCGGCCTGACGACGATCGAGGAGAAGGCGCTCGGCAACATCCAGAAGATCGGCCGGAAGTGCACGGTCGACGGCGTGATCGACAAGGCCGAGATGCCCACGCATCCGGGCCTGTGGTTCATGGACTCGTCGTCCGCCGCGGCCGAGATGGTCACCCTGTGCGCAGCCAGCGGTTATGTCGTCCACTTCTTCCCCACCGGGCAGGGCAACGTGATCGGCAACCCGATCCTGCCGGTGATCAAGCTCTGCGCCAATCCGCGCACCGTGCGCACGATGAGCGAGCACATCGACGTCGACGTGACCGGGCTCCTGCAGCGCGAGATCACGCTCGACCAGGCGGGCGACAGGCTGCTCGAATCCATGCTGCGCACCGCCAACGGACGCCTCACGGCCGCCGAGGCGCTGGGGCACCGCGAGTTCGTGCTGACGCGCCTGTACGAATCGGCATGAGCGCCGCGGGGCCGTCCCGGGACGCTCGCGCCCCCGGGGACGGCGCGCGCGGCGCGCGTGCGGAGGATCACGGCGCTTCGCTCCCTCCGGCGGGGATGCGCGACGTCCGCGCGGCGGCGAGCCGGGGGAAGGCTGTCCGGTGAGCCGGATCGTCGTCACCGAATTCATGGACGAGCGCGCGGTCGCGAGGCTGCGGTCCGGCCACGACGTGCGCTACGACCCGGGACTCGTCGACGACGCGCCGCGGCTGCGGACGGAGGCGGCCGCCGCCGACGCGATCGTGGTCCGCAACCGCACGCAGGTGCGCGGCGACCTGCTCGCCGCGCTCGCGCGCTGCCGGGTGGTCGGGCGCCTGGGCGTCGGGCTCGACAACATCGACGTGCCGGCCTGCGAGGCGCGCGGGATGAAGGTGATCCCGGCCACGGGCGCGAATGCGCTGTCGGTGGCCGAATACGTCGTCGGCAGCGCGATGCTGCTTCTGCGCGGCGCGTACCGGTCGACCTCGGCCGTGGCCGGCGGCGAGTGGCCGCGCGCCGCGCTGGCCGGCGGGCGCGAGATCGCCGGCAAGACGCTCGGGCTCGTCGGGTTCGGATCGATCGGCCGGCGCACCGCCGGACTCGCGCGCGCGGTCGGGATGGACGTGGCCGCGCACGACGCGATGATGGCCGCCGACCATCCGGCGTTCGCCGCCCACGGCGTGCGCTGCGTCTCGCTCGACGCGCTGGTCGCGAGCGCCGACGTCGTCAGCCTGCACGTGCCGCTGGTCGAGTCCACCCGGGGTCTGTTCGGCGCGGCGCGCATCGCGGCGATGAGAAAGGGCGCGATCCTGGTCAATACGGCGCGCGGCGGACTCGTCGACGAGGTCGCCCTGGCGGCGGCACTTTCGAGCGGGCAACTCGGCGGCGCCGCGATCGACGTCTTCGCCGCCGAGCCGCTGCCCAGGGTGCCGCACTTCGAGGGCTGCCCGAACCTGCTGCTCACGCCGCACGTCGCCGGCGTCACCGCGGAAGCCAACGAGCGCGTGAGCTTCCTGATCGCCGACAAGGTGATGGAGGCGCTGCGATGAAGGTCGCCGCCGCCGAGCTCGAGGCGCTGGTCGGCGCGCACCTCGAGCGCGCGGGCGCCCATGCCGCGATGGCCGCGTCGACCGCCGCCGCGCTCGTGCTCGCCGAAGCGCAGGGGCTCGGATCGCACGGCCTCGCGCGCGTGGGCCAGTACGCGGCGCACCTGCGCAACGGCCGCGTCGACGGGACGGCACGCGCGCGCGTCCTGCGCCGCAAGGGGGGCGCGATCGTCGTCGATGCCGGCGGGGGCCTCGCCTTTCCCGCGTGCGGGCTCGCGGTGCGCGAAGCGATCGCCGCCGCGCGGGAACTGGGCGTCGCCTTTGCCGGCGTCGTGCGCAGCCACCATTGCGGCGTCGTCGTCGACCACCTGCGCGCGGTGGGTGCCGCAGGAATGGTCGGGCTGGGATTCGCCAATTCGCCGGCCGCGATGCCTGCGGCGGGCGGCAGGCACGCGATCTTCGGCACCAACCCGGTGGCCGCGATCTTTCCGCGCCGCGCGGGCGACGCGCTGATGGTCGACCTCAGCCTCTCCGAGGTCGCGCGCGGCAAGGTGATGGTCGCCGCGCGCGAGCGCAAGCCCATCCCGCCCGGGTGGGCACTCGACGCCGACGGCAACCCGACCACGGATGCAGCGGCGGCGCTGGCGGGCTCGATGTTGCCGATCGGGGCGGTGTCCTCTCCGAAGGGCGCGATGCTCGCGCTCGTCGTGGAGCTGCTCGTCACCGCGCTGATCGGCGGCCGCTACGGCTTCGAGGCGTCGAGCTTCTTCGTCGACGAAGGCGACCGGCCGGGGATCGGGCAGGCCTTCGTCGTCGTCGATCCCGGCGCGCTCGCCGGCGCGGACCGCTACTTCGACCGCGTCGAGGTCCTGGTGGCCGAGATGCTGAAGGACGACGGCGTGCGGCTGCCCGGTGCGCGGCGCGAGGCGCTGCGACGCCGGGCCGAGGCCGAGGGCATCGAGGTGCCGGACGCATTGATCGCCGGTTGGCGCGCGGCGTGACGATCCCGACCGAGCGGCCCGCGCGTCGCCGCGCCGGCCGTCGTCGCTCCGGATCGATCCGCGTCCACCGCGCATCCGCCTGCCCCGGCCGCACGCAGCGGCGACTGCGGAACGGCGCATCGCGCGCGACGCTCACGCAATCGTGCAGGCTTCGTCGAACGCGAGGCGCGGATTGCGCGGGTAGACCCTGGACGGATCCCCGTAGCCCAGGTTGACGAGGAAGTTCGAGCGGATCGTCGTGCCGGGGAAGAACTCGGCATCGACCATGGCGTTGTCGAAGCCGGACATCGGGCCGCAGTCGAGGCCGAGCGCGCGCGCCGCGAGGATCAGGTACGCGCCCTGCAGCGTTCCGCCGCGGAACGCCGTCGCCTGGATCACGTCGGGCTTTCCCGCGAACCAGCTTCGCGCGTCGGTGTGCGGGAAGAGCCGCGGCAACGCCTCGAAGAACGCGAGATCGTACGCGACGATCGCCGTGCAGGGCGCGGCGAGCGTCTTGTCGCGGTTGCCGGACGACAGCGCCGGAGCGAGCCGGGCCTTCGCCTCGGGTGAGCGCACGAACACGAAGCGCGCGGGGCACGAGTTCGCGCTCGTGGGCCCCCACTTGAGAACGTCGTAGAGGTCGTGCAGCACCGCGTCGTCGACCGGCCGGCCGTCGAAGCCGTTGTGCGTGCGGGCGCGGCGGAACAGCGTGTCGAGCGCGTCGTCGTGGAGCTTCATGCGTGCCTCGCGTGGCGTCTGGCGAGCCGCGCGAGGACCGCCGCGTCGCCCGCGGAGGACGCGCGGCGCGGCTCGCGCGTCCGGCAAGTCTAGCAACACGCGGGCCGGACGACGGATAGTGTGAGTCTATGACCTGGATTGATCCGATCAATTGGACGGCTGTCGACCGCGCGGGTAGGATGGGTTCGAACGTCGCGAGGACGGCGTGCGGGGCATGCGGCTGTGCAGCCGCCAGGCGCCGCGGCGAGGTCCGCGCGGCAGTTCGTCATCACAGGAGAGACTCCCATGAAGCCGTTGAAGGGCACCAAGACTCACCAGAACCTCAAGGACGCGTTCGCCGGCGAATCGCAGGCGAACCGCCGTTACCTGTATTTCGCGAACAAGGCCGACGTCGAAGGCCAGAACGACGTCGCCGCGCTGTTCCGGTCGACCGCCGAGGGCGAGACCGGCCACGCGCACGGCCACCTCGACTATCTCGCGCAGGTAGGCGATCCGGCGACGGACCTGCCGATCGGCGGCTCGCGCCAGAACCTCAAGTCCGCGGTCGCCGGCGAGACGCACGAGTACACCGACATGTACCCGGGCATGGCGAAGGCGGCGCGCGACGAGCAGTTCGACGAGATCGCCGACTGGTTCGAGACGCTGGCGAAGGCCGAGCGGTCGCACGCGAACCGCTTCCAGAAGGCCCTGGACGCGTTCACGGACTGAGACGCGGAACGATGGAGCGGGATCGGGCGCCGCGCGAGTCGCGGGGCGCGGTCCCGCGTCCCGCAACGGAGCGTCGCCGAGGCCGTCGGCCAATGCGCGTTGACGCCGCGGTGCGCAGGCAGCCAGCTCGGCGCCACCGGCATGGCTGCGCGGCGCGCGCGCCGATCCGCATTCTCCGGCGCGAGCGAGCCGTGTCCCGGCGATTCCGGAAGATTCCCCCATGACGATGCGCGAAGGCAACCTGCAGGCGCCGACCCGGCACCCGGTCGAGTGGCGCTCGCCCGACTACCACGACCGCGAGGCGTTCTTCAAGGAGGCCGAGCGCGTCTACGACATCTGCCACGGTTGCCGGCGCTGCATCAGCCTGTGCAACGCGTTCCCGACGCTCTTCGACCTCGTCGACGAGAGCAAGACGATGGAGGTGGACGGCGTCGACAAGGCCGACTTCTGGAAGGTCGTCGACCAGTGCTACCTGTGCGACGTCTGCTACATGACGAAGTGCCCGTACGTGCCGCCTCACCCGTGGAACGTCGACTTCCCGCACCTGATGCTGCGCGGCAAGGCCATCAGGTTCAAGGAGGGCGCGACCACGTTCCGCGACCGGCTCCTCACGGGCACCGACCGGCTGGGCAGGCTGGCGACGAGCCCGGTCGTCGTGCATGCCGTGAACTGGGCCAGCAACACGGGCGCGACGCGCACCCTGATGGACAAGGTGCTCGGCGTCGCCGCCGGCGCGGCGTTGCCGCCCTACGACGCGAAGCGCTTCCGCGACACGGTCTCGCCTTCGGTGGCCTGGCCGGTGCGGGACGGCGAGCGCACGCCGGGCAAGGTCGCGCTGTTCGCGACCTGCTACGTCAACTACAACGAGCCGGGGATCGGGCGCGACCTCGTCAAGGTCCTCGCGCACAACGAGATCCCGTACACGATCGCCGAGAAGGAGGCGTGCTGCGGCATGCCGAAGCTCGAGCTGGGCGACCTCGAGACGGTCGAGAAGCTCAAGGACGTCAACATCCCGGCGCTCGCGAAGCTCGCGCGTGCGGGTTACGCGATCCTGACGGCGGTGCCGTCGTGCACGTTGATGTTCAAGCAGGAACTGCCGCTCCTCTTTCCGGACGAGCCGGACGTGAAGCTCGTCGCCGACGCGATGTTCGACCCGTTCGAGTACCTGGTGCTGCGCGACAGGGACGGGCTGCTCAGGAAGGACTTCACGAAGCCGCTCGGCAAGGTGAGCTACCACATCCCGTGCCACTCGCGCGTCCAGAACGTCGGGCAGAAGACGCGCGAGGTGCTCGAGTGGGTGCCCGGCACCGAGGTGAACACGGTCGAGCGCTGCGCGGGCCACGACGGCACCTGGGGCGTCAAGAGCGAGTTCTACGCGGCGTCGATGAAGATCGGAAAGCCGGTCTTCCGGCAGATGGGCTCTCCGCGACCCGACTACGTCAGCTCGGACTGCCCGATCGCCGGGCGCCGGATCGTCCAGGGGATGGACGGCGAGGGCGCGGCGCACGGGCGCAAGGAACACCCGATCACGCTCGTCCGCATCGCCTACGGGCTCGACTGACCTCCTTTCGACGGGCGGCGCGAGCGCGCGCCGTCGGACATCCACGACGACCATGACGATGACGACCGAACGCCGAGCGGGACCGTCGCCCCGCATCACCCGTGAGTCGCTGATGACGCTCGAGGCCTACGCGAAGGGCCGGAAGGAATTCCGCGCGAAGGTCATGGAGCACAAGCGCGACCGCATCGTGCACCTGGGCGAGCACCTGACGTTGCTGTTCGAGGACGAGCTCACGGTGCGCTACCAGATCCAGGAGATGCTGCGCATCGAGAAGACGTTCGAGGAGGCGGGCATCCAGGACGAGATCGACGTCTACGATCCGCTCGTCCCCGACGGCTCGAACTTCAAGGCGACGATGCTGATCGAGTACGACGACGTCGACGAGCGAAAGCGCGCGCTCGCGAAGCTCAAGGGCGTCGAGGACCGCGCCTGGGTCCAGGTCGAGGGGCACGCGCGCGTCCACGCGATCGCCGACGAGGACCTCGAGCGCGAGAACGACGAGAAGACCTCGTCGGTTCACTTCCTGCGCTTCGAGCTCGCGCCCGCGATGGTCGCCTCGCTCAAGTCGGGCGCCGCACTCGGGATGGGCGTCGACCATCCCGAGCTGACCGCGTCGATCCCGGCCGTGGCAGTCGCCACGCGCGACTCGCTGGTGCGCGACCTCGCCTGATCCCGTGGGTCGGGCTTGAGCCCGACGCGTTTCGGGATCGGTGGATCGTCGGGCTGAAGCCCGACCCACGACTG
>CAJPFI010000016.1 GCA_905339295.1 Burkholderiales bacterium
CCCCGGACCACATGAGTGCGGCGTCGGGCTGAAGTCCGGTCCACATGCGGGAGGCGTCGGGCCGAAGCCCGACCCACAGGAGGGGGTGGGTCGGGCTTCAGCCCGACGCGCAATCGCGGAACGTTGGAGACGCTTCCGCGCTGACCGTGCTACATCCCCGGGTAGTTCGGCCCGCCGCCGCCCTCGGGCACGACCCAGCGGATGTTCTGCCGCGGGTCCTTGATGTCGCAGGTCTTGCAGTGGACGCAGTTCTGCGCGTTGATCTGCAGCCGCTTCGCCTTCGCGCCCGATCCCGCCGGCGCGTCGATGTCGACGAACTCGTAGACGCCGGCCGGGCAGTAGCGCTGCTCGGGGCCGTCGTAGATCGCGAGGTTCACGCCGACAGGGATCCCGGCGTCGCCCAGCGTGAGGTGCGACGGCTGGTCTTCCTCGTGGTTGGTGTTCGACAGGAACACCGACGAGAGCTTGTCGAACGTGAGCGTGCCGTCGGGCTTCGGGTAGTCGATGCGCGGCATCTCGGCGGCGGGCCGCAGCGATTCATGGTCCGCCTTGCCGTGGCGCAGCGTCCAGGGCACGAGCTTGCCGAGCCCCAGGTCGTTCATCCACATATGGAAGCCGCCGTGCATCGAGCCGGCCCACATGCCCCAGCGCAGCCCGGGCTTCACATTGCGAACCTTCCACAGGTCCTCGTAGACCCACGACCTGCGCCACGCCGCGTCGTAGTCGTCGAGCGTGTCGTGCGCGCGGTTCGCGCGCAGCGCCGCGTAGGCGGACTCGGCCGCGAGCATTCCGGTCTTGATCGCGTTGTGCGTGCCCTTGATGCGCGGGACGTTCAGGAATCCCGCGGCGTCGCCGGTGAGCGCGCCGCCGGGGAAGGCGAGCTTCGGGACCGACTGCAGCCCGCCTTCGCTGATCGCGCGCGCGCCGTACGCGAGGCGCTTGCCGCCGGCGAACGTTTCGCGGATCGCCGGGTGCGTCTTGAAGCGCTGGAACTCGTCGTACGGCGACAGGTGCGGGTTCTCGTAGTTGAGGTGCACGACGAAGCCCGCCGCCACGAGCGAGTCGCCGTAGTGGTACATGAACGATCCGCCGCCGGTGCGCGCGTCGAGCGGCCAGCCCTGGCTGTGGGCGACCAGTCCCGCGCGATGGCGCGAAGGCTCGACCTGCCAGAGCTCCTTGAGTCCGATGCCGTATTTCTGCGGGTCGACGCCGTCGCGCAGGTTGAAGCGCTTCATCAGCTCCTGCGAGAGCGAGCCGCGGCAGCCTTCGGCGAACAGCGTGTACTTCGCGCGGAGCTCCATGCCCTGCTGGTATTCCGCCTTGCGCGAGCCGTCCTTCGCAATGCCCACGTCGCCCGTCGCCACTCCCACGACCGCGCCGCGCTCGTCGTACAGCACCTCGGCGGCCGCGAAGCCGGGATAGATCTCGACACCGAGCTCCTCGGCCCTCGCGCCGAGCCAGCGGCACAGGTTGCCCAGGCTCGCGATGTAGGCGCCGTGGTTGCTCATGAGCCGCGGCAGCAGCACGTTCGGAATCCGAGTCGCCCCGTCGGCAGTGAGGATCAGGAACCGGTCCTCGGTGACCGGCGTGTCGAGCGGCGCGCCCTTCGCCTGCCAGTCGGGGAAAAGCTCGGCGAGTCCGCGCGGGTCGATCACCGCGCCCGACAGGATGTGCGCGCCGATCTCGGAGCCCTTCTCGAGCAGGCACACGGACACCTCGCGGCCGGCCTCGCCCGCGAGCTGCTTGAGACGGATCGCCGCGGCAAGTCCCGCGGGCCCTCCGCCGACGATCACCACGTCGTAGTCCATCGATTCTCGCGTCATCGGAGCCTCGGTCCTGTCGGCGGGGCCGGCGGCCGCGGCCCGGAGGGCGCGTCGCCGACGACACGCGAATTATAATGAGGGCGACCCGGCCCCGCGATCCGGGGGCGCGGTTCGTTCGCGCCGCGCCGCCGCCGATGAGACCGCATCGCATCCACGTCCACACGTCGATCCAGCCGATCCGCTGGGGCGACATGGACGCGCTCGGCCACGTCAACAACACGGTCTACTTCCGCTTCATGGAGCAGGCGCGCATCGAGTGGCTGTTCGCGCAGGTGCGCGAGGGCGCCGGCTACGCATCCGGAACCGGGCCCGTGATCGTCAACGCGAGCTGCACGTTCCTCGTGCCGCTGGTCTATCCCGGCGACGTCGAGGTGCGGATGTACCTGGACGAGCCGGGACGCTCGTCCCTCGGCAGCCACTACGAGCTCGATTGCGGTGGCCGCCGCATGGCGGAAGGCGCCGCGAAGATCGTCTGGATCGACGTCGCGAGCGGCCGGTCCGTGCCGCTGCCCGAGCGCCTGAGGACGATCGCGCCCCTCGCCGCGGCGGGCTGAAGCGGGAACGACCGATGCAGACTCCCCTCTGGACGCCGACGCCGAAGCGGATCGCGGAGGCGAACGTCACGGCGTTCGCGCGCGGCATCGAGGCGCGCCACCGCGTGGCGATTCCCGACTACGACGCGCTGTGGCGCTGGTCGGTCGACCATTCGGAGGCGTTCTGGCGCGAGGTGTGGGACGACGCGGGCGTGATCGGCACGCCCGGAAGCCGGGTGCTCGTCGACGCGGACCGGATGCCCGGCGCGCGCTTCTTCCCGGACGCGACGCTCAACTTCGCGGAGAACCTGCTCGAGCGCCGGGCGCCCGACGACGCGGGCGACGCGCTGGTGTTCCGCGGCGAGGACAAGGCGCGCGCGCGCGTGTCGCACGCCGAGCTCCGTGCGAGCGTGTCGCGCGTGGCGCGCGCGCTCGACGCGGCCGGCGTGAAGGCGGGCGACCGCATCGCGGCGATCGTGCCCAACATGCCCGAGGCGCTGATGGCGATGCTCGGAGGCGCGGCGCGGGGCGCGATCTGGTCGTCGTGCTCGCCGGACTTCGGCGTGCAGGGCGTGCTCGACCGGTTCGGCCAGATCGAGCCGAAGGTGCTCGTGACGGTCGACGGCTACTGGTACAACGGCAGGGCGATCCCGATGCTCGACAAGGTCTCGGAGATCGTCGGGAGGCTGCCGACGCTCGAGCGCGTCGTCGTGATCCCCTACCTGGGCGGCGAGGCCGGGCCCGGCGACCTCGCTGCGATCCGAGGTGGCGTCGCGTGGGAGGGGTTCCTCGCGCCGCACGCGGCGGGAGCGATCGACTACGTCGAGCTGCCGTTCTCGCATCCGCTCTACATCCTGTACTCGTCAGGCACGACCGGCGTGCCGAAGTGCATCGTCCACGGCGCGGGCGGCACGCTGCTGCAGCACCTGAAGGAGCACCGGCTGCACGGGGACCTGAAGCGCGGCGACCGCCTGTTCTACTACACGACCTGCGGCTGGATGATGTGGAACTGGCTCGTCTCGGGGCTCGCCGCCGGCGCGACGCTGCTGCTCTACGACGGTTCGCCGTTCGTCCGCGCCGGCCGCATGCTGTGGGACTACGCCGACGAGGAGCGCATGACGCACTTCGGCACGTCGGCCAAGTACATCGACGCGCTGAAGAAGGTCGCGCTGGTCCCGCGCAAGGACTACGTGCTCGCGACGCTTCGCACGATGTTCTCGACCGGGAGCCCGCTCGCGCCCGAGTCGTTCGACTACGTCTACCAGTGCGTCAAGGACGATCTCGCGCTCGCGTCGATCTCGGGCGGCACCGACATCGTCTCGTGCTTCGTGCTCGGCAACCCGACGATGCCGGTGTGGCGCGGCGAGATCCAGTGCCGCGGGCTCGGCATGGCGGTCGACGTGTTCGACGAGGAGGGCATGCCGGTCCCGCCGGGGAAGGGCCTGCGCGGTGAGCTCGTCTGCACGCGACCGTTCCCGTCGATGCCGGTGGGTTTCTGGAACGACCAGGACGGCGCGAAGTACCGCGCCGCGTACTTCGAGCGTTTTCCCGGCGTCTGGTGCCACGGCGACTACACGGAGATCACGGCGCACGGCGGCGTGGTCATCCACGGGCGCTCCGACGCGACGCTTAACCCGGGCGGCGTGCGCATCGGCACGGCCGAGATCTACCGGCAGGTCGAGCAGCTGGACGAGATCGTCGAGAGCATCGTGATCGGCCAGGACTGGCCACCCGGAGAGGTCGGCGACGTGCGCGTCGTGCTGTTCGTCAAGCTGCGCGACGGCCTCGTCCTCGACGCCGCGCTCATCGACAGGATCCAGAAGCACATCCGCGCGAACACTACGCCGCGCCACGTGCCGGCGAAGATCCTGCAGGTGACCGACATCCCGCGCACCAAGAGCAACAAGCTCGTCGAGCTCGCCGTGCGCAACGTGGTGCACGGGCTGCCGGTCAGGAACGCGGACGCGCTCGCCAATCCCGAGGCGCTCGAGCAGTTCCGCGACCGCGCGGAACTCAAGTCGTGACCGCGTGAACCTGCTCGCGATCCTCGCTGCGCTGGGGCTCGAGCAGTGGCACGCTCCGGGCTGGCGCGTGACGATCGAGCGCGCCTACGTCCGCCAGGCGCGCAGCCTGGAACGGATGTTCAACGGCGGGACGGCACGGCACGGCGCGGTCGCCGCCGCGATCGCGATCCTGCCGCCGGTGATCGTCGCCGGGCTCGCCTGGTGGGCGCTCGATGCGCTGCACCCGCTCGCCGCGCTCGCGCTCGACGTCGTGGTGCTCTACGCGCTGATGGGGTTCCGCCGCTTCAGCCACGCCGTGTCGACGATCGTCGCGGCATTCCGCGAGGGCGACCTGGACGCGGCGCGGCGCGCGCTGGAGGCGTGGCGCGGCCGCAGCAGCGCCGAGCTCGGCTCGGGCGATCTCGCGCGCCTCGCGATCGAGCGCGGTTTCGTCGATGCGTACCGGCAGGTGTTCGCGGTCCTGTTCTGGTTCGTGCTGCTGCCGGGGCCGACCGGCGCGATCCTCTACCGCGTGACGGCGAGGCTCGCGCAGGAGTGGGCGAAGCCGCGTCCCGGCGACGACCTGACGCCGGTCCTTCGCGACCGGGAGGCGTTCGGCCGACCTGTGCGCCATCTGCTCGACCTGCTCGACTGGATTCCGGTTCGGCTCACGGCGATCGCGTTCGCCGCGGTCGGCGACTTCGAGGACGCGATCGCAAGCTGGCGCACGCAGGCGGCGTCCTGGGCGCGCGAGGAGGGCGGCAAGGCGATGGGCATCGTGCTCGCGAGCGGCGCGGGGGCGCTCGGCGTCGTGCTCGGCGGGCCGCTGCCTTCGCCCGAGGGCGAGCCGGACTGGCGCGCCGAGCTGGGTACCGGGGAGCCCGTCGAGCCGGAGGTGCTGCCCTCCGCGGTCGGGCTCGTCTGGCGCGCGCTGGTCCTGTGGCTCGCCGTGATCCTGCTCGTCACGATCGCCAGCCTGCTGCCTTGAGTCCTGTCGGGCTGTAGCCCGACCCACCAGGCGCCGGAACGACGTCCCGCCCCAGGTCCACGGCGCGGTCGATCGTGGGTCGGGCTTCAGCCCGACGGGCGGCGCGTCACGATGAAGCCCCGACCCACGGCACGCCGCAGCTATGTCCTGCCCCAAGCTCGCGGCGCGGTCGATCGTGGGTCGGGCTTCAGCCCGACCGGCGGTGCGCCACGATTTGGCCTGGACCCACCGCTCGCGATCACCAGGGCCGGCGCGGGGTTCGGCACGCCGTTCACCGCGCCGGATCGCGCGCCGCCACCGACTCGCGCCACAGCGCGTGCAGGAGCGCGAGCCGCTGGGGCGCGATCCGCCCATCGTCGACGGCCGCGAGCACGGCGCAACCGGGTTCCCGGTCGTGCCGGCAGTCGCGGAAGCGGCAGCGGCCGAGGAACGGCCTCATCTCGACGAACGCCCCGGCCAGCGCGTCCGGCTCCGCGTGCGCGATGCCGAACACCTTCATGCCCGGCGAGTCGACCAGCCAGCCGTCGGCGTCGCCCGGCAACAGGAAGAGCGCGGTCTCGGTCGTCGTGTGCCGGCCGCTGCCCAGCGCTTGCGAGACGATGCCTACGCGCGCGTCCGCGTTCGGCACGAGAGCGTTAAGGATCGTCGACTTGCCCATGCCCGACTGGCCGATCAGCACGCTGCGTTCCCCGCGCACGAGATCCGCGAGCGGCGCCGCCGAGCGCTTCGCCGCGCACTCGACGACCGTGTAGCCCATCGCGCGGTAGGGCGCGACGCGCTCGCGCAGTGCGTCGAACCCCGGCAGGTCGGACTTGTTCGCGACGAGCGCGAAGCGGCAGCGCTCGAGCTCGGCGGCGACGATCCAGCGGTTGAGCAGGTTCTCGTCGATCGCGACGTCCGGCGCGACGACGGCGACGACCTGCGTGACGTTCGCGGCAAGCACGCTTTCGCGGAACGCGTCGGAACGGTAGAGCAGCGAAGTGCGCGGCTCGACCGACTCGATCGCGCCGCCGCCGGCGATGCGCGCGACGCGCGCGCGGTCGCCGCAGGCCACGACGGTTCGCCGGCCCTTGAGCACGCAGTCCACGACCTCGCCGTCGTCGAGCAGGACCGTGAAGTGGCGGCGCCGGGCCGCGACGACGAGCCCGTACCGGTCCAGCCGATCGACCGGCGCGACGTGCCGTGCCGAACGCCGGCCGCCGGAACGATCGCGGGCGCGCGTCGCCGATTTCCCTTCGCTGCGCGAAGGCCCCCGCTTCCCGATGCCGCGCCGCGGCGTCGGCCCGTCCTTCACACGGGCGCGCGCGCGGCGCCGGCGCGCTCCGCGAGCTCCTCGGTGCGCGCCGCGCACGCGAGGTCGTTGCGCGTGATCCCGCCCGCGTCGTGTGTCGACCACGCGATCGTCGAGCGGCCCCAGGCGACGACGAGATCCGGATGGTGGTCGACGACGTCGGCCATGTCCGCCACGGCGTTGACGAACGCCATCGTCGCGCGCCAGTCCGCGTGCCGGTACGACTTGGAGAGCGCCCCGTTCGCGACCGCCCAGCCGGGCAACGCGACGAGTGCGGCGTCGATCGCGTCCGCGGGAAGCCTCGGCGCGCCGGGAACGACGTCGAGCGCGACGAGCGAGGCAAGCGTCGGCGTCATGCCGCGCTTCCCGGGCGGCCTCTGCCAAGGTCCGCGGAGGCGCGGCGCACCGGTCGGGGACGATGGCGCGACACCCCCCGCCGGAGGTGGCACGTCCCGCGCCCGCAAGCGGCAACCGGGCCGGCACCCCGGATCGGGTGTCCCGAAGGGCCGGCGCACGAACCGACCATGGTTCGGCTGGACGAGGGTTCAGGTGCGCGAGCGCGGTGCATGGTCCTGTCCGAGGATTCCCTACGGCGCGAACCGGTAGTGCTCGCGGTCGAGGTACGCGGCCACGTCCGCTTCGTCGTCGGGGAAATAGGCGAGCCCGATCTCGGTGTTGCAGTACTGTACCTGCGCCACGAGCTGCGCGGGCGTTCGCACCCTGCGGTCGGGCCGCGTGTAGATGCGCGTCGCGTCGCCCCCGAACTTCGCCGCGTGGCACGTAACGCAATCCTTGTCGGACAGCGCCTTGCCGGCGGTGGGATCGGCGGAAGCGTAGGGTTTCGGCGCGGACTGGGCGAGCCCGACGCCCGCGGCGACGCCCGCGGCGATCGCGACGGCCAGCGCGGTGGAGGCGGGACGGTTCAGCGGTCTCCGGGCGTCGCTCATGCCCCCTCCGGGACGGCCGAGGACGCGGGGACGCGCACGAGCGCCTCGAGGCGCGCGATGCGCAGCCCGGCGGGCGGGTGCGAATCGTGGAACGCCGAGTGCAGCGGATCCGGCGTCAGCGTCGCGGCGTTGTCCTCGTAGAGGCGCACCAGCGCCGAGACCATCGCGCCCGCGGAGGCGTGCTTCGCGGCGAACGCATCGGCCTCGTACTCGTGGCGGCGCGAATACCACGACGCGAGCGGCGCGAGCAGGAACGTGAACACCGGCAGCACCAGGAAGAACAGCACGAGCGCGACGCCGGGCCGGTCGGGTGACGCAGGAACGTAGAGGCCGGTGTAGAACCAGTCCGAGCGCATGAGCCACGCGAGCAGCGCGAAGACCGCGAGCGAGGCCGCCGCCGACCATGCGAGGCGTTTCGCGATATGGGCGAGCTTGTAGTGGCCGAGCTCGTGCGCGAGCACCGCCTCGGTCTCCTCGGGGGACAGCCGGGCGACGAGCGTGTCGAACATCACGATGCGCTTCGCCCGGCCGAGGCCGGTGAAGTAGGCGTTGCCGTGGCTCGAGCGCCGGGAGCCGTCCATCAGCCAGAGCCCGCGCGACGCGAAGCCGCAGCGCGCGAGCAGCGCCTCGATGCGCGTGCGCAGCGGCCCCTCGGGCATCGGCGTGAACGTGTTGAACAGCGGCGCGATCAGCGTCGGGTAGAGCACGAACAGCAGCAGCTGGAAGCCGATCCACGCCACCCACGCCCAAAGCCACCACAGGTCGCCCGCCCAGCGCACCAGCGCGATCAGAAGCGCCGCGAGCGGCAATCCGAGCAGCGCGGCGACGAGCGCGCCCTTGGCCAGGTCGGCGAGCCAGGTGCGCGGCGTCGTGCGGTTGAAGCCGTAGCGCGCCTCGATCGCGAACGTCGCGTAGGCGGAGAACGGCAGCGACACCAGCGCCGCGACCAGCGCGACCGCGACGACCAGCAGCAGGTCCTGCAGCAGCGGCGAGGTGCCGGCGAGCCCGGTCAGCCCGGTGAGGAACGCCACGCCGCGTCCGCGCGTGAGCGCGACGAGAAGGATCGTGCCCGCGATCGACGACGCGATGGCCAGGCGCGTGCGCGCGACCGTGTAGTCGGCGGCCTTGCGGTGCGCGTCGACGCCGATCCGCCCGGCGAACGCCGCGGGGACCGCGTCGCGGTGGCGGCGCACGTGCGCGATATGCCGGGCCGCGAGCCACAGCTCGAGCGCGAGCGTCAGCGCGACGGCGGCCAGGAAGATCGTGGTGAAGGTCGACGCGGTCATCCGGGCAGGGTGCCAGCGTATGCGAAAATGGCAGGTTCATTCTACGACAGCGGCGGTCCGGCCGCCGTTCCCGATGCCCGCCGACCTGCCGCCCATCCCCGCCGCCGACGACCGCCTGATCTGGATCGACCTCGAGATGACCGGCCTCAGGCCGGACGCCGACCGGATCATCGAGGTCGCGCTGGTCGTGACCGACGCATCCCTCGCGACGATCGCCGAGTCGCCGGCATGGGTCGTCCACCAGTCCGACGCGACGCTCGCGGCGATGGATTCGTGGAACCAGGGGACGCACGGGCGCACCGGCCTGGTCGGCAAGGTCAGGGCCTCGATGCACGACGAGGCGGCCGTCGAGGCGGCCGCGCTCGCATTCCTGCGCGCCCACGTTGCGGCCAAGGTCTCGCCGATGTGCGGCAATTCGATCTGCCAGGACCGCCGCTTCCTCGCGCGCTGGATGCCCGCGCTCGAGGACCATTTCCACTACCGCAATCTCGACGTGTCGACGCTGAAGGAGCTCTGCCGCCGCTGGCAGCCCGAGGTCGCGAAGGCGTTCACGAAGGAATCGAAGCACACCGCGCTCGCCGACATCCACGAGGCGATCGACGAGCTCCGGCACTACCGCGAGCATTTCCTGCGTGTCGCGGCGGCCCGGCCGGCCGCGCCGGCATGATCGCGCCCGACCGCATGAAGTTCTGCAGCGAGTGCGGATCGCCGCGCGTCGAGTGGCGCGTTCCAGAAGGCGACAGCGTCCCGCGCGAGCTGTGCATGGCGTGCGGCGCGATCCACTACCGCAATCCCAAGATCGTCGTCGGCTGCCTCGCGACCTGGGGAGACAGGGTGCTGCTGTGCAGGCGCGCGATCGAGCCGCGCCAGGGCCTGTGGACGCTGCCTGCCGGGTTCATGGAGAACGGCGAGACGATCGCGGCGGGCGCCGCGCGCGAGACGCTCGAGGAGGCCCAGGCGGAGGTCGACGTGGGCGAGCTCTACGTCGTGATCAGCCTGCCGCAGATCAGCCAGGTCTACATGATGTTCCGCTCCCGGCTGCTCGAGCCGGTGTTCGGGCCCGGTCCCGAGAGCCTCGAGGTGCGACTGTTCGACGAGGACGAGATCCCGTGGGAGCGGATCGCGTTCAGGACCATCGTGCGGACGCTGCGCAGCTATTTCCTCGATCGCCGCGACGGAGCGTTCCCGCTTCGCGTCTCGGCGCTGGAGCGTCGCGCGCGCCTCGCGCCCGACCTGTCCGGCGCCGCCTGACCCCCCTCCGGGGCCGCTTCGGCGCCCTCCGCGGGGAACCTGCGGTAGACTCGCGCGTCGAATTTGCGATTGGCGTCCCGACCCGGGGGAGCACGGCGGGCGGGGGCGCCACCCTCGCCGGGGCACCGCGCCGGCATGTCACCTGGAGGCTTCGATGCACGCATTCCACCGCGCGGCGCTCGCCGCGACCACCGCGCTGACCCTCGCCGCGGGCGCTCCCGCGCTGGCCCAGCAGGGCAACCGCATCTCGATCACGACCGGCGGCACCGGCGGCGTCTACTACCCGCTCGGCGGGGGCATGGCGAACATCCTGTCGAAATACGTTCCCGGCATGCACGTGACGGCCGAGGTCACCGGCGGGTCGGTGGACAACCTGAAGCTCCTGCAGGCCGGCAAGTCCGAGGTCGCCTTCTCGATGGTCGACGCGGCATGGGCGGGCTACAAGGGACAGGACAAGTTCAAGGACGCGCCGGTCTCGGCGCGCACGCTCATGGTGCTCTACCCGAACCGGATGCAGATCGTGACGGTCGAGGGCAGCGGCATCAGCAGGCTCTCCGACCTCAAGGGGAAGCGCGTGTCGACCGGCTCGCCGGGCAGCGGCGTCGAGGTGATGGCGCTGCGCGTGCTCGACGCGATGGGCATCGACCCGAAGAACGACATCAAGCAGGAGCGGCTCGGCGCCGCGGAGAGCGTCAACGCGATCAAGGACAGGAAGATCGACGCGTTCTTCTGGGTCGGTGGCGTGCCGACCGCGGCGATCACCGACCTCGCGGCGACGCCGGGCCTCAAGGCGAAGCTCCTCGACCATGCCGAGGCGATCACGTCGATGAACGCGAAGTACGGGCCGCTCTACGTCAAGGGCGTCATCCCGGCGAACTCGTACGCTGGCCAGGACAAGGCGGTCGAGAACATCGACGTCTGGAACGTCCTGGTCGTGAGCGACAAGATGTCCGACGACATGGCCTACCGGATCGTCAGGACGCTGATGGAGAAGAAGCCCGAGCTCGTCGCCGTGCACAAGGAGGCGCAGAACATCGACCTCAAGTACCAGGCGCTGGGCTCGCCGCTTCCCTGGCACCCGGGCGCAAGGAAGTACTTCGAGGAGCAGGGCATCAAGTTCGCGAACTGACGGAAAGGGGCGCCGGGTCCGGCGCGCGTGCGCGTGCGCCGCCGCCGGCTCCACGCGCCGGTCCCGTCGCCCCCTGCGCGCGACCGCGCTCAGCCGCGCAACGCGTCCGGCAGCGTCGCGAAGTCGTACTCCCGCCCGGGCTCGATCGCCACGATCAGGAGGTCGTCGGGCTCCTCCGCGAGGTAGTCGTACCCCGACGGCTGGAATCGCCGTTGCGGGTCGAGCGCATTGTGGAATTCGCGCCGCCGGATCCGGTCCTCGCGGCGGATCGTCTTCAGGTGGTAGAGGCGGAAGCCGGACGGAACCTTGCGGCCGTACTTGCGCACGTGGTCGGGGTACCACTGGCCGTGCAGGTCGCGGTCGAGGTCGTAGCGCACGCGCGGGGGAACGCGGAAGAAGCGCGCGCGCGTCTTGCGGCCCCAGATGCCGTCCTGCCGGAAATGCCGCGGGCTGTCCCACAGCTCCTTCAGCACGAGCCACACGCACGCGACGTCGTTGTGACGGAACGACGCGGCGATCGCGCGGAGCCGCGCGAGGAACGCCTCCTCGAAACGTTCGTCCGCGTCGCAGCACAGCACCCAGTCGAAGCCGAGCTCGAGCGCGCGCTCGACGAGCCGCCGCTTGTTCTCGCGCTCGTTCCATGCGTGATCGGCGCGCGCCGCGTTGGTCAGCGTGTCGGCGACCGCCGGGTCGCGCGCGAGCAGCGAGCGCGTCGCGTCGGTCGATCCGTCGTCGAGCGCCAGGATCGCGTCGACGTGCCCGCGCAGGTGGTCGAGGCAGCCCGGCAGGTAAGCGGCCTCGTTGCGCAGCTGCATGACGCACGCGACGCGTGGGCGGCGGCGGACATGCGCGGCGGGGGGCTGGCTGCTTCCCGGCGCGCGCGACGCCGCGCCGCACGCAGCGCAGCCCGGACGCGGCGGATCGAAGTGGAGCCGGCGTCCGCATGCCCGGCACCGATGGAGCGAGGCGACCGGCACCACCGATCCGGGCGGCGGCGGGACGTCCGGCGGCGCCGGCGTGAGGCCGGGTGCCTCGTCGGTCCGCCGGCGACGCTGTGCATGCGCGTACGCGACCCGCGAGAACGACTCGCCCCAGGCGCCCTCCCGGTTCGCGATTGCCGCGGCCGGTGAGCATTTCGCCAGCGCGAGGCCGGGATCGCGTTCGAGCACCGTATTGCGAGCGTCGGGGCGCTCGTCGAACGAGAGGTGGAGCAGCCTCATCCGGTCGCAGGCGAGCAGCGTCGCGCCGTCCAGCTCGAGGCGGATGCGCAGGTTGTCGTCGTCGGCGCCCCAGCCCGAGAGGCTCTCGTCGTAGCCGCGGATCCTCTCGAACGCCGCGCGCGGACCGCAGATCGATCCGTAGTGCACGGGCATCGCCTCCGGGCGGCGCGCGAGCGCGTCGAACGCCTGCGCGACATCGGGAGGGTCCGCAAGGTCGGCGAAGCGCGCGAACGCCACGCGCCCGATCGCGACGCCTCCCGGGAAGTCCTTCACGGCGTCGAGCGCGATGCCGGGGGCGTCGCCGGCGAACGCCGACTCGGGCGACGCGACGAACACGTAGGTCCCCTCCGCGTGCCGCAGTCCGACGTTGATCGCGCGGCACGGCGGGCGCCACGCGTGGGGGGTGTCGTTGACCACGACATTCCAGCGGATCGACGGCCAGCGGCGCACGAGCTCGAGCAGCCCGGGCTCGTCGGACGCGTCGTCCATCGCGACGACGACCTCGAGGCCGTCGCGGGCGAGCCACGGGGCGTTGAGCGGCAGCACGCGCTCGAACTCCGCGAGCTTGCGGTAGAACGGCAGGATGACGCTCAGGATCGGACGCGGGAGCGTACTCGGTTCCGCGAACCCGCCGGGCGCGGCACGGGGGCCGGCCGCCATGGCCGCTCCGCAGCAGTCCTTGTACCGCTTGCCGCTGCCGCAGGGGCAGCGAACATTGCGCGATGCGCCGGTCATCTGCGTTCGTGGCGCGGCGGCGTCGGTCCGCTCGTCGGCGCGCCCGCCCGGTCGATCCGCGGTGCGACGCGTTCGCCGGGACCGGCGGCGCGAACCTCAGATCGCCGCGAGCACCCGGTCGAGTCTCGCTCGCACCTCGCGGGCGAGCGGCTCGACGTCCGCGCGGCCGGTGAGCTCGAAGAGCGCGATCGGGTCGAGCATCTCGACATGCACCTTCCCGCCGGTGTCCTCGCGGACCACGACGTTGCAGGGCAGCAGGAGTCCGATCGTCGGCTCGGCCTCGAGCGCCTTCGCGGCGAGCGGCGGGTTGCACGCGCCCAGGATGCGCTGGCGCGGGCGGTCGAGGCCGAGCTTGTTCCTGAGCGTCGCCTGGACGTCGATCTCGGTGAGCACACCGAAGCCTTCGGCGGCCAGCGCCGCAATCGTGCGCTCGAGGGCGGTGTCGAAGGGGAGGGCGACGGTGCGCCCGAATCCGTAGCGATTCTTCATGGGGTCTCCATCGGGGTCGACCGACAGGATACGCGCGACGGCGCCGGGGCTCGGTGACGCAGGTCACGCAGGGCGGTCGCGGGCCGGGACGCATGCTAGGCTTGCCGGCCACCGGAAGAGCAGGGCGCCAGGGTGACCGATACGCCGCGGAATTCGACGACGGGCGCGACGAGGGATGCCGCGATCAGCGAGGCGCAACTCCGCGTCGCCGAGGCGTACATCGAGCAGGAGGAAGGCGCGACCAGCCGCCACCGCGGCGCCCTCGCGTCGCTGGCGACCGCGCTCCTGGTCGCGATGAGCCTGTTCCACCTGTACGCCGCGGTCGAGATCGTTCCCGCGCAGGTGCTGAGGCCGGTTCACGTCGGCTTCGTGCTGGTGCTCGTGTTCCTGCTGTTCCCGATCGCGGCTCGCTACCGCAACCGGCTCATGTGGTGGGACGTCGTGTGCGCGCTGCTCGGGCTCGCGACCATCGCCTACCTGATCGCGGGCGGCGACGACATCTGGGACCGCAACGTCCAGCCGTCGCCGTCCGACGCGTTCTTCGGGATCGCGTTCGTCGCGCTCGTGCTCGAGGCCTGCCGGCGCACGTCGGGCTGGATCATGACCGGCGTCATCCTGGCGTTCGTCGCCTACGCGTTCGCGGGACCGTGGCTCCCCGACGAATGGTCGCATCGCGGCTACGACTTCGCGAGCCTGTCGGGCTTCCTCTACCAGACGCTCGAGGGCATCTTCGGCACGGCCGTCGACGTGTCGTCGTCGCTCATCGTCCTGTTCACGATCTACGGCGCGTTCCTGCAGCAGTCGGGCGCGGGCCGCTTCTTCCTCGACTGGAGCTTCGCCGCGATGGGCGGCAAGCACGCGAGCGCGGGCCGCACCGTCGTGCTCGCGTCGTTCCTGCTGGGCGGCCCGTCGGGCTCGGGCGTCGCGACCACCGTGACGATCGGGTCGGTCGCCTGGCCGATGCTCGCGAAGTCGGGCTACGGCAAGGACGCCGCCGGCGGCCTGCTCGCGGCGGCGGGGCTGGGCGCGATCATCTCGCCGCCGGTGCTGGGCGCCGCCGCGTTCCTGATCGCCGAGTTCCTGAAGATCGGCTATCTCGACGTGATCCTGATGGCGGTCGTCCCGACGCTGCTCTACTACCTGTCGCTGCTCGTGATGGTGGAGCTCGACGTGCGCCGCCTCGGCATGTCGGAGGTCGCGTTCGAGCGCGTGCATTCGCTGTGGCAGCTCACCCGGCGCTACGGCTTCCACTTCGTGTCGCTGGTCGCGATCGTCGTGTTCCTCGTGATGGGGTTCTCGCCGGTGCTCTCGGTGTTCTGGGCGACCGTCGTGACCTTCGCGGTGAGCTTCCTCGACCTCCGGCACGCGCTGTTCCCGCGCCGGCTCGTCGCGGCGCTGCGCGACGGATCCGGGCAGGTGCTGAACGTCGCCGCGGTCTGCGCGGCCGCCGGCATCATCGTCGGCGTCGTCGCGAAGACCGGGCTCGGGCTCAAGTTCTCGGCGATCGTGATCTCGTACGCCGGCGGCAGCCTGACGCTGACCGCGGTCTACACGGCGCTGATCGTCTGGGTCGTGGGGCTCGCGGTGCCGGTGACCGCGAGCTACATCATCTGCGCGGTGATCGCCGCGCCCGCGCTCACGAAGCTCGGCGTGCCCGACTTCGCCGCGCACATGTTCATCTTCTACTACGCGGTGCTCTCCGAGGTGTCGCCGCCGACTGCGCTCTCGCCGTTCGCGGCGGCCGCGATCACG
The DNA here is from genome assembly GCA_905339295.1 of Burkholderiales bacterium. Lineage (GTDB taxonomy): Bacteria > Pseudomonadota > Gammaproteobacteria > Burkholderiales > Casimicrobiaceae > VBCG01. Next base: position 15,448 of record CAJPFI010000016.1, read on the forward strand.
GGCGGCAATCCGTACAGGACGACGCTGCAGTCGTGGAAGTACACGCTGCCGGCGTTCGTCGTCCCGTTCGCGTTCGTGCTGACGCCCGACGGCGTCGGCCTCCTGCTCAAGGCGCCGCCGGACGGCTCGTGGCCCGCCGTCGCGTGGATCGCGGCAACGGCGGTCGTCGGCATCGTCGCGCTCGCCTGCGGAGCGCAGGGCTGGTTCGCGGGAAGGCTGTCGGCGGCCGAGCGCGCCGCGCTGATCGCGTCGGGGCTGCTGCTCGTCTACCCGGCGACGTGGAGCGACGGCGCCGGCATCGGCGGCATGCTGATCGTCGCCGCGGTACGCGCGTTCAGGCGGCGCGCCGCGCCCGCGTGAGCCCGGGTCAGCCGACGACGCGGATGCCCGCGTCGCCGAGCGCCGCGTGCAGCGAACGGACGTGGTCGTGGCCCGTGGTCTCGACGACGCACACGACGCGCACGGCCGACAGGTCCGGGCCGGAGAACGCGCGGTCGTGCACGATCTCCTTGATCGACGCGCCGGTCGACGCGATCACCGCGGTGAGCCGCGCGAGCCCGCCCGGCCGGTCGGAGATCGACACGGTGAAGCGCGCGAGGCGGCCGTCGGTCACGAGCCCGGTCTCGATCAACCGGTCGAGGATCGTGAGGTCGATGTTGCCGCCGCACAGCACGAGCACGACGCGCCTGCCCTTCAGGTGGTCGAGCTTGGCGGCGAGAAACGCGGCGAGCGGCGCCGCGCCGGCGCCCTCGACGACGCTCTTCTCGAGCTCCATCAGCCGCAGGATCGCCAGCGCGATCGACGCCTCGTCGACGGTGACCAGCCGGTCGACGACGCGCTTCGCGATCGGATAGGTGATCGCGCCGGTCTGCGCGACCGCGAGGCCGTCGGCGAGCGTCGGCGACAGCGCGACCTGCACCGGGCCGTGGTGCGCGAACGCCGCGGCGAGCGATGGCGCGTTCTCGGGCTCGACGCCGACGATCTCGACCGACGGCTTCCGCGCCTTCGCGACGAGGCCGATCCCGGAGACGAGCCCGCCGCCGCCGACCGGAACGACGATCGCCTCGACGTCGGGCGTCTGCTCGAGGATCTCGAGGCCCATCGTGCCCTGTCCCGCGACGACGTGCGCATCGTCGTAGGGATGGATGAAGGCGAGGCCGCGCTCGGCCGCGATCTCGGTCGCCTTCGCGCGCGCCTCGGTCAGGTCCTCGCCGTGCAGGATCACCTCGGCGCCGAGCTGGCGGCAGCTGGTGACCTTGACGAGTGGCGCGAAGCGCGGCATGACGACGGTCACCGGGACGCCGAGCAGGCTGCCGTGGTAGGCGACGCCCTGCGCGTGGTTGCCGGCGGACGCGGCGATCACGCCGCGCCTGCGCGCGTCGTCGCCGAGCTGCAGCAGGGCGTTGCGCGCGCCGCGCTCCTTGAAGCTGCCCGTGCGCTGCAGGTAGTCGAGCTTGCACCAGATGCGCGCGCCGGTGAGGTTCGACAGCGGGATCGACTCGACGCAGGGACTCTCGTAGATGCCGCCGCGGATGCGCTCGCGGGCCGCGACGATGTCCGCGAGCGTGACGGCAAGGTCGTCCATCGCGGGCGGCCGCGGCGTCAGAAGGGGAGCTTCGCAGCGGGGCGGACGAGCGTGAGCTCGCGCCGGAACGCGTCCTGGATGCGCGCGAGCGCCGCGTCGTCGTCGGCCTCGAATCGCAGCACGACGACCGGCGTCGTGTTGGACGCCCGCGCGAGCCCGAAGCCGTCGGCGTACTCGACGCGCACGCCGTCGATGCGGATCACCTCGGTCGCGCCGGGGAAGCTCGCGTGCTCCTGGAGCTCGCGCACGATCGCGTGCTGCTCGCCCTCGGCGCAGGGAACGTGGATCTCCGGCGTCGACAGCGCATCGGGAAGCGCGTCGAGGACCGCGGACGGTTCGGCGTGGCGCGACAGGATCTCGAGGAGCCGCGCGCCGGTGTACAGGCCGTCGTCGAAGCCGTACCAGCGTTCGCCGAAGAACGTGTGTCCGCTCATCTCGCCGGCGAGCGCGGCGCCGGTCTCCGCCATCTTCGCCTTGATCAGCGAGTGCCCGGTCTTCCACAGCAGCGGCCTGCCGCCGTGCCGCGCGATCCAGGGACCGAGGTTGCGCGTCGACTTCACGTCGTAGATGATCGTCGCGCCCGGCACGCGGGCGAGCACGTCGGCCGCGTAGAGCATCATGACGCGGTCCGGGTAGACCACGTGGCCGTCCTTCGTCACGACGCCCAGCCGGTCGCCGTCGCCGTCGAACGCGAGGCCGAGCTCGCAGTCGCCGCGGCGCAGGCGCGCCACGAGATCGGCGAGGTTCTCGGGCTGCGACGGGTCCGGGTGGTGATTCGGGAAGCGGCCGTCGACGTCGCAGTACATCTCGACGACGTCGCAGCCGAGGCGGCGGTACAGCGCGGGCGCGTACGCGCCGGCGACGCCGTTGCCGCAGTCGATCGCGATCCGCATCGGCCGTGCGAGCTTGACGCCGTGAGCGATCCGGTCGAGGTACGCTCCGCCTACGTCGTGCACGCGGTAGTGACCGGCGCCGGACGTCACGTCGCCCCGTTCGAGCCGCTCGCGCAGCGCCTGGATCCCGTCGCCGGACAGCGTCGTGCCGTCGATCACCATCTTGAGCCCGTTGTAGTCGGGCGGATTGTGGCTGCCGGTGACCATCACGCTGCAGCCGGTGTCGAGCACGTGCGACGCGAAATAGGTCATCGGCGTGACGACCATGCCGAGGTCGATCACGTCGGTGCCGGCCGCGCGGATGCCGTCGGAGAGCGCGACCAGGAGCTCGGGCCCCGAGAGCCGGCCGTCGCGCCCGATCGCGATCGCCGGACGTCCCGCCACGCGAGCGAGCGTGCCCAGGCCTTGGCCGATCGTGCGCACGATGTCCGGCGTCAGCGTGCGACCGACGATGCCGCGGATGTCGTAGGCCTTGAAGATCTCGGCGGGCAGCGACATCGGGAGTCGGGGGTCGGTTGGCGGGAATCAGCAGGGGCAGGATGCGACCGTACCGCGCGATTCGACCGCCTCGGCGGCGGCTGCCCGCGCGGATCGCGACCTCCGCGGGGGCGGTGAGCGTCTCGGTCCCGCGCGGGGGCGCCAGGCGAATGATACCGGGATCGGGCTATTCGCCTCGCGCAAACCACGCGAGCAGTCTCCTCGGCAGCCAGTCGAGCCGACCCGGGAACGGCCCGCTGACGAACCCGGCGTGGCCACCCATCCCGGGCTGCTCGAGCACGACGCGTGGCGAGACCTCGGCCGGACCGGGGAGGGACGCGGCGGGAACAAACGGGTCGTTGCGCGCGTTGAGCACCAGCGTCGGCACGCCGACGCGCCCGAGCCAGGGCCTCGAGGACGCGCGCGTCCAGTAGTCGGCGGTCCCGGCGAAGCCGTGCAACGGCGCGGTCACCGCGTCGTCGAACGCCCACATCGTCGTGAGCCGCGCGAGCCGCGACGCGTCGAGGTGCGACGGAAAGCGTGCGGCCATCGCGCGCGCCTTCGGGTTCAGCGTGCGCAGGAACGTCCACGCGTAGACGCGGTTCGCGCCGCGGTCGATCGACCGCCCGGCCGACATGAGGTCGAGCGGCGCGGACACCGCGGCCGCACGCGCGAGCATGGCGGAGGCGCCCGGACCCGCGCGCCCGAGCCAGTTGATCAGCGCCGATCCGCCGAGCGAGACGCCGACCGCGTGCATCGTCGCACCCGCTCCGGCGCGCTCGCGCACCGCGGCGAGCATCGCGCCGATCTCCTCGTGATCGCCCGAGTGGTACGCCCGCGGCAGGCGGTTCGGCTCGCCCGCGCAGCCGCGGAAGTGGGGAACGACGCCGCGCCAGCCGCGCCGCGCGACCGCGGCCATCAGCGCGCGCGCGTAGGGCGACGACGAGCCGCCTTCGAGTCCGTGGAACAGCACGACGAGCGGGGCGCCTTCGCGTGCCGGCGCATCGACCCAGTCGAACGACCAGTCGTCGCCGTCGGGCGTCGCGACCGTCTCGCGGCGCCACCGGACCGCGGGTCGAGCGAGCAACGCCGGCCAGATCGTCTGGGCGTGCGAGCCACGCAGCCACGCCGGCGCGCGATACGGCCCCGGGTCGCCCTCGTCGAGAGTCGCGTCAGCCACGGCTCCAGAACGGCGCGACGGCCGCGAAACGCGCCCAGGCATCGGCGAGCCTGGGCGCGCTCGCGCCCGCGCGGGCCGCCGACCACGCCTCGACGGCGACCGTCGCGGACGCCGTCGGGCCCGCGAGCGCGGCCGTGATCCGCGGAGCGACCGTCGCGTCGTTGAAGGCGCCCAGTTCGTCCTGCAGGTCGGCGAGCGCGCGGCGGTAGGCGCGCGAGCGCTTGCGCGGGAACAGCGTCGCGAAGAATTCCGCGGCGTAGCGGAGCTTCTTGGCAGCGATCCGGATCGCATGTCGCTCGTCGGGGCCGGCCTCGGCGAGTCGCGCTGCGGCGCGGGCGAGCCGCCGTGCGCGCCGGTCGAGGAGGCGCGCCGCGAACCGGCGCGCGGGTTCGGCGCCAGGATCGTCGCTGCGGCCCTCCGGTGCCGTGCCGCCCGACAGTGCGACGGCCGTCGCGGCGAGCACGAGGCGCGTGCAGCGAGTCGACGAGACGCACGCGACGGCGGCGGCGTGCGCCGCCCGGCGGCGCGCCGCGGCCCGCCGCGCGAGGCTTCGTAGCGCGGCGACGGTCGCGGTCGCGTCGCCGCCCGTGCGCGCGAGATCGACCATGGCGGCGGGCAGCGTCTCCTGCGCAAACACGTCGAGGTCGCGCGCCGGGCCGAGCGCGTCCAGTGCCCAGCGCGTGTCGCGCCTGAGGGCGTCGAGCGCGTCGGCGGCGACGATGCCGTCGGCGAGCGCGAGGCACGAGCGCAGCCGGCGCACGCCGATGCGCATCTGGTGCACCCATTCGGGATCGCGCAGCGACGCGTCGCGCAGCCCGGTCGAGTTCCGCGCGATCTGGCGCACGCATCCGGCGACGATCGAGGCGATCGCCCCGCGCGCGGTGGCCTCGTCCGCATGCTCGACCTCGGTCGCGCGCGACGGCTCGCCCGCGATGCCGTCGGCCAGCGCGTAGCCGCGCTCCGCCTTGCTGCGCGGCTCGATCGACACGGGCAGGTCCGCGGCGAGTCGCGTCGCGAGCTCGACCAGCCGGCACGGGTCGCCCCCCGCGAGCTCGAGCTCGATTTCCGCGATCGGCGCGCGGCGCGTTCCGGCGCCGACGTGCCCGAGGTCGATCGCGAGCGTCGCGGCGGTGCCATCGGGAAAGGCGAGCGGCAGCGACGTGCGCACGAAGTCGGTGACGAACACCGGCACGAGCCCGCCCTTGCGCAGCGCCTTGGCGAAAAGCGCGCGCCACGGCGTGGTCGCGAGCCGCATCGTGTCGATCTCCGGACGCTCGATCGTCCACTCGAGCTCGGGCCGCGACGTGACCGGCATTGCGTCGCCGGGCAGTGCCTCGCCCTTGACGGTCATGAGCCAGCGCCGCCCTTCGCGCCGCACGCGCAGCGCGACGCCGGCGCGCGCGAGGCGACGGTCCGGCGTGTCGTGGTAGGTCGAGACGACGCGCGTCGTGCGCGGCCGTCCGCGCGCGTGCGCGCGGATCGCCGGATGGGTGCGCAGCCGTGCCGCCGCGGCTGGGGAGATCGCGAGCTTGAGCTCGGTCTCGACCGCGCGCGCGGTGCGTCGGGGGTCGGTCCTGGGCGGCACGGGATTCATCTCGCTCGGCTGCCGGCCGGGCCCACCCGTTGTGGGTCCGGCTTCAGCCGGACGTCGTTCCGGCCCTGGTCAGGCGCGGTCCTCGAGCGTGAGCCGACGCTTGCGCACCGCCTCGGCGAGTCCGCGCAAGGTGTCGACCGTCGTATCCCAGCCGATGCACGCGTCGGTGATCGACACGCCGTAGGCCAGCGGCTCGCCGGGCTTCAGGTCCTGGCGGCCCGGATTGAGGTGGCTTTCGATCATCACGCCGATGATGCGCGAGTCGCCCGCGGCGACCTGCGCGGCCACGTCCGCGGCGACGTCGACCTGGCGCTCGTGCTTCTTCAGGCTGTTCGCGTGCGAGCAGTCGATCATCACGCGCGCCGCGAGCCCCGCATGCGCGAGTTCCCTGCACGTCGCCTCGACGCTCGCCGCGTCGTAGTTGGGCGATCGTCCGCCGCGCAGGATGATGTGGCAGTCCTCGTTGCCGGCGGTGTGCACGATCGCCGAGTGGCCGCCCTTGGTCACCGACAGGAAATGGTGCGGCGCGCTCGCCGCCTTGATCGCGTCGACCGCGATGCGAACGTCGCCGTTCGTGCCGTTCTTGAAGCCGACCGGGCACGAGAGCCCGCTGGCGAGCTCGCGGTGCACCTGGCTCTCGGTCGTGCGGGCACCGATCGCGCCCCAGCTGATCAGGTCGGCGATGTACTGCGGCGTGATCATGTCCAGGTACTCGGTGCCCGCCGGCAGCTCGAGCTCGTTGATCTCGAGCAGGATGCGGCGCGCCAGGCGCAGCCCCTCGTTGATCCTGAAGCTGCCGTCGAGCCGCGGGTCGTTGACGAGCCCTTTCCAGCCGACCGTCGTTCGCGGCTTCTCGAAGTACACGCGCATCACGATGGCGAGGTTGCCCTCGAGCTCGCGCTTCAGGGCGGCGAGCCGCGTCGCGTAGTCGATCGCCGCGTCGTAGTCGTGGATCGAGCAGGGGCCGACGACGACGACGAGCCGGTCGTCCGCGCCGTGCAGGATGCGGTGGATCGCCTGGCGGCGGTCGTAGGTCGTGACCGCGGCCGTCTCCGACACCGGGAACTCGCGCAGCAGATGCGCAGGAGGGGCGAGCTCGGTGATCTCGGTGATGCGGGTGTCGTCGACCGGCCGGGCGGGCTGCTGGGCGCCGGCGGCGGCGTGGCGGTTGCGCTGGGCGGTCGAGGTGGGCAAGGAAGCCTCCTGCAAGACGAATGTCAGAAAAACAAGAGCTTACACGCGATCGATCGACGCGTCACCGGGAAGGCTCCAGGCGGAGAATCATGCCCGGATGCCATTGTGCGGTGCATGGTGCGGCGCTGCAACAGCGGCGCGAGCTCCGGGGCGCCGTTTGATTGCCACCCCTCTCGGGCTTTTGTAGACTGCCTGCAGTCCCTGCTGATCGCGCATCGTGGCGGGGCGGTTTCGGCGATCCGAGACCCCGACCCCCGCACGAAGGAGATCCCCGATGAGGTTGCCTGCCGCATGCGCGCTTGCCGGCGCGCTCGCGTTCGCTTCGGTCGCGTTCGCCGCCGATACGCCGAAGGCGGGCGCCGAGCCCGGGGCCGCGAATCCGCAACAGGAGCGGATGAGGACCTGCAACGCGGACGCGAAGGGCAAGACCGGCGAGGAGCGGAAGAAGTTCATGAGCGCGTGCCTGTCGGGCGAGGCGCCGAAGATGACGCGGCAGGACAGGATGAAGTCCTGCAATGCGAAGGCCGGACCGATGAAGGGCGACGAGCGCAGGAAGTTCATGAGCTCCTGCCTGTCAGGCTGACGCTGCGCCGACGCCGATCGCCGGGCGACCTCCTGTCCGCCCGGTCCGGCGTCGGCGCCGCCGCCAGCAGGCGAGCGTCGGCAATGGTCTTCGCGGCGACGCGCGTCGCTCGCTATGCCGGAAACGCGTGCGCGCGCCGGAACCAGTCGATCGTCCGGGCGAGACCCTCGTCCAGGCTCACGCGCGGCCACCAGCCCAGCCGGGCTCGAGCGAGCGAGATGTCGGGCTGCCGCCGGTGCGGATCGTCGACCGGACGCGGGCCGTGCACGATCGCGGAGCGGGATCCCGACAGCGCGACGATGCGCTGCGCCAGCGCGAGCATCGACACCTCGTCGGGGTTGCCGAGGTTGACCGGCTCGAAGGCGCGCCGCGTCGCGTCGGCGAGCGTGACCAGGCCGGCCACCGTGTCGTCGACGAAGCAGAACGAGCGCGTCTGGGCGCCGTCGCCGCCGACCGTCAGCGGCTCGCCGGCGAGGGCGTTCATGACGAAATTGGACACGACGCGACCGTCGTCGGCGCGCATGCGCGGGCCGTAGGTGTTGAAGATGCGCGCGATGCGCACGTCCAGGCCGTGCTGGCTCGCGTGGCTCGCGGCGAGCGCCTCGATGCAGCGCTTGCCTTCGTCGTAGCAGGCACGCGGGCCGATCGGGTTGACGTTGCCCCAGTAGTCCTCGGATTGCGGGTGGACCGCCGGGTCGCCGTAGATCTCCGACGTCGATGCGTGGACCACCGGAACGCCCAGCCGCCTCGCGAGCGAAAAGACGCGCATCGCGCCGAGCACGCAGGTCTCGAGCGTGCCCACCGGGTCGCGCTGGTAGAACGTCGGCGAGGCGGGGCAGGCGAGATTGAAGATCGCGTCGACTTGCACGTCGTCGAACGCCGCGACGTCCCGCTCGACCAGCGTGAATCGGCCCGACGCGATCGCGGACGCGAGGTTGCCGCGCGAGCCCGAGCGCAGGTCGTCGACGCACGTGATGTGTGCGCCGCGCGCCAGGAGGACGTCGCACAGGTGCGAGCCGATCAGTCCCGCGCCTCCGGTGACAAGGTAGCGGCGGTCGTCGGCGTGGGTCGTCGTCATGGCGGGCGCGGTCGATGCGCGCGCGACGTCGAGGCGGCGAGTCGCGCGCGGCCCGGCATTGTATCGTCGTGCGTCGCGGCTCAGCCGCGACGCACGAGCAGTCCCTTCAGGTAGTCGCCTTCCGGGAACGCGAGCGCGACCGGATGGTCGGGGCTTGCCGCGAAGCGCCCGACGATCGCCGCGTCGACCTTCGCATCGAGGGCCGCGCCGGCGACGATCTTCTGGAACAGCTCCGCGGACACGCCTCCCGAGCACGAGAACGTCGCGAGCAGGCCGCCCGGTTCGAGCAGCTTGAACGCAAGCAGGTTGATGTCCTTGTAGGCGCGCGCCGCGCGGGCGGCGTGCGCAGCGGTCGGCGCGAACTTCGGCGGATCGAGGATCGCCATGCCGAAGCGCTGTCCCCCGTCGCGCAGCTTCCGCAGTTCGGCGAAGACGTCCGCCTCGCGCCAGCTCGCGCCGGCGGCGGGCAGCTGCGGGTTGGCGGCGAGGTTCGAACGGGCGAGCGCGAGCGCGTCGGCCGAGCTGTCGATCGAGACCGTGTCACGCGCGCCGCCCGCGAGCGCAGCGAGCGTGAACCCGCCCGTGTAGCAGAAGGCGTTCAGGACCCTGCGACCTCGCGCCAGCGCGCGCACGCGCCGACGGTTGTCGCGCTGGTCGAGGTAGAAGCCGGTCTTCTGGCCGGCCAGCACGTCGACGCGGTAGACGATGCCGTCCTCGCGGATCGCCACCGGGCCCGCGAGCGTTCCGCGCAGCAGGCCGCTGCGCGCGGGCAGGCCCTCGAGCTCGCGCACCTCGACATCCGAGCGCTCGACGACGGCCGACGCGCCGGTCGCCGCGACGAGCGCGTCGACGATCGGCTCGCGCCAGCGCTCGGCGCCGGCGGACAGCAGCTGGACAGCCACGGTGTCGCCGTAGCGGTCGGCGATCACGCCGGGAAGCCCGTCGGACTCGCCATGCACGATCCGGCAGGCGGTGTGGCCGGCGTCGAGCCACACCGTGCGCGCCTCCGCGGCCGCGCGCACGCGCGCGGCGAACCACGCGGCGTCGATCGGGACCTGGTCGAACGTCCACACACGCGCCCGGATCTGCGACGACGGCGAGTACGCGGCGAGCGCGAGGAACGCGCCGTCGTGCGAACGGACGGCGATGGTCTCGCCGGCGGAAGGCGAACCGTCGACGCGCTCGATCGCGCCGGAGAAGATCCACGGATGGCGATGCGCGAGCGAGCGCTCCCGCCCGGCCTTCAGCGTGATCGACGGCGCGTCGCGCATGGAACGGACAGCCGCGTCCGGGATGGCCGCCGGTGCGACGCGGGGCGGCCCGGCGGCGCTCACCGGGAAGCCTCCCCCGGGCTTGCCGCTCCCGCGGCTTCGCGCCCCCCCTCCTGAAGGAGGGGGCGAGCGCCTTGGGGCGGCCCGGCGGCGCTCATGACGTCCTCCCCCAGGCTTGCCGCTCGCGCGGCTTCGCGCCCCCCCTCCTGAAGGAGGGGGCGAGCGCCTTGGGGCGGCCCGGCGGCGCTTGTGTGTTCAGCCATGACCAGGGCGGCAGAATCCGGCGGCTCTCTCAGCCGACCGCGACGCCGACCAGGCTGCCGATCGCGTAGGTGACCGCGCCCGCCAACGCCCCGAGCGCGAGCATCCGCACGCCCGAGGCCATGGCGTTGCGCCCGGTGAACAGCGACAGCGTCGCGCCGGTCGCGAACAGCGCCACGGCGGTCGCGCCGATGGCGATCGGAAGCGCGTTCGCGACACCGGCGACGAACGGCACGAGCGGCAGGACCGCGCCGGTCGCGAACGCCGAGAACGAACTCGCGGCCGCGCCGTACGGCGACCCCAGCTCGGCGGGGTTCAGTCCCAGCTCCTCCCGCGCCAGCGTGTCGAGCGCGCTCTCGGGATCGGCGACGAGGCGCTTCGCGACTTCCTCCGCCTGGCGCTTCGGAACGCCCTTCGCGGCGTAGATCAGCGCGAGCTCCTGCGCCTCGGCTTCCGGGTACTGCCTCAATTCCTCGCGCTCGAGCCCGATCTGGTACTCGAAGAGCTCGCGCTGCGAGCGCACCGACACGTACTCGCCGACCGCCATCGAGAACGCCCCCGCCGCGAGTCCCGCGGCACCGGCCAGCACGATCGCCTTCGGATCGGCGCTCGCGCCGGCGACGCCCAGGATCAGGCTCGCATTCGACACGAGTCCGTCGTTGACGCCGAACACCGCGGCGCGCAGGTTGCCGCCGCTGCCGAGGCCCCGGTGGCGGCGCTCGAGCGGTGCCCCCGCCACGGGCGGCGCATGCGCGACGGCGGCCGCGACACCGGACGACGAGTACACGGACATGCCGCGCACCTTCATCGCGGCGAGCACGCCGCGCAGCGGCCTCGGACCCAGCCATTCGACCAGCCTCGCGACCGTCCGCGTGCGCGCATCGGGCACGTACGGCGAGGGCGGCGGCCCCCCGCGCGCGCTCAGCCGCGCGCGCCAGATCGCGCCCTGCGCCTCGGCCTCCCCGGCGAGCCGCCGGAACAGCTCGGCGCGCGGCGTGCCTTCCTCGGCGGACGCGCACGCCTGGTACAGGTAGGCCGAGCGCTGCTCCTCGCGCATGCTCTCGAGCGGATTCATCGTGTCGGCATCGGCGGGTCGGCGGGGGCGGGCGATCGGGCAGCGGTCAGACGCTCCGCGTGAGCCCGCCGTCCACGCGCAGGTTCTGGCCGGTGACATAGCCGGCGTCGTCGGAAAGCAGGAACGCGACCGTGCGCGCGATCTCGTCCGCGCGGCCGTAGCGTCCCGAGGGAATGCGCGCGCGCGTGGCGTCGTCGACGCCGTGCGTGTCGACGAAGCCCGGCAGCACGTTGTTCATCCGGATGCCCTTCGCGGCATGCTCGTCGGCGTAGAGCTTGGCGAAGCTGCCGAGCGCCGCGCGCAGGCACGACGAGACCGGAAAGCGCGCGTCCGGCTCGTACGCGGCGAAGGTGGAGATGTTGACGAACGCGCCGCGCCCTCGCGCGACCATCGACGGCGTCGCGAGCCGCGCCATGCGCACGACGTTGAGCAGCACGAGGTCGAGGCCGGCGACCCAGTCCGCGTCGGTGAGCTCGAGCAGCGGGCCCTTGGGAGGATGGCCCGTGTTGTTGACGACGCCGTCGATGCGGCCCCATGCATCGAGCGTCGCGCGGACGGTGCGCGCGAGGTCCGCCTCGACCGCGGTGCTGCCGCGCGTCGCGATGCCGGAGAGCTCCCGCGCCAGCGCATCGACGTCCGGGCCGCGGGCGAGCAGCGACACGCGCCAGCCGCGCGCGGCGAGCTCGCGCGCGCAGGCCTCGCCCATGCCGTGGCTCGCGGCCGTGACGACGGCGACGGGAGCGTCCCGCGTCGTCATGCGCGGGACTGCGGCGCGAGGACGGCGTCGATGCGAGCCAAGACGTCCGGCGAGAGCTGCGCGACGACGTCGAGCGCCTTCAGGTTCTCCGCGACCTGCGCGGGGCGGCTCGCGCCGGTGATCACCGACGACACGTTCGGATTCGCGAGGCACCAGGCGATCGAGAGCTGCGCGAGCGTGCAGGAGAGCTCGCGCGCGATCGGCGCGAGCCGACGCACGATCGCCATCCGCTCCGGGTCGGTGACGCGCTCGACCAGCCACTCGTAGCCCTTGACGCTTCCGCGCGAGCCCGCGGGGATGCCGTCCAGGTACTTGCCGGTCAGCAGTCCCGACGCGAGCGGGCTCCAGGTCGTCGTGCCCAGGCCGATGTCGCGATACAGGCGCCCGTAGTCGCGCTCGACGCGCTCGCGGTGCAGAAGGTTGTACTGCGGCTGCTCGGTGACCGGCTTGTGCATGTTGCGGCGGTCGGCGATGTGCCAGGCCTGCGCGATCTCCTCGGCGCTCCACTCCGACGTGCCCCAGTAGACGGCGCGGCCGGACGAGACGATGTCGTGCATCGCGTGCACGGTCTCCTCGATCGGCGTATCGGGATCGGGCCGGTGGCAGTACAGGAGGTCGACGTAGTCGAGCTTCAGGCGCCTCAGCGATCCGTCGATCCCCTGCAGCAGGTACTTGCGGTTGAGGGTCGCCTTCTCGTTGACGTTGTCGTGGAGGCCCCAGAAGAGCTTGGTCGAGACGAGGTAGCTCGAGCGGCGCCAGCCGGCCTTCGCGAGCACCTCGCCCATGATGACCTCCGACTCGCCCTTCGCGTAGACCTCGGCGTTGTCGAAGAAGTTGACTCCGGCGTCGTACGCGGCAGTCATGCACTCGCGCGCGGCGTCGACGCCCATCTGGTTGCCGTACGTCACCCAGGATCCGAACGACAGGGCGGAAAGCCTGACGCCGCAGCGTCCGAGGCGTCGGTATTGCATGGCGGTCATCGGGAATATTCGCTTCGGGGAGATGGGGAACGCGCCGTCGGCCGCCGCGGGCCGGACGCTAGAATGCCCGCACGATTCTACCCGCAAGGACGCGAACGATGACCGCCCGCCGCAAGCCGCTCACCGTCGAGTCCCTGTGGGCGCTCGCTCGCCTGGGCACGCCCACGCTCTCGCCCGACGGGTCGCTCGCCTGCGCTCCGGTGACGCGCTACGACCTCGGGAGCAACGAGGGGTCGACCGAGCTCTGGCTCTACCCGACGAGGCCCGCGCGCGGCGCGCGGCCGCGCCGCCTCACCGCAGGCGACAAGGACAGCGGGCCCGCGTGGTCGCCCGACGGCAGGCTCGTCGCGTTCACCGCGAAGCGCAAGGACGACGAGGCACCGCAGGTCTACGTGATCGCGACCGACGGCGGCGAGGCGCGGCGCGTGACCCGGCTCGCGACCGGCTGCGCGTCGATCCGCTGGTTCGCCGACGGCAGGCGGCTGGCGTTCGTCTCGTGGGTGTGGGCGGACCTCGCGAACGACGCCGCGCAGGCGAAGCGGCTGAAGGAGCGCAAGGACGCGAAGGTCAAGGTGCACGCGACCGAGCGCGCCGAGTACCGCTACTGGGACCACTGGCTCACCGAGGGCCGCGAGCCGCACGTGTTCGTCTGCGACGTCGCGACCGGGCGCTGCCGCGACGCGCTCGCGCGCACCGGCCTGTCGCTGCCGCCCTGGGAGCCGTCGGCGAACGAGTTCGACATCGCCCCGGACGGCCGCGAGATCGCGATCACCGCGGACCTCGCGGACGAGCCTGGCATGCTGCACCGGACCGACGTCGTCACCGTCGACCTGGCGACGGGGAGCAAGCGCGTGCTGACCGCCTCGACCGGGCGTTCCGACGGCGCACCGCGCTATTCGCCCGACGCGCGCGTGATCGCGTACACGTCGCACGACACCGAGCGCTCGCACGTCGACCAGGGCCACCTCGAGCTGGTGGCGCGGCGCGGCGGTCCGGCCCGCGCGATCGGCACGGCGTTCGACCGCGCGGTGGGCAACCTGCAGTGGGCGCCCGACGGCCGTTCGCTCCTGTTCACCGCCGAGGATCGGGGACGGACCGGCGTGTGGCGGCTCTCCGCCGGCGCGACGCGGCCCGTGCTCGTCGTCCCCGGCGGCACGGTCGGCGGTTTCGCGCAGTCGAGAGACGGCGCGACGATCGCGTTCGACCGCGCAGGCTCGCAGCACCCGCCCGCGCTGTTCGCCTGCGCCGCCGATGGCTCGGACGAGCGCGCGCTCGAGACGACCAACGACGCGCAGCTCGCGCGGCACGCGCTCGGCGAGACGCGCGAGATCACGGTCAAGGGATGGAGACGCGAGCCGGTGCAGGTGTGGCTCGTTTACCCGCCCGGCTTCGACCCGAAGCGGAAGTGGCCGCTGATGCACGCGATCCATGGCGGCCCGCACGCGGCGCACGGCGACGGCTGGCATTTCCGCTGGAACGCGCACGTGTTCGCCGGCCGCGGTTACGTCGTGGCGATGGTGAACTACCACGGGTCGTCGGGCTTCGGTCAGGCGTTTCTCGAGACGATCGTCGCGCGCTACGGCGAGAAGGAGTTCGCCGACATCGAGGCGACGACCGACCACCTGCTGCGCGGCGGGGCCATCGACCGCACGCGGCTCGTCGCGGCCGGCGGCAGCTACGGCGGATTCATGGCGGCGTACATGAACGGCCACACCGACCGCTACGCGAGCTACGTGTGCCACGCCGGCTGCTACGACTGGGTCAGCATGATGGCGACCGACGGCTACATGTGGTTCCACCGCGAGCTCGGCGCGTGGCACTGGGACGACGAGGCGCGCGTGCTGCGCCAGTCGCCGCACCACCACGTCGGCCGCGCGAAGACGCCGACGCTGGTCGTGCACGGCGAGCAGGACTTCCGCGTGCCCGCCACGCAGGCGCTGCAGTACTACCACACGCTGAAGGCGAAGGGCGTCGAGGCGCGCCTCGTCTACTTCCCCGACGAGAACCACTGGATCCTGAAGCCGCAGAACTCGGTGCGCTGGTACCGCGAGTTCCTCGACTGGATCGCCCGGCGCGCGCCGGGCGGCGGGCGATCCGCGCGGCACGCCCGCGGGCGCACGGCGCGCGTTCGGCGCTGAACTGCGGCGGGCGTCACGGCGCCGCGACGGCCGGGCCCTTCCGCTCCGCCGCCTCCTGGCAGCGGATGCACCGCGCCGCCGCCGGGTACGCGTGCAGGCGCGCCGACGGGATCGGCTCGTCGCAGGTGACGCAGCGACCGTAGCGGCCGTCCGCCATCCGCTTCAGCGCGGCCTCGACCTCGGCGATCTCGGCGATGTCCCGGGCGACCATCGCGATGTCGAGGCCGGCCATCGCGTCGGCGACCGCCCAGTCGTCGGTGTCCTCGAGGCGATTGCGCAGCGCCATCAACTCGGGGTCGTCGTGGTCGGCGAACTGGGCGCGGATCTCGGCACGAAGCTCGCGGTGGCGGGCGCGCAGGCGCTCGGACAGGGTGCGCAGGTCGGCAGGAGACGGGGCGGCGGTCATCGGCGGTCTTTCGGCTCGGGGCGGCGCGACGGACGCCTGGATGGATGGTGGCCGATCCGCGACGGATCGGGCTTGACGCCCGTCAAGCGTCCTTCCCGCGCGAGGCGGAGGGTCTTGAAATGCCTTCGGCCCTGCCCCATGTCTTCAGTGCAGGTACCGGGCGGGGGAGGAGCCCGCGACAGTGCGAGGCGCCCCGAACCGGACCAAGGCACAACCCAAGGAGACCCGCCATGACGCGCATGCAAGTCTACGATCCTTTCGCCGGAAGCGGCATCGACGACCTTTTCCGGGGCTTCTTCACGCCGGTCCGGCGCGAGAACGGCGGCCCGGCGCCGATCAAGGTCGACGTGAGCGAGAACGAGAAGGGCTACGTCGTGCACGCCGAGATTCCCGGCGTCAAGAAGGACGACATCCACGTCGCGATCGAGGGCAACCAGGTCTCGATCGGCGCGGAGGTCAGGCGCGAGTCCGAGAAGAAGGAAGGCGAGCGCGTGCTGCGCACCGAGCGCTACTATGGGAGCGTGTTCCGCAGCTTCGTGCTGCCGACCGATATCGACGAGGCGACGAGCGAGGCGAAGTACGACGACGGCGTGCTCGAGCTGACGCTCGCGAAGAAGCCCGCGATCGCGGGGCGCAAGCTCGCGATCAAGTAGCGGCGCGACGCCTTACGCCGGGTCCCCGCGACGGGCGAGCCCCGCGCGGGGATTCTGCGCTAGCGCACCCGCTTCGCGACGAACTCCTCGTCGACGTTGTCGCGGAAGTAGCTCCAGGGCGAGGTCGCGCTCGCGAGGCGCCGCCAGATCTCCGGCGACACGCCCGAGTATTCGAACGTGCCCGACGTCAGTTCGATGACGAGCTTGCGCGTGCGCTCGTCGTAGCCGGCGGCCTTGAGGTTGCCGCCGTTCATCGGCCTCATCTCCATCGCGCGGCTCTCCCGCTGCCGTCCACGAATCCCGGCGACGCGTGCCGGGCCGTCGCGCATCCCGCTCCGGCTGTCGACGCGGCCGCCACCCTCGCCCCGCGCGGCGCGAAACCGCTGACCCGCGCCGCCGGCGAGTATGGTCGCGGCCGCCGGGCCCGGTCAATCGGGCTTCGTCGGACGTTCGCCGGCAGGCGCGGGTTGCAGCCGACCGTCGCCGGTCTATACTCGCTGTCCGATGCGCGACGTCGTCCAACGCGTGCTGCGGCTCATCCTGTCGCCGTCCGAGGCGTGGGACGAGATCGCCAGCGAGCCCGCGTCGGTCGACGTGCTGATCCGTCGCTACATCGTCCCGCTCGCGCTGCTGGCCCCGATCGCGGGCGTGGTCGGCATGTCGACCTTCGACCGCGACTGGGACCCGCGGCACGGCTACCTGGTGCCGCCCGAGGCGATCTGGTCGGCGGGCATCACGACGCTGTTCGCGTCGATCGTGTCGATCTTCGTGCTCGCCGGCATCTTCGTGATGATCGCGCCGATGTACGGCAGCTCGCGCCACTATCCGTCGGCGCTCAAGGTGGCGACCTACGGCGCGGTGCCGGTCCTCGTCGCCGGCTCGCTGCTCTTCCTGCCGGTGATGGTGATGGTCTCGGTCGTGGCGCTGTGCCACACGCTGTACCTGTACTGGATCGGCGTGCGGCGCGTGCTGGCGGTGCCCGACGAGGCGCGCACCGAGTTCGTCGGCGTGTCGCTCACGATGCTGGGCGGCCTGTCGACGCTGCTCGGCTCGGCGCTGTCGAGCATCGGCCTTTTCTGACCGCCGCCGCCCGGACGCCGGTCACTTGCCGGCGCGATCGCCCCACAGCTGCTTCAGCCGCGCGTCGCGGCCGCAGCCGGTCCGGTAGTAGGTGTAGCGCACCGGGTTCTTCAGGTAGTAGTCCTGGTGGTAGTCCTCGGCGGGCCAGAACTCCCCCGCGTCGGCAACCGGCGTCACGATCGCGTCCTTGAAAGGCCTGGCCTTCGCGAGCGCCGCGATCGACGCCTCGGCCGCCTTCCGCTGCTCGGGCGAGTGGACGAAGATCGCCGTGCGGTACTGCGAGCCGACGTCGCAGAACTGGCGGTCCTTCACCGTCGGATCGATGTTGACCCAGAACACGTCGAGCAGCTTCTCGTAGCTCACCTTCGACGGGTCGTAGAGGACCTGGACGACCTCGGTGTGCCCGGTGAACCCGGACGACACCTCCTCGTAGGTGGGGTAGCGCTTCTTGCCACCCATGTAGCCCGACGTCGTCGCAAGCACGCCTGTCAGCTTGTCGTACGGCGGCTCCATGCACCAGAAACAGCCGCCCGCGAACGTCGCGACGGCGGTCATCGGCTTCGCGCCGGCCGCGGGCGCCTGCGCGCTGGCCGGCGCGGCGGCCACGAGCGCGGCGACGGTGATCGACAGGAAGAAGGCGGTCTTCATCGGGACTCCGGGAAAGGGTCGTCCGGTTCGGTCGCGCGAGGGGCCCGGGCGCTTACGAGCCGTCCCGCCATGGTGCCAGAACCCGGCCGGGCACGATCCGCCGCTGCGGCCGCTCGCCCCGGGTCAGGCCTGCGGGCGCATCCGGTCGGTCGCCTCGAAGTACGCGCGCGCGTGCTTGAGGAGCGCGCCGTCGCTCGGGTGGTCCGCCGACTCGACGCCGACGACCTTCGCGGCAACGGTCGGCTCGTGCCGCTTCCACCAGTCGTACAGATGGAGCTTCGCGGCCGCGGGCCCGGTCAGCAGAACCTCGCCGCAGTCGCGGACCGCGGCGCCGATGCGCCGGAAGAAGTCGGCATCCTCGCCCGCGCGGGCACCGGAAACCGACCCGGCGCGCTGGTGGACGTGGCGCGAGCCCGCGCCCGAGTGGACGAGCGCGGCCTCGGCCTCGTCCTGGTTGAAGGCGATGACGTGGGCCTCGCGATGGTCGACCCAGACGACGGCGTGATAGTGGTTCATCGCTTTCTCCATGCGTTGCGTTCCGGCCCGCTGGCCGAAGCGACAGGTCGATTCTAGACTGCCGGCGCATCTCCGCCGCCGGCAACGCGCCGGCAAGGCGACCCGCTTGACGCAGATCAGTCGCGTGCGAAATTCGCCGCCGGATCGTCGCAACCTTCCGACGGTCCCGACGATCGAATTTTCGATGGGGCCATCGGGCCCGACGATACGACGGGGAGTGCCGATGAAGGGTCGAATGTTGATGCTCGCCGTGGCGCTGGTCGCGAGCGGCTTCTCGGTCGCCCACGGCGGAATGGGCGCCGGGCCGATGGCGAGGGGCGCGATGCCGGGGCCGGACGCCGGATGCCATTCTGGCGCGGGCGTGAACCGCGGCGCGAACGCGGAAGCGTGCCCGATGGCGCCAGGCGGCGGTCCGGCGGAGCGGATCGCGATGAACGGTGCGGCCGGGCCGACGGCGCACGGGGAGGGTTGCCCGATGCACGAGGCGGCGGGCGCGACGCACGGCATGGGGATGCGCGGAGGCCCGAGTCACGTCGGACCTGGAATGCACGGCGGCGCCGCGATGCGGCGAGACGGCGCGATGCAGGGTGGCCACGGCACGATGATGGGCGGAGGCGACCCGGTGCGTGGCCGCGGCAGGCAAGGCGGCGGATGCGCGGCGGTCGCGGCCCCCGGCGCGCCTGAGGCGAACTAGTGGACTGTAACGATTGAATCGGGAGTAATTCGGCGCGATGGATCGAAGTACTTCCATTTCACGGGTTTGGCCTGCTTGTTGTATTGGCGGATGTAACGCATGAGCTTCCTCTTCAGATCTGGCACCGAGGTGAATAC
>CAJPFI010000017.1 GCA_905339295.1 Burkholderiales bacterium
CGCACGCGGCGCGAGCGCACGTCGGCGAGGCGCGACTTCGCCTCGCGCAGGCGAGCCGCAGCTTCGTCCGGATCGATCGCGAGCTCGCGCGCGACCGCGTCCATGGGCCTTGCGACGCGCAGGTGCCACGCATGTCCCTCGAAATTCGGCGGGCCGTCGAGGCCGAAATGGAGGCGCGCCACCGCGAAGTCGCCGGGAGACAGCGCCCCGCGCACCTCGTCGGGCGTCCACACGTAGAACCTGCCCTCCTCGCCATCGCTGTCGGCGTCGAGGCTCGAATGGAACGCGCCATCCGGCGCGCGCATCTCGCTCGCAATCCAGCGGACGATGCCGCGCGCGACGTCCGCGTAGCGCACCTCGCCGGTGACGAGCGCCGTCTCGGCGAACAGCGCGAGGAGAGGCCCGTTGTCGTAGAGCATCTTCTCGAAGTGCGGGATCGTCCACTGCGCGTCGACGCTGTAGCGGCAGAAGCCGCCGGCGAGATGGTCGTGGATGCCGCCGTCGGCCATGCGGTCGAGTGTCGTGCGCACGATCGCGAGCGCCTCCGCGTCGCCGGTCCGCGCGTGCATGCGCAGGCAGAAGTCGAGCTCGAACGGGTGCGGGAACTTGGGCGCGGCGCCGAAACCACCCCACTCGGGGTCGAACGTTCGCTTCAGCCCCGCGAGCGCGGCGCCAGCCGCGGCGCGCGGCAACGCGCCGCCCGCGTCGGGCTCCAGCGTGCGCATCGCGTCGGCGAGCCGCTCGCTCTGCTCGGCGATGGCGGCGCCCTGCTCGCGGTACGCCGCCGCGACGCGAGGCAGCATGTCGAGGAACCCGGGCAGCCCGTGGCGCCCGTGCTTCGGGAAGTACGTGCCGCCGAAGTACGGCGCGCCCGCCGGCGTCAGGAACATCGTGAGCGGCCAGCCGCCCGAGCGCCGCGTGAGCAATGCGTGCGCGGTCTGGTAGATGCGGTCGAGGTCGGGGCGCTCCTCGCGATCGACCTTGATGTTGACGAAAAGCGCGTTCATCGCGCGCGCGACGTCCGCGTCCTCGAACGACTCGTGCGCCATCACGTGACACCAGTGGCACGCCGCGTAGCCGACCGACAGCAGGATCGGGCGGTCCTGCTCGCGCGCGAGCGCGAGCGCTTCGTCGCCCCATTCGTGCCACTCGACCGGATTCCCCGCGTGCTGGCGCAGGTACGGGCTCGATGCCGACGCGAGGCGGTTGGGCATGGGAATCGTAGGGGTCAATCGTAGGGGTCAGAGCCGCAATACTCGCGTGCGCCGGCACCACGGCCGGCTGGTCGTGCATGCGAGTATTACGGCTCTGACCCCCAGGACTCCCTAGGATTCCTCGAACGCGACACGCTCGAAGTCGGCGCCACGCTGGACAAGGCGCGTGAGCTTGTAGGTGCGCTCGGGACCGGGATCCATCGACCGCAGCGTTCGCCCCGGCGCGAACGTGCGCGGCGGCACGATCAGCGACGCGGGCTCCTCTTCCGTCTCGCCGAGCAGGATCGTGGGTATAGGCGGGTCCTCGGAGTACGACGTCGTGAACGGACGCATCGCGCGCGTCTTCGGCGTGCCGGGCCACAGGCGAATCGCGACGTCGAGCTCGCCATCCTGCCCGATCGAGATGCGTGTCAGGGCGCCGAGACGAATGCGGTCGGCGTCGCGCACGGCGACCAGCTGGTCGAGGAACCAGCGGTGCTGCGTGGGTGCGAGCCGCGTGACTCGCGCATCGCGCCAGCCGTAGCGTCCCTCGAAGCGCTCCCACGGCCAGCGCCGCTCCGCGTCCTCCTTGTGGCGGTCGTAGTCGGTGAGCGCGCCCAGCGTCGCCAGGTGCTGCGAGTTCGCGTAGGAGAGCCGGCCGAGCGGATCCTGCCGGTCGAACGTCCGGCCCGCGACGCGAAAGTAGGCGCCCGGAACGCCGCCGCCGCAGGCGTCGATCGCCGCGTGCGTCGAATCGTCGCGACGCTGCGCCTGGTACCAGTGCGCGTCGAGGTGCGACAGCAGCGCCACGCACTGCTCGACCGACGCGTCCTGGCCGAGCGCGAGCTCCGCCGGCGTGGCGCCGCCCGCGAGCCGCTTGAGCCGCCCGCGAACGCTGGTGGCGAGCTTGCCCGGGTACCCGAAGCGCAACGACGCCGGCGCGCCTTGAGGGACGTTCGCGACCAGCACACCCGCCGACGAGCCCTCGAGGTCGACGATGAACACCGGGCCCTCGGTCTCGCGCTGCTGCGCGTACGGGAACACCTTGCGCGCCCATTGCCCGAGCCAGCGGTCGGCGAGCTCGATCTGCCGCACGCTCATCGCGCAGGGGTCGGCGAGCGCGAGCAGCAGCGCGTGGCTGTAGGTCGAGTAGCACGAGATGCCGACCGCGCTGGGCGTGGTGTCGTCCGACACCGCGGTGACCGTGCAGTCGAGCATTTCGGCGAGCCTGTAGTAAGCATGCAGCTCCTGCCAAAGCGTGGGCGGAGGCACGCGGCGCGCGAGCCCGTGGACGAGCACGAGTTGCTTGCCGACGTGGATGCCGCGCTGCAGGAGCTTCGCCTTGACGCCGGCGAGCTCGCCGTCGCCTTCGAGCAGCGGCTTGAGGCAACTCGAGTAGAGCTCCCACAGCGCCTGCCACAGCGCGATCGCCTGCTCGGCGGCCTCGCGCTCGCGCCCGATGGCGGGCTGAGGCTTGCCGGCGTAGCGCCGCGCCAGTTCGGTATGAAGGTGGCCGGCCGGGTCGCGCAGCACCTCGGCGATCGTGGCGCGCTCGCGCGCCGAGAAGCCGGCCGCGGTGACCGCCCTGAGCTGCCCTACGAGTCCCTCGAACGCCTGGCCGACGGTCGCGAACGGGAGCGCGTCGGCCCACTTGGCGGCACCCTCGGCGTCCACGAACGCCAGCGCCACCCCGTCCCCCGGCGGGCGCGCCGCGGCCGGCGCGACCCCGGAGTCCGGGGGGACGACCGGGGCCGCCGGGACGCCAGGCTCGGGATTCACGGCCACGCCCGGTCCTCGCCGCCCGCGGAACTCCGGCCGGGACAGGACAACTGGCGCGCGGGGGCGTCCATCGGGAATTTATAGCACAAACGCATATTTGCCCGCCTGCCGCCCGGCGGTCGCGGCCGGCCGGCCATGGGGGGTTACGCTAATTTTCCGCAGTGCAGCAGCGGCTTTGTCTGGCGCCCTCGCCGGCGCGGGAAGAGCATGCTTTGCGCCATGGAACCCACCGGCCCGGGACTGCTATCCGTCCCGGCTGCGGGGCAAGCCCTTCCTCTCCGCGTGGCGGCCGCAAGGTCGCGCCGCACCGGCCGACCAATCTGTCGCGCCGGCCGAGTTCCGGAGGAACGGATCCCCGCCCCTGCAACGCACACGAGACTTTCATGAACGCATCCCATTTCCGCGCCACGCATCCGACGCAACGGCTCCGCCGCGCGATCGCCTTCGCGGTGGCGTTGCTGCTTGCTTCGCTGGCGTTCGGCGTCGGCCTTCCGTGGATCATCGTCGAGGCGCCCCCCGAAACCGAGACGCTGTGGGCGCGCGAGGTGCAGTCGCGGGCGCCCGCCGCGACGCCCGTCGCGATGCCGGCGGTCATGCGGCCGGTGTCGCTCCGCGTGCCGCGCTGAGGCACACGCGCAACGTCGAGTGCAGCGTCGGCGGATCGACCGGCTTGCGCACGAGCGCGGCGGCGGCCAGGGCCGCGGTCGCGGAACGGATGCCCGCCGTCCCCGCGCTTTTAGACGGCCTCGCCTCGATGCTGCCGGACGTGCGCGTGCACCGGCTTCCGGGCGGCGACCACGTCGAGGCGCTCGCCTCGCCGGAGCGTGTCGTCGGCCGGATCGCGCATTTCCTCGCGGACGTGGACACCGCGCGCATGTGGCGCGCCGCGGCGTGAACCGGGGAGGGCGCCGATGAGCGTCCCGGGCCCGTCGCGGCGCACGCGGCGCATGCCCGGGGCGAGGTTCGCGCCCGGCGCATCCCGCGGTTCGCGGCGGAACTCGCGTGCCTCGCCGCGATGAGGATGCTCGCCGGCTGCGCGGCGGCTTCCTGGCCCGGGGTCAGACCAGCACGCGCTCGATCCCGCCCGCGTTCGCCTTCGCGACGTACTCGCTCATCCAGTTCTCGCCCAGCACGCGCTTCGCGATCTCGACGACGATGTAGTCGGCCTCCGTGCCGGCGTCGTCCGCGAAGCGCGCGAGCCCCTGCAGGCAGGACGGGCACGACGTCAGGATCTTCACCGGGCCGCCGAACCCGTCGGCGCGCTGCGCGTCCGCGCCGCGCCGCATCTCCTCTTCCTTGCGGAAGCGCACCTGCGTCGACACGTCGGGGCGCGAGACGGCGAGCGTGCCCGACTCGCCGCAGCAGCGCTCGTTCAGCGGCACCTTCGTCCCCATCAGCTCGCCGACGACCCTGGCCGGCGCGTAGGTCTTCATCGGCGTGTGGCACGGGTCGTGGTACATGTAGCGGACGCCGGCGACGCCGTCGAGCTTCACGCCCTTCTCCATCAGGTACTCGTGGATGTCGAGCAGCCGGCAGCCCGGGAAGATCCTCCCGAACTCGTACTCGAGGAGCTGGTCCATGCACGTTCCGCAGGACACGATGACCGTCCTGATGTCGAGGTAGTTGAGCGTGTTGGCGACGCGATGGAACAGCACGCGGTTCGCCGTCGTGATCGCCTGCCCCTTGTCGTGGTCGCCCGAGGCGCTCTGCGGGTAGCCGCAGCACAGGTAGCCCGGCGGAAGCACCGTCTGCGCGCCCAGGTGATAGAGCATCGCCTGCGTCGCGAGGCCGACCTGCGAGAACAGCCGCTCCGATCCGCAGCCGGGGAAGTAGAACACCGCGTCGGACTCGTCGGTGACCTTCGCCGGGTCGCGGATGATCGGGACGATCGTGTCGTCCTCGATGTCGAGCAGCGCGCGAGACGTGCGCTTCGGCAGTCCGCCCGGCATCGGCTTGTTGACGAAGTGGATCACCTGCGCCTTGAGCGACGGCTTGCCGACGGTCGAGGGCGGCCGCCTCGCCTGCGCGCCCGCGAGGCCCATCCGCTTCGCGACGCCCCAGGCGAGCCGCTGAGCGCGGTATCCCAGTCCGATCATGGCGGCGCGCATCGCCTTGATCGTCGACGGGTCGGTCACGGTGAGAAATGCCATCGCGGCCGACGTGCCGGGGCTGAAGTTCCGCCTGCCCTCGCGGCGGAGCAGGTTGCGCATCGCGATCGAGACGTCGCCGAAGTCGATGTCCACGGGGCAGGGCGTCACGCACTTGTGGCACACGGTGCAGTGGTCGGCGACATCCGAGAACTCGTCGAAGTGCCGGAGCGAGACGCCGCGCCGCGTCTGCTCCTCGTACAGGAACGCCTCGGTCAGCAGCGACGTCGCCAGGATCTTGTTGCGCGGGCTGTAGAGCAGGTTCGCGCGCGGCACGTGCGTCGCGCACACCGGCTTGCACTTGCCGCAGCGCAGGCAGTCCTTCACCGAGTCGGCGATGCGGCCGATCTCCGAGGCCTCGAGGATCAGGCTCTCGGCGCCGATCAGCGAGAAGGACGGCGTGTAGGCGTTCGTGAGGTCCGCCGGGCGCGCCGCGTCGCGCAGGAGCTTGCCGGCGTTGAAGCGGCCCTCGGGATCGACGCGGCGCTTGTAGTCGGCGAACGGCGCGAGCTCGTCGTCGGTCAGGTACTCGAGCTTGGTGATGCCGATGCCGTGCTCGCCCGACACGACGCCGTCCAGCTTCCGCGCCAGCGCCATGATGCGCGAGACCGCGGCGGTGGCCTCGCGCAGCATCGCGTAGTCGTCCGAGTTGACCGGCAGGTTCGTGTGCACGTTGCCGTCGCCCGCGTGCATGTGCAGCGCCACGAACACGCGGCTGCGCAACACGCGAGCGTGCGTCGCGCGCATCGCCGCGAGCACCGGCGCGAACGCGAGCCCGTCGAACAGGTCCTCGAGCGGCGCCGCGAGCTCGGCCTTCCACGACACGACGGTCGAGTGGTCCTGCAGCGCGGGGAAGGTCTCGTCGATGCGGTCGAGCAGGTCCTGCCAGCGCGCCCGCACGACGGCCACGATTCCGCGCGCCTCCTCGAATCGCGCGTCGACCAGCTCCTGCGGCGGACGCACCTCGTCGTCCGGCCCCCACGGATGCAGCGCGTCGGGGCGCTCGAACAGCGCGGCGAGCGCGTCGGCGAGCCTGAGCTTGTTGCCGATCGACAGCTCGATGTTGATGCGCTCGATGCCGTCCGAGTAGTCGCCGAGCCGGTCGAGGGGGATGACGACATCCTCGTTGATCTTGAACGCGTTGGTGTGCTTCGCGATCGCCGCGGTGCGCGCGCGGTCGAGCCAGAACTTCCTGCGGCTCTCCGGCGACACGGCGACGAAGCCTTCCGCGCCGCGCGCGGCCGCCATGCGCACGACCTCGCTCGCGGCGCGCGCCACCGCATCGTCGGATTCGCCGACAATGTCGCCTATCAGCACCATCTTCGGCCGGCCGTGCCGCTTCGCCTTGGTGGCGTAGCCGACCGCCTTCACGTAGCGCTCGTCGAGGTGCTCGAGGCCGGCGAGGGTCGCGCCGCCCGGCCGCGCGTCGAGGTGGCGCTTGATCTCGACGATCGACGGCACGCTGTCGCGCACCTGCCCGAAGAACTCGAGGCACACGGTGCGAACCGCCGGCGGCATCCGGTGCAGCACGAAGCGCGCGCTCGTGACGATGCCGTCGCAGCCTTCCTTCTGGACGCCCGGAAGGCCGGCGAGGAACTTGTCGGTCACGTCCTTGCCGAGCCCGGCCTTGCGGAAGCGCGCGCCCGGCACCGCGATCGACTCGGCCGACACGACGGTGCGGCCGTCGCGCGCGAGCCGCCGGACCGCGAACGTCGCGACCGGCGCGTCGTGGATCTTGCCGAGGTTGTGGTCCAGTCGCTCGACCTCGATCCACTCGGCGTCGGGCGTCACCATGCGCCACGACAGCAGGTTGTCCACCGCGGTGCCCCACAGCACCGCCTTCTTGCCGCCGGCGTTCATCGCGACGTTGCCGCCGATGCACGACGCGTCGGCCGAGGTCGGGTCGACCGCGAACACGAGGCCCTGCGCCTCGGCCGCCTCGATCACGCGCCGCGTCACGACGCCGGCGCCCGCATCGATCGTCGCCACGACCTCGGCGCGCCCCGGGATCGCGATGCGCTCGACCGCCGAGAGCCGCTCGAGCTTCTCGGTGTTGATGACCGCCGAGCGCGGCGTGAGCGGGCACGCGCCGCCGGTGTAGCCGGTGCCGCCGCCACGCGGGATGATCGTGAGGCCGAGCTCGATGCAGCCTTCGACCAGCCCCCGCACCTCGTCCTCGCTGTCCGGCGTGAGGACGACGAACGGGTACTCGACGCGCCAGTCGGTCGCGTCGGTCACGTGCGACACGCGCGAGAGCCCGTCGAATGCGACGTTGTCGCGATGCGTGTGGCGGCCGAGCACGCGCCGCGCGCGCTTGCGCAGCTCCCCGGTCTCGGCGAACGACGCCGCGAAGCGGTCGATCGCGCGCGACGCGGTCGCCGCGAGCGTGGCGACCTTGGCGTCCCGGACGGCGTCGGCGCCGGACTGCGCCTCGCGGCGCTTCTCGATCTCGGCCATGCGGTGGCGCATCGCCTCGACCAGCAGCGCGAGCCGCCGCGGGTTCTCGGTGAGGTCGTCCTGCAGGTACGGATTGCGCTCGACGACCCAGATGTCGCCCAGCACTTCGAACAGCATGCGCGCCGAGCGCCCGGTGCGCCGCTCGCCGCGCAGCTCGTCGAGGACTCGCCATGCCTCGGCGCCGAGCAGGCGGATGACGATCTCGCGATCGGAGAACGACGTGTAGTTGTACGGAATCTCGCGCAGGCGCGGCGCGTCCGCACCAGCGGCGGCGTTGGCGGAAACGAAGCGGTCGGCCACGGCATTCATGTCGACGACGATCATACCGCAGCGCAACAAGGGACGCCGGAAATGCTGCGCCAAGTCCTTGATGTCAGTAGGGATCCGCGCGCGCCGCTGCGGCCGCCCTCGGGGTTCGGCGCGAGACGGAGGACCTGCGCGATGCCCGGCGCAACGAAGCCGTGGAGCGTCCTACCGCTTCCCCTGCCGCTCGGCGATGACCTCGGCCATCGCGCCGACGCTGGGACAGGCGAACAGGTCGCGCGGCGACAGCGCCACCGCGAAATCGCGCTGCACGCGCGAGATCACCGCGAAGGCATGCAGCGATTCGCCGCCCAGATCGAAGAAGTCGTCGTCCATCCCGATCGGTGAGATCGCAAGCACGTCTTCCCAGGCGCGAACCAGACGTGCCTCGAGCGCATTGCGCGGCGCAACGTACCCGGTTTCCAGCGGAGGCCGGGCGCCGGGCGTCACGCGTGTTCCTCGAGCACGCGGCCGAGAATGCGTCCGACCGCCTCGACGTGCGGTGGCCGCAGCATCGAGAACGTGTCGCCCGGCACCATCCGGCGCGTGAGCACGCCCGCCGCGATGTGCGTCCAGCGGTCGTCGACCGGGATGTCGGCGGCCCCGGTCTGCAGCAGGTGGACCGGTGCACGCACAGGACGGGCGCGGTACCTGACCCCGGCATCGACGTGAAGCACGAGCATCGCACGCAAGCGCTCGAATACGTCGGGGCCGAGCGCCGGGTAGCTCCTAAGCGTTCGCTCGACCAGGCCTTCGAGGACGCTGCGCAGCGAGGGCCCGAACGCGTCGGGCGTGGCAGGCAGCTCGGCATCGCCCGGCCCGGGACCTTCGGTGGCGAGCAGCGGCGCGATCGAATCCAGCATCGCCAGGCACGAGACGCGCGCCCCGCGCGCCTCGAGCCGCAACGCCATGTCGAGGGCGACCGCGCCGCCCAGGCAGTGCCCACTCAGCAGGTAGGGGCCGTGCGGCGCGACCGCGACGAGTTCCTCGACGTAGGCGCCGGCCATCGCCTCGAGCGTTTCGTGCGGCGGACGGTCGTCCTCGAGGCCCGCGTACGCGAACGCATGGACGGGTCGTGGCGGTGCGATCGAGCGCGCGAGGCGCACCAGCGAAAGCGGCGTCGTCCCGGCCGACGGCACAAGGAAGCACGGCGTCCCGGCCCTGCCCGGCGTCAACGGGCAGAGGAGCGGTGGCAGCCGCGGGCCCGCCACGCTCATCGCGATGCACCGTCGCGCGGATCCCGATGCCCGGCAGCGCAGGTCGCGATCGGCGCGCGTCTCCCCGACGGCGTCGAGGTCATACGGTCGCGGGCGTCGCCGCGGGGGCCCCGTGGTGACGTTTCGCGATAAGCCGCGCCAGCGCCGCGATCGTGGGCTCGGCCAGAAACTCGGTGTTCTTGATGCGCAGGTCGAAGTCCCGGTGGATGGCGTGCTGAATCTGGATCGCCTCGATCGAGTCTCCGCCGAGGTCGATGAAATCGTCGTCGATGCCGATCGGCGAGATGCCCAGCGTCTTCTCCCACAACCCGGCGAGCGCCTTCTCGACGTCGGTCTCGGCCGCCCGGTACGCCGTGGCCAGGTGCTCGCGTCCGCGCCCTTCGCCGGCCACGCGGGACCGCATCGCGGTCGTCCCGACACCTTCCGCGGCCGTGCCCATCGCGAGCACGTAGGACGGGGACTCGCTCCACGACAGGATGCGCCGGAAGACGTCGAGCCCCCACTCGACCGGGACCCCGGAGCCGTATCGCTCCTCGAACGCGCGTGCGATCGCGGCGCGCGTGCTCGTATCCGCGCGAACCTGGAAGACGATCTTGCCGATGTGCTGCGCGCGCGCCATGCGGCGGAATCCCTCCTCGGCGCGCTCGAACGGCATGACGGCCGTGGGGATCGGCACGAGCTCGCCGCGCGCGAAACGGTCCATCAGCGCGTCGAACATCGCGGGCAGCATCGGATGCCGCGCGTCGACGATCGTGCCGAGGTCGAACGCCGTGAACGACAGGTTGCGGAGGAACGGCGCGAGGCCCAGCTGCGTGCCGGCGAGGAGATCGCGCTTCCCGATCTCGATGAAGCGCCCCTGCGAGCGCAGCAGGCCCAGGCTCGCCGGGATGAACTCGCCGGCGAGCGCGTTCAGCACCACGTCGACGCCCTCGCCCCCGGTGGCCGCGCGGATCTCGTCGACGAACGCGAGCGACCTCGAGTCGTAGACGTGCTTCACGCCGAGCGAGCGCAGGTAGTCCCGCTTGTCCGGGTGGCCGGCGGTCGCGTGGATCTCGGCGCCCCTGAGGCGCGCGATCTGGATTGCCGCGAGGCCGACGCCGCCGGCCGCCGCATGGATCAGGACGCGCTCGCCGGGCGCGACGCGCGCCAGCGTCTCGAGGGCGTATTGCGCGGTCAGGAAGACGATCGGCAGGCCCGCCGCGCGGTTGAAGTCGAGGTTCGCGGGCATCGCGACGACGCTGTGCGCGCCGGTCGTGGCATGCGTGCCGAGCGACGAGCGCGCGACGGCGACCACCGCATCGCCGACGGCGAGGTGCCGCACGCCGGGCCCGACCGCGCTGATCACGCCGCTGCACTCGCCGCCGGGCGTCATGCCGTCGGCGACGTGAGGCATCTGCCCCAGTGCCGAGAGCACGTCGCGGAAGTTGAGGCCGGCGGCGCGCACCTCGATCTGCACTTCGCCGGGCCCGGGCTCGCGCGGCGTGAACGCTGCGACGCGAAGCGAATCGAGCTCGCCGAGTTCACCGACGACGACCTGTCGCGGACCCGTGCCTTCGCTCTCCCGGGCATGTCGCCGCTCGTGGCTCGCCTGGTCGAGTTGCGAGCCGGCGAACGGGCGCATCACGTAGCCTTCGATCTCGACCAGCGTGTTGCCGTCGGGATCGGCGATCGTGATGTCCGTGGCGATCGATGTCCCCATCGCCCGATGGGCAGCGACGGCGAGCACCTCGGGCGCGAGCCCCGCGAAGAAGCGGATGCAATCGTAGGTGTGCGGAATCGCCTCCTCGTGGATGGCGCGCGACCCGCCGGCCGTCGCGCCGTCCATGAGCGCCGGGTGCACGTCGAACTCGTCGAGGTCGCCGACGAACTCGGCCGGAAGCACGAGCCGCCCCCACGGCCGGCCGTCGTGCTCGCTCTCCTGCCGGCGCCACTTCCACCGCGGTCCGCCCGACAGATGCACGTTGCCGAACGGCGGATTGGCCGGGCGCCCCTGCCAGCTCTCGCGCGGCGGGAGGGGCGGAAGCGGGCGCGGCGTCGCCGAGGTCCGTCGCGCATAGCCGCTCGAATGCTCCTCCCACTCGTCGCGCGTGCCGAGCGGGCGCGAGCGCAGCGTGAACCGCTCGTCGTCGCGGGAGGCCGCGAAGCGAAGCTCGATCTCGGTTCCCTGCTCCGCGGTGAACAGCGGCCGCTGGAATGCGACGCGCGTTAGCTCGACCGCACCCGTTCCGGTCGAGTGGTCGAGGAACGCGGTGCGGGCAAGCTGGACGTGCGTCGTGCCCGACAGCAGCGGGTATCCGTCCAGCCGGTGGTCGTCCACCAGCCAGTGGCCGCGGCGCAGCACGCCACGGTACACGATGTCGCCGTTCTGCTCGCGCGCGCGCGCCTTGAGGATCGGGTGGTCGAGGTGATCGAACGCGACGTCGCGCGCACTGCGGCCACGCGAGGCCGCGCGCTCGGCGCCTGCATCGAGCGAGTGGCGCAGGCGGTCCGCCGCGAGGCCGACCTCCTGCCACGGCCCCCAGCCGATGGCGCACGAGAGCCCCGGCGACCGCCGCGCCCGGTTCTGCGCCAGCGCGTCGAGCACGGCGTTCGCCGCCGCGTAGTCGACCTGCCCCGGCTCCGGAAACTGCGACGCCTGCGACGAGACGTGCACGAAGCAATCGAGCGGCTCGTCGGCGACGAGCTCGTCGAGATGGAACGCGCCCATCACCTTCGCGCCGAACACGCGCGCCGCGGCCTCGCGCGTCTTTTCGATCACCGGGCTCGGCTGCAGCGCGCCGGCCGCATGGACGACGCCATGCAGTGCGCCATAGCGCGCCCGGGTCGCCTCCAGCGCGCGCGCGACTTGCGCGCGATCCGCGGTGTCGCACGCGACGATGAACACCTCCGCGCCGCGCGCGCGCAGGGCGAGGACCGCGGCGAGCGAGCGACCGATCCTGTCGTCGCGCTTCGCACGCTCGGGCCAAGCCTCCTCGGGCGGCGGCGTCCACCGCGCGGTGAGCGCGAGGCGCGCGCGACAAAGGTCGAACAGCGAGCCGGCGAAGACCAGCCCGAGGCCGCCGGTGCCGCCGGTGATCAGGACCACGCCGCCCTCGCGAAGTCGCGGCGCCGACTCGGCCAGCGCCGGGATCGCGTAGAGCTGCTCCGCATGGCGCGCGCCCGGTCGCAGGCACACGAGCGCCGGCGCGCCCTGCACGCCGGACTCGCCGAGCACGGCATCGGTCAGCCAACCGGGCACCGCAGCATCGTCGTGGCTCGGAACGTCGACGACGCGCATGCGGAGCCCTGGAATCTCGAGCGGGATGTCGCGGCTCGCGCCCAGGAGCGCCGCCTTCTCGGCGTGGCGCTGGCCGGGTTCGCCGTCCAGCTTCGCGATTCCGTCGCCGACCACCAGCACGTCGAGGCCGTGGCATATGCCCTGGTCGTGCGCGGCCTGCGTCAGCGCCACCAACGAGTGGAAGCCCGCGCGCGACGCCGTGTCGAATGCCGCCGCGGTGTTGTGCGGACCCGCGGTTCCGGTGATCGATCCGAGGTGGACGACGTGCGGCACTTTCCCGGCGCTCGTCGCCATGCAGCGGGCGAACACCTCGCTCCAGTCCTCGCGCGCATCGGGGCGGATGCGGAACCGATGCTCGTCGATGCGCTCGAACGCATCGCCTGGCACGAGCGTCATGACCGGGACGCCATCGGCGGCGAGCCGGTCGCGCAATGCGGCCGCGAGGCCCGGCTCCGCGCCGAGGACGATCCGCGGACGCGCGCGATCGGGCGGAGCCTCGGCGGAGAGCGGATCTTCGCGGAAGCCGCGCTCGTAGAGCATCTTGCGCGTGTCGGGCGGGGGGCTCGCTTCGCCGTCGCGCCAATGACGGATGCGCTGGAACGGGTAGGTGGGCAGCGTAACGAGGTCGCGCCGCTCGCCGGCTTCCGCGGCGCGCCAGTCGACGTCGACGCCCGCGCACCACAGGCCGCCGAGCGCCGCGCGTGCCGCCGCGCCCTCGCCGTCGCGCGATGTCGTTGGCAGGGCCGCGAAGACACGCGCCTGCGCGTCGTGCCTGCGGATCAGGTCGCCGAGCGCGGAGCCCGGGCCCAGCTCGACGAACGCGGGATGGGACAACGCGAGCAGATGCTCCGCGCCCGGCGAGAAGCGCACCGGATGGCGGATGTGGTCGGACCAGTAGACGGGATCGGTCGCCTGCGCGGCCGTCAGCGGAACGCCCGTTGCATTGGAGATCACCGGGATCGTCGGCGCGGAAAGGGTGATGTCGGCGAGCACGCGCGCAAACGCGGGCAGCGCCGGTTCCATCATCCGCGAATGGAACGCATGCGAGGTCTCGATGCGTTGCGTACCGACGCCTTCGCGTTCGAGCGCCTCGCAGAAGTCCGCGACAGCCGGGGTCGGACCGGACACCACCGAGATCGACGGCGCATTGACCGCGGCGATCTCGAGCGCAGCGGGGAGCCGCGGCGCGAGCTGCATCTCGGGCAGGAAGACGGCGGCCATCGATCCCGGCTCGCAATCCTGCATCAGCCGTGCGCGGGCCGCCACCAGCTTCAGGCCATCGGCGAGCGAGAACACGCCCGCGAGGCACGCCGCCACCAGCTCGCCCAGCGAATGGCCGAGCATCGCCGCGGGAGTCACGCCCCAGGACATGAACAGGCGCGCCGTCGCGTAGCCGACGACGAAAAGCGCGGGCTGCGCATTGGCGGTGCGGCGCAGGAACTCGCCGTTGTCGGCGTCGGCGCCGCGCGACTCGCCGTATCCCAGCAGCGCGCGGATGTCGACGTCCAGCGCGGGCGCGAGCGACTCCGCGCATTCGTCGACGATTCCGCGGAACAGCGGTTCCGCCGCGTAGAGCTCCCGCCCCGCGCCGCGCCGCTGCGATCCCTGCCCCGGAAACAGGAACACCGGCGTGGCGCCGGACGCAGGGGCGACGTCCGACGCAAGGGGACGGCGGAACGTGCGCCCGGCGGATGCCAGCGTCGGCCCGTCCGCGAGGAAGCATGCGCGGTGCGCGAACGCGCGGCGCCCGACCTGAAGCGTGTGCGCGACATCGGCTGCGAGGAGCTCGGGGTGGCCGTCGAGGTGCGCCTGGAGGTCGCCGACGCGACGCGCGAGCGCCGACTGGCTGCGGGCGGAGACGGGCAACAGCGGCATCCCGCGCGACGAGGGACGCGACGGCTCGGGCCGATGCTCTTCGAGCACCACGTGGACGTTCGACCCGCCGAAGCCGAACGACGAGACGGCCGCGCGCCGCGGCGCCGATCCCGCGTCCCAGCGGCGCGCGTCGGCATGGACGAAGAACGGGCTCCCGGCGAAATCGATGCGCGGATTCGGGCGACCGAAGTTCGCGAGCGGCGGCAGCGTGCGATGCTCCAGCGCGAGGCAGGCCTTGATCAGGCTCGCGACGCCGGCGCCGCAACGCAGGTGACCGACGTTCCCCTTCACCGATCCCAGCGAGCAGAATCCGGTGCGGCCGGTGTGGCGCCGGTAGACCTCGGTCAGCGCCGCGACCTCGACCGGATCGCCGAGTCGCGTTCCGGTGCCGTGCGCCTCGACGTAGCCGATCGTGTCCGGCGACACGCCGGCGTCGCGCAGCGCCGCCTCGATCGCGATGATCTGGCCTTCGGCGCTGGGCGCGACGAAGCTTTCCTTGCCCGGCGGGTTGCCGTCGTTGCTCGACGCCGAGCCGCGGATGATCGCGTGGATCGGATTGCCCGCGGCGAGCGCATCGGCGAGCGGTCGCAGCGCCACCACGCCCGCGCCGCTGCCGAAGATCGTCCCGTCGGCCTCCGCGTCGAACGGCCGCAACCGTCCGGATGGCGAATGCATGCCCTCGACGCCGGCGATGTATCCGGAAACGCGCGGCAGCAGGATGGTCGAGCCCCCGGCCAGCGCGACTTCGCATTCCCCGCGACGAAGGCTCTGCACCGCGAGGTCTACCGCCATCAGCGACGTGGCGCAGGCCGCCATCACGCCGAAGCTCGGCCCGGTCAGGTCGAGCTTGTGCGAGACCCGCGTCGTCAGGAAATCGAGCGAGTTGCCGATGCGAACGGGCAGGCTCAGGCCGACATCGCGGCGCACCTCGTCGTTCGTGTCGAGCACCAGCTGCTGGTAGTTGCCCTCGTATCCGCCGAAGACCCCGGTGACCGGCGCCGACCTTCCGGGTACGACGCCCGCGCTCTCGAGGCACTCCCAGGCGCACTCGAGGAACAGGCGGTGCGCCGGATCGGTGAGCCCCGCCTCGCGCGCGGACATGTCGAAGAACTCGGCATCGAAATGCTCGACGTCGTCCAGCGTCGGCTTCGCGCACACGTAGTCCGGATGCGAGAGGACCTCCTGACTCACCCCGGCGAGCCTCAGCGCCGCGGCCGTGGGGCGGCTCAGGCAGTCCCGGCCTTCGACCAGGTTGCGCCAGAAGCGCGCGAGCGTGGTCGCTCCGGGCACGCGCAGGCTCATGCCGATCACCGCGATCGGCGCGGCGGGCGAGGTTCCGGCGGGCGTTGCGGGCATGTCCGAGGATTCGTTCATGGGGAGGGGCTGTTACGGCCGGACCGGAGATGTCGCCGGACGCCGATTCGTTCGACGCGGATGGTACTGAGCCACGACGCGGAACGCACGCCGTGCGGCAAAAGTAGTGGCGTGCGTACGCCGCGGCTCCCCCCGCTCCGTCCGGCCGGGAGACATCCTTCGCGCGTCCGCGTCGGGCTCGGCACCCGCCTGTTACGCCGGCACCTCGGACGCACGCTCGACGACGCCGCCGATCACGCGCGCGAGTTCCGCGAGATGGCGGGTGATCATCGTGACATGCCCACCCGGGAGGACGTGGCCCTCCCAGGTCCGCACGAATCGGGACCATCCCGCGTCGGGCGCGGCAGCTCGCCACTCCTCCGCCTGCACGACGACCGCATGGCCGTCCAACGGCGCGCCGGCGTAGGCGTCGATCGCACGAGTGTAGCGCAACTCGATCTCGGACAGGCGGTCGCGCGACGCGAGCACGTGCGCCCGCCCCGCGGCGTCGAACTTGACGTACGTGCCGCCGGCGGACGGCTCGGCGCCCGGTGCAGGCGCGCGCGACTCGATCAGCACGACGGCGGGGACCGCGTCGCCCGCGGCGACGAGCTGGCGCGCCATCTCGAAGGCGACCAGGGCGCCGTTGCAGTGCCCGCCGATCACGTAGGGCCCCGCGGGCCGGAACGTGCGCAACGCACGGATGCGATCGGCGGCCATCGCCTCGATCGTCTCGGGCACCGCGTCGCCGGTGAGCCCGTGCGGATGCACGATCAGCGTCGGCTGATCGGGGCCAAGGGCGCGTGCCAGCGCGAGACTGTAGAAGCCTCCTGCCTGGAAGTCCCCGTGCAGGAACACGAACGGGGGTCTCGATCCCCGCCCGTTGACGACGACGATCGGCGCGTTCGCATCGGGCGCCCCGTCGCGCAGCGCATTCGCAAGGCCGGCGATCGTGTCGTCGGCGAACATCGCCGTGAGCGGCACGGCAAGCCCGGTCTCGCGCTCGATCGTGTCGACGAGGCGCGCGGCGAGCAGCGAGTGGCCGCCGATCTCGAAGAAGTGGTCGAACACGCCGATGCCGCGGATCCCGAGCAGGTCCTCCCAGATGCGGACGAGCACGCCTTCGAACATGTCGCGCGGCGGGACCGGGACGCCGTCGGCCGGACGCGCCGTGGCGCCGGGCTCCGGCAGCGCGCGATGGTCGACCTTGCCGTTGGCGGTGAGCGGCAGCGCCGGCATCCAGACCGTCGCCGCGGGAAGCATGTAGTCGGGAAGCACGCGGCGCAGGTCACGGCGCAGGTTTGCCGGGGGCGGCCCCCCGGCGTTCGCGGACACGAGCCACGCGACGATCCGGCGCGTATCCGTGGTCGCGCCCCGAGCGAGCACCACCGCGTCGCGCACGTAGGGAAGCCGCGCGATCGCGCTTTCGATCTCGGCGAGCTCGATGCGGTGACCGCGGATCTTCACCTGGCGATCGAGGCGTCCCATGAACTCGACGGCGCCGTCCGCGCGGCAGCGCGCGCGGTCGCCGGTGCGGTAGAGCCGGGCGGCAGGATCGGCGTCGAACGGGTGCGGCACGAACCGCTCGGCGGTGAGCTCCGGCGGGCCGAGGTAGCCGCGCGCGAGACCCGGCCCGCCGACGTGGATCTCGCCCGGGACGCCGACAGGGACCGGCTCGCGCTCGCCGTCGAGGATCACCACCTCGGTGTTGGCGATCGGCCGGCCGATCGGGATCGTCGCCCGCTCGGCGTCGTCCGCGCGCACCTCGTGCCAGGTCGCGAACGTCGTCGCCTCGGTCGGGCCGTAGACGTGCACGAGCCGCGCGGGCGGTCCGGCGCGCATCACGTCGCGCACCCACCGCGGCTCGACAGCCTCCCCGCCGAACAACACCTGCCGGCAGCCCGCGAACGCGTCGGGGACCTCCCGCGCGACCGCGTTGAACAACGCCGTCGTCAGGAAAAGCGTCGTCACGCCGTTCGCGCGCAGCGCCGCGGCGAGCGATCGCGGCGCGAGCGCGGTGGCCTTGTCGACCGGCACGAGGGACGCGCCGTTGAGCAGCGCGCCCCAGATCTCGAACGTCGCCGCGTCGAATGCCGGGTTCGAGAGGTGGGCCACCACGTCGTCCGGGCCGAGCCGCACGTAGTCGGTGCCGCACACGAGGCGCACGACGGCGCGGTGCGGAATCAGCACGCCTTTCGGGTTGCCGGTCGAGCCCGACGTGTACATCACGTACGCGATGTCGTCGGCGCGGCCTCCGGTCTCGACGTTGCCGCCGCGTCGCCGCGCGATCCGCGTTGCGTCGCGGTCGATGCAGACGACGCGATGGCCGCCGACCGGCAGGCGCGACGACAGGCGCTCCGTCGTGAGCACCAGCGTGACCGACGCGTCCGCGAGCATCGCGCGCAGCCGCTCGACGGGAACCTCCGGGTCGAGCGGCAGGTAGGCGGCTCCCGCCTTGAGGGTCGCGAGCAGGCCGACGACGAGGTCCGATCCGCGCTCGAGGCAGACGCCCACGCGCCGCGGCGAGTCCAGCCCGGCGGCGTCGAGTTCGCGAGCGAGCCGGTTCGCCCGCGCGTCGAGCTCCCGGTAGGAGAGCGGCCCGTCCGCGTCGACCACGGCGACGGCGTCCGGCCGCACCGCGGCCTGGACCTCGAACAGCCGCTCGATCCGCGCCGTTTCCGGGTAGGGCGACCGCGTGCGCGTGCCTTCGGCCAGGCGCCGCTCGCGCTCCTCCGCGTCCTGGAGCGCCAGGCGCCCGATGCGCTGCCGCGGATCGGTCACGATCGACGAGAGCAGCGTCCTGAACTGGAGCGCCATGCGCTCGACGGTCGGCGCCTCGAACAGCGAGACGGCGAAGTCGATGCTTCCGCGAAGCACGCCCGCGGCTTCAGTCAGCGTGAGAGACAGGTCGAACTTCGCGTCGTCGCCGCCGAGGCCGTCGATCTCCTCGACGATCAGCCCGGGCAGGCGCCATGGCGCCTGCCCCGCGTTGTGCAGCGCGAACGACACCTGGAACAGCGGATGGCGCGATGCCGTCCGCACGGGCGCGAGCTCCATCACGAGCTTCTCGAACGGCAGCTCCTGATGCTCGTACGCCTCGAGCGCACGCCGACGCACGCGGCCGAGCAGCACGTCGAACCCCGGCTGGCCGCTCAGGTCCCCGCGCATCACGAGCATGTTGACGAAGAATCCGATCAGCGGCTCGAGCTCCGGCTCGCTGCGCCCCGCGATCGGCACGCCCACCGCGATGTCCTCCTGGCCCGTGTACCGGTGCAGCAGGACGTGGAAGGCCGCGAGCAGCGTCATGAACAGCGTTGCCCGCTCGCGCCGGGCGAGCTCCTTCAGCCGTCGCGTGAGATCGGCGTCGACGACGAACGTTACACGCGCGCCGGCGTGATCCGGCCTCGGCGGCCGCGGGCGGTCGGTCGGCAACTCGAGCTCCGGCAACCCTGCCAGCGCCCGCTTCCAGTACGCCACCGGCTTCTCCAGCGCATCCCCTTCGAGCCTCCCGCGCTGGCGTACCGCATGGTCGGCGTACTGCATCGGCAGCTCGTGCAGCGGCGACGGCCGTCCGGCATGGAAAGCGCCGTAGAGCGCGGCGAGCTCCGCCCACAGCACGCCCGCCGACCACGCGTCGGTGACGATGTGGTGCATCGTCAGCAGCAGCCAGTGCTCGGTGTCGCGCAGGCACACGAGCCGCGCCCGCAGCAGCGGCCCTTGCGCGAGATCGAAGCGCGCGCGGCGCTCCTCCTGCGCGAGGCGCCGGGCCGCCGTCTCGCGCTCGGCCTCCGGCAGCGCGCGCAGGTCCTGCACGTCGAGCGGGACGACGGACGCCGGCACGACCACCTGCACCGGCTGCGCGTCCTCGAGCATGTACCGCGTGCGAAGAATCGCGTGCCGCCGGACCACTTCGTTCAGCGATCGGCGCAGGGCGTCCCGGTCGAGCGTCCCCGACAGTCGCAGCGCCTGCGGCTCGTTGTAGACCGACTCACCCGGGTACAGCCGGTCGAGCAGCCACAGCCGCTGCTGGGCAAACGACAACGGAGCGGATCGCGCGGTGTCCGGAGTCATCGCGCGTTTCGGGATTCCGCCGTAGGTCCCGGGCATCCCGGCGTTGCCTGCCGCCTGGACGCTCGAACGATGCCGGAGCGATTGGCACCGGAGGTCGAACGGGGGTATGCGAGGCCGTGGGAGGCGTTCGGGAGAGTCGAAGGCATGGAACATCGCGCCGTTGCGCGCGTCGCCGCCTGCGGGCGCGGCATCGGGGCGGGAAGTCGAGCGTTCGGGATGACGCGGCGAACGCGCCGGCCCGGAGGATGACGCGGCCCGCCGGGTTCCGCGCGGAAACGGATGCCGAACGACGGCAAGATAGAGCGAGACGTCGGCCGTGTCCAGAGGCGGCGCGCCTCGATCGCTTCCGCGCGCATGCTGGCGCCTATCGACGTCGCCGGGGCAAACCTGCCGGTCGCGACCCGGATCCGCTCCGGTCGCGACGACGGCTGCGCGCTGCCGGGACCCGAGGAGCGCCGGTCACGTCACGATCCGCCGCACACCTTCGGCGACCGCGACATAGCGCGCGAACTTGCCCAGCGCGATCGCCGCGGCCGCCACGAACAGGTTGTGGCGCAGCCAGCCCGACGCCACGCAGAGCGCGTCGCCGATCAGCGGGACCCA
The DNA here is from genome assembly GCA_905339295.1 of Burkholderiales bacterium. GTDB lineage: Bacteria > Pseudomonadota > Gammaproteobacteria > Burkholderiales > Casimicrobiaceae > VBCG01. The sequence continues at coordinate 20,276 of CAJPFI010000017.1, forward strand.
CGAGAGCAGCAGCGTCGCCACGCCGTAGCGCTGCGCAAGGGCAACCGCGCGCGGCGCGAGCCTGCGCCCGCCTTCGGCCGGCAACAGGCGACCGAGGCCGTACGAAGTGAGCCCGCCGAGTGTGTTGCCGACGGTCGCGACGCCGATCAGGGTCCACGCACCCGCCGACCGATCCGCCACGAGCGCGGCAAGAACGATCTCCGAATTGCCCGGCAGCAGCGTCGCCGACAGGAAGCTCGACGCGAAGAGCAGCGCGAGGGCGTCGGCCGACGGCGTCATCGCGGCCGCGCCGATCGGCGGCGCGTCAACTCGCCCGCCTGTCCGCCGTGGCGTCATCGAAGCGCCGGTAGCCGATCGCTTCCGCGACGTGCACCGACGCAATCGTGTCGTCGCCGGCGAGATCGGCGATGGTCCGGGCGACCTTGAGGATCCGGTGGTAGGCGCGCGCGGACAATCCGAACCGCGCCATCGCGCGCGTCGCGAGCAGTTGCGCGTCCGGCGTCGGCGTGCAGTGCCGCTGCAGCTCGGCGACCGACAGCCGCGCGTTGCATGCGCGCTGGCGCTCGAGCTGGCGCGAGCGCGCCGCAGCGACCCGCCCGCGGACGCGGGACGAGGTCTCGCCACCGGGCTCGCCGGCGGCGAAGGCGATCTCGCCGGGCGGCAGCGCGGGCACGTCGATCGCGAGGTCGATGCGATCGACGAGCGGTCCGGAGATGCGGCCGCGGTAGGCCGCCACGCGGTCGTGCGCGCACCGGCAGCGTCCGCTCTCGTGCCCCAGCCAGCCGCAAGGGCACGGGTTCATCGCCGCGACGAGCTGGAACTGCGCCGGAAACGTGCTCTGGCGCGCCGCCCTCGAGATCTGCACGACGCCCGACTCCATCGGCTCCCGCAGCACCTCGAGCACACGCCGCTCCCATTCGGGCAGCTCGTCGAGGAACAGCACGCCCCGGTGCGCGAGCGAGATCTCGCCCGGCCGCGGATGGCTGCCGCCGCCGACGATCGCGACCGCGCTCGCCGTGTGATGCGGCGCGCGGAACGGACGCTCGCGCCAGCGCGCGGGATCGAAGCGCCCCGCGAGCGAGGCGATCGCCGCGACCTCGAGCGCCTCGTCCTCGTCCAGCGGCGCGAGGAGCGACGGCAGGCGCCGTGCGAGCATCGACTTGCCTGCGCCCGGCGGACCGCAAAGCAGCAGCGAGTGGCCTCCCGCGGCGGCGATTTCGAGCGCGCGCTTCGCCTGGTGCTGTCCCCGGACCTCGGCAAGATCCGGCATGTTTGCCGGCGCGTCGCAGGCGGGAACCGCCGCGAGCCTCGCGAGCGGCGTGTCGCCGGTCAGGTGGGCACAAACCTCCAGCAACGACCGCGCGGGAAGGACCGCGGCATCCGGCACGAGCGCCGCTTCAGCGGCGCTCGCCAGCGGCAGCACGAACGCGCGCCCGTCGTGGCGCGCCGAGAGCACCATCGCGAGCGCGCCGCGCACGGCGCGCAATTCGCCGGTCAACGCGAGTTCGCCCGCGAACTCGTGGCGGTCGAGCGGCGCCGCCGGCACCTGCCCGCTCGCGGCGAGGATGCCGAGCGCGATCGGCAGGTCGAATCGGCCGGACTCCTTCGGCAGGTCGGCCGGCGCGAGGTTGACGGTGACCTTGCGCGCCGGGAACGCGAAGTTGGCGTTCTGCAGCGCCGCGCGCACGCGGTCGCGCGCCTCGCGGACCTCGGTCTCGGGGAGTCCGACGAGATTGACGCCCGGCAGCCCGCCGGCGAGGTGGACCTCGACGCTGACCGGCGGCGCCGACAGCCCCGCGAGCGCGCGGCTGCGTACGACGGCGACCGACATGGGGCCCGGCGCGACAGGCGGACGAATCGGGGAATGCGGCCGCGCCGCCCGCCGCCGCCGGCCGGCCTTTTCAGCGATCGCCGCCGACGCGGGCCTCGAGCTCGGCCACCTTCGCCTCGAGGGCGTCGAGCTTGTCGCGCGTGCGCGCGAGCACCTTCGATTGCACGTCGAACTCCGCGCGCGGCACGACGTCGAGCTTCGCGAGGCCGCCCTGCAGCAGCGCCTTCACGTTCTTCTCGATGTCCTTCGCGGGCGAGGCCTCGATCGCGCGTCCGATGCGCTTGGCGAGGTCGTCCAGGGTCGCGCTGCTGATCATCTCGTGCTCCTCGCCGCGGGCGTGCGTCGATGCGAGCCAGTCTAGCAAACGGGCGCGGCCGCCGCGTTCGGCCGTCCGGACGATGGGCGATCGAGGTCGCGTGCCCGGGGGCCACGCGGGCATCCGAGGAGCCGCCCCCGGTCCGGCCGCAACGCTGCGCCGGCGGAACCGACGACCGGACGCGACCACCCGCGCCGCATTGGTGCGAACGCCGCCCGTCGCCGCACCGGCGCGGTGCGCCCATCGCGCTCCTGTCCGCGCCGCCCGCACGAGAGCCATGGCAACCCATTGTTTTCATGTGATTTGCTGCGATGGCACACGAAATGCTGACGGACCGGGAGCAACCCGCAACCTCCACCCACCGAGGAACCTCTCATGCACGGCATCAGAAGTCTCCGTCTCGCCGCTCTCTCCGCGGCGCTCGCATCGACCACCGCCTACGCGCAAGCGCCGGCGTCGGACTGGAGCGCGACCGCCAATGTCGGTCTCTACAGCGAATACCTGTTCCGCGGCATCGCGCAGACCGCGGGCAAGCCGGCCCTGCAGGGCGGCTTCGACGTCGCGCACAGCGGCGGCTTCTACGCCGGCACCTGGGGCTCGAACATCAGCTGGCTCGAGGACTTCGGCGCCTACTCGCGCTCGAGCCTCGAGTGGGACTTCTATGCGGGCTTCAAGCAGAACTTCCCGGGCAGCGACTTCTACTACGACGTCGGCGCGCTCTACTACTACTACCCGGGGACGAAGAACCCCGGCGTCCTGTCGGTCGACACGTGGGAGGTCTACGGCGCGCTCGGCTGGAAGTGGGCGAGCGCGAAGTTCAGCTACAGCCTCGACGACTACTTCGGCGTTCGCCCGACCGGGAAGAAGACCGACGGCACCTACTACATCGACCTCTCCGCCGCGTACCCGGTGGGCGAGACCGGCGTCACGCTGCTCGGCCACTACGGCTACCTCGACATCCGCCACGACGCGAGCGGCGACGCGAAGCTCTCGTACTCCGACTGGCGGCTCGGCGCCGCGTACACGATCCCCGAAGGCGTCCTCAAGGGGCTCGAGGTCGGCGCCTACTACAGCGGCAACGACGCGAAGTCCGGACCGTACACCGACCTCACCGGCTACGACACGTCGAAGGACCGCGGCGTCGTCTACGTGAAGAAGACGTTCTGACACGGGGCCGACCGTCGACGCACACCCATTCGCATTGGAGCAACGATGAAGCTCGTCACCGCCATCATCAAGCCGTTCAAGCTCGACGAGGTCCGCGAGGCCCTCTCGGCGATCGGCGTCCAGGGAATCACCGTCACCGAGGTCAAGGGGTTCGGCCGCCAGAAGGGGCACACCGAGCTCTACCGGGGCGCCGAGTACGTCGTCGACTTCCTGCCCAAGGTCAAGATCGAGGCCGCGATCAGGGAAGACCTGCTCGAGCGCGTCATCGAGGCGATCGAGAAGGCCGCCAACACCGGCAAGATCGGCGACGGGAAGATCTTCGTCTTCGACCTGCTGCAGGTCGTTCGCATTCGCACCGGCGAAACCGGCGCGGAAGCGCTGTAAGGGGACCCTCATGAAGAAGCTGTTCGCAATGATCGCGCTCGTCGGCGCGTTCGCACTCGCCGCGCCCGCGGCGCTCGCGCAGGACAAGGCGCCCGCCGACGCCGCGCCGCCCGCCGCCACCGCTCCGGCCGACGCCGCGGCGTCGGCGCCCACCGCGACGCCCGCTGCCGCGCCGGCCGCGACCGCCGCGCCGGCGCCGACGCCGAACAAAGGCGACGTCGCGTGGCTGCTCGTCTGCACCCTGCTCGTCATCATGATGAGCGTGCCCGCGCTGGCGCTCTTCTACGGCGGCATGGTGCGGTCGAAGAACATCCTGTCGGTGCTGATGCAGGTGTTCGTCGTGTTCTCGCTCATCACCGTGCTGTGGTGCGTCTACGGCTACAGCCTCGCGTTCACCGAGGGCAGCGCCTACATCGGCGGCTTCGACCGGCTGTTCCTGTCGGGCACGTTCGATTCGGCCACCGGGACGTTCGCGAACGGCGCCACGTTCAGCAAGAACACGCCGATCCCCGAGCTCGCGTTCGTCGCGTTCCAGGCGACGTTCGCGGCCATCACCGTGTGCCTGATCGTCGGCGCGCTCGCCGAGCGCATCAAGTTCTCCGCCATCCTGCTGTTCTCGGTGCTGTGGTTCACGTTCGCCTACACGCCGATCGCGCACATGGTGTGGTTCTGGATGGGTCCGGACGCGTACACCGACCCGAAGCTGGTCGACGAGCTGACGGCCAGGGCCGGCCTGATCTGGCAGTGGGGCGCGCTCGACTTCGCGGGCGGCACCGTCGTGCACATCAACGCGGGCGTCGCGGGTCTCGTCGGCGCGTTCCTGCTCGGCAAGCGCCTGGGCTACGGCAAGGAGGCGATGCCGCCGAACAACCTGCCGCTGACGATGATCGGCGCCTCGCTGCTGTGGGTGGGCTGGTTCGGGTTCAACGCCGGTTCCGCGCTCGAGGCGGGCAACTCGGCGGTGCTCGCGTTCATCAACACGTTCCTCGCGACCGCGTGCGCCGTGCTGGCGTGGTGCGTCGGCGAATGGCTGATGAAGGGCAAGCCGTCGATGCTGGGCGCCGCGTCCGGCGCCGTGGCGGGGCTCGTCGCCATCACGCCGGCCGCGGGCAACGTCGGCATCCCCGGCGCGTTCGTCATCGGCACCGCGGCGGGCTTCGTCTGCCTGTGGGGCGTGAACGGCCTGAAGCACATGCTCGGCGCCGACGACACGCTCGACGTGTTCGGCGTGCACGCGGTCGGTGGCATCCTGGGCGCGCTGCTCACCGGCGTGTTCAACGACCCGTCGCTCGGCGGCCCCGGTTACGTGTCCGACTGGGTCACCGGGGCCGTCATCGCGGCGAAGGACTACTCGATCGCGGGCCAGCTGTGGATCCAGGCGAAGGGCGTGCTGGTCACGATCGTCTGGTCGGCCGTGGTCGCGTTCGCCGCGTTCAAGATCGTCGACATGGCGGTCGGGCTGCGCGTCTCGGAGGAAGACGAGCGCGAGGGCCTCGACATCGCGTCGCACGGCGAGTCGGCCTACCGCCTCTAGTTGTCCGCAACAGCTCACATGCCGGCGGGCTGCCCGCCCGCCGGCACGTGAGTCGGGGTCTCCTCCCCGATCGTTTCTCCTCGGTGGCCTCGCGGGGCGTCTCTCGGCGCCCCGCTTTCTTTCCGCGCGCGAGACGAGGCGACGGCGACGGAGAACCCGGTCGTCGCCCCGTGGCGCGGCACGCTGGCCGGCCGAAGGCTTGGGCTAGAATGGCTCTCCGCCGCCGAAGGCCCCGCCCATGGTTCCGCATCTCACGACCGCGCTCGCCGGACCGCTCATGGACCTCGAGCGGACGTTCCTCGAACGCATGCCGGAGATCGAATGCTGGCTGCGGTCGAAATGGCACGAGCACGCGGTCCCGTTCTACGCGTCGGTGGACCTGCGCAACGCGGGATTCAAGCTCGCGCCGGTCGACACGAACCTGTTCCCGGGCGGGTTCAACAACCTGAACCCGTCGTTCATGCCGCTTTGCGTGCAGGCGATGCAGGCCGCCGTCGAGCGCGCCTGCGCGGACGCCCGCGGCGTGCTGCTCGTCCCGGAGAGCCACACGCGCAACACGTTCTACCTGCGCAACGTCGCGACGCTCGAGGGCATCCTGAAGCAGGCGGGCCTGCGCGTGCGCATCGGCACGCTGATCCCGGACATCGCCCAGCCGACGAGGGTCGACCTGCCCGACGGCACGTCGGTCACGCTCGAGCCGATCGTGCGCCGCGGCCGTCGCGTGGGCGTCGGCGACTTCGACCCGTGCATGGTGCTGCTCAACAACGACCTGTCGGCCGGCCAGCCCCCGATCCTCCAGGGCATCGATCAACCGATCGCGCCGCCGCTCGCGGCCGGCTGGTACAACCGGCTCAAGTCGCATCACTTCGAGGCCTATCACACGGTGGCCGACGAGTTCGGCGCGCTGATCGGCATCGACCCGTGGCTCGTCGACCCGTACTTCGGCGTCTGCGGCGAGATCAACTTCCAGGAGCGCGCCGGCGAGCAGTGCCTCGCGTCGAACGTCGACTGGCTGCTCGGGCGCCTGCGCGCCAAGTACGACGAGTACGGGATCGACGAGAAGCCGTTCGTGATCGTGAAGGCCGACGCGGGCACCTATGGCATGGGGATCATGACGGTGCGCGACGCGTCCGAGGTGCAGGGACTGAATCGCAAGCAGCGCAACAAGATGGCGGTCGTGAAGGAGGGCCTCGAGGTCACGTCGGTGATCATCCAGGAGGGCGTGCCCACCTACGAGGCGATCAACGACGCGATCGCCGAACCGGTCGTCTACCTGATCGACCGCTACGTCGTCGGCGGCTTCTACCGCGTGCACGCATCGCGCGGGCGCGACGAGAACCTGAACGCGCCGGGCGCGGAGTTCGTGCCGCTCGCGTTCGAGTCGCCGTGCATCCCGGACCTCTCGGGTCCGGCGGGATGCCCGCCCAACCGCTTCTACGCGTACGGCGTGGTCGCCCGGCTCGCGCAGGTCGCGGCCGCGATCGAGGTCGGGCAGCTCGCGGAGCGCGACACCCGGGCCGCGGCGCCGCTGGCCGCAACCGTGTAGCGTGCCCCGGGGCCATGGTCGACGCCGATTACTGTCGGCTCCTGGCCCGCTACAACCGCTGGATGAACGAGCGGCTCTACGCCGCCGCGTCCACGCTGCCCGACGACGAGCGCAAGCGCGACCGCGGCGCGTTCTTCGGATCGATCCACCGCACGCTCGCGCACATCCTGTGGGGCGACCGCATGTGGCTCGGACGCTTCACGGACGCGCCGCATCCGGTGCCCGCGTTCGGCGCCGACGCGCATCCGGACTTCGCGGAGCTCATGCGCGAGCGCGAACGGGCCGACCGCGACATCCTCGGCTGGGCCGGACAACTCGCGCCGGCCTGGCTCGCCTCGACGCTCGGGTACCGCGCGGCCGATGGCAGGCTTCGACGCCTTCCCGCGTGGATCGCGGCGACGCACCTGTTCAATCACGCGACCCACCACCGCGGGCAGGTCACGGCGCTGCTCATGCAGTCCGGCGTCGATCCCGGCGTGACGGACCTTCCGCGCCTGCCGGGCGTCATCGAGATCGCGGAGTGACGGATCGGCGCGCCGCAGTTGTCGCGCCCAGTGCCAGCCATTAGACTACAGCGGACGTCGCCGGAAGGATCCGTGGCGACGCGTCCGCCGCCGTTCGACGTGACGCCGGCCCCGGGGAGGCCTTCTTGCTTCGCACCGTCAGCGCCGTCGCAGTGATGTTCGTCTTCTGGATCGTGCTGTCGGGCTACTTCACGCCGTTCCTGCTCGCCTCGGGGCTCGCGTCGTCGGTCGCCGTCGTGTGGCTCGCCCGCCGGATGGGCATGGTGGACGCCGAGGGACACCCGATCGGCCTCGTGCCGCGGACGGTGTTCTACTGGCCCTGGCTCGCCAAGGAGATCGCGAAGTCCGCCTGGGACGTCACGAAGGTCATCCTGTCCCCGCGGTTGCCCATCCGGCCCGCGCTGGTGCGTTTCCGGCCCACCCAGCGCACCGAGGTCGGCCTCGCCACGCACGCGAACTCGATCACGCTCACGCCGGGCACGATCACGATCGACGCGGGGCACGACGAGTTCCTGGTCCACGCCCTCACGTCCGCGAGCGCGGAGGGCGTCGTGAGCGGCGACATGGACGCCCGCGTCACGCGGTTCGAGCGCGGCGCATGATGTTCGCCGCCGCGACGCTCGCGATCATCGTCACGATGGCGCTCGCGATCGTCCGCGCGATCCGCGGCCCGACGGTCTTCGACCGCGCGCAGGCGGGAAACACGACCGGCACGATGGCGGTGATGCTGCTCGCGGTCATCGGCTTCCTCAACGGCCGGCCGGAGTTCCTCGACCTCGCGATCGTCTACGGGCTGCTCAACCTGGTCGGCACGATCGCGGTCCTCAAGTTCTTCCGCTACGGCGACCTCGGCGACCCGGGCGAGGGCGAGCCCCCACGCCAGCCATGAGCGCGGCACTCGACCTGGCGAGCTGGACGGCCCTGGCCGCAGGCGGCTTCTTCTGCCTGGTCGGCGGAATCGGCCTGCTGCGCATGCCGGACTTCTACACGCGCGTGCACGCGGCGAGCGTCGCCGAGACGCTCGGCGTCGGCCTGATGCTCCTCGGACTGATGCTGCAGTCGGGCTTCACGCTCAGCACGGTGAAGCTCGCGATCATCGGGCTCCTGTTCCTCTTCACCAGCCCGGCCGCGACGAACGCGCTGGCCAAGGCCGGCATGAGCCGCGGCATCCAGCCGCTGCTCGCCTCCCGGGAGCACGAGTCATCGAAGCGCTGACCGTCAATGTCCTGCTCACGATGATGGCGGTGGTCGCCACCGCCATGGTGGTCCAGCGGAACCTCTTCGCCGTCGTCGTGCTGGGCGGCATCTACAGCTTCCTGATGGCGACGGCCCTCGTCGCGCTCGACGCGGTCGACGTCGCGATGACCGAGGCCTCGGTCGGCGCGGGCATCTCGACCGTCCTGCTGCTCGGCGCGCTGCACCTCGTGCGCGGCGACGAGGCGCGTCCGCTGGGCAGGCCGTGGTTCCCTCTCGCCGTGAGCATCGCGGCGGGAGGCGTGCTGGTCTACGGGACGCTGGGGCTGTCGGCGTTCTCGGACGCGGACGCCCCGATCCACAGGCACGTCGCGCCGCGCTACATCGAGCAGGCGATGAAGGAAACGGGCGTCCCCAATGTCGTCACCGCGGTTCTCGCGAGCTACCGGGGCTACGACACGCTCGGCGAGACGACCGTCGTGTTCACGGCCGGCATCGGCGTCATCGCGCTGCTCCGGCAGAGGCGGCGCAAGGACCGGGACCGGAAATGAGAGGCTACCTCGTCCTCCGGGTCGTGGCGAAGATCATCGTCCCGTTCATGCTGCTGTTCGCGCTGTACGTGCAGTTCCACGGCGACTTCGGCCCGGGCGGCGGCTTCCAGGCGGGCGTCATCGCCGCCGCCGCGATCATCTTCTACGCGCTGATCTTCGGCCTGCCCGCCGCGCGACGGGTCGTCCCCGATCGAGTCGTCGAGTCGGGGATCGCGGCGGGCGTGCTCGTCTACGCCGGCGTCGGCGTCGCCGGCCTGCTGCTCGGCGGCAACTACCTCGACTACTTCGTGCTCGACCCCGATCCGGTGTCCGGCCAGCACCGCGGCATCTTCTGGGTCGAGGCCGGCGTCTTCATCACCGTGTCGAGCGTGATGCTCAAGATCTTCTACATGTTCGCCGGCCGCCAGCGCAAGGGGGACGACGGGTGAGCGCGCTCGACCACTACAGCTACTGGGTCACGATCTTCCTGCTCGTCGCGGGGCTGTTCATCGTCATTGCGCGCGGCAACTTCATCAAGAAGCTGATCGGCCTGTCGATCTTCCAGACCTCGGTCTACCTGCTCTACATCGCGCCGGGCAAGCTGATCGGCGGGACGGCGCCGATCGTCGGCGCGGGCTTCCAGGTCTATTCGAACCCGCTGCCCCACGTGCTCATCCTGACCGCGATCGTGGTGGGCATCGCGACGCTCGCGCTCGGCCTCGCGCTCGTCGTGCGCATACGCGAGGCCTACGGCAGCATCGAGGAGGACGAGATCCTGCGCGCCGAGCAGTCCGCCGCCCGCGACGACGCGACGTGATCGACGGCACCCATCTGCCGGTCCTGCAGGTCGTGGTGCCGCTCCTCTGCGCGCCGCTCATCGTGCTCGTCCGCGGCGGCCGGATCGGCTGGGCGATCGCCACCGCGGCGAGCGTCTTCTTCCTCGCCTCGTCGCTCGCGATCCTGCTCGAGGTCCAGCGCGTGGGCGTCATCAGCTACGCGATCGGAAGCTGGCCGCCCCCCTGGGGCATCGAGTACCGGATCGACGCGGCGAACGCCTTCATGCTCGTGCTGCTCGGGCTCGTGGCCTCGGTGGTCGCGCCGTACGCGTGGGCGAGCGTGAGGGCCGAGATCCCCCGGGACAACCACTACCTTTTCTACGCGCTCTATTGCCTCGCGCTCGCCGGCCTGGGGGGCATCGCCGTGACCGGCGACGCGTTCAACCTGTTCGTGTTCCTCGAGATCTCGTCGCTCGCGAGCTACGTGCTGATCGCGCTCGACCGCGACCGGCGCGCGCTGCTCGCCGCCTACCAGTACCTGATCCTCGGGACGATCGGCGCAACGTTCATCGTGATCGGCGTGGGCCTGCTCTACCTGATGACCGGGACGCTCAACCTCGCGGACATCGCCTCGCGCCTGGGCGACGTCCGCCAGGCCCGCCCGGTGCTGGCGGCCCTCGCGTTCCTGACGGTCGGCATCTCGCTCAAGGCCGCGCTGTTCCCGCTGCACATGTGGCTGCCCGGCGCGTACGCTCACGCGCCGTCGGCCGTGTCGGCGCTGCTCGCGGCGACGGCGACCAAGGTGTCGGTCTACGTGCTGCTGCGTTTCTACTTCTCTGTGTTCGGCACGACGGCCGTCTTCGCCGCGATGCCGATGGGCGACGTGCTGCTCGCGCTGTCGATCGCGGCGATGATCGTCGCCTCGGCCGCCGCCGCCTTCCAGACCGACCTCAAGCGCCTGCTCGCCTATTCGAGCGTGGCCCAGATCGGCTACATCACGCTAGGCGTCAGCTTCGCGACCGCGACCGGGCTCACCGGCGGGATCGTGCATCTGTTCAACCACGGCGTGACCAAGGGCGCCCTGTTCATGCTCGTCGGCGCGATCGCCTTCCGGCTGGGCAGCTCGCGCATCGACCGCATGGCCGGCCTCGCCCGGTCGATGCCGCTGACCTGCGCCGGCATCGTCGTCGGCGGATTGGGACTGATCGGCGTGCCGGGCACCGCGGGCTTCGTGTCCAAGTGGTACCTCGTGCTCGCCGCGATCGAGGCGGGCTCGTGGGTGATCGCGTTCGTCGTGGTGGCGAGCTCGCTGATCGCCGTGGCCTACGTCTGGCGCTTCGTCGAGGTCGCCTACTTCCGCCCGCCTTCCGAGGAGACCGCGCGCCTGAAGGAACCGCCCGCCGCGCTGCTCGTCCCCGCCGGCGTCCTGCTCGCCGCGTCCGTGTACTTCGGGGTCGAGCCCTCGTTGACGCTCGGCGCCGCGTACGGGGCGGCCGAGGCGCTGCTCGCGGGCCCCCGATGAATCCCGAGACCGCCGTCCTGGTCGCCGTCTCCCTCCCGCTCGCGGGCGCGGCGCTGATCGCGCTCGCGCGCCGGTCGCCCGACGCGCGCGAAGGCGCGACGCTCGTCACCGGCGTCGCGCTGTTCGCGACGGTGGCGTCGCTGATCGCGCCGGTGCAGGCGGGCCTGCGTCCCTCGGTCGCGCTCGTCGAAATGCTGCCCGGAATGCCCATCGCGTTCACGGTCGAGCCGCTCGGGCTCCTGTTCGCGCTGGTCGCGTCCGGGCTGTGGATCGTGAACTCGCTCTACTCGATCGGCTACATGCGCGCCAACGAAGAGCGAAACCAGACGCGCTTCTACGTGTGCTTCGCCGGCGCGATCGCGGCGACGATGGGCGTGGCGTTCGCCGCGAACGGACTCACGCTGTTCCTGTTCTACGAGATGCTCACGCTGGTGACCTATCCGCTGGTCACCCACCACGGCACCGAGGAGGCGAAGCGGGGCGGCCGCGTCTACCTCGGCGTGCTGCTCTCGACGTCGATCATGTTCTTCCTGTTCGCGCTCGTGATCACCTGGCACGCGGCGGGGACGCTCGACTTCGTCCCGGGCGGCATCCTCTCCGGCCGGCTCGGCAACGCCGCGCTCGGCGGCCTCCTCGCGCTGTACATGTTCGGCATCGGCAAGGCCGCGCTGATGCCGTTCCACCGCTGGCTGCCCGCGGCGATGGTGGCGCCCACGCCGGTGAGCGCGCTGCTGCACGCCGTGGCGGTCGTCAAGGCCGGCGTGTTCACGGTGGTCAAGGTGATCGTCTACGTGTTCGGCGTCGATTCGATCCGGGGCCTCGCGAGCGTCGACTGGCTGCCCACGGTCGCGGCCTTCACGATCGTCGCGGCGTCGATCGTCGCGCTGCGCTCGGACAACCTGAAGCGGCGGCTCGCGTATTCGACCGTGAGCCAGCTTTCCTACGTGATCCTGGCTGCGGCGCTGCTCACGCCCCTCTCCGTCGTCGGCGCGGCGCTGCACATCGCCGCCCACGCGTTCGGCAAGATCACGCTGTTCTTCGCCGCCGGGGCGATCTACACCGCCGCGCACAAGACCGAGGTCAGCCAGCTCGACGGCATCGGCCGGCGCATGCCGTGGACGATGGGTGCGTTCGCCGTCGGCGCCGTGTCGATGGTCGGACTGCCGCCGACCGCCGGCTTCGTGAGCAAGTGGTTCATCCTGTCGGGCGCGTACGACGCCGGCCACTGGGTGGCCGTGGGCACGATCGCCGCGAGCACGCTGCTGAGCGCGGGCTACCTGCTGCCGATCGTGTTCCGCGCCTTCTTCCGCCCGGCCGGCGACGACGGCGGCCACGCGCACGGCGAGGCGCCGATGCCGATGGTCGTCGCGATGGTGGCGACGGCCGCGGCGACGCTGCTCATGTTCGTCTTCGCCGACCTGCCGCTGTCGCTCGCGCGCCAGCTCGTCGGAGGCCAGGCATGAGGGAACGAACGCATTGGCTCGTCCGTCCGCGCACGATCCGGACGCTGTGGGCGGTCTTCATCGCGGCGCTCGCGCTGACGGTGGCGGCCGGCGCGTTCGTCGGCGCGGAGGAACACGAGGGCCTGCCGGGCATGTTCGGCTTCGGCGCGTGGTTCGGCTTCGGCGCGTGCGCGGCGCTGATCCTGTTCGCCAAGGGACTCGGGGTCTTCCTGAAGCGTCCGGACACCTATTACGAGCGCCGCGATGATTGAGCTCCTGCACCCCGGGCTGCTCCTCGTCGCCGCCGGCCTCGTGCTGGCGACGCTGTCCGGCCGCGCACGCGCCGTGCTGACGCTCGTCGCCCCGGCCGCGGCCGTGGCCCTGGTGCTCGCCGCGCCGGACGGCGTTGCCTGGCGCGGCACGTTCCTCGGCTACCCGGTCGTCCCCTACGCGCTCGACGCGCTGTCGCGCCTGTTCGCCCTCGTCTTCGCGGTCATGGCGTTCGGCGGAGGGCTGTTCGCGCTCGGGCAGGCGAGCCGCGTCGAGGTTCCCGCGGCGTTCGTCTACGCGGGATCGGCGATCGGCGTGACGCTGGCCGGCGACCTGCTGACCGTCTTCGTCTTCTGGGAGTTGATGGCGATCGGCTCGACGCTCGTGATCTGGAGCGCGGGAACGGCGTCCGCCTACCGGGCGAGCATGCGCTACCTGATGGTCCACCTGCTCGGCGGCGTCGTGCTCATGGCCGGCATCGCCGGACACGTCGCCGACACGGGCTCCACCGCGTTCACGCGCATCGCGCTCGATTCTCCCGCCCACTGGCTCATCCTCGCCGGGTTCCTCCTGAACGCGGGGGCGCCGCCCCTGTCCGCGTGGCTGCCCGACGCGTACCCGGAGGCGTCGTGGAGCGGCACCGTGTTCCTGTCGGCCTTCACGACCAAGACGGCGGTCTACGTGCTGCTGCGCGCGTTCCCCGGCGCCGAGCTCCTCGTGTTCGTCGGGCTGTTCATGATCTTCTACGGCATCGTGTACGCGCTGCTCGAGAACGACATGCGCCGCATCCTCGCCTACAGCATCGTGAACCAGGTCGGATTCATGATCGTCGGCATCGGCATCGGGACCGAGATGTCGCTCAACGGCGCGGCCGCGCACGCGTTCACGCACATCCTCTACAAGGCGCTGCTGCTGATGTCGGCCGGCGCCGTGCTCTACGAGACCGGGCGCCGCAAGTGCACCGACCTGGGCGGCCTGTTCCGCACGATGCCGCTCACGATGGTCTGCGGCACGATCGGCGCGCTGTCGATCTCGTCGTTCCCGCTCACGTCGGGATTCGTGAGCAAGTCGATGGTCGCGCAGGCGGCGCTGGACGGGCATCTCGAGATCGTGTGGCTGCTTCTCGCCGCGGCGTCGGCAGGCGTGTTCCTGCACGCGGGCATCAAGTTCCCGTGGTTCGTGTTCTTCCAGAAGGACTCCGGGCTGCGCCCGCCCGACCCCCCGTGGAGCCAGCGCCTCGCGATGGTTCTCTTCGCCGCGCTCTGCATCGGGCTGGGCGTGTTCTACGCGCCGCTCTACCGCCTGCTGCCCTACCCGGCGGACTACGTCCCCTACACGGGCGCGCACGTCGTCGAGATGCTCCAGCTCCTGCTGTTCTCGGGACTCGCGTTCTTCGTCATGCTGCCGATGCTCAAGCGGACGCTGACGATCACGCTCGACACCGACTGGCTCTACCGCAGGGCAGGACCGGCGCTGGCAGGCGCGCTCCGGGCGGGAATCGGATCCATCGACCGCGCCATCCGGCGCGTCACCCTCGGAACACTCGGCGCCGGGATGGGCGTGCTGTCGCGCGGGCTGGGCGACCGCGGGCAACTCGCCCGCGCCTACAGCACCGGCAACATGGTGCTGTGGGTGGCGATCCTCCTGGTGTTCTACCTGATCCTCTACTTCGCCTGATCGCCCGCCCGGTCGCGAGCGCCTCCCGGCTCACTTGCCGCCGTCGGCGCTGCGTTTCTTCGCCCGCGGATGCGCCGCGTCATAGACCTTCGCGAGCGCCTGGAAGTCGAGGTGCGTGTAGACCTGCGTGCTCGCGATCGACGCGTGGCCCAGCATCTCCTGCACGGCGCGCAGGTCGCCCGACGACTGCAGCACGTGCGACGCGAACGAGTGGCGCAGCATGTGCGGGTGCACGTGTCGCCCCAGCCCCTGCTTCACCGCCCAGGCCGCGACCCGCTGCTCGATCGACCGCGTCGACAGCCTGCCGCCTCCGCGCCCGACGAACATCGCGGTCTCGCCGGGGCGCGCGATCGCCGCGCGCGCGGCGAGCCACGTGCGGATCGCGTCCAGCGCGGCGCGGCCGACCGGCACGACGCGCTCCTTGGCGCCCTTGCCGATCACGCGCGCCTCGCCGCCCGCGAAGTCGACGCGCGCGACGTCGAGGCTGGCGAGCTCCGACAGGCGCAGGCCCGACGAGTAGGCCAGCTCGAGGATCGCGCGGTCGCGCATCGCGAGCGGATCGTCGCCGGCGATCTCGACCAGCCGCGACGCTTCGTCGGGCGACAGCGCCGACGGGAGGCGCCGCGCGGATTTCGGCGGCTTGAGGCCGGCCGTGGGATCCGCGTCGAGTCCGCGCCCGCGATCGAGCACGAAGCGATAGAGGCAGCGCCACGCGGAGAGCATCCGCGCGAGCGAGCGCCCGGACAGTCCGCGTCCGTGCAGCGTCGCGAGGTGGCGCGCGAGCTCGGCGCGCGCGAGCGCCGTCAGCGGCCTTTCGCCCGCCAGCGCGGCGAGCACCGCGACGTCGCGCCGATACGCTTCGCGCGTCCGTGCGGGCCGCGCCGCAAGGTGCTCGTCGAACCGCGCCAGCAGGCGCGCATTCTCCGCCGACGCCACTGCCTCGGGCCGCGGCGCGGCGGCGGGCCGGGAGGCGCGGTCCATCGGCGTCGCGCTACCCGGGCGGCAGGTAGCGGGCCGTGGCCATGCTCGCGAGCTCGGCGAGCCTCACGAGGTAGACCGTGCCGATGCCGGCGCGGTAGCGTTCGGGGTCCCCGCTCGCGAGCGCGAGCACGCCGAACGTGTGCGACGTGCGCAGCGGAAGGAACGCGAACGAGCGCAGCGATTCGCCGTTGTCGAACCATTCGCGCGACTCGAACGGCGCCTCGGCGCCGCAGGCCGGCGCGGCCAGCGCGTCGGCCCACTCGCGCAGCTCGGACGAGGTGGCGGCGAGCTGCGGCAGGTAGGACCGCTCGGGGACGCGCCCCCACAGCCGCGCGGCGACGTCGGGCACGCCGAAGTCCTCCTTCAGGCTGTGGTCGAGGACGGCGAGCGTCGTCTCGAGGTCCGGCGAGGCGAAGAGCGCGAGCGTCGAGCGGTGGAGTTTCTCGCCGATCGCGTCGTTGTCGCGCCCGTTCGCGATCAGCTCGCGCAGCCGCCCTTCGAGGTCGGCGTTGCGCTCGCGCAGCGTCAGGATCTGGCGCTCGGCGATCGGGATCGCGTGGCCGCCGTGCGGGTGCGGCACGAAGATCTCGGCGAGCACGTCGGCGTAATCCTCGAAGAACTTGGGATGCTGCTTCAGGTACTCGGCCACCGCCTTCGCGTCCATCCTCGCGTCCCGCCCCCTGTTGTCGCGGCCGCCGCAGCGATCGCGATCGTTGTCGTCGTCGCCGGTCCGCGCGCCGCGCGTCAGCCCGGCGGCGGCGTCCAGCGCCCTTCGAACACCGTCGTCGCGGACCCGGTCATCATCACCGGGGCGGCGTCGCCCGCCCACGCGACGGTCAGCTCCCCGCCGCGCACGCGCACCCGCACCTCGTGCGCCAGCAATCCGCGCCGGATGCCGGCGACGACCGCCGCGCAGGCGCCGCTGCCGCATGCGAGCGTCTCGCCCGCGCCACGCTCCCACACCCGCAGCCGGATGGTAGCGCGATCGATCACCTGCATGTAGCCCGCGTTGACGCGATTCGGGAAGCGCGCGTGGCGCTCGATGCGCGGGCCCTGCGTCGTGACCGGCGCGGTCCCGACATCGTCCACCACCTGCACGGCGTGGGGATTGCCCATCGAGAGCGCGGAGATCGTGACGACCGTCCCGTCGACGTCGAGCGGGTCGGTCGCGCCGCCCGATCCGCCGGCGAACGGCACCGCGTCGGCCGCGAAGCGCGGCACGCCCATGTCGACGGTCACCTCGCCGTCGTCCCCGAGGCGCGGCGCGATGATCCCGCCGGCGGTCTCGACGCGGATCTCCCGCTTGTCGGTGAGTCCGCGCTCGCGCACGAACCTGACGAAGCAGCGCGCGCCGTTGCCGCACTGCTCGACCTCGCCGCCGTCCGCGTTGAAGATCCGGTAGCGGAAGTCGACGTCGGGGCGCGTCGGCCGCTCGACCACGATCACCTGGTCGCAGCCCACGCCGAAGTGGCGGTCGGCGAGCGCGCGGATCTGCGGCGCCGTGAGCGTGAACGGGTGCGACGTCGCGTCGACGACGACGAAGTCGTTGCCCAGCCCGTGCATCTTGGTGAACGCGAGCGGCGTCACGGCCTGCCTGCCCCGGTTTCGCCGCGACGCCGGAACGCGAACCGGCGGCCGTCACCGAGCGTCGCCTCGCCCGCGACCTCGTAGCGAAGCGTGCGTCCGCTCCCGATCGCGCGTCCCACGCCCGCGAGCGTCGCCGCCGCGTCGCCCCGCGCCGCGAGCGTCACCGTGGCCGTCCCGTTGGCCGGCAGCATGACCGGCGCGGCGAGCGTCGCCTCCGCGACACGCTCGCCCTCGAGCGACACGCTCGCCACGAGCGCCTCCAGCGGCACGTCGACGGCGTTCGGATTGGCCAGCACGAGGTCGACCGTCATCCGCACCTCCGGCAGCGCGAGGCGCAGGTCGCGCACGCCCGCGGCGGTGACCTCGGGCGCCACGAGGCGGGGTCCGAAGGCCGCGCACGCGGCGAGCAGCGGGGTCAGTACCAGCGAGGCTGCCAGGCGCAGCGTCACGACCGCCTCCGCGTGGGCTCACGGTTTGCCTGCCAGTACCCGTCGAAGTCGAACGACAGCTCGCGGCAATGGCGGATCGCCAGCATGTGGACGACGGGAGGGCGCGCCACGGGGTCGAGTGCGTAGAGCATCGGGTAGTCGCCGGCGAGGTACTCGCGCAGGTCGAGGCCAGGGATCCGTCGTCGCAGGTTCGCCATCCGGTCGGCCGCTTCCACCGATCGGGGCGCGCGGGCGAGAAAGTCGCGCCCCAGCCTCGGATGCCGCTCGAGTCTCGCGACCACGAGTTGGAGCTCGTCGAGGAGCTTGGCGATGCCCCGTGGCGCGCTCCGCTCACGCCACCACGTCTCGATGGCGGCGAGGTTCGCTTCGAAGTTGGCGGTGAAGCGAACAGTCGCCCCGGCGACCATGCGGAACTCAACGCTTGCGCGCGCCTCGCCGCGACGCGGACGCCTGCGCTTCCCGCCGCTCGAGCTCCGCCAATACGATGCGCGCGTCGCGGGTTCGCCCCGCTTCGACGTCCGATAGCCCCTTCTCGACCTCGTCAAGCAGAACCAGGTGGATGCGCTCCCGCTCCAGCCGGTGGTAGTAGTCGAGCCGATCCGCATCGATCAGCGCGACGTAGCTCTCACCGTTCTTCGTGATGATCTTCTCGGCGCCGGCCTTCACCTCGTCCGCCAGCTCGGATAGGTTCGCGCGCGCCTGCGTCAGCGGAACAATGTCGGAAGCGGTGAGCGGCATGTCGGCAGCGACGGGAAAGGCGTGAATTCTGTACAGAGTACAGGTGCCCCGTCGAACCGTCAATGCCAGGCGCACCCGGATACTGCTCGACGAGCCAAACCGGGCGGGAGTCAGGCGTGCAACTTGCTTCACCCGGGTTTCCTGTTTGAATCGGTGCCCGCGCTGTTGATTTGCACCGAAATCTGACCCACTTTCAGGGGTGATTTGCGTCGAAGTTTGACCCACGTATAGACACTGTCCTGCTCGGGGTGCTGAGCGAGAGAAGGAGTGACACAACAGGGGCAGGAGACGAAAATGACGATCTATATCGAGCGGCAATCTGGACAAACGGTCGAGCACCCGACGCACTGGATCTACGGGCAGTCGTCTACCACGCTGTCGATTGCCGCCAACGAGGTGCAGGCGGATGATGTGCGTGATCACGCAGTTCCCAGCGCGACGCCGGCGTCCCTGTGGAACGGCGTCTACTACATGCTGGAACTCGGCGACCTGCCGCCCGGCGTCCGCGTGGTCAAGACGTGACCACCCACCCCAATCGCCGCGTCTGGCGCGGCGAGCAGCCGCCAACCCCGGACGCGATCCGGGATTGGCGGCGCGAACGAGGGCTGTCGGCCAGCCAGGCGGCAGCCCTCGTCCACTCCACGCAGCGCGTGTGGCAGAAGTGGGAGGCGGGCGAGCGGCGGATGCACCCTGCGATGTGGGAGCTAGCTAAACTGAAAGCACCGAATGGCTAATGTTAACGATTACGCCGACGAAGGCAACATGCTTTTCGATGTCAACGATATTGATCGTCCTGGTATCCCAAAAGTCCGGCTAACCCGAGGCCGCCGGCCCCAAGAGTCAGGCCAGAAAGCCCCTTGTGTAGCGGGTCAAATTTTGCCCTTTCGGCGTCCCGAGCGATCCCCGGATCGAGAATAGCTATCAACTCGGAGGGGTTCTTCCCTGACAGTGAAACGACGCCGTTGGCAATGATCACTGCGTCATGTCCTTCCGCGCGCGCGTCCATCAACAACCCAGCTAGAAAACGCTGTCCGTTTTCGCTCCTGATAGGCGGAAGATTTTTGCTCCACTGAATGTGTTTCGGATTATTTGGCGCAGCCGCGACGCGCATAACACTCCCGCCGCCAGTCGCGGCATTCTTCGCAAACTCGCCGGCATCGTCGATGCTGCGCGTCGCAAAAAACGCCTCGCGCGCTGCCGGCGTCCCCGTTGTGTTCCCGTACTTCGATGGGTCTATCTTGTCGAACTTTTGTGATCCGCCGTGCCACCAATCTATATCGTACTTTTGCGCCTCGGCCCGCGCCAATCTGGCCGCGTCGTCCATCGGGAGCGACCGTGATCGCGCCCGAAGGGCTTCCGCTATAGCTTTTCGTTTGTTTACCTTCTGAGCCTTAACCTTCGGACCTGGTGATAACAGCCCGCCAAGGAGCTCCACGCCCACTTCCGGCAAGCTATCGCCGACGCCGAGCAGATCGGACAGATGCGCACTAGTGCCGAGTACGTTTGAGGGATCGACCATCTCCGGCAATTGATCGGTGCCGAGCAGCCCTGGCTTGTGCCCGCCATACCCATAGCCAGCACGCGCGAGGTTAGCCAGATTCACGGCCGTATCCATCGGCCAGCCGAGCAGGCCGCCGATGACGCCGGATGCGCCGGCATTGTAGCTATCCGGGGTGAGAGAGGGAGCTACAACGAGGCGGGTCCGGGCGGGCAAGCCCGCCCGGACCCGCCTCGGCGCGCTCGCGCGCGCGCCATCAGGAAGTTTCGCTTTGCAGAACGGCGGAATTCGCGGCTCGTCTCTCGGGTCGCGCGTGATTGCGGCTCACGAACACCAGGACCGAATGTCCGAGGTCGAACTGCGCCCGTTCACACGTTGAACCGGAAGTGCATCACGTCACCGTCGCGCAGGACGTAGTCCTTCCCCTCGAGGCGCATCCTGCCCGCCTCCTTGGCGCCGTGCTCGCCCTTGAAGGCGACGTAGTCGGCGAACGCGATCGTCTCGGCGCGGATGAAGCCCTTCTCGAAGTCGGTGTGGATGGCGCCGGCCGCCTGGGGGGCGGTGGCGCCGACGGGCACCGTCCACGCACGGACTTCCTTCGGGCCGGCGGTGAAGAAGGTCTGCAGGCCCAGGAGCCTGTAGCCCGCGTGGATCACCCGGTCGAGCCCCGGCTCCGCCAGGCCCAGGTCGTCGAGGAAGGCCTGCCTGTCGCCTCCCTCGAGGTCCGCGATCTCGGCCTCGATCGCCGCGCACACCGGCACGACCGGCGCGCCCTCGTTCGCGGCGTGGTCCTCGACGGCCGCGAGCAGCGGGTTGTCGCGGAAGCCGCGCTCCGCGACGTTCGCCACGTACATCGTCGGCTTCATCGTGAGCAGGAAGTACGGCTTCAGCAGCGCGCGCTCCTCGTCGTCGAGATCGGCGGCGCGCGCCGGCCGGCCATGGTCCAGCGTCTTCAGCACCTTCGTCAGCGCCTCGAGGAGCCGTTTCGCCTCCTTGTCGCCGCCGGCACGCGCGAGCTTCTCGACCTTGGCGATCTGCTTGTCGACCGCCGCGAGGTCGGCGAGCGCCAGCTCGGTGTTGATCGTCTCGATGTCCGAGACCGGGTTCACCCTGCCCGTCACGTGCACGACGTTCGGATCCTCGAAGCAGCGCACCACGTGCGCGATCGCGTCGGTCTCGCGGATCGTGGCGAGGAACTGGTTGCCGAGGCCTTCGCCCTTCGACGCGCCGGCGACGAGCCCCGCGATGTCGACGAACTCGACGACCGCCGGGATCACCTTCTCGGGCTTCGCGATCGCCGCGAGCTGCGCGAGCCGCGGATCGGGCACCTCGACGACGCCGACGTTGGGCTCGATCGTGCAGAACGGGTAGTTCTCCGCCGCGATGCCGGCGCGCGTGAGCGCGTTGAAGAGCGTCGACTTGCCCACGTTCGGCAGGCCGACGATGCCGCATTTGAGGCTCATGGCGTGTCCCTGGTGTGCAGCTGCATCATCGCGCGCTCGAAGTCGCCGGCCGCGATCGCGGGCCATGCGTCGAGCGCGCGGTCGATCGCGCCGCGGATCGCGTCGCGCTCGTCGCCGCGCGGCGGCTTGAGCACGTAGTCGACGACCTGCTGCCGGGGAGTGTCCGAATCGCGCGGGTGGCCGATCCCGATGCGCAGGCGCCAGAACCCGGGCGTCGCGAGGTGCGCCCGGACGTCCTTGAGCCCGTTGTGGCCCGCCACGCCGCCGCCCAGCTTGAGCTTCACGCCGCCCGCGGGCAGGTCGAGCTCGTCGTGCACGACGAGGATCTCCTCCGGCGCGATGTCGAGGAAGCGCGCGAGCGCGCCGACGCTGCGCCCGGACTCGTTCATGTACGTCGCCGGCTTGACGAGGCGCACTTCGCCGACGCGCGCGACGTCCCCGGAGTAGCGCGCGTGCGGCGCGAACGTCGCGCCGAGTCTCGCGGCGAGCGCGTCGGCGTACCAGTAACCCGCGTTGTGGCGCGTGCGCTCGTAGCCGCGCCCCGGATTGCCCAGGCCGGCGACGAGGCGAATCGGTGCGGAAGCAGCCATCGGGTGGGCGGGCGCGGAAGCGGACCGGCCGCAACGAAAGGGCCCGCCGGCTTGCGGCTCGGCGGGCCCCGTCTCGCGGTCGGACCGGACGCGCTACTTCTTCTTCTCGTCCTTCTTGTCGCCGGCCTTCGCCTCGGGGGCCTTCGCCTCCGCGGGCTTCGCCTCGGCGACAGGGGCGGCGACGGCGGCGGCCGCGCCTTCCGCCGGCACCTCCTCGGTCTCGACGATCGCCTTCGGCACCACCGCGGTCGCGACGACCGGGTCCTTGCCATGCGTCACCACGGCGACGCCCTGCGGGAGCCTGAGGTCCGACGACTTGAACGCATGGCCGGTCTCGAGCGCCGAGAGGTCGACCTCGATGAACTCCGGCAGGTCCTTCGGCAGGCACACGACGTCGATTTCGTTCATCACGTGGTTGACGACCGCGCCGCCGAGCTTCACCGCGGGCGACAGCTCGGCCTTCGTGAAGTGCAGCGGGACCTTCATGTGGATCTTCTTGTTCTCGTCGACGCGCTGGAAGTCGACGTGCAGCACCTGCGGCCGGTACGGGTGCATCTGCACGTCGCGCAGCAGGACCTTCTGCGCGGCGTCGCCGAGCTTCATCGTCAGGATCGACGCGTGGAACGCCTCGTTCCTGAGCGCGTGGACGAGCGCGTTGTGGTCGAGCTCGATCGGCGTGGGAGCGACGGTGCCGCCGTAGACGATGCCGGGGGCCTTGCCGCTCAGGCGCAGGCGCCGCGCCGCGCCGCGGCCTTCGCCTTCGCGCGGGAAGGCGGTGAATTCGATCGATGCCATCGTTGCGACTCCTTCTTCGTGTCTGCGGCCTTCCGGCCCGGCGTCGAGCGCCTGCCGGTCGTCCGCGGGTGGCACCCGGCCGACTCGCCGGGAAAGCCTTGAATGATAACCGGATTTGCGCGCTCACCGCAAATCGCGCCGCCCCCTCGCCCCTGCCGCCCCTCACCCCGGTGCTTTCCCCGCGAGGCGGGGAGAGGGAGTTCCAGCCCGCGGCGTGCCGGCGCTCGATGCACCACCCCAGGAATCGCAGGCGCTACTGATCCCCGACGTCGGACCCCTGGTCCTTGGTCACGGCATGTACTGCCCGCCGTTCACCTCGATGATCTGACCGGTGACGTAGCCGGACAGCGCGTCGGACGCGAGGTAGAGGAATGCGCCGGCGCACTCGTCGGCGGTCCCGAGGCGCGCCATCGGGATCGCGCCCTTGAACGTCTCGAGCATCTGCGGCGTCGAGTAGCGCTCGTGGAACGGCGTGGCGATGACGCCCGGCGACACCGCGTTCACGCGGATGTTGTCCCTGACGAGCTCCTTTGCCGCGCCGCGCGTGAACGTGCTGACGAATCCCTTCGCCGACGCGTACATCGACGCGCCCGCGCCGCCGCCGTTGCGGGCCGCGATGCTGGTCACGTTGACGATGTTGCCGCGGCCGGCGCGGCGCATGTGCGGCACGACGGCAGCGATCGCCATGACGACCGAGCGGACGTTCAGGTCCACCACCTCGTCGAAGAACGCGTCGTCGATCTCGGCGATCGGCACGCGGCGCACGAGCCCGCCGGCGTTGTTGATCAGGATGTCGATGCCGCCCATCGCCGCAGCCGCCTCGCCGACGACCCGGCGCACCGTCTCGCTGGCGGTGAAGTCGCCGCCCACCAGGTGCGCCTGCCCGCCGGCGAAGCGCACGTCCGCGGCGACTTCCTCGGCGCGGTTGCGGCTCGCGTTGTAGTGGATCGCGACCTTGCATCCCGCGCGCGCGAACGCCTTGGCCGCGGCCGCGCCGATGCCCGTCGACGCGCCGGTGATCAGGACCGCCTTGCCCGCGAGATCGGGCACGATCGTCTCTTGCACGTTGCCTCCTGCCTGTGGACTGCCTGTCCGGGGCTCGCACGACCGGACGCCGCGCGGCCCGTCGCCCCCGGGTCCCGGGCCCGTTCCGCCCTCAGTCGATGAACAGCGAGGAGACGGACTCCTCGTTGCTGATGCGCGTCATGGTCTCGGCGATCAGCTGCGCGCACGAGAGCTGCCGGATGCGCGGGCAGCCGCGCGCCTCCTCGGAGAGCGGGATCGTGTCGGTGACCACGATCTCGTCCATGTCGGACGCGGCGATCCGCGCGACCGCGCCGCCGGAGAGCACGGGGTGCGTGCAGTACGCGACCACCTTCTGCGCGCCGTGCTCCTTCAGCGCCGTCGCCGCCTTGCAAAGCGTGTTCGCGGTGTCGACGATGTCGTCCATGATCACGCAGGTGCGGCCCTCGACGTCGCCGATGATGTTCATCACCTCCGCCACGTTGGCCTTCGGCCGGCGCTTGTCGATGATGGCGAGGTCGGAGTCGAGTCGCTTCGCGATCGCGCGCGCGCGCACCACGCCGCCCACGTCGGGCGACACGATCAGCAGGTTGTCGTAGTTCCGCTTCCACAGGTCGCCCAGGAGGATCGGCGTCGCGTAGACGTTGTCCACCGGGATGTTGAAGAAGCCCTGGATCTGGTCGGCGTGCAGGTCCATCACCATCATGCGGTCGACGCCCACCGTCGTCAGCATGTCCGCGACGACCTTCGCGCTGATCGGCACGCGCGCCGAGCGCGGGCGGCGGTCCTGGCGCGCGTAGCCGAAGTACGGCAGCGCCGCCGTGATGCGCGCGGCCGACGCGCGCTTCAGCGCGTCGACCATCACCATCACCTCCATCAGGTTGTCGTTGGTCGGCTGGCAGGTCGACTGCAGCACGAAGACGTCGCGGCCGCGCACGTTCTCGAGCAGCTCGACCATCACCTCGCCGTCGGAGAACTTTCCGACGATCACCCGTCCGAGGCTCAGGTTCAGGTGCCGGCAGACCGCCTCCGCGAGCTTCGGGTTCGCGTTGCCGGTGAAGACGCGCATCCGTTCGTAGGCCATGGTCCGGATCTCCAGACGCGACGCGGGCAGGTCGCCGGCCTTCCGGCGGCCTGCCCGACGCGTCAATGTGGCTGGGGAGGAAGGATTCGAACCCTCGAATGCCGGAATCAAAATCCGGTGCCTTAACCAGCTTGGCGACTCCCCAGCGGAAACCGGCGCACGACCCCGAACCGGGCCGACGCGCGCGGGGACCGCCGGATCCCCGCATCTCGTCCTGCCTCCGAGACTCTACGCGAACGCCGCGAGCGGATGCCGCGCAAGCGTCCGGACGACCCGGTGGCGCAATCCCGCGGGCAGCCCGCGGCTGGCGCCGCGCGCGTCGTCTTCGCGCGCGAACGGCGCGAACACGCACGCGCCGGAACCGGTCATCCTGGCCTGCGGCGACAGCCTCGACATTGCCGCGAGCGCGTCGGCCACGGCCGGATGCCGGACGCATGCGGCGCCCTCGAGATCGTTCCGGCCGTAACTCTCGGAAAAGACGTCCATTTTCGCCGACGGCGTCGAACGTGTCAAATCCGGCGCCGCGAAAATGTTCGCCGTCGGGACGTGCGCGTCCGGAAACGCGAGCACGAGCCAGGTCGCGGGCATCGTCATCGCGGTCAGACGTTCGCCGATCCCGCGCGCGAGCGCGGTCCCGCCGAACACGAAGAACGGCACGTCGGCGCCGAGTTCCGCGCCGAGAGCGACGAGCCGCGCGCGCGCGAGCCCGAGGTCCCAGAGCCGGTTGAGCGCGAGGAGCACGCTCGCCGCGTCCGAGCTGCCGCCGCCGAGCCCCGCGCCCGTCGGGATCGCCTTGTCGATCGCGATCGCCACGCCGGCGCGGCTGCCGGTGGCGTCCTTGAGGCGGCGCGCGGCGCGCAGCGCGAGATCCTCCTCGACCGCGACGCCGGGAACCTCGCCCGAGCGCACGATCGCGCCGTCGTCGCGCGTCTCCAGCGTGAGCGTGTCGGCGAGGTCGACGAGCGAGAGCAGCGACTCGAGCGTGTGGTAGCCATCCGCGCGCCGCCCGGTCACGTGCAGGAACAGGTTGACTTTCGCCGGCGCGGGAACGACGAGGCGGCGCATGCGGGCCCGCGCGTCAGCGCCACGCGTCGATCACGACGCGGACCTCGAGGTCGGGATAGCTCGCGACGAGCCGCGACGGTCGCGTGGCGCCGTCCGCGTACGCAAACGCGACCGACCAGCCTCCCTGGTGCAGCATCGCGGCGCGGCCCGACGCGTCGCGCTCGATCGCGTGCGCGAGCCCCGGGCGCGGTGCGCCGCGGATCCACCACGAGAGGCTCTCCACGGGCAGCGGAAAGCCGAGCGCGCGATCGGCGAGCGTCGCGACGTCGGGAGCGCGCTCCACCGCCCCGTCGGCCTTCTCGATCGACGCGCCGTCCGCGGCGCGCTCGAGGCGCGCGAGCGTCGTGCCCATCGGCGTGGCGAGCGAGATGGTGTCGCGCTCCGCCGCGTGCTCCCAGAGGAAATGCGCAGCGACGCCTTCGGTGCCGCGCCGCGCGGAGAGCCGCCCGCTCACGTCGAACGGCGCGTCCGCGACGACCCCGACGTCCGGCGGCGGCGCGGGGAGGGTCGCGCACGCCCCGACGAGGAGCGCACAGGCGGCATGCGCGAGGCGACGCAAGGGGCGGGCCGGGGCCTGTCGGACCCTAGCGCGACAGCCGCCGCACGGTCTCGAGCAGGACCGGGTGGTCGGGCGCGTCCTTCAGTTGCGCCGCCCACACGTCCCTCGCGCGCTGGTGCTCGCCCTTGGCCCACAGCACCTCGCCCAGGTGCGCGGCGATCTCGGCGTCCGGCCGGCCCGCGAACGCGCGGCGCAGATACGCCTCGGCCTCGTCGTAGCGGCCGAGCTTGTAGAGCGCCCATCCCATGCTGTCGAGGATGAACGGGTCGTCGGGCGCGAGCTTCAACGCCTTCTCGATCAGCGCGCGCCCTTCCTCCGCGCGCGCCGTGCGGTCGACGAGCGTGTAGCCCAGCGCGTTCAGCGCCTGCGGGTCGTCCGGCTTGACCTCGATGAGCCGCTTCAGCCGCGATTCGGCGACGTCGAGCCGGTCGATCTTCTCGGCGACCATCGCGAGGTCGTAGAGCAGGTCCGGTTCGTCGGGATGCTCGACGAGGCCCTGCTCGAGCAGCGCGAAGGCGCCGGCCGGGTTTCCCGTTTCGCGCAGCAGCGACGCCTCGGCCTGGCGCACCTGGATGCGCTGCTCGATCGTCACCGCGGGCAGGTCCGCGAGCCAGCGGCGGCCCTCGTCGACACGCCCGAGCTTGCCGAGGACCGCGGCAACGCGCAGCTTCGCGAGCCAGCCGCGATCGCCCTCGCCGACGCCCTTGTAGCGCGCGAGCGCCTCGTCGTAGCGCTTCGTCTCCTCGGCGATCTGCGCGAGGTAGAGCTGCGCGGCACCGTCGTCGTCGCCCGCCGCGGCGAGCCTGGCGAACCGCGCCTCGGCGGCGGACCAGTCCTTCATCTGGTAGGCGAGGATCGCGGCGCCCATCGCGTATTCGCGCACCTCGGGCTCCTCGACCGCCAGCGCCTCGAAGATCGCGCGCGCCTCGGCGAGCCGCTTCTGCTCGACGTAGAACTGCGCGAGCGCCGCGCGCGCCGCACGCGAGCCGGGCTCGGCCTTCAGGAACGACTGGAGCCACGCGACCGCCTCGGCGTCCGAGCGCTTGGCCAGGATCTCCGCCTTGAGCAGCGCGGCGCGTTCCCAGTCGGGCTTGAGCGCGAGCGCGCGGTCGACGCGCTCGAGCGCGGCGGTGACCCTCGCCGCGTCGGTCGGCCCGGCGTTGAGCGCGGCGAGCGCGACGGCGAAATGCGCCTCGGGCGACGACGCGTACGGCGCCGCGAGGTCGCGGATCATCTCGTACACGGCAGCCTTGTCGTTCTGGCGCGCGAACGCGCGGTTGAGCTGCAGGAACGCGTCGGCGACGCCGGAACCCGTGAGCGCCTGGTCGGCGAGCAGCTTCTCGAGACGGCTCCTGAGGTCGACCGCGCCCGGCGAGCCGGGATCGCGCTCGACCGGCGCGCCGGACGCGAGCGCGGACAGGATCTGGCGCGGACGCTCCGCGTCGGGCGCGAGCTCCAGCCACAGCCGGGCGCCTGCCTCGGCCACCGCCTGCTGGCGCGTGGCGTACGCGATCTCGGTTGCCCGGCGCGCGAGGCGCGCATCGTTCAGCTCCCGCGCCACCTCGAGGTAGGCGCGCGCCGCCACGCCGGGGTCGCCGCGCTGCAGTGCGATGTCGCCCAGCAGGAGCCGGTAGAACAGGTCGGCGGGCAGACCGGTCGGCAAGCCGCCCGGCGCGGCGGGCGCTTCGCCCGCCTTCGGTTCGGCCGGCACGGGTTGGGCCAGCGCGACGGGCGGCGCGGCGAGCGCCCACAGCAGTGCCGCCGCGATCAGCGGGTGACGGAAGTTGCGGCTCGTCGACATCGGGACAGGATTCCTTCCGCGCTCGCGCTCGCCGCGGTCCATTCGATCTTAGGCTATAGTCCGCGGCCCAACAAACGCGTGCGACGGGCGAGGACACCCGCGCAACGCCAGCGCCCAGTGCCCGAGCTCCCCGAAGTCGAGACCATCCGCAGGGGCGTCGCACCGGCACTCGTCGGCCGACGAGTCGCCGCCGTGCAAGTCTACGACCGACGTCTGCGCTGGCCGGTTCCGTCCGGCCTCGAGAACGCGCTGCGCGGTCGCGACGTCGTCTCAGTCGACCGTCGAAGCAAGTACTTGCTCTTCCGTATGGTCGCGCGGTCCGGCGCGACGACGGACGCCGGCACGCTTCTCGTCCACCTGGGAATGACCGGCAGCCTGCGGCTGCACCGCCCGGCGCCGGCGCCCGGAACGCACGACCATGTCGACCTGAGGTTCGACGACGGCTCGACGTTGCGCTACCGGGATCCGCGGCGATTCGGGACCATGCTGTGGATCCCGGGGGATGCCGCGGATCACCCGCTGCTCGCCCGTCTCGGTCCCGAACCGTTCTCGGCCGGGTTCGATGCCGCCACGACCCACCGCGCGACCCGCGGGCGTCGGGTGGCGATCAAGCTCGCGCTCATGGACAACCGGCTGGTCGTGGGCGTGGGCAACATCTACGCGAACGAGGCGCTGTTCCGCGCAGGCATCCGGCCCACGCGCGCCGCCGGGAGGCTTTCCCGCGCGAGGATCGCCCGCCTGGTCGACGAAGTGCGCGCGACGCTCGCCGACGCCCTCGACAAGGGCGGCAGCACGCTGCGCGACTACGTCGACAGCTCGGGCCGGCCTGGGGCGTTCCAGCTCGGGTACGCGGTCTACGGACGCCCGGGCGAGCCTTGCCCGGTCTGCGGGACGCCGATCCGGACCGTGCGCCAGGGGCAACGTTCGACGTTCTACTGTCCGACCTGCCAGGTCTAGCGGGTCAGGGCCGCGATGGTCGGCACCCCGCCCGGCCGGTGCGGCAGGACCGCATCGCCATGGACAACTGCGGCTCCGGCCCCTTCCGCGCGCCCGGCACAACTCGTGCTTTCGACCTGTGTGATACAGTCGCCGCCGCCGATCGCGCGCCGGCGGCGCGCCAGGGGAGCCGATGATTCACACCCGCGAGCTCGCAGCCCGATTCGAGGCCTACGGCGACTGGCGCCGGCGCCTGTCAGCGGGCGTCGCGGCGCTGCACGACTGGCTCGCGGACCAGGACCTCACCGACGCCCAGGCCGACCTGCGCATCCAGCGCCTGCTCGAGCGGCTGCACCAGGACAAGCTCGTCGTCGCGTTCGTCGCCGAGTTCTCGAGGGGCAAGTCCGAGCTCATCAACGCGATCTTCTTCGCGGATTTCGGGCAGCGGCTGCTGCCGTCGGCGGCCGGGCGCACGACGATGTGCCCGACCGAGATCCTGCACGACGCATCCCGGCCGCCGTCGATCCGGCTGCTGCCGATCGAGACTCGGCTGAAGGACGGCACGGTCTCCGAACTCAAGAACTACGCGGACGAGTGGGTGACGCTTCCGCTCGACCTCGCATCCGCGGAACGGATGTCCGACGCGCTCGCGCGCGTGTCGCAGGTGAAGCGCGTACCCGTCGCGCTCGCCCGCCGCTACGGGCTGCACGACGAGGACCTCGTCGCGCCGCACGAACGCCGCGACGAGGGCAGCGTCGACATCCCGTGCTGGCGCCACGCGGTCATCAACTTCCCGCACCCGCTCCTGAAACAGGGCCTCGTGATCCTGGACACGCCCGGATTGAATGCGGTCGGCACCGAGCCGGAGCTGACGCTCTCGCTGCTGCCGAGCGCCCACGCCGTGCTGTTCATCCTCGCGGCGGATGCCGGCGTCACGAAGACCGACCTCGAGGTCTGGAACGAGCACCTGGCCGGCGCCGACCCGGCGACGCTGGCGGGGCGGCTCGTGATCCTGAACAAGATCGACGGCCTGTGGGACGAGATGAAGTCGGCCGCCGAGATCGAGGCGGAGATCGCGCGCCAGGTGCGCCTGTCCGCGGAGACGCTCGGGCTCCCGGTCGGGCAGGTCTTCCCGGTGTCGGCGCAGAAGGCGCTCCTCGCCAAGGTCGGCGGCGACGACTCGCTGCTCGCGCGGAGCCGCCTGCCGCCCCTCGAGTCGGCGCTGTCCGACAAGCTCCTGCCCGCGAAGCGCGATATCGTCGGCGCGTCGGCGCTCTCCGAGGTGAAGGCGATCGTCGGCGGCGTCCGGGCGATCCTCGCCGCGCGCGCCGCGGGCATCGCCGAGCAAATCGCGGAGCTCGAGGCGCTGCGCGGCAAGAACCAGGACGTCGTCGAGCACATGATGCAGCGCGTGCGCGAGGAGAAGGCCTCGTTCGAGCGCGGCCTCGCGCGCTTCTCGGCTCTGCGCACGGTGTTCACGCAGCAGACGACCGCGCTCTACGACCTGATCGGGCTCGAGGCGCTGCGTGCCAACGCGGGCCGCACGCGCCGCGCGATCGAGGCGAGCCTGTTCACGAAGGGCGTGCGCGGCGCGATGAACGACTTCTTCGCGCAGATCCGCGCCGACCTCGATGCCGCGGGCAGGAAGTCGGCCGAGGTCCACGAGATGATGAGCGCGATGTACGCGCGCTTCGCGAAGGAGCACAGCCTCGAGCCGTTCTCGCCGCCCCCGTTCTCGATGCTCAAGTACATGAAGGAGGTCGAGCGGCTCGAGCGCGCGTACCAGCGGCACATCAACACGCTGTGGAACATGGCGAGCAAGGCCAAGTTCCCGCTGATGAAGCGCTTCTTCGAGACCGTCGCCTCGCGCGTGCGGCACCTCTACGACGTCGCCAACCGCGACGTCGACGCCTGGCTCAAGTCGGTGATGTCGCCGCTGGAGACGCAGGTGCGCGAGCACCAGCTCCAGCTCAAGCGCCGCCTCGAGAGCATCAAGCGCATCCACCGGGCGAGCGACGAGCTCGACGAGCGCATCGACGAGCTCGGGCAGCAGGGTGACGCGCTCCGAGCGCAGGTCCGCGCGCTCGACGCGCGCGTCGCGGTCATCGAGGCAATCGCGCGCAGCCGGGACGAGCTGCCGCTGGCGGCGAACGCGTAGCGTGGCTACGCCGCCGCCGACCCCACCTTCGCGCGCATCAGCCCCTCGTACCTGAGGCGAAGCTCGGCCTTCGTCTCGGCGTGCGCGGGATCGACCGGGATGCAGTCGACCGGGCAGACCTCGCGGCACTGCGGCACGTCGAAATGCCCGACGCACTCGGTGCAGCGCGCCGGGTCGATCAGGTAGATCTCCGGGCCCTGCGAGATCGCCTCGTTCGGGCATTCCGGCTCGCAGACGTCGCAGTTGATGCACTCGTCGGTGATCATCAACGCCATGTCAGCGCCCTTCCGCCCTCGCGCGGAGCCGCGCGGCGACCGCCGGGTGCACGAAGTCGCCCACGTTGCCGCCGAAGCGCGCGATCTCGCGCACGATCGTCGCGGACACGAACATGTACTGCTCCGACGGGGTCAGGAACAGCGTCTCGACCTCCGGCCACAGCCGCCGGTTCATGCCGGCCATCTGGAACTCGTACTCGAAGTCCGACACTGCGCGCAGGCCGCGGAGGATCGCGCGTGCGCCCTGCTCGTGCACGAACGCCATCAGCAGCGACGAGAAGCCCGTGACGCTCGCGTTGGGAATGTCCGCGAGCACGTCGCGCGCCATCCCGATGCGCTCGTCCAGCGTGAACATCGGCTGCTTCGCCTCGCTCGCCGCGATGCCGACGACGACGCGGTCGAACAGCCGCGCCGCGCGCCGCACCAGGTCCTCGTGGCCGCGGGTGAACGGGTCGAACGTGCCGGGGTAGACGACTGTCAGCATGGCGTCAACGCTCCGCTGCGCGGCGTCGCCCGGCGGGAGCCCGCGCGAGCGCGCAGAGCAGATGATAATGCACGCGCCCGGCGCGCCCGGCGCGGACGACCGCGAGGCCGGTCGGAGCCTCGATGCGACGCGCCGCCTCCGCGTAGATGACGCCGCCGTCGGCCAGACGCGCGGCGCAGGCGGGCAGCAGCCACGCCCAGGGGTCGTCGGCAAACGGCGGGTCGAGGAACACGACGTCGAAGCGCCTCGTCTCGCGCTCGAGCCATGCCCGCGCGTCGGCACGGTGGACCTCGAGCCCCGCCGCGCCGATCAGGCGCGCGTTGTCGGCGAGCGCGCGGACGAGCACCGCGTCCCGGTCGAGCGCGACCGCGAGCGTCGCGCCGCGCGACAGCGCCTCGAACGACATCGCTCCGCTCCCCGCGTAGGGCTCGAGCGTCGCGCGGGCGGTCAGGTCCTGCCCCAGCCAGTTGAACAGCGTCTCGCGCACCCGGTCCGGCGTCGGGCGCAGGCCCGGCACGCCGGGAAAGCGCAGCACGCGGCCGCGATGGCGCCCGCCGATGATGCGCACGCGATTCGTCGTCGGGATCGTCATGCGTGAGGGCCGCCATGGCGCGCCGGGTAGAATTGTATTTCAGTGCCGACCGCCCCCACGATGCTCGACCTGTTCAAGCGCAAGACCGAGGACGCCGCGCCGAAGCGCTCGTGGACCGAGCGGCTCGCGGGCGGGCTCGCCGCGTCGCGCGACCGGCTCTCGGGCGCGCTCGCCGGCGTGTTCCGCCGCCGCGCGCTCGACGACGAGGCGCTCGAGGAGCTCGAGGGCGCCCTCCTCACGTCCGACGTCGGCGTCGCCGCGACCGCACACCTGCTCGAGGACCTGAAGGCCCGCTACCGCCGCGCGGGAGCCGACGCGGATCCGCGCGCGCTGCTGCGCGAGTCGCTGCTCGCGCTGCTCGCGCCGCTCGAGCGCCCGTTCGCGATCGGGCCCGAACGCCCGTTCGTGATCATGATCGCGGGCGTGAACGGCGCGGGCAAGACGACGTCGATCGGCAAGCTCGCGAAATGGCTGCAGCAGCAGGGCCTCTCGGTTCTGCTCGCGGCGGGCGACACGTTCCGCGCGGCGGCGCGCGAGCAGCTCGCCGTGTGGGGCGAGCGCAACGGCGTCTCCGTGATCGCGCAGGCCGGCGGCGATCCGGCTGCCGTCGCGTTCGACGCGGTCGGCGCGGCCGCGGCGCGCGGCATCGACGTCGTGCTGGCCGACACCGCCGGGCGGCTGCCGACGCAGCGCAACCTGATGGACGAGCTCGCGAAGGTGAAGCGCGTGATCGGCAAGGCCCGGGGCGGCGCGCCGCACGCCGTGCTGCTCGTCCTCGACGCGAACACTGGTCAGAACGCGCTTGCGCAGGTCGCCGCGTTCGACCGCGCCGCGGGGCTGACCGGGCTCATCCTCACCAAGCTCGACGGCAGCGCGAAAGGCGGCGTGGTCGCCGCCATCGCGCGCGAGCACCCGGTCCCGCTGGCGTTCATCGGCGTGGGCGAGGGGATCGACGACCTGCGGCCGTTCGCGGCCGCCGAGTTCGTCGACGCGCTCCTGCCGGCCGACGCCTGACCGGTCCCGGCGTGGCGGCCACGATCCGCTTCGCTGGCGTGACCAAGCGCTACCCGGGCGGGCACGACGCGCTCGTCGACGCGAGCTTCACGCTCGCCGACGGCGAGTTCGCCTACCTCACCGGCCATTCGGGCGCGGGCAAGAGCACGGTGCTGAAGCTCGCCGCCGGGATCGAGCGGCCGACGCACGGCACCGTGCTCGTCAACCAGCAGAACGTCGGGCGCCTGTCGGCGCGCGCGATCCCCTGGCTGCGCCGGCACCTGGGCCTCGTGATGCCGGACGTGAAGCTGCTCGAAGGCCTGTCGGTCGGCGAGAATGTCCGGCTCCCGCTCGAGATCGCGGGCGTCGACCGGGCGGAGTCGTCGCGTCGCGTTCGCGCGGCGCTCGACAAGGTGGGACTCGCGGGCCGGGAGCGCGCGCGGCCGGCCGCGCTTTCGGGAGGCGAGCAGCAGCGCGTCGCGATCGCGCGCGCCATCGTGAATCGCCCGGCAGCGCTCCTTGCCGACGAGCCCACCGCGAACCTCGACGCCGCGGCGGCCGATGCCGTGCTCGCGCTGTTCCGCGACTTCCACGCGGTCGGCGTGACGGTGATCATCGCGACGCACGACGAGGGCGTGATCGCGCGCCATCCGGGGCGCCGCGTGGTCCTCGACCACGGCCGCGTCATCGGCGCCGGCGCGGGCGAACCGCAATGAGATGGCTGCGCATGCACCGGGCGGCGATCGCGAAGGCGGTCTCGCTCGCGACCGCGACGCCGGTCCTCTCGGCGCTGGTCGTCATCGCGCTCGCCACGGCGCTCGCGCTGCCGCTCCTCGCGGCGGCCGTCGCGGAAGGCCTGCTGGCAGCCATCGCGCGGATCGATGCGAAGCCGACGGTGTCGGTGTTCCTCGCGCCAGCCGCGGGAACGCGCGAGCGCGAAGCCGCGGAGCGCGCGCTGCGCGGACTTCCCGGGGTGTCGGCGGTCCGGTTCATCCCGCGCGACGCCGCGCTCGCGCAGCTCGCCGAGGTCGAGGGCATGGGCGACCTCGTCGCGGGGCTGGACCGCAACCCGCTGCCCGACACGCTCGTGGCGACGCTGGCCGACGCCGATCCCGGGACTGCCTCGACGGTGACCGGACGCGCCAGGTCGATTCCCGCGGTCGCTGGCGTCCAGTCCGACGTCGCATGGGTGGCCCGGCTCGACGCCGTCGCACGGGCCATCCGCTGGACAGGCGTGCTGCTGGGGGTGCTGATGGCGGCCGCCGTCGTGGCCGCGACGTTCGCCGCCGCCAGGTTGCAGGCGCTCACCCACCGCGAAGCCATCGTCGTGGCCACGTTGCTGGGCGCCACGCGCGCCTGGGTCTCCCGCCCCTACCTCTACCACGGGCTCCTGCAGGGGCTTGCCGCGGGACTGGGCGCCGCCGCGATCGTGGCCGGCGCGCTCGCCGGGCTGGGCGCGACGCTCGCCCCGGCATTCCCGGCGATCTCCGAGGGGGCGCCGGGCGTGGGCTGGCGCTGGATCGCATCCGGAATCCTGTCCGGTGGCGCCCTCGGCTTGATGGGCGCCTGGCTCGCGACGCGGGACCTCTCGTCGCGACCCGCCGCAGCCTGATCCCCGCCTGCCGCCGGCCGTCATACCCGACTGGAACGGTCGAGAACTTTCGGGCAGCTTAGCACTCTCATTTACCGAGTGCTAAAATGGCGTCGGGTAAGGAGGATCCGGTGAACGGGTCCCCCGCCGCCCTCGAGAGGAGATTCGCGATGACCGGTTCCGCGCTGGCGTTCCCGACCCCCGCTTCGCTGGGCAGTCTGGATCACTACATCCAGGCGGTGAATCGCTTTCCGCTGCTTTCCGCCGAGCAGGAAACCGAACTCGGGCGCCGCTGGCGCAACGAGGAGGACGTCGACGCTGCGCGGAAGCTCGTGATGTCGCACCTCCGGCTGGTCGTGGCGGTGTCGCGCAACTATCTGGGCTACGGGCTGCCGCAGGGCGACCTGATCCAGGAAGGCAACATCGGGCTCATGAAGGCGGTCCGCCGGTTCGACCCCGAGCGCGGCGTCCGGCTGGTCTCGTTCGCGCTGCACTGGATCAAGGCCGAGATTCATGAGTACATCCTTCGCAACTGGCGGCTGGTCAAGGTCGCGACGACCAAGGCCCAGCGCAAGCTGTTCTTCAACCTGCGCAGCATGAAGACCTCGTCGCACGCGCTCACGCGCGACCAGGCGGCCGCGATCGCCCGGGAGCTCGGCGTGAAGCCCGAGGAAGTGGTCGAGATGGAGACGCGGCTGTCCGGGCGCGACATCGCGCTCGACCCGGCGCCGTCGGACGACGACGAGCATGCGTTCGCGCCGATCTCCTGGCTCACCGATTCCGGGGACGGCCCCGCGCAGATCCTCGAGCGCAACCGCACCGAGCAGGACCTCCACGCGGGCCTCGGGCGCGCGCTGTCCAAGCTCGATGCGCGCAGCCGGCGGATCATCGAGGCGCGCTGGCTCCGGGAATCCGATCCGGCGACGCTGCAGGATCTCGCCGACGAGTACGGCGTGTCGGCCGAGCGCATCCGCCAGATTGAGAGCAAGGCGCTGAAGCAGATGCGCGGCGCGTTCCCGACGACGTCCTGACGCGCGAGGTCGCGACCGCTGAACGCCGGCCCCGCGCCGGCGTTCCCGTTTCCGGCATCCGGCGGCGACGCGGCCGCCAGGGACCTCGGCGAGTCCACGCGGCGCGCCGGCCCGCTTGACACCCCTGGGTGCGGGGTCCGCCACGCCCCCAGGGGGCGGCGTCGCGCCGCCGTCCCCGGCGGGCGCGTCCCGCCGACGCGGGGCCGGGCGAGGCTTCGCTACAGCTCGACCTGCGTCCCGAGCTCGACGACGCGGTTCGTCGGGACGCGGAAGAAATCGCTCGCCTTGACCGCGTTCTTCGACATCGACGAGAACAGGTGCTCGCGCCAGCGGGCCATGCCGGGACGCTCGGTCGACACGAGCGTCTCGCGCGAGACGAAGAACGACGTCTCCATCATCTCGAAGGCGAATCCGGTGCGGCCGGACGCCTCGAGCAGCGTGGGCACGTCGGGATCGTCCTTGAAGCCGTAGTACGCGAGCATCCGGTAGAAGTCGCAGCCCAGCGACTTGACCTCGATGCGCTCGTCGGCCGCGACGTAGGGGATCTCGCGCGTCACGATCGTCAGGAACACGACCCGCTCGTGCAGGACCTTGTTGTGCTTGAGGTTGTGCAGCAGCGCGTGCGGCACGCGGTCGGGCGTCGAGGTCATGAACACGGCCGTGCCCTCGACGCGCACCGGCGGCGCGAGCTCGATCGACTGGATGAACTGGTCGAGCGGGAGCGCGTCCTCGGACAGCCGGTCGAGCAGCACCTTGCGCCCGCGCTTCCACGTCGTGAACAGCGTGAAGATCCCGGCGCCCACGACCATCGGGAACCAGCCGCCGTCGGGAATCTTGAGCGCGTTCGACGTCAGGTACGCGACGTCGATCGCGAGCAGCGGCGTCGCGACCGCGAGCGCCACGGGCAGCGACCAGTGCCAGATGCGCCGCATCACGACGAAGAGCAGGATGGAGTCGATCACCATGTTGAGCGTCACCGCGATCCCGTACGCGCCCGCGAGCGCGCTCGAGCTGCGGAAGCTCACCACCAGCAGGATCACCGCGATGAACAGCATCCAGTTGATGAACGGCACGTAGATCTGCCCGATCTCCCGGTCCGACGTGTGCATGATGCGCAGGCGCGGGCAGTAGCCCATCTGGATCGCCGCGCGGGTCAGCGAGAACGCGCCCGAGATCATCGCCTGCGACGCGACGACCGTCGCCATCGTCGCCAGGACGACCAGCGGCACCAGCGCCCACTCGGGCGCGAGCAGGTAGAACGGGTTCTTGACCGCGGCCGGTTTGGCGAGGATCAGCGCGCCCTGGCCGAAGTAGTTGATCACGAGCGCGGGCAGCACGAAGAACAGCCACGCGCGGCGGATCGGCTTGACGCCGAAGTGGCCCATGTCGGCGTAGATGGCGCCGACGCCCGTGACGGCGAGCACCATCGCGCCCAGCGCGAGGAAGGCCGCCATCGGATTCGCGGCCGCGAGCGACACGGCGGACATCGGGTTGACCGCCCACAGCACGGCCGGGTTCTCGACGATCTGCGCGGCCCCGAGCAGCGCGAGCACCACGAACCAGAGGCAGGTGATCGGGCCGAACAGCCTGCCCACGGTCCCGGTGCCCTTGCGCTGGATCGCGAACAGGCCGACGAGGATCACCACCGCCACCGGGACGATGAACGGGTGCAGGTCGGGCGCGATGATCTCGAGGCCCTCGACGGCGGAGAGCACCGAGATCGCGGGCGTGATCATCCCGTCGGCGTAGAACATCGACGCGCCGACGATGCCGAACCCGATCAGCCACCAGCGCCGGCGCGCGTTGCGCTCGAGGCCGCGCGAGACGAGCGCCGTCAGCGCCATGATGCCGCCCTCGCCGCGGTTGTCCGCCCGCAGCAGGATCGTGACGTACTTGACGGTCACGACGATGACGAGCGACCAGAAGATGATCGACAGGACGCCGAGCACGTTCTCCGGCGTGAGCTCGAGCTTGCGCAGGCCGGTGAAGCATTCGCGCATCGTGTACAGCGGCGAGGTGCCGATGTCGCCGAACACGATGCCGATGGCGCCCAGCATCAGCATGCCCATCGGCTGGCGCGTGCCGGGCGTCGAAGGTACGCTCATCGCGGGCCGCCCGGGCGCGTCAGCCCGGCGTGTTGCCGTCGTCGCCGCGGCGCGCGAAGCGGATGCTGAGCTGCTTGAGCTTGCGGTAGAGGTGCGTCCGCTCGAGCCCGGCCTTCTCGGCCACCCGGCTCATGTTGCTCTGCTCGCGCCCGAGGAGCTGCTCGAAGTAGATGCGCTCGAACGCCTCGCGCGCCTCGCGCAGCGGCAGGTCGAAGAAGCGCGCGGTGAGCTCGGGCGCCACCGGCCCGCCGCCGGTCGCGGCGGCGGTCTCGCCGATCAGCCGCTTCGCGTGATCGGGCCCGATCTCGCCGCGCAGGAGCTTGAGGTTGGACACGACGCTCGCGAGCTGGTCGAGGTTGCCCGGCCAGTGCGCGTTCGCGAGCGTGGCGAGCGTCGACGGCGCGAGCGTCGCCAGCAGCGGCTCGCCCGTCCCCGCCGCGCGCCAGTGGCGCTCGATCAGCGGCGGAATGTCCTCGCGCCGCGCGCGAAGCGGCGGCAGCATCACCGCGCCGGCGGACAGCGCCGACAGCAACGCGGCATCGAACTTCCCTTCGGCGGCGAGCGTGCCGAGGGCCTCCGACGACGTGGCGACCAGCGTGACGCTGGCGCGCTCGAGCTTGGTCAGCAGGAACGCGAGGCCCTTCTGCTCGGCCTTCGAATACTGCCCGATCTCGGCGCAATAGAGGACGCCCTCGCGCGCCTCCTCGATCCGCGCGGCGGGGTTCGCCGCGAGCCGTGAGCCGTCGGCTAGCGCGATCCACGGCGCGTCGGGCATGCGCAGCGCGTGCGCGGCGATGTCGTGGCCGACGCCCGGCTCGCCCAGGATCAGGATCGGGCGGCGCGACGCGACGAGCGTCTCGAGCGCGCGCTCCGCCTCGCGCACCGGTGCGCTCGTGCCGAGCATGGCGAGCGACACCTTGCGGGGCTCGCGGGCGGCCGCGCTCTTCAGCGCGCGCGTGATCGTCCCCAGCAGCTTGGCGAGCCCGATCGGCTTCTCGAGGAAGTCGAACGCGCCGATGCGCGTCGCCTCGACGGCGGTCTCGATCGTGCCGTGGCCGGACATCATCACGACCGGCATCGTGAGCAGGCCGGAAGAGCCCCATTCGCGCAGCAGCGTGACGCCGTCCGTGTCGGGCATCCAGATGTCGAGCAGCACGAGCGCGGGCTGCGTCCGCGCACGATAGGCACGGGCCTCGTGCGCGTTCTCGGCGACGGCGACCCGGTAGCCCTCGTCCTGCAGGATCTCCGACAGGAGCTCGCGAATGCCGACCTCGTCGTCGACGACCAGGATCTCCCTCGCGTGGACGCTCATGGCCTGGCCAGCGGCAGGGTGACGGTGACGCGCGCGCCGTGCGGCGGGGCGTTGGCGATGGCGACACGGCCGGCGTGCTCCTCGACGATCTTGCGCACGATCGCCAGCCCCAGGCCCGTGCCCTTCGCCTTCGTGGTCACGTAAGGCTCGAACGCGTGCGCGAGCACGTCGGGGGGAAAGCCCGGCCCGCCGTCGGTGAACGTCATTGCCGCCTCGCCTCCGGAGGACTCGATCGCGATCGCATAGGACGGGTCGCCGCGCTCCGATTGGGCGTCGATCGCGTTCTGCAGGAGATTGTGCAGCACTTGGCGCAGGCGGGTGGGTTCGCCCTGGACGACGACCGGGGCGTTGGGAAGGGTGAGGACGGCGTGGGGTCGCAGATTGTCGTACAGGGCGAGCACGTCGAGCAAGAGGGCCGACAGGTCGACCGCCTGCATCTGGCCGGGACGCGGCTGCCGCGCGTAGACCGCGAAATCGTCGACCATGTGCTTCATGGCGGCCACCTGGTTGACGATCGTCTGCGTCCCCCGCTTCAGCGTTTCCTGGTCCGCGCCGTCGAGGCGGCCCTCGAGCTTCACGGCGAGCCGCTCGGCGGAGAGCTGGATCGGCGTGAGCGGATTCTTGATCTCGTGCGCGAGCCGGCGCGCGACCTCCGCCCACGCCGCGTCGCGCTGCGCCTGCACGAGCTCCGACACGTCGTCGAACACGACGACGTAGCCGTGCGGCGCGCCCGGCATCCGCGAGCCGCGCATCAGGAGCGTGCGCGACTGGTTCGCGACGCCGAACGGCGCCTCGCGCTGCCACTGTCCCTCGCGCGCGCCGCGAAACCCCTCGGCGACCAGTTCGGCGAACGGGGCGAGCGCGGGCAGCCTGCGCCCCCAGTCGGCGAGCGCGACGCCCGCGAGCTCGGCGATCGGCTGCTGCAGGATGACGCTCGCACTCGGGTTCCCCATGCGCAGCCGATACCGATCGTCGAACGCGAGGACGCCGGCCGACAGGTTGCCTAGGATACTCTCGAGGTACGCGCGCGTCGTCTCGATCGCGCGCCGCGACTCCTCGTTCTTCTCCCGCGCCTCGGCGAGTTGCGCGGTCATGGCGTTGAACGACTCGGTGAGCACGCCGAGCTCGTCACGCGAGGTGACCGGCTGGCGCCGCGTGAAATCGCCCTCGGCCACCGCCCGGGTCCCTTCCGCCAGCCGCGCGAGCGGCGCGCTGAAGTGCTCGGACAGCACGACCGCGAGGCCGAGCGCCGACGTGAGCGCGAGCAGCAGCGTGAGCGTCAGCGTGAGCGCGTAGAGCCGCTTCAGCGCGCCGCGCGTGTACGAGATCTCCTGGTAGTCGCGAAAGCCGGCCTCCGCCTTCTCGATCTCCTGCGCGAGCGAGCGCGGCACCGGCTCGATGACCTGCAGGAGCCGCATCGGCTCGCGCTGGTCCGCGCTGTTGACCGGCACGACGACGCGGAGCTGGATGCCGCCGGTCGGGAGCTGCTCGATGGCCGAATAGGACTGCTGGAGGCGCGCGCGGCGCAGCGCCTGCGGCGGCGGCGGATCCGGCGACATCGAGTCGCGGGCGGCCCCCGCGACCGCGATGACGCCGCCCGCCACGGTGAACAGCGCGGTCTCGGACACGCCGGTCTGCTCGGCCGCGCGCGAGAGCGCGATCGGCGCCTGGCCGGACGATTCGCCCACCTGCTCGGCGACCTGCGTGGCCTTGTTGGTCGTCTCGCGGATCAGGTAGTCGAGCGCGTTGCGCCCGAGCGCGAGGCCGCCCTCGAGCGCGCGGTCGACGCGCACGTCGAACCAGCTCTCGATCGAGCGCCCGAGGAACTGCACCGACACCGCGTACACCAGCGCGCCGGGCAGCACCGCGACGAGCGCGAACAGGAGCACCAGGCGCGCCGCGAGCCGCGAGCCGAACACGCCGCGATTGTAGTTGCGGCGCAGCTGCCAGAGCTGCCAGCCGACGAGCAGCATCAGGAGCGCCACCATCGCGAGGTTGATGACGACCAGCGTGTCGTAGCCGCGCGCGAACAGGTCGGTGTTCTCGGCGGCGGTCGCGAGCAGGAACAGCCCGATCGCCGACAGGCACGCCGACGCGAGCAGGAGCCAGCGCAGTCCGCGCGAGGTCAGGATTCCGCTCACGGCGTGAACGCAAAGCGCTGCCAGTCGCTCGCGAGCTGCCACTCGCGCGATGCGAGCGCGTTGACCTGGAACGGCTTCGGCAACTGGTTCACGTCGAGCCGCAGCCGCACCGCGGCGTCGTAGCGCGTTCCCTGCGCGAGCTCGCTCGCTCGCGCGACGGGACGCGACGTCACGCGCCCGATCAGCCGCTCGACCTCGTCGATCGAGCCGAGCGTCTGCGCGAAGAGCCCGCTCGCGACGCGGTACTGCTGCGCGAGCGGCGCGTAGGAAACACGCCAGGTCGTCGCCGCCGAGACCACCTTCTCGTCCAGCCAGTACCAGCGCGGCCGCGAGATCTCCACCTCGAGCACGAAGTAGAGCGGAACGCCCTTGCGCAGCGCCTCCTCGAGCGTCGGGTTGAACGAGAACTCGAACTCGGCGTTGAGCAGGACCTCGCCGTCCTCGACGCGCAGTTCGGCGGCCTTGCCGGGGATCACGTCGGCCCGCGCGGGCGGCGCCGGAACGAGCGCGGCGAGCGCGAGCGCCGCGGCCAGCGCGAGCGCGCGCCGGCGCGGCGGCGCGGTCGGGAGATCGTCTCGGGTCGGTGGGGTCCGGGGCATCATGACTGCATCGGAGAGGCCCCGCGGCGTGCGTCCGGCTCGCGCGATGCGCAATGCGCGGCCCTGCGTCACGCCTTGCGGAATCGCGCGTAGAAGAAGCCGTCCTGATTGTGGCGTGCGCCCGGCAGCGAAGGCAAGAGTTGGCCCCCGGACGCCTCGACTTCCGGCGGGAAGACGAGCATTTCGCGCAACGCGTCGGGCGTGCGGGCCGCGAACGCGCCGGCCTGCGCCTCGTTCTCCTCGACGAACACCGAGCAGGTCGCGTAGAGAAGCGTGCCTCCGCGGGCGAGGCAGCCCCAGAGCGCGTCGAGCATCGCGTGCTGCGCGGCCGCGAGCGCCGCGACGTCGGACGCGCGCCGCAGCCACTTCACGTCGG
The DNA here is from genome assembly GCA_905339295.1 of Burkholderiales bacterium. Lineage (GTDB taxonomy): Bacteria > Pseudomonadota > Gammaproteobacteria > Burkholderiales > Casimicrobiaceae > VBCG01. The sequence continues at coordinate 63,215 of CAJPFI010000017.1, forward strand.
GGTGCCGACGCACGATGCCCGACGCCGTGCACGGGACGTCCGCGAGGATCCGGTCGTAGGGACGTCCGTCCCACCACGAGGCGGGCGCCGCCGCGTCGCCCGCGAGCACCTGGACGCGATCGCTCGCGAGTCGGAGCCGCGCGAGGTTCTCGGCCACGCGCGCGAGCCGCAATCCGTCGGTGTCCAGCGCGGTCAGCTCGACCGAGGCGCGCTCCAGGATGTGCGTCGCCTTGCCGCCGGGGGCCGCGCAGGCGTCGAGCACGCGTTCCGCGTCGCGCGCCCCCAGCAACGGGGCGGCAAGCTGCGCGCCCGCGTCCTGCACCGAGAACGCGCCGTCGTCGAACCCCGGGAGCTCGCGCAGCGGCCGCGGCGGCGCGACGATCAGTCCGGCCTCGCCCACCGGCTCGCACGCGATCCCCTGCGCGGCGAATCGCGAGGCGAGCCCGTCTCGCGCGCCCATGCGCACGTTGGCTCGCAGCGTGAGGGGCGGATGCTCGTTGCCCGCGGCGAGGATCGCCTCCCAATGCGCCGGCCAGTCGGCGCGCACGCGCCCGATCCACCAGCGCGGATGCGACCAGCGCGCGACCGGCGTCGACGATGCGCGCGCGAGCACCGCCTCGCGCTCTCGCAGGAAGCGGCGCAGCAGCGCGTTGGCGAGTCGCTTCGCCTGCGGACGCACCGCGTCGCCGGCGGCGTCGACCGCGCGATCGACGACCGCGTGGGGCTCAGCGCGCATGTGCTCGAGCTGGTAGATCGCGACCGCGAGGATCGCGACCAGCCTCTCGTCGCCCGGCGGCTTGTGCGCGAGCTCGCGCACGATCGCCTCCAGCGTGCCCCAGTGCCGCAGCGTGCCGTAGACGATCTCGCGCACGAACGCGCGCGCGGGCGTCGCCTCGGCACCGGACGCCTCGAGCGCACGGGCGAGCGTTGCGCCGTTCATCACGCGCAGGATCGCGTCGGCCGCCTGCCGTTGCGAAAGGTCCATCGGACGGTTGCCGGACTACGCCGTCCCGGCGTCACCGGCGCCCAGCCGGGAGCCCGCCGCAAGGGCCCGCCCCGCCGCGAACGCCGCGGCCGACATGCGGCGGCCGCCGGCCGGCTGGACGTCCTGGAGGCGCAGCGCACCGCCGCCCGCGTCGTCCCCGCAGGCGACATCGATGCCGGAAGCGGAGATTGCGAGGACCGTTCCGGGCTCGGCCCGCGCGCGTCGTTCGACCGGCTCCGCGCGCAAGACCTTGAGCGGCTCGCCGCCGAACGTGGCGTGCGCCCCGGGCACCGGGTCATAGGCGCGTACCTGCCGGTCGAGCGCGTCGGCGGGGCGCGTCCAGTCGATCGCCGCGTCGCGGCGGCCGATCTTCGGCGCGTAGGTCGCCCCGTCGGCCGGCTGGGGCGTCGACGCGAGCCGCCCGTCGCGCTCGAGGCGGGCGAGGACCGCGACGATCGCATGCGCGCCCGCGTCGGCGAGCCGGTCGTGCAGCGACGCCGACGTCTCGCGCGGGCCGATCGGCACATCGACGGTCTCGATCATCGGCCCGGTGTCGAGCCCGGCGTCCATCTGCATGATCGTCACGCCGGTGGACCGGTCGCCCGCCTCGATCGCGCGGGCGATCGGCGCCGCGCCCCGCCACCGGGGGAGCTTCGATGCATGGATGTTGACGCAGCCGTGGCGTGGCCAGCCGAGGATCGCCTCGGGCAGGATCAGCCCGTAGGCGGCGACCACCAGGACGTCGAGCGGGATCGCGAGTGCCGCGGCGCGGCCCTCCGCGGACTTGAGCGTGGCCGGCTGCAGGACCGTGAGGCCCAGCGAGCCGGCCAGCGCCTTGACGGGCGAGGGCTCGAGCCTGAGGCCTCGTCCACTCGGACGATCGGGCTGCGCGAGGACGACCGGTATCGTGAACCCGGCGCGGGCGATCGCCTCGAGCGCCCGGGCGGCGAACGCGGGAGTGCCGGCGAAGCCGACGCGCATCGCGCGAAACGGCCCGCCGCGCTACCCGGCGAGCCGCTGCTTCTTGCGCAGCCTGCCGGTGAGCCGCGTCCGCTTGAGCGGTGACAGGTAGTCGACGAAGACCTTGCCCACCAGGTGGTCCATTTCATGCTGGATGCACACCGCGAGCAACCCCTCGGCGTCCAGTTCGAAGGGTTTCCCGTCGACGCCGGTCGCCCGGACGCGCACGCGCGCGGCGCGGACGACCTTGTCGTAGTAGCCGGGCACCGACAGGCAGCCCTCCTCGCACTCGGCCTCGCCCTCGGCGAAGAGGATCTCGGGATCGATGAACACGCGCAGCTCGTCACGGGTTTCCGAAATGTCCATGACAATCACGCGCTTGTGCACGTCCACCTGGGTCGCGGCCAGCCCGATCCCGGGCGCCGCGTACATCGTTTCGGCCATGTCGCCAACGAGGCGCCGGATGTCCGGCGTGACCTTCCGGACGGGGACGGCGACCTTCCGGAGGCGCGGGTCGGGGTACTCGAGGATCGGAAGCAGCATGTCTGCTGGACAAATGCATGTGCCGGATGCAGAATCGTCGGCAAGTCCTTATTTTGCGGCGGTTTAGGACATTCGCAAGACCCGCACCGCACGGAAGAGGTCTTATGCGTCAACAGTTTAGCATGGGGAGGCGCCTCGCCCTCGCGCTCGTCGCCGGAGCGATCCTCGCCCCTCGCCCACTGCTCGCCGCCGACCCGGTCGCGATCGCCGACAATGCGCCGTCGTCGTACACGGTGCAAAAAGGCGACACCCTGTGGGCCATTTCCGGCCGGTTCCTCAAGGACCCGTGGCGATGGCCCGACGTATGGCGGATGAACCGCGAGCAGATCCGCAACCCGCACCGGATCTACCCGGGCGACGTGATCTCGCTCGACTACACGTCCGACGGCCAGCCGCGACTGTCGATCGCGAGGAGTGCGGTGTCGGGCGAGGACCGCATGTCGCCCCGCGTCCGCACCGAGCCGATCGACGCGCAGGCGATCCCCAGCATTCCGCCCGGCGACATCGAGCCCTACCTGACGCGGCCGGTGATCACCGACGAGCCTGGGCTCGCGGACACCCCCGAGATCGTCGAGGGGCGCGACCGTGCGCGCGTCGTGCGCGGCGAGGGCGACCGGGTCTATGTCGTAGGCCTCGACCCGAAGCTGGGCGACCGCTGGCAGATCTACCGTCCGGGACGGGCGCTCGTCGCGCCGTCGGGCGAGGTGCTGGGCTACGAGAACCGCTACATCGGCGCGATCCGTGTCGATCGATTCGCCGACGTGTCGACCGTGCACATCACCAATGCGGTCGAGGAAGTGTTCATCGGCGATCGGCTGCTGCCGGTCCCGCGCGAGACGCTGATCAACTACGTTCCGCACGCGCCGGAGGCCGCGGTCGAGGGCCGCATCATCGCGTCATACCGCAATGCCAGCGAGATGGGCCGCGGTTCGATCGTCGCGCTCGATCTCGGCGCGCGCAACGGCATGGAAGTCGGCCATGTGCTGGCGATCTACAAGACCGTGCCGCAGATCAACGACCCGCGCCCGGACAAGGACCCGCCGCTGATGCTGCGGTTCCTCGACCAGACGACCACGTTCCTGCCGCAGAAGAAGCTCTCGGTTCCCGACGAGCGCGTGGGACTGTTGTTCGTGTTCCGCGTGTTCGACAAGGTCGCGTACGCCATGCTGCTCAACACGACCGATCCGGTCGTGGTGGGCGACGCGGTCCGGCGGCCGTAGCGCGCCCGCGGCGCAGGGCGCCGCGACGATGAACCTGGCCGAGCGCGCCGAGGCCTGGGCCGCGATCGCCGCGGCCGCGCTGCCCACGCCCGCCGTGGTCGCGCTGCTCAAGGCCTTCGGGTCGCCCGAGGCGGTGATCGCGGCCTCGCGCGCGAGCGTTGCGGCCGTGGCGGGCGCCGCCGCCGGCGCGCGGCTCGCCGACCGCGATCCCGAACGGGCCGCGGCCACGCGCGCATGGCTCGCCGATCCGGCGCACCGCCTGCTGTCGTGGGACGACGAGGCCTACCCTCGCACGCTCCTCGAGTTGCCCGATCCGCCGCCGGTGCTCTTCGCCCTCGGGAACACCGGCCTGCTCTCGCGCGCGGCGATCGCGATCGTCGGCAGCCGGCAGGCGACGCCGCAGGGCGTCGAGGACGCCTGCGCGTTCGCGCGCACACTCGCCGAGGCGGGGCTCACCGTCGTCTCGGGCCTCGCGCAGGGGATCGACGCCGCCGCGCATCGCGGCGCGCTCGCCACCGCGGCGTCGACGATCGCCGTCATGGGCACCGGCCCCGACCGCATCTACCCCGCGAGCCAGCGCGACCTCGCCCACGCGATCGCCGCGCGCGGATGCATCGTCACGCAGTTCGCGCCCGGGACGCCCCCGCTCAAGGCCCACTTCCCGCAGCGCAACCGGATCATCTCGGGACTGGCGAAGGGGGTGCTTGTGGTCGAGGCCGCGCCGCACTCCGGTTCGCTGATCACCGCGCGCCTCGCGGCCGAACAGGGGCGCGACGTGTTCGCGGTGCCGGGCTCGATCCACTCGCCGCTGTCCAAGGGCCCGCACCGCCTGATCCGCGACGGCGCGAAGCTCGTCGAGACCGCCCAGGACGTGCTCTCGGAACTGGGACTCGCGTCCGGGGGCCCGGCCGACGCGGGCGCCGCCGCCGGGACTCCGGACGGCGATCCCGTGCGCGACCGCCTGCTGGGCGCGATGGGGCACGGGCCGGTGGACCTCGACCGGCTGGTCGGCCGCACCGGTCTCGCCGCCGAGGCGATCGCCGCGGCGCTCGTGCATCTCGAGATCGACGGCCGCGTCTCGTCGCTGCCAGGCGGCCGCTGGGAGCGCCGCCGCTGACCTCGCGCGCGCATGCGCGCGAGCGCACGCGCAGGTAAGCTTCCTTGCCCGTTCGCGAGCTCCTTCTGTAGTATCCGGCCTCCTTCGCCGACGCCCACATGGCCAAACGACTCGTCATCGCCGAGAAACCGTCCGTCGCCGCCGACATCGCGCGCGCGCTCGGCGGCTACACGCGCCAGGGCGACTATTTCGAGCGCGACGACTCCATCGTGGCGGCGGCCGTCGGCCACCTGCTCGAGATCGGGATGCCGGAGGACGAGGAGGTCAAGCGCGGCAAATGGACGTTCGCGCACCTGCCCGCGATCCCGTCCGCGTTCGCGCTGAAGCCGATCGAGAAGTCCGAGGACCGCCTCAAGACGCTGCTGCGGCTGATCAAGCGCAAGGACGTGGGGTCGATCGTGAACGCCTGCGACGCGGGGCGCGAAGGCGAGCTCATCTTCCGCTATCTGATCCAGTACGCGAAGACCGACAAGCCGATCCGCCGGCTGTGGCTGCAGTCGATGACCCCGGCGGCGATCCGCGAAGGCTTCGAGACGCTGCGCGACGACGCCGCGATGCTGCCGCTCGCCGACGCCGCGAAGTGCCGTTCCGAGTCCGACTGGCTCGTGGGAATCAACGGCACGCGCGCGATGACCGCGTTCAACTCGAAGGCGGGCGGCTTCCAGCTCACCACGGTCGGCCGGGTGCAGACGCCCACGCTCGCGATCCTGGTCGACCGCGAGGAGAGGATCCGCGCCTTCGTGCCGCGCGACTACTGGGAGATCATCGGCACGTTCCGCGCGGCGGCCGGCGAGTACGCGGGCCGCTGGTTCGACGAGGCGTTCCGCAGGCCGGAGGCCGATCCCGACGCGCGTGCCGAGCGCCTTTGGGACGATGCGAAGGCGCAGGCGATCGCCGCGAGGTGCGCCGGCAGGCCGGGCGTGGTGAGCGAGGAGTCGAAGCCGTCGACGCAGAGCCCGCCGCTGCTCTACGACCTGACCACGCTGCAGCGCGAGGCGAACGGCCGCTTCGGCTTCTCGGCGCGCACGACGCTCTCGCTCGCGCAGGCGCTCTACGAGAAGCACAAGGCGCTGACCTACCCGCGCACCGACGCGCGCGCGCTGCCCGAGGACTACCTCGGCACCGTGAGGAAGACGCTCGAGATGCTCGGCGAGACCGCCGCGTACGGCACGCACGCGCGCCGCGTGCTGAAGGAGAAGTGGGTCCGGCCGAACAAGCGCATCTTCGACAACGCGAAGATCTCCGACCACTTCGCGATCATCCCGACGCTCGCCACGCCGAAGCACCTCTCCGAGCACGAGCAGAGGCTCTACGACTTCGTCGTCAAGCGCTTCCTCGCGGTGTTCCATCCCGCGGCCGAGTTCCTCGTGACCACGCGCATCACGCGCGTCGAGGGCGAGCCGTTCAAGACCGAGGGCAAGGTGCTGGTCGAGCCGGGCTGGCTCGCGGTCTACGGGAAGGAAGCCGCAGGCGAGGACGCGTCGCTCGTTCCGGTCAAGCCGAACGAGAAGGTCGCGACCGCGAAGGTGGACGTCCAGAAGCAGACGACGCGCCCGCCGCCCCGCTACAACGAGGGCACGCTGCTCTCGGCGATGGAGGGCGCCGGCAAGTCGATCGAGGACGAGGAGCTGCGCGAGGCGATGCGCGAGAAGGGCCTGGGCACGCCGGCCACGCGCGCGCAGATCATCGAGGGCCTGATCGGCGAGCGCTACGTCCACCGCGAGGGCCGGGAGCTGATCCCGACGGCCAAGGCGTTCTCGCTGATGACGCTGCTGCACGGGCTCGGCGTGCCCGAGTTGTTCAGCCCCGAGCTCACCGCCGACTGGGAGTTCCAGCTCGCCCAGATGGAGCGCGGCAAGCTCAAGCGTGCGGCGTTCATGAAGGAGATCGTCGCGATGACGAAGCGCATCGTCGCGCAGGCGAAGAACTACGAGAGCGACACGATCCCCGGCGACTTCGCGACGCTCGCCGCGCCGTGCCCGAAGTGCGGCGGCGAGGTGCACGAGAAGTACCGCAAGTTCCAGTGCGTCGAATGCGATTTCGGCTTCTGGAAGATCATGGGCGGGCGGCAGCTCGAGCCGGACGAGGCCGACCGCCTGCTCCGCGAGCGCGAGATCGGCCCGCTCGACGGCTTCCGCAGCCGGCTCGGGCGGCCGTTCAGCGCGAAGCTCCGGCTGAACGATGCGAACGAGGTCGAATTCGACTTCGGGCCGCGCAACGGCGACGACGACGGCGAAGTGCCGGACTTCTCGGGCCAGGACCCGCTCGGCAAGTGCCCGAAGTGCGGCAATCGCGTGTTCGAGACGCCTGCCGCATACGCGTGCGAGCGCGCGGTGGGTCCGGAGAAGACTTGCGACTTCCGCTCGGGACGCACGATCCTGCAGCGCGTCGTCGAGCGGGCGCAGATGGAGAAGCTGCTCGCCACCGGCAGGTCCGACCTCCTGCAGTTCGTGTCCGCGCGCACGCGCCGCCCGTTCTCCGCGTTCCTCGTGCGCCAGCCCGACGGCGCGGTCGGCTTCGAGTTCGAGAAGAAGGAGCGCCGCGCCGGCGCGCGCGGCGCCCGTTCGGCGCCGGCGGCGACCAGGGTGCTGGGCAAGCATCCCAAGGACGGCAAGCCGGTCGAGGTCTATGCCGGCCGCTACGGCCCGTACGTGAAGCACGGCGATGTCAACGCCACGATTCCCGAGCGCGAGCGCGCCGACACGATCACGCTCGACGAAGCGGTCGCGCTCGTCGACGAGAAGGCGGGACGATCGCCGTCGAGGCCCGCGCGCGCCACCGCGAAGGCGCGCGGGGTCGCGCGCGAACCGTCGCCGCCGGCGCGCAAGCGCACCGCCCGGTCGCCGTCGGCCGGCGCCGCCACGCCTGCCGCGCGGGTGCCGCGGACCGCTACGGCGAAGACCGCCGTGAAGACGCCGCGCGGCACCGCGAAGGCGCGCACCGCGGCCGCGAGCCCGCGCGCGACGCCCGGGCCCCACACGGCGAAGAAGCGCTCGTCGCGCGGCAAGTGACGAGCGCGCACGATTCGGCGCGGTCGCGCGCGTGCGCCGGGCACGCACCGCGCCCCGCCGGCGAACAGGGCCGTCGATGAAGCGCTGCATCGTCGTGTTGGTGTCGAGCTATCCGCAGGTCTCCGAGACCTACATCAAGAACGAGGTCGACGCGCTCGCGCAGGATTACGACGTCGAGCTGGTGGCCTTCCAGGCGGGCAGCTATCCGTATCGCACGCGCCGCCCGCACATCGTCATCAACCAGGAAAACCAGCACAACGTCATCGAGTACCTCAGGCGGCTCAGGCCCGCCGCCCTGCACGGCCATTACCTCATCCAGATCCCGAGCCTCCTGCAGATCGCGCAGCTGCTGGGCGTTCCGTTCACGATTCGCGCGCACTCGTTCGACGTGCTGGGCGACAGGACGGCTCGCCAGGACGCGGCGCGCGCGGACCCGGGCGGACCGACCTTCTTCGAGCGCGCGGCGCAATCCGCGCTGTTCCGCGGCGTCCTCTGCTTTCCGTTCATGCGCGAGCGGCTGGTCGCCGCCGGGCTCCCCGCCGACCGGGTGTTCGCGTGCAATCCGGTGATCGACGTCCACCGCTTCCGCGACCGCGGGCCCAACGGAAGCGCCGTGATGAACGTCGGCGCGGTCATTCCGAAGAAGAACATGGGCGATTTCGTCGCGCTGTCGCGGCTCGTGCCCGAGCGGCAGTTCAACCTCTACGCGCTCGGCTACCAGAGCAAGCGCCTCGCGGACCTCAACCGCGAGACCGGCGGACGCGTGACCTTCGTGCCGCCGGTCGACCCCGAGGACATGCCGCCCGAGTACAAGAAGCACGCGTGGCTGGCCTACACCGCGTCGCTCGAGAAGGCCACGGTCGGCTGGCCGATGGCGCTGATCGAGGCGATGGCGTCGGGCGTCGGGGCGTGCATGCAGAACGTCCGGCCCGATCTCGCCGACTACGTCGGGGACGCCGGGATCCTGTTCGACACGCCGCGCGACCTCGTCGACCGGCTGCGACACGACCCGACGCCGCAGGAACGCGAGCGCGGCTTCGCCTGGGCCGAGCAGTTCGATTTCCGCCGCGAACTGCCGCTGCTCACCCGCCTCTGGTGACGGGACGCGCCTGTCCCGGCACGCGCGCCGCGGGCGTCGGCGGCATGTCACCCTGCTGCGGCGCGCAGAATGCGATGCCCTCGGCCGCCCGGTTCGTCGCCGTCGTGAACCGCCGATACGCGCATTCGGCCGCAACCGCCGTGCGGATGTGCGAGCACGTCGGAGCGAACGCGACCGTGAAGAAGCGACAGGCCGGCAGCGTCCCCGCTCCCGGCGCGCCGAATGCCGGAATGCTCGCTCCGGTGCGCGCGAGCGCGCGGCCGCAGGCGCCCGCGTCCCGCGCGGCGATCTCGCCCGGATCGGCGGAAGCGGGATGGTGGCCGAAACCGACGTTCGGATGCGCGACCGCCGCCTGCGCGTTCACGATGCCGCGGCCGTGGCGAAAGCGATCGCAACGCTGGCGCGCGCGGCCGGGGCAGGGGCCGATGAGGCATCGAGACACCTCCGGGAGTCGATGCCGGGCCCTCCGGCACCCCGGGCATCTCGACGTCGGGCCGCGCGCGCATCCCGGCCGCGATATTGCACTCGCCAAATTCCATGTTAGTCTGCCAACATTCTGGCAGTGGGGCCCGCTCGCGCCCGCCGTGCGCCTCCGGAGACGACCGTGGACTTCATCTTCATGCTGACCCGCCAGGATCGCACGATCGACGACGCCGAAGATGTCATTGATTCGGTGAGCGATCTTGGCGTCCGCCACATCGGTTTCAAGGATGTCGGCGTGCCGCGCGCAACGCTCGAGCGCGTCGTCGAGCGCATCCGCGCACGCCGGGGCGTCTGTTACCTGGAAGTGGTAAGTACAACACCCGAGGCGGTCAGCGCGTCGCTCGCCGCCGGCGCCGCGCTGGGCGTCGACTGCATCCTGGGCGGCACCGACCTCGACACCGCGAGGCGCGTGCTCGGCACCTGCGCCGGCTATTTCCCGTTTCCCGGCCGCCCGGCCGGCCATCCCACCCGGCTGGACGGCACGCCGGGCGAGGTCGAGCGCGACGCGCGGCGCGCGCGCGAGTGCGGTTGCGGCGGCGTCGACCTGCTCGCGTACCGCGCCACCGAGGCCGATCCGCTCGCGCTCGTGCGTGCGGCGAGGCGCGGCGTCGGCGACGGCCGCCTGATCGTCGCGGGCAGCGTCCATTCGACCGAGCAGATCCACGCGCTCGCGGCCGCCGGTGCCGATGCATTCACGATCGGCTCCGCGGTGTTCGACGGGACGTTCTCGCCGACGAAGGGCTCGCTGCGCGGCCAGATCCTGGCCGTTCTCGACGCCTGCGACAGCGCGCCGGCGATGGCGGGATGAACGGCGATGCCGATCCGCGCGTCGCGCGCCGCGGCCCGCGCGCGACGGCCGCGATGACGCGTGACCCGGGCCGGCGCGATCCGATCGCCGCGCTGCTCGCCGGCGAGTGGGTCGATCCGGACAGCGGCCGCACCTCCGGCGTCGAGATCGCGGCGATCGCGATCGAGCGCAGCCTGCGCGGACAGGAGGCCGATCTCGTCGCCTCGCTCGCCCTCGGTCCCCGCCTCGCCGTGGTGAGCGACGCGGTCACCCACGAGGTGCTCGGCGCGCGCATCGAGCGCGTGCTCGCGCCGCTCGCGCGGGTCGACCCGGTCGTGCTGCCGCGCGATCCGCACGCCGACCTGGCGACCGTCGAGGCGGTGCGCACCCGGAGCGCGCATGCCGACGCGCTGATCGCGGTCGGCTCGGGCACGATCAACGACCTGGCCAAGTACGCCGCGGCGCGCGACGGCAAGCCGTACGCGGTGTTCGCGACCGCGCCGTCGATGAACGGGTACACGTCGGCCAACGCCGCGATCACCGTCGACGGCCACAAGAAGACGCTGCCGGCCACGCTCGCGCGCGGCGTGTTCGTCGATCTCGCGGTGCTTGCCGCGTCGCCGCCGCGCATGATCCGGGCCGGACTGGGCGACTCGCTGTGTCGCCCGACGGCGCAGGTCGACTGGCTGCTGTCGCACCACCTGCTCGGCACCGGCTACCGCACCGCGCCGTTCGCGCTGCTCGAGGACGACGAGCCCGCGCTGCTCGATGCGCCCGAGGCGCTCCTCGACCGCGACCTCGACGCGATGCGCGCGCTCGCGCGCACGCTGGTGCTGTCGGGACTCGGCATGACGCTGTGCGGCGGCAGCCATCCGGCGAGCCAGGGCGAGCACCTGATCAGCCATTACCTCGACATGCGCGCGCCGGCGGGCGGCCCCGCGAACCTGCACGGCGAGCAGGTCGCGGTGGCCACGATGACGATGGCGAGGATCCAGGAGACGATGCTCGACGCGCCGGCGCCGGTGTTCCGCGCATCGACCGTCGACGCGCGCGCTCTCGAGGATCACTTCGGCCGCGAAGTCGGTGCCGCGTGCTGGCGGGATTTCGCGCCGAAGCGGCTCGACGCCGCGGGCGCGGCCGCGCTGTCCGAGCGGGCGGCGTCCACGTGGGAGGCGATGCGCCGCGGCGCGGAGGCGGTCCGGCTGCCCGCGGATCGACTCGCGTCGGTGATGCGGCGCGCCGGCGGCCCGGTCACCCCGGCCGACCTCGGCGTCGACGCCGTGACCTGGGCGGGCGCCGTGCGCCACGCGCGCTTCCTGCGCGACCGGTACACGTTCCTCGACCTCGCCGACGACGCCGGCATGCTGTCGCCGCGCCTGCTCGCGTGACGTCGCGGCGGCCGCTGCCGCTATGATGGGCGCCCCGGTCCGTCACCCCACGCCATGTCGAAACCCGCGGCTCCCCCGCACGCCCGCCTCCCGCAGCGGGAGCGTCACGCCCAGATCCTCGCGATGCTGCGCCGGGACGGCATCGTGCGCATCGCCACGCTCGCGACGACGTTCGGGGTCACGACCGAGACCGCGCGCCGCGACCTCGACGAGCTCGCGGAGAGCGGTGCGCTGCAGCGCACCTACGGCGGCGGCGCGAGCCAGTCGCTCATCGACGAGCCCGGCATCGGGCTGCGCGGCCTCGTCCACGCCCCGGAGCGCCAGCGGATCGCGGCCGCAGCGGCGCTGCTGGTCGAGCCCGGCGATGCGCTGATGATCGACGCCGGCTCGACGACGAGCCTGTTCGCCTCCGCGCTCGCGGTGCGCAACCTGCACCTGACGGTCGTGACGAACTGCCTGCCGGTCGCGACCGCGCTGGGCGCCGGCGAGCGATGCCGCGTCATCCTGTGCCCGGGCGACTACGTCCCGCGCGAGGCCGGCGTCTTCGGCACCGAGACCGCGGCGTTCCTGCGCCGCTTCCAGGCCAACAAGGCCTTCGTCGGCGCGGGGGGCGTGACGGCCAACGGCCTGACCGACGCCGATTCGTCCGCCTGCGCAGTCAAGCGCACGATGCTGGAGCGCGCCGACCGGTCGATCCTGCTCGTCGACAGCTCCAAGTTCGACGTGGTCCAGTTCGAGCGCATCGCCGCGCTCGCCGATCTCGACGACCTGATCACCGAGGTCGCGCCGCCGCGCCGGCTCGGCGCCGCGCTGAAGGGCGCCGGCGTCGCGGTCAGGCTCGCGCCGCGCTAGCGCGGAACCTCCGACGGATGTGGGGGTTACAACGTCCGCCGGCCCCCTCCCCGCTCGGACTGCCGCCGCGGCGTGTTGGGGAGTACCACATCCGGCATTGTGATCCCCATTTCCGCGTGTTATCGTCGCCGCGCGAGGCCGCGGTTTCCCCCGCCTCGGATACGCCCGCGCGTCAGCCGATCCGCGGGTTTCCGGCAACTCGAGGAGCACACGGTCATGACGAAACGGAACGCGGGATGGAGGCTCTTGTGCGCGGTTGCGTTGCTGCTGTCCTGCACCGCCGCCCGCGCGGGCGAGATCACGGTGTACACGGCGCTCGAGGAAGACGACGCGCGCGTCTACCTCGCCTCGTTCGCCAAGGCGAAGCCCGACATCAAGGTCAACCTGCTTCGGCTGTCGACCGGGGACCTGGTGGCGAGGATCCTCGCGGAGAAGGCCAATCCGCGGCACGACGTCGTCTGGGGCACCGCGCTGACCCAGCTGAACGATCCGCGCCTCCTCGAGATGGCCGAGCCCTACAGGCCGGCCGGCATCGATTCGGTCAAGTCGGCGTTCAAGGATCCCGCGAACCGCTGGTTCGCGACGACCGGGTACTTCGCCGGCTTCTGCGTCAACACCGAGGAGCTCAGGAAGCGCAACCTGCCGATGCCGACGTCGTGGCAGGACCTTCTCAATCCGGTGTACAAGGGCCAGATCGTCATGCCCAACGCGGCGAGCTCGGGCACGGGCTACCTGCAGATCGTGAGCCTGCTGCAGATGAAGGGCGAGGAGAAGGGCTGGCAGTTCCTGAAGGACCTCGACCGGAACATGGCGCAGTACATCAAGTCGGGCTCGCGCCCGTGCAAGATGGCCGCCACCGGCGAGTACGCGATCGGCCTCTCGTTCGCGTTCTCCGGGGTCAAGCAGATCATGGAGGGCTACCCGATCAAGCTCGTGATCCCTTCCGAGGGCGCGGGCTACGAGATCGAGGTGAGCATGCTGATGAAGTCGTCGAGGAACAAGGCGGACGCGAAGCAGTTCCTCGACTGGCTGCTCACGCTCGACGCGGCGAAGCTCTACGGCGAACGCTCCGAGATGTCCTCGGTGCCCGGCGCGAAGCCGACCGAGGCGGTGCTGAAGGCCGGACTGCCCGCGGACGTGTCGACGGTCCTGTTCAAACAGATGGATTTCGAGGCGTCGGCGAAGAACAAGGACCGCATCGTTGCCGAGTGGAAGCAGAAGATCGAGCGCTGATCGAGCGGGCCGGCGGGCGCCCCCGCGTCCGCCGGGCTTCCCGGGCAAGCGCGCCTGGGCGTCGCCGCGGCGCCTGACGCGGCGACTTCCGCGGGGCTGAACGATGTACCTGTCGCTTCGCGGCATCACGAAGTCGTTCGACGGCGTCAAGGCGCTCGCCGGCGTGAGCCTCGACATCGAGGAGGGCGAGTTCGTCTGCTTCCTCGGCCCCTCCGGCTGCGGCAAGACGACGCTCCTGCGGATCATCGCCGGACTGGAGACGCCCGACGCCGCGGAGATACGGTTCGCCGGCCGCGATCTCACCGACATCCCGGCGCGCGAGCGCAACTTCGGGATCGTCTTCCAGTCCTATTCGCTGTTTCCGAACATGACCGTGGCGCGCAACATCGCGTACGGGCTCGAGTGCCGAAAGTGGCGCCGCGAGGACATCCCGGGCCGCGTCATCTCGATGCTGGCGCTCGTGAACCTCTCCGATCAGGCCGCGAAGTTCCCGCACCAGCTTTCCGGCGGCCAGCAGCAGCGCGTGGCGCTCGCCCGCGCGCTCGCGCCCAGGCCCGCCGTGCTCCTGCTCGACGAGCCGCTCTCGGCCCTCGACGCCAAGGTGCGCGAGGACCTGCGCGCCGAGATCAAGGACCTGCAGTCGCGGCTGCGGATCACGACGATCATGGTCACGCACGACCAGCACGAGGCGATGGAGGTCGCCGACCGCATCGTCGTGATGGACCGCGGCAGGATCGAGCAGATCGGCCGCCCGGTGGAGCTCTACGAACGCCCGGCGAACCGGTTCGTCGCCGGCTTTCTGGGACGCATGAACCTCGTCCGCGACGTCCACGGCCATGCGCTCGCCGGCATCCGGCCCGAGCACGTCGAGCTCTGCGCCGGAAGCGAAGCCCCGCACGAGCGGCGAACCGGCCGCGTCTCGCGCAGCGTGTTCCTCGGAAGCATCACGCGCGTCACGCTCAGCGTCGACGGGCAGGACCTGACGCTCGAGGTGCAGGGCAGGCGCGACGACCTCGCGCCGGGCGCCGAGATCGCCGTCCGCATCCCGGCGCGCGCGCTCGTGCGGCTCGACGACGGGCTGCCATGACCGCTACCGTCCCGGCCCGGCCTTCGCCGGCGCCGGCCCGCGGGTTCGACACCGACCGGCTCGCCGTCTGGGGGCTGGCCGCCGCGGTGGTCGTGCCGCTCCTGCTGTTCGTCGCGCTGCCGCTGTTCGCGATCCTGCGGACGTCGTTCATCACCCCGGAGGGCGACATCGGGCTCGCGAACTACGCGCGCGAGTTCGCGAGCCCGAAGTTCTCGCGCATCGTCGCGAACAGCTTCGCCGTCTCGCTGACGACGACGGCGATCACCGTCGTGATGGCGTACCTGTTCGCCTACGCGCTCAAGCGCACCGCCATGCCGTTCAAGCGGACCTGCGGCGCCATCGCCCTGCTGCCGCTGTACGCGCCGTCGCTCGTGCAGGCGCTCGGCATCCTGTTCCTGTTCGGCCGCAACGGCATCGTGAACCGGACGTTCGACCTCGATATCGACATCTACGGGTTCTGGGGCATCGTCATCGCCGACGTCCTCTACAGCTTCCCGCACGCGTTCCTTATCCTGTCGGCGGCGCTGGCGGTCGGCGACGCGCGCCTCTACGAGTCGGCGAGGATGCTCGGCGCCGGCTCCGCGCGGATCTTCCGCACGATCACGCTGCCGTCGACGCGATTCGGGATCCTGTCGGCGATCTTCGTCGTCTTCACGATCGTCATCACCGACTTCGGCAACCCGATGGTGATCGGCGCCGACTACACGGTGCTCGCGACCGAGATCTACAATCAGGTGTCCGGGCAGGGGCGAATGGAGCTCGGCGCGGTGATCGGCGTCGTCCTGCTCGTACCGGCGGCGATCGCGGTGATCGTCGAGCGAATGATCATGCGCGGCAACCAGGCGTCGATCACCGACGGCTCGCAGCCGCTCTCGATCGGCCGCAATGCGCGGCGCGACAGGGTCGCGCTCGCGTACGCGGCGGTCGTTTGCCTGGCCATCGCGTCGATCGTCGCGATCGTGTTCGTCGCGAGCTTCGTCACGCTGTGGCCCTACAACATGCACCTTTCGTTCCGCCACTACCGCTTCGAGGTGCAGAACGGCATCGCGCCGCTGTGGACCAGCGTCGTCGTGTCGCTGATGGCCGCGGTCGTCGGCGTCGTCGCGACCGTGTCGGCGGCCTGCGTGTCGCGCTGGCTGAAGCCGCTGCACGCCCAGGCGCTCTACTTCATGTCCGTCCTGCCGGCGGCCGTGCCGGGCATGGTTCTGGGGCTCGGCTACATCCTCGTGTTCAACGATCCGGCCAATCCGCTCGAGTTCCTGTACGGCACGCTCGCGATCCTGGCGATCTGCAACGTCTATCACTACCACGCGCAGGGCTACCTGATCGCGAGCACGAGCGTCGGTCAGGTGAGCCGCGTGTTCGACGAGACCTCGACCTGTCTCGGCGCGGGCATGCTGCGGACGCTGCGCTCGGTGATCCTGCCGATCGTGGCGCCTTCGATCGCCAGCATCGCGGTGTTCTACTTCGTGCGCAGCATGGTCACGCTGTCGGCGGTCATCTTCCTGGTGACGCCGGCAACGCAGCTCGCCGCGGTCTCGGTGCTGCTGCTCGACGACTCCGGCAACCAGAACCAGGCGGCCGCGTTCTCGGTGTGCATCATGCTGATCGTCGCGGCGGCGCTGGGACTGTTCCACGGGCTGGCAGGACTGCGCGCTCGCCGCCGGGCGCAACGACCGGCAGGCTGACTGCGCGCCCTGCGCTCGGCCCGCGCTGCCCGTGCCGGACTTTGGCTAGAATGACGCCCTGCGGCGCGCCGCCTTCCCCGCCGCCGGCGCGTGTGTCCGAATCGGCGCAGCTTCCTCCTGGCCCGCAGACGGGCCCCGCCCGCGTCTGCGCACGCTGACCATGAACGTCCTTTTCATCGTGACGCGCAACGAGGCCGAGTTGCTCCGCCTCAACATCGCCCACCACCTCGCATGGGGATTCGACCATGTCGCGATCGCCGACAACGAGAGCGACGACGCGACACCGGACGTCATCCGCGACCTGGGCGACGCCGCGACCTCGATGCGAATTCCCGCTCCGAAGGAGCGTTTCGCGGCGCTCCGCCAACTCATCCTCAGGATCGAGAGCCTGCACGGGCCGGTCGGATGGGTCGCCGTCTCCGACACCGACGAGTTCTGGTGGCACCCGGGCGGCGACCTTCGCGGCACGCTCGCGCGCCTGCCGCCCGACGTGCTCGGATTCAATGCCCAGCAGAAGCTGTTCCTGCCGACGGCGCTGGATCCGGACGAGGGTCCGGTGTATTGCCGGCGGACCTACCGCTCCGCCGGCCCCGACAGCCCGCTGCACACGAGCTACCGGCGGGGCAAGTCGATCTACCGCGGCGCGTGGGCGCGCGCGCACGAGGTCGACGACCCCCATTACTGCGTCTCGATTCCGCCCGAGCGGTGGCGCAGCACCTCGCGCGCGCTCGTCCATCACTACATGATCGACGGCGAGGACAGCTTCGTGCAGAAGGTCACCTCGCGCATGCGATGGAACCCGTCGCTGCGGCAGGTGGCCGCCGAGAGGCGCGCGCTCCGCGACGACGAGGCGGCGAACTTCAATTTCCGCGGGTTCAAGCGGGTCTGGTGGGACATCTACGCGACCGCGGGCGATGCCGGACTGCGCAGCTACTACAGGTCGGGCTACCTGATCTCCGCGCAGGCGCTGCCCGTTCACCTGTCGAAGGGCGATCTCGTCCTTGACCGCGAGTTCGCCGACTTCGCGCGCACGCGCCACGACGCGCCCAGGCCGGCCGCCTGACGGGAGGTCAGCCCGCGCCCGCGGCGGTGTCGCTGCCGAGCCCCGGGCGCCATTCGAGCGCGCGTCCGCCGAACCGCTCGGCGCAGGCCGCGATCTCGTCGCCGAAGATGTCCATGAGCCGACGCTCGACACCGGGCGGCATCGCCAGCTTCCAGGCGTTCCTCTTGCGGTTGTAGTCCGGCGCAATCGAGACGGCGGCGCCGCGAAGGCCGACGAACGCGAGGATCTCGTCGCGCACGCGCACCGGATCGTCAGCGATGTCCTCGAGGAACCAGTAGCCGGCCGCGCCCGGCGGCACGGCCGCCGACCACTTCGCCCAGATCCGCGTCGGGTACGAGCGCTCGGCGTGCTCGGGTTGCGCGGCGAGCGCGGCCACGCGCGACGCGTCCAGCAGCTCCGCCTGCGTCGCCTGGCCCTTTCGCACGCGCATGCACAGCGCGCTCCACAGCCGTCGCACCGGATGCCTCAGCAGCAGCACGTAGCGCGCCCCGGGACATTCGCGGACCGCCGCCTCGATCTCCCGCGCGCCCGCCATCGCGTAGTTGGGCGAGACATCGCCGGACACGAGCCCGTCCTTCATCGCGAACAACGCGCGGTACCACGCGGCATCCGCGCCGCGGCCGCGCCCGCCCTCGAACGCGCGAACGAACGCCCGATCGCGGGGCGAGAGGTCCGCTCGCCGTTTCAGCTCCTCGACACGGTGCAGGTTGAATGCCGTGAACGGATCGCCGCAGAAGTAATTGAGCTCCTTGATCGGCGTCATCCACGCGCCCGCCGCATGCGAGCACTGATCGTGGAGCCAGCCGGTGCCGGCCTTCTCCATCCCGATGCAGAGGAAGTCGGGGCCGCGACCGGCCATCGATTGCTCGCGCGCGGGTGCGGCGCCCGCGATCAGGCGGGGATCTCCCGCCGGGCCGCAGCGCCGCTCATACGTCCAGGTTTCGCACGCCGAGCGCGTTCGACTCGATGAACGCGCGGCGCGGCTCGACGTCCTCGCCCATCAGCTTGGTGAAGATGTCCTCCGACGTGACGGCGTCCTCGATCTGCACCTTCAGCAGGCGCCGCACCGACGGGTCCATCGTCGTCTCCCACAGCTGCTGCGGGTTCATCTCTCCCAGCCCCTTGTAGCGCTGGATGCCCACGCTGTTGCGCGCCTCGGCGAGCAGCCAGTCGAGCGCCTCCTTGAACGAGCGCACGCTTCGCTCCTTGTCGCCGCGCCTGATGAGCGCGCCCGGCTGGATCAGGCCCTCGAGCACCTCGGCCGCGGACCTGATCTGCGCGCCGTCGCCGCTCACGAGGAAATCGGCGTCGATCGCCGTGGTGTGCGGCGTGCCGTGGTGGGTGCGCACGATCACGAGCCGTCGCGCTTCCAGCGCGGGGTCGTAGCGTGCCTCCACGCGCACGTCCTGGTCGCCCAGCGCCTCCTGCAGCAGCTGCGCGCTGCGCTGCGCCGCGATCTCGGTGCCGAGGTCGACACGCACCCCCGCAAGCATCGCGTACAGCGCGCCGCTGTCGATGACCCGCGCCAGCCGCTCGACCACCGCCTCGGCCAGGATGGTCTGGCGCGCGATCGCCTCGAACTGCTGCGGCGTGAGCGCGGGCTTGCCGGCGCCCGGCGTGAGCAGCGCGCCGTTGAGCGCGACCTTCAGCAAGTGCTGCTTGAGCTCGTGCTCGTCCTTGAGGTACACCTCGGACTTGCCGAGCTTGACCTTGTACAGCGGCGGCTGGGCGATGTAGATGTGGCCGCGCTCCATCAGCTCCGGCATCTGCCGGTAGAAGAACGTCAGCAGCAGCGTGCGGATATGCGAGCCGTCGACGTCGGCGTCGGTCATGATGATGATGCGGTGGTAACGCAGCTTGTCGACGTTGAACGCGTCCTTGTCCTCCTTGCTCTCGGACGGGCGCCCGAACCCCGCGCCGAGCGCGGTGATCAGCGTCACGATCTCCTGCGAGCCCAGCACCTTCTCCTGGCGCGCGCGCTCGACGTTCAGGATCTTGCCGCGCAGCGGCAGGATCGCCTGGAACTTGCGGTCGCGGCCCTGCTTGGCCGAGCCGCCGGCGGAATCGCCCTCCACCAGGTAGATCTCGCACAGCGAAGGATCGCGCTCCTGGCAGTCGGCCAGCTTCCCCGGCAGCCCCATGCCATCGAGCACGCCCTTGCGGCGCGTGAGCTCGCGCGCCTTGCGCGCGGCCTCCCGCGCCCGAGCGGCGTCGACGATCTTCGAACAGATGATCTTCGCGTCGCCGGGGTACTCGAGCAGGAACTCCGCAAGCTTGGCGCCGACGATCTCCTGGACGATCGGCTGGACCTCGGAGCTCACCAGCTTGTCCTTCGTCTGGCTCGAGAACTTGGGCTCCGGCACCTTGACCGACAGCACGCACGTGAGGCCCTCGCGCATGTCGTCGCCGGCGGTCTCGACCTTCGCCTTCTTCGCGACCTCCTCCTTCTCGATGTAGCTGTTGAGCGTGCGCGTCATCGCCTGGCGCAGGCCGGTCAGGTGCGTCCCGCCATCGCGCTGCGGGATGTTGTTGGTGAAGCACAGCA
Organism: Burkholderiales bacterium; assembly: GCA_905339295.1. GTDB lineage: Bacteria > Pseudomonadota > Gammaproteobacteria > Burkholderiales > Casimicrobiaceae > VBCG01. The sequence goes on from CAJPFI010000017.1 coordinate 83,276, forward strand.
CGTTCTCCGCGTAGCTGTCGTTCCACTGCATCGCGACCTCGACGGTCGTCCCGTCCTTCTCGGCGACCGCGTGGAAGATGCGCGGATGCAGCACCTGCTTCGCGCGGTTCATGTACTCGACGAAGCCCTTGATTCCTCCGCCGTAGGCGAAGTTCTCGCTCTTGCCGTCCCGCTGGTCGACGAGCTCGATCTTCACGCCGTTGTTCAGGAACGAAAGCTCGCGAATGCGCTTGGCGAGAATCTCGTAGTGGAACTCGATGCGGCTGAACGTCTCGACCGACGCCATGAAGTGCACCTCGGTGCCGCGGCGGTCGGTGCTGCCGGTGACCGCCAGCGGAGCGACCGCCACGCCGCGCCGGAACTCCATCTGATGGATCCGCCCGCCGCGCCAGATGCGCAGGCGCAGCCAGTCGGACAGCGCGTTGACCACCGAGACGCCCACGCCGTGCAGGCCGCCGGACACCTTGTAGCTGTTCTGGTCGAATTTCCCGCCCGCGTGAAGCTCGGTCATCACGATCTCGGCGGCCGAGCGACGCTCGTCGTCGTCGTCCTTCACGTCCGTGGGAATGCCGCGGCCGTTGTCGATGACCGACACCGAGTTGTCGGCGTGGATGACGACCTTGATCTCGTCGCAGAAGCCCGCGAGCGCCTCGTCGATCGCGTTGTCGAGCACCTCGAACACCATGTGGTGCAGGCCCGTGCCGTCGGACGTGTCGCCGATGTACATGCCCGGGCGCTTGCGGACGGCGTCGAGGCCCTTCAGCACCTTGATGCTCGACGAATCGTAGTCGGCGGGTACGGGTTGCGGCTTCGGCATTGCAGGGGTCATGCGTGGACTTTCGCTCGAATCGTTGGCGGGTGCGCCGGCTTGCGCCGATCGCGCCGGTCCATTGGGGGCGGGCACGACTTCCCTTGCGGAAGCCGTGGTGCGACCGCGCGGAGATTCACGTTCGCGCGATCAGATGCGCATCGGCATCACGACGTACTTGAAGTCGTCGCGGCCGGGCATCGTGACGAGCGCGCTCGAGTTCGCGTCGCCGAACGCGATGGCGACCTCGGCGCTGTCGATGTTCTGAAGCACGCCGAGCAGGTAGGTGATGTTGAAGCCGATGTCGAGCCCCTCGCCCTTGTAGTCGACCTCGAGCTCCTCTTCGGCTTCCTCCTGCTCGCTGTTCGAGCAGATGATCCGCAGCTGGTCCGCGGCCAGCACCAGGCGCACGCCGCGGAACTTCTCGTTCGACAGGATCGCCGCGCGCTGAAGCGCCGAGAGAAGGACGTTGCGGTCCAGCGTGACCGACTTGGTATGCCCGACCGGAATGACGCGGTTGTAGTCGGGGAACTTGCCGTCGACGACCTTCGAGACCAGTTCCACGTTCGCGAACCGGAAGCGCACCTGGTTCGCGAGGATGTCGATCGACACCGGATCGTCGCCGTCGGTGAGGAGCTTCCCGAGTTCGAGGACCGTCTTGCGAGGCAGGATCACGTCCTGCCGCGTGTAGTCACCGTCGACCGCCAGGCTCGCCCACGACAGCCGATGACCGTCGGTCGCGACGGCCTGCAGCGACCCGCGGTCGATGACCAGCAGCATCCCGTTGAGGTAGTAGCGGATGTCCTGCTGCGCCATCGCGAACTCGACCAGCCGGAACAGCGCCCTCAGGTCCTTCTGCGGCAGCGACAGCGACTGCAGCTTCTCCTGGCCCAGGCTGATGCGCGGGTAGTCGCCGGCGGCAAGCGTCTGCAGGTTGAAGCGTGAACGGCCGGCCTTCACCGTCATCCGGTTTCCCGTCACCTCGACGTTGAGCGCGGCGTCGTCGGGAAGCGCGCGCAGCAGGTCCTGGAGCTTGCGCGCCGACACCGTGGTCGGCGCACCGTTCTTCGCCTGGCACTCGGCGAGCGCCGTGATCTGCATCTCGAGATCGGTCGCCGTGAGTTCCAGCGCGCCGTCCTTCGGCTGGATCAGCACGTTCGCGAGGATCGGCAGCGTGTGGCGGCGCTCGACGATGCCCGATACGGCCTGAAGGGGCTTCAGCAGCGCGTCGCGTGCGATCTGTTTGAGTTGCATTGTCAAAGACCAAGACTGGTTAATAGGAGACGTCCCCGCACCGGGAAAAGGCCGCTTTTCTTCGACGGGTCAGCAGGTTGGCGACGGTATCCCGGGTCGGAGAAGCGCGGGATCGTCGGTGGATCTTTTGGGGACGGTCCGGCAAACCTGAGAAAATGCCATTTAATCCACAAATTATAAGCCAAAACCCCCCTGCCTTCCAGCGGCCCGGCGCCCCCAAAACTATCGTGCCGTCCCAGCCTCGGCGCCGGATCAGCTGCGAAGCACCTGGAGCAGGAAATTGACGTCGTGGTTGAGGTCGGGAAGGGTCTCCCGCAGCTTGGCGATCTGCCGGCACGCGTGCAGCACCGTCGTGTGGTCGCGGCCGCCGAAGTTGCTGCCGATCTCGGGCAGCGAGAGCTGCGTCAGCTCCTTGGCGAGCGCCATCGCCACCTGGCGCGGCCGGGCGATCGCGCGCGATCGCTTCTTCGAATGCATCTCCGAGGGCCGGATCTTGTAGTAGTCGGCCACGGTCTTCTGGATGTTCTCGACCGAGATCTGGCGGTTCTGGACCGCCAGCAGGTCGCGCAGCGCCTCCTTGGCGACGGTGAGGGTGATCTCCTGCGCGTGGAAGTTGGCGTAGGCGACGATGCGCTTGAGCGCGCCCTCGAGCTCGCGGACGTTGCTGCGGATGTGCTTGGCGACGAAGAACGCCACCTGCTCGTCCAGCCGCACGCGCGACTGCTGCGCCTTGGCGAGCAGGATCGCCACGCGCATCTCGAGCTCGGGCGGCTCGAGCGCCACCGTGAGGCCCCAGCCGAAACGGGAGATCAGGCGCTCCTCGATGCCGGCGATCTCCTTCGGGTAGGTGTCGCAGGTGATGACCACCTGCTTGTGGCCCTCGATCAGCGTGTTGAACAGGTAGAAGAATTCCTCCTGCGTGCGGCTCTTGCCGCCGAAGAACTGGATATCGTCGATCAGGAGCAGGTCGAGCGAGCGGTAGTAGCGCTTGAACTCGTCGAACGCCTTGTGCTGGTAGGCGCGGACGACGTCGGACACATAGGTCTCCGCGTGGATGTAGCGGATCTTTGCCGACGGCTCGCGCTTCAGGATGTCGTGGCCGATCGCCTGGATCAGGTGCGTCTTGCCGAGGCCCACGCCACCGTAGACGAACAGCGGGTTGTAGGAAGTCGGGTGCTCGGCGACCTGCAGCCCCGCCGCGCGGGCGAGTTGGTTGGCCTTGCCGGTCACGAAGGACGCGAACGTGAACGTGCCGTTGAGGCTTGTGGGCTCGATCCGGCGCGGCAGGAACGCGGCGGGTCGTGCGGGCTCGCGGGGCGCGGCTTCAGGGGCCTCCGGTGCCCGTTCGTCGTCGATCGGAGGGGGAAACGGGGAAGCGGGGGCGTCGATGGACGCGGCTGTCGCGCCAGCCGGCTCGGCCAGCGCGTACTCGATGGCGAGCGGCGCGCCGGCCGCCTCGCGCGCCAGCGTCGCGATGCGCGTGCCGAATCGGTCCTTGACCCACTGCAGGACGAAGCGGTTGGGTGCCCGGAGCCTGAGCGATCCCTCTCCGGGCTCGACGGCGAGCGGCCGGATCCAGGTCGCGAACTGCTGGGGCGTGAGTTCCCTCTCGAAGACGGACAGGCAGGCCGTCCACGCGGCGGGCGTCGGGGTGGATGCTGACATCGTGCTGGGGGCGAGATCGCCGGCCGTTCTTGTGTGCCTGGGCTTCCCCGGAGGCGGCCTTGCGGACAAAACGGACGGGCGCCCCGCCGGAAGCATCGACCTCGGGCGGGGCGCCCGTGGTTATGCACATTCTAGCGGCCGACGAGGCAGTTATCCACAGCAGCTTCCGGGCGCCGCGCGGCGTATCCGGCGCTCGCCGGCCCCTGCGGCGATTGCGTGATAGTGAATGCTCGCGTCATGCCCCCGGTCCATCCCCCCGGAGCGCATTCCTTGACAGAAATGGCATCAACGCGTTCTAATACAAGGCTTTTTCCCATACCGGCTCGGACCTGCCATGAAGCGCACCTTCCAACCCTCGAAGATCCGCCGCGCGCGGAACCACGGCTTTCGGGCCCGCATGAAGACCGTTGGCGGGCGAAAGGTGCTCTCGGCGCGTCGCGCCAAGGGCCGCGTCCGGCTTTCCGCCTGACCGTTCGCGCCGACCTCCGCAGCCGTCCGCCGAAGGGCGAGCGACGCTACCGGCTGACCGGCGTCGGGTCGTTCGAAGCGCTGTTTCGCGCCGGGCGCCGCCATCATGGCCGATGGATCGAACTCGTGGTCGTGACCGCCGGCCGCGCGCCGGGCCGGGTCGGCCTGGTGGTCGGCCGCAAGGCGCTGCCCCGGGCCGTGGATCGCAATCGCTTCAAGCGCAAGGTGCGCGAGATCCTTCGGCGGGCTCGCCCTGGGATCGAGTCGTGGGACATGATCGTGCGACTCAAGCGCCCGGCAACCGGACCGGAATTACGCGCCGCGACGGACGAAGCCGATCGACTGATCGCCCGGCTCCGCGAGACGCCCACTGCCTGAGCCCGATACGGTGAAGCAAGTCCTTACTGCCGCAATCCGCGGCTACCAGTACGTGTTGCGGCCGATGCTCGGCAACAACTGCCGGTTCTTCCCGAGTTGCTCGGACTACGCGCGCGAAGCGATCGAGCGCCACGGCGCCGCGAAAGGCAGCTGGCTCGCGACCAAACGGATCTGTCGCTGCCACCCCTATCACCCCGGCGGCTACGACCCGGTTCCCTGATGATCCCGGCGGCCACCCCGCACCGACGCCGGGGACGCGCAAGGAAACGATGGATACGCAACGCCTGATCCTGTTCGTCATCTTCTCGTTCTCGCTCCTGATGCTGTGGGACGCGTGGAACCGCGAGGTGAATCCGCCGCCGCCGCTGCCGGCGAAGTCCGCGAGCGTCCCGGACAAGCCGGCGGACATCCCGACGCCGACGATGCCGCAGGGCGCGCAGGCGATTCCGGGTTCGGCGCCCGCGGGCGCGCCTCCCGCGATTCCCGGGCCGGCGACGGCCGCCGCCGCGGCACGGCTGGTGGTCGTCAAGACCGACCTGTACACGGCCGAGATCGATCCGCTGGGCGGCGTGATCGTGCAGGTCGCGCTCGCGCAGCACCGTGACGCATTCGACAAGTCGAAGCCGTACCTTGCGCTGCAGCGCAACGGCGAGCGGACCTTCGTCGCGCAGGCCGGCCTCCTGGGCGAGGGAATGCCGAACCACCGCACGCCCTACGAGGTGCTTCCGGGGCCGCGAGAGCTGGCGCCGGGCGCCGACAAGCTCGAGGTGAAGCTCGCGGCGAGCGCCGCCAACGGCGACAGGATCCTCCAGACGCTCACGTTCCATCGCGACAGCTACCTGATCGACGCGACGTTCGACGTCTCCCACGCGGGCGCGCCGGCGGCCGCGCCGTACGCCTATTTCCAGCTCACGCGCGACACCAAGTACGCGGTGCCGCAGAACTCGATGGCGCCGGCGGCCTACGTCGGTCCGGTCGTCTACAACGCGACCGACCACTTCAAGAAGGTCGAGCCCTCGGAGATCGACAAGCTCGCCGCCGACCCGAACCGCAAGTCGCCGTATGCGAGGACCGCCGACAACGGCTGGGTCGGGATGCTCGAGCACTACTTCGTCGCGGCGTGGCTGCCTTCCGACGACAGGAAGCTGCCCCGCGAGTTCTACACGCGCAAGCTCGACGGCGGCCTGTACGCTGCGGGCGTGATCGTGCCGCTCGCCGCGGCGGCGCCCGGCGCGACCGCGCAGGTCACGGTGCCGCTGTTCGTCGGTCCGCAGGACCAGGACTTGCTGAAGAAGGTCGCGGCCGGCCTCGACCTGTCGGTCGACTACGGCATCTTCACCGTGATTGCGGCGCCGCTGTTCTGGCTGCTCAAGTGGCTGCACGGCCACATCGGCAACTGGGGCTGGGCGATCGTCGTGATGACCATCATGATCAAGGGCGCGTTCTATCCGCTGAACGCCGCCGCCGCGCGCTCGATGGGCAAGATGAAGCTCGTCGCGCCGAAGCTGAAGGCGCTGCAGGAGCAGTACGCGAACGATAAGCAGCAGCTCCAGATGAAGATGATGGAGCTTTACCGGCAGGAGAAGATCAACCCGCTGGGCGGCTGCCTGCCGATCCTCGTGCAGATCCCCGTGTTCATCGCGCTGTACTGGGTGCTGCTGTCCGCCGTCGAGTTGCGCCACGCGCCCTGGGTCGGCTGGATCCAGGATCTCTCGGCACCGGACCCGTGGTACATCCTGCCGGTCATCTACGCGGTGACCGCATGGGCGCAGGTGAAGCTCTCGCCGACGCCGATCACCGATCCGGTGCAGGCGAAGATCTTCCAGATCATGCCGATCGCCTTCTCGGTGCTGTTCCTGTTCTTCCCGTCCGGGCTGGTGCTCTACTGGCTCGTGAACAACATCCTGCAGATCGCCCAGCAGTGGCAGGTCAACCGGATGCTCGAGAAGGAGCAGGCGCTCGCGCTCGCGAAGCGGCGCTGACCGCGCCTCGACCGTCGCCCGGCGAAGCCCTCCCTCGCGGAGGGCTTCGCGCATCCGGAGCGCGCGAGCCGCGATAAGCTAGCCCCGTGAAGGCCGCACCGACGGATCGGGACCCCGACACGATCGCCGCGATCGCCACGCCGCCGGGCCGCGGCGGCATCGGCATCGTGCGCGTGTCCGGCGCTGCAAGACGCGTCGAAGCGATCGTGTCGGGTGTCGTCGGCCGGACGCTCGAGCCGCGCGTCGCGACCTACGCGACCTTTCGCGGCACGCTCGGCGAGCCGATCGACCGGGGACTCGCGATCCTGTTCGCCGCGCCGGCGTCCACCACCGGCGAGACCGTGGCCGAATTCCAGGGTCACGGCAGCCCGGCGGCGATGCGACTCGTGCTGGCGCGCTGCCTCGAGCTGGGCGCGCGGCTCGCCGAGCCGGGCGAGTTCACGAAGCGGGCGTTCATCAACGGCAAGCTCGATCTCGCCCAGGCGGAGAGCGTCGCCGACCTGATCGACGCTGCGAGCGCGACCGCCGCGCGCGCAGCCGCGCGAAGCCTCGCCGGCGAGTTCTCGCGCGAGGTGCGCGCGATCGTCGACGCCGTCACCGAACTTCGGATGTTCACGGAGGCGACGCTCGACTTTCCCGACGAGGACATCGAGTTCGTGCGCGCGTCGGACGCGTCGGGGCGCCTCGCGCGCCTGCGCGCGAGCCTCGACGCGCTGCTCGCGCGCGCCGCGACCGGCGCGCGGCTCAACGCGGGACTGGCGGTGGTGCTCGTCGGCCGCCCCAACGTCGGCAAGTCGAGCCTGATGAACCGGCTCGCGCGCGACGATGTTGCGATCGTCGCGGCGGTTCCGGGAACGACGCGCGACACCGTCGAGCGCGCGGTCGAGATCGGCGGCATTCCGCTCACGGTCGTCGACACCGCGGGTCTCCGCGCGACGGGCGACACGGTCGAGCGGCTCGGCATCGCGCGCACCTGGGCGGCGGTCGAGCGTGCCGATCTCGCCCTCGTGCTGGTCGACGCACGCGAGTCGGGCGACGGGTTGCACGACGAGGACCGCGCGATCCTCGCGGAGTTGCCGGCGGGCCTGCCGCACATCGTCGTCCACAACAAGGCGGACCTGGCGGGGCGCGAGCCGCGCACCGACCGTGGCGCGGGCACGGGGGCGCGCGCCCACGTCTGGCTGTCCGCGCTGACCGGCGCGGGCGTCGACCTGCTGGAGGGCGAGGTGCTCTCGATCGCTGGGGTGGACAGCGCGGGCGAGGACGCGTTCATCGCGCGCGAGCGGCACCTTGCCGCGCTGCACGCCGCGGCGGCGCGCCTTCGCGCCGCCGCGGAACTCCTCGCGCTCGACCGACCCCCGCTCGAGCTCTACGCCGAGGAGTTGCGCGAGGCGCAGAACGCGCTCGCGTCGATCACGGGCGCGTTCACCGCCGACGATCTGCTGGGCGTCATCTTCTCGCGCTTCTGCATCGGCAAGTGACCGGCGGCGCCGGCCGGACCGCCGCCGGCGCGCTCCGGGGGGGACGGCGACCGGCTTGCCGCGCGCACACGCGCGCAGGCGCCGTTCCCTGTATCGTTATGCGATGCGTCCAGCGCGCGCGGTTCGTCCGCGACGGCCAGGGACGCTCGTTTGGGAGGCCGTCCCGATGAAACCGCACCGTGCATGGCCCGCCGCACTCGTGCTTGCCGCAGCCCTCGCCGCAGCGCCCGCGCTCGCCATCGACCAGATGAAGATCATGGTTCCGGCGGGCCCGGGCGGCGGGTTCGACCAGACTGGGCGCAACCTCGGCGCCGCGATGCAGGCCGCCGGCGCGGTAAGGAACATCCAGTACGAGAACAAGGGCGGCGCCGGCGGCGCGATCGGTCTTGCCCAGTTCGTCAACGCGAGCAAAGGCGATCCGAACGCGCTGATCGTCTCGGGCATGGTCACCGTCGGCGCGACGCACCTCAACAGGAGCCCGATGTCGCTCGCGAACACGACGCCGGTCGCGCGCCTGACCGCGGAAGCCGAAGCGATCATCGTTCCCGCGTCCTCCCCGATCAGGAACGCGAAGGACCTCCTCGCGGCGATCAAGGCGAACCCGGGCGCCGTGAGCTTCTCGGGCGGATCGGCCGGCGGTACAGACCACATCCTGGCCGGCCTGCTCGCGAAGGAGGCGGGAATCGACCCGGGCAAGGTCAACTACGTCCCGTTCACGAGCGGCGCCGAGGCGGTCGCGGCCGTGCTGGGCGGCCAGGTGACGGCGGGGATCTCGGGCATCGGCGAGTTCTCGCAGCACATCAGGGCGGGCCGCGTTCGCGCGCTCGCCGTATCCGGCGCCGAGCGGGTCGCAGGCGCCGACATCCCGACGCTCAGGGAACAGGGCGTCGACATCGAGCTCGTCAACTGGCGCGGGGTGTTCGGCCCGCCGGGGATCACGGCCGAGCAGCGGAAGGCGCTGATCGCGGCGGTCGAGGCGGGCATCGCCAACGCGAAGTGGAAGGAAACGCTCGTCAAGCTCGACTGGAGCTCCTACGTGTTGACCGGCGACGCCTTCAGTGGCTTCGTCGAGCAGGAGAGCAAGCGCGTCGGCGCGATCCTCGACAGCCTGAACCTGGGTGCGAAGAAGTAGCCGGCCGGCCGTGCGCGTCCCCCCGCGCGGTCGCCTGTGGACACGGGCGCACGGATGACTCCCGGCGGGCGCGACAAGGGCGCGATCGCCGTTTCGCTCGCGCTCGTCGCGCTCGCGCTTTTCGTCTTCGGACAGCTTCCGTCGATCCCGGCCGACGGCGGCTACTCGGTCCTGGGGCCGCGCTTCGCGCCGATGCTCGTCGGCGTCGGGCTCCTCGCGGTCGGCCTGATGCTGCTGCGCCAGGCGCTCGCCGGCGGCTGGCGCGCGATGCCGCCGCCGCCCGACGAGCCGCTGCACCGGCCAGCGTTCCTGTGGATCGCGGGCGGCATGGCCCTGCACATGGCGATCATCGGCACGGTCGGCTTCACGCTCGCCTCGACGCTGCTGTTCGTTCTGGTCGCGCGCGGATTCGGCAGCCGCCGGCCGGCGCACGACGCGATCGTCGGTGCCGTCCTCGCCGCGTCGGTGTTCCTGTTCTTCACGCGCATCCTCCGGCTCGCATTGCCTGCGAGCCCGCTCGGAGGGCTGTGAGGGTGGCGTGATGGGCGGACTCGACGGACTCGCGGGCGGCTTCGCCATCGCGTTCACCGCGGCGAACCTCGCGTGGGCTTTCGTCGGTTGCCTGCTCGGCACGGCCGTCGGCGTGCTGCCGGGCGTCGGCCCCGCGGTGACCATCGCGCTCCTGCTGCCGCTCACGACGCAGCTCGAGGCCACGTCGGCGCTGATCATGTTCTGCGGCGTCTACTACGGGGCGATGTACGGCGGGTCGACCACGTCGATCCTGCTCAACAGTCCGGGCGAATCGGCGTCGATCGCGACCACGCTCGAAGGCAATGCGATGGCGCGGCGCGGACGCGCCGGCGCGGCGCTCGCGACGGCGGCGATCGGATCGTTCGTCGCCGGGACCGTCTCGACGGTGCTCGTGACGCTCGTCGCGCCGCCGGTGGCCGAGTGGGGACTGTCGTTCGGGCCGCCCGAGAAGTTCGCACTGATGGTGCTCGCGTTCATGACGATCTCCGCGGTGCTCGGGCACTCGGCGCTGCGCGGATTCGCGAGCCTGTTCGTCGGCCTGTTCATCGGACTGATCGGGACCGACGTGATGTCCGGCCAGATCCGCTTCGCGCTCGGCCTCCAGGAGCTCTACGACGGCATCGATGTCGTGGTCGTCGCGGTCGGCCTGTTCGCGGTCGGCGAGACGCTCCACGTCGCGAGCCACGAGCGTCGCGTCGTCGAGACGGTCGAAAGGATCAGGGGCTCGCTGTGGATGAGCGGGCGCGACTTCCGGCGCTCCGTCGGCCCGTGGCTGCGCGGCACGGCGATCGGCTTCCCGTTCGGCACGATGCCCGCGGGCGGCGCCGAGATCCCGACGTTCCTGTCGTACGCGACCGAGAAGCGACTGTGCAAGGGCCCGGACAGGTTCGGCGAGGGCGCGATCGAAGGCGTGGCCGGCCCCGAGGCCGCGAACAACGCCTCGGTGACCGCCGCATTGATCCCGCTGCTCACGCTCGGGCTGCCGACGTCGGCGACGGCCGCGATCATCCTCACCGGCTTCCAGCAGTACGGCATCCAGCCCGGGCCGCTGCTGTTCGCGACGCAGGCCGATCTCGTCTGGGCGCTGATCGCGAGCCTCTACCTCGGCAACGTGATGCTTCTGGTGCTGAACCGGCCGATGGCCGGCGTGTGGGCGAAGCTCCTCACGATCCCCAGGCCGATGCTCTACGCAGGGATCGTCGTATTCGCGACGATAGGCGCCTACGGGATGCGCAATTCCTGGTTCGACCTTTTCCTGCTGCTGTTGTTCGGCCTCCTGGGCTATGCGATGAAGCGCAGCGACATCCCGGTCGCGCCTTGCCTCGTCGGCATGATCCTGGGCCCGCGCGCCGACACCGAGTTGCGCCGGGCGCTGCAGATCAGCCAGAGTGATTTCTCGGTGTTCCTGACGCGGCCGATCTCGGCGGCGCTCCTCGCGTTCGCCGTGCTGCTCGTCGCCGCGCCGGTGCTGGTGCGCCGGCACAACGCGCGGCGCGGACGGGCCTGACCGCGCCATGGCGAGTCCGGCGAGCGGGCGACTCGCGCTCGCGGCGCGCTGGGGCGCCGCGATCGCGGTCGGCGTCGCGGCCGGCGGGCTCTGCGCATTGTTGCGCACGCCGATTCCGTGGATGCTCGGGCCGCTGTTCGCGGTCGCGTTCCTGCGCATCGCAGGCGCGCCGGTCGAGGCGCCGGTGTCGGCGCGCTACGCGGGCCAGTGGATCATCGGCAGCGCGCTCGGCCTGTACTTCACGCCCCGCGTCGTCCACGAGATCGCCGGGGTCTGGCCCCTGCTCGCGGCCGGGGCGCTGTTCGCGATCGCCCTGGGCTACATCTCGGGAATCGCGCTCGCGCGGATGGCCGGGCTCGACAAGACGACCGGCGTCTTCGCGAGCGTGCCCGGTGGCGCAGCGGAGATGGCCACGCTGGGCGAGCGATTCGGCGGCCGCATGGACCGCATCTCGGCGGCGCAGAGCCTGCGCATCCTGATCGTCGTCGCCATTGTCCCGGGCTCGATCACCGCGCTCGGCATCCATGGCGCGGATCCGTACGTGCAGGGCGCGACGGGCGTCGAGGCCGGAGGCCTCGCGCTCCTGCTCGCGGCGACGTTGGCGGGCGGACTGGCGTTCCAGCGCCTCGGGGTTCCGAACGCGTTCGTGCTGGGCTCGCTCGGCGTCTCGATCCTCCTGACCGCGTTCCGGGTCGACCTGTCGGCAATGCCGCCCGCCGTGTCGAACGCCGGGCAGTTGCTGCTCGGGTGCGCGTTGGGATCGCGCTTCCAGCCCGATTTCCTGCGTGGCGCGCATCGATTCGTCGCCGCGGTCGCGCTGACGGTCGTCCTGTCGATCGTCCTGTCCGCGGCATTCGGCGTCGCGCTCGCCTGGGCCGCGGCGCTCAATCCGGCAACGCTCGTGCTCGGCACCGCGCCAGGCGGCATCGCCGAGATGTGCATCACCGCAAAGGTGCTGCAGCTGGGCGTGCCGCTCGTCACCGCATTCCATGTCACGCGGCTGGTCGTGCTGCTGCTCGCCACGCCGCTGGTGTTCGCGCAGGCGCGGCGGTGGTACCGTGCGCACGGCACGAGGAGATCGCCGTGAGCTGGGATCCGCAGCAGTATCTCGAGTTCGAGGACCATCGGCTGCGTCCGGCGATCGACCTGCTCGCGCGCGTGCCGCTCGCCGCGCCGCGAACGGTGGTCGACCTGGGTTGCGGCACGGGATACGTCACGCGACTCCTCGCGAAGCGCTGGCCGGACGCCGGCATCGTCGGCATCGACAACTCGGAGCCGATGCTCGCGAAGGCGCGCGCCGCCTGCGCCGGACTGCCCCGCGTCGCCCTCGAGCTGCGCGACCTTGCCGCCTGGACGCCCGCGGCGCCCGTCGACCTCGTCTTCAGCAATGCCGCGCTGCACTGGCTGCCGGACCATGCTTCGTTGCTTCCGCGCGTCGCGGGTGCGGTTGCGGCGGGCGGCGCGCTCGCGGTGCAGATGCCCGGCAACTTCGGCGCTCCGTCGCACACGGCGGTCGCCGACATCGCGTCGAGCGAGCGTTGGCGCGTTCGGCTCGGATCCGCGGTGCGCGAGGCGCCGGTCGCCTCGCCCGAGCAGTACCTGCGCTGGCTCGCGCCGCATTGCGCGAGCGTGGATGTCTGGGAGACGAGCTACCTGCAGCGGCTCTCCGCGCGCGAGGACGGCGAGCATCCGGTCGTCTCGTTCGTCTCGGGCACGTGGCTCGTGCCGTTCCTCGAGCGGCTCGAAGGCGACGCGGGTGCGCGTACCGCCTTCCTGGGCGACTACCGGGAGCGCATCGCGCGCGCCTATCCGGCGGAACGCGACGGCAGCACGCTGTTCCCGTTCCGCCGCGTGTTCATCGTCGCGACGATGCGGAGCTGAGCGCGTCGCGCGTCCGCGCGATTGGTCAGGCCATTTGTCCGCCCCGCATCGCGCCCGGCGAGGCGTGTCGGGCGTGCTAGATTGACGCGACGCCGCGGAGTGACGAAGCATCGCGCCGCGCTCCTCCCCCGCGTTACGATCGAGCCCGATGAACCCGCCCGAGTCCCTCGCCGCACTTGCCGCTTCAGTCGCGGCGCCCGACCACGTCAAGCATCGCCGCCTGCTCCATTGGGTGCGCGGGATCGCGGAGCTCGCGAAGCCCGACCGCATCGTCTGGTGCGACGGCAGCCAGGCCGAGTACGACGCGCTTTGCGCCGGGATGGTCGACTCGGGGACGATGAAGCGCCTCGACCCCGCGAAGCGGCCGGCGAGCTACCTCGCGTGCTCGGACCCGTCCGACGTCGCGCGCGTCGAGGACCGCACCTTCATCTGCAGCGAGCGCGAGGAGGACGCGGGCCCGACCAACAACTGGCGCGCGCCCGACGAGATGCGCGCGACGCTCCTCGACCTCTTCGACGGGTCGATGCGCGGCCGGACGATGTACGTCGTGCCGTTCTCGATGGGGCCGCTCGGCAGCCACATCGCGCAGATCGGCGTCGAGGTCTCCGACAGTCCGTACGTCGTCGTCAACATGAAGCTGATGACGCGCATGGGGCAGGCCGTCTGCGACGCGCTCGGCGCCGACGGCGATTTCGTGCCCTGCGTGCACTCGGTCGGCGCGCCACTCGCGCCGGGCCAGCGCGACGTCGCATGGCCGTGCAACCGCGAGGCCAAGTACATCGTGCACTTCCCGGAGACGAGGGAGATCTGGTCGTACGGGTCCGGCTACGGCGGCAACGCGCTGCTCGGCAAGAAATGCCTCGCGCTGCGCATCGCCTCCGTGATGGGCCGCGACGAGGGCTGGCTCGCCGAGCACATGCTGATCCTCGGCGTGGCCTCGCCGGCGGGCGACAAGCGCTACGTCGCGGCGGCGTTCCCGAGCGCGTGCGGCAAGACCAATTTCGCGATGCTGATCCCGCCGCCCGGGTTCGAGGGCTGGAAGGTCACGACGATCGGCGACGACATCGCGTGGCTCAAGCCCGGCCCCGACGGTCATTTCCGTGCGATCAACCCCGAGGCGGGCTACTTCGGCGTGGCGCCGGGGACGTCCTGGGAGTCGAACCGCAACGCGATGGAGACGCTCAGGGCGAACGTGATCTTCACCAACGTCGCGCTGACCGACGACGGCGACGTCTGGTGGGAAGGTCTCACCAGGGATCCGCCGGCGCACCTGGTCGACTGGCAGGGCAGGGACTGGACGCCGGCGGACGGGAAGGCGGGCCGCAAGGCTGCGCATCCGAACGCGCGCTTCACGGTGTCGGCGATGCAGTGTCCGTCGCTCGATCCCGCGTGGGACGATCCCGCCGGCGTGCCGGTCTCGGCGTTCGTGTTCGGGGCGCGGCGCTCGGACACCGTACCGCTGGTCGTCGAGGCGCCGACCTGGGAGCGCGGGGTGTACATGGCCGCGACGATGGGGTCGGAAATGACCGCCGCGGCATCCGGAACCGTCGGCGAGGTCCGGCGCGACCCGTTCGCGATGCTGCCGTTCTGCGGCTACCACGTGGGCGACTACTTCGCGCACTGGCTCGCGATGGGCAAGCGGATCGCGCACCCGCCGCGGATCTACACGGTCAACTGGTTCCGCAAGGACCGCGAGGGCAGGTTCGTCTGGCCGGGATTCGGGCAGAACATGCGCGTGCTCAAGTGGATCTTCGAGCGCTGCGAGGGCACCGCGCGCGGGCGCGAGACGCCGCTCGGCATCTGCCCGGAGTTCGACGACCTCGACTGGGCAGGATTCGAGTTTGCGCCGGAGCTCTTCGCGCAGGCGACGGGCGTCGACGTCGAGTCCTGGCAGCGCGAACTGGCGGCGCACGACGAACTCTTCGCGCGCGTCGGCGACAAGCAGCCGGGCGCGCTGGCGCACGAGAGGATTCAATTGGCCGGGCGACTGTCGCGCTAGATCACGACAGTAAACACTTACTTACTAGGCGGCGCCCCGTGGGACCGTCGCCGCATCCCGTCCTCGCGCATCCGGCGCCCTTCGAGGTCGGCGCCACGCCGCGTTTCACGTGGAACCGACCTCGCGGCGGGTACCGACGGTCGCGAACCGAGGCGCAGTAACGCGCGGGCAGGCGACACGATCCTGCTCGTGTCGCGGGTTGAGGCGCCAGCGGGTTCCTGGCTGCGGTGTGCACTTTGAAGACCTTCATGTCCCCGCAGCGTGTCGGCATCGGCTTCGCCCTTCTGTCCGCGGCGTTGTTCGGCGCGAGCACGCCCATCGCCAAGCGGTTGCTGGCGTCGGTGGATCCGTGGGTGCTGGCGGGGATTCTCTACCTGGGCGCAGGTGTCGGGCTGGCCATCGTGGATCGGCTGCGTCGGCTGATGCGCCTGCCCGGCGTCGAGGCCCCGCTGCGGCGCCCGGACTTCCCGCGGCTCGCGATCGCCATTGCCTTCGGCGGGATCCTGGCACCCGTCCTGCTCATGTTCGGGCTGGCGCGTTCCGATGCGGCGGGCGCGTCGCTCCTCCTCAATGTCGAGGGACTGGCGACGATGGCCATCGCGTGGATCGCCTTTCGGGAGAACGTCGACCGACGTCTCGTGGCGGGCGCGCTGGCGATCGTTTCCGGCGGCGTGGTGCTCGGCTGGGGCGGCGAGGTTTCGACGCAGGGAGGCGCGTTGCTGATCGTCGGGGCGTGCCTCTGCTGGGGGATCGACAACAACGTGACGCGCGGGCTCGCGGCCGCCGATCCGGTCCGGATCGCGACGATCAAGGGTCTCGTCGCAGGGACCGTCAACCTCGCGTTGGGGCTTTGGAGCGGCGCTCCGATGCCGGACGCGGACGCCATCGGGGCGACGGCGGCGGTCGGTTTCCTGGGCTATGGTGTCAGCCTCGTCCTGTTCGTGCTCGGGCTGCGGCACCTGGGCACGGCGCGGACGGCGGCGTACTTCTCGCTCGCGCCGTTCGTCGGGGCGCTCGTTGCGATCGTGCTGCTTGGCGAGCCGGTCACGGCACGCCTGCTGCTGGCCGGCGCGCTGATGGGCGCCGGGCTCTGGCTCCACCTGGCCGAGCGACACGACCACGAGCACGCGCACGACGCGAGCGACCACGAGCATCGGCATCGGCACGACGAGCACCACCGCCATGACCACGGTGCGGAGGTGCCCGCGGGCGAGGCGCACTCCCATCGGCACCGGCACGCGCCCATCGTCCACCGCCATTCCCATTATCCCGACCTCCACCATCGGCACCGGCACGGGCGCACGCTGTGACGCCGGGGGGAAGGGCACCGCCGATGGCGCGCCGGATCGGACGAGAGTCGCCCAACACGGGACGGACGGGTTCCGGCGTTCCCCCCGGCGCGTTTCACGTGGAACACCGGCGCGCGTCGGCGGCCGGACTGGGCTAGAATAGAAGACGGGGGCGGTCAACGGCAAATCGGCATTTATTCATTGTAATCATGGACTTCGGAAACAGATTCGGCGTAATCGTCGTCGGGGGTGGCCACGCAGGCACCGAGGCGGCGCTCGCGTCGGCGCGGACCGGGGTCGCCACGCTGCTCCTGACGCACAGCATCGAGACGCTGGGCCAGATGTCGTGCAACCCGTCGATCGGGGGCATCGGCAAGGGGCATCTGGTGCGCGAGGTCGACGCGCTCGGCGGCGCGATGGCAATCGCCACCGACGAGGCCGGCATCCAGTTCCGGACGCTCAACGCGAGCAAGGGGCCGGCGGTGCGGGCGACGCGGGCGCAAGCCGACCGCATCCTCTACAAGGCCGCGATCCGGCACCGTCTCGAGAACCAGCCGAACCTGACGCTGTTCCAGCAGGCGGTCGACGACCTGGTGGTCGACGGGGACAGGGTCACCGGCGTCGTGACGCAGATCGGGCTGCGCTTCCTCGCCGACGCGGTCGTGCTCACGACCGGCACGTTCCTGTCCGGGCTGATCCACATCGGATCGAAGAACTACGAGGCCGGCCGCGCCGGCGACCCCCCGGCGAAGCGACTCGGCGCCGCGTTGCGCGAGCGGGCGCTGCCGGCGGGGCGGCTGAAGACCGGCACGCCGCCGAGACTGGACGGGCGCACGATCGACTTCGCGCGCCTCGAGGCGCAGCCCGGCGACGACCCGGAGCCGGTGTTCTCGTTCATGGGCGCGCGCGCGATGCATCCGGAACAGCGCCCGTGCTGGATCACGCGCACGACCGCGGCGACACACGAGATCATCCGCGGCGCGCTCGACCGCTCGCCGTTGTACACCGGCGCGATCCAGGGCGTGGGGCCGCGCTACTGCCCTTCGATCGAGGACAAGGTCGTGCGCTTCGCCGCGCGCGACTCGCACCAGGTGTTCCTCGAGCCCGAAGGGCTCACGACGCACGAGATCTATCCGAACGGCGTATCGACGTCGCTGCCGTTCGACGTGCAGATTGCGTTGGTGCGCTCGCTGCCGGGGTGCGAGCGCGCGCACATCCTGCGCCCCGGCTATGCGATCGAGTACGACTACTTCGATCCGCGCGCGCTGCACGGTACGCTCGAGACCAAGGCGATGCACGGCCTGTATTTCGCGGGGCAGATCAACGGCACCACCGGCTACGAGGAAGCGGCGGCGCAGGGCCTGCTCGCGGGCGTGAACGCCGCGCGCCATTCGCGCGGCGAGGAAGGCTGGTGCCCGCGGCGCGACGAGGCGTATCTCGGCGTGCTCGTCGACGATCTCGTCACACGCGGCGTGTCGGAGCCCTACCGGATGTTCACGTCGCGCGCCGAGTACCGGCTGCAGCTGCGCGAGGACAATGCGGACCTGCGCCTCACCGAGCACGGCCGCCGGCTCGGGCTGGTCGACGACGCGCGCTGGGACGCCTTCTCGCGCAAGCGCGACGCGGTCGCGCGCGAGATCGCGCGCATGACGTCGACCCAGGTGAACCCGAACGTGGTCGCGCATCACGAGATCGAGCGTGTCGTCGGCGCGCAGCTCAACGGGGCGCACACGCTCGCGGACCTGCTGCGCCGTCCCGGGGTCGACTACGCGACGCTGATGACGCTGCCCGGCGCCGGCGCGCCGGTGGACGATGCCGCCGCCGAGCAGGTCGAGGTGTCGATCAAGTACGCCGGCTACATCGAGCGGCAGAAGGACGAGATCGCGCGCGCGCTGGCGCAGGAGGAAACGAGACTGCCGGCCGACCTCGACTACCGGGCGGTGCGCGGGCTGTCGATCGAGGTCCAGCAGCGCCTGAACCAGCAGCGTCCCGACACGATCGGCCAGGCGGCGCGCATGCAGGGCATCACGCCCGCGGCAATCTCGCTGCTGCTCGTTCACCTGAAACGCGGCATCGCCGGGGAGAACGCGGCGTGACCGGCGTCGACGCGCTCGAGGCGACGGCGCTCGACGCCGGGCTCGCGCGCCTGGGCGTCGCGCTCCCGGCGGGCGGACGCGCAAAGCTCGCCGCGCATCTCGCGCTGCTTGCGAAATGGAACCGGACCTACAACCTCACCGCGATCCGCGAGCCGGAGCGGATGGTGACGCACCATGCGCTCGACTCGCTCGCGGTGCTGCCGCACCTGCCGGCGCGCGGCGGGATCTCGGTTCTCGATGTCGGAAGCGGCGGCGGATTGCCCGGCATCCCGATCGCGATCGCGCGCCCCGATGCGCGCGTCGCGCTGGTCGACTCGAATCACAAGAAGGCGACGTTCCTCGCGCAGGCGGCGATCGAACTGTCGCTTCCGAACGTCGAGGCCGTCGCGAGCCGCGTGGAGGACTACGCGCCGGCGCGCAAGTTCGACGTCGTGATCTCGCGCGCGTTCTCCGACCTCGCGACGTTCGCGCGTCTCGGGCGGACGCACCTCGCCGCCGGCGGGCGGCTGTACGCGATGAAGGGCGTGCATCCGGACGAGGAACTCGACCAGCTTCCCGGCGACGTCGAGGTGGTCGCGGCGCACCGGCTCGACGTGCCCGGCCTCGACGGCGCGCGACACCTGATTGTCATGCGTGTCGTGGGTGTCTTGGGGTCAGAGCCGTAATACGGCCCGCCGCGTGACCCGGCCTCACGTTCCAACCGTATTGCGGCTCTGACCCCAAGACCCCATGCCCCGCATCATCGCGATCGCGAACCAGAAGGGCGGCGTCGGCAAGACGACGACCGCGGTGAACCTCGCGGCGAGCCTGGTCGCGATGAACCGGCGCGTCCTTCTGGTCGACCTCGATCCGCAGGGAAACGCGACCACCGGCGCGGGCGTCGACAAGCGCGCGCTGCCGGCCACGGTCTACCAGGTGCTGCTGGGCGAGCGGAAGATCGCCGACGTGCGCGTCGCCTCGCCGACGGGCGGCTTCGATCTCGTGCCCGCGAACCGCGAGCTCGCCGGCGCCGAGGTCGAGCTGGTCGACCTGCCCGAGCGCGAGATGCGGCTGAAGGACGCGCTCGCCGAGGCGCTGTCGCAGATGAAGGTCGCGATCGGCGAAGTCGCGGCCGAGTACGACTTCGTCCTGCTCGACTGCCCGCCGTCGCTGTCGCTGCTCACGCTGAACGGGCTGTGCGCGGCCGACAGCGTGCTGATTCCGATGCAGTGCGAGTACTACGCGCTCGAGGGGCTGTCCGACCTCGTGCAGACGGTGAAGAGGGTGCGCGCGCACCTCAACCCGAGGCTCGAGATCGAGGGACTGCTGCGAACCATGGTCGATCCGCGCAACACGCTCGCGCAGAACGTCGCGGCCGAGCTCGAGAAGCATTTCGGCGACAAGCTCTACCGCACCGTCGTGCCGCGCAACGTGAGGCTCGCGGAGGCGCCGTCGCACGGCGTGCCGGTCCTGAAGCTCGAGGCGCAGTCGAAGGGCGCGCAGGCGTACCTCGCGCTCGCCGGCGAGGTTCTGCGCAGGATGGAAGCGAGGGAGGCGGCGTGAGGCCCGCCGCCGGCGCGCGACGCTGCGCGATGCGGAATTTGCACGACGAGGAGGCGGCATGATCCGACCGAAGGGGCTGGGGCGCGGGCTCGACGCGCTGCTTGCCGGCACCGACGACGCGGCGCGGTCGGCCGAGGCGCTGCAGTCGCTTCCGATCGACCGGCTGAGACCCGGACGCTACCAGCCGCGCACGAGGATGGACGAGGGTTCGCTCGCCGAGCTCGCCCTCTCGATCCGCGAGCAGGGTGTGATGCAGCCGATCCTCGTGCGTCCCGTCGAGGGCGGCCGCTTCGAGATCATCGCCGGCGAGCGGCGTTGGCGCGCGGCGCAGCAGGCGGGGCTGCGCGAGGTGCCGGCGCTGGTCAGGGCGGTGCCCGACCAGTCGGCGCTCGCGCTCGCGCTGATCGAGAACATCCAGCGCGAAGACCTGAACCCGATCGAGGAAGCGCACGGGCTGAAAAGACTGATCGACGAGTTCGGCATCACGCACGACGCGGCGGCGAAGGCGGTCGGGCGCTCGCGCAGCGCGGTGACCAACCTGCTGCGGCTCACGCAACTGCCGAAGGCGGTGCAGGACTACGTACAGGACGGCGCGATCGACATGGGCCACGCGCGCGCGCTGCTCGCGCTGCCGGGCGCTCAACAGACCGCCGCCGCCGTGCGCGTCGTCAACGGCGGGCTGTCGGTGCGCGAGACCGAGCGGCTCGTCCACGGGCTCCTTCACCCCGCGAAACGCGCCGCGCGCCGCCGCGCCCACGCGCGCGACGCCGACACGATCCGGCTGGAGAACGACATCGCCGAGGCGCTCGGCGCGACGGTGGCCATCGAGGCGAAGCCAGGCGGCAAGGGCCGCATCGTGATCGTCTACTCGAGCCTCGAGCAACTCGACGGGATCGTCGCGCGGCTGAAGGGCGCACCGTGATCCCCGCCGCCTGGCGAAACTTTCGGGGGCGCCGCGGGTCGACTGCACAGGGCCGCGCGCGAAGCGCCCTGGCTTGCCGTGCTAGGATTTTCTCATGACCCTGTTTCGCCGCCTCCTGATTGCTCTCCTCGTTTTCGCGCTGCCTTGGCAGGGCGCGATGGCGTCGTCGCGCTGGCTGTGCGTCGCGATGTCGGACGCGCCGTCAGGCGTGGTCGCGCCCCACGCTTCGCAAGGGGCGCAGGGGGGGCACGCAACCGCGATGCACGCCGCGCACGACGCCCACGCTTCGCCCACGGCCCACCCGGCGGCGCATCACGGCCCCTCGGACGGCGCACACGACGGCGGCTGCAACCTGTGCGCCGCATGCTCGGTCACCGCGGCCGCCCCGCCCGCGCCCGTCGTTGTCGGCGCGATCGATGTTGCCGGCGCGTACTTCCCCGCGCTTCTCGTGCCTGTTCCGCGCGTCGTCGCGGACGGCCTCGAGCGTCCGCCCCGAACCGCTTGATCCCGGCATCGCCGGTCGCCTGACCGGCTGATCGGACGCGCTCGCCGCCCACGCGGCAGGCGCGTCGCATGCGACGTCGCCACTGTGGCGTCGCCGTTCGCGGGAGTCGAGGTCATGGTTCGAATCGTTGTCTGTGTGCTTGCCGGCGCCACGCTCGTGCCGCCGGCCCTGGCGGCCGACGCCACCGCTGCGCCGGAGGCCGTCCCTGCCCCGCGTACGCCGCCGGCGTATGTGTCCGCGTTCACCGACTACCGCGCGTGGCGCGAGCCGGCACTCGTCCCCTGGAGGCGCGCCAACGAAGAGGTCGGTCGGCTGGGCGGCCATGCGGGCCACCTGCGCGGCGATGCGGCGCCCACGGCGAAGGACGAGGCGCGCAGCGATCGTCCTGCGGAGAAGCGATGATGCTCGCCCGACGAATCCTGGTGACGATGGGGGTCGCGGCGCTCGCCGGCTGCACGACGTTCTCGCCCGATGGTGGGCGCGGCGACGTCGAACGACTGGTGGCCGATCGCATCGGAACCCCTGCGCGCGTCCTCACGCAGGCCGGCGATGCGAGCGCGCAACGCACGGCAGTGGAGATGCGGCTTGCCGAGGTGCTGACGGCGGAAAGCGCGGTCGAGATCGCGCTCCTCTACCAGCCCGCGCTGCAGGTCCGGCTCGCCGAGCTGGGGCTCGCCGAAGCGGACCTCGTCCAGGCCGGCCGCCTGCGCAACCCGGTGTTCGCCTATTCCAACAAGCGGCACGCAGACGTCGTCGAGATCGAGCGCGCGGTACTGGTCAACGTCGCTGCGCTGGTGATGAGGCCGCTCGCCCTCGACATCGGTGAGCGGCGCTTCGCGCAAGCGAAGCTCGTCGCCGCGGCGGACATCGTTCAGGCCGCCGGCGCCGTGCGCCAGGCGTGGATCCGAGCGGTCGCCGCGCAGGAACGCCTCGTCTACGACGAGCAGGTAATGGGTGCGGCTGAAGCAGCGAGCGAGCTCTCACGCCGCATGGCCGAGGTCGGCAATTTCAGCAAGCTCGCGCAGCTGCGCGAGCACGCGTTCTATGCGGATGCGGCGGCGGCGCTCGCGCGATCGCGCCACCTCGCGCTCACCGAGCGCGAGCGGCTCGCGCGCCTGCTCGGGCTCCCCGATGGCGGGGCGGCGTTGCGCCTGCCGCCGCGCTTGCCGGACCTGCCGGCGACTGCCCTCGAAGGCGGAACGAGCGAACAGGTGGCGATGGACCGGCGCCTCGACGTGCGAATTGCAAGCGCTGAGGCCGAGAGCCTCGCGCGCGCGCTCGGGCTCACGCGCGCGACGCGTTTCGTCAACGTGCTCGAGGTCGGCTATGCGAACACGTCGGCAACCGGCGAGCCGCGCGCCGACGGCTACGAGATCGAGCTCGAGCTGCCGCTGTTCGATTTCGGCGACGCGAAGGTGGCCCGCGCGGAGATTCGCTACCGCCAGGCGCTGGCCGGCGCTGCCGACGTGGCGGTCAACGCCCGCTCCGAGGTCCGCGAGGCGTACTCGGCGTATCGCACCGCGCTCGACCTCGCGAAGCACTACCGGGACGAGATCGTGCCGCTGCGCCGGCGCATCGCCGACGAGATGCTGCTCCGCTACAACGGCATGCTCACCGGCGTGTTCGAGCTTCTCGCCGACGCACGCGTCCAGTCGGCGACGGTCGCGGCGTCGATCGACGCGACGCGCGACTTCTGGCTCGCCGAGTCCGCGCTCCAGCTCGCCCTCGCGGGCCGCTCGTCCGGCGCCATGCCCACGCTGGGCCGCTCCTCCCCTCCTGCCGCCGAACCGGCGGGCGGCCACTGACCGGACGCGCCGAGATGAATCCTCGACGCAGGCAGTTCCTCTCGACCGCAGGTGCCGCCGCGCTCGGCGCCGCCACTGTCAATCGCGCCGCGATGGCCGCGCTCCCCGACGCGCCGACGCAGGCGTCGCCGCGCATGCAACCGCCTCTCGCCCCGCCGAACGGCCGGCCGTACAACCCGGTCGTGACGCTCAACGGGTGGACACTGCCCTGGCGCATGCGCGATGGCTGGAAGGAATTCCACCTGGTCGCCGAGCCGGTCGTGCGCGAGATCGCGCCAGGCATGAAGGCGAACCTGTGGGGCTACAACGGCCAGAGCCCGGGCCCCACGATCGAGGCGGTCGAAGGCGACCGCGTGCGGCTCTGCGTGACCAACCGGCTGCCCGAGCACACGACGATCCACTGGCACGGAATGATCCTGCCCTCCGGCATGGACGGCGTCGGCGGCCTCACGCAACCGCAGATCGGCGTGGGGAAGACCTTCGTTTACGAGTTCCTGCTGACCAAGTCGGGCACCTTCATGTACCACCCGCACGCCGACGAGATGACGCAGATGGCGATGGGGATGATGGGGATGTTCATCGTCCATCCGAAGGACCCGCGGCGCTACCGCGTCGACCGCGACTTCTGCTTCCTGATCAATGCCTACGACATCGACCCGGGCAGCTACACGCCGCGCGTGAATACGATGCTCGACTTCAACCTGTGGACCTGGAACAGCCGCGCGTTCCCGGGCATCGATCACCTGCCGTGCCGCCTCGGCGACCGCGTGCGCATCCGCTTCGGCAACCTGACGATGACGAGCCACCCGATCCACATGCACGGCTATGACTTCGAGGTGACCTGCACCGATGGCGGCTGGGTGCCCAAGGCGGCGCGCTGGCCGGAGGTCACGATCGACGTCGGCGTCGGGCAGATGCGTGCTTTCGAGTTCGACGCGGTCCATCCGGGCGACTGGGCATTCCACTGCCACAAGTCGCACCACACGATGAATGCGATGGGGCACGACGTGCCGACGATGATCGGCGTCGACCACCGCGACGTGGTGCGCCGGATCCAGAACCTGATTCCCGACTACATGGTGATGGGAGAACGCGGAATGGCGGACATGGGAGAGATGGAGATGGCGCTGCCCGACAACACGCTGCCGATGATGACCGGGCAGGGACCGTTCGGCCCGCTCGAGATGGGGGGCATGTTCACCGTGGTCAAGGTGCGCGCCGACCAGAAGCCCGGTGACTACGGCGATCCGGGTTGGTACCGGCACCCGGCGGGGACGCAAGCCTACGAGTGGACCGGCGCGCTCGCCGAGGCAGCGCGGGCGAAGCCGGCGGAATCGTCATCGGTCGCGGGAGAGGCCGTGCCGCTGACGGTCCGAAAGGGAGGCACGCATCATGGGCACTGATCTCC
This sequence comes from Burkholderiales bacterium, assembly GCA_905339295.1. Taxonomy (GTDB): domain Bacteria; phylum Pseudomonadota; class Gammaproteobacteria; order Burkholderiales; family Casimicrobiaceae; genus VBCG01. The sequence continues at coordinate 107,929 of CAJPFI010000017.1, forward strand.
GCCTGGTCCTGCTCGGGCTGGCGGCCGTGGTGCCGGACGGTCCCGCGCTTGCCCATGGTGAGGCCCACGCCGCGTCGCCGAAGCGCGCGAGCGCCGCACCCGGGCAGACCCGGTTCGGCATCGCGGGCGATCCGGCGAGGGCAACTCGCACGGTGGTGGTCGAGATGTCCGACCAGATGCGCTTTTCACCCGAGGCGCTGGTCGTCAAGCGCAATGAAACGGTGCGATTCGTCGTTCGCAACCGGGGTTCCGTCATGCACGAGATGGCGATCGGAACGCCGGAGGAGCTCGCCGAGCACGCCGCATTGATGAAGCGTTTCCCGGACATGGAGCACGACGCGCCGCACATGGCGCACGTGAAGCCCGGCGCGTCCGGCGAGATCGTCTGGAATTTCAACCGCGCCGGCACGTTCGAGTTCGCGTGCCTGGCCCTCGGGCATTTCGAGGCCGGCATGATCGGGCGCGCCGTCGTACGCTAGAGGAGACCGCGATGGATCGAAGGACAATGTTGAGAATTGCCGCGATAGGCGCCGCGTCCGTGGCGTTGCCCGCACGCGCCGCCGCGTTGCCGGCGGTCCGGGTGTTCAAGTCCCCGACCTGCGGCTGCTGCACGGGCTGGGTCGCGCACTTGCGCGAGCAGGGGTTCACAGTGGCCGTCGAGGACGTCGGCAACGCCGCCGCCCGCGCGCGGCTCGGCATCAGCGAGAAGCTCGGCTCCTGCCACACGGCCGAGGTGGCTGGCTATGCGATAGAGGGCCACGTTCCCGCGGCGGACGTCAAGCGGCTGCTCGCCTCGCGCCCGCGCGCCCGCGGTCTGGCCGTGCCGGGCATGCCGATCGGATCGCCCGGCATGGAGTCCGGCGGCCGCCGCGACGCCTACGAAGTCCTGTTGGTGCGAATCGACGGATCGACGTCCGTCTTTGCCTCGTATCCCGCCGCGACCGCGCGCAAATCGACCTGACACGGAGACCAGACGATGAGAGCCACGATGACCCTCCTGCTGGCAGCGACCGTTGCATCGTCGCCGGCGTTCTCGCAGGGCTCGAGCGAGCACCAGTCGCACCACGCGGCCGGTAACCCGACGACGACGTCCGCCGCCGCGATGAGTGACGGTGAGGTGCGCAAGGTCGACAAGGAGCAGCGCAAGATCACGCTCAAGCACGGCCCGATAGCGAACCTCGACATGCCACCGATGACGATGGTGTTCCGTGCCGCCGACCCGGCGATGGTCGAGCGCGTCAAGGCGGGCGACAAGGTCCGCTTCTCGGCGGAAAAGGTCGGCGGGGAGTACACGGTCACGCGCATCGAGCCGTCGAAATGACCGACGGCGGCGCGCACGATCTCATAGCTTGACGCGATTCAGGCGCAATGCGTTCGTCACCACCGACACCGAGCTGAGCGCCATGGCGGCGCCGGCGATGATCGGCGACAGCAGCAGGCCGAACGCAGGGTAGAGCACGCCCGCGGCGATCGGAATGCCGAGCGCGTTGTAGCCGAAGGCGAAGACGAGGTTCTGCCGGATGTTGCGCATCGTGGCGCGCGACAGCACGGCGGCGCGCGCAATGCCCCGGAGGTCTCCTTTCACGAGCGTCACTCCCGCGCTTTCCATGGCCACGTCGGTGCCGGTGCCCATCGCGATGCCGACGTCGGCCTGCGCCAGCGCCGGCGCGTCGTTGATGCCGTCGCCCGCCATGGCGACCTTGCGGCCTTGGGCCTGGAGTCGCTTGACGTGGCCCGCCTTGTCGGCGGGCAGGACTTCGGCGAACACCTCGTCGATGCCCAGTTGGCGGGCCACGGCGTCCGCGGTGCTGCGTGAATCGCCGGTGAGCATCGCGACGCGCACGCCGGTGTGCTTCAGGGCCGCAATGGCCGGCGGCGTGCCTTCCTTGATCGGATCGGCCACCGCGGCCATTCCGGCCGCCTTGCCATCGATCGAGAAGAACACCACCGTCTTGGCGTCCGAACGCCAGGCTTCGGCGCGGCCTTCCCAACGCCGGACGTCGACATCCCGCTGGGCAAGAAAGCCGCGCGCACCGACGAGCACGCGCTTGCCGTCGACGTCGGCGGATACGCCGAGCCCATTGACCGCCTCGAATGACGAGACCGCTCTCGGGGTCAGACCCCGCGCTTTGGCGCCCTCCACGATCGCCAGCCCTATCGGATGCTCGGAGAGCTGCTCCACCCCTGCCACCACCGCGAGCGCCTCGTCTTCGGAAACGCCCTCCGCGACGAAGTCGGTCAGCGCCGGGCGTCCCAAAGTCAGGGTGCCGGTCTTGTCCACGACGACGACGTCGACGTCACGCATCCGCTCGATGGCTTCGGCGTTTCGAAACAGGATGCCGGAGCGCGCGCCCTGTCCCATGGCCACCGTCATCGAGATGGGCGTGGCGAGGCCGACGGCGCAGGGGCACGCGATGATCAGTACCGCAATGGCGTTCAGGAGCGCGTAAGCGAGCTTCGGCTCAGGACCGAGGAACCACCATGCCACCGCCGTGGCGAGCGCGATGGCGACCACGATCTGGACGAAGTAGGCCGCGATGATGTCCGCGAGCCGCTGGATGGGCGCCCGCGTGCGTTGCGCTTCGCCCACCATGTGAACGATTCGCGCCAGCAGCGTGTCCGCGCCTACGCGCTCGGCCCGGATGACCAGCGAGCCGTTGCCGTTCACGGTCGCGCCGGTGACCTTGCTGCCCGGGTCCTTGGCCACCGGAACGGGCTCGCCGGTGATCATGGACTCGTCCACGCGACTCGCGCCCTCGAGGACCGAGCCGTCCACGGGCACCTTCTCGCCCGGCTTCACCCGCAGCCGATCGCCGACGACCACGCTTTCGAGCGGCACCTGCTCCTCGATCCCGTCGTCGCGCAAGCGCCAGGCGAGGTTGGGCGCGAGCTTCAGCAACTGTTGTATCGCCTGGCTGGTCTGGCCCATCGCGCGAAGCTGCAGCACGTCGCCCAGGATCACCAGCGTCACGATCACCGCTGCCGCCTCGAAATAGGTCCCGACCGCACCGTCGTGCTCACGAAAGTCCGGCGGAAACAGGTCGGGCAGGAACACGGCGGCGAGGCTGAACACGTAGGCCAGCGACACGCCGAGCCCGATCAGCGTGTACATGTTCAGCGCGCGATGCGCGAGGGAGAACCAGAACTTGCGAAGGATCGGCCATCCGACCCACAGCACGACCGGAGTGCCGAGCACCAACTCGATCCATCCGCGCGGCCGCGGCTGGAGGCCGAACGGGTCATGGATGCCGACCATCGGCGACATCGCGAGGACGACGAGTGGGATCGACAACGCGATGCCGATCCACAGCCGGCGCGTGAGATCGCGCAACTCCGAGTCGTCCGCTTCCGCCGAACCGGCGACCGGAACAAGCGCCATGCCGCATTTGGGGCAGCTGCCGGGTTGCGGACTCCGAACTTCCGGATGCATCGGGCACGTGTATTCGGCGGCGGGGGGCGCAACCGGGGACATCGGTATCAGCGTCATGCCGCACTTCGGACAACTGCCCGGCGCGTCCCGCACGATCTCCGGGTGCATCGGGCAGGTGTAGCGTCTGCCGGCGGGACCCGGCGGCGTCGCCGCAGCGGCCGGGCCCGTGTGCCGGTGTTCGTGAGCGTGCCTTTCCTGCGAACGGTTCGCGTCTGTCTTCATGTCGGTCCCTTCGTGCGCCCGTGCGGGGGCAGGAGTTGCCGTGACGTCCGCGTGCCGAACAGCACCGGGCTCAGCGCGCGAAGGGCGCCGACCATCGCCGCCGGCAGGATGATCCACTGCAGCAGCGGGGATAGGCCGATACCGAAGACCAGGGGCATGCCCGCCGCGTAGCCCCAGTTGCCGGCACGGTAGACGTTGTACCACTCGCTCCACGCGGTGAATGCCGTTGCGCCGATGACGACGATGGCGCCGCCAGTCCACGGACGCGATGTCGGCCAGTCGGCGCTCCGCAACGCAATCCCGGCCACGGCGTACATCGCACCCGCAATCATGACGTCACCGACCGAGCAATGGAGCAGCGCCCATGCGATCGTCGGACCCTCTTCAACAGCCCAGAGGGTGTAGAGCCGGACCTGCGCGATTTCCCACACCAGGTTCGAACCGAAGATTAGCAGCGACCAGAGGCCGGCGCGCATCAGGACCGGGCGCAATTCTTCGCCGCGTGACGTGCCGAAGGGCAAGGCCATCGGTCGGTTCGATTCGGTCAGGAACGAAGGCTCGGGAAGAAGGCCGGCGTGCGCGCCGCGTATTGCCGGAAGTCCTCGCCGAACTCGGCTTCGGCGTCGCGCTCCTCGCGTCTGGCGAGGAGCACGTACATGACGACCAGGACGGGGAACATCGCCAGCGTGACCAGCGTCGGCCACTGCACCAGGAACCCGAGCATGATGAGCACGAAGCCCGCGTATTGCGGATGGCGCAGGCGTGCATAGGGGCCCGTCGTGGCCAGGCGGTGCACCCGCTGCGCGCCGTAGAGGACTCGCCACGCTGCCGACAGGAGCCAGAAGCCCGCGCCGATCAGCATGAAACTCAGGATGTGAAAGGGCCCGAAGTGCGGGTTGACGCGCCCGCCGAAAAACATCTCCGGCAAGTGGCCGGCATCGTGACTCGTCCAGTCGATCCCCGGGAAGCGTGAAGTCAGCCACCCCGAAAGGAGGTAGATCGTCAGCGGGAAGCCGTACATCTCGGTGAACAGCGCGACCAGGAAAGCGGAAAAGGCGCCGAACGACCGCCAATCGCGCCGCGATTGCGGTTTCGCGAAGCTGAAGGCAAACAGGATGAACACGAGCGAATTGACGATCACCAGCGACCAGAGTCCATACGCGGGCATGGGAGGACTCATGGATGTCCCCCATGCTTCGTAGGGGACCCGCCCTTCGGGCCGGCGCTCGCGTCTGGGATACCGGCCGGCCCGTTCTCGTCGGACCCGGCATCGCCCCTTTCGCGCCCGCTTCCTCTATCGCGATGCCTGGGGTGGCCGCCGTGGCCGCCATGCATGAAGACGTGCATCAGCGGACAGGCCGCCAGGATGAGCCAGGGCAACCACGGGAGGACGTGAGCCCGATGCTCCGCGAGCAGGAAGAAGGCGCCGATCGACGCGAAGGCCACAAACGCCCATTTCGCCCGTCGGGGCCATGCATCGTCGTCATGTCGGTGTTTTTCCGTCATCGCGCACTCCTTTGCATGACGGTCATCGATCGGGGCGGAAGTCGCGGACCCGCCCTTCCTCGGCACGGCGCCGGGGCTGCGCTTCGCTCGTCGCCGGCACCCGCGCCGACCCTGCGTGTTGCAGGCCGCGCCAAGCCAGGTGCTCGTACACGCTCGTCCAGTACATGCCGAACGTGAATCCGAAAACGAGCTCCTCCAGGGGAATGCCGAGAGGTCGCACGCTGATCAGCTGCGGCAGATTCCACACGCTTTCGATGTATCCGGGCGCGAATCCGACCAGCGCCAGCATGAAGGCCGCGTAATAGCCGAGAAAGATGAAGCCGCCCACCACGGTCTTGCGCGCAAGGTCCGGACGGCAGAACGCCGTGGCGATTGCACCCGCCGCCAAGGCGACGACGGCGGGGTAGATCGGGTTCCAGGGCAAGCCGTAGAGCGCGAGAAACACCAGGACCGGTGCAGACAGCGCGGCGCGATGCCAGCGGTGCCGGCTCCTTTCCCGTTCTCGCACGGGCAATGGTGCCATCCGTCGCCTCGTGAAGACGTCGTAGAGCACCGTGCCCGTCCCGCCGATCGCGAAGGAGAACACCAGGCTCTCGATATCGAAACCGGTCCGTTGAGCCAGGTCGAGCAGACTGGGCGGGTTCCAGTATTCCGGGACGAATAGCGGCTCGGTGAGCCCGAACATCATGGTGGCGAGGCTCGCCCGCCACATCACCGAACGAACGGCGGGAGCCAGCAGCCACAGCACGAACCACGGCAACAGAAACGCCCCCGACCACACTATCCACACGTAGCGAAAGTCCACGTCGTGCCTTCGTGACCGCAGTCTTGCGGCGCGTGCCGAGCTGCTGGTATCACCACCCGTATGCGATCGCCCCCGGGGCGTCCCGCGCTCACTTGCGCGGCGCCTTCTGCATCGGCATGCCCTGCATCATCAGGTGATGCTCCGTCATCATCTGGTCCATCATCAGCTGCATCAGCTTCTGGTGCTCCGCGATCCATTCCCTCTGCTCCTGCGGCGTCATGCCATCGCGCGGCTTCATCGCCTGCATCCTTCCCATCGTTTCCTGCATCATGTTCATGTGGTCCTGCATAAACTTGTCGCGCTCGGCGCCTTGGGCCTTCTCGGCCGCGGCGAGCTTGAGCTTCTGCTCCTGCAGCCGCTGCGTGATCAGCCGCTGGCCTTCGTCCTGTCCCGCGAGGGACGACAACGGGATGGCGGCGAATGCGATCAAGGCGGCAGTGGTGATGAAGCGTTTCATGGTCGAACTCCTCGTCAAATGGGTTGGAACATCTAATGCTCGGGAGCTGGCTCTGCTCAAGCGGTCCCCGAACGGCGGGCGAACACGTTGTACGAAGCGGCGAGCAGGGCGCCGATGGCGAAGCTCACGACCGCCGCGCTGATCAGTCCGCCGAAGAATTGAGCCAATGTCAGCGGGCGGCCTCCCGGCGGCTTCAGCAGCGCCAGGTCCAGTCCGTGGAACCACGCGTTGAAGAAGCCGATCGTCGCCTCCGGCGACAGGAAGACGGCAAGCGCACATACGCAATACACGACCGAAAACGTCGCGGCGGCCGCAAGTCCGAATGGCCAAGGGTGAAGTCGATTCATGATCGTCCTCCAGTACGGGTGGCAAACCGCGAATCATCGCCACGCGCATGGGTCGGGGGGATGGTTTGCTCGCGGGACGAGTCTCGCTCGTGCGGCATCACGCGTTCGACGAGATCATTTCGCCGGTGCAGCGTCACTACCCTTCGGCGCTCGAACAATCCCAAGCTGATCCATCATCATCAGCTGCATGGTCTGGAGGATCTCGATCCCCCGCAGCAGCAGTTGCACCGACGTCTCCGAATCGACGAGCGTGCCGCCCGAGACCGCCGCGCCACTTCGCGCGCCGGCCGTCATCTGCCCGCTCTGCAACATCCGGGTCATGAGTCCCATGCCCTCCTGCATGACCTTTCGATGCTCCGCCATGAGCCGTTGCCGCTCCTCCGTCGTCGCGGCATTCATCATCCGGTCGTGGAGCGCCAGCATCCTCTGCAACTGGTGGTCCATCTCGGCCATGGCCTTCGCATGCGCGGCTGAGTGAGCCGTAGCCTTCGTCGGTGGCGCAGGCGCGCCGGCGACCTGAGCGGAAGCAGGGGCGGCGACCAGCAGAAACGCGATCCCGAAGGCGACGCCAAGCAAGGGGTTCATGAACATCTCCGTAATGGGTCGAAACCCGTCACGCGCGCAAGCGACTTGCGCGCAGCCGAGCGCGTGCGCGGGCGCGACGCGAGCGTGCCCGGCACCAACCTCAGGACGGATTACAGCGTCAGGCGGAGGAAACGCAGGAAGGGCGGAGCTGCACGCGGTGGCTGCGTCACCGACCGCAGGCGGAGAGCTGGCGCAGTACTAGGTGAGGGACCGACCGCGTAGCCGGTGGCAGCGACGAAATGCGGCTGGCTTTCCTCCGACGCGAGGACAGCCAGGTTATTTGCGACAACGGGAACCGCTTCGGCGCAGACCCTGGCGCAATCCGGAACCGGGCCGTCGTGGCCAACACCCTGATGGACGGCGACGTCAGCCGAGTGCGTGAGTGCAACGTCCCACCCGCAGGCGTTGACCACTCCGACGAGCAGCGCAAGGATCCACACGCCCAACACGGCCGAAGACAGCCCCTTGCGGTGCCGGGCCGCATTCAAACGCGATGCCGACGTCGATGCCACGCGGATAGCCTAGCAGGCTGGCTATGCCATGGGTAGGGGCGTCTTGCCTCCCACTCAGCCCGAGTTGACTGGGGTCAAGAGGGGTGGCAACTCAAGGAACCCGAGTTCGCCGGAACGGTCACGGCGCGCCTTGGATTGCGCGGCATCCGTGCGATCGCGCACGGTTCCCTCGGGCGCTACGCCCTCGACGCAAGGAGGTCGTGACCTCGAGCGCTCAGCATTCCGGCCGCAGCCTGCGACCAGCGCCAGGCAAGCCAACCATCTACCGGTCGCGAGGCCGTTTCCCGCGCACGCTGTCGCCCGATATCGCCGCGCTCGATGTCAGGCAGCACGGCGCCCATCGCGACCAACGCGCTCCTGCTGGAGCGCACGCGGCGCGCCGATTCGCACGGAGCCGACGCCGACGCCCGCCGCGACGCAATCGCGTCGCGACGGGTCGCTGCTACCCCAACTGCTTCAGCATCGTCTCAGCGTCGGAGACCTCGAACTTGCCCGGCGCCTCGATGTTGAGCGTCCTGACCACGCCGTCGTCGACCAGCATCGAGAAGCGCTGGCAGCGCATGCCCATCCCGGCGACGGAGCGGTCGAGCTCGAGTCCGAGCGCCTTCACGTAATCGGCGTTGCCGTCGCCCAGCATCCGGATCTTGTCTCCGGTCTTCTGGTCGCGCGCCCACGCGCCCATCACGAACGCGTCGTTGACCGACACGCACGCGATCGTGTCGACGCCCTTCGCCTTCAGCTTGTCGTGGTTCGCGAGATACGACGGGACATGCTTGGCCGAGCAGGTCGGCGTGAAGGCGCCTGGCAGGCCGAACACGACGACCTTCCTGCCGCGCGTCAGGTCCTCGACGCTTACGGTGTTGGGACCGATCGAGCAGCCGTCCTTCTCGACCTCGAAGTATTCCCTCAGCGTTCCGGCGGGCAGTCTGTCGCCGACCTTGATCGTCATGGTGCGTCTCTCCAGCGGGGGTGGACGGGCGGGGGCATGGCGCCCGCGCCTGCGGGGAGTCGAGGATCGCAGCGAGCGGCGCCAATGACAAGCCCGGCGGTTGCGGGGGAACCGCGCCCGGCGTAGCGTGCCCCTACCTTGCGTCCGGGCGCGCCGCCTCCCGCCGGCGAGGGGCGCAAGGATGCCACGGAGATCCGCCATGCCGACCACGACCCGGAACGCGCGCCCGCCCGCACGGCGCATCACGCTTCTCGTCGCGACGCGCAAGGGCCTGTGGACGCTCGTGAGCGACACCGCACGCAGCCGCTGGACGCTCGCCGGGCCGCGTTTCCTCGGCCACAACGTCCATCACGCGATCGTCGACCCGCGCGACGGCAGGACCTGGCTCGCGGCCGCACGCACCGGGCACCTCGGGCCGACCGTGTTCCGCTCGTCCGACCGCGGACGCACGTGGACCGAGGCCGCGAAGCCGCCCGCCTTCCGGTCCGGGTCGGGACGCACGGTCGACCACACGTTCTGGCTGACGCCGGGTCACGCGAGCGAGGCCGGCGCCTGGTACGCCGGGACGTCGCCGCAGGGATTGTTCCGCTCGACCGACGGCGGGGCGACCTGGACCGGCGTCGCCGGCTTCAACGAGCATCCGCAACGCAAGGCATGGTGCGGCGGCGACCAGGACGGCACGCCCGACGGCCCGAAGATGCACTCGGTCCTCGTGGATCCGCGCGACCCGAAGCACCTGTACGTCGGCATGTCGAGCGGCGGGGTGTTCGAGTCGACCGACGCAGGCGCCGACTGGGCGCCGCTCAATCGCGGCGTGCGCGCCGACTTCCTGCCCGATCCCGCGCCGGCGTTCGGTCACGACCCGCACTGCCTGCGCTTCGCCGGCGGCAATCCGGACCGGTTGTGGCAGCAGAACCACTGCGGGCTCTACCGGCTCGACCGGCCGGCGGTCGACTGGCTGGACATCGGCGGGAGCATGCCGAAACGAGTCGGCGCGGTCGGCTTCCCGATCGTCGCGCATCCGCGCGACCCGGACACGGCGTGGATTTTCCCGATGGACGGCACCGACGTGTGGCCGCGCACCTCGCCTGGCGGCAGGCCCGCCGCCTACCGGACGCTCGACGGCGGGAGCACCTGGCGCCGGCAGGACAAGGGCCTGCCCGCGTCGCAGGCGTGGTGGACCGTCAAGCGGCAGGCGATGACCGCGGATGCGCGCGAACCGGTCGGCGTCTATGTCGGGACGACGTCCGGCGAGCTGTGGGGCAGCCGAGACGAGGGGCGCACGTGGCGCTGCCTCGCGCGCAACCTGCCCCAGATCCAGGCCGTCGAGGCATCCGGTGGGTGATCTCGCGATGATCGCCCGTTACCGCGTCCGCATCCCGTCGCCGCTGCGCTCGTACACGCGCGGGCACGACGAGGTGATCGTGACGCTCCCCGAGCTGTCGCCGGACCACGGGCCGCCGTTGCGCGCGATCATCGCCGCCCTCGATTCGTCGTTCCCCGGCATCCGCTTCCGGATGGTCGACGAGCAGGGGAAGCTCCGCCCGCACATCGCGATCTTCCTCGGCCCCAAGGCGGTCCGCGACCTCGGGACGCCGGTTGCGCCCGACACCGACGTGATGATCGTGGCGGCGCTCTCCGGGGGCGACTGACCGACCGTCTCCGTCGTTCGCGCCGGGGGGGGCGCGCGCCGCCTCGGCGCTCGACGCGCAGCAGCATCGAACGCCCGTTCTCCCGCGGTCGCCCGGGCGTCGCGCGACCGCCACGGGCCGCTGCGCCGCAACATTCCTTGCCCGGAATGGTGCACCGACAGTACAATCCGAAAGTTTGCTTCGCTCGCCGGTTTGCGCCCGAGGTCGAGGGCGCCGGCGTGACACCTCCGCTCAAGTCCAAGCCGATCCGCACCGTTCTCGCCTGGCAGGCGCTCGCGACCCTCGCGATCGCCGCCGGCGCGGGCGTGTGGGCCGGCGGACACGCAGCGCTGTCCGCGGCGCTGGGCGGACTGGTCACGCTGTCCTCGACCGTGGTCTACGCGTTCGTGCTGGGGATCGGACAGACCGCTTCCGCCGGCGCCACGGTCGTCACGATGCTGCGCGCGGAGGGGGCGAAGATCCTCGTGATCATCGTCCAGCTCTGGCTGGTGCTGGCGACGTACCGGGACGTCGTGCCGGCGGCGCTGTTCGCTGCCTTCGTGGTCACGGTATTGCTGTTCAGCACGGCTTTTTTGTCGCGCGAGTAACCGGAAAGACACGTTCCCATGGCGGCCGGCACCGACCTCACCCCGACCTCGTACATCGGGCACCACCTGACCTTCCAGGCCAGGCCGCTCGCCGGCGACGGCGGCTTCTGGACAGTTCACGTCGACACGCTGGTCATGACGCTGCTGCTCGGCGCGCTGGCGTTCGGCTTCATGTGGTGGATCACGCGAAAGGCGTCCGCGGGCGTGCCATCGAAGACGCAGGCGTTCGTCGAGCTCGCGGTCGAGTTCGTCAACAACCAGGTGAAGGGCGTCTACCACGGCGAGAGCCGGATGGTCGCGCCGATCGCGCTCACGACGTTCGTGCTCGTGCTGTTCATGAACGCGATGGACTTCCTGCCGGTGGACATCATGGCGTGGATCTACCACAACGTCTTCCACCAGGAGAACTGGCGCGGCGTGCCCACGGCCGACGTCAACACGACGTTCGCGCTCGCGCTGTCGGTGTTCGCGCTGATGATCTTCTACAGCATCAGGGTCAAGGGCCTGGGCGGCTGGATCCACGAGCTGCTCTGCGCGCCGTTCGGGTCGAACCCGCTCCTCTGGCCCGCGAACCTGCTGTTCAACGCGGTCGAGTACGTCAGCAAGCCGCTCTCGCACAGCCTGCGCCTGTTCGGGAACATGTACGCCGGCGAGATCATCTTCATGCTTCTCGGCATGTGGGCGGCCACCGGCCTCGTGGGCGTGTTCTTCGGCTCGTTCCTGCACCTCGGCTGGGCGATCTTCCACATCCTGATCGTCGTGCTGCAGGCCTACATCTTCATGATGCTGACCGTCGTCTACATCTCGATGGCCCACGAGCATCACTGACCGGCGGACCCTTCCGCGCCCCGTTTCTTTTTCCCGCAGACACCAAGCACCCGAAAGGAAATCAGTCATGGAAAAGATGCAAATGCTGGCGATGATCCAGGCCTACACGGGCGTCGGCATCGGCCTCATGATCGGCCTCGGAGCGCTCGGCGCGTGCGTGGGCATCGGCATCATGTCGTCGAGCTTCCTCGAAGGCGCCGCCCGCCAGCCCGAGCTGATGCCGCAGCTCCAGACCAAGGTGTTCCTGCTGCTCGGCCTGATCGACGCCTCGTTCATCATCGGCGTCGGCCTGGCGATGCTGTTCGCGTTCGGCAACCCGCTGCTCGCCGTCGTCAGCTGACCCTTCCCCGGGGCACGAACCCAGGCATCGGAAAGAAGGGAGCCGTCATGAACATCAACCTGACGCTGCTCATGCAGGCCGTCGCGTTCGCGGCGTTCATCTGGTTCACGGCCAGGTTCGTCTGGCCGCCCCTGATGCGCGCGATCGAGTCCCGCCGCAAGGAGATCGCCGACGGCCTCGCCGCCGGCGAGCAGGGCCGCCAGAACCTGTCGAGCGCCGAGAAGCGCGTGGCCGACCTGATGGCCGAGGCGAAAGGCCGGGCCGCGGAGATCGTCGCGCAGGGCGAGAAGTTCAGGTCCGAGACGATCGACCACGCGAAGGTCGAGGCGAAGGCCGAGGCCGACCGCATCGTGGCCGCCGCCAAGTCGGAGATCGCGCAGGAAGTCGCGCGCGCCAGGGAGTCGCTGCGCGACGCGGTCGCCAGCCTGGCGGTCGCGGGCGCCGAGAAGATCCTGAAGCGCGAGGTCGACGCGAAGGCGCACGCCGACCTGCTGCGCGAGATCCAGGCGCAGCTCTAGGACGCCGGGACACGCCATGGCCGAACTGACCACAGTCGCGCGCCCGTACGCCGAGGCGGCGTTCGACATCGCGCGCGGGAAGAACGCGCTGCCCGCGTGGTCGACCATGCTCGAGCTCGTCGCGTCCGTCGCGACCGACCCGCGCGTGAGCGAGGCGCTCGCGAGCCCGAAGCTCGGCGACGCGGAGAAGGAGTCGCTGTTCCTCTCCGTGTGCGGCGAGCGGCTCGACGCCGACGCGAGGAGCCTGGTGCGCGTGCTGATCGAGTCCGATCGCATCGGGCTCGCCCGCGAGATCCGCGAGCTCTACGAGAAGCGCCGAAACGACGCCGAGGGCGTGGCGCGCGCGCTGATCGAGAGCGCGCTGCCCGTGTCGGACGCCGAGCTCGCCGACCTCACGTCCGCGCTCCAGCGCCGCTTCGGCCGGCGCATCGAGGCGACCGTGCGCGCGGCCCCGGAGCTCATCGGCGGCGCGCGCATCACGGTGGGCGACACGGTGATCGACGCCTCGGTGCAGGGCCGGCTCGCCGTCATGGCGACCGACCTCACGGCCTGAGCGGAGCGATGGCGTACCCGTCGACACCCGGTTTTTCGATGCATCTGCCGCCGGAAACCGACGGGCGCCGCCCGCGGCTCGCGCGACATGCCAACGGGCGATAGCGCCTTCCCGCGCTCGTCCGCACCCAAGAGGGCACCATGCAGTTGAATCCTTCGGAAATCAGCGAACTGATCAGGGCGAAGATCCAGAACCTGGACACGGGCGCGCAGACGCGCACGCAGGGGACGGTCGTCTCGGTCACCGACGGCATCTGCCGGATCCACGGGCTGGCCGACGCGATGCAGGGCGAGATGCTCGAGTTCCCGAACAACACGTTCGGACTGGCGCTCAACCTCGAGCGCGACTCGGTCGGCTCCGTCGTGCTCGGCGCGTACGAGCACATCACCGAGGGCGATACGGTCAAGTGCACGGGCCGCATCCTCGACGTGCCGGTCGGCCCCGAGCTGATCGGCCGCGTCGTCAACTCGCTCGGCCAGCCGATCGACGGCAAGGGCCCGGTCAACGCGAAGATGACCGACGTCATCGAGAAGGTCGCCCCGGGCGTGATCGAGCGCCAGTCGGTGAGCCAGCCGGTGCAGACCGGCCTGAAGTCGATCGACGCGATGGTGCCGATCGGCCGCGGCCAGCGCGAGCTGATCATCGGCGACCGCCAGACCGGCAAGACGGCGGTCGCGGTCGACACGATCATCAACCAGAAGGGCAAGGAGCTGATCTGCGTCTACGTCGCGATCGGGCAGAAGGCCTCGACGATCGCGAACGTCGTGCGCAAGCTCGAGGAAACCGGCGCGATGGCCTACACGATCGTCGTCGCGGCCACGGCCTCGGAGTCGGCGGCGATGCAGTACATCGCGCCCTACTCCGGCTGCACGATGGGCGAGTACTTCCGCGACCGCGGCCAGGACGCGCTCATCATCTACGACGACCTGACCAAGCAGGCGTGGGCCTATCGCCAGGTGTCGCTGCTGCTGCGCCGGCCGCCGGGCCGCGAGGCGTACCCGGGCGACGTGTTCTACCTGCACTCGCGCCTGCTCGAGCGCGCCGCGCGCGTGAACCCCGAGTACGTCGAGAAGTTCACGAACGGCGAGGTCAAGGGCAGGACCGGCTCGCTCACCGCGCTGCCGATCATCGAGACGCAGGCCGGCGACGTCACCGCGTTCGTGCCGACCAACGTGATCTCGATCACCGACGGCCAGATCTTCCTCGAGACCGACCTCTTCAATGCCGGCATCCGTCCCGCGATCAACGCCGGCATCTCGGTGTCGCGCGTCGGCGGCAACGCGCAGACCAAGGTGATCAAGAAGCTCGGCGGCGGCGTCCGGCTCGCGCTCGCGCAGTACCGCGAGCTCGCGGCGTTCGCGCAGTTCGCCTCCGACCTCGACGACGCGACGCGCAAGCAGCTCGACCGGGGCCGCATGGTCACCGAGCTCATGAAGCAGCCGCAGTACGCGCCGCTGTCGGTCGCCGACCAGGCGCTGACGCTCTACGCGGTCAACCGCGGCTACTACGACGACGTGCCGGTCGAGAAGGCGCTCGCGTTCGAGGCGGGGTTGCGCGCGTTCATGCGCAGCAAGTACGCGGCGCTCCACGACCGGATCGAGCAGACGAAGGACATGACCGCGGACGACGAGAAGGCGCTGTCCGCCGCGATCGAGGACTTCAAGAAGACCGGAACGTTCTGATCCCGCGCGGCCGCTTTCGGCCGCGACGCCGGCCGCCTTCCGCCCGCGTGCGGAAGGCGAGGCGGGATCGGACCACAGGACACTCGGGACGACAGGCATGCCCAGCTCGAAGGAAATCCGCGGCAAGATCAGGAGCGTGCAGAACACGCGCAAGATCACCAAGGCCATGGAAATGGTCGCGGCCTCGAAGATGCGGAAGGCCCAGGACCGGATGCGCGCCTCGCGGCCCTATCTCGAGCGCGCGTTCAACATCGCGATCCACGTCGCGCAGGCGAACGCCGAGTACCGCCATCCGTTCCTCCACAAGCGCGAGACGGTCAAGCGGATCGGCGCGATCGTCGTCACGACCGACAAGGGCCTGTGCGGCGGCCTCAACACCAACGTGCTGCGCCTGGTCCTGTCGAAGCACAAGGAGTGGACCGCCGCGGGGCTCGGCGTCGACTACGTCGCGATCGGCGGCAAGGGCCTCGCGTTCCTGCCGCGCATGGGCGGCAATGTCGTGGCGAGCGTCGTCCAGCTGGGCGACCGGCCGCACCTCGACCGGGTCGTCGGGCCGGTGAAGTCGCTGCTCGACCGCTACATCGCCGGCGAGGTGGACGAGGTGTGGGTGTTCTACACGTCGTTCATCAACACGATGAAGCAGGAGCCGCGCGGCGGCCGCGTCGTCCCGGTGCCGATGAGGTTCCAGAAGCCGTCCGGCGAGCTCGTGAAGCCCGAGTCGGCCGCGGGCTCGTGGGACTACATCTACGAGCCCGACGCGCGCACGCTGCTCGACGGCATGATGCGGCGCTACATCGAGGCGATCGTCTACCAGGCGGTCGCCGAGAACATGGGCTCGGAGCAGTCGGCGCGCATGGTCGCGATGAAGGCGGCGACCGACAACGCCGGCAAGATCATCAACGAGCTGCAGCTCATCTACAACAAGACGCGCCAGGCGGCGATCACCAAGGAACTCTCGGAGATCGTCGGCGGCGCGGCCGCGGTGTGACGGCGCCCGCCGCAGGCCACGGATTCGACACGACGGACTGAAGGATCATGACATGAGCCAGGGAACGATTGTCCAGTGCATCGGGGCGGTCGTCGACGTCCGGTTTCCGCGGGACGCGATGCCGGGAATCTACGACGCGCTGGTCCTCGAGCAGGACGCCGGCAACAAGCTGGTCGAGCAGGGCCTGACGTTCGAGGTCGAGCAGCAGCTGGGCGACGGCGTCGTTCGCACGATCGCGATGGGCTCGTCGGACGGCCTCAAGCGCGGGATGACGGTGCGGAGCACCGGCGCGAACATCATGGTGCCGGTCGGTCCCGGCGTGCTCGGCCGCGTGATGGACGTGCTCGGCCGGCCGATCGACGAGCGCGGCCCGATCCAGGGCGACGAGCGCCGGCCGATCCACGCGGCGGCGCCGAAGTTCGACGAGCTGTCGCCGTCGGTCGAGCTGCTCGAGACCGGCATCAAGGTCATCGACCTGGTCTGCCCGTTCGCCAAGGGCGGCAAGATCGGCCTGTTCGGCGGCGCCGGCGTCGGCAAGACCGTCAACATGCTCGAGCTGATCAACAACATCGCGAAGGAGCACTCGGGCCTGTCGGTGTTCGCCGGCGTCGGCGAGCGCACGCGCGAGGGCAACGACTTCTACCACGAGATGAGCGAGGCCAAGGTCATCCGCCAGGACGACCTGTCGCAGTCGAAGGTCGCGATGGTGTTCGGCCAGATGAACGAGCCGCCGGGCAACCGGCTGCGCGTCGCGCTGACCGGCCTCACGATGGCCGAGCGCTTCCGCGACGAGGGCCGCGACATCCTGTTCTTCGTCGACAACATCTACCGCTACACGCTCGCGGGCACCGAGGTGTCCGCGCTGCTCGGACGGATGCCGTCGGCGGTGGGCTACCAGCCGACGCTGGCCGAGGAGATGGGCCGCCTGCAGGAGCGCATCACGTCGACCAAGACCGGCTCGATCACGTCGATCCAGGCCGTGTACGTGCCGGCGGACGACCTGACCGACCCGTCGCCCGCGACGACGTTCGGCCACCTCGACGCGACCGTCGTGCTGTCGCGCGACATCGCGTCGCTCGGGATCTACCCGGCGGTCGATCCGCTCGACTCGACGTCGCGCCAGATCGACCCGAACACGATCGGCGAGGAGCACTACACGACGACCCGCCGCGTGCAGGCGACGCTGCAGCGCTACAAGGAGCTGCGCGACATCATCGCGATCCTCGGGATGGACGAGCTCTCGCCCGACGACAAGCTCGCGGTCGCGCGGGCGCGGAAGATCCAGCGCTTCCTGTCGCAGCCGTTCCATGTCGCGGAAGTGTTCACCGGCTCGCCGGGCAAGTACGTGCCGCTGAAGGAGACGATCCGCGGTTTCCGGATGATCGTCGACGGCGAATGCGATGCGCTGCCGGAGCAGGCGTTCTACATGGTGGGCGGGATCGACGAGGCGTTCGAGAAGGCGAAGAAGATGCAGTAGCCGTCGGAGGGCGGCGCGCGATCCGGCCGGAGCGCCGGCGTGGCGACGAGGTGCGCCCGACACGCCGGCGATCGACCGGTCCATATGTCGCGGCGATGCGGACGGATGATGCGACGACCCGGCTTTCGGGACGGCGACAGGAGCGACGGGACACACGATGGCAGCCACGATGAAAGTCGATATCGTCAGCGCGGAAGAGCAGATCTTCTCGGGCGACGCGGAGTTCGTCGTGCTGCCGGGAATCATGGGCGAGCTCGGCATCTACCCGCGCCACACGCCGCTGTTCACCGAGATCAAGCCGGGCGCCGTGCGCATGAAGGTGCCCAACCAGGAGCGCGAGGAGCTGGTGTTCGTGATGGGCGGCTACCTCGAGGTGCAGCCGCACGCGGTCACGGTGCTCGCCGACACGGCGATCCGCGCGAAGGACCTGGACGAGAAGGCCGCGCTCGAGGCCAAGCGGGCGGCCGAAGAGGCGATGCAGAACAAGACGTCGAAGGAGGAGATCGCCCAGGCCGAGGCCGAGCTCGCGACCGCGCTCGCGCAGCTCGAGGCGATCCGCAAGCTGCGCCACCGCGCCTGACGGCGAGGCGCACCGGGGTACCGTCGCGGCACCCCTCTCCGGCGGGAGTCGGAGCGACCAGGACCGGCCCGCCACCGTCGGTCGCCGTCCAGGCGTTCTCGAGGCACGCTCCTTGCATGCCGACGCCGTTGTCGTCCGCCCCGTCCTTCCCGCCATGATCCGCAGACTTGCGCCGCTGCTGTTTCTCCTGGCCTTCTTCGCCGCGCCCGCGTCCGCGCAGCCGTCCGAGCTGGTCTTCGCGGTGACGGAAGGGGTCACCTACCAGGCCACGCCGAAGGAGATCCGCGACAAGTTCGCGCCGATCGCGCAGGTCATCGCGACGGCGACCGGGCGCCGCGTGAGAACCGTGCTCGTGCCCGCCTACAACGACCTGAGGGCCGGCCTGAGGACGCAGGAATTCGACATCGCGTTCGTCCACCCCGCGCACGTCTCGATGGCCGAGATCAAGACCGGGCGCTACAAGGCCATCGCGTGGACGACGGGCTACACCGAGTACACGGCGTCGATGATCACGACCGCGGGCCAGCCGCTCAAGTCGATGGCCGACCTGAAGGGGCGCACCGTCGTCACGCCCGATCCGGACTCGATCACCGCATGGATGGTTCGCGCGATGTTCCGCGCCGACCGGATCGCGACGACCGACGCGCGGGAGCCGACGCCGTCGACGGTGCGCGTCATCACGACGCGCTACCAGGATGCGGTTCCGTTCTACCTCGAGTACGACTTCGCGCATGCAGGCGTCACGGCGGCGAACGCGGTGGTCAAATCCTGGACCGAGAAGGGCGGAAAGGTCCTGCTGAAGTCGCGCCCGGTCCCGATCAAGCAGTTCATCGTCTCGACCAGGATGGCGGCCGCCGAGCAGCAGCGCATCCGCGACGCGCTCCTCAACCTCAAGGAGGCCAAGGGCGGGCAGGCGGCGCTCGACACCGTCGGCTACAGGGGCTTCGTCGCGCCCGACCCCGAAATCGAGTCGGCGGTCATCGCCTGGCTCGGCCTCTGACCGCGGCCCTCGCCGCACGCCGTTCGACGCGGCGCGGGGCCGCGCGCGGCCGCCGCGGCCGACCGAACGCGCCCGGCCCTCGGCATCGCACGCTCCGCGGCGACTGTGCTACAGTCGTTTTGCTGCGGCGCAGCATGCGCCCGGCGGCGTGCGGCCGCACGCCCTGCCCGGACACCGAACGCAAGGAAGACGATGGCCGACCTCAACAAGTCGATCGACCGGTCGATGACGATCTCGCGCAACGTCGCGGGAACGCTGTCGCGCCGCGTGAAGGACGCCTGCTCGGCGTACGGCGAGGCCTTGCGGAGGGCGCAGTCCGCCTACGCGCAGTCCGCCTTCCCGGGCGCGAACGTGCAGCAATGGTGGGTCGACTGGGCGCAGTACTGGGTCGACGCCGGACAGCGGTCGGCGCTTTTCTGGGACACGATCCGCGAGCGCGGCAACCAGTGGCTCGCGCACGAGGAAGCCGGCAAGCCGCCGCCGCTGCACTACCGCTACGAGATGCTCGCCGACGCGCGCACGTTCGAGAACCCGTGCAACTACGCGCTGGTGCGCATCGTCCCGCCGAAGGGCATGGCGATCGACGAGGCGAAGCGCCCGTTCATCATCATCGACCCGCGCGCGGGGCACGGGCCGGGCATCGGCGGATTCAAGGAGGACTCGGAGGTCGGCGTCGCGCTCGGCGCCGGGCACCCGGTCTACTTCGTGATCTTCTTCCCGGACCCGGTGCCCGGCCAGACGCTCGCCGACGTGACCGATGCCGAAGCCGAGTTCGTGCGCATCGTCGCCGAGCGCCACCCGGACAGCCCGAAGCCCTCGCTCATCGGCAACTGCCAGGGCGGCTGGGCGGTGATGATGCTCGCCGCCGCGCGCCCCGACATGACCGGCCCGCTCGTGATCAACGGCGCGCCGATGTCCTACTGGGCGGGCAACGACGGCGACAACCCGATGCGCTACGCGGGCGGCCTGCTCGGCGGGTCGTGGGTCTCGCTCTTCGCGAGCGATCTCGGCGCGGGAACCTTCGACGGCGCGCACCTCGTCGCCAACTTCGAGAGCCTCAATCCGGCGAATACCTTCTGGGACAAGTACTACCTGCTCTACGACGACGTCGACGACGAGGCGCCCCGCTTTCTCGAGTTCGAGCGCTGGTGGGGCGGGTTCTATTTGCTGAACGAGGAGGAGATCCGCTGGATCGTCAACAACCTCTTCGTCGGCAACAAGCTCTCGCAGGGCGAGGCGCGCCTCGGCCCGGGGCGCTACTTCGACCTGAAGTCGATCAAGCAGCCGATCATCGTGTTCGCGTCGATGGGCGACAACATCACGCCGCCCCAGCAGGCGTTCAACTGGATCGCCGACCTCTACTCGTCGACCGACGAGATCAAGGCCGCCGGGCAGACGATCGTGGGGCTGATCCACGAGGACATCGGCCATCTCGGCATCTTCGTGTCGGGCAAGGTGGCGAAGAAGGAGCACACGCAGATCCTCGAGGTGCTGAAGTACATCCAGGCGCTGCCGCCGGGGCTCTACGGGATGGAGATCCACGAGATCCAGCGCGCGAACGGCGAGGTCGCCTACGACGTGACGCTGCACGAGCGCTCGCTCGAGGACCTGAAGAAGCTGCAGAAGTACGACCGCGTCGACGAGAAGCCCTTCGAGGCGGTGGCGGCGCTCTCGGAACTGACCGAGCGCGCCTACGAGCTGCTCGTGCGACCCGCGATCCGCGACGCGGTCCCCGAGTGGCTCGCCCGCGCGCTGCGCGAGCTGCACCCGCTGCGCGCGCAGCGCTGGATGCTCTCGGACCGCAACCCGATGCTCGCCGGCGTGCCCGCCGCCGCGGCGATGGCCCGCGCCTTGCGCCAGCCCCGCTCGCCGCACAACGCGGGCCGGCGCGCCGAGCGCCTGGGCTCGGCCGTCGTGTCCGCGTCGCTCGACCTCTACCGCGACCTGCGCGATGCGGCGAGCGAGGCGGCGTTCTTCCAGATCTACGGCAACATGATGTCGCTGCAGATGGCCGACCAGCGCGCGGCGATCCGCCGGCAGACGCGCTTCGACCCGCGGTCGCTGCCCGCGGTGCGCCAGGTGCTCGACGACCTCGATCGCGGCGGGTTGCCGGAGGCGATCGTGCGCGCCGGCCTGCTGGTCGCGAAGGCGGGCGGCGGCAAGCGCCGCCTCGCGCAGATGGAGGGAGTGCGCGCGCTGCTCGCGCCGACCGGCGTGCTCGAGGGCGTGTCGGAGGACGACTTCCGCCGCGTGCTGCACGACGAGGCGATCGTCGTCGAGTTCGAGCCGGCGCAGGCGAAGCGCGCGCTGCCGCGGCTGGTCCGGTCGACGGCCGACCGACGCAAGCTCCACCGCATGCTCGACGCGCTCGCGGACGACCCGCATCTGGACAAGCGGCAGCACGAGCTGGTGGGCGAGCTGCGGAAGCTCGCCCCGGCGGACGCCCGCACCGCGGCGCCGCGGCGCCGTGCACCGGCGGGCAAGTCGCGCAGCCGCGCGCCGAAGGGCGCGGGCCGGCCGCGCGCGCAAGGCCGGCTCCGCGATTCCGCTTGATCCGCCGCGACGAAATCGGTCACCATGCGGCGCTGCCTGCGCCGTCCCGGCGGACGCCGCCCGGCGCCGCGTCGCGGCGGGACCCACGATGAGCGACCAGACCAACCACCCCTACGCCGAGATCGCGGTCGGCGCGAGGGCGTCGGCCCGCCACGCGATGACGGCGACCGAGATCGAGGGGCTCGCGCTGGTGGCGGGCGAGGTCGATCCGTTTCACGTCGAAGGCGTCGGCGACGCGGACGGGCCGACCGCGCCGGGGGCGGCCGCGATCGCGCTGATCGCGAACCTGCTGCTGCGACGGATGCCCGGCCCCGGCACCGCCATCGTGGACACCGCGATGCATTACGACGGCTCGATCCGGGTCGGCGACGTGCTGACGGCGACCGTGACGGTCAGGGCGAAACAGGCGAAGGGCCGCCGGATCGCGTTCGCGTGCCGCTGCGTCAACCAGCGCGGCGAGGTCCTGGTCGACGGCGTGACGCACGTGGTCGCGCCGGCGTCGAAGGTCGCGTACTCGAACGTCGCGACGCCGTCGATGATCCTGCGCCGCAACGACGGGTTCGCCAAGCTGATCAAGCGATGCGCGGACCTCGCGCCGGTTCGTTGCGCCGTCGTGCATCCGTGCGACCGCGATTCGCTGATGGGGGCGCTCGAGGCCGCGAAGCGCGGACTGATCGTCCCGGTGCTCGTCGGGCCCGAGGCGAAGATCCGCTCGGTCGCCAGGGCCGCGAAGGCGAGCCTCGCAGGCATCGAGATCGTGTCGACCGAGCACAGCCACGCGGCGGCGCAGAAGGCCGTCGAGCTGGCGCGCTCGGGTCTGGTCGAGGCGCTGATGAAGGGAAGCCTGCACACCGACGAGCTGATGGCGGAGGTCGTGCCGTCGGCGACCGGCCTGCGCACGGCCCGGCGCGTGAGCCACGTGTACGTGATGGACGTGCCGACCTATCCGCGGCTCCTGTTCGTCACCGACGCGGCGGTGAACATCTTCCCGACGCTCGACGACAAGGCCGACATCGCGCAGAACGCGATCGACCTCGCGCGCGTGCTGGGCATCGAGTTGCCGAAGGTCGCGGTGCTCTCGGCGGTCGAGACCGTGTCCCCCAAGATCGAGTCGACGCTCCACGCCGCCGCACTGTGCAAGATGGCCGAACGCGGGCAGATCACGGGAGGCGTGATCGACGGGCCGCTCGGGTTCGACAACGCGATTTCCGAGCACGCGGCGAAGGCGAAGCGGATCGGCGGCGCCGTGGCCGGGCACGCCGACATCCTGCTCGTGCCCGATCTCGAGGCCGGCAACATGATGGCGAAGCAGCTGCAGTACCTCGCCGGGGCGGACGCCGCGGGCATCGTGCTGGGCACGCGCGTGCCGATCGTGCTCACGTCGCGCGCCGACACCGTGCGGACGCGCCTCGCGTCGACCGCCGTCATGGTGCTCGTCGCGAACGCGAAACGCGTGGCCCCGAAGCGCTGATCCGCCGCGGCCGATGTCCGACACGATCCTCGTCCTCAACGCCGGGTCGTCGAGCCTCAAGTTCTCGCTGTTCTCCGCGGACGGACGCGCCGACCCGGCACTGTCGCTGCTGCTGCGCGGCCAGGTCGAGGGGCTCGGCACCGCTCCGCGCTTCGTCGCGAAGGACCCGGCCGGCGCCGTGGTCGGCGAGCGCATGTGGGACGGCGCCCGCGCGCTCGACCACGCCGGCGCGGTCGAGCACCTGCTCGCGTTCCTGGCCGGGGACCTCGAGCGCGGGACGCTGCGGGCCGTCGGCCATCGCGTGGTGCACGGCGGCACGCGCTACGGCGCGCCGGTGCCCATCGACGCGGAGGTGATCGACGCGCTCGCCACGCTCGTGCCGCTCGCGCCGCTGCACCAGCCGCACAATCTCACGCCGATACGCGCGATCGCGGCGCGCATGCCCGCGATGCCGCAGGTCGCGTGCTTCGACACCGCCTTCCATCGCGGCCAGCCGCCGCTCGCGCAGGCGTTCGCGCTGCCGCCCGAGATCACCGACCGCGGCGTCCGCCGCTACGGCTTCCACGGGCTGTCGTACGAGTACGTCGCCGACGCGCTGCGCGCGATCGACGCGAAGGCCGCCGCCGGCCGCGTCGTCGTCGCGCACCTCGGCAACGGCGCGTCGATGTGCGCGATCGCGAACGGGAAGAGCGTGGCGTCGACGATGGGCTTCACGGCGCTCGACGGGCTGGTGATGGGGACGCGCGCCGGCACGATCGATCCCGGCGTGATCCTGTGGCTGATCGACGAACTCCGCATGGAGACGCGCGACCTCGAGCGCCTGCTCTACCATCGCTCGGGACTGCTCGGCGTGTCCGGCGTGTCGTCGGACATGCGCACGCTGCTCGCGAGCGCCGAGCCGCGCGCGAAGCTCGCGGTCGACCTGTTCTGCTACCGCGCCGGGCGCGAGCTCGGCTCGCTCGCCGCCGCGCTGGGCGGCCTCGACGCGCTCGTCTTCACCGGCGGCATCGGCGAGCACGCCGCGCCGGTCCGCGCGGCGATCGTCGGGGGCGCCGCGTGGCTCGGGCTGGCGCTCGACGAGGCCGCGAACCGCGCGAACGGGCCGCGCGTCACGACGGCCTCCTCGCGCGTGCCCGCTTACGTCGTGCCGACCGACGAGGAGCTGATGATCGCCCGGCACGTGCGGGCCGTGCTGGGCATCTAGCGGAGTAGGATTCGCCCATGGGCGAGGCTTTCCGGGTCGAGAAGGACGCGATGGGCGAGGTCCGCGTGACCGCGGACCGCCTGTGGGGCGCGCAGACGCAGCGCTCGGTCGACAACTTCCCGATCGGCGTGCCCCGCTTTCGCTGGGACCGCCCCGTGATCCGCGCGCTCGGCCTCGTCAAGCTCGCCTCCGCGCGCGCGAACGCCAGGCTCGGCGTGCTGCCCGGGGACAAGGCGCAACTGATCGAGCGCGCCGCGCGCGAGGTGGTCGACGGCACGCTCGACGCCGAGTTCCCGCTGGTCGTGTTCCAGACCGGCTCCGGCACGCAGTCGAACATGAACGCCAACGAGGTGATCGCGAACCGCGCGAACCAGATCGCGGGCGGGAAGCTCGGCGCGAAATCGCCGATCCATCCGAACGACGACGTCAACCTCAGCCAGTCGTCGAACGACGCGTTCCCGGCCGTCATGCACGTCGCGCTGGTCGAGGCGATCGACGCGCGCCTGCTGCCCGCGGTCGATCGGCTCGTCGAGACGCTCGCCGCGAAGTCGCACGCGTACTCCGATGTCGTGATGCTCGGGCGCACGCACCTGATGGACGCAACGCCGGTGACGCTCGGCCAGGTGATCGGCGGCTGGGCCGCGCAGTTCGACGAGACGCGCCGCTTCGTCGCCGCGGCGCGCGACGCGCTCCATCCGATCGCGCTCGGCGGGACGGCGGTGGGCACGGGACTGAACGCGCCGCGCGGATTCGCGGAGGCCGTGGCGGGCGAGCTCGCCGTGCTGACCGGCAAGCCGTTCGTCCCGGCCGCGGACAAGTTCGCGGCACTCTCCGCGCACGACGCCGTCGTCAACGCGAGCGCGGCCGTGCGCACGCTCTCCGGGGCGGCGATGAAGGTCGCGAACGACGTGCGCTGGCACGCCAGTGGCCCGCGCGCGGGGCTGGCCGAGATCACGATCCCCGACAACGAGCCCGGCTCGTCGATCATGCCGGGCAAGGTCAACCCGACGCAGTGCGAGGCGCTGACGATGGTCGCCGCGCGCGTGTTCGGCAACGACGCGACCGTCGCGTTCGCCGGCACGCAGGGCAACTTCCAGCTGAACGTCTACAAGCCGGTGATGCTGCACGCCGCGCTCGAGTCGGTCGAGCTCCTCGCCGACGCGCTCGCCTCGTTCGACCTGCGCTGCGCGCGCGGGATCGAGCCCCGGCGCGAGCGCATCCGCGCGAACCTCGAGCGCTCGCTGATGCTCGTGACCGCGCTCAATCCGCACGTCGGCTACGAGAACGCGGCGAAGATCGCGCAGAAGGCGCACCGGGACGGGACGACGCTGCGCGAGGCGGCGCTCGCGCTCGGGCTCGTCTCGGCCGAGGACTTCGACCGCTGGGTCGACCCCGCGGCGATGACGCGGCCGGGCAACTGACCTACGCCGGCGCGCGCCGCTGCCGGCCCGCCGCAGGGGTTAAGCCGAGGCTAACCCGCCGTTTCCGATTTGCGAATTGCCGTGCGCGGCGATTGGCGCCAAGCTTGGCGTCCTCGCCCCCGCCGCGAATCCCGCATGGCTCCCGACAATCCCTGGCGCGACTGGATCGGACGCACCGAACGGCGGACCGACCTCGTCACCGCTGCGCCGCTCGCCATGCTGTCGGCGACGCTCGACCGCGACGACCCCGAGCCGGTGGCGGGCTCGGACGTGCCGCCGCTGTGGCACTGGCTCTACTTCCTTCCGGTCGCGCGCCAGGGCGAGATCGGTCCCGACGGGCACGCGAAGCGCGGCAGCTTCCTGCCGCCGGTCCCGCAGCCGCGCCGGATGTGGGCGGGCGGGCGGCTCGCGTTCGAGCACCCGCTGCGCGTCGGCGACGAGATCACGCGCGTCTCGCGCATCGCCGACGTCAGCGTCAAGGACGGACGCAGCGGAAGGCTCGTGTTCGTCTGCGTGCGCCACGAGATCGCCGACGCGCGCGGCGTCGCGCTCACCGAGGAGCACGACATCGTCTACCGCGACAACCCGCCCGCCGCGACCGTGGCCGCGCCTGCCGCGGCGCCGCAGCCCGCGCCGGCGGCGGAGCGGTACTCGCGCGAGATCGCGCCCGACCCGGTGCTGCTGTTCCGCTACTCGGCGCTGACGTTCAACGGCCACCGCATCCACTACGACCGCAGCTACGTCACCGGGGTCGAGGGCTACCCCGGCCTGATCGTGCACGGCCCGCTGATCGCGACGCTGCTCGTCGACCTGTTGCGCCGACAGCTTCCCGGCGCGCGGGTGCGCCGCTTCCAGTTCAGGGCCGTGCGCCCGATCTTCGACATCCACCGCTTCCACGTGTGCGGTCGCCAGGACGGCGAGCGCCGCCATGCATTGTGGGCGCGCGACCACGAGGGCGCGCTCGCGATGGAAGCCTCCGCCGACCTCGCCTGAACGCCGCGCCAACGGAAACGACCATGATCAAGCACATTGCCGACGATCACCAGGACATCCGCGACGCCGTCCGGGCGTTGTGCGCCGGGTTCCCGGACGAGTACCACCGCAAGGTCGACGAGAAGCGCGGCTACCCGGAGGAGTTCGTCGATGCGCTCACGAAGGCCGGCTGGCTCGCCGCGCTGATCCCGCAGGAGTATGGCGGCTCGGGGCTGGGGCTCACCGAAGCCTCGGTGATCATGGAGGAGATCAACCGCTCGGGCGGCAACTCCGGCGCGTGCCACGGGCAGATGTACAACATGGGGACGCTGCTGAGGCACGGCTCCGAAGCGCAGAAGCGCGCGTACCTGCCGAAGATCGCGTCGGGCGAGCTGCGCCTGCAGTCGATGGCGGTGACCGAGCCCACGACCGGCACCGACACGACGAAGATCAAGACCACCGCGGTGAGGAAGGGCGACCGCTACGTCGTCAACGGGCAGAAGGTGTGGATCTCGCGCGTCCAGCACTCGGACCTGATGATCCTGCTCGCGCGCACGACCCCGCTCTCCGACGTCAGGAAGAAGTCCGAGGGGATGTCGATCTTCCTGGTCGACCTGCACCAGGCGACCGGGAACGGACTCACGGTGCGGCCGATCGCCAACATGGTGAACCACGAGACCAACGAGCTCTTCTTCGAGAATCTCGAGATTCCCGAGGAGAACCTGATCGGCGCCGAGGGCAAGGGCTTCCGGTACATCCTCGACGGGCTCAACGCCGAGCGCACGCTGATCGCCGCCGAATGCATCGGCGACGGCTACTGGTTCATCGACCGCGTGACCCGGTACGTGAACGACCGCGTCGTGTTCGGGCGGCCGATCGGCCAGAACCAGGGCGTCCAGTTCCCGATCGCCGAAGCGTACATCGAGGTCGAGGCGGCGAACCTGATGCGCTGGAAGGCCTGCGCGCTGTTCGACGCGCACCAGCCCTGCGGCGCCGAGGCCAACATGGCCAAGTACCTCGCCGCGAAGGCGTCGTGGGAAGCGGCCAACGCATGCCTGCAGTTCCACGGCGGATTCGGCTTCGCGAACGAGTACGACGTCGAGCGCAAGTTCCGCGAGACGCGGCTCTACCAGGTCGCGCCGATCTCGACCAACCTGATCCTGTCGCACGTGGCCGAGCACACCCTCGGGCTCCCGCGATCGTTCTGACGGAGCCCGGCATGCGGCCGCTCGAAGGCATCACCGTCGTCACGCTCGAGCACGCGATCGCGGCGCCGTTCTGCACGCGGCAGCTCGCGGACCTCGGCGCACGGGTCATCAAGGTCGAGCGTCCGGGCGTCGGCGACTTCGCGCGCGCCTACGACGGTCGCGTTCGCGGCCTCGCGTCGCATTTCGTCTGGTCGAACCGCTCGAAGGAAAGCCTCACGCTCGACGTCAAGCATCCCGAGGCGGCGGAGATCCTCGGACGGCTGCTCGCCAGGGCCGACGTGCTGGTGCAGAACCTCGCGCCCGGCGCGGCTGCCCGGCTCGGGCTGTCGTTCGACGCGCTGCACGCGAAGCACCCGCGCCTGATCGTCTGCGACATCTCGGGGTACGGCGCCGACGGCCCGTACCGCGACAAGAAGGCGTACGACCTGCTGATCCAGAGCGAGTCCGGGTTCGTGTCGATCACCGGCAGCCCGGACGAGCCGGCGAAGGCCGGTTGCTCGATCGCCGACATCGCCGCCGGCATGTACGCGTACTCGAACATCCTGGCCGCGCTGATCGAGCGGGGACGCACCGGCAAGGGCAGGGGCATCGACGTGTCGATGCTCGAGAGCATGGTCGAGTGGATGAGCTATCCGCTCTACTACGCCTTCGACGGCGCCGAGCCGCCGCCGCGCGCCGGCGCCTCGCACGCGACGATTTACCCGTACGGGCCGTTCCCGACCGGGGACGGCAGGATCGTGATGCTGGGCCTGCAGAACGAGCGCGAATGGCAGGTGTTCTGCGCGAAGGTGCTCGATCAGCCGGGACTCGCGTCCGACCCGCGCTTCGACTCGAACGCGCGACGCACCGCGGCTCGCGCGGAGCTCGAGGGCCTGATCGTCGCGGCGTTCGCGAGCCTCACGGCGGAGGACGTCGTGAAGCGCCTCGACGACGCGCAGATCGCGAACGCACGCGTCAACACGATGGCGGACGTGTGGGAACATCCGCAGCTGGAGGCGCGCCGGCGCTGGGTCGAGGTCGCGACGCCGGCCGGGCCGATTCCCGCGCTGCTGCCGCCGGGCGTGCCGGACGCCGCGCACGCGCGCATGGACGCTGTGCCCGCGCTGGGCCAGCACACGAACGCACTGCTCGCCGAGCTGGGCTACGACGAGGCCGACATCGCGCGGCTCGCGAGCGGAAAGGCCATATGACCGCCAGACTCCCGATCGACGCGGACGCCGCCAACGCGGAACGCACGCTCGCCACTTTCGCGGCCACGCTCGACCTCGCCGATGTTCCGGCGCCGGTCGTGCGTCGCGCCGAGGAGCTGATGATCGACTGGTTCGGCTCCGCGCTCGCAGGGAAGGGCGCGCGGCCGGTCGAGGCGCTGACGCGTTTCGCCGAGGCGATGGGTCCGCCGGACGGCGCGGCCGAGATCCTGATCCGCCGCCGCGGAACCAGCCCGTTCATGGCGGCGGTCGCGAATGCGGCGGCGTCGCATTTCGCCGAGCAGGACGACGTCCACAACGGCTCGGTGTTCCATCCGGCGTCCGTCGTCATCCCGCCCGCGCTCGCGACGGCGCAGGCGGAAGGGTGCAGCGGAGCGGAGCTGCTCGCGGCGGTCGTCGCGGGATACGAGGTCGGCATTCGTGTCGGCGAGTTCCTCGGCCGGACGCATTACCGCACGTTCCACACGACCGGGACGGCCGGCACGCTGGCGGCCGCCGCGGCAGTCGGTCGCCTGCTGCGGCTGCCGCCGGCGCGGATGCAGGACGCGTTCGGCTCGGCGGGCACGCAGTCGGCGGGACTGTGGGAGTTCCTCCGCGACGGCGCGGACTCGAAGCAGCTGCACACCGCGCACGCCGCGGGCGCCGGCCTGGCGGCCGCGTATCTCGCGCGCGACGGCCTCACCGGTGCGACGCGAATCCTCTGCGGCAAGCAGGGGATGGCGGCGGGAATGTCCACCGACGCGGACGCGTCGCGGCTCGTCGACCGACTGCGGGCGCGCTGGGCGCTCGCCGAGACGTCGTTCAAGTTCCACGCGTCATGCCGCCACACGCATCCCGCCGCGGACGCGCTGCAGCGGGTCATGCGCGAGCACGCGCTTCGCGCCGTCGACGTGAAGCGCGTCGTCGCGCGCGTCCACCAGGGCGCGATCGACGTGCTCGGGCCGGTCGTCGACCCGAAGACGGTGCACCAGTCGAAGTTCTCGATGGGTACGGTGCTCGGCCTGATCGCCGTCGAAGGCCGCGCCGGGCCGGGCGACTTCGATGCGCACTACCGCGATCCTGCGGTCGCGGCGTTCCGCGACCGCGTCGAGATGGAGCTCGACGCCGAGGTCGACCGCGCGTATCCGGCCCGCTGGATCGGAAAGGTCAGCGTCGAGACGAACGACGGCCGGCGCTACGACGGACGCGTCGACGAGCCGAAGGGCGATCCGGGCAACACGCTGTCGCCCGCCGAGCTGGAGGAGAAGGCGGTGCGGCTGGCCGTCTATCGCGACGGCGCGACCGAGGCGGAGATGCGAGGCGTGATCGCCGCCTTCCGCGCGCTCTCGTCCGCGGCGCGCGTGCCGAGGTTCCTCGCCTGACCGCGTCCGCGTAGAGTCTCGCCTCATGGCTGCCCGCTCATACCTCTTCGTTCCCGCCGACCGGCCCGAGCGCTACGCGAAGGCGCTCGCCGCGGGCGCAGGCGCCGTGATCGTCGACCTGGAGGACGCGGTCGCGCCCGCCGCGAAGGACGCGGCGCGCGGCGCCCTCGCGTCGTGGCTGCGCGGCGCCCCGACGTCGGTCATCGTTCGCGTCAACGCCGCCGACACCGCGTGGTTCGCGGACGACCTCGCGCTGTGCGGCCACGCTGCGGTCGCGGGCGTCGTGCTGCCGAAGGCGGAGCGCCGCTCCGACCTCGCGCACACCTCGGCCATCGCCGCCGGCAAGCGCCTCTACCCGCTGATCGAGACCGCCTGCGGCTTCGACGCGATGCGCACGCTCGCGGGCGCGCCCGGCGTCGAGCGCCTCATGTTCGGCTCGATCGACTTCCAGGTCGACCTCGGCATAGGCGGCGAGGGCGACGAGCTGCTCTGGTTCCGCTCGCAGATGGTGCTCGTCTCGCGCCTCGCGGGGATACGCTCGCCGGTCGACGGCGTCAGCACCGCGATCGACGACGCGGACCGGCTGCGCGCGGACGCCGGGCGCGCGCGACGGCTCGGCTTCGGCGCGAAGCTGTGCATCCATCCGCGCCAGGTGGACGCGGTCAACCGCGCGTTCATGCCGAGCGAAGCCGAGCGCGACTGGGCGAGGCGCGTGATCGAGGCCGCCGAGCGCGCCGGCGGCGCGGCCGTCGCGGTCGACGGCCGGATGGTCGACAAGCCGGTGATGCTCCGCGCGCGGGCGATCCTCGACGAAGCCGGCGACGAGCCGGCGTCCACGGCGACATGAGCTCGCCGGCGCCCGACGATCCGCTCGCGAAGCTGCAGGCGTTCTGGAACTCGCGCTACGCGGGTGACGAGTTCGTCTACGGCACCGAGCCGAACGATTTCGTCGTGCGGTCCCTGGCACGCATCGCGGAAGGCGCCCGCGTGCTGTGCCTCGCCGACGGCGAGGGACGCAACAGCGTGTGGCTGGCGCGGCAGGGATGCCGCGTGACCGCGGTCGACGTGGCCGCCGAAGGCGTCGCCAAGGCGCGCAGGCTCGCGCACGCCTCCGGCGTCGAGGTGGAGACGCATGTCGCCGACGTCACGCGCTTCGACATGGGACACGACGCCTGGGACGCGATCGTCTCGATCTTCCTGCACCTGCCGGCGAAGGCGCGGCGCGCGCTGCACCGCCGCGCGATCGAAGCCCTCGCGCCGGGGGGCGTCTTCGTCTACGAGGCCTACGGGCCGCAGCAGCCGCGCTTCGGCACCGGAGGGCCGCCGGAGGCGCACCTGCTGCATCCGCTCGGCGACGTCGTGGCCGATTTCGACGGCTGCGCGATCGAGCATCGCCACGAAGGCGTGCGCGCCGTCCACGAAGGCCGCCTGCATCGCGGCGACGGCTACGTCGTGCAGGTGATCGCGCGCAAGCGCGGCTGACCCGGCGCCGGACCCGCGTCGCGCGGAGCCGGCTACCGGTGCGGCGTCGGGTCGCCCTCGGCGACCCAGGCGCCGAGCAGGTTGTACGCGATCGCGAGCACGACCGGTCCGACGAACAGGCCGACGATGCCGAACATCAGCAGGCCGCCCAGGACGCCGCCGAGGATCAGCAGGAACGGCAGGTCGGCGCCGCGGCGGATCAGGATCGGGCGCAGCACGTTGTCGAGCGACGCGACGATCACCGTCCACACGCCGAGCGCGATCGCCCAGCCGTGCCCGCCGGTGTACCAGAGCCAGACGACCGCGCCGATCAGCACCAGCGACGGGCCGATCTGCGCGATGCAGCAGACGAACATCAGCGCGGACAGGATCGCGATGTAGGGAACGCCCGACACGAGGAGGCCGAGCGCGCCCAGCGCGGTCTGCACGAGCGCGGTGACGACGATGCCGAGCGCGACCGCGCGGATCGACGCGCCGGCCAGCAGCACGACCTTCTCGCCGCGCTCGCCGTCGAGGCGACGGAAGAACAGCCGGATGCCCTTCGCGGCGCTGCCGCCGGTCCAGTAGAGCACCGCGCAAAGCACGACGGTGAGCCCGAGGTGGAGCAGCGCGTTGCCCACGCCGCCCAGTTGCTGCAGCAGCCACCTCCCGACCTGCGTCATGTACGGCGCGGCGCGCTCCGCGAGCGACTCCGGCTCCGCGCTGGCGACGAACTGCCACTCGGCCGCGATCTTGGCGCCGACGAGCGGCAGCGCCTCGACCCACGAGGGCGGGCCGGGGATGCTGAGGTCGATCGACGTGAGCGCGACGAGGCGCTCCGCCTGCCCCGCAAGCGTCCACAGCGCGGCGGCGAGCGGCGCGATGAGGATCACGAGCAGCGCGAGCATCATCACGATCACCGCGAGGCTGCGCCGGTGCCACAGCACGCGCTGCGCGCGCTCGAGCAGCGGCCACGTCGCCACGACGATCATCGTCGCCCAGACCAGCGCGGGCAGGAACGGCTTCAGCACCCACAGGCTCGCGCCGCCCAGCGTGAGGATGAACAGCACGCCGACGACGATGCGCGGCAGGTCGCGGGGTCCGGAAGGGGCGGGCATGTCGGGCCAGGGTGCCGGTCAGCGGGCGGCGGGGAGCTGCTGCTCGGCGAGCGTCACCCAGTAGCTTGCGCCGATCGCGAGCGCGTCGTCGTTGAAGTCGTAGCGCGGGTTGTGCAGCGACGGCGTGTCCGGCCCTTCGCCGGTGCCGAGCCAGACGTAGCACCCCGGCTTCGCCTGCAGCATGAACGCGAAGTCTTCGCTGCCCATCGACGGCATCGGGTCGGTGTCGACGCGGTCGCGGCCGACGACCGCCGTGGCCGCGGCGAGCGCGTGGGCGGTCTCGGCGTCGCTGTTGACGGTCGCCGGGTAGCGCCGCTCGTAGCGCAGCGTCGCGGTCATCCCGAACGTGGCGGCGATGCCGTCGACGATTCCGCGCATCCGGCGCTCGATCGTGTCCTGCACGTCGCGCTTGAACGAGCGAACGGTGCCGCGCAGCACGACCTGGTCCGGGATCACGTTCCAGGTGTCGCCCGCGTGAACCTGCGTGACGCTGACGACGCCGGCGTCGAGCGGATGGAGGTCGCGCGACACGATCGTCTGCAGCGCGCCGATCGCGAGCGAGGCGAACATCATCGGGTCCCTGCCCTGGTAGGCCATCGCGGCGTGCGCGCCCTTGCCGGTGGCGACGATCTCGAAGATGTCGAACGCGCCCATGAGCGGACCCGGGCGCAGCGCGAACGTGCCGACCGGGTTCGCGGGCCAGTTGTGCATGCCGTAGACCGCGCGCATCGGGAAGCGGTCGAACAGCCCCTGCTCGACCATCACCCGGCCGCCGCCCTCGTTCTCCTCGGCGGGCTGGAACACGAAGTAGACGGTGCCGTCGACGCGCCTGCGCTGCGCGAGCGCCTTCGCGGCGCCGAGCAGCATCGTCGTGTGGCCGTCGTGGCCGCACGCGTGCATCCGCCCCTCGTGCTTCGATGCGTGCGGGGCGCCCGTCCGCTCGTGGATGTGGAGCGCGTCGAGGTCGGCGCGCAGGCCGATCGCCGCCGCCGATCCTCCGCCGCGCAGCACGCCGACGACGCCGGTCCCGGCAAGCCCGGTGTGGACCTCGAGGCCGATCTCCGACAGCCGTTCGGCGACGAACGCGGCGGTCGCCTTCTCCTCGAACGCGGTTTCGGGATGCGCGTGCAGGTGGCGGCGCCAGCCGCGCAGTTCGCGGTCGAGCGCGGCGGCTTCGGGAACGAGGTTCATCGCGGTTCCTGCGTCCTGGGGCGGCGACCGGCAAAGGAAGGAATCGTAACGCATCCGGTAGAATCCGGGCGTGCCCGCGGCCGCGACCCCCTTCGACCTGCTCATCGTCGGCGGCGGCATCAACGGCGCCGGCATCGCGCGCGACGCGGCCGGCCGCGGGCTGTCCGTCCTGCTGGTCGAGAAGGACGATCTCGCGTCGGCGACCTCGTCGTGGAGCACCAAGCTCATCCACGGCGGCCTGCGCTACCTCGAGCACTACGAGTTCCGGCTCGTCGCCGAGTCGCTCGCCGAGCGCGAGGTCGTGCTGCGCATCGCGCCGCACATCGTCGAGCCGATCGCCTTCGTGCTGCCGCACGAGCCGCACCTGCGGCCGGCGTGGATGATCCGCGCCGGGCTCTTCCTCTACGACCGGCTGGGCGGGAGGATGTCGCTGCCGCGGTCGTTCGGCGTGGACCTCGGCGCGGGACGCTGGGGCGCCGGCCTGCAGCACCGCTTCCGCAAGGGATTCGTGTACTCGGACGCGCGCGTCGACGACGCGCGGCTCGTCGTCGCCAACGCGATGTCCGCGCGCGAGCACGGCGCCGACATCCGCGTGCGTACGCGCTTCGTGTCCGGCCGCCGGG
Organism: Burkholderiales bacterium; assembly: GCA_905339295.1. Classification (GTDB taxonomy): domain Bacteria; phylum Pseudomonadota; class Gammaproteobacteria; order Burkholderiales; family Casimicrobiaceae; genus VBCG01. The sequence continues at coordinate 142,738 of CAJPFI010000017.1, forward strand.
ACGGCGGGCTGTGGCGCGCGACCCTCGAGGGGCCGGACGGTCGCGAGGACGTCGTCGCGCGAGCGATCGTCAACGCCGGCGGACCCTGGGTGGCGGAGGTGCTCGCCGCGACCGACGCCACGCCGTCCGGCGCGCGCGTGCGCCACGTCAAGGGCAGCCACATCGTCGTGCCGCGCGTCCATGCCGAGGACCACGCGTACATCCTGCAGAATTCCGACCACCGCATCGTCTTCGTGATCCCGTACCAGCAGCGCTATACGCTGATCGGCACGACCGACGTCCCGGTCGACGAGTACGAGTCGCCGCGAATTTCCGGGGCCGAGACCGACTACCTGATCGCGCTCGCGAACGCGTACCTCGCGACGCCGCTGTCGCGCGCGGACGTCGTCTGGAGCTACAGCGGCGTGCGGCCGCTCTACGACGACGGCACGTCCGACCCGTCCGCGGTGACGCGCGACTACGTGCTGAAGGTGGACGCGACCGACGGTCCGCCGGGTCCCGGACGCGCGCCGGTGCTGTCGATCTACGGCGGCAAGATCACGACCTACCGCAAGCTCGCCGAAGCGGCGCTAGCCGAGATCGCGCCGCATTTGCCGGGCATGAAGCCCGCCTGGACCGCGCGCGAGGCGCTGCCCGGCGGCGACCTGCCGGGCGGCGACCGCGCCGCCCACCTCGCATCGCTGCGCGCGCGCCACCCGGGCGTCGACGCCGACGTGCTGCGCGGCATCGCCGGCCGCCACGGCACGCGCGCGGGACAGGTGCTGGGCGAGGCGCGGCGAACGGAGGATCTGGGCGAGCACTTCGGCGCGGGCCTCACCGCGCGCGAAGTCGACTATCTCGTCGACAGCGAGTGGGCGCGCAGGCCCGACGACGTGCTATGGCGGCGTACGAAGTGCGGATTGCCCATGACCGCCGCCGAGCGTGAACGCGCCGGCGCCTACGTCACCGCGCGCGCGCGCGGCTGACCGATGAGCGCAGGCAACCCCCCGCGCCCGCCGGGCCGCCCCACGGGCGCGGCGCCCCCCGGGGGGAAGCGCGCGCCGCGCGCATCGGACGGAGGCCATCGGCCGGTCGAGTTGTCGGCGATGCCGCGTGCCGTGCGCGAGAGCATCCGCGGCGTGCTCACCGACATCGACGACACGCTGACGACGCACGGGCAGCTCACGCCCGCCGCGTACGCGGCGCTCGCGCGCCTCAGGGACGCGGGCAAGCTCGTGATCCCGATCACCGGCCGGCCGGCCGGCTGGTGCGACCACATCGCGCGCATGTGGCCGGTCGACGGCGTCGTGGGCGAGAACGGCGCGTTGTGGATGCGCTACGACCCGTCGCGCCGCAAGCTCCTGCGCGGCTACGCCGCCAGCGAAGCGGAGCGGCGGGCAAATCGCGAGCGCCTCGCGGCGATCGCGGAGCGCGTCCTGCGCGAGGTGCCGGGCACCGCGCTCGCCTCCGACCAGGCGTACCGCGAGGCGGACCTCGCGATCGACTTCTGCGAGGACGTCGCGCCGCTGCCGCGATCCGAGGTCGACCGCATCGTTGCGATCATGGAGGCCGAGGGCCTGACCGCGAAGGTGTCGTCGATCCACGTCAACGGCTGGTTCGGCCGCTACGACAAGCTCGGCATGACGCGCACGTTCCTCGCCGACGCGTTCGGCGTCGACCTCGACCGGGAGCGCGAACGGTTCGTGTTCGCGGGCGACTCTCCGAACGACGCGCCGATGTTCGCGTACTTCCCGAATGCGGTCGGGGTCGCGAACGTGCGCGCGTTCCTCGACCGCATCGGGACGCCGCCCGCGTGGATCACGCGCGGCGAGGCCGGCGCCGGCTTCGTCGAGCTCGTCGATGCGCTCCTCGGGCCGCGGGGGCCGGGCCTCCCGGCCTGATCTCGAGCGTTCCGCCCCGGCGCCGGGCCGCGGCGCATCCGCGCGTGCGGCGCGAGGTCACTCCTTCAGCACGATGCCCGACCGCGTGATGACGTCGCCAAGCCGCTGGCGCTCCCTCGCCATGAAGGCTTCGAAGGCGGTGGGCCTGTCGCCGATCGGCACCGCGCCCGTCTTCAGCACGCGCTCCCTCACGTCGGGCAGGCTCATCGCCCGGGAGATCTCGTCGCTCAGCCGGCCCACGACCTCGGGGGGCGTGCCGGCCGGCGCCACGATGCCCCACGATTGCGTGATCTCGTAGCCGGGCACCGTGTCGGCGATCGTGGGCAGGTCGGGCAGCGCCGGATTGCGCTCGGTGCCGGTCGACGCGAGCGGGCGGACACGGCCGCCGGCCATGTGCGCGCCGGCGGCGATCGGCGACGTGATGATGTACTGCGCATTGCCCGCGATGACGTCGAGCAGGCCCGGTCCGGCGCCCTTGTACGGGATGTGCGTGACCTTGATGTCCGCGAGCAGGTTGAGCATCTCGCCGGCAAGATGCGCCGGCGTGCCGATGCCGGCCGACGCGTAGTTCAGGGCGCCGGGCCGCTCCTTCGCGTACCTGACGAGCTCGGCCACGTTCGCCGCGGGCACCGAATTGTTCACCACCAGGACATTCGACGTGGTGGCGATGCGCGAGATGGACACGAAGTCCCTGACCGGATCGTACGGGAGGTCCTTTCGCAGGTTCGGCAGCAGCGCGTAGATCGCCGTCGTGGTCAGGAGCAGCGTGTAGCCGTCCGCGGGCGACTTGGCGACGAACTCGGCCCCCAGCACGCCGCCGGCGCCGGCGCGGTTGTCGACGACGACCTGCTGGCCGATGCTTTCCGAGAGCTTCTGTGCGAGCAGGCGGCCGAGCTGGTCCGGAGCACCTCCCGGGGCATCGGCGACGATCAGCCGGATGGGCCTGGCCGGATAGCCCTGCGCGAGCGCTGCGCTGTTCACCGCGAGCGCCACGAGCGCGAACGCGATCATGCAACTGCGATGGAGCATCTTCATGGTGCCTCCTCGGGTGTACCGTCATCGATGCGATTCATCGCGCGTTGGGTCGCCCGCCGTCGGCGTAACGACTCGCGTCTTCTGCGTCATTTCCCCCTGCGCGCCGGCCCGCGCGCCCTGCCCGCGAGCTCCCGGATCAGATGGGCCACCGCCTGCACCGCCGCGCCGGCGTGGCGCCGTCCGCCGATGACGAGGTGGAAGGATTGCCAGATCTCCGGTTCGACGATTCGCGAGCCGGCCAGCTCGCCCGCGGCGACCTCGTCGGCGATCGCGTTCTGCGAGGCCAGCGAATACAGGCCGCCGCGCGCAACGAGCTTCTTCATCACGTGGATCGAGTTCACTTCGACGGCGACGTTCAGCTCGAGGCCGGCGCGCCGCGCTTCCTCCTCGACCAGGACGCGCCCGCCGTTGGGCATGGTCGCGATCGCCAGCGGCAGGCGCGCGAAGCGCGCGAACCGGGTCGTCCTGCGCCGGACTTCCGGATCGCCCGCCCTGGCCACGAGCATCAGGGGCACCTCGAACAGCGTGTGGAACTCGCCGAGCTCCGGCGGAGGCACGACCGAGACGATGCCGAGGTCGATCCGGCCGTCGCCGAGCCATTCCTCGATTTGGCGCGTCGGCCCTTCCGCGATCTGCAGGCGCATCGCCGGATGACGATCGCGGGCGAGCGCCACGAGGTCCCCGACCAGGGGCCAGCTCACCGAAGGCTGCGACGCCACGCGCACCACGCCGCGCAGCGCCTGCTCGCCGTCGGCGATCACGTCCGCCAGCCGGTCCGCCTCGGCGGTGAGCGACTCGGCGCGGGGCAGCAGTCGCCGGCCGGCCTGCGTCAGGCGGGCGCCGCGCCCGGTGCGCTCGAACAGGCGCGCGCCGAGCTCGCGCTCGAGCGCGCCGATGCGCTTGCTCACGGCGGGCTGGGTCGACGCGACGAGCGCCGCGGCGCGCGAGAAGCTGCCGGTGGCGGCGACCCGGAGAAAGAGCCTCAGCGGTTCGAGTTCCATGGCCCGCGGGATCCCCCCTTGGGTATTCCGTGAGAGAATAGCCCATGGTGCCGTATGCGCCTAGGGGCCAGGGTGTCGCGGGGAGGCCGGACGAACCGGGGCGCTCGGCCGGGCCGCGCGGCGCCCCGGAGGCGGGTCCCGCCGGCGCGGCCGCGCCTCGCGCTTTCCCGACACGCCGGCGCTCGCGCGCCATGACCCCATGAAGCCCATGAACCTGCTCGTGCTGATGTCCGACGAGCACAACCCGAAGTTCCTCGGCGCGGCCGGTCACCCGTTCGTGGCGACGCCCAACCTCGACGCCCTGGCCGCTCGCGGGACGCGCTACGCCTCGGCGTACACGACGTGCCCGATCTGCGTGCCCGCGCGCGCGGGCTTCGCCGTCGGCCGCTACGTGCACGAGATCGGCTACTGGGACAACGCGGACGGCTACGACGGCGCCGTCGCGAGCTGGCATCACCGGCTGCGGGCCGCCGGGCATCGCGTCGTGTCGATCGGCAAGCTGCACTTCCGGGGGCGTCCCGGCGACGACCACGGGTTCTCCGAGGAGATCGTCCCGATGCACATCGTCGACGGCATCGGCGACGTCAAGGGCCTCGTTCGCGAGAACATCCCGACGCGCAAGGGCGGCGACAAGATGGCGCGACGCGCCGGCCCGGGGGAATCGTCGTACACGGCGTACGACCGCGACATCGCGGCGCGCGCGCAGATCTGGCTGCACGAGGAAGCGCCCCGGTGGCGCGACCGGCCGTGGGTGCTGTTCGTGTCGTTCGTCGCGCCGCACTTCCCCCTCACCGCGCCGCCGGCCTGGTTCTACCGCTACTGGCGGCAGGACCTGCCGATGCCCAAGCTCTACGCGAAAGGACTGCGGCCGCGGCATCCGTTCCTCGACGACTATGCGCGCACGGTCGACTACGATGCGCACTTCCGCACCGAGGCCGACGTCAGGCGCGCGATCGCGGGCTACGCGGGGCTCGTGAGCGCGCTCGACGAGAACATCGGCCTCGTGATGTCGGCGCTCGAGGACGCGGGCCTGGGCGCGGACACGCGCGTGATGTATACGAGCGACCATGGCGACAATCTCGGCGCGCGCGGGCTGTGGGGAAAGTCGACGTTCTACGAGGAGTCCGTCGGCGTTCCGCTCGTCATGGCGGGGCCCGGGATTCCCGCAGGACGCGTCGTCGCGACGCCCGTGTCGCACATCGACTGCGCGCCGACGATCCTCGAGGCGGTGGGTGCGACGCCTCCACGGGGCGACGACGCGCTGCCCGGGGCGTCGCTGTTCGCGATCGCCGGGGGCGCCGAGCCCGCGCGCCCCGTCCTGTCCGAGTACCACGCGATCGGCTCGGTCGCGGGGGCGTTCATGCTGCGCTTCGGGCGCTGGAAGTACTGCCGCTACGTCGCCTATCCGCCGCAGCTCTTCGACCTCGCCGCCGATCCGGAGGAGACGAACGACGTCGCCGCCGATCCGCGCGTTGGACACGCGCTCGCCGAAGGCGAGCGCCGGCTGCGCGCGATCCTCGATCCCGAGGAGGTCGACGCCCGCGCGAAGCGGCGGCAGGCGGCGCTGCTCGCGAGCTTCGGCGGGCGCGAGGCGGCTCTCGCGCGCGGCGACCTGGGATTCACGCCGGCGCCGGGCACGGCGCCCGAGATCAACTAGGGCCGACAGGCCCAGGGGTGCGGCCGCGCAGGTTCCGACGACAGGGGAACGGACGAAATCGGTCGTCAGGCGAGGCGCGCGGCCAAGACCGTGCGCCGGAACGGCAAGGCCGCGCAGCGCGACATGGCGGCCGACTTCGCCGCGGATCGTCGGGAGATCTTGCGGGACAGCACACGGATCCCGGATCGGTCCCGCGGCACCGCGCCCCGGTCAGCGAGTCGGCGGCTTTCCGCTCGCGCGTGCCGGCCGGCGGATCGGCAGCGCGCCCGCGCCGGCGAACACGGCGCCGGATCCGAGCGACTCCTCGATGCGCAGCACCTCGTTCCATTTCGCCATGCGCTCGCTCCGCGCGAACGAGCCGACCTTGAGCTGCCCGGCGTTCCAGCCGACCGCGAGGTGCGCGACGGTGACGTCCTCGGTCTCGCCCGAGCGCGCCGAGACGATCGTGCCGAAGCGGTGGCGCTTGCCCGCGTCCAGCGCGGCGCGCGCCTCGCTGAGCGTGCCGGCCTGGTTCGGCTTGACGAGCACCGCGTTGCACGCGCGGTCGAGCGCGGCGCGGTCGACCTGAGCCGCATCGGTCGTCAGGTAATCGTCGCCGACGATCTGGACGCGCGCGCCGACCGCCTCGCCGAAGCGGATCCACGCGACGCGATCGTCCTCGGCGAACGGATCCTCGATCGACGCGATCGGGTAGCGCTCGATCCAGTCGACGAGCATCGCGGCCATGCCGTCGCGGTCGAGCTCGGCGCCGTCGAGCGCGAGCCGGTAGCGGCCGTCCCTGCCAAATTCCGACGCGGCGATGTCGAGCGAGATCGCGACGTCCTCGCCCGGGCGCAGTCCGGCGCGCTCGATCGCACGCACCAGCATTGCGAGGGCCTCCTCGTTCGACGCGAACGCGGGCCACCAGCCGCCCTCGTCGGCGACGCCGGCGAGCGTTCCGGCCTCCTGCATCAGCGCGCCGGCCGCGCGGTAGACCTCGGCGACGATCGAGATCGCGTCGCCGAAGGTCCACGCGCCGACCGGCATCACCATGAAGTCCTGCACATCGACGCGCCGACCCGCGTGCGCGCCACCGCCGAAGATCTGCACCTCCGGCAGCGGCAGGCTCACCGGCCCGTCGCCGGCGAGATGCTTCCACAGCGGCATGTCGCGCGACGCGGCCGCGGCGTGCGCGACGGCCATCGACACGGCGACCGTCGCGTTGCCGCCGAGCTTCGCCTTGTTCGGCGTGCCGTCCTGCGCGACGATCGCGGCGTCGATCGACGCCTGGTCGAGCGCGTCGCGGCCGGAAAGCGCGCGTGCGAGCGTCGAGCGCACGTGCTCGCACGCGGAGAGCACGTCGGCGCCCCCGAACCGCGTGCCGCCGTCGCGCAGGTCGACCGCCTCGCGCGTGCCGCGCGACGCACCGGCGGGGGCGATCGCACGACCGCGCGCGCCGCCGGCGAGCTCGACGTCCGCCTCGACCGTCGGACGGCCGCGCGAGTCCCACACGCGCCTCGCGCGGATCGCGGTGATCGATGTCGCGCTCACCCGATGCGCTCCGTGGATCGGCCCGGCGGCGCGTCGGCGACGCACCGGTGTCCGGGAAAGTCGAGGCGCATTGTGCCCGATCAGCGCGCCGACCAGTCGGCGGCGATCGACGCCGGGTCGGCCGGCGGCGCGGCGATGCGCGGCCGCGCGAACGCGCGCACCGTGGCGCGGTCGCGCTCGTCGGTCAGGTACTCCGCCGGCGACTTGCCGTCGACGCGCGCGAGCAGCAGCGCGGGAAGCAGCGCGGCGGCTCGCCGCTCGACGTCGCGCCACGGCTCCCACGCCACGTGCGGCCGGTACCCGTCGACCAGCGCCGCGTACGACGCGAGGTATCGGTTGCGCCACGCCGGCCGCCAGAGGCCCTTGAGCAGCAGATGGTTGAGCACGAACGCGAGGTCGAACGCCGGGTCGCCGAACCACGCGCACTCGGCGTCGAGGATCACCGGGCCGTCGGGTCCGACGAGCAGGTTCTTCGGGCTGAAATCGCCGTGCACGAGGACGCGCCGTGTCGCGGCGATCGTCGCCACGAGTCCGGCGAGGCGCCCGGCGAGGTCGGGGTGGGCGCGGCCGGTCGCCTCGAGGTAGGGCTCCAGGCGGATCGCGTGGAACGTGGCGTCGGTGGCGAACGCCGCGGCGACGTCGCGCCGGTCGGCCGTCGCGGCGTGGATGCGTCCGAGCACGTCGCCCACGGCGCGCGCGGTCGCCGGATCGATCGTCCCGTCCCGCAACAGCGACTTCCAGACCGGATACCGGTCGGGCGGGAGCCAGCTCATCGCGAAGGCGCCCGCCGCGGCATCGTCGCCCAGGATCTCCGGCACGGCCGAGGGGACGATCGCCGCCGCGGTCCGGAACCATGCGACCTCGTGGCGGTTGCGCCCGACCGGAACCCGCCAGTCGGCAGCGACCTTGAGCCGCGAGAGGGCGCGCTTGACGCAGAACGTCGATGCCGGCGTTTCCGCCCGCCAGATGTCGGACGAGACGCCGCCGGCCAGCGGAACCAGCGTCACAGGTGTGTCAGCGCTCACTATCGCCATCCGCATGAGCGCGCCGCGGATTTCGCGGTACACTGCGTCGTCTACAGGCGACGGTCCGGCGGGGGCTTCCGCGCTCATCGGGCCGCCTGGTCCGGCCGGAACGATATTTGCGTGCGACACCGGAACCGGAGTCGCAATGTGCGCCGCCAAGTCGTTGATGCGGCAGCCGCCCGGACGAGGCACAGGGAGGAACAGGACCGATGATCCGCTACGGCTTTTCGATCAAGACGCGCTACGGCCAGCACGTCGAGAACATCCTGATCATGGCGGGATCGCAGGACGACGCCGAGCGGCGCCTGCGGCAGATGTATCACCACTGCGAGATCCTCGAGTGCCGCGAGCAGGCGGTCGCCCGCCGCCACGACGTGCTCGACGTCGAAGGCGTGATCGGAATGATCAGCGCCTCCGCGCCGTCAGCGCATAAAGCCGGCACCCACTAGCTCCTCGAGCAACGACGCGTAGTCGCGCGCGCCGCGGCTGTCCGGCGCGTGCCGGAACACGTCCAGTCCCGCCGCCGGGCTCTCGGCGAGCTTCACGTTCTCGCGGATGCGGGTGACGCAGATCTCCTCGTGACGGAACGAGCGCGACATCTCGTCGACCACCTCCGCGCTCATCCTGCGGCGCATGTCGAATCGCGTGATCACGTAGCGGCGCGGCAGGCGGAGCTTGAACACCGGCTCGAGCGCGTTCAACGCGCGCTCGACCTCCTTGGCGCCCTGCACCGCGAGGTAGTCCGCCGAGACTGGCACGACGATGAGATCGCACGCGAAGATCGCGTTCAGCGACAGCACGTTGAGGAGCGGGCAGCAGTCGATCACGACGGGGCCCGTCATCATGTCGCTCGTTCGGAGCGCGTGGCGCAGCCGCGTCACCGTGTTGAAGCCCTTGCCGAGCGTGGCGTCGAGCTTCGCGAGCTCCATGTGCGCCGGGCACACGACCACGCCGCTCCGGCTCACGCGCGCGATGTCCGCGAGCGGGCGCTGCCGCGCGAAGAACCCGTAGACGGTGTCGTCCGCCAGGCGCGGCTGCGTGCCGAACACGTGCGACAGATGGCCCTGCGCGTCGAGGTCGATGCCGACCGGGCGCTGCCCGCGCTGCGCGAGGCCGGCGAGCAGGTTCAATGCCGTCGTCGTCTTGCCGACGCCGCCCTTCTGGTTGAAGACCGCGATGATCGCCATTGCCGCGAGGATACCGCGATCGCGGCCGTGGGCATGCAAACGACTGTCCGGCAGGGGCCCCGGCGCGGAGGACGCGCGGCCCGAAGCCCGGTCAGATCACGCGCTTGCGCACCTGCGTGACGACGATCTCGGCGAGCACGACGACCGCGAAGATCGCGATCAGGATCACCGCGACGCGGTCCCACTGGAACAGGTTCATCGCCGAGTCGAGCGCCATGCCGATGCCGCCGGCGCCCACCAGTCCGAGCACCGCCGACTCGCGCACGTTGATGTCCCAGCGGAACAGCGCGATCGACCAGAACGCGGGCTCGACCTGCGGCCAGTAGCCGAAGGTCATGCGCGACGTCCACGGCGCGCCGGCCGCCGTGAGCGCCTCGATCGGCCCCGCCTGCGCCTCCTCGAGCGCCTCGCCGAACAGCTTGCCGACGAAGCCTATCGAGCGGAACGCGATCGCGAGCGTTCCGGCGAGCGCGCCCGGCCCGAAGATGCCGACGAACAGCAGCGCCCAGACGAGCGAGTTGACGCTGCGCGACGAGACCAGGATCAGTTTCGCGAACAGGTTGACCGGCGTCGACGGCACGAGGTTGTTCGCGGCCAGCACGCCGACCGGCAGCGCGAGGACCAGCGCGAGCAGGGTGCCGAGCGAGGCGATGTGGATCGTCTCCATCAGCGCCTCGTGGATCGTGTCCGGGTAGTGTGCCCAGTCGGGCGGCCACATGCGCGTGAACAGGTCGAGCATCTGCTCCGGCGCGTCGACGAGGAACTCCGGAATCACCTCGACCGAGCGGATCGCCGCGACGATCGCCGCGACGATCGCGAGGTGGACCGCGAAGCGCGCGAGGCGCTGGCCGGACGTGAAGCGCCGCCAGCGCTGCGCGCCGTGCGCGTCGGCGGCCGGCTGTGCCGCGGGCATCAGTCGCCCTCCAGCGGGCGCACGCGAACCGCCCGCCCGCTGCGACTAAACAGGTCGGCAAGCGTCGCGCCCTCGAGGAACACCTTGCGCACGCCGGTCGCCATCACCTCGCCGACCATGATGAGCGAGATGATCGCGATGAGGATCGCGCAGACGAAGTCATAGTCGAAGCGCTGGAACGCCGCGAACAGCGTCCCGCCGATGCCGCCGGCGCCGACGATTCCCACCATCGTCGAGTTGCGCAGGTTGCTGTCGAGCTGGTAGGTCGAGAAGCCGATGAAGCGCGAGAACACCTGCGGCAGCACGCCGAACGCGAGCACCGACGCGAACGGCGCGCCGGTCGCGCGCACGGCCTCGACCTGCTTGTCCGAGATCTCCTCGATCGCCTCGGTGAACAGCTTGCCGATGAAGCCGATCGACGCGACGGTGAGCGCCAGGATGCCGGCGAGCGCGCCGAAGCCCACCGCCTTCACGAACAGGATCGCGACGATCACCGGGTGGAACGAGCGGCACGCGACGATGACGAAGCGCGCCGGCCACGTCGCCCATGCCGGCATCAGGTTGCGCGCGGCCGCAAGGCCGACGGGCAGCGCGAGCAGGATGCCGAACGCGGAGGAGAGCACGGCGATCTCGAGGCTCTCGAGGAGCCCCTTGAGCAGGAGCTCCCAGCGCTCGAAGTTCGGCGGAAACATGCGCGCGAAGAATCGCGACGCGTTCTCGAGCCCGGTGACGACGCGCTCCCACGAGATCTCCATCCTCGACGACGCGTAGACCACGTAGACCGCGAGCGCGATCCACGCGACGCGCGCCCAGCGACTCGCGCGGAACGGGTCGTCGCGGCCCGCGGCGTCGGCGCTCATCGCCCGGGCTCCGCGCTCCGCCGCCGCTCCCCGCCGGCCCCCCGGGCATCGGGGCGCGCGATCCGAACGGCGCGCAGGCTCAATGCAGCCACGCCTCGCCGCCGTAGATCGACTTCAGCACGCCGTCGGTCAGCGTCGCGGGCGGGCCGTCGTAGACGATGCGCCCCTCCGACATCCCGACGATGCGGTCGGCGAAGCGCCTTGCCAGCTCGACGTCGTGCATGTTGACCAGCACCGGGATCTCGCGCGACCGCGCGACGTCGGCGAGGAGCTGCATGATCTCCACCGACGTCTTCGGGTCGAGCGACGACGTCGGCTCGTCGGCGAGCAGGAGCTTCGGCCGCTGCATCACCGCGCGCGCGATGCCCACGCGCTGCCGCTGCCCGCCGGACAGCGCGTCGGCGCGACGGTTGGCGTAGCCCGCGAGGCCGACGACGTCGAGCAACTCGAACGCCGCGCGGAGGTCGTCGGGGGGAAACGCGCGCCGCCAGGCGGCCCACGGCGACACGTAGCCGAGGCGCCCGGACAGCAGGTTCTCCATCACCGTCAGGCGCTCGACCAGGTTGTACTCCTGGAACACCATCCCGATGTGGCGGCGCGCGTGGCGCAGCCGCTGGCCGGAGAGACCCGCGAGGTCCACGCCGTCGAACAGGATCTCGCCCGACGTGGGCTCGACCAGCCGGTTGACGCAGCGGATCAGCGTCGACTTGCCGGTGCCGGACGGGCCGATGACCGACGTGATGCCGCGCGCGGCGATCTCGAGGTCGATGTCGACCAGCACCGGCTTGCCCGGCACGTACGACTTCGACAGCCGCTTCAACTCGAGCATCGCGCCTCCGCGAACGAAAAACGGGGCGCCGGGGCGCCCCGTCCCGGACCCGCCACGGTCACTTCTTCTTCTTCGCCGCGGCTTCGGCCTCGCGCCTGCTCTCCTTCTCGTACGCCGCGCGGTCGAAGCTCTCGCCGGAACCCTTCGCGACGCGCCGCACCACTTCCCAGGTCGTCTTGTAGTTGATCGGGAAGAACCGGTCGGCGCCCTCGAACGCCTTCTTCATCTCGGGCGGGAACCGGTAGTCGTAGAAGCAGCCGAGCATCCTGTCGACGAGCTTCGGGTCGAGGTCGTGCGCGTAGGCGAACGACGAGGTCGGGAACTTCTGGCTGCGGAAGATCACGCGGAAGTCGCCCTCCTTGACCTGGCCGCGGTGCGCCATCCGGATGAACACGTCCGAGGCGACCGGCGCCGCGTCGTAGTCGCCCGAGTTGACGCCGAGGATCGACTGGTCGTGCTTGCCCGAATAGAGCACCTTGTAGTCCTGCTCGGGGACCAGGCCCTCGGCGGGGAACAGCGCACGCGGCGCGAGGTTGCCCGAGTTCGACGACGGCGACGTGTGCGCGACCTTCTTGCCCTTGAGGTCCGAGAGCTTCTGGTAGGGCGAGTCCGCCCTGACGATCATGATCAGGTTGTAGCCCTGGAAGTCCTTCTCGTAGCCCTTGATCCCGAACGGGACCGCGCCGGCGAGGTTCACGGCGAACGCCGTCGGACCGGTCGAGAATCCGCCGACGTGGAGGCGGCCCGAGCGCATCGCCTCGATCTCGGCGGCGTTCGACTGCACCTGGTAGAACACGACCTTCTTGTTCAGGCACGCCGAGAGGTGCGTCGTGAACGGCTTGAAGATGTTCTCGTAGACCGCGGGATCCTCGACCGGCGTGTAGGTGAATACGATCGTCGACGGGTTCTTCCACTTCTTCGGGTCCTTCGGCGGATCCGCGGTCAGGTCGCCGTTGTCGTCGCAGTACATCGTGTCGAGCTCGCCGCGGTTCTTGCACGCGTCGGCGGCGAATGCCGGGAGCGACGCGGTGGCGGCGAGCGCGAACGCGGCCAGGATCGTGCGCAGGGTCGTGGACATCGGGGCTCCTCTGGTGAAGGGCCGGCCGCACCGGCCGGCCGAGCGCGCCCGCATCGTCGTGCGGGCGTCGTTGACGACGGGCCCGAGTTTACATCGTGCGGGCGCGCCGGGCACGGCGGGGCCGGGCGCCGTGCCGGGACGAGGGTCGAGGAGGCCCCCGCGGCGCGTAGAATGGCGCGGTCCCGCGCGCCCGCCGTCTCCCTTGTCCACCTCGCCCGTCCACGTCGTCGTCATGGCCGCCGGCCTGGGCAAGCGCATGCGCTCGGCCCGGCCGAAGGTGCTTCACGAGATCGCCGGCCGTCCGATGCTCGCCCACGTGCTCGACGCCGCGCGCACGATCTCGCCGGCCGGGGTGGCCGTGGTCGTCGGCCACGGCGGCGACGAGGTCCGGCGCGCGCTCGCCGCGCCGGGGCTGACGTTCGTTCGCCAGGATCCGCCGCGCGGCACCGGCGACGCGGTGCGCGTCGCGCTCGCGGCGCTGCCGCGCGACGGCGTCACGGTGGTCGTCAACGGCGACACGCCGCTCATCCCGGGCCCGTTGCTGCGCTCGCTCGCCGAGCGCGCGGCGCGCGGGCATCTCGCGCTGCTGACCGCGCACGCGCCCGACCCGACCGGGCTTGGCCGCGTCGTCCGCGACGGCGGCGGCGCGGTGCGCCGCATCGTGGAGGACCGCGACGCGAGCGCCTCCGAGCGCGCGATCGGCGAGATCTACACCGGCGTGCTGGCTGCGCCCACGGCGCTGCTCGCGGCATGGGTGTCGAGGCTCGTGCCCCACAACGCGCAGAACGAGTACTACCTGACCGACGTCGTGGCGGCGTCCGTCGCCGACGGCGTGACCGTCGACGCGGTGGTCGCGCCCGACGAGCGCGACACGCGCGGCATCAACGACCGCGCGCAGCTGGCCGACGTCGAGCGCATCGTCCAGCGACAGCTCGCCGAGACGCTCATGCGCGCCGGCACGGCGATCGCCGACCCGGCGCGCTTCGACGTCCGCGGCACGCTCGTTTGCGGGAGCGACGTCTCGATCGACGTCGGCTGCGTGTTCGAGGGCCGCGTCGTGCTGGGCGACGGCGCGCGCATCGCGCCCTATTGCGTGTTGCGCGACTCGGAGGTCGGCGCGGGCTCCGACGTGCGCGCGTTCTCGGTCCTCGACGGCGCGAAGGTCGGCGCGAACGCGAGGGTCGGCCCCTACGCCCGCCTGCGCCCGGGCGCGGTGCTCGGCGACGAGGTGCACGTCGGCAACTTCGTCGAGGTGAAGTCGAGCACGCTGGGCCGCGGCTCGAAGGCGAATCACCTCGCCTACCTGGGCGACGCGACGCTCGGCGAGCGCGTCAACTACGGCGCGGGCGCCATCACCGCGAACTACGACGGCGCGAACAAGCACGGCACGGTGATCGGCGACGACGCGGCGATCGGCTCGAACGTCGTGCTGGTCGCGCCCGTCGAGATCGGTGCGGGCGCCACGATCGGCGGGGGCAGCACGGTCGCCAAGAACGCGCCGGCCGGCGAACTCACCGTCGCGCGCGCGAAACAGGTGACAGTGCACGGCTGGAAGCGTCCGTCGAGGAAGCCTCGCTGAGGCGCCGGCCCGCGCGGCCTTGGCCTCCCGACATCGCCGAAGCGCGCCAGGATGGATCCCGTCGTCGACCCCTCGCGCTGCCCGCGTTGCGGCGCGCCCAACGTCTGCGTCATGGCGGCCGGCCGTCCCGACGAGCCGTGCTGGTGCACGAGCGTCACCGTCTCCGAAGCGCTGATCGACGCGCTGCCCGAGGCGGCGCGCGGCGTCGCGTGCCTGTGCGCGGCTTGCGTCGCCGAGGCGAATCGAGGCCGGGGTCGGACAAGGGGTCAGACCCCGGAAACCGGGATCTGACCCCTTGTCTGACCCCTTGGCCTGCCCGACGCCAGCGGAATCGCCGGCGCGAACTTCGCGCGCTTCGTGACGAAGTAGCTTTTCACGTTGCGCACGTGCGCGTCGTCGGTCATCACGCGCCGCAGGAACGCGTGCCACGCCGGCATGTCGACGACCGTGGCGAGCAGCACGAAGTCGGGACCGCTCGCGGTGCGATAGCACTGCTGCACCGCCTCGTCCGACGTGGCGCGCGCCTCGAAGGCGTCGAGGGTCCGGGCCGTCTGCGGCTCGAGCGTCACCTCGACCACCGCGCTCAATCCCGGCGCCAGCTTGTCGGTGGACAGCAGCGCCACCGTGCGCTCGATGACCCCCTCCTCCACCAGGCGCCGGGTCCTGCGCAGGGCCGTGGCAGGCGAGACGTGCACGCGTTCGGCGAGCTCCAGGTTGGTCAGCGACGCATCGCGCTGGAGCTGGTCGAGCAATCGCAGGTCAAGAGCATCCAGATCCATCTGACTTATTCCACCGTATAAGTTGCCATTACGGAATATTATTACATCACTAATCACAAAAGCAACAATACTCCACTATTGGATAATGTTAGCCCATATATTTCTTCCCGTTGCGGGTAACGTACTGATCCCTGTCCTCTGATCCCTGATCCCTGATCCCTGATGTGCGGCATCGTCGGCGCGGTGTCCCCGCGCAACATCGTTCCGGTCCTCGTCGAGGGCCTGAGGCGGCTCGAATATCGCGGCTACGATTCGTGCGGCGTCGCCGTCCACCAGGACGGCGCGTTGCGCCGCTCGCGCAGCACCGAGCGCGTGGCGGAACTGGACGCGCTGGTCGCGCGCGACCGCGTGGAAGGCGGCACCGGCATCGCCCACACGCGCTGGGCGACGCACGGCGCGCCCGCGGTCCACAACGCGCATCCGCACTTCTCGCACGGGACGGGCGCGAACGCACTGGCCTCGCGACCCGGCCGCATCGCGCTCGTCCACAACGGCATCGTCGAGAACCATGAGGCGCTGCGCGAGAAGCTCGAGGCGCGCGGCTACGCGTTCGCGAGCCAGACCGACACCGAGGTGATCGCGCACCTGGTCGACCTCCACTACGAGGGCGACCTGTTCGACGCGGTCAAGCGCGCCGTGCTCGAGCTGAAGGGCGCGTACGCGATCGCGGTGTTCTGCCGCGACGAGCCGCATCGCGTCGTCGGCGCGAGGCTGGGCTCGCCGCTCGTGCTGGGCATCGGCGACGGCGAGACCTTCCTCGCCTCCGACGCGATGGCGCTCGCCGGCGTCACCGAGCGCATCGTCTTCCTCGACGAGGGCGACGTCGCCGACCTGCAGCTCGGCCGCCACTGGATCGAGCACCGGATCGAAGGCACCGACCGCTGGCAGCGCGTCGAGCGCGAGGTGCGGCGCGTGCCGGCGTGGACCGGCGCCGCCGAGCTGGGACCGTACCGCCACTACATGCAGAAGGAGATCTTCGAGCAGCCGCGCGCGATCGCCGACACGCTCCAGGGCGTCGAGGGCATCACGCCCGATCTCTTCGGCGATCGCGCGCACCGCGTGTTCGGCGAGGTCGACTCGGTGCTGATCCTCGCGTGCGGGACGAGCTACTACGCGGGCCTGACGGCCAAGCTGTGGCTCGAGGCGATCGCGCGCATCCCGACGCAGGTCGAGGTCGCGAGCGAGTACCGCTATCGCGACAGCGTCCCGGACCCGAGGACGCTGGTCGTCACGATCAGCCAGAGCGGCGAGACCGCCGACACGCTCGCCGCGCTCCGGCACGCTCGTTCGCTCGGCATGGAGCGCACGCTCACGATCTGCAACGTCGCGACCAGCGCGATGGTGCGCGAGTGCATGCTCGCCTACGTCACGCGCGCGGGCGTCGAGATCGGCGTCGCGTCGACCAAGGCGTTCACGACGCAGCTGGCCGCGCTGTTCCTGCTGACGCTGGCGCTCGCGCAAGTGCGCGGGAAGCTCAGGGACGCCGACGAGGAGGAATACCTGGCGGCGATGCGCCACCTGCCGGTCGCGCTGCAGGCGGCGCTCGCGCTCGAGCCGCAGGTCATCGCGTGGGCGCAGGCCTTCGCCGGCAAGCAGCACGCGCTCTTCCTCGGCCGCGGCCTGCACTATCCGATCGCGCTCGAGGGCGCGCTCAAGCTGAAGGAGATCAGCTACATCCACGCCGAGGCGTACCCGGCCGGCGAGCTCAAGCACGGCCCGCTCGCGCTGGTGGACGCGGAGATGCCGGTCGTCGCGATCGCGCCCAACGACGCGCTGCTCGAGAAGCTCAAGAGCAACCTGCAGGAGGTGCGCGCGCGCGGCGGCGAGCTCTACGTCGTCGCCGACCTGGACAGCGCGCTCGTCGCTGCCGACGGCATCCACGTGATCCGCCTGCCCGAGCACGCGGGGATGCTCTCGCCGATCGTGCACGTCGTGCCGCTGCAGCTGCTCGCGTACCACGCGGCGGTCATCCGCGGGACGGATGTGGACAAGCCGCGGAATCTTGCGAAGTCCGTGACCGTGGAGTAGGTTCACTGCCTTCACCCGTACGGGATGCATGGTGAAGTCGTTGGCAAGTCCTGCGGAGCGGCGCCATAGCCGCCTCAAGATCGCGGTGGTTTCCGGAGACGCGGAGACCGTGCATGCGCTGTTGTTTCGTGGCGATGATCCGAACGAGGTTGATGCGAACGGCGCGACACTCCTGATCCACGCAGCGGCACGCGGACATGTCGACGTGTGCCGGGCGCTGCTCGATGCCGGCGCGGACCCCTTCTGTCTCGACTGTTACGGCAAGGATGCGGGCGCGTACGCGCGCCGCAGCGGGTTTGCCGACGTGCTCGATGCTCTCGAAAGGGTGAGCTCGAACTCCGGTCCGGAGTTTCCGGAGGTCGCGGGCGTGAGTGGGCCGAACGATCGTGCTTCTGCTCGGGCGGATCGACACGAGGACGATTCCCGGACACGCGTGGCTGCGCACGGCGCGGCATGGAAAGACATTCCCGAGGTGCCGGATGCTGAGACCGAGCAGCGCATGGACGAGCTTCGGCGGGAAATGCTCGCGTTCGCTCCGGAGTCGGCCCCTCCTGACGAGGAGCTGGCAGCCGTAGTCGACGAGCTGCTGGACCACCTTCCGCCACTTGAGGCGCAGATCCTGCGGTTGCGGTTCGGACTGGACGGCGAGCAGGAACTCTCTCGCGACGATGTTGCGCGACGTTACGGCCTCACTTCCGATCAGATTTCGCAGCTGGAGGCGAAGACGCTGCGGGCGTTGCGCGATCCATCCCGATCCGAGAGACTTCGCCGCTATTTGGAAGATGAGGAGTAGTGACCGATCGGTTCGGCCCAGGACTGGGGCGCCATTCATCGGTAGAGCAATTGGCAAATTGCTCTGTCACCTATCTGGGCGTCGGTTTCGGATTTGGCGGACTGTACGATGTCACACAGGCAAACTCCCGATGGCTGATTGCGCGGCGATCCTAGAGACAATTGGTGATCTGCGCTGCCAACCGACACGCTGGACCGATGCACCGGTCCGAAGGCGGCGACGCGCGCGGAAGCCTCAGGTCGGTCGGTTGGCCGTCAGCGGCGTCGTCTCGGCGCGAATGCGCTTCGCCGATCCTCGTCGCGCGACTTCGAGGTCGTGCGATGCCTGCAGCCGGAGCCAGAACTCGGCGCTCGCGCCGAAGACGCGTTCGAGTCGCATCGCCGTGTCGGCCGTGACCGCGCGCGTGCCCATGCAGATCTCGTCGACGCGGCGTTGCTGGATCCCGAGCGCCTTGGCGGCCCGATAGCGCGTGATGGCGAGAGGCTTGATGAACTCTTCCAGCAACACCTCGCCAGGGTGAATCGCGGGCAGGCGCCGTCCATCGAGGACATCGGCGAAGTCCGTGCGGGCGATGTCGCGGGAGGCGATGGATCGTTTCATCGGTGGTAGTCGCAGATTTCGACGTCGAAAGCATCCGGCGCAGCCCATCGAAAGCAGATGCGCCACTGGCGGTTGATGCGGATGCTGAACTTGTCCGCACGGTCCCCGGCCAGTCGCTCCAATCGGTTGCCGGGCATCGCCGCCAGATCGGCGAGGTCGACCGCGGCGTCGATCATCGCAAGCGTGCGGCGCGCATTCGGCTGGATCGCGGGCGGAAGGGAACGAACCCCGTGCCCGGCGAACACCGCCGCGGTGGCTTTGTCGCGGAACGAATGGATCGGCATCGATAGTACCGATGCGCAATAGTATTGTAAAGCGGCAGTAAGGCGCGGAGTCCCGGGCAGACCCAACCACCCAGACCGCAATGGGAGGCTGGGCGCGAGCCGATGTTGAACGCGGCGGTTGTTTCCCGCGCTCGGTCGAACGGTCTATGTGCGTCGTCTCCAGCCCGACGACCAAATCGAGATGGCATTCGGCGACGACTGCGACGACTACGAGGCAAACGTGTCGATGGACGACGAAGACGAAGGCAACAACTACTAGGTTCGGCTACGACACCGGCCCAGTGGGCCGGTGTTTGCATGCTGCCCCGCCTTGCGCAACCGGCATGCGCCGGTCGCACAAGCTCAACCTGGTCAGCACCGCGCGCGTTGTACCGCGCGCCGCTCTACAGCGTAGGAGCGCCGTCGCGGCAACGTGGTTCCGGTGCAACGCGCGACCGTCACCCCGTCGGAGCCGCGACGCGCAGCCCGAGGTGCTCGACGAACGCATCGAAATCGCGATCGTTGTGGAGCAGCACGTAGCCGTTGCGGATGCAGCACGTCGCGATGATCGTATCGATGGTCTTGCGGATGGTGACGCCCTTGCGTCGCAGCGTACGGAAGTGGTCGGCGGCCTGGATGCATATATCGCTTCCGGCCAGCGAAACGACGTCGAATGATTCGAGGAGCGCCCTGGCCTGCTGGAAGTCCTGGTCCGCGCCGAAACCCTGCAGGACTTCGGCGAGAATCAGGTCGCCGTTGACGAGGGGCTCGACGCCGAGCAGGGCGTCGAGTCGTTCCGCCCCCGGGCTGGCGACGCCGTTGAAATAGTCGATCCAGACGCTGGAATCGACCAGGATCATCGATCGGACCTCATGGCGTCGAGGTCGCCTTCCCACGCGAGCTTGCCGCGGAAGCGCCGCACCTGCTCCTGCTGCCGCAGCCGCACGAGCGTGCGCAGGCCGAGCTCGACCGCTTCGCGCTTGGTCTTGAGGCCCGTGAGGCGGAGCGTCTCCCGCATCAACTTGTCGTCGATCACGATGTTGGTACGCATGCGATGTGTACGGTTAGTGGAAATCATACACATTCTAGCACGGGATCGGGCGAGTGGCATTCGTCCTTTCGGATGACCCGGTCTGACGAAGGCTTGTCGCCGCGAACGGCAAACGGAAGAGGCGGGAGGGTCTCCGGCCGGGTGTCAGTCGGGTGACATGGCCGCCAGCCTCGTGGCGGAACGCGACACTCCCTCGCGGATGCGACGCCGGATGGCGTCGCTATCGGGCAGCAGGTTTTCGAAATGGAAGTCCACGACGTCGCCGCGATGATGGCCTGCATCGGGACGACCCCGCGCCCGCCGACATCCGTCAGCCGAACATCGACGACCCGCCCGATCAGGACCCCCCGCGACGACCGCTGAGTTCGTCAAGGCGCTGGCGGAAGTCCCGCGACCACTGGTCGAACGCCTGCCTGGCGTAGGCCCACGCGGAAAAGGAGCTGACATAGCCGGTCACGCTCCTGGACGCGGCGGAACCGACGCCCTGATTCGCATCCAGGACGTACTTGCGCCCGAACTGCAGGTCGACGTACTGGGCGACGACCCGGTCGGTGGCGCCGTCGATGAACTCCGCGGCGATGCCGGTGCGGCCGAGATAGGGGGGCGATCCCGGGGGCCTGCCGGAGGCCGGGGCCGAAGCGAGATCCGGAATCGTCGCGTAGGGGGTCACGAGCACGACGACGCTCACTTCGGGCTTGGTCGCCACGAGGTCGACGAGCGTGATGCGCATGCGCAACACGCCGGCGCCGACCTTGTCGACGATGGCGTACGGCGGCTGCAGGGCCCTCACGAGTGCCTGGTGGAAGTAGTCGGTCAGCGATTTCAGCGTGGCCGCGTCCACCGCCGGGGAATCGGCATCCAGCCGTACCCGAATGCCTTCGATCAGGATGCGGTCGTAGGTGCGGAAGTCGACCGCCGGATCGGTCCACCTTCGGGCGCCCTCGGTGCCCACCGGCTCCAGGCGGTCGGGGTAGGTGAGGTCCCTGGCCAACGAGGCGACCGAGGGCGCGGCGGCCGGCGACACGGCGTCGCCCTGGGGAGTGCTGGCACAGCCGGTCAGCACGGCGATGGCGACGAACACGGTGGCGCAGACGCGAGGCATGTTCATTCGAACCCTCGGTTCGTGAAAGGGCAGCGGTCTGCACGTCGCCGGAACCGTGCGCCGACCGGCACGGTTCACCGGCCGCCTCTGTACGCATCCCGGGCCACGGCGACGATCGGCGCCGTCACGAGGTGCGGGTCGCCGGTGAAGTGTAGTTGACCCATGGCGGCACGAGGAAGTCGCGGGAGTGCCTGCGGCGGCCTTTCCGGGGGGCGAAGCCGCAGACGGCAGGGCCGGAGCCCGTTCCGGGCGCGGCGCTGCTAATCTTGCCCGTCGCCACGCCCGACTCGTCGAGGGGGATCCCATGCCGAGCACCCGCCCTGCCGTTGCAAGAACCCGCGCGCGCGGCCTCCTCCTTTCGGTCCTCGTCGTCGTCCTGCTGCTGGGCCTCCCGATCGCGGTCTGGCTCGACCTCCGCAACCTGACCGAGTCCGCGCTGCGCCGGCAGGCCAGCGATCTCAACTCGGTGATCACGAGCATGCGCAACTTCTACGGCACGAACGTGGTCGCCCGCGTGCTGGCGTCTTCCGGATCGACGCAGGTCACGCACAACTACGAATCGATCCCGGGAGCGATCCCGATCCCGGCCACGCTGTCGCTCGAGCTCGGCCGGGTGATCAGCGAGAAGCAGCAGAACATCGTCTACCGGTTCGTGTCCGACCATCCGTTCAGGAACCGGATGGCGCATGCGCTGGACGACTTCGAGCTGAAGGCGTTGTCGGAGTTGCGCGCCAATCCCGACCAGGTCATCACGCGCGTGTCGGAGTCGCTGTTCAGCGACCGGGTCCGCCTGATCGCGCCGGTGGTCATGGGTGCGGCCTGCGTGAGCTGCCACAACAGCCATGTGGAGAGCGTCAAGAAGGACTGGAAGGTCGGCGACGTGCGCGGCATCCAGGAAGTGGCCATCACGCAGCCGTTCGCCGACAACCTGCTGTCGTTCAAGTACCTGCTGACCTATTTCGTGCTGCTCGCGGCGACCGGCGCCGCGTTCATCTACCTGCAGCGGCGCCAGGCGCTGCAGATCAACGGCATGAACCGCGAGCTCGAGACCGCCAACGAGTTCCTGGCCACGCTGTCGATGAAGATCTCGCGCTACCTGTCCCCGCAGATCTACACGAGCATCTTCAGCGGCCAGCGCGACGTGGTCATCCAGACCGAGCGCAAGAAGCTCACGATCTTCTTCTCCGACATCAAGGACTTCACCGCGACCACCGAGCGGCTGCAGCCCGAGCAGATCACGCGGCTGCTCAACGAGTACTTCACCGAGATGTCGGCGATCGCGCTGAAGCACGGCGGCACGATCGACAAGTTCGTCGGCGACGCCATGCTGATCTTCTTCGGCGATCCGGAGAGCAGGGGCGAGGCCGAGGACGCGGCGGCATGCCTGCGCATGGCCCTCGAGATGCAGCACCGCATCGCCGAGCTCAACGTGAAGTGGCGCAACGAAGGGGTCGAGCATCCGTTCCGGGTGCGCATGGGCGTCAACACCGGCTACTGCAACGTCGGCAATTTCGGCAGCACGGACCGGATGGACTACACGATCATCGGCGCGGAGGCCAACCTCGCGGCGCGCCTCCAGTCGATCGCCGAGGCGGGGCGGATCGTCATCAGCTACGAGACCTACGCGCTGGTCCGCGGCATCCTCGTCGCGCATCCGCTCCCGCCGATCACGATGAAGGGGATCAGCCGCGAGGTCGTGCCCTACGTGGTCGAAGGCCTCCTCGACGCGTCGGGCAAGAAGATGGAGATCTTCAGCGAGCACATGACCGGGCTCGACTTCTACCTCGATCCGGCCATGATCGACGCCCCGACGTCGGAACGCGCCCGGCGCGTGCTGCGGCAGGCGCTGGCCACGCTGGATCGCCCCAAGCCGGCGACGTAGGCTGTGCCCCCCGGGGCGCGCGAGCCCCGCCCGGCGTCTCCGCGCGCCGGTCAGACGACGTTGAGCTCCTCGACCGGCTCGTTGCGCGCGACGCGATCGAACGCGAGCGGCGAGAGGTCGAGCGTGCGATAGCCGCCGTGGACGACCAGCTCGGCCACGCCTCGCCCGACCGCGGGCGACTCCTGGATGCCGTGACCCGAGAAGCCGTTGGCGAAGACCAGGTTCGCCCACTCGGGATGCGCGCCGACGATGCCGTTCCGGTCGAACGTGTTGTATTCGTAGTAGCCGGCCCACGACCGGGTCTGCCGGATCGCCTCGAACGCGGGCACGCGCGCGGCGAGCGCCGGCCACAGGACCTCGTCGAAGAGCGCGTGGTCGACGTCGAGCGGCGCGTCGTCGGGATCGTTCGATTCGTCCGGCGCGATGCCGCAGAGGAACTGCCCGTCGCCCTCGGGGCGGAACCACGCGCCGCTCGTGTCGACGACCAGCGGGCAGCGCGGGATCGGCGTCCGGCACGAGAACACGAACACGCAGCGTCGCCGCGCCCGGACCGGCAGGTCGACGCCCAGCCAGCGGGCGACGTTCGCGGCCCAGGGTCCCGCGGCGTCGACGAACGTGTCGCCGGCGATGCGCGAGCCGTCGGCGAGGCGCACCGCGGCGACACGACCGGCATTCACGTCGAAGCCCGCGGCCTCGGCGGCGACGTACCTTGCGCCGAGCGAACGCGCATGACGGCGGAACGCCTGCAGCAGGGTCCAGCCGTCGAACCAGCCTTCGCCGGACAGTCCGAGCGACGCCTTGGCGATGTCGCCGGTCGCGAGCCACGGGCAGCGCTCGCGCAGCGCCGGCGGGTCGAGCAGCGCGACGTCGACGCCGAGCGAGCGCTGCAGCGCGTGGTTGCGCTCGAGGACGCCGGCGCCGGCCGCGCGCGCGAGGAACAGGTATCCCGGCTCGACGAGGCCGATGTCCGGCCGCTCGCCGGCGGTCGCGAGATGCTCGCCCGCGCGACGCAGGAACTCGATCCCGAAACGCCCGATCTCGACGTTGATCGCCGTCGAGAACTGCTGGCGGATCGAGCTCGCCGAGAGCGCGGAGGATGCGCGCGCGTAGGTCGGGTCGCGCTCGACGACGGTGACCGCGCCCCGAAAGGCAGGATCGCGAAGCGTGAACGAGGCGATCGCGCTGCCGATGACGCCGCCGCCGACGATGACGATGTGGTGGTTCACGCGCGACATGGTGTGGTCATGGTATGCGAAGCAAAGGCGTCGGGCTGAAGCCCGACCCACAGGGCAAAGGTGC
>CAJPFI010000018.1 GCA_905339295.1 Burkholderiales bacterium
GATCAAGGTGAACGGCGGCAGGTCGAGCTTGATCGAACGCGCGGCCGGGCCTTCGCCGATCATGATGTCGATCTGGAAATCCTCGAGCGCCGGATACAGCACTTCCTCGACCACCGGCGACAGTCGATGGATCTCGTCCACGAACAGCACATCGCGCGGCTGCAGGTTGGTGAGCAGCGCCGCAAGGTCGCCGGGCCGTTCCAGCACCGGCCCCGAAGTGGCGCGCAGGTTGACGCCGAGCTCGTTGGCGATCACGTGCGAGAGCGTCGTCTTGCCGAGGCCCGGCGGGCCGAACAGCAGCACGTGGTCGAGCGACTCGTTGCGCTTGCGCGCGGCCTCGATGAAGATCGAGAGCTGCCCGCGGATCTTCTCCTGCCCGACGTATTCGTCGAGCATGCGGGGCCGCAACGCGCGCTCGAGCGCCTCTTCGCGCGGGTCGGCGGGCGCGGGGGTCACCACGCGGCTGAAGGCGTCGCTCTCGATGGCCATCGCGCGATTCTAAGCTGCCGCGTGCCGCGGCGCCGGGTCGCGGTCGCCGGCCGCGCGCGCGGAGACCCGCCGGATGTGCAGCGTCTTGGCGACCACCGCGACGGTCTCTCCGTGCGCGTCGACGATGTCGGCGCTGAACGTCGGCTCGTGCCTGTCGCCGTTCGCCGTGGCCGCGCGGGCGTGCTCGATCGCCTCGGCGTCGAGCCGCAGGTGCGCGTAGACGGGGCCGCGGCCCGGCTTCACGTAGCGGATCGCGCCGGCCTTGTCCCAGACGACGTAGTCGCGGCCGAGGTTGTGGAACATCATCAGCGCGTGGAACGGGTCGGTCATCGCGTAGAGCGAGCCGCCGAACTGCGTGCCGAAGTAATTGCGGTTGAGGAGGCCGAGCTTCAGCATGACGTCGACTTCCCGGTAGTCGTCCGACACGCGCGTGACCTTGATGCCCGCGCCGCGGAACGGCGGCCACATGCACATGCCGCGCCGGAGCAATCCCGGCGACACCTTCACGCCGCGAAGCCAGCCCTGCCTCGCGGACGACATCAGCTGACCGCTCCCGTGCGCGCGTCGTTCGCCGCGGCGCTGCGCCCCGTGGGGGCCCGTCGAGCGGCGCGGGGCGCGCCCAACGCTACGCCTTCGCGAGGCGCTTGAGCGCCTGGCGGATGCCGTCGGCCACCGCGACGCCGGCGGGCAACTCCTTCACCGCCGCGACGGCTTCCTTGTCGCTGTACCCCAGCGCGACGAGCGCGTTCAGGATGTCGGACGACGCGGGCGCCGGGCGCTGGACCCCGACGGCGGACGCGAGGTCGGCACCGAGCTTGTCCTTCAGCTCGAGCAGGATGCGCTCGGCGGTCTTCTTGCCGATGCCCGGGATCCTGGTGAGCCGGCCGGATTCCTGCATCGTGACCGCCTGCGCGAGTTCGGCCACCGACTGGCCGGAGAGCACGGCGAGCGCGATCTTGGCGCCGATCCCCGAGATCCGCGTGAGGAGGCGGAACGCGCGGCGCTCGCTCTCGGTGGCGAATCCGTAGAGCAGGTGCGCGTCCTCGCGCACGACTAGGTGCGTGTGCAGCGTGACTTTCGCGCCGGCGTCAGGGAGGTTGTAGAACGTGCTCATCGGCACGTCGACCTCGTAGGCGACGCCCTGCACGTCGATGAGGATCTGCGGCGGGTTCTTCTCGAGCAGGATCCCGGTGAGTCGGCCGATCATCGTCGCGGCGTCGCCATCCGTGGGGGTGGGCGATTATCGCACGATCGTTCGACGCGCAGTCTCGCGTCCCGGCGTCCCGGTGGCGGGGTGCGGCAGGGCGGCGAGGCACGCGAGCGCATGGTGAAGCGTGTCGACCACGAGCAGATTCGCCGCGACGATGTCGGGCGAGGGCGGCAGGAGGTCCGGGATCATGATCGGCACCATCCCGGCGGCGAGCGCGCCGCGCACGCCGGCGTCGGAGTCCTCGAGCACGATGCACGAGGTCGGGTCGACGCCGAGGCGCGCCGCGGCCTCGAGGAAGATGTCGGGCGCGGGCTTGCCGCGTCCGACCTCGTCACCGCCGACGAGCGCGTGCAGGCGCGACGCGAGCGCGGCGCGCTGCAGCTTGGCGTACGCGCGCTCGCGCCGCGTCGAGGTCGCGACCGCGCGGGCGATGCCCTCCGCGTCCAGCCACGCGAACAGCTCCACGACGCCGGGCTTGAGCTCGAGGCCCTCGCGCTCGACGATCGCGTCGTAGGCCGCGTGCCATCGCGACATCAGCGCGTCGGTCGGGTAGCGCCCGCCGTGCCGCTCGACGATCAGCGCGCGGCAGTCGGCGAAGCTGCGGCCGATCAGTCGACCCGGCAGCCCCGGGTCGAACGCAACGCCAAGCGCGGCGGCCGCGTCGCCCCATGCGCGCGCGGCGAGCGGCTCGGTGTCGAGCAGGGTGCCGTCCATGTCGAGGATGATCGCGGCGGGCCGGCGCGACGGGCGCGGCGACATCTCCCCGAAGCTCGCGTCGCGAGCTTCCCCGCGAGGACGCAATGCACCGCCGGGGCGCACGGTGTGTTCCTCCGGATGCTCGCCGCGCGAGCCTTCCTCCGAAGGGGCCGGGCGACCTCGGGGCGGCCCGCCGGTCGCCGATCGGCGCGGCTTCATCGCGCGCGGATGCGCATCATGCGACCGCCGCGAACGCGCGGCGTGCCGCGCGAAAGCGCTCCGACGCCGGTCGTCGAATGTGCGTGGCACACCGCGGCAGCGAGCGCGTCGGCCGCGTCGGGCGACGGCAGCCCGGGCAGGCCGAGGAGCCGGCTCACCATCGCCTGCACCTGCGACTTCGCGGCGCGCCCGCCGCCGACGACCGCCTGCTTGATCTGTCCCGCCGTGTATTCGTGGACCGGCAGGCCCGCGAGCACGGCCGCCGCGATCGCGGCGCCGCGCGCCTGCCCGAGCGCGAGCGTCGACGTCGGGTTGACGTTGACGAACACCTGCTCGACGACGACCTCGCACGGCGAGTACTCGGCGATCACGTGTGCGAGATCGCGCACGATGACGCCCAGCCGCAGCGGCATGTCGCCGGTGCCGGTGCGCACGACGCCGCTCGCGACGTAGGCGAGCCGGTTTCCGGAAGCGTCGA
This sequence comes from Burkholderiales bacterium, assembly GCA_905339295.1. Taxonomy (GTDB): domain Bacteria; phylum Pseudomonadota; class Gammaproteobacteria; order Burkholderiales; family Casimicrobiaceae; genus VBCG01. Next base: position 3,093 of record CAJPFI010000018.1, read on the forward strand.
CGAGGCCGAAACCGGTCACGCGCAGCCCCGGGTCGATGCCGAGGATGCGGCGCGGGTGTGATCCCCCCGAAGCGACCCTTCGGTCGCTTCCCCCCGGGGGGTGCGCGCCCTTGGGGCGGCCCGGCGGGCGCGCTGACCCCCCCGAAGCGACCCTGCGGTCGCTTCCCCCCGGGGGGTGCGCGCTCCTGGGGTTGAACGGCGGGCGCGCTGTCATTGCCGCGCCGCGAAGCGCTATTCGACGACGACCGCGGTGCCGCTCGCGGTCACCATCAGCATCGAGGCGCCCGACCCCAGCGTCTCGTAGTCGAGGTCGATCCCGACCACCGCGTTTGCGCCGAGCCTGGCGGCGGCGGCGGCCATTTCGTCGAGTGCGATGCGGCGCGCGTCGCCCAGCACGTTCTCGTACGCGCCCGCGCGCCCGCCGACGATGTCGCGCACGGCGGCGAACATGTCGCGGAAGATGTTGGCACCGACGATCGCCTCGCCGTGGACGACGCCGAGGTAGCGCGCGATGCGCCTGCCCTCGAACGCCGGCGTGGTCGTGAGCTCGACGCGGGCGCTCACGCCTCCTCCTCGAGCACGGCGGACGTGTAGACCTCCTGCACGTCGTCGAGCGACTCGAGCGCATCGACGAGCTTGCGCATGCGCTCGGCGTCCTCACCCGTCATCTCGACTTCGTTCAGCGGCTTCATCACGACTTCGGCGACCTCGGGCTTCAATCCCGCCTTCGCGAGCGCGTCCTTTACCGCGATGAAGTCGTACGGCCCGGTGACGACCTCGATGCTGCCGTCGTCGTTGGTGACGACGTCCTCGGCGCCCGCGTCGATCGCGGCCTCGATCACCTTGTCCTCGCCGGTGCCCGGCGCGAACACGATCTGGCCGCAATGCTTGAACAGGAACGCGACCGACCCGTCGGTGCCGAGGTTGCCGCCGTGCTTCGAGAACGCGTGCCGCACGTCGCCGGCCGTCCGCGCGCGGTTGTCGGTCATGCAGTCGACGATGACCGCCGCGCCGTTGATGCCGTAGCCTTCGTAACGGATTTCCTCGTACGCCACGCCGTCGAGCTGTCCTGCACCGCGCTTGATCGCGTTGTCGATCGTGTCTTTCGGCATGTTCTGGTCACGCGCCTTGTCGATCGCGAGGCGCAGCCGCGGGTTCGACGACGCATCGGGTCCGCCGAGCCGGGAGGCGACGGTGATTTCCTTGATCAGGCGCGTGAAGATCTTGCCGCGCTTGGCGTCGGCGTGCGCCTTCTTGTGCTTGATGTTCGCCCACTTGCTGTGGCCGGCCATGGTTCGCGTGCCCGGATCGGAGAGCCGGAATTATACGCGACCGTTCGCGCGCGCCCGGCGCAGCGGGACCGATGCGGCGGCGTCGCCCGGAACACGCGCCGCGGGGCTCGCACCCGGGCCGCGCGCTTCGCCGCGGAGGCGCCGGACGCGCGACGACGCGCCGCTAGAGCAGCCCCTGTTGCGCGAGGAATCGCGCGAGCAGCTGCAGGCGCACGCCCGCGTCGTTGATCTCGAGCATTCCCTGCTTGATCGACAGCGGCAGCGGCAGCAGCTCGGCGAGGCGGTAGCCGACCCAGCTCGCGTCGCCGTAGTCGTGCGCGGCGGGGAAGTTCTGCGGACCCACGCGCGCGGCGATTAGCTCGAGCAGGCGCGCGAGCGGCTGCGCGTCGTCGGGCAGCGGCACGCGCGGCTCGGTCGGGATGTCGACGACGTCGCCGACGACGAGCCTGTCGGGCTGCACGCGGTGGCCACGGACCTGGAAGCGCGTGAGACCCTCGGTCGCGACGTGCAGGATGCCGAGTTCCGGCATGTCCCAGCCGGTGATCGTCGCGAGCGTGCCGAAACTCGCGAACGACGGCGTGCCGCCCCGCGTCGCCACCTCGTCGCCCGAGGTGATCATCACGACGCCGAACGGGCGGCCTTCCCTCATGCACGCCCTGGTCATGTCCATGTAGCGCTGCTCGAACACCTTGAGCGGCAGCAGCCCGCCGGGGAACAGGACCGTGCGCAGCGGGAACAGCGGTATCGTCGCGACCGACGGCCCGCGCCCCGGCGAGAAGAGTCCACCCAGCATCAGGCCCCGTCCGCGTGCGGCGGCGCGCGCCGCTCCCCCCAGCGCGGTCCCAGCGTGTGTGCGACGCCGAGGTGGTCCATCACGCGCGCGACGACGAAGTCGACGACGTCGTCGAGGCGTCGGGGACGGCCGTAGAATCCCGGCGCCGGCGGCAGGATCGTCGCGCCCGCGCGCGCGAGCGTCAGCATGTTCTCGAGGTGGATCGCGGAGAGCGGCGTCTCGCGCGGCACCAGCACGAGCGGCCTGCGTTCCTTGAGCGCGACATCGGCGGCGCGCTCGATCAGGTTGTCGGCGAGCCCGTGGGCGATCGCGCCCAGCGTGCCCATCGTGCACGGGCACACCGCCATCGCGTCGGCGGGCGCGGATCCCGAGGCGATCGGCGCCATCCAGTCGTCGCGCCCGTACACGGAAAGCTGCCCCGGCCTCGCGCCATAGCGACCGGCGAACCAGCGCGCGGCCTCGCGCGGCTGCGTCGGGAAGGCGAGGCCGCATTCCTGCTTCGCGACGATCTGGGCGGCGGGCGAGTACACGAGTCCGACCGTCGCGCCGGCGGCGAGCAGGCACTCGAGCAGCCGCAGCCCGTAGGGCATGCCGGACGCGCCGGTGAAGGCGAGCGTGATCGTGCGTGCGGTGGCCATCGAACGATGGTAGCCCAAAGCCGGGAAGCGCGACGTCGGCGCCGACGCGCGGCGCCGGCCCCTCGCCGCGCACGCGCTCCGGTGCCTTCCTTGCGTTGCCAGCGCGACGCGCAGCGTTGCGCGTTGGCCACTCGCGGCAATCTCATTCGTGCGCTCGATCCCCGCCGGCTTCGCCGTCGGGGCCCCTCGCCGCGCACGCGACCCCGCTACGCCAGTTCGCGGTGGCGGCGCAGCACCTGGTAGCGCGGCGCGAACGCGCGAGCGAGGCGCTCCGCCAGGTAGACCGACCGATGGCGTCCGCCCGTGCAGCCGATCGCGACCGTCAGGTAGTTGCGGTTGTCGCGCGCGTAGTCGGGCAGCCAGCTCGCGACGAAGTGGTAGATGTCGCCGTACATGCGCTCGACCTCCGGCAGCGACTCGAGGAACGTGACGACCTCGGCGTCCTTGCCGGTCTGCGGCGCGAGCGCCGGCTCGTAGTGCGGATTCGGGAGGCAGCGCACGTCGAACACGAGGTCCGCGTCGAGCGGAATGCCGTGCTTGAAGCCGAACGACTCGAACAGCAGCGTGAGCTTCGACGGGTCGACGCTGACGAAGTCCTTCACCCAGTTGCGCAGCGCCGCCGCCGGCAGGTCGCTCGTGTCGAACACGGTGCCCAGCAGGCGCGCGTCGGCGAGCTGGCGGCGCTCGTGCTCGATCGCCTCGACCAGCGTGCGCTCGTCGCTCGAGTGCGGATGGCGCCGCCGCGTCTCGGAGAACCGCTTGACCAGCGTCTCGACCTTCGCGTCGAGAAACACGAATCGGACGCTCCAGCCGCGCGCCTTGAGCGCGTCGATCGTCGCGCCCAGCCCCGGGAGCCCCGGCCCGCCCTTCACGTCGAGCGCGATCGCGACGCGCGACGATCCGGCGGTCTCCGCGATGTGGTCGGCGGCCGGGACGACCAGCGCGGCCGGCAGGTTGCCGACCACGTCGTAGCCGGCGTCCTCGAGCGCGGCGAGGGCCACGCTCTTGCCGGAGCCCGACATGCCGCCGATGAGGACCAGGTCCATGGGTCGGGATCAGGCGTCAGGGGTCAGGAGCCGGTCGTCCGTGGCGTCGGCGTGATTCGGCCGTTCGCGGCGCGCGACCGCACGCGCGGATGCGTCGGAGCGGCTCGGGGACGGCACGCTCTGCCATCGTACCTCGCGCGCCTGCCGAAGGGGCCCGGTCCCGGATTCCGCTTCCCTCCCCATGCCACCGACGGCGATCCGCGCGTTCGACCGTGCGCCGGACTGCCCGAAGTCTCGCCGGGGCCACCGTCGACTGCCGACCGTCAGCCGACTCCCGAGCCCTGATCATCCATCAGCTTCTGCTGCCGCTCGATGAACTCGAGCGTGCTGTCGATGCCACGCTGGTTCAGCACGAAGTTCCGCACCGCGGCCTCGACCAGCACCGCGAGGTTGCGGCCGGCCGCGACGGGGATCGTGACGCGGCGGAGCGGGACGCCGAGCACTTCCTGGAAGTTCGCGTCGACCTTGAGGCGGTCGAGCTCCGAGAACGCCTCGTGGCTGTGGTCCTCGAGGTGCACGATCAGCTTGAGGAGCTTGCGCGGACGCACCGCCGTCTCGCCGAAGATCGTGCGGATGTTGAGCACGCCGATGCCGCGGACCTCGAGGAAGTCGCGCAGCACCGCCGGGCAGCGGCCCTCGATCGTGTCGGGCGAGATCCGGTAGAGCTCGACGATGTCGTCCGCGACGAGTCCGTTGCCGCGCGAGATCAGCTCGAGCGCGAGCTCGCTCTTGCCGATGGCCGACGCGCCGGTGATCAGCACGCCCATCTCGAGCACGTCGAGGAACACGCCGTGCAGCGTCGTCGACTCGGCCAGCACGCGCGACAGGTACAGGCGGAACAGCTCGACGACATGCGGCGAGGGTTGCGCCGACGTGAGCAGCGGGACGTGGTGGGCGTCGCAGCTCTGCGCGAGGATCGGCGGCACGTCCTCGCCGTTCGCGACGACGATGGCGACGAGCTCGCCGTCGAACAGGCGGCCGATCGACGACGTGAATTCCTCGGGCGGGAGCGCCTTGAGGTGCGCGATCTCCGCGGCGCCCAGGAGCTGGACGCGGAACGGGTGGATGAAGTTCATGTGCCCGACCTGGCCGACGGTCGGCTTCAGTTCGGCCTCGCCGGTGAGCACGCGACCGCCGCCGTCGCGTCCGGCGACCCAGGTGAGGCCGAGCCTTTCCTGGTTGTCGGCGACGAGCCGCTCGACGCTGACCTGGCGCAGGTGGGTGTCGGCGGTCATCGCGATGCCGCGCGCTTCACGCGACGGGCGCCCAGGCGCTGATCGCCTGCCAGGTCGCGGCGGCGTCGGGCGCGGCGGCGAGCTGCTCGCGGAATGCCCGCTCGCTGAACATCTGCGCGAGGTCCGACAGGAGCTCGAGGTGCTGTTCGGTGGCCTGTTCGGGCACGAGCAGCACGAAGACCTGGTTGACCGGGCGGCCGTCGGGCGCGTCGAACGGAATCGGCTGCGCCAGGCGCACGAACGCGCCTCGCGCGTCCTTGAGCCCCTTGATGCGGCCGTGCGGGATCGCGATCCCCTGTCCCAGTCCGGTCGACCCGAGCTTCTCGCGCGCCGAGAGCGCGTCGACGACGGCGGCGCGCTGGATGCCGCCGCTCGCCTCGAAGAGCCCGGCGATCGTCACGAACAGGTCGCGCTTGGTCGCGGCGTCGACGCCGACGGCAACGTTGGTGCGGGGAAGCAGGTCGGCGATGCGGTTCATGGCGTCGGGATCCCGAAACGCGACCGGCGGATGCCCGGACAGGCCATCCGCCGGTCGGGACGTCGGGGCCGGTCGGCGATTCTACACGCCCGCTCTCAGTTTCCGGCTTCCGGCGCCCAGACGCCGGGATCGCGCTTGACCACGGCGCCGTCGTGGCGATCGGCGACGCGCTTCTCCTTGGCCTTCAGCACCTGCCGGTCGAGCTTGTCGGCGAGCGCGTCGATCGCAGCATACATGTCCGGCTCGATGGCCTCGGCGTGGATGTCCTTTCCCCGGATGTGCAGGTTCGCCTCGACCTTCTGTCGAAGCTTGTCCACCGACAGGACGACGTTGACGTCGATCACATGGTCGAAATGACGCGTGACGCGGTCCAGCTTGGCGATGACGTAGTCGCGGATCGCGGGCGTGATCTCGAGGTGATTGCCGGTGAGGTTAAGGTTCATGCGCACTCCTTCCGGACGGACTGCTTACGGCGCGCGCGCCGCCTCGCGGGACGCATCCCTAGAGCGGCTTGCGCTGGTTGACGGGAGGGATGGACAGCGCCTCCCGGTACTTCGCGACGGTGCGGCGGGCGACCAGGATGCCCTGCTCGCCCAGCACCTCCGCGATCTTGCTGTCGGTGAGCGGCGCTTTCGGGTCCTCCGCCCCGATGAGCTGCCTGATGAGCGCGCGGATCGCGGTGGCCGAGGCCGCGCCTCCGCTGTCGGTTGCCACGTGGCTGCCGAAGAAATACTTGAGCTCGAAGGTGCCGCGCGGCGTCAGCATGTACTTCTGCGTGGTGACCCGGGAGATCGTCGACTCGTGCAGGTCGAGCATGTCCGCGATCTCGCGCAGCACCATCGGGCGCATCGCGACCTCGCCGTGCTCGAAGAAGCGGCGCTGCCGCTCGACGATCGCCTGGGCGACCCTCAGGATCGTCTCGAAGCGCTGCTGTACGTTGCGGATCAGCCACTTGGCTTCCTGAAGCTGCGCCGCGAGCTGCTGGTTCGACGCGTCGCGGCTCCGGGCGAGGATGTCGGCGTAGATGCGGTTGACGCGCAGCTTGGGCATCGCCGCCTCGTTCAGCGAGGCGACCCAGTGGCCGCGCACCTTCCGTACGACCACGTCGGGAACGACATAGTTCGCCTCGGTCCGTGCAAACGCCGCGCCAGGCCGCGGGTTGAGCGTGCGGAGCAGCTCGCGGATCGCGCGCAGCATCGCGTCGTCGCACTGCAGCACGCGCTTCAGCCGCGTCAGGTCGCGGTTGGCGAGCAGGTCGAGGTGCCCCTCGACCACCTTGAGCGCCGCGGACCGGCACGGGGTGGACGCCGGGAGCGCCCTGAGCTGGAGCGCGAGCGACTCGCCGATGCCGCGCGCGCCGACGCCGACCGGCTCGAAGCTCTGCAGGTAGCGAAGCGCGATCGAGAGCTCCTCGGCCGAGATGCCGAGTTCGTCCGGGAAGAGCTCCGCGATCTCGTCGAGCGACGACCCGAGGAACCCGTCGTCGTCGAGCGCGTCGATCAGCGCGGCGACGAGCTGCCGGTCGCGTTGCGGGAGGGAGAGCATGCCGAGCTGCTCGATCAGGTGATCGCGCAGCGTCGAGGACGCCACCTGCTGAGGGTAGAACTCGTCGTCGTCGGAGGCCGGGGCTGTGCCCCAGTCGCTGTCGCCGGTGGCGCCCTCGTCGACGAAATCGAACTCGGCCGCGGGAACGCCGCGCTCCGCCGCTTCCGCGGTGTCGTAGGGATCGTCGGCGCGCTCGTACTCGGCGTCGGACACGCGCACCGCCTCGGTCGGCTCGGTGGCCACGGTGCCCGACGCGACCGACGACGCGTCGGGCGCGGAGCCGTCCTCGTCCTCGTCGCTCTTCTCGAGGAGCGGGTTCTCCTGGAGCATCCGCTCGACCTCGGCGTTGAGCTCGAGCGTCGACAGCTGCAGCAACCGGATCGACTGCTGCAGCTGCGGCGTCAGCGTGAGGTGCTGCGAGAGCTTGAGCTGGAGCGTGGGCTTCATCAAGCTTCGGCGCGGGACCGGCTACAGGCGGAAATGCTCGCCCAGGTAGACCTTGCGTACCGCCTCATTATAGACAATCTCGTCCGGCGCGCCGAAGGCCAGCACCCGGCCCTCGTTGATGATGTAGGCGCGGTCGCAGATGCCCAGCGTCTCGCGCACGTTGTGGTCGGTGATCAGCACGCCGATCCCGCGCTCCTTCAGGAAGCCGATGATCCGCTGGATGTCGAGCACCGCGATCGGGTCGACGCCGGCGAACGGCTCGTCGAGCAGGATGAAGCGCGGCCGCGTCGCGAGCGCGCGGGCGATCTCGCAGCGGCGGCGCTCGCCGCCCGACAGCGACACCGCGGGCGCGTCGGCGAGGTGCGAGATCGACAGGTCCTCGAGCAGCGCGTCGAGGCGGTTCGCGATGGTGTCCGGATCGTCCTCCTGGAGCTCCAGGATCGCGCGCACGTTCTCGGCGACCGTGAGCTTGCGGAAGATCGACGCCTCCTGCGGCAGGTACGACAGCCCGCGCCGCGCCCGCTGGTGGATCGCGAGTCGCGACAGGTCCTCGTCGTCGAGCGCGATCGTGCCGCCGTCGCCGGGGACGAGCCCGACGATCATGTAGAAGCAGGTCGTCTTGCCCGCGCCGTTGGGGCCGAGCAGCCCGACGACCTCGCCGCTCGTGACCTCGAGCGACACGTCGTGCACGACGGTGCGCGACTTGTAGCGCTTGCGCAGGTGCGTCGCGGCGAGCTGGCTCACTTGGGCGCGGGCTCGCCGGCCGGCCTGAGCGTCAGCGGCGCGGCGGCCTTCGGCGCGGGTCCCGTCGGGGCCGCGCCCCCGGGCGCCGCCTTGTCGCCGCCCTTGCCGGGCAGGTTCGCGCCCTCGCGCGGCTGGAAGGTGCCGCGCACTCGCGCGCCGGGACCGCTGTCCGAGGCCGCCGCCGCCGGCGTGTCGGGCCGGCCCTCGGCCTTGAACAGCTCGGTCTTGGCGTTGTACGAGATGTAGTTGCTGCGGATCTCGTCGGGGCCGCGCTTGAGCAGCGCGCGGTCGAACAGCTCGAGCAGGTCCATCGCGCCGTCGTACTCGATGCGCTGCGCGAATCCCTCGTAGTACTCGTCGCTGCCGTCGCGCTTCTGCCGGAACGTCACCGGACTGCCGGTCGCCGTGACGTGCATCGAGTTGTCGGGGTTCTGCCTGAACGTCAGGCGCTCGGCCCGCACGGTGATCGTGCCCTGCGTCAGCACGACGTTGCCGTCGAGCTTGCCGATCTTGGTCTCGTAGTTGAGGTCGCCGCGGTCGGCCGAATAGTTGATCGGCTTCTCGCGGTCGCCGGTTTCGGCGACCGCGGCGGCCGAGAGCGTGGCGACGGCGATCGCCGCGAGGAGGCGCATGGCGGGGTTCACGGGGTGCGGTCCGGCGCCGGGCGGGGTTGCATCGTGCCGCTCACCTGACTCCTGAGGCGCGCGGTCTTCGCGATGTTGTCGTAATCGAGCCCGACGCCCCGGATGATGCCACGCGGCTCCTCGATCGTCACCGCCTTGTCGGTCGAGAAGCGCTCCTGCCGGGTGTCGACGTGAAGCTCCTCGGTCGTGAGCGTCAGGCGCCCGCCGGGCGTCCCGTCGGCGGCGGCGCCGGACGGCGCCTCGCGCACGGCGCGGACGTCGCCGCTGAACCACGCGTCCTCGCGGTTCGCCGATAGCTTGCCGTGCCGGGCGGTGAGCGCGAGTCCCGGGCGGCCCGGCTCGGTCAACTCGAGGCTCGGCTCGGTGAACTCGCTCGTCTGGTCGTCGCCGTAGTGCACGGCGCGCTTCGCGGACATCGACTGGCGCGGCTTCCCGTCGGGGCCGAGGCTCACTGCGCGGAAATTCTCGATGTACATGTCCGGCTCGTGGCGCGGTGCGCCGGACGCGGCGTCGGGCGCGGACAGCACCTGCGCGTCCAGCCAGTAGGTAAGCGCCGCCAGTCCGCCCAGCAGCAGCACGGGCGACCATGCGGTCAGCCGGTCGAGCAGGTAGCGGGAGCGGTCCATCGGAGGCGATGCTACCGCGCCGCGCGCGCGGCGAGAATGAGTTCCGCCAGCTCGCGAGCGGCGCCACGTCCGCCGGCCCGGCGCGTGACGTAGTGCGCGTGGCGCTTCACCTCGTCGGGCGCGTCGGGCACGCTCGCCGCGAGCCCGCACGCGGCGAGCAGCGGCACGTCGGGCAGGTCGTCGCCGATGTGCGCGCAGGCCTCCGCGGCGATGCCCAGCCCGGCGCGGAGCCGTTCCCACGCGGGAAGCTTATCCTCGGTCCCGCGGAGCAGGTGGACGATGCCGAGCGCGCGGGCGCGGTGCGCGACCGACGCCGACGCGCTGCCCGTGATCCACGCCACGTCGACGCCGGCCGCGCGCAGGCGCCTGAAGCCGACGCCGTCGAGCGCGTGGAACGCCTTCGTCTCGCGGCCCTCGTCGTCGACGTAGATGCGCCCGTCGGTCAGCACGCCGTCGACGTCGCAGGAGAGCAGGCGCACGGCGCGGGCGCGCGCCGCGATCGCGGGATCGAGCGCCGTTCCGGGGTGGCGGGACGCGTCCATCGTCACACGACGCGGGCGCGGAACAGGTCGTGGAGGTGCATCGCGCCGACCAGCACGCCGCCCGCGTCGACGACCAGCAGCTGCGACACCTTGGGTGGCGTCTCCATCAGCTCGACGCAGTCGATCGCGAGCCGGTCGGCAGCGATCGTGCGCGGCGAGCGCGTCATCACGTCGTCGACGCGCGCGGCCGCCACGTCGCGAACGCGCGCGATCGCGCGGCGCAGGTCGCCGTCGGTGAAGATGCCCTCGACGCGGCCGCCTGCGTCGATCACCGCGGTCATCCCCATGCCCTTGCCGCTCATCTCGATGATCGCCTCGGCCAGCGTGGCGCCCGCGCGCACGATCGGCAGCGCGGCCCCGCCGCGCATCACGTCGGACACGCGCGTGAGCAGGCGGCGCCCGAGCAGGCCGCCCGGATGCGAGCGCGCGAAGTCGTCGGCGGAGAACCCGCGCGCGTCGAGCAGCGCGAGCGCCAGTGCGTCGCCCAGCGCGAGCGCGGCCGTCGTGCTGGCCGTCGGCGCGAGCCCCAGCGGGCAGGCTTCCGCGTCCACCGCGGCGTCGAGATGGACGTCGGCGGCGGTCGCGAGCGTGCTCCGCTCGTTGCCGGTGATCGCCACGATCGCCGCGCCCTGGCGCTTCAGGTGCGGCACCAGCGTCACGAGCTCGTCGGTCTCGCCCGAGTTCGACAGCATCACGACGACGTCGTCCTCGGTGATCATGCCGAGGTCGCCGTGCTGCGCCTCGGCGGGATGCACGAAGAACGCGGGCGTGCCGGTCGACGCGAGCGTCGCGGCGAGCTTGCGGGCGACGTGTCCGGACTTGCCCAGCCCGGACACGACGACGCGCCCGCGGCACAGGAAGAGCCGCTCGACCGCGTCGACGAACGAACGCCCGAGACGGCCGGACAGCGCGTCGATCGCGCGCGCCTCGGTCGCCAGCACGTCGCGCGCGAGCGCGAGCGCGCGATCGGCGACGACGCCGGGCGGGGCCGGGGAGGGAGGCGCGCTCATCGCCGCAAGTATAGAGGGCGGGCGCGGCCGGCGATCGGGACGCTCGCGCGGCGCGCCAGCCGTGCTAACGTCGCCCAACCGCGGCGCCGGCGGCGCCCGCCGCCCTTGCCGGGGCACGCCACCGGCCGCGTCATGCTTCAGGCACTCCCCCTCATCCTCCTGCTTCTCGCATCGGCGGTCGTCGTCGTCGTCGCCTGCCGGCTGGTCCGGCTCCCGCCGATCCTGGGCTACCTGATCGTCGGCGCGCTCGTCGGACCGCACGCGCTCTCCTGGGTCGCGGACGACCGGGCGACGCACTACGTCGCCGAGTTCGGCATCGTCTTCCTGCTGTTCTCGGTGGGGCTCGAGTTCAGCCTGCCCAAGCTCCGCGCGATGCGGCGCGCCGTGTTCGGCCTCGGCTTCGCGCAGGTCGCGGCCACCACCGTCCTCGGCGCGGTCGCGCTGCAGGTCGCGGGGCTCGGCTGGCAGCTGGGGCTGGTGCTGGGGGGCGCGCTCGCGATGAGCTCGACGGCGATCGTCTCGAAGATGCTGGCCGAGCGCGGCGAGCTCGCCTCGCCGCACGGCCGCGACGCGATGGGGATCCTGCTCTTCCAGGACCTCGCGGTCGTGGCGTTCCTGATCGTGATCCCGTCGCTGAATGCCGAGGGCGCCGCGCTCGCGGTCGCGCTCGGCCTCGCGGCGCTGAAGGCGGCCGCCGCCCTCGGCGTCGTGCTCTACGCCGGACAGCGCCCGATGCGCTGGTGGTTCGGCGTCGTCGCGCGCCAGCGCTCGCGCGAGCTGTTCACGCTGAACCTGCTGCTGGTGACGCTCGGCCTGGCGGCGATCACCGAGGTCGCCGGCCTCTCGCTCGAGCTCGGCGCGTTCCTCGCCGGCATGCTCATCGCCGAGACCGAGTACCGCTACCAGGTCGAGGAGGACATCGCGCCGTTCCGCGACGTGCTGCTCGGGCTGTTCTTCGTGACCGTCGGCATGGCGCTCGACCTCGCGGTCGTGACGGCCAACCTGGGTTGGGTGCTCGCGCTGCTCGTCGTCCTCGTCGCCGCCAAGCTCGCGCTCATCGTCCTGCTCGCGCGCGCGTTCGGCTCGCCGCCCGCGACCGCGCTGCGCACCGGGCTGATCCTCGCGCAGGCCGGCGAGCTCGCGCTCGTGATGCTGGCGCTCGCGGCGCAGAACCGGATCCTCGACGGCGCGGTCCACCAGGTCGTGCTCGCGGCGATGGTGGTCTCGATGCTCGCCGCGCCGGTCATGATCCAGTACATCGAGCCGATCGTCAGGCGGCTCACCGCGGGCGACTGGCTCGCGCGCGCGGCCCAGCTCACGGCGATCGCCACGCAGTCGATGGCGCGCCAGGAGCACGTGATCGTCTGCGGCTACGGGCGCAGCGGGCAGAACCTCGCGCGCCTGCTCGATGCGGAGGAGATCGCGTACGTCGCGCTCGACAACGATCCGCACCGCGTGCGCGAGGCGTCGGGCGCGGGAGCGAGCGTCGTCTACGGCGACGCCGGCCGGCGGGAGACGCTGATGGCCGCCGGCCTCGCGAAGGCGCGCGCGGTCGTCGTCACGTTCGCCGACGTGCCGCTCGCGCTCAAGATCCTGCACCAGGTGCAGACGCTCCGGCCGGACGTGCCGATCGTCGTGCGCACCGTGGACGACACCGAGCTCGACCGGCTCCTCAAGGCGGGCGCGACCGAGGTCGTGCCCGAGGTGCTCGAGGGAAGCCTGATGCTCGCCTCGCACTCGCTCCTGCTGCTCGGCGTCCCGCTGAACCGCGTGCTCGCGCGCATCCGGGCGATCCGCGAGGAGCGCTACAGCCTGTTCCGCGGGTTCTTCCATGGCGCGACGGACGCCGCCGACGCGGCCGAGAACCTGCAGCCGCGCCTGAAGTCCGTGGTGATCGCCGAGCGCGCCGCGGCGATCGGCCGCACGCTCGCGGAACTCGGCATCGAAGGGCTCGTCGAAGTGAGCGGCGTGCGGCGTCGCGGCGTCCGCTCGACCCGGCCGACGCCCGACTGGCGCTTCGAGTCGGGCGACATCGTCGTGCTGCTCGGCCGGCCCGAGGATCTCGCGATCGCCGAGGGGCGCCTGCTCGACGGCTGACGCAGGGCCCGCTCGCCGGACGTCACCGAGCGAATGTCGTTGATGGCCCGGCGCGCGCCCCGCTACAATCTCCGGTCCCCCAGGAAGCCTCCACCGTGCCCACCCCCCCTGCCGGCCGGACCCCCGCGGCCTTCGACCGTCGCCGCACGACCGCGGTCGAGCTCGACAACGTCACGTTCGGCTACGACCGCACGCGCCTGGTGCTGTCCGGCATCACGATGTCGATCCCGCGGGGGCGGGTGGTCGCGATCATGGGCGGCTCGGGATGCGGCAAGACGACAATCCTGCGACTGATCGGCGGGCAGTTGCGCCCGCGCGAGGGTCGCGTGGTCGTGGCCGGCCGGTCGGTGCCCGACCTCGACCGCGACGGCCTCTACGCGCTGCGGCGCGAGGTCGGCATGCTGTTCCAGTTCGGCGCGCTGTTCACCGACATGACGGTGTTCGAGAACATCGCGTTCCCGCTGCGCGAGCACACGGACCTGTCCGAGGAGATGATCCGCGACCTCGTGCTGATGAAGCTCAACGCGGTCGGCCTGCGCGGCGCCGCCTCGCTCGTGCCGTCGTCGCTGTCGGGAGGAATGGCGCGCCGCGTCGCGCTCGCGCGCGCGATCGCGCTCGACCCGATGCTGGCGATGTACGACGAGCCGTTCGCCGGCCTCGACCCGATCTCGCTCGGCATCGTCGGGCAGCTGATCCGCAAGCTCAACGACGCGCTCGGCATCACGTCGGTCATCGTCACGCACGACGTCTACGAGTCGCTCAAGATCGTCGACTACCTGTACTTCGTGTCGGAGGGGCGGATCGTCGCGCAGGGGACGCCTGCCGAGGTGCGCGCCTCGACCGACCCGTTCGTCCGCCAGTTCGTCGACGGCGAGGCGGACGGCCCGGTGCCGTTCCACGTCAAGGCGTTGCCGCTCGAAGAGGAGTTCGCGCTCCATGCCGGCTAGCGCGATCGCCGACGGGCTGCGCCGGGTCGGCGCGGGCACGCGCCGCGTGTTCGCGCGGCTCGGATTCGCGGCCCGGTTCACGGTCGCGGTGCTCGCGCATTCGCCGGACGGCCTGCGGCGCATCCGGCTCACGCTGCGCGAGATCTACTTCTCGGGCGTGCTGTCGCTCGTCATCATCCTGGTGTCCGGCCTGTTCGTCGGCATGGTTCTCGCGCTGCAGGGATACGACGTGCTTCAGCGCTACGGCGCCTCCGAGTCGCTCGGCGTCCTGGTCGCGCTGTCGCTGGTGCGCGAGCTGGGGCCGGTCGTCGCGGGGCTGCTGTTCGCGAGCCGGGCCGGCAGCGCGATCACCGCCGAGATCGGCCTCATGAAGGCGACCGACCAGCTCTCCGCGATGGAGATGATGGCGGTCGACCCGCTCGCCCGGGTCGTCGCGCCGCGCTTCTGGGGCGGCGTGATCTCGATGCCGCTGCTCGCGGCGCTGTTCTCGACGCTCGGCATCTACGGGGCGTATCTCGTCGGCGTGAAGCTGATCGGGATCGACGCCGGCGCGTTCTGGGGCAACATGCAGTCGGCCGTCGACTTCCGCGAGGACGTTGTCAACGGGATCATCAAGAGCGTCGTTTTCGGACTGATCGTGAGCCTCATCGCGGTGTTCGAGGGCTACGACGCCGCGCCGACCGCGGAAGGCGTCTCGGGCGCGACGACGCGGACGGTCGTCGGCTCGTCGCTCACGATCCTCGCCGCCGACTTCGTGCTGACCGTATTCATGTTCCGCGGCGTCGGCGTCGGCTGACGGACGTCCCCGCCGAGCCCGCCCGCCGGACCCGTCCACCCCCCCCACCAACGAACGAGCCAGCCATGAACCGATCGACCATCGACCTGTGGGTGGGCATCTTCGTCGCGCTCGGCCTGGGCGCGATCCTGTTCCTGTCGCTCAAGGTCGGCAACCTGCTCACGTCGAACAGCCGGGGCGGCTACCACATCGAGGCCGCGTTCTCCAACATCGGCGGGCTCAAGCTGCGCGCGCCGGTGAAGGCCGCCGGCGTCGTCGTCGGGCGCGTCGAGTCGATCCGGCTCGACCCGACGACCTACGAGGCGGTGGTCTCGCTGACGGTCAGTCCCGAGTACACTTTCACGAAGGACACGATCGCGTCGATCCTGACGTCGGGCCTGCTGGGCGAGGTCTATGTCGGGCTGGACGTGGGCGGAGACACGCAGATGCTCGCCGACGGCGGACGCATCGGAAAGACCCAGTCCGCCGTCGTCCTGGAGAAGCTGATCAGCCAGTTCATGTTCGAACGTGCGTCGTCGGGGAGCGCCAAGTGAGCGTGCCGCGGCGGGTCCGGACCGGATCGGCGGCCGCGCTCGCGCTCGCGGCCGCGCTGTCCGGCTGCGCGACGATGCAGGAAGGCGCCTCGTCGAGGGCCGATCCGTTCGAGCCGGTCAATCGCGCGATGTACGCGATCCACGAGCCGATCGACACGAACCTCGTGCGGCCGCTGGCGCAGGCGTGGGTCGACTACGTGCCCAGGCCGGTCCAGTCGGCGGTGCGCACGTTCTTCGGCAACATCGACGACGGCTTCTCCGCGCTGAACGGGTTGCTGCAAGGCAAGTGGGACAAGGCCGGCGACGACCTCGGGCGGATCACCGTCAACGTCTGGGGCCTGGGACTGATCGACATCGCGAGCGAGGCCGGCATTCCGAAGGGCGAGGAGGACTTCGGCCAGACGTTCGGCTTCTGGGGCATCCCGCAGGGGCCGTACCTGTTCGTGCCTCTCATCGGCCCGACGACGGTGCGCGACGGCACCGGGCTCGGGCTGCGCTTCTACCTCGGCCCCCTCGGCTACGTCGACGAGATCCCGCTGCGCAACGTGCTCTACGGGCTGGGCGCACTGGACCGGCGCGCGGAGGCGCTCGACGCGTCCGCGATGGTCGACCGCGCCGCCATCGACAAGTACACGTTCATCCGCCGCTCCTACCTGCAGCGGCGCGAGTACATGGTGCACGACGGCAACCCGCCGAGGAAGGACGACGACGAATGACCCGACGTCTCGATGCCCTGCGCCGCGCGCTCCTGCTGGGCGCGTGCGCGCTCCTCGCCTCCGGCAGCGCGCTCGCCCAGGAGGCGCCGGACGCGCTGGTCAAGCGCGTCTCGCAGGAAGTGACGCAGATCGTCAAGACCGACGCGAAGGTGCGGGCCGGCGACCAGGCGCGCATCCGCGAGGTGGTCGAGTCGAGGCTCCTGCCCCATTTCGACTTCTCGCGCATGACCGCGCTCGCGATGGGCCGCCACTGGGCGCGCGCGACGCCCGAGCAGAAGGCGCGGCTCGCCGACGAGTTCCGCTCGCTCCTCGTGCGCACCTACTCGTCCACGCTCACCCAGTACCGCGACCAGTCGATCGACTACAAGCCGCTGCGCGCGGACGCCGCCGCCACCGAGGTCACCGTGAGGACCGAGGTCGTGCGGCCGGGGCAGAGCCCGGTGCAGATCGACTACGGCATGGCGAAGGGCGCGAACGGCTGGAAGGCCTACGACGTGATCGTCGGCGGCGTCTCGCTCGTGACCAACTACCGCGACGAGTTCAACGAGCAGATCCGCAGCGGCGGCATCGACGCCCTGGTCGCCGCGCTGGTCGCGCGCAACAAGGGCGGCGGCGCGAAGTGAGTGGCGCGACCCGCCCCGGGGGATTCGCCTCCGCCGACGACGGCGCGAGGTGGGTCTTCGTGGGCGCGCTCACGTTCGAGAACGCGGAAGGCGTGCTCGAGGCCGCGCGCGTGCTGCCGTTGCCCTCGTCGCACGTGGCGGACCTCTCCGGCCTCGACCATGCCGACTCGGCGGCGCTCGCGGTGCTGCTCGCGCTGAAGCGCCGGGCGGCGGCCGAGGGCGCGACCCTCGCGTTCACGGCGGCGCCGGACTCGATCGTGTCGCTCGCCCGCGTCTACGGCGTCGACGCGCTCGTGGGCGTGTGACCGGCAGGTGCGTCCCGCCGTCGACGTCGTCGGCCTCTCGCGCCGCTACGGGCGCGTCCAGGCGCTCGACGGCGTCGATCTGTCGGTCGCCGAAGGCGAGTTCTTCGGCCTGCTCGGGCCCAACGGCGCCGGCAAGACCACGCTGATCTCGATCCTCGCCGGGCTCGTCCGGGCGGACGCGGGGCGCGTGCGCGTCATGGGTCACGACGTCGTCGACGATTACCGCGCGGCGCGCCGCGCGCTCGGCGTCGTTCCGCAGGAACTGGTGTTCGACCCGTTCTTCACGGTGCGCGAGACCCTGCGCATCCAGTCCGGCTACTTCGGGTTGTCGCGAAACGACGCGTGGATCGACGAGATCCTGCACCACCTCGACCTCGCGTCGAAGGCGGACGCGAACATGCGATCGCTGTCGGGCGGCATGAAGCGGCGCGTGCTGGTCGGGCAGGCGCTCGTCCACCGCCCGCCGGTCATCGTGCTCGACGAGCCGACCGCCGGCGTCGACGTCGAGCTGCGGCAGAGCCTTTGGTCGTTCATCCGCCGGCTGAACGCCGACGGGCACACGGTGATCCTGACGACGCACTACCTCGAGGAGGCCGAGGCGCTGTGCGGGCGCATCGCGATGCTCAAGGACGGCCGCGTCGTCGCGCTCGACACCACGCAGGCGCTCCTGTCGCGCAACGCCGGCCTCACCGTCCGGCTGGTCGCGCGCGCCCTGCCGCCGGCGTGGCTTCCCCGCCTGCTGCGCCGCACCGGCGACACGTGGCACATCGGCATCGACCGTCCCGCCGACCTCGAGGCGCTGCTCGCCGACATGCGCGTCGCGGGCATGCACGTCGACGAGCTGACGCTCGACGAGGCCGACCTCGAGCAGGTGTTCCTGCGCATCATGCAGTCGACACCGGCGCCGTCCGCGCGCGCGCCGGCGACGGAGGGCGCGCGGTGACGGCGCTCGCGCGCGAGGCGCCCGCGACCGGCAGCGGCGGATGGACGCTGTTCCGCAAGGAGGTGCTGCGCTTCTGGAAGGTGAGCTTCCAGACGGTCGCCGCGCCGGTGCTGACCGCGCTGCTCTACCTGCTCATCTTCTCGCACGTGCTCGAGTCGCACGTCGCGGTGTTCGACGGCAGGGTGCGCTACACCGAGTTCCTGGTGCCGGGGCTCGTGATGATGTCGGTGCTGCAGAACAGCTTCGCGAACTCGTCGTCGTCGCTGATCCAGTCGAAGATCACCGGCAACCTCGTGTTCGTGCTGCTCGCGCCGCTCTCGCCGGCCGCGTTCCTCGCTGCCTACGTCGCCGGCGCGATGGTGCGCGGGATCACGGTGGGCCTCGGCGTGTTCGTCGTGACGCTCGTGTTCGCGCCGTCGCTCGCGGTGCCGGCGCAGCCGTGGTGGGTCGTCGCGTTCGCGTTGCTCGGCAGCGCGATCCTGGGCACGCTCGGGCTCCTCGCCGGCATCTGGGCGGACAAGTTCGACCAGCTCGCCGCGTTCCAGAACTTCCTGATCATGCCGCTCACGTTCCTGTCCGGCGTGTTCTACTCGATCCAGTCGCTGCCGCCGTTCTGGCAGGCGGCGTCGCACCTGAATCCGTTCTTCTACATGATCGACGGGTTCCGCTACGGCTTCTTCGGGCTGGCCGACACGCCGCCGGCGGCGAGCCTCGCGGTGGTCGCCGCGTTCGCGCTGGTGCTGGGAGCGCTCGCGCTCGCGCTGATCGGGCGCGGCTGGAAGCTCAGGCCCTAGCGCCCCGAGGGCGGAGTCCTCGTCCGGGCGACAGCGGTTCGCGTCGGGCTGAAGCCCGACCCACAGCGGTCGGGGCTCCGCGTCGGGCTGAAGCCCGACCCACAGCGGTCGGGGCTCCGCGTCGGGCTTAAGCCCGACCCACAGCGGTCGGGGCTCCGCGTCGGGCTTAAGCCCGATCCACAGCGGTCGGGGCTCCGCGTCGGGCATTAGCCCGACCCACAGCGGTCGGGGCTCCGCGTCGGGCTTAAGCCCGACCCACAGCGGTCGGGGCTTCGCGTCGGGCTTAAGCCCGACCCACGGCGGTCGGGGCTTCAGCCCGACGCCTTTGGTAACATCCCATCCCACCCCCAGTTGCGTCGGGCGCATTCGCGCCCCGCGTCTCCCGCGATGCACGACACCCCGCCCGTCACTCCCGAATCGATCCGCGCGTCGCTCGCCGAGGGACTCCATTGCGACGTCGTCGAGGTTCGCGGCGACGGCCACCACTTCGAGGCGCTGATCGTCTCGCGCGAGTTCGACGGACTGAACCGGGTGCGCCGCCACCAGCTCGTCTACGCGGCGCTCGGCGACCGCATGCGGCAGGAGATCCACGCGCTGTCGATGCGCACGCTGTCGCCCGCCGAGTGGGCGGCCGGCCAGGGCCGGTAGCGCGATGCCTGCCCCCGCCGCGCCAGAATCGGCCCGCGGTTCGCCACGAGTCCGCCCGCCCGGGAGGGATCGCGGGGCGCGATCATCGGCGCATGGATTCCCCCGTCCTCGACGTGCCGGCCGCGCCGGCCCACCGGTCCCGCGCTGACCCCGCGGCGCGGACCTCCCCTTCCATGGACAGGCTCGTCATCGAGGGCGGACGCCGCCTCGAAGGCACGATCGCGGTCTCGGGCGCCAAGAACGCGGCGCTGCCGATCCTGTGCGCGTCGCTGCTCACCGACGAGCCGCTCGTCCTGACGCACGTCCCCGAGCTGAACGACGTGCGGACGATGCGCACGCTGCTCGGGCAGATGGGCGTCGCGCTCGACGGGCGCGAGCCCGGCTCGCTCGCGCTCCAGGCGTCCCGCGTCGAATGGCCGCTCGCGCCCTACGAGCTCGTCAAGACGATGCGCGCGTCGATCCTCGCGCTGGGTCCGCTGCTCGCGCGCTGCCGCGAGGCGCGCGTGTCGCTGCCCGGCGGATGCGCGATCGGGCTGCGTCCGGTCGACCAGCACGTGAAGGGGCTCGAGGCGATGGGCGCCGAGATCGACCTCGACCACGGCTATATCGGGGCGAAGACCGCGCGGCTCGCCGGCGTGCGCTTCGCGTTCGACGTCGTGACGGTCACCGGCACCGAGAACCTGCTGATGGCCGCCACGCTCGCCGAGGGCACGACGGTGCTCGAGAACGCGGCGCGCGAGCCCGAGGTCGTCGACCTCGCCGACTGCCTGACCGCGATGGGCGCGAGGATCCGCGGCGCAGGGACCGACCGCATCGTCGTCGAGGGCGTCGACCGGCTGCACGGCGCAACGCACCGGATCATGCCGGATCGCATCGAGACCGGGACCTTCCTCGCCGCGGTCGCCGCCACCGGCGGGACGGCGACGCTCACCGGCACGCGCGCCGACACGCTGGTGGCGGTGATCGACAAGCTCGCCGAGGCGGGCGCGCGCATCGACGTGACGCCCGACACGATCCGCGTCTCGCGCGACGGTCCGCTCGCGGCGGCCAATGTCCGCACCGCGCCGTATCCCGCGTTCCCGACCGACATGCAGGCGCAGTTCATGGCGCTCGCCACGCGCGCGGAGGGAACGTCGAGGATCACCGAGACGATCTTCGAGAACCGGATGATGCACGTGCAGGAGCTGGTGCGCCTCGGCGCCGACATCGAGGTCGAGGGCGGCACCGCGATCGTGCGCGGCGTGCCGCGCCTGACCGGCGCCAACGTGATGGCGACCGACCTGCGAGCGTCGGCGTGCCTGGTGATCGCCGGGCTGGTCGCCGACGGCGCGACGACGATCGACCGGATCTACCACCTCGACCGCGGATACGAGCGCCTGGAAGCGAAGCTCGCCGCGCTGGGGGCCTCGATCGCGCGCGTGAAATGACCGCGACGCCAGGCGATTCACCGCTCGGGCGCCCGAGCCCGATGCCCGAGCGCTACGACGCATCGCTGCTCTTCGCGATGGAGCGGGACGAGGCCCGCGCGGCCTCGGGAATCGCCGCGCCGCTGCCGTTCACGGGCCACGACGCGTGGACCGCGTGGGAGCTCGCATGGCTCGACGCGTCGGGACGCCCGCAGGTCGCGGTCGGGCGCTTCGACGTGCCGGCCGCCTCGCCGCGCATCGTCGAGTCGAAGTCGGTCAAGCTCTACCTCGCGTCGCTCAACCAGGAGCGGCTCGAGTCGCGCGAGGCGTACGCGGCGACGATCGCGCGCGACCTCTCGCAGGCAACCGGCGCGGACGTGCGCGTGGCGCTCGCGCTGCCGCCCGCGTTCGGCGGGCTCGCGCGCGAACCGGCCGACGGCGCGTCGATCGACGCGGCGCCGCTGGCCTCGATTCCGGACGAGCCGGATCCGTCGCGCCTCGCGACGACCGCGTGGGACGGCGACGAGACGCTTCACACGTCGCTGTTCCGCTCGGTGTGCCCGGTCACGGGGCAGCCCGACTACGCGACGGTGATCGTGCGCTATCGCGGGCCGCGCATCGAGCGCGGGGCGCTCCTTGCCTACCTCACCGGGTTCCGGCGCCACCCGGGCTTCCACGAATCCTGCGTCGAGCGGATCTTCGTCGACCTGCTCGCGGCGTGCCGGCCGCACAAACTCGCGGTCGAGGCGCGTTTCACGCGCCGCGGCGGCATCGACATCAACCCGTTCCGCACCAGCGAGTCCACCTGGCGCGCGCGATCGGCGCCGGACGTGAGGCAATAGGCGGTCCCGGCGGTCGGCGATCGGGGTCGCGTGGCCGTGGGCCCGGCTTCAGCCTGGCGCTTCTCCATGCGCGAAAGGCGTCCGGCGTCAGCCGGACCCACGGCCCGGGCTTCCGCTCCCCGCCGCGCGAGCAGAGCTTGGGGGGCGAGGGGTGCAGCGGCGGCCGGGGTACGGGGAAACCCCTCCGGTAGAATGACCTGTTCGGCGCGCACCGGTCGCGCCGCGTCCTGTCCCGACCATGCCGCTCACGATCGCCCTGTCGAAGGGCCGCATCCTCGACGAGACGCTGCCGCTCCTCGCGGCGGCGGGCATCGTGCCGACCGAGGATCCCGAGACCTCGCGCAAGCTCATCCTCGCCACGAGCCGACCCGGCGTGTCGCTGATGATCGTGCGCGCGTCCGACGTCCCGACCTACGTGCAGTGGGGCGCCGCGGATCTCGGCGTCGCGGGCAAGGACGTGCTGCTCGAGCACGGCGGCCACGGGCTCTACCAGCCGGTCGACCTCGGCATCGCGCGCTGCCGCATGTCGGTCGCGACGAAGCGCGGCTACGACTGGGCGGGCACCGTCCAGCGCGGCGCGCGCATCCGCGTCGCGACCAAATACGTCGAAATCGCGCGCGAGCACTTCGCCGCGAAGGGCATGCACGTCGACCTGATCAAGCTCTACGGCTCGATGGAGCTCGCGCCGCTCTCGGGCCTCGCCGACGCGATCGTCGACCTCGTGTCGTCGGGCAACACGCTGAAGGCCAACGACCTGGTCGAGGTCGAGACGATCATGCCGATCACCGCGCGCCTCGTCGTGAACCCGGCGGCGCTGAAGCTCAAGCGCGAGGCCGTGAAGCCGCTCGTCGATGCGCTGGCGGCCGCGGCGACGGCGCAAAGGGCAGTCGCATGAGCGGGATCGCATTCCGGCGGTTGTCGTCCGCGGCGCCCGGCTTCGACGCGGAGCTGGAGACACTGATCGAATTCGAGGCGGCGCAGGATCCCGACATCGACGAGGCGGTCGCGCGGATCATCGCCGAGGTGCGCGCGCGCGGCGACGAGGCGCTGCTCGAGTGCACGAGGCGTTTCGACAAACTCGACGTGCCGTCGGCGGCGGCGCTCGAGATCTCCGCCGACGAGATGCGCCGCGCGTTCGAGCTGCTTCCCGACGACCAGCGCGACGCGCTCGCGACGGCCGCCGCGCGCATCCGCTCGTTCCACGAGGCGCAGAAGGCGCACGGCGGGGCGTTCGAGGTCACCGAGCCCAACGGCACCGGGCTCGGCCAGCGCATCACGCCGCTCGACAGCGTCGGTCTCTACGTGCCCGGCGGCAAGGCGGCCTATCCGTCGTCGGTGCTGATGAACGCGATTCCCGCGAACGTGGCGGGCGTGCGCGACATCATCATGGTCGTCCCCACGCCCGGCGGCGTGCGCAACGCGCTCGTGCTTGCCGCCGCCCACCTTGCAGGCGTGTCGCGCGCGTTCACGATCGGCGGCGCGCAGGCGATCGCCGCGCTCGCCTACGGCACCGAGACGATTCCCCGCGTCGACAAGATCTGCGGGCCGGGCAACGCCTACGTCGCCGCGGCGAAGCGGCGCGTGTTCGGCACCGTCGGCATCGACATGGTGGCGGGCGTGTCCGAGATCCTCGTGATCGCGGACGCGTCGGCGAATCCGGACTGGATCGCGATCGACCTGTTCTCGCAGGCCGAGCACGACCAGATGGCGCAGGCGATCCTGCTCTCGCCGGACGCGGCGCTGATCGACGCGGTCGAGGCGGCGATGCACCGCTGGCTCGAGTCGATGCCGCGCGCGCCGATCATCGCGGCGTCGCTCGCGAAGCGCGGCGCGCTCGTGCTCGTGCGCGACCTCGCGGAGGCATGCGAGCTGGCGAACCGGATCGCGCCCGAGCACCTCGAGCTTGCCGTCGCCGATCCGGACAGGCTTCTGCCGCGCATTCGGCACGCCGGCGCGATCTTCGTCGGCCACTTCGCGTCCGAGGCGCTAGGCGACTACTGTGCCGGGCCCAACCACGTGCTGCCGACCGGGCGCACCGCGCGGTTCTCCTCGCCGCTCGGCGTGTACGATTTCCAGAAGCGGTCCTCGGTGCTGCGCATCTCGCGGGAGGCGGCGCGCACGCTCGGACCGGTCGCCGCGACCCTCGCGCACGGCGAAGGGCTGACCGCGCATGCCCGCTCCGCCGAGGCGCGTCTCGCGCCGGAAAGTGGGAACGTGAGAACGTGAACGATCCCCGACCCCGTGTCGCCGCGGCCGCGAGCGACGTCGACGTCGCGGCACGCGTCGCCGCGACAATCCGCGCGGAGATCCGCGCGGGCGCTGCCTACGCGGTGCCGAAGACCGCCGGGATGATCGAGCTCTCCGCGAACGAGAATCCGTGGCCGCTGCCCGACGACGTGCGCGCCGCGGTCGCCGCGGCGGTCGCGGCGGTTCCGGTCAACCGGTATCCGGAAGGCGCGGGCGATCGCGTGAAGGCCGCCCTCGTCCGCGCGCTGCCGCTGCCGCGGGGCGCGGCGATGGTGCTCGGCAACGGCTCCGACGAACTGATCCAGATCGTCACGACCGCGATCGCGCGCCCCGGCGCCTGCGTCCTCGCGCCGGACCCGACGTTCGTCATGTACCGGATCTATGCGATGCAGGCGGGCGTCCGCTACGCTGGCGTTCCGCTCTCCGCCGACTTCACGCTGGAGGTCGATGCGTTCGTCGCCGCGATCGCGCGCGAGAAGCCCGCGCTGGTCTGGCTCGCGAGCCCCAACAACCCGACCGGGCGGGCGATTCCGCTGCCGGCGATCGAACGCATCCTCGCGGCGGCGCCCGGGCTGGTCGTGGTCGACGAGGCGTACGCGGACTTCGCCGGCACGACGCTCCTGCCCCGTGTGCTCGAGTTCCCGAACCTCGTCGTCATGCGCACGGTCTCGAAGATCGGGATCGCGGGCGCGCGGCTGGGCTACGCGGTCGCGCATCCGGCCTGGATCGCCGAGCTCGACAAGGTCCGCTCGCCCTACAACGTCAACGCCCTCACGCAGGCGGCCGTGCCGGTCGTCCTCGCGGCGGCGGACACGCTGGGCGCGCAGGTCGCGGCGATCCGCGCCGAGCGCGGGCGCCTGGCCGGCGCCCTCGCGGCGCTGCCGGGATTCGCGGTGATGCCGAGCGACGCCAACTTCCTGCTCGTTCGCGTTCCCGACGCGCCTGCGCTCACGTCGAGATTGCGCACCGCGGGCATCCTGGTCAAGAATCTGCACGGCGGCCATCCGCTGACGGCGAACTGCCTGCGGATCACCGTCGGCACCCCCGCCGAGAACGACGCGCTGCTCGCAGCGCTTGCGCGCCCATGAACGCCCCCGCCGACCTCGCCGCCCGCACCGCCCGCGTCGAGCGCGATACGCGCGAGACGATGATCGCCGTCGAGCTGAACCTCGACGGCTCCGGCCGATCGCAGCTCGCCACGGGCGTTCCGTTCCTCGACCACATGCTCGATCAGGTCGCGCGGCACGGGATGGTGGACCTCGCGGTCAAGGCCGAGGGCGACCTGCACATCGACGCGCACCACACGGTCGAGGACGTCGGCATCGTGGTCGGGCAGGCGGTCGCGAAGGCGCTCGGCGACAAGGCGGGACTCGTCCGCTACGGCCACGCCTACGTGCCGCTCGACGAGGCGCTGTCGCGCGTCGTGATCGACCTCTCGGGCCGGCCGGGGCTCGAGTTCCACGTCGCGTTCACACGCGCGCGAATCGGAAGCTTCGACGTCGATCTCGCGCACGAGTTCTTCCAGGGCTTCGTCAACCACGCGCTCGCGACCGTGCACGTCGACAACCTGCGCGGCGCCAACGCGCACCACCAGTGCGAGACCGTGTTCAAGGCGTTCGGCCGGGCGCTGCGCATGGCGGTCGCGCGCGATCCGCGCTCGGGCGGGGCGATACCCTCGACCAAGGGAGCGCTTTGAGCGCTCCCCGGGCCAGGTAACAGGAAGCAGACGACGGAGGACGGTCGCCGCGGCGATACCGGTGGCGGCGCCTCGGGCGCCGCTGGAGCGTTTCGTTGCGGTTCTCCGACTCCCCGGCGGCCCGACCTCTCCCTTCGTCCACACCGACGTATCCGCGCGCGCGCTCGCGCCCTCCGGCGGTCCACCCTGCACGAAGCTTCTGATTCCCGATCACTGATTCCCGATGCCTGACATCGCCGTCGTCGACTACGGAATGGGCAACCTCCGCTCGGTGGCGAAGGCGCTCAAGCACGTCGCCCCGGGCGCCTCGATCGTCGTCACCGGCGACGCGGCGACGGTGCGCTCGGCCGACCGGGTCGTGCTGCCCGGCCAGGCGGCGATGCCCGATTGCATGCGCTGCGTCGACGCGTCGGGCCTGCGCGAAGTGGTGCTCGAGGTCGCGCGCGACCGCCCGTTCCTCGGCATCTGCCTCGGGCTGCAGATGCTGTTCGAGTCGAGCGAGGAGGGGCCGACGCCGGGCCTCGGCATCCTCGCGGGTCGGGTCGAGCGGTTCCGTGACGACGGAAGGGTCCTGCCGGGCGGCGACCGGCTCAAGGTGCCGCACATGGGGTGGAGCCGGGTCCGGCAGGTGCGGCCCCATCCGCTCTGGCGCGGCATCGCGGACGGCGAGCGATTCTACTTCGCGCACAGCTACCATCCGGTCCCTGCGGACCCCGGGGTGATCGCCGGCACGACCGACTACCCGACGCCGTTTACTTGCGCGGTGGCGCGGGCTAATATCTTCGCGACCCAGTTCCATCCGGAAAAGAGCCACCGCACCGGACTGCAGTTGCTCGCCAACTTCGTCGCCTGGGACGGACACGCCTGACGCGCCCGGGGCGACGCCCCCGCGTTTTCCCGGTCATGCTGATCATTCCCGCGATCGACATCAAGGACGGACACTGCGTGCGCCTGAAGCAGGGCGACATGCAGTCGGTGACGGTGTTCTCCGAGGACCCGGCCGCGATGGCGCAGCACTGGCTCGAACTGGGCGCGGAGCGCCTGCACATCGTGGACCTGAACGGCGCCGTCGCCGGCCGGCCGAAGAACGAGCTCGCGATCCGCGAGATCGTGAGCGTCGTCGGCGAGGAAATCCCGGTGCAGCTTGGCGGCGGGATCCGCGACCTCGACACGATCGAGCGCTACCTCGACGACGGCATCACCTATGTCGTGATCGGGACCGCCGCGGTGAAGAACCCCGGATTCCTGCACGACGCCTGCTACGCGTTCCCCGGCCACATCATCGTGGGGCTCGACGCGCGCGAGGGCAAGGTCGCGACGGACGGCTGGTCGAAGATGACCGGCCACGACGTGATCGACCTCGCACGGAAGTTCGAGGACTACGGCGTCGAGGCGATCGTCTACACCGACATCGGCCGCGACGGGATGCTCACCGGCATCAACGTCGAGGCCACGGTGCGTCTCGCGCGAGCGATCAAGGTGCCCGTCATCGCGTCGGGAGGGCTCGCGCACCTCGACAACGTGCGCACGCTGATGCAGCACGAGGTCGACGGCGTCGTCGGGGCGATCGCCGGGCGCGCGATCTACGACGGCACGCTCGATTTCAAGGCGGCGGTGGAGGCGGCTCGGGCCGGAGGCCCCGCGACGTAGAATCCGGGAGAAAGGGGACAGAGGACCGACGCGCTCGCGTCCCGCGAGCGTCCGGTGGGCGCGAACGATCGCGCGCCGAGCCTCGGCTCCCCGGAATCCGGGAGGCGTCCACGCCGTAACCGCCGTCGCCGCGACCCTGCGTCGCCTGAACATTGCCCCCGGCGCCCGATGCGCCGCCGCCGGCATCCCCTCCGCCCCCGATCCCTGATCCCCGTGCTCGCCAAACGCATCATCCCCTGCCTCGACGTCGCCGCCGGCCGCGTCGTGAAGGGCGTGAACTTCGTCAACCTGCGCGACGCGGGCGACCCGGTCGAGGTCGCGCGGCGCTACGACGAGCAGGGCGCGGACGAGCTCGCGTTCCTCGACATCCGCGCGAGCGTCGAGACGCGAGGGCTGCTCTACGACATGATCGAGGCGGTCGCCGACCAGGTGTTCATCCCGCTCACCGTCGGCGGCGGCGTGAGCACGATCGACGATATCCGCGCGCTGCTCAACGCGGGCGCCGACAAGGTGAGCATCAACACGGCTGGCGTGAATCGTCCCGAGCTGATCCGCGAGGCGTCGGCGCACTTCGGCGCGCAGTGCGTCGTCTGCGCGATCGACGCGAAGCAGTGCGCGGTCGACGCGTGGCAGGTCTTCATCCACGGCGGGCGCACGCCCACCGGCATCGACGCGATCGAGTGGGCGCGCGAGGCCGCGGAGCTCGGGGCGGGCGAGATCCTGCTCACCAGCATGGACCGCGACGGCGCGAGGGCCGGCTTCGACCTCAGGCTCACGCGGGCCGTGAGCGAGGCCGTCGACGTCCCGGTGATCGCGTCGGGCGGCGTCGGCACGCTGCGGCACCTCGTCGAGGGCATTACCGAGGGCGGCGCCGACGCCGTGCTCGCCGCGTCGATCTTCCACTACGGCGAGTACACGATCGGACAGGCGAAGGCGGCGATGCGCGCGGCGGGCATCGAGGTGCGGACCCTGGCTCCATGAGCTTCCTCGACGCGCCCCGCTGGAACCGCGACGGCCTCGTCCC
Organism: Burkholderiales bacterium; assembly: GCA_905339295.1. Classification (GTDB taxonomy): domain Bacteria; phylum Pseudomonadota; class Gammaproteobacteria; order Burkholderiales; family Casimicrobiaceae; genus VBCG01. Next base: position 31,400 of record CAJPFI010000018.1, read on the forward strand.
CGCGATCGCGCAGGACGCGGGAACCGGCCGCGTGCTCACGCTCGCATGGATGAACCGCGAGGCGCTCGAGCGGACCGCCGCGACCGGCGAGGCGCACTACTGGTCGCGCTCCCGCGGCAGGCTGTGGCGCAAGGGGGAGAGCTCGGGCCACGTCCAGCGCGTGCGCGAGATCCGGCTCGACTGCGACGACGACGCGATCCTGCTCGTCGTCGAGCAGGAAGGAGGCATCGCGTGCCACACCGGTCGCGAGCGCTGCTTCTACCGGCGGCTTCTGGACGGTGCGTGGCGCGAGGTCGAGCCGGTGCTCAAGGACCCGAGGGAGATCTATGGCGACGGCTGACGACGCGAGGGCGCGCGTGCTCGATCGCCTGGCGGAGACGATCGAGGCGCGCAAGGGCGCCGACCCCTCGTCGTCCTACGTCGCGAGCCTGCTCGCGAAGGGCGGCGACGCGATCCTGAAGAAGATCGGCGAGGAAGCGACCGAGACCGTGATGGCGTCGAAGGACGGCGCGCCCGGGCGCGTCGCCGCCGAGATGGCCGACCTGTGGTTCCACTGCCTCGTGCTGCTCGCGCACCACGGGCTGTCGCCCGCGGACGTGCTGGCCGAGCTCGAGCGGCGCGAGGGCCGCTCCGGCCACGACGAGAAGGCCTCGCGGCGCTGAGCGCGCCGCGCCCGGATGCGATGGCGGAGCGCGGGCGCCGCACGCGCTACGAGCGCGCGCAGTTCGGAACGATGATGGCCGCCGGGACGCTCCTCGGCGTCGTGCTCGCGACATGGGTCCTGACGGCCTTCGTCTCGCGCGCGACGATCGACGCGGTGCCGTGGCTGCCGTGGGCGCTGTTCGGCGTGCTGGCACTCGCGTTCGTGCTGTTCGGGTGGATGCGCGTCACCGTCGACGAGCGCGAGGTTCGCGCGGTCATGGGGCTCGGATTCGTGCGCAAGACGGTCGAGATCGCCGACGTCCGCAAGGCCGACATCGTCCGCACCCGCCTGCTCTGGGGATGGGGCGTCCACTGGACGCCGGCGGGTTGGCTATACAATGTGTCCGGCCGGTGGGCTGTCCGGCTGGAACTCGCGACGGAGCGGCCGGTCATGATAGGCACCGGCGACCCGCAGGCGCTCCACGACGCGATCGAGGCCGCCCGGGCCGCCCTCCCACGGAAAACCTGACGCATGCACGACCCGAACTGCATCTTCTGCAAGATCGTCGCCGGCGAGATCCCGTGCCGCAAGGCGCACGAGGACGGCGAGGTCCTCGCGTTCCACGACATCCGGCCGCTCGCGCCGGTGCACGTCCTCGTCGTCCCGAAGAAGCACATCGCGACGATGTACGACTGCGCGCCCGGCGACGAGCCGCTGCTGGGCAGGATGCTCGCGCTCGCGCCGGCGATCGCGCGGGCGCAGGGGGCGAACGACGGCTTTCGCACGATCGTCAACACCGGCCGCGTCGGACGGCAGGAAGTGCAGCACATCCACATCCACGTGATCGGCGGGCCGGACTCGCTCGGGCCCATGATCATGCGCAAGGACCACTGAGGAGAAACACATGGGCGGTCTCTCGATTTGGCACTGGCTGATCGTGCTCCTGGTCGTCGTGCTGATCTTCGGCACGAAGAAGCTGCGCAACATCGGGCAGGACCTGGGCGGCGCGGTCAAGGGGTTCAAGGAAGGCGTGAAGGGGGCGAACGAGGAGGCGGACGCCGCGAAGCCCGCCGACGACGCCGCGACCCACGCCAAGATCGGCGGCCAGACGATCGAGGGCGAGGTCCGCAAGGAAACCTCGGCCAGGTCGTAGCGCCCGCCGGGCGATCCCCGGCGCGACCGTCTCCGCGCCGGTGCCGCGCGGGCGACGCCGTCGCGCTCACGCCATGTTCGACATCGGCTTCACCGAAATCGTCCTCATCGCCGTCGTGGCGCTGATCGTGCTCGGGCCCGAGCGGCTGCCGAAGACGGCGCGAACGATGGGCCACCTGTTCGGCCGCCTGCAGCGCTACGTCAACGACGTGAAGGCCGACATCAGCCGCGAGATGGAGCTCGAGGACCTGCGCAAGCTCCAGCAGGAAGTGAAGTCGGCGGCGCAGGACCTCGAGCAGTCGATGAGCGCCACCGCGCGCGACGTGGAGACGGGCATGCGCGATGTCGAGGCGCAGCTCAACGCCGGCGCGAGCGAGGCGCCCGCGCCGCCCGCAGCACCGGAGCTCGCCTTCCCGCCGCCCGCGCCCGCCGCGGAGGTCCCCGCGGAGCCCGCGCGCCAGCCGAGCCTGCCCGGATTCGACCGGATCTGAGCCGAGCATGATCGCCGCCCGGCCATCCCCCCGCGCCCGCCGGGCCGGTTCGGACCCGCGACGCTCCCATCGGGGGCGGCTCGCGGCGCGGGACCCCGGGGGACGTCACCCCGCCCGCCTCCTCCTCCGGGAGGGAATCCGCGAGGGCGTCGAGTCGGCGGGCGTCGTGGAGGTCGAACGTTGAGCGAACCGGCCGAAGCCGCGCAGGAAACCTTCATCTCGCACCTGGTCGAGCTGCGCGACCGGCTGCTGCGCGCGATCATCGCGATCGTCGTCGTGCTGTTCGCGCTGTTCCCCTGGGCGAAGGAGATCTACGCGGTGCTCGCGAGGCCGCTGCTCGCCGTCCTGCCGCAGGGCGCGACGATGATCGCGACCGACGTGACCGGCACGTTCCTGGTCCCGCTCAAGGTCACCGCGCTGGCGGCGTTCATCGTGGCGCTGCCCTACGTGCTCTGGCAGGCGTGGGCGTTCGTGGCGCCGGGCCTCTACCACCACGAGAAGCGGCTCGCGGTCCCGGTGATCGTCTCCTCGTGCATCTTCTTCGCGATCGGGATGGCGTTCGCGTACTTCTTCGTGTTCCCGATCGCGTTCGGCTTCTTCGCGGGCTACACGCCGGCCGGCGTGCAGATGATGACCGACATCGACAAGTACCTGTCGTTCGTGATCACGATGTTCATCGCGTTCGGGCTGACCTTCGAGATGCCGGTCGTCGTCATCGTGCTCGTGAGGCTGCGCATCGTGACGATCGAGAAGCTGAAGGCGGCGCGCCCCTACGTCATCGTCGGCGCGTTCGTGATCGGCGCGATCGTCACGCCGCCGGACGTGATCTCGCAGCTGATGCTCGCGGTCCCGCTGTGGCTGCTCTACGAGCTCGGGATCGTGCTCGCGCGCTTCGTCGGCAAGGGGCCGACGCGGGAAGAGGCGGAATCCGAAGGCGGCTGATGCGCCGGGGGCGGGCCCCGCCCCGTCGGCGTCCGAACCCCGGGGATGAGGGTCCGCCCCTGCGGGGCTTTCCCGGGATCATTCTGCCTTGGGCCGCTTGCCGATCACGACGTCGAGCGCCACCTGCTGCTTGCCGCGCACGACGACGACGCTCGCGGTCGTCCCCGGCTTGAGCTCCGCGATGTGCGCCAGCAGCGCCGCCGTGTCGCGCGTCGGCTTGCCGGCGATCTCGACGACGACGTCGCGCGACAGCATCCCCGCCTTGTCGGCCGGGCCGTCGCGCTGGACGCCGCGGATCGCGACGCCGTCGGCACGGTCGAGCTGGAGCGCGCGAGAGAGCTCCGCCGTGATGTCCTGCGGCTCGACGCCGAGCCAGCCGCGCGTCACCTCGCCGTCGCGGATGATCTGCTCGAGCACCGAGCGGGCGAGCGTCACGGGAATCGCGAAGCCGATGCCCGTCGAGCCGCCCGACTGCGAGAAGATCGCGCTGTTGACGCCGATCAGGCTGCCGTTCGCGTCGACCAGCGCGCCGCCCGAGTTGCCGGGGTTGATCGCCGCGTCGGTCTGGATGAAGTCCTCGAACCGGTTGATCCCGAGCGACGTGCGCCCGAGCGCCGAGACGATGCCGGAGGTCACCGTGTTCCCGAAGCCGAACGCGTTGCCGATCGCGAGCACCGGGTCGCCGACCTGCACGCGCTCGAGCGACCCGAACGTGATCGACGGGAGGCCCGCGGCGTCCGCCTTGAGCACCGCGAGGTCGCTCTCGGGATCGGTGCCGGTGATGCGCGCCGTCAGCACGCGCCCGTCCGCGAGCACGAGCTGGATGTCGTCCGCGCCCGAGACGACGTGGTGGTTGGTGAGCACGTACCCGTCGGGCGAGACGATCACGCCCGAGCCGAGCGAGTTCTGCCGCTGCGGCGGGACCCGGTTCGCGAGGTCCGGGAAGAGCCGGCGCAGCACCGGGTCGTCGAGCGCCGGATTGCGCGCGCGCAACTGCTTGCTCGTGTAGACGTTGACGACCGCCGGGGCCGCCTTGCGCGCCGCGTGCGCGAGCGTGCCCGGTGCCGGCGCCGCGGCGTCCATGGCGGCGGGCGGCGCCACCGGCGACTCCTGCGTCAGCACGACGGGACCTGCGCGGCCGGTCAGGCGCAGCAGGTCGGGCCGCAGCGTCGCGACGACGAACAGCGCCGCCACGCAGAGCGTGCAGGCCTGGGCGAACAGGAGCCAGAAGCGTCGCAGCAAGGGTCGCTCGCGGGAACAGGGCAGGGAACGGGATTATAGCGCCGCCCCGACCGTCGCCAGGCCGGGGGCGGGCGCGCAAGCCCATGATCCGGCGGCGATTTCCAGCCATGGCGGGTCCGGGAGCTTTCGGCGGGCGCCCCGAATCCCGTATAATCCGAAGGTTTTTCTCGCGGGCCTCACGGCCGGCCGCGCAGTGCGCGCGGCGAGACGCAGGCGGCAACCCGACGCGGCCGGGGCTCCTCAGGCACTCTTCACGCAAGGCGACCATGGCATCAGAAGCAATGGTGGACAAGGGGAAGCGTCGTTTCCTGATCGGCGCGACGAGCGTCGTCGGCGGCGTCGGTGCCGTGGCGGCGGCGGTGCCGTTCGTCATGTCGTTCTTCCCGAGCGAGCGCGCGAAGGCCGCGGGCGCTCCGGTCGAGATCGACATCGGCAAGCTCGAGCCCGGACAGAAGATCGACGTCGAATGGCGCGGCAAGGTGTGCTGGATCGTCCAGCGCACGCCCGAGATGCTCGGGACGCTGCCGAAGCTCGCCGACCGCCTCGCCGACCCCGGCTCGCAGCAGGACCAGCAGCCGTCCTACGCGAAGAACGAGCACCGCTCGATCAAGCCGGAAGTGTGGGTCGCGGTGGGGATCTGCACGCACCTCGGCTGCTCGCCGACGTACCGCAAGGACATCGCGCCCGCGGACCTCGGCGCCGACTGGATCGGCGGCTTCTTCTGCCCGTGCCACCAGTCGAAGTTCGACCTGGCCGGACGCGTCTACAAGAGCATGCCCGCGCCGACCAACCTCGTCGTCCCGCCGCACAAGTACCTGTCGGACACGAGGGTGCTCATCGGCGACGACAAGGCCTGACCGGACGAGCGAGGACGACGATATGGAAAAGATGCTCGCCTGGATCGACGCCCGCTTCCCGCTGACCGCGCTGTGGGAGTCGCAGTGGGGCAAGTACATCGCCCCGAAGAACTTCAACTTCTGGTACTACTTCGGCTCGCTCGCCGCGTTCGTGCTGGTGATCCAGATCGTCACCGGCATCGTGCTGACGATGAACTACAAGCCCGACGCGCAGAAGGCGTTCGAGTCGGTCGAGTACATCATGCGGGACGTCGAGTGGGGCTGGCTGATCCGCTACATGCACTCGACCGGCGCGTCGATGTTCTTCGTCGTCGTCTACCTGCACATGTACCGCGGCCTGATCTACGGCAGCTACCGCAAGCCACGCGAGCTCACGTGGATCCTCGGCTGCCTGATCTACCTCGCGCTGATGGCCGAAGCGTTCTTCGGCTACCTGCTCCCGTGGGGGCAGATGTCCTACTGGGGCGCGCAGGTGATCGTCAACCTGTTCGCCACGATCCCGCTGATCGGCGAGGACCTCGCGCTGTGGATCCGCGGCGACTACACGATCTCCGACATCACGCTCAACCGCTTCTTCGCGTTCCACGTGATCGCGCTGCCGCTCGTGTTGCTGGGCCTCGTGGTCGCCCACCTGATGGCGCTGCACGAGACCGGCTCGAACAACCCGGACGGCGTGCAGATCAAGGAGCAGCCGATCGACCCGAAGACCGGACTGCCGCTCGACGGCATCTACTCGCACCCGTACTACACGATCAAGGACATCGTCGGCGTGATCGTGTTCCTCGCGGTGTTCTCGGTCATCATGTTCTTCATGCCCGAGATGGGCGGCTACTTCATCGAGGCGAACAACTTCATCCCGGCCGACCCGCTGAAGACGCCCGTGCACATCGCGCCGGTCTGGTACTTCACGCCGTACTACGCGATGCTGCGCGCCGTGCCGTCGTACTTCGGGACGCAGGTCTGGGGCGTGATCGTGATGGGCCTCGCGGTGGTGATCTTCTTCCCGCTGCCGTGGCTCGACCGCAGCAAGGTGCGCTCGATCCGCTCCCGCGGCATGCTCTACAAGTCGTGGGTCGCGATCTTCGTGGTGAGCTTCCTGATCCTGGGCTACCTCGGCGTGGTCCCGATCACCGTGTGGGGCCAGTTCGGCGAAGGCGTGCCGCTGGTCGGCGGCGTCGACCGCGCGACGGTGGCGGCCCGCGTCTTCACGGCGCTCTACTTCGCGTTCTTCGTGCTGATGCCGTGGTACACCGCGATCGACAAGACCAGGCCGGAACCGACTCGGGTGACGTCGTGATGGACATGAAGACCGTACGCTCGCCGCGCGCCGCCGCGGCCATCCTCGCGGCCGCGGCTGTGCTCGCCGCCTCCGGCCCCGCCGCGGCCGCCGGCGGCCCCGACCTGAGGTTCGAGCGCGCGCCGGTCCACCGGCTGGACGACGCCTCGCTGCAGCGCGGCGCGCGCAACTTCGTCAACTACTGCCTCAACTGCCACAGCGCGAAGTACATGCGCTTCAACCGGCTGACCGACATCGGCCTCACCGAGGACCAGATACGCGACAACCTGATCCTGGGCGACGCGAAGCTCGGCGACGTGATGAACGTCGCGATGCGGCCGGCCGACGCGAAGGCGTGGTTCGGCGTGCCGCCGCCCGACCTGTCGGTCGAGTCGCGCGTGCGCGGCCGCGACTGGCTCTACAACTACTTCCTCGGCTTCTACCGCGACCCGGCGTCCGCGACCGGCTGGAACAACCTCGTGTTCCCGAACGTCGGCATGCCGCACGTGCTGTGGACGCTGTCGGGGACGACCAGGCTCGTGACCGCCGAGTTCGCCGACCACCAGTCGGCCGTCGGCGCCGCGATCGCGTCGAAGGGCCTCGCGCTGGTCGAGCCGATCCCCGGCGGCAGGTTCGCGGTGCGGACCGTGGCGGCGGACGTGCCCGGATCGATGACGCCGGTCGAGTACCGCGGCTTCGTCGCCGACCTCGTCAACTACATGGAATACATGGGCGAGCCGGTGCGCAACAAGCGGATCAACCTCGGCATCGTCGTGCTGATGTTCCTCGGCGTCCTGTTCTTCTTCGCCTACTGGCTGAAGCGCGAGTACTGGAAGGACGTGCACTAGCGCTCGCCCGCGCGACCCCCGCGCCCGGCGAGGCGGGACGCGCGCATCCACCGCGCCGCATCCGGGCGCCGGCCGCGTCGACGCCGCCGGCGACCCTGCTTCAGGGAGAACGATAGCCATGATGACCCTCTACTCCGGGACGACCGACCCGTTTTCGCAGCGTTGCCGCATCGTGCTGCACGAGAAGGGGATGGATTTCCAGATCATCGACGTCGATCTCGACCACAAGCCCGAGGACCTCGCGGTGATGAATCCGTACAACCAGGTGCCGGTGCTGGTCGAGCGGGACCTCGTGCTGCACGAGGCGAACATCATCAACGAGTACATCGACGAGCGTTTCCCGCATCCGCAGCTGATGCCCGCCGACCCGGTGATGCGCGCCCGCGCGCGGCTGTTCCTGCACCGGTTCGAGAAGGAGCTCTTCTGCCACATCGACGCGCTCGAGGGCAACAACCAGAAGAACGCCGAGAAGGCGCGCAACCTGGTCCGCGACGCGCTGATGCAGATCGCGCCGGTGTTCACCAAGCACAAGCACATGCTGGGCGAGGAGTACTCGATGCTCGACGTGGCGATCACGCCGCTCCTGTGGCGACTCGACTACTACGGGGTAACGATGCCCAAGCAGGCGGCGCCGCTGCTCAAGTATGCCGAGCGGCTGTTCGCGCGGCCGGCGTTCTCCGAGGCGCTGACCAGCGCCGAGCGGGGGATGCGGAAGTAGCGTCCAGGCAACAGGAGTCGGAGGACGGGGGACAGACGCGCCGGTGTTTCCGGCGGCGGCGCATCGAGCGCCGATGGGGTCTTGGTCGGGCCGAGATCCGGCGCCCGTTCCCGACCCGAATCGCCCATCGCCCGGGCCGGACGCCCCGCGTCCATCGGGGAAGGACCGATTGCCACCGCGGCGCGAATCCTGCTAGCCTCCCTTCCGACTGCGGCCGGGCGCCGCTGGACTCGCGACCGGGCAACGGCGCTCGATGCGCCGCCGCCGGACGCGCCGCCGCACCTGACCTCCGACCACTGGACCCTGTCTCCTGATGTCCGAGCAATCCGCCAAGCCCTACCTGGTCCGCGCGATCTGCGAGTGGTGTGCCGACAACGGGCTCACCCCGTACCTCGCGGTCAAGGTGAACGCGCAGACGCGCGTACCGGCGGCGTTCGTCAAGAACGGCGAGATCGTGCTCAACGTGAGCCGCGCGGCCACGCGCAAGCTCACGATCGACAACGAATGGATCCAGTTCACCGCGCGCTTCAACGGCCAGTCGCAGGAAGTGGCCGTGCCGATGGCGAGCGTCGCCGGCATCTTCGCCAAGGAGACCGGCTACGGCTTCGCGTTCACGGTGAGCCAGGATCCGGTCGCGTCGCTCGCTTCCGCGACGCAGCCCGAGGCGACGCAGCCCGAGGCCGGCGAGGCCGAGCGCAAGCCGCGCTCGCGTCCGGGTCACCTGCAGGTCATCAAGTGAGCTGAACCGCCGCGAGGCGGGCCGGGTCGCCTCCGCAGCGGCGCGATGACGCTGCCGCGCTCCGGGATCCTGTACCGACCGTGCGCTGTTGCACGAGCCGGCCGGCACGCCCGCCTCGCCCGATAGAATGTGACCGGTGCGCCGGCATAGCTCAGTCGGTAGAGCAGCGGTTTTGTAAACCGAAGGTCCCGGGTTCGATTCCTGGTGCCGGCACCGATTTCGCTGACCGCTTCGTGGGCGCGTCGAGCCCGGGAGCGCCATCTCCGCCGACTGCACCTGCGTCCAGGCGTCCATGGAACGACGGGGGCGACCTGGGCCACTCAACGCATCGATCCTGCGTTGCAGACGCTGCCGTCAGGATCTTGCGACGAGGGCAATTGCTGGCGCGTCGCCCCGGCGTTTCAGCGGGTTCCGTTCGCGCCTGGCACCCCGCATTCGGGTCGACAAGGTGAAGCGTCAGGGTCGACACCAGGGGAAGAGTCCGACGCAGCGGTCCCGGGTGGCCACGAGCCGCTCCGGCTCGAACGCTGCTGAGGAATGCGGTGCGATCGATGCATCCCGGGAAGCGAACGTTGCGCTGACCCATGTCGTGCCCGATTCGAATCTCTGCGACGAGGAGTGGCCCATCCGGACGGATCAGGAGCCGTTGCCGCCGGCGACGTTCGTGTTCGACGACGAGGGCCGGCGCGGAACCGCGATCGACACGATCGTCGCCAGCGGCTGCATCGCCAGCGGCTCGATCGTGCGCCGGTCGCTGCTGTTCTCGAACGTGCACATCGACGACCGCTGCACGATCGAGGGCTCGGTCATCCTTCCCGGCGTCGAAGTGGGCCGCAGGCCGGTGGTGAAGAAGGCGGTCGTCGACAGGCAATGCCGGCTCCCGGAGGGTCTCACGGCCGGGCTCGATCACGACGAGGACCGACGACGCTTTCACGTGACCGAGCGCGCGATCACACTGATCGTTTCCGAAACGCTCGGTCAGCAGGCCCGCCACCTGCGCTGATCCGGTGGCGGCTGCGTGGCGGCCGGGCAGGTCGGCAGCGGCGAACCGTGTCGGGGCTCCGCGCAGTCCGGTCCCTCAGCCCTCGGTCCTCCCAGGGGCGAAATCGGCGATCACCTGCGCGCCTGCCTCGGTCCGCCACAGCGCTTCGACCTCGACGTCGAGCTTGCGGCGCCAGTTCGGGCGCCCGCGATCGACGCCGGGAAGGTTCGCGGCCATCGTTTCGCCGGCGAGATCTTCGGCCTGGACCATCACCAGGGCCGACGGGGACCCACCCACGAAGCGGTGAATCGCGGTGGTGATCGCGACGTCGTGCGGCGCCTCGACGTCGACGCGCGTGCCCGGGGCGACACCGGCCCGATCGAGCGCGGCAGCCAGCGCCACTTTCGAGGCGAGCCGCTCGGTGCGCTCGGCGTCGGCGGCCTCCGCGGTCAACAGCTCGAGCGCCTGCTTCTCGTCGATGTCCGCGCCGGTCCACCAACCGGCAATGGTCGGGAGATCGTGCGTCGAGACGCACGCCGCGGCTTTCGCCGGGTAGCTCGACGGGTCGGCGAAGCCGTCGCCGTCGCGCTCGAACCACAGCACGCGGGAGGACAGGACATCGGCTGCCGCGAGTCGCTCGCGAAGGCCTTCCGGCACCGTGCCGAGGTCCTCGCCGACGACAAGGCAGCGTGCGCGTACGCTCTCGATCGCCATCACGCCGAGGAGCGCATCGAGCGGATAGCCGACGTAGGCGCCCTCGGCGGCAGCGGCGCCCTCCGGGATCCAGAACAGTCGCGAGAGGCCCATCACATGGTCGATCCGCAGCGCGCCCGCGTGGCGCATGTTCGCGACGAGCACGTCGCGAACGCGGGCACAGGCGGACGCCGCCATCGCCTCGGGATTCGGCGGCGGAAGGTTCCAGATCTGGCCCGTGGGCGAAAAGTCATCGGGAGGCGCGCCGATGGACACGCCGCGAGCGTAGTCGCCCGGATTCGCCCAGGGTTCGGCGCCGTCCGGCGCGGCGCCGATCGCGAGGTCGCGGAAGAACCCCGACGTCAGGCCGCTCGCACGGGCATGACCGGCGGCCGCGGCGAGCTGGCGCTCCGCGAGCCATTGCAGGTAGAGCGCGAAACGGACACGGCGCGCGTGCCGGCCGGCGAAGTCGGCCACGCCCGGAGCATCGGGTCGGCGCAGGTCGTCGGGCCAGTGCTGCCAGGGCTCGCGCGGATGCGCGGCGGCGATCGCCTCGAAAATCGCGAACTGCCGCAGCGGCAGGCCGCCGCCGGCGACGAAACGATCGAACCCGGCGACGAGGGGATCGGCGCCGGAGCGCAGCTCGAACTGCGCGAAGCAAGCGTCCAGCACCGCGCGCTTGACCTCCCAGACGCCGACGTAATCGACGTGGGCGCGTGCCGAGAGGTCTGCAATGCGGGGGCCGTATTGCGCGAGCAGCGACCGCGCGTCGCGTGAAGCGGCAAGATCGGGCACCTGCCCGACGTCCACGTAGATCGGGTCCAGGAACCGCCGGTCGGAGGGGTGGTAGGGGCTGGCCCGCTCCCGATCCTCGGGGAAGAGCGCGTGCAGCGGATTGACGGCGACGATGCTGCCGCCCGCCCGGGCCGTGGCTTCGCCCAGCAGCGAGAGCGTCGTGAGGTCCCCGATACCCTGGTCGCCACGCCGCCGCAGCGAATACAGGTGCGAGGCGAGGCCGAAGCGGCGCCCCCCCGCACGCATTTCCGGCGGCAGGAAGCAGCGGCCCGGCGCCACGACGATGCGGCATGGAACGGCTGCATCGCCGTCGAATCCCAGCGTGTGGAAACCCATGGGCAAGGACGGCAACGCCAGGATCCGCTGCGTGACCTGCCGACCGTCCGCCGCCGTCACGACGTTCACGGGGAGGTCGTCCCACCTGAAGGGCAGGATCTGCTCGGTGCCGTCCTCGTTCCGCAGCCGCACTGCGGCCTGCAAGCGTTGCGGTTCGTCGAGCACTGCGATGGCCACGTTCGCGCGACGACCTTCCCGTGCCACGATCATCGGAGGCAGCCGCCGGCGCTCGCGCGCGTTGGCAAGCCCGACGACCCGGTCGCGTGCTTCGGCGGTCGTGTCGGCGGAGAGCCCCATCGCCGCCAGCAGCGCACGCTTGGTGTCGACGCCGACGACATGGCGTTCGCCGGCCAGGTCCCACCACTCGCGAGCGATGCCTGCAGCTGCGGCGAGCCGTTCGAGCACCTCGGGTTCGACGCCCGAATGCCGGCGCCGTGGCGCGATACCGGCTTCCTCCGCGAGGACGACCACCGATCGCGGCGCGACGGCACCGGTCTCGCCCGCGACTTCCGGCGTGGATTCGGGCCGACCTGCGCGCAGCGACGTGTCGATGCGACTCCGCCAGGCGCAACCCTCCCGCGCGTCCGGCCAGCGCACTTCGACGGGGACCTCGCCGGCGTTGAGCGCGACGGCGACACGGTCGCCTGCGGCGGCCTCGGAGGCGCCCGCGTAGAGGACCGCGACGAGGCTGCGGCAACCGGGGTTCGCCCAGTCGCTGCCGGTCATCGCGCGACCCTCCGGATGCCGCCACTCGACGTCCGCGATGCCGCTCCCGTCCACAGGCGCGCCGGTGAGCCAGCGGTCGGCGCGCAGTGCCGGATGACGGCGCCTCAGGTCGACGAGGGCGGCGACGAAATCGACGAGATCCCCGTCGGCACGCTCCCAATCGATCCACGTCAGCGGGTTGTCCTGCGCGTACGCGTTGTTGTTGCCATGCTGCGTGCGTCCCAGCTCGTCGCCCATCGCGAGCATCGGCGTGCCTCTCGACAGCAGCAGCGTCGCGAGCAGGTTGCGGACGTCGCGCTCGCGCTTCGCACGGATCGCGGCATCGGGCGTCGGGCCTTCGACGCCGTGATTCCAGGAAAAATTGGCGTCGCTCCCGTCGCGGTTGCCTTCGCCGTTCCTCTCGTTGTGCTTTTCGACGAACGCGACGAGGTCGGCCAGCGCGAAGCCGTCGTGCGCGGCGACGAAATTGACCGAACGCGACGGCGGTCGCGAGCGCGGCGCGAGGATGTCGGCGGAGCCGGCGAGACGTGTCGCCAGATCGCCCGAGAGGCCAGCGTCGCCGCGCCAGAATCGCCGCACCGTGTCGCGATAGCGGTCGTTCCATTCGCCCCATTGCGCCGGAAACGCACCGAGGCGGTGTCCGCCGGGTCCGACGTCCCACGGCTCCGCGATCAGCTTAAGGTCGCGCAGGTCGGGATCCTGCGCAACCGCCTGCAGCAGCGGCGCCGCCGGATCGAAGCCGTCGTCGCGGCGGCCGAGCGTCGTGGCCAGGTCGAAGCGAAAGCCGTCGACGCCCGCTGCCACCGCATAGTAGCGAAGCACGTCCATCGCGAGGCGCAGCACGGGCGGCCGGTCCAGCGCGAGGGTATTGCCGCAGCCGGCGTCGTCGACGTACCGCGCACGATCGTCGGCGAATGTCCGGTAGTAGGTCGCATTGTCGAGGCCGCGCAGCGACAGCGTCGGTCCGCGCGCATCGCCTTCGCCCGTGTGGTTGAGGACGACGTCGAGGACGACTTCGATGCCGACCGCCTGCAACGCCGCCACGCACGCGCGCAGCTCGTCGATGCCGCCCGGCGCGAGCCGCGGATCGGGGACGAAAAGCGCGGCGGGGTTGTAGCCCCAGTAGTTGGTGAGGCCCAGTTCGGCGATGTGGCGTTCGTCGATGGCCGCCGCGATCGGCATCAGCTCGACGGTCGTGATGCCGAGCCGCGTCAGGTGCGCGAGCGCCGCAGGGTGGGCCAGGCCGGCGCAGGTGCCGCGCAGGGCGTCGGGGATGCCCGGATGCGCCCGGGTGAAGCCCCGGACATGCAGCTCGTAGAGGATCGTCTGCGCCCACGGCACCCGCGGACGGCGGGCCGGCGCCGGCGCGGGCCAGGGCGTCACGATTCCCTTGGGAACGAAGGGCGCGCTGTCGATGTCGCTGCGAGTCGCGTCCGCGCTCTCGCCGAGCATCGCCGGATGCAGCGCGAATGGCCGATCGACCGCCCTTGCGTAGGGGTCGACGAGGAGCTTCGCCGGATTGAAACGGTGACCGCTGCGCAGGTCGTAGGGTCCGCGTGCACGCAGCCCGTAGCGATCGCCCGCCGCGATGCCGGCGACGAACCCGTGGATGATGTCCCCGGTGCGCCCGGGCAGCGTGATGCGTTCCTGTTCGCCCCCGTCGGCCGGATCGAAGAGGCAGAGGTCGATCGCGGTCGCGTGGGCCGAGAACACGGCGACATTCGCTCCGCCGTTCCCCAGGGTGACGCCGAGCGGTACGGGACTGCCGGAGTCTGCGCGGCGCATCGGTCAGGCGTCGCGGTGCGCGGCCAGCTCGCGGAAGAGTGCGGCGAATTGCTTCGCGGGTCGGGTCCAGCCCACGTCGGTCGACATCGCGCGCGATTGCAGGCTGCGCCACAGCGCGACGTCGCGATGCAGGGTCACGGCGCGATCGATCGCGCGTTCGAGATTGCCGCGGGACACCGGCGCGAACTGGATTCCCGTGGCGGAGCCGGCCGCCAGCGCCTCCTCGTCCGCGTCGATCACCGTGTCGGCAAGGCCGCCCACCCGCGCCACCACGGGAACCGCGCCGTAGCGCAGCGCGCACAGCTGGGTGAGGCCGCAGGGCTCGAAGCGCGACGGCACGAGCAGCGCGTCGACAGACCCCTGAAGCAGGTGCGCGAGGGCCTCCTCGTAGCCGATCACGGCGGCGATGCGGCCGGGATGCCGGCCTGCCGCGGCGATGCAGGCGTCTTCCAGCGACTTGTCGCCGGCGCCCAGGATGGCGAGCTGCGCGCCGTTGCCGGTCACTGCCGGCAGCGCTTCGAGCAGGAGGTCCACGCCCTTCTGCAGCGTCAACCGGCTGACGACGCCGAAGAGGAACGTCGACGGCTCGACATCGAGGCCCAGTCGTGCCTGCAGCGCCGCCTTGTTCCCGGCGCGTGCGTCGAGGTGCGTGACGTCGAATCGATGAACGAGATGAGCGTCGGTCCGGGGATTCCAGACCGTATCGTCGATCCCGTTCAGGATTCCCGTCAGCGCGTCCGTCCGATGGCGCAGGAGCCCGTCGAGGCCCATGCCTCCCTCGGGCGTGCGGATCTCCGCCGCATACGTCGGCGACACGGTGGTGATCCGGTCCGCGAGCGCAATCCCGGCCTTCAGGTAGCCGATCGTCCCGTGGTACTCGACGCCGTCGATGGCATAGGCGTGCGGAGGCAAACCGATGACTGCGAGCAGCTCGCGAGGGAACTGTCCCTGGAACGAGAGGTTGTGGACGGTCATCACGGTGCCCGGCCGCGGTCCTCCGCCGTAGTGGATCAGCGCCGGAGCCAGTCCCGCCTGCCAGTCGTGTGCATGGACGATGTCGGGCGCGAGTCCCGGAACGACACCGCGGGCGATCGAGGCGGCGCACTCGGAAAGGGCCGCGAACCGGAATGCGTTGTCGGGCCAGGGCTCGCCGTCGGGGCCCAGATACGGATTGCCGGGCCGCGAATAGAGATGCGGCGCGTCCAGAACGAGCAGATCGAGGCCTGCCGCGTGCGCCGCGAGCAGTCGCGCCGGCCCGCCATGCAGGCGCGCGTACATGTGGAGGGCTTCGGCGTCGCGCAGCGCATCGATCACCGCCGGGTAGCCGGGAACCAGCGTGCGCATCGCGACGCCCTCGCGCGCCAGCGCCCGCGGCAGCGCCGCAACGACGTCCGCAAGGCCGCCGGTCTTGACGAAAGGGTAGACCTCGGACGCGACGGACAGGACGCGCACGGGCTTCAAGGATCCAGCCGGTCGATCATCGGCTGCGTGACGAGGCAGATGCCGAGCGGGGTTCGGCGGAAGCGCGCCGCGTCGGCCACCGGATCCTCGCCGACGACCAATCCGGCGGGAATCCTGACGCCGGCATCGACGATCACGTTGGTGAGTCGAGCGCCCCGCCCGATGTCCACGTTCGGGAGGATGACCGCGTTTTCGACCTGCCCGTAGGAATGCAGGTGGACGCCGGTGAACAGCAGCGCGTGGCGCAGCGTGGACCCGGAAATGATGCAGCCGCCCGACACCAGCGACGAAACGCCGCTGCCGCGCCGGCCGTCGACGTCGTGCACGAACTTCGCCGGCGGCGTGATTTCCGCATAGCTCCAGATCGGCCAGTCGCGGTCGTAGAGGTCGAGTGCCGGAACGACGTCGGTCAGGTCGATATTGGCCTCCCAGTAGGCATCGAGCGTCCCGACATCGCGCCAGTAGGCCTCGGCTTCCTCGCGCGACCGGATGCACGAGACCGCGAAGCGATGGGCGACGGCCCTGGCGTTGCCGACCAGGAACGGAATGATGTCGCGGCCGAAATCCCGGCTCGAGTGCGGATCGGCGGCGTCGCGTCTCAGCTGTTCGTTCAGGAACTCACGCCGGAAGACGTAGATGCCCATGCTCGCCATCGCCCAGCCGGGCCGGTCCTTCATTTCCGGCGGGTGCTCGGGCTTTTCGACGAAGGACACGATGCGGTTCGTCTCGTCGACGTCGATGATGCCGAATCCCTTCGCTTCGGCGACGGGCACCTCGACGCAGGCGACGGTGACGTCCGCACCGTCGTTGACGTGCTGGACGAGCATGCGCTCGTAGTCCATCTTGTAGATGTGGTCGCCGGCGAGGATGACGAGATACTCGGGCCCGTAGCCGTCGACGATGTCGATGTTCTGGAACACGGCGTCGGCCGTGCCCGCATACCACTTGTCCTCCCCCACGCGCTGGCTCGCCGGCAGGATGTCGAAGCTCTCGTTGCGTACCGGTTGCAGGAAGTTCCAGCCGCGCTGCAGGTGCCGGATCAGGCTGTGGGCCTTGTACTGGGTCGCGACGGCGATGCGCCGGATGCCCGAATTGAGGGCGTTGGACAACGCGAAGTCGACGATGCGCGACTTGCCGCCGAAGTAGACGGCCGGCTTCGCGCGCCTCTCGGTGAGCTCCATCAGCCGGCTGCCTCGCCCTCCCGCGAGGACATAGGCCATCGCCGAACGCGCCAGCGGGGTCGAATAGGTCACCTGGTCCATGGCTTCCCTCCCGGACGGCTCGCCCGACGACGATAGGCGCGCGGCATCACGCGCCTCCCTCGTGGACGAGCCAAAGGGTACCGAGCGGCGGCAGCGAGAGTTCCGCGAAGCACGGGTAGCCGTGGCTTTCGCCGGGACGCGCGTCGACGCCCCCGGCGTTGCCGCGGTCGGATCCCCCGTACGCCGCCGCGTCGGTGTTGAGGATCTCGCGCCAGCGTCCCGGCAGCGGGAGTCCGATTCGATAGCCATCGCGCGGCACGGGCGTGAAATTCGCGATCGCGACGACCGGCGGCGCGCCGTCGCCGCCGAAACGGAGCCACGCGAGCACCGAGCCCTCCCGGTCGTCGACCTCGATCCAGCGGAATCCGTCCGGCTCGCAGTCCCGCTCGTGCAGCGCCCGCTGCGCGCGGTAGAGCCGGTTGCAGTCGCGGACGAGCGCCTGCACGCCGCGATGCCAGTTCACGTCGAGCAGCGGCCAGTCGAGCCCCGTCTCGAAATTCCACTCCCGGCCCTGCGCGAACTCCTGGCCCATGAACAACAGTTTCTTGCCCGGATAGGCCCACATGAACGCGTAGTACGCCCGCATCGAGGCGAACCGCTGCCACGCGTCGCCGGGCATCCTGGCCAGCAGCGAGCCCTTGCCGTGCACGACCTCGTCGTGCGACAGCGGCAGCACGAAGTTCTCCGTGAACGCGTACATCAATCCGAACGTCATCCGATCGTGGTGCCATCGTCGATGCACCGGCGGCTGGTGGACGTACTCCAGCGTGTCGTGCATCCACCCCATGTTCCACTTGAAACCGAAGCCGAGGCCGCCGCCGTGGGTCGGACGCGACACGGCGGGCCATGCCGTCGACTCCTCGGCGATCGTGATCGCCCCGGCGTGCCGCCCGTACACCGCCTCGTTCAACCTGCGCAGGAACGCCACGGCTTCGAGGTTCTCATTGCTGCCATAGCGGTTCGGCAGCCATTCGCCGGCCTTGCGCGAGTAGTCCAGGTAGAGCATCGACGCGACGGCATCGACGCGCAGGCCGTCGACGTGGTAGCGGTCGAGCCAGTAGAGCGCGTTGGCGACGAGGTAATTGACGACTTCCTTGCGCCCGAAGTCGAAGACCGCGGTGTTCCAGTCCGGATGGAAGCCGAGGCGCGGGTCCGCGTGCTCGTAGAGCGCCGTCCCGTCGAACCGCGCGAGGCCGTGCGGGTCGACGGGAAAGTGCGCGGGCACCCAGTCGAGGATCACGCCCAGCCCCGAGCGATGGCAGCGGTCGACGAATCGGGCGAAAGCGGCGGGCTCGCCGTGGCGGCTCGTCGGCGCAAACAGCCCGATCGGCTGGTAGCCCCAGGAGGCGTCCAGCGGATGCTCGTTGACCGGCATCAGTTCGAGATGCGTGAAGCCCATGTCGACGGCGTACGGAACGAGCACGTCGGCGAGTTCGTCATAGGTGAGCCAGCGGTTGCCCTCCTCGCGTCGCCACGACCCCAGGTGCACCTCGTAGATGCACATCGGCGCGCGCCTCGGCTCGAGTCGCCCGCGGCCCGCCATCCATTCGCCGTCGGTCCACGGAAAGGCCGTCGTGTCGCAGACGATCGACGCGCTCGACGGTCGCAACTCCGCGCGAAAGCCGACCGGGTCCGCCTTGAGCGGCAGCAGCGTGCCGTCGACTCCGATGATCTCGTACTTGTAGATCGTCCCTTCGCGCAGGGCCGGAATGAAGATTTCCCGAACGCCGGTGTCCACGCGCTTGCGCATCACGTGGCGGCGACCGTCCCACGCGTTGAAATCGCCGACGACGGAAACCCGTTCCGCATTCGGCGCCCACACCGCGAAGTGCACGCCGGCCGAGCCCTCGTGGTCGATCGGATGCGCGCCCAGGCGATCGTAGAGCTTCGCGTGCGTCCCCTCGCCGAAGAGCCAGTCGTCGATCGAGCCGAGCACCGGCCCGTACGCGTAGGGATCGTCGGCGATCCACTCGCCGTCTCGGTTGGCTGCGCGAAGGCGATACGCGGTGCGCCGAGGGAGTGCGCCTTCGAAGAAGCCCGCGGCGTGACGGCGCGCGAGCGGGGCAAGCAGGCCGCCGTCGCGGGCCACGGCGTCGACGACGTCGGCGTCCGGGACGAACGCGCGCACGACGATCGTGCCGTCCGCCTCGTGAAGGCCGAGCACGGCGAAGGGATCGCCGTGGCGGCCTTCGACGATCGCGTCGATCGCGTCGGGGGACAGGGCTCCCGCCATCGGGGCTCAGCTCCCGCCCGGTTGCCCGGACGACGCCGAGGCCCTGCAGGCTGCGGCGCCGCGGGACGCGACCCCCGCTCGGGCAGGGCGGCGAACGCGGGGAGCCTGCCGGTCGCTCATGTCAGCGCTGGCCCGGTTCCGCGCCCCAGATGTCGCGCGCGTAGTCCATGATCGCCCGGTCCGCGGAGAACCACCCCATCCGCGCGGTATTGAGGATCGCCTTGCGGTCCCACGCTCCGCGATCCTGCCACAGCGTGCCGGCCGCACGCTGCGCGGCCCAGTAGGCGTCGAAGTCCGCGGCGACCATGAAGTAGTCGTGGTGCCGCAGGCTCTCCACCAGTCCGCGATAGCGGTCACGATCCTCCGGCGAGAAGACGCCGCTCTCGACGGCGCTCAACACGTCGGACAGTGTCGTCGACGCGGCGATCGTCGCGGACGCGTCGATCCCCGCCGCGCGCCGTTCCGCGACCTGATCGGCGGTGAGGCCGAAGATCAGCATGTTCTCGGCGCCCACGCGGTCGCGGATCTCGATGTTGGCGCCGTCGAGCGTCCCGATCGTGAGCGCGCCGTTCAGCGCGAGCTTCATGTTGCCCGTGCCGGAGGCCTCCATGCCCGCCGTCGAGATCTGCTCGGAGAGATCCGCCGCCGGGACGATCGCCTCGGCCAGGCTCACGTTGTAGTTCGGCAGGAACACGACCTTGATCCGGCCGCGCACGACGGGGTCGCGATTGACGACGCGCGCGACATCGTTGGCGAGCTTGATGATGAGCTTGGCCTGCTGGTAGCCCGCGGCCGCCTTGCCGGCGAAGATCTTGACGCGCGGGACCCACGCCTGCGTCGGCTGCGCGCGCACCGCGTTGTAGTAGGCGATCGTCTCGAGGATGTTCAGCAGCTGCCGCTTGTACTCGTGGATGCGCTTGATGTGGACGTCGAACAGCGCCTCCGGATCGACGCCGATGCCGAGGCGCTCGGCCACGAGGCGCGCAAGCGCCACCTTGTTCGCGCGCCGCACCTCGCGGAAGCGATCGCGGAACGACGCATCGTCGGCGAGCGGCGCCAGCGCCTCCAGACGGCCGGCGTCGTCCAGCACCTCCGGTCCGACGGCGTCGACGATGAGCGAAGTGAGCCCCGGATTCGCCTGGAACAGCCAGCGCCGGAACGTGATCCCGTTGGTCTTGTTGACGATGCGTTCCGGATAGATCGAATTCAGGTCGCGGAACACGGTCTTCCGCATGAGTTCGGTGTGCAGCGCGGACACGCCGTTGACCCGGCGCGACCCGAGAAACGCGAGGTGGCCCATGCGGACCCGGCGGCTGTGGTTCTCCTGGATCAGCGAGATCGACGACAGGAAGCCGTCGCTGTCCCGGCCCGCCGAGCGCTGGGCGTCCAGGTGCAGCCCGTTGATGAGGTAGATCATCTGCATGTGCCGCGGGAGCAGGCGCTCCATCAGCGAGACGGGCCACGTCTCCAGCGCCTCCGGCAGCAGCGTGTGGTTCGTGTAGTTGAACACCGACGTCGTGACGTCCCAGGCGAGCTCCCACGGCATGCCATGCACGTCGATCAGCAGCCGCATCAGCTCCGGCACCGCAATGGCCGGATGCGTGTCGTTCAACTGGATCGACACGTGGTCGGCGAGCGACGCCAGCTCGCCATGCTGCGACCTGTGCCGGCGCAGGAGGTCCTGCAGCGACGCCGACGCGAAGAAATACTCCTGCCTCAGGCGCAGCTCGTGCCCCGCCTCCGTCTCGTCGCTCGGGTAGAGCACGCGGGAGATCGCTTCCAGCCGCACGCGGTCGGCCAGCGCCCCGACATGATCGCCGCGATTGAAATCCTCGAGCCGCAGCGGATCCGTCGCCCGCGCCGACCACAGCCGCAGCGTGTTGACGTGGCGTCCGCGCCAGCCGGCGAGCGGCGTGTCGAACGCCACCGCATTGACGCTCTCGGCCGGATCCCACGTCGAACGCATCGTCCCGTCCGGGTCCTCGACGGTCTCGACGCTGCCTCCGAAGCCGACCGTGTACGTGACCTCCGGACGCTCGAACTCCCACGGGTTGCCGGCGGAGAGCCAGTCCTCGGGGAGCTCGAGCTGCCAGCCGTCCTTCAATGCCTGCCGGAAGATCCCGTGGTCGTACCGGATGCCGTAACCGTGAGCGGGAATCCCCAGCGTGGCCATGCTCTCCATGTAGCAGGCGGCAAGCCGGCCGAGGCCGCCATTGCCGAGCGCCGCATCGGGCTCGACCTTGCGCAACCGGTCGAGGTCGACCCCGAGATCGCGCAGTGCCTCGCGCGCCATCCCGGTGATGCCGAGGTTTCCCAGCGCGTCGAACAGCAGCCGCCCGATCATGAATTCGAGCGAGAAGTAGTAGACCCGCTTGCGCCCGTCGCGATAGGTCCGGCGCGTGGCGTCCATCCATCGGTCGACGACGTGGTCGCGCGCGGCGAGCGCGGTCGCGACGAACCAATCGTGCTCCTGCGCGTGGTTCGGGTCCTTGCCGACCATGTAGACGAGCTTGTCCAGGACCGCGTTGCGGAACCTGGAGACCTCGTCGTTCGACGGGAGGGCGGCGGCTGGCGCGTCGTCCGGGGAAGGGGCGCCGTCGCCGTTCGCTGGAGTCATCTGGCCTCTTGATCAGCGAGAAGTCCCGGCAGTCCGAAGCATGCGTTCGGACCCCGGCGGGGCTCCCACGGGAGCGGGCGAGGCAGCAGAGTGTTCATGGTGAAGCGTCGATCGAAGCGGGCCTGGAACTCGGCGCGATTGCGGTGGGCGTGCCTGGCGACGGCGAAGGCGCGGTCGCTGCCGCTGACGGCGGTCGTCAGGTTGCCCGGGGGCGTGTCGACCGCGCGGCGATCCTCGCGCAGACGCGTCGCCTCCACGATCTCGTGCTCGAGCAGCAGGGTGGCACGGGAGCTCATTCCGGGCTGGCGCATGAGCTGGAGGGCCGGGATGTTGTTCCTGGATCGCGCATCAGGAGGGATCTTACGTCGGGCGGCCACTTTCGTACGAATCCGCCGGACGCCTGCCTGCGGATGTTGCCCGAATCCCGAGAGGCCCGGCGGTGACCCGCGCCGACCCGCACCACTGTCCGGCCATGGCGGATCCGCCGCGGCGGCAGAAACGCTGCTCCTGCGGCGGCCCGCAACGTCGCTCGGTCGCGGAGCGGGTTCACGCGCCGGACCGGGACGCATCGCGCCATGGGATCTCGTGCGACGGCCGTGTGAATCCGGCGGCGAGTGCGCGCCGCGCTCACGACGGGGCACAGACAGCCAGGCCAGGTTCTGCTGTGCGAAGGTGCGGAATCGCCCGATGGCGCTGCACCGATGCGTGCGGATCCGGCGTCGATCGGAAGGGTGGGATGGCCGCGAGGGCGTCGGGCCGGAGCCTGACCCAGGAGGCCCCCGTCGCGGCCCACTCCGCGTGGGCCCGGCCTCAACCGGACGACTTGCCCGCCTTCTTCGGCTTTCCGGCGAGCTCCCCGACCGCGCGATGCGCCTCGTCGATCGCGGCGTGCGCGTACGGATCCCAGGCGGCATCCGCGTTCGCGAACGCGATCCGTCCGACGCGCCTGCGCGCCGTCGCCGGGATCCGTTCGTCGTCGCCTTCCTTGTCGTCGAGCGAGGACCCGGAGTACGAGTAGCAGTGGCCCCAGCGGTTCACGGTGATCGCGGCGATGTCGCGATCGGCGTCGAAGCCGCCTGGCCCAAGCATGCGCGCCAGCTCGTCGCGCGCGTGCTGCTCGAACGCCTCGAACGGCACCGCGTAGAGCGTCGCGCGCGCCGCGCGCAGGCGCGTGCGCAGGTCGATCCCCTCCGCCTTCACCGTCGGCACGTGCACGAGGTGCAGCACCATCGGCTCGTCGGGCGAGCGCGGGAACCGGTAGTCGCCCAGGCTCACCGGGTAGTCGAGCTTGAGCCGCGAGTAGAAGCCCGCCGGGTTCGCGATCTCGTGCACGCCGCGCGCGACCCACGGCCGCCAGTTGCGCACCGCGACCTTCACGTAGACGAGCGGCGCCTTGACGTTGAGCGCGAGCGCCTCGCGCTGCGGCTTCGAGAGCTCCCGCATCAGGTACGGGATCATCATGTGGTAGCACGCGAGCACGCACTGCCCTGCGCGCACGCGGCGCATCCGGCCGTCGCGCACGTATCCCACGTCGACGCCGCCGTCGCGGTTGCGGACCGCGACGACCGTGCTGTCGAGGCGCAGGCGCGTCGGAGCGCCGGCGCGGTCGAGCGCGCCATAGTCGAAGCGCGCCGTCACGATGTCCTCCATCGTCGATCCGGGTGCGGCGCCCGGCACGAGGCTGCGGACGAGCAGCCGGGCGAGCGACGCGTTGCCGTCGGGAAAATGGTGGATGTAGGGCTCCTCCATCTCCTTCAGCGCGTCCGCGTCGCGCGCCACGCCGATGCCGCCGAAGCCCGGGTAGCCGGTGTCGTAGGCGTCTCGCGCCGAGACGGCGTCGGTGCCGACCGCGAAGAAGTCGAGCGTGCGGCCATAGAACACGTCGGCGGTCCGCTCGTCGAGCTGCCAGTGTTTCGTCAGCCAGTCGCGGTAGCTCGTGCGTCCGAGGATCGCCTCCTTCTCCTCGAGACTGCGGCCCGCGAGCGGGTCGCGCGTCGACGTGTAGAGCTCGACCAGCCGAGCCTTCGACTCCGCGGGGAGCGGGAAATCGGCGACGAACGCCTCGATCGGACGCGCGTTCATCCGGTCGGGCGGGATGTCGTCGGCGACCAGGCGCATCGGGTCGCCGGTCACGAGCCGGTCGACGCCGAACGCCTCGCGCGCGAAGAACACGCCGCGCGAGAGGCCGAGCGACGGGTAGAGCGTGCGGTCGAACGCCGTGTCGAAGCGCGCGAGATCGACGCCGAGCGCGGCGATCAGCTCCTTCGCGACGTCGCTCCACAGCGTCGACGGCGACTGGAACGACTCGCTGCCGCCGTAGCCGAGCAGGAAGCGGCCGTCGACGCGGAACTCGTTGCGCATCGCGTGGCCGCCGAAGTCGGCGTGGTTGTCGAGGATCAGGATGCGCGAGCGCGGCCTGCGCCGGCGCCAGAACCAGGCCGCCGCGAGCCCCGAGATGCCGGCACCGACGACGACGAGGTCGGCGCTCTCCTGCGCGGCGACGAGGTCGAGGTTGTAGCGGCGCCCGTCGCGGATCGCGTGCGCGACGTCGAACGCGCCGGGCGTGCCGCCGTGGAGCCCGCCTTGCGCGGGCGGGTACGGCGCCTGCGGCGGTCGCGCGGCGAGCAGTCGCGACGGCGCGAGGCCCGCGGCGATGGCGATGGCCATACCGTTCAGGAAGTCGCGGCGGGTGACGCGGTCGGCCATCGCGCGCATGGTACTGCGAGTGGCGGTCGGCCGGAACCTGGCAGGGCGACGGGTGCCGCCACCGTCGACGCCGTGGGCCGGAGGCCCCGGGGCGGGTTCGGCGCGATCCCGTCCCGCGATCCGGACGCCGCCTCCCGGCGCTTGGTAACATCGCGGCCTCGGGGAGGCAACGATGAATCGACTCGATTTCGAAGGCCGCACGGCGGTCGTCACGGGGGGCGCGGCGGGGATCGGCCTCGCGGTCGCCAGGCGGATGGCGCTGTCCGGCGCCCGCGTCGCGCTGTGGGACCTCGATGCGCGGGCGCTCGCGGCGGCGGCCGTCGGCCTCGGCCACGGCGCGCTGACGCACACGCTCGACGTGACCGATCCGCACGCGGTCGAGCGCGCGACGGCGGCCACGGCGAAGGAATTCGGGCGCATCGACGCGCTCGTCTGCTCGGCCGGGATCGCGGGACCGAACCACCCGACGTGGGAGTACCCGGTCGACGACTGGAAGCGCGTGTTCGACATCAACGTGAACGGCGTCTTCCTCTGCAACCGCTTCGTCGTGCCGGTGATGATGAAGCGCGACTACGGGCGCATCGTGAACATCGCGTCGATCGCCGGCAAGGAGGGCAACCCTAACGCGTCGGCGTACAGCGCGTCGAAGGCGGGGGTCATAGGACTCACCAAGTCGATCGGGAAGGAGCTCGCGAAGACCGGCATTCGCGTCAACTGCGTGACGCCCGCCGCCGTGCGCACCGCGATATTCGACCAGATCACGCCGCAGTTCATCGAGTACATGCTCGCGAAGATCCCGATGGGGCGCTTCGGCACGGTGGACGAGATCGCCGCGATGGTGGCCTGGCTCGCGAGCGAGGACTGCTCGTTCTCGACCGGAGCGGTGTTCGACCTGTCGGGCGGCCGCGCCACCTACTAGCGTCTCGCATGGCAAGCGGAGCGTTGCGTCCCGTTCGACCGGACACGTGCGGTGACGCCGCATGCGCCGGTCAACCGGCCGACATCGCAAGGTGAGCCGCCTCGCATGGCGCACGTAGCGTCCGCACGGAACGTCGCATCGTTGCTTGCCCGCAGCGCGAGGACGTGGCCGGCGCGCCCCGCGATCGCCGAGGGCGCGGACATGCTGCACGACTACGCGTCGCTCGCCGCGCGTGTCTCGGCGCAGGCCGCGGCGATGCTCGCCGCCGGCCTCGTGCCGGCAGACCGCGTCGCGCTCGTCGCCCGCAACCATCCCGCGTACCTCGAGGCGTTGTTCGCCTGCTGGTGGGCGGGCCTGATCGCGGTCCCGGTCAACGCGAAGCTCCACGCGAAGGAGCTCGCGTGGGTGCTGGAGGACTGCGGCGCACGCTGGGCGTTCGTCGACGACGACTGGCACGCGGCGCTCGGCGGCCTGCGCGTCGGGGTGCTCGAGCGCGCGATCCCGCTCGGCGGCCGCGAGCACGCCGCGCTCGCCGCCGGCAGCGCCGTCCGCGATCCCGCGCCGGTCGCGCACGACGCGCCCGCGTGGCTGTTCTACACGAGCGGCACGACCGGCCGCCCGAAGGGCGTCGAAATCACCCATGCGAACCTGGTCGCGATGACGCAGTGCTTCCTGTCCGACGTCGAGGCGGTCGCGCCCGGCGACGCGATCCTGCACGCGGCACCGCTGTCGCACGGCTCGGGGCTCTACGCGGTCCCGCACGTCGCTCGCGCCGCGGTCAACGTGGTGCCCGCCTCCGGCGGCTTCGACGCCGCGGAGCTGGTCGGGCTCGCCGAGGCGTGGGACCGGTCGCTGTTCTTCGCCGCACCGACGATGGTGAAGCGGCTGGTCGGGGACCCGGCGCTCGCCGGCGCTCGCCTCGAGCGGCTGAAGGCGATCGTCTGCGGCGGCGGGCCGATGTACGTCGAGGATGCGAAGGCGGCGTTCGCGGCGCTGGGACCGCGGCTCGCGCAGATCTACGGCCAGGGCGAGAGCCCGATGACCATCACCGCGATGGGGCGCGAGCTCGTCGCGGACGCGATCGCGCGCGGCGACGATGCCCGGCTGGGATCGGTCGGCGTCGCGCAGACCGGAATCGAGATCGCGATCGCGGGCGACGCGGGGGAGCCCGGCGAGGTGCTGGTGCGCGGGCGCACCGTGATGCGCGGCTACTGGCGCAACCCGGATGCCACCGCGAGGACGCTTGCCGGCGGCTGGCTGCACACCGGCGACGTCGGCACGCTCGACGCCGGCGGCTTCCTCACGCTCAAGGACCGCAGCAGGGACCTGATCATCAGCGGCGGCGCGAACATCTATCCGCGCGAGGTCGAGGAGGCGCTGCTGCGCCATCCCGACGTGCGCGAGGTCGCGGTGATCGGTCGGCGGCACGCCGAGTGGGGCGAGGAGGTCGTCGCGTGCGTCGTGCCCCGCGTGGCGCTCCCGGACGCCGCGGCGCGCGCGCGCTTCGAGGCGTCGCTCGACGCGCTGTGCCTCGCCGAGATCGCCCGCTTCAAGCGGCCGCGCGCCTACGCCATCGTCGCGGAGCTGCCGAAGAACAGCGCCGGCAAGGTGCTGAAGACCGAGCTGCGCGAGCGTTACGCGTCAGGCGCGGGCGCGTAGCGCGAGCGCGAGGCACGACGCGAGCGCAGCGCTCGCCGCCGCCCACGCGAACGCGCCGTTCGTGCCATGGCGCTCGACGAGCACGCCGGCGATCGCCATGCCGGCGCCCAGCCCGGTCACGATCGCGGTCGCCGACCACGTGAACGCCTCGGTCGCGTAGCGCGGCGGGGCGAACTCGGACACGAGCATCGCCACGACCGTCATCGCCGGCGCGATCATCGCGCCGGCGACGAACGCGACCGGCGCGAGCAGCCACGGATCCGCGATCGGCAGGTGGGCGGCGAGCGGGATCGCCATCGCCGCCATGGCGATCGGGAGCTGCCGGACGAGCGGCACGCGGACGTGCAGGCCGCCGTACACCACGCCGCCGGCCGCGCTCCCGACCGAGCAGATCGCGATCAGCGCCGGGCCCCATGCATCCGCGCCGGCGGCGCGACCGAACGCCGGGTAGCCGACCTCGATGGCGCCGAACGCCATCGCGAGCGCGAACGTGGCCGCGAACACGATGAGCAGCTGCGCGTCGCGCAGCGGGCCGAGCAGGTGGCGCTCGACCGTCTCGGGCCGCGTCCACCAGCGCAATCCCCCCGACGCGAACATCAGCGGCACGGCCGCGGCGGTGAACACGAGCGCCATCGCGAGCGCCGCCGAGGGCGGGCCGACGGAGACGGCGATCGCGATCAGCGCGGGACCGATGGTGTACGCGAGCTCGAGCACGACCGCGTCGAGCGCGAACGCGGTCTGGCGCAGCGCGGTGTCTGCCAGGCGCAGGCGCCACAGCGTACGGATCAGCACGGTCAGCGGCGGGGAGAACGCTCCGACGGCGATCGCGACGGCGAGGATCGCGCCGCGCGAGAGCCCGAGCGGTCCGGCGAACAGCATGAGGGCGAGCGCGAGCGGGCATACGATGCCGGTCGCGACGAGCACGCCGCGCGGACCGCGGCGGTCGACGATGCGGCCGAAGATCGGCGCCATCGCCGCCATCGCGACGAACTGCGCGCCGACGATGCTGCCGGCGTAGGCGATCGAGCCGGTCAGCTCCCGCAGGTGCAGGAGCGTCCCGAGCCCGACCGTGCCCAGCGGCATGCGCATCGGAAGCGACATCGCCGCGAAGCGCAGCGCTCCGCCGTGGGCGGCGAGCGCACCGTAGCGCGCACGGAGGGACTCGATGGCTCGCATCGCGCTGACCCGGGGGACCGACCGGCCGGTCCGGCGGGGAGGCCCGGGCCGGACGAGGTCCGCGTCCGCCGAGACGCCGCTCAGTAGAGGACCTGCACGTTCTCGGGCGCGAGCCAGTCGGAAAGCCGCGCGATCAGCGCGTCGTCCGGCGCGACGCGCCACGCGTCGGAAAGCTCGACGTCGCCTTCGACGGCGGCGTTCACGTAGTGGACGACGACCGGCAGGCCGCTGCCGCGGAACGGCATCAGGATCTCCTCCAGGTGCTCGGCCGAGGCATTGCCGTTGAACGAGACGCGCAGGCGCTTGCCCCAGCGCCTGCGCACCGCGGCGAGGTCCCACACCTGCTCGGCGAGGATGCGCAGCCCCTGGACCTCGCCGTCGTCGCCCATCCGCACCGTCACCCTGACCTCGACGACGAGGAGCGCGTCCTCGCGCAGCATCGGGCGCGCGGCGTCGTAGACGTCGTTGAAGACGACGACCTCGGCGGATCCCCTGCCGTCGTCGAGCGTGACGAACGCGACCTTGCCCTTGCGGCCGTTCTGCGTGCGCTGCGCGGTCACGATGCCTGCGATCAGGAAGCGCTCGGCGCGCGGCTGGATGTCCGAGAGCGGGACGCGCACGAGCGGCGCGAGCTCCGCGGCGTGCGCGGCGTACGGGTGTCCCGACAGGTAGAAGCCGAGCGCCGACTTCTCGTGGGCCAGGCGCTCGGCCTCGGACCACTCGCGCGTCTCGACCAGCACGTGCGCGGGCCCGGAAGCGGCGTCGCCGAAGAGCGAGGTCTGCGCCGCCTGCGCCTGCGCGCGCTCGGCCTCGGCGAGCGCGTTGCCGATCGACGCGAACAGCGTCGCGCGGCGCCGGTCGACGGATTCGAACCCGCCGGACTTGATCAGCGCCTCGATCACGCGACGGTTCACGATCCGCTTGTCGACGCGCGCGGCGAAGTCGGCGAGGTCGCGGAACGGCCCGCCGGACTCGCGCGCGGCGACGATCGCCGCGATCGCCTGCTCGCCGGTGCCCTTGATGCCGCCCAGGCCGTAGCGGATTCGCTTCGCGTCGACCGGCTCGAAGCGCCAGCCCGACGCGTTGACGTCGGGCGGCAGCACGTCGAGCCCGAGGGCGAGCGCGTCGTCGCGCAGGCTCCGCACCTTGTCGGTGTCGTCCATCACGAGCGACAGGTTCGCCGCCATGAACGCCGCCGGATGGTGGACCTTGAGCCACGCCGTCTGGTAGGCGACCAGCGCGTACGCCGCCGAGTGCGACTTGTTGAAGCCGTAGCCGGCGAACTTCTCCATCAGGTCGAACAGCTGAACCGCCCTGGCGCGCGCGAGCCCGTTCCTCTCGGCGCCGGCGACGAAGCTGTCGCGGTGCGTCGCCATCTCCTCGGGCTTCTTCTTGCCCATCGCGCGGCGCAGGAGGTCGGCGCTGCCCAGCGTGTAGCCGCCGATCACCTGCGCGATCTGCATCACCTGCTCCTGGTAGACCATCACGCCGTAGGTCGGCCCCAGGATCGGCTCGAGCCGCGCGTCGAGGTAGTCGACGCGCGCGCGCCCGTGCTTGCGGTCGCAGTACTCGGGGATCAGGTCCATCGGCCCCGGCCGGTAGAGCGCGTTCAGCGCGATCAGGTCGTCGAGCCGGTCGGGGCGCGCCTGCTTCAGGAGGTCGCGCATGCCGCGCGATTCGAACTGGAACACCGCCGAGGTCTGTCCCAGCTGGAACAGCCTGTAGGTGGCCGGGTCGTCGAGCGGGATGTCATCGAGCGTGAGCGTCGACGACGGATCGAGCCGGCGGACGTAGTCGAGCGCGCGGTCGAGGATCGTGAGCGTCGTGAGGCCGAGGAAGTCGAACTTGACCAGCCCGATCGCCTCGACGTCGTCCTTGTCGAACTGCGAGACCGCGGCGTCGCCGCCCGACGGCGCGTAGAGCGGACAGAAGTCGGTGAGCCTGCCCGGCGCGATCAGCACGCCGCCGGCATGCATGCCGACGTTGCGCGTCAGTCCCTCGAGCGATTCGGCGAGCGCCAGGAGCTCGCGCACCTCCTCCTCGTTGCTCTCGCGCTCGGCGAGCAGCGGCTCCATCGCGCGCGCCTGCTTCAGCGTCACGAGCTTGCCCGGCTGGAACGGGATCAGCTTCGCGATCCCGTCGCAGAACGTGTAAGGCAGGTCGAGCACGCGGCCGACGTCGCGCACCGCGGCCTTCGCGGCCATCGTGCCGAACGTCGCGATCTGCGACACCGACTCGGCGCCGTATTTGTCGCGCACGTAGTCGATGACGCGGTCGCGCCCGTCCTGGCAGAAGTCGATGTCGAAGTCCGGCATCGACACGCGCTCCGGGTTGAGGAAGCGCTCGAACAGCAGCTGGTAGCGCAGCGGATCGAGGTCGGTGATGCCCAGGCTGTACGCGACGAGCGATCCCGCGCCCGATCCGCGGCCGGGGCCGACCGGCACGCCGTTGCGCTTCGCCCAGTTGATGAAGTCGGCCACGATCAGGAAGTAGCCGGCGAAGCCCATCTGCACGATGGTCCCGGTCTCGAACGCGAGCCGTTCGACGTAGGCGGGGCGCGCGCGCTCGCGCGCCGCAACGTCCGGGTAGAGCCGCTCGAGGCGCCCCTCGAGGCCCGCCTCGGCCTCGTGGTCGAGGTGCTGCTCGATCGTGACGCCAGGCGGCGTCGGAAACGCCGGCAGGTGCGGCTTGCCGAGCGGGATCACCAGGTTGCAGCGCTGCGCGATCGCGACGCTGTTCGCGAGCGCCTCGGGCAGGTCGGCGAACTTCTCCGCCATTTCCCGTTGCGACGTGAAGTACTGCTGCGGCGTGTACCGCTTCGGGCGGCGCGGATCGGCGAGCACGTGTCCCTGCGCGATGCACGCGCGCGCCTCGTGCGCGCGGAAGTCGTCCGGGCGCAGGAACTGGACCGGGTGCGTCGCGACGACCGGCAGCCCGAGCTCCGCGGCGAGCGCGACGGCGGCGTCGACCAGCGCGTCGTCGTCGGCGTGGCCGGCGCGCTGGACCTCGACGTAACAGCGGCCCGGGAAGCGGCGCGCCCACGATTGCGCCGCGAGGCGCGCCGCGACGTCGTTGCCCTGCAGCAGCGCCTGGCCGACATCGCTTTCGCGCGCGCCGGAGAACGCGATCAGGCCCGCGGTGCCCTCGTCGAACCACGCGGGGTCGATCTCGGCGCGTCCCCGGTGCTGGTTGCCGAGGTAGGCGCGGGTGAGCCAGTCGCACAGCCTGAGGTAGCCGCCGCGGTCGGCGGCGAGCAGCAGCGCGCGGAACGGCGCGTCGCGCTCGGCGGCGTGCGTGATCCAGACGTCGCAGCCGGCGATCGGCTTCACGCCTGCGTCGCGCGCCGCCGTGTAGAACTTGATCAGCCCGAACAGGTTCGCAAGATCGGTCAGCGCGAGCGCCGGCATCCGGTCGTCCGCCGCGGCGCGAACGGCGTCGTCGATGCGAACGGTCCCGTCGACGACGGAGAACTCGCCGTGCAGCCTCAGGTGGACGAACGTGGGGGCGGACATGACGTGCGGCGGACGATGCTAGAATTTTACCGCGCCGGCGAAGGATGCACCGTGGATTCCGCGCTTCGCCGACCCCGACCATGCCGCGCACCCTGGCAACGCTCGCCGCGCTCTCAGCCGCCCTCCTGGCCGGCTGCGCCACGGTTGGCACGCCCCCGGCGCCCGAAGCGCCTCCGAGCGC
Organism: Burkholderiales bacterium; assembly: GCA_905339295.1. Taxonomy (GTDB): domain Bacteria; phylum Pseudomonadota; class Gammaproteobacteria; order Burkholderiales; family Casimicrobiaceae; genus VBCG01. The sequence goes on from CAJPFI010000018.1 coordinate 63,351, forward strand.
GCCTCCGCTGCCGCGGACGGCCGAGCCGCCGCCGCCGAACGTCAACCTGTCGGGATTCCCGCTCCCGTATCGGCAGGGTTACGCCGACGGCTGCGCCAGCGCGTCCGGTCCGCAGCGCCGCGACGGCGCGCGCTTCTCGGCGGACGCGAACTACCGCACCGGTTGGCAGGACGGCCTCGCGCTTTGCAGGCGCAGGTGATGCGGCCGCGGGATCGCGTTCGTTGAAGCCGGCGCGCTCGCAACGCCTGCCGCTGCGCGGCATGATGCACCATGCGCTGACCTGGGGCGAGGCCGGCGCGCCGATGCTCGTCCTCCTGCACGGGTGGATGGACGTCGCCGCGTCGTTCCAGTTCCTCGTCGACGCGTTCGCGCGCGACCGCCACGTGATCGCGGCCGACCTGCGCGGCTTCGGCGGATCGGCGTGGCAGCCGCAGGGCTACTGGTTCGCCGACTACCTGGCCGACCTCGACGCGCTGCTCGACGCCGTGGCGCCCGGCCAGGCGGTCGACGTCGCCGGCCACAGCCTCGGCGGCAACGTCGCGATGCTCTACGCGGGCATCCGGCCCGGGCGCGTGCGGCGCGCGGTCTCGCTCGACGGCTTCGGCATTCCCTCCGAGCAGGACGACGACGCGCCGCGCAAGCTCGAGAAGTGGCTCGACGCGCTGGCCAACCCGCCCGCGTTCGCGCCGTACGCGGGCCTCGCGGCGGTGGCCGACCGGCTGCAGAGGAACAACCCGCGCCTCACGCGCGAGCGCGCGGAGTTCCTGGCGCGCCACTGGGCTCGCGTGCTCCCCGACGGGAGCGCGGAGCTCGTGTCCGATCCGCGCCACAAGCTGCCGTTCCCGTCGGTCTACCGGCTCGGCGAGACGGTCGCGGCCTGGAAGCGCATCGTCGCGCCGGTGCTCTGGGTCGCCGGCGCCGAATCGACGATCCCGCGCTGGCTCGACGCGCACCCGGAAGGCGAGATGGGCGTCGACGGGCTGGACGGCGTGCGCCGCCGGATGGCGGCGATCCGCGACGCCCGGCTCGTCGTCGTCCCGGACGCCGGTCACATGCTCCACCACGACCAGCCCGACGCCGTCGCGCGCATCGTCGAGTCGTTCCTGGACGCGCCGTGACGGCCGGGGCGGCGTGAGCATCCTGTCCGGAGGCGGGTCGCCGCGCGGCGCCTACCTCGCGCTCGCGGCGCTCACCGTCGTGTGGGGCGCCAACTGGGTGGTCATGAAGCTCGCGCTCGCGAACGCCGATCCGGTCGTGTTGAACGTCGAGCGCACCTGGCTCGCCGTCGCGGTGCTGTTCGCGGCGCTCGCGTCGATGCGCAATCCGCTGGCGCCGCAGGCGTCGTGGACGGCGATCGTCGTGACCGGATTCTTCCAGACGACGGTCAACTTCGGCGCGACGACGATGGCGCTCGCCGGCGGCGGCGCGGGACGCACGTCGGTGCTCGTGTTCACGATGCCGTTCTGGACGCTGGTGATCGCGCGCATCGTGCTGCACGAGCGCGTGCGCGGGCTGCAGTGGCTGGCCGTGGCCTGCGCGTTCGCCGGGCTGACGATGGTCGTGGCGCCGTGGGACTGGCGGGGCGACCTCGCGCCGAAGCTGTGGGCGACGCTGTCCGGGCTGGGCTGGGCCGCGGGCACGGTCGCCACCAAGTATTTCCAGCGCGAGCACCCGACCGACCCGGTCAACTTCATCGCCTGGCAGATGCTCGTCGGGGTGCTGCCGCTGACGTTCCTCGCGCTCGCGCTCGACTTCGCGCCGACGCGGTGGAGCATCGCCCAGGGATTGCTGTTCTTCTACGTGGGCGCGATCTCGACCGCGTTCGGATTCCTGCTGTGGGTCGCCGTGCTGAAGCACCTTCCCGCCGGCACCGCGTCGCTCAACATGTTCGCGATTCCGCCGATCGCGCTCGTGTCGTCGATGGCGGTGTTCGGCGAGCGGCTGACGGCCAACGAGTGGACCGGCATCGGGCTGATCGGCGCCGGGCTCGCGATCCTCGCGGCGATCGCGTGGCGCGCGTCGCGCCGGGCGGAGCCGATCGAGGTCACGCCGACGCCGCTCGAGGGAGGCTGACGGCGCGAATGCCGGGTCGCGCGAGGGCGCCACGGTAGAATCGCGGACTTCGCTTCGCCCGCCCTTCCCGATGACCCCGTCCGAGGATCTCTCCCGGCTCAGGATCGACCGCAGCCTCGCGCCGGTCCGCCGCCGTCGCACCAGGCGCTGGGTCGCCCTCGCGATCCTCGCCGTCGTCGCGCTCGCGGCGGCGGCCTGGTTCGCCACCCGGCCGCGGGTCGTCGACGTGCAGACCGTCGCCGTCGTCACGTCGTTCCCCTCGCAGCAGTTCGTCGTGCTCAACGCGACCGGCTACGTCGTCGCGCAGCGCAAGGCCGCGATCGCCTCGAAGGCCACCGGCCGGCTCGATTGGCTCGGCGTGGCCGAAGGATCGCGCGTGAAGGCCGGCGAGGTGATTGCGCGGCTCGACGACCGCGACGTCGTCGCGCAGGCGCAGGCCGCGCAGGCCAACGTCGCTGTCGCCCGCGCCGCGCTCGCGCAGGCGCAGGCCGAGGAGCGGGACGCGAGCGCCCAGCACCGCCGCAACCTGGACCTTGTCGCCAGGGGCTTCGTCTCGCAATCGGCGCTCGACAGCTCGAAGGCGCGCGCCGAGCGCGCGGTCGCGGGCGTGGCGAGCGCGGCCGCCGCGCTCGCCTCCGCCGAGGCGACGTCGCGCAATGCCGGCGTCTCGGTCGACTACACGCTGATCCGCGCGCCGTTCGACGGGGTCATCCTGTCGAAGAGCGCGAACGTCGGCGACATGGTCACGCCGTTCTCGAGCGCGATCGATTCGAAGGGCGCGGTCGTGACGATGGCCGACATGGACACGCTCGAGGTGGAGGCGGACGTCTCCGAGTCGAGCCTGTCGAAGGTCGCGGTCGGGCAGCCGGCCGAGATCGTTCTCGACGCGCTGCCCGACGCGCGCTTCCTCGGCCGCATCAGCCGCATGGTCCCGACCGTGGACCGCGCGAAGGCGACGGTGATGACCAAGGTGCGCTTCGACCGCATCGACCCGCGCGTGCTGCCCGAGATGAGCGCGAAGGTGTCGTTCCTGTCGCAGGACGTGACGCCCGAGCAGCAGCGGCCGCTGACGGCGGTCGCCGCCGGCGCCGTGGCGCGGCGCGACGGCCGCGACGTCGTGTTCGTCGTGCGCGACGGCGCCGCGGTCGCCGTCCCCGTGACGGCGGGCGCGACGCTGGGCGACGTCGTGGCGATCGACGGCGACGTCCGGCCTGGCGACAAGGCGGTGCTGAAGCCCGCGCCCGACCTCGCGTCGGGCACGCGCGTGAAGGCCGCCGGGAAATGAGCGCGCGCAGCGGCGAGGAGCCGCCCGCCGGGCGCGCGGCGAGTCGGCGCGTGCCCGTGACGCCCGGACCGGCGCCGGAACCCGGGTCCGACACCGTTCCTCTGGTGGCGATCCGGAAGCTCTGCAAGGACTACGTCCGCGGCGGCCAGGTGATCCCGGTCCTCGTCGACCTCGACCTCGACGTGGCCGAGGGCGACTTCATCGCGCTGATGGGACCGTCCGGCTCCGGCAAGTCGACGCTGCTCAACCTCGTCGCCGGCATCGACAAGCCCTCGTCGGGAGAGATCCGCGTCGCGGGCGTCGACATCGCGGAGCTTTCCGACGCCGAGCTCGCCGACTGGCGCGCGGCGCACGTCGGCTTCATCTTCCAGTTCTACAACCTGATGCCGGTGCTGACCGCGTTCGGCAACGTCGAGTTGCCGCTGCTGCTCACGTCGCTCTCGCGGCGCGAGCGGCACGAGCGCGTGGCGGCCGCGCTCGGGCTGGTCGGCCTCTCGGACCGCGCCGAGCACTACCCCAACGAGCTGTCCGGCGGGCAGCAGCAGCGCGTCGCGATCGCGCGCGCGTTCATCACCGACCCGACGCTGATCGTCGCGGACGAGCCGACCGGCGACCTCGACCGCACGACGGCCGGCGAGATCCTGACGCTGCTCGAGCGCCTGAACGACGAGCTCGGCAAGACCATCGTGATGGTCACGCACGACCCGAAGGCCGCCGAGCGCGCGCACCGGATCGTGCACCTCGAGAAGGGCGTGCTCGCGGATTGACCGCGGGGGCCGCGATGTTCGTTCCGCTGCTCGTCCTGCGCAACATGTTCCGCCACAAGCTGCGGACGCTGCTCACGGCGCTCGGCATCGTCGTCGCGATCGCGTCGTTCGGCCTGCTGCGGACGGTCGTCGACGCGTGGTACGCGGGCGCGAACGCGAGCTCGTCCGCGCGGCTCGTGACGCGGAGCTCGGTGTCGCTCGCGTTCGCGCTTCCGCTCACCTATGCGCAGAAGATCCGCCAGGTGCCCGGCGTCGGGTCGGTTTCGTGGGCGAACTGGTTCGGCGGCATCTACGTCAGCGAGCGCAACTTCTTCCCGCAGTTCGCGATCGACGCGCCGACCTACCTCGGGATGTACCCGGAGTTCGTGCTGCCGGACGCCGAGCGCAAGGCGTTCCTGACCGACCGGCAGGGCGCGATCGCCGGCCGCAAGCTCGCCGACCAGTACGGCTGGAAGGTCGGCGACACGATCCCGCTGCGGGGGACGATCTTCCCGGGCACATGGACGTTCAACCTGCGCGGCATCTATGAGGGCGCCGACCGGACCGTCGACCAGTCGACGTTCTTCTTCCACTGGGACTTCCTCAACGAGTCGGTCAGGAAGATCGCGCCGCGCCGCGGCGACCAGACCGGCGTGTTCATCGTCGAGCTGCGCGATCCCGGGGCGGCGGCCGAGGTGTCGCAGGCGATCGACGCGACGTTCGCGAACTCGCTCGCCGAGACGCTGACCGAGACCGAGAAGGCGTTCCAGCTGTCGTTCGTCGCGATGACCGAGGCGATCCTCGTCGCGATCCGGGCGGTGTCGTTCGTCGTGATCGTCATCATCATGGCGGTGATGGCGAACACGATGGCGATGACTGCCCGCGAGCGCTACTCCGAGTACGCGACGCTGAAGGCGCTCGGCTTCTCTCGCGCGTTCGTCGCGGGCCTGATCGTCGCCGAGTCGCTCGGCCTCGCGCTCGCCGCGGGGCTGGCCGGCGTCGCGCTCACGTTCCCGCTGGCGCGCGCGTTCGCGGACGCGATGGGCACGCTGTTCCCGGTGTTCTTCGTGTCGGACGAGACCGTCGCGCTGCAGCTCGCGGCCGCGCTCGTCGTGGGCGCGGTCGCGGCGGCGATCCCCGCGTGGCGCGCCGCGCGCGTGCGGATCGTCGACGGACTGCGCGCGGTCGCCTGACGCCGACGCCCGATGACGATCCCGCTCTCGTACATCCTGCGCAACCTCGCCGCGCGCCGCCTGACGACCGCGCTCACGGCCGGCGGCATGGCGCTCGTCGTCTACGTGTTCGCGACGGTGCTGATGCTCGCGGCGGGGCTCGAGCGCACGCTCGTCTCGACCGGCAGCGACGACAACGTGGTCGTGATCCGGCGCGGGTCGCAGACCGAGGTGCAGAGCGGCATCGACCGCCGGCAGGCCGCGATCGTCGAGACCCTGCCCGGCATCGCGACCGGCGAGGACGGCCGGCGGCTCGTGTCGAAGGAGCCGGTCGTGCTGATCAGCCTCGCGAAGCGCGAGTCGGGCAAACCGTCGAACGTCGTGATCCGCGGCGTCACGGCCGAGGGCTACGCGCTGCGCCCGCAGGTTCGCGTCGTCGTCGGCCGCCTGCCGCGCCCCGGCACGGCCGAGGTCGTCGCCGGGCGGTCGGTCGCGGACGGCTTCCGTGGCGCGGGCCTGGGCGAGACGGTCCGCTTCGCGACGCGCGACTGGACCGTCGTCGGCGTGTTCGACGCCGGGCGCACCGGATTCGACTCGGAGATCTGGGGCGACGCCGAGCAGATGCTCCAGGCGTTCCGCCGCACCGGCTACTCGTCGCTGGTCTTCCGGCTCGCCGACGCCTCGCGACTCGACGAGATGCGCGCCGCGATCGACGCCGACCCGCGGCTGACGCTCGAGGCGAAGCGCGAGACGCGCTTCTACGCCGACCAGTCCGAGGCGCTGTCGAAGTTCATCACCTACCTGGGCGCGTCGATTTCGATCATCTTCTCGATCGGCGCGGTCATCGGCGCCATGATCACGATGTACGCGAGCGTCGCTTCGCGCACCGGCGAGATCGGCACGCTGCGCGCGCTCGGGTTCTCGCGCGGCGCGGTCCTCGCGGCGTTCCTGGTCGAGTCGCTTCTGCTCGGACTGCTCGGCGGAATCGTCGGGCTGGCTGGTGCGTCGACGATGCAGGCATTCTCGATCTCGACGATGAATTTCCAGACCTTCGCCGAGCTCGCGTTCTCGTTCGCGCTGACGCCGGCGATCGTCGCGGCGTCGCTCGGGTTCGCGCTCGCGATGGGCTTCGTCGGCGGCTTCCTGCCGGCGGCGCGGGCCGCGCGCATGAAGATCGTCGACGCGCTGAGGGCAGCGTGACGCGCCGCGATTGCGCCATCGCGCCGGCGGCGCTCGCCCGCTACGCGGTGGCGCGGTCGCTGGTCGCTTCGGCGACGCCCGCGCTCGCGGTCGAGCGCCTGGGCTTCGTCCAGTACGACCCGATCCGCGCGCCGGCCTGCGCGCAGGACCTGATCCTGCGCCATCGCGTCGACGGCTACCGGGCGGGCGACCTCGACCGCGCCTACGCGCGCCACCCGCTCGACGAGACGTTCCTGCACGTCTACGGCGTCATGACCCGGTCGGACGCGCAGCGCCTGCACCCGCGCGGCGACGACGTCGTGTGGCGCGTCGAGCGCGAGCATCCGGGGCTCGCGCGGCGCGTGCTACGCCATGTTCGCGGATGCGACGCCGCGCATCCGCGCACGCTTGCGCAGGCGTTGGGCGCCGGGACGACGACGAGCGGATGGGGCGGAGCGTCAGCGGCGACGACACGCACGCTCGACATGCTGCAGTACCGCGGACTGCTGCGCGTCGCGCGACGCGAAGCGGGCATCCGCGTCTACGCGCGGGCGATGGAGCGTACGCGTGCGGACTCCCCGGCGCGCCGCGCGGAGGCGCTGCTGCGCATCCTGCTGCGCCTCTATGCGCCGCTGCCGGCGGGTACGCTGCGCCAGCTCGCGCGCATGGTCGGCGGCCGCGGCCTCGACGACGCGCGGCGCGGGCGCGCGCTCGAGCGCTTCGAGTCGGGCGCCGAGGTCGCGTCGGGGATCGCCGACCGGGTCCGCTACCTGTGGCCCGCGGACGAGGACCCCGGGGCCGCGGTCGTCGACGATCGCGTGCGCCTGCTGGCGCCGTTCGACCCGCTCGTGTGGGACCGGCGGCGGTTCGAGCACCTGTGGGGATGGGGCTACCGGTTCGAGGCGTACACGCCGCCGGGCAGGCGCGCCTTCGGCTACTACGCGCTGCCGCTCCTGTGGCGCGACCGCGTCGTCGGCTGGGTGAACGCGACGCCCGTCGCAGGGAGGCTCGCTTTCCACGTCGGCCACGCCGGCGCGACGCCGCGCGACGCCGCGTTCCGGCGTGCGCTCGACGCCGAGCTCGCGTCGCTCGCGACGTTCGCGCGCACCGCCGCACGCGCGGCGCTGCCTGCCGGCGAGGCGGACCGGTGAGGGCCGCCGGGCCGGCTCGAGTCGCGCGTCCGCGCCCTCGGGGAAGAGGTGCGCGACGTCGCGAAGCAGCACGCACAGGGAAGGCCGCGCAGTGAGCGCCCCCGCGTTGTTCGCGATCTCGACCGCGATCTGGGGCTCGACCTGGCTCGTGATCACCTGGCAGCTCGGGCAGGTGGCGCCGACGGTGTCGGTGGTCTACCGGTTCGCGCTCGCGGGCGCGCTGCTCGGCGCCTGGTGCGTCGCGACGGGCAAGCGCATGCGCTTCCCGGCGGGCGAGCACGCGCGGCTCGTCGCGTGGGGCGCGATGTTCTTCGGGCTCAACTACATCGGCGTCTACTACGCGGAAGCCCATGTCTCGTCGGGGCTGGTCGCGGTCGTGTTCTCGACGATCGTGTTCATGAGCCCGGTCGGCATGCGCCTGTTCTTCGGGACGCCGCTCACCGCGCGCATGCTCGCCGCAGCGACGCTGGGCGTCGTCGGCGTCGCGCTGCTGTTCCTGCCGGAGCTCGACTCCGCCAGGCGCGGCGGGTCCGCGGCGGTCGGCATCGCCTACGCGCTCGGCGCGACGGTGCTCGCGACCGGCGGCAACCTCGTCGCCGTGCGCAACCACGCCGCCGGGCTGCCCGTGCTGCCGGCGACGGCGTGGGGCATGGCCTACGGCTCGGGCATCGCGGCACTCGTCGCGCTCGCGCAGGGCGCGGCGTGGACGTTCGACGCGCGCCTGCCGTACGTGCTGTCGCTCCTCTACCTCGCGCTGATCGGCAGCATCGTCGCGTTCGGGGCGTACCTGACGCTGCTCTCGAAGGTCGGCGCGGGGCCTGCGTCGTACGTCGGCGTCTCCACGCCGGTGATCGCGATGCTGCTGTCGACCGCGTTCGAGGGCTATCGCTGGACGTGGATCGCCGCGCTCGGCGTCGCGCTCGCGGTCGCCGGCAACGTGATGGCGCTGCAGGGCGGGCAGAGGAAGTCGGGCTGAAGCCCGACCCACCGGTCGATCGAAGCCGCTGTGGGTCCGGCTTCAGCCGGACGCTCTTCGCGGATGTCGGGCTGAAGCCCGACCCACGGCGCATTGCTCCAGGTCGGGCTGAAGCCCGACCCACGGCGCATCGCGAGGTTACGGGTCCGACCTCGGCCGGACCCGCGCTACTCGAACGTGAGCCGCGCTTCGGTGATGAGCCTCCGCCAGTTGGCGAGATCGCCGGCGATCAGCGCGCCGAGCCGCTCCGGCTCGCCGGGGATCAGCTCGGCGCCTTCGCGCTCGAGCCGCTCGCGCACTTCGGGCAGCGCCAGCACCCGGCGGACCTCGGCGGCGAGACGCACGATCGGCTCGCGCGGCGTTCCCGCCGGCGCGACGATGCCCCAGTAATTCATCACCTCGGCGTCCGCGATGCCCTGCTCCTGCCACGAAGGAACGTCGGGCAACTGCGGGATGCGCTTCGGGCCGGTCACCGCGAGCACGCGCACGCGCCTGTCCGCCGCGAGCGGCAGTGTCGCCGGGATCGACGCGGTCATCGCCTGCAGCGTTCCGGCGATCAGGTCCTTGGTCGCGTCGGCGATGCCACGGTACGGGACGTGAACGATGTGCGTGCCGCTGCGCGCCATCAGGAGCTCGAGCGCGAGGTGATTGACGCTGCCCGTTCCGGCCGAACCGTAGTTGAGCCTGCCCGGCTCGCGGCGGGCGAGCTCGACGAACTCGCGCATCGTCGCCGCCGGCAGCGACGGATGCACGACGAACGCGAGCGGTCCCGACGCGATCGGCGCCACCGGGACGAACTGGCCGATCGGGTCGTAGCCGGGGTTCTTCGCCGACGCCGCCACCGTCGTGAACGGCGACGCGACGAACAGCAGCGTGTAACCGTCGGGCTCGGCCTTGGCGACTTCGGCCGCGCCGATGGCGCCGCCCGCGCCGGTACGGTTGTCGACGACGACCTGCTGGCCCAGCCGGTCCGAGAGCCTCTGCGCGACGAAGCGCGCGACCGTGTCGGTGCCCGCGCCGGGCGTGAACGGGACCACGAGCCGGATCGGCTTGGTCGGATACGCCCCCGCCGCCAGCGCCGGCAGCGCGACGGCGGCGAGGATCGCGGCAGCGCAGCGCCGCAACAGCGTCATGAAGGTCGGTGGCATGGGTCGGAGAGGGGAAAGGGAGTGTCGTGCGCGGCGCCGATGTCCGCGGGAGGCGCCCATCGTGTGCCGGTTTCGCCGGACAGTCCAGAGGGGGAGGGCGGGCGCGGGACAGCGGGGCGTCAGCGCGTCGCGCGCGAAGGGACGGCGTCGACGTTGTCGATCAGGCGCGTGGCGCCCAGCTTCGCGGCCGCCAGCACGATCACGTCCGCCGGCGAGGCGAGTGCCTCGGGCGACGGGACGCGAAGCTCCGGCCCCTGCCGGATCGCGACGTAGTCGACCTGCCAGCCGTGTCGCGCGAGCTCCGCGCGTGCCTCGGCTTCCAGCGCCGCGCCATCGCGGCGGCCGGCGGCGATCGCATCGGCGACGCGGCGCAGCACGCGGTGGAGCCGGGGCGCCTCGGCGCGCTCGGCCGCCGACAGGTAGCCGTTGCGCGAGGACAGCGCGAGCCCGTCGGCCGAGCGCACCGTCTCGCTCGCGACGATCTCGATCCCGAGGTTGAACTGCTGGGTCATGCCGCGCACGATGCCGAGCTGCTGGCGGTCCTTCTTGCCGAATACCGCGACCTGCGGGCGCACCAGGTTGAAGAGCTTCAGCACGACCGTGCACACGCCGTCGAAGAACCCCGGCCTGAAAGCGCCCTCGAGCTCGTCGCCGAGCGGCGGCGGGCGTACCCGGAAGAGCTGCGGCACCGGATACATCTCCTGATCGGTCGGCGCGAACAGCATGTCGACGCCCTCGCGCTCGAGGCCGGCGCGATCGGCATCCATCGTGCGCGGGTAGCGGTCGAAGTCCTCGCCGGGGCCGAACTGCAGGCGGTTGACGAAGATGCTCGCGACGACCGCATCGCCGTGCGAGCGCGCGAGGCGCATCAGCGCGAGGTGGCCCTCGTGCAGGTTGCCCATCGTCGGGACGAACGCGACGCGGCGGTACGGCGCGAGCGCGCGCGCGAGGTCCGCGGCGTGGTGGAAGGTCTGCATGGCGGGCGTCCGCGGGGCGTGGGGATCGGCGTCAGAAGCAGTGCTCGGGCGCGGGGAACGAACCGTCCTTGACGGCGGCGACGTACGCGCCGATCGCCGCGGCGATGCCGTCGCTGCCGGTCATGAAGTTGCGCACGAAGCGCGCCGCCTTGCCCGGCTGGATGCCGAGCGCATCCTGGATCACCAGCACCTGGCCCGAGCAGTCCGGCCCGGCGCCGATGCCGATGATCGGCACGCTGCATTCGTTCGTGAGCCTCGCGCCCAGCTCGCGCGGCACGCACTCGACCACGATCATCGCGGCGCCCGCGCGCTCGAGCGCCTTCGCGTCGGCGATCATCGCCTCGGCCGCGTCGGCGGTCTTGCCCTGGACGCGGTAGCCGCCGAGGGCGTTGACCGACTGCGGCGTGAGACCCACGTGTCCGCACACCGGCACGCCGCGCGTCGTCAGGTACGCGACGGTGGGCGCGATCCACTCGCCGCCCTCGACCTTCACCATCTGCGCGCCCGCCTTGAGCGCTTCCGCCGCCGCGCGAAACGCGTCTTCCGGTCCGGTCTGGAAGCTGCCGAACGGCAGGTCGGTGAGCACGAGCGGGCGCGAGCAGCCCGCGACGACGCAGCGCGTGTGGTAGATCGCGTGCGCGAGCTCGACCGGCAGCGTCGTCGGATGGCCCTGGATGACCATGCCGAGCGAGTCGCCGACGAGCACGATGTCGACGCCGGCGCGGTCGCACACGCCGGCGAAGCTCGCGTCGTAGGCGGTCAGCATCGCGAGCTTCTCGCCGGCGGCCGCCATCTTCGCGAGGGCGGTCAGCGTGAGACGCGCCGTTGGCGCAGGCGGCGCCGCGACGCCACCGGGGGTCGGATCAGGCGGATTGGCCAAGGTTGAAGAACTCGCGGGGGCCGCGCATCGACGCGACCCGCTCGAGCAGCAGCGAGACGTGGGCCGGGTTGGCGACGAAGTTGAGCCGCTCGCTGTTGACGATCAGCAGCGGCGCGCCGTCGTACCCGTAGAAGAAGCGCGTGTAGGTGTCGGCCACGCGCGCGAGGTAGGACTCCTCGACCGTGCGCTCGTAGTCGGCGCCGCGGCGCTGCACGCGCTCGACCAGCACCTGCACCGGCGCCTGCAGGTAGATCACGAGGTCGGGTGACGGGACCTGCGGCTTGAGATGCGCGTAGATCTTCTCGTAGAGCGCGTACTCGTCGTCGGAGAGGTTGAGCCGCGCGAACAGCGGGTCCTTGTCGAACAGGAAGTCGGCGACGGTCGGCCGCCGGAACATGTCGAGCTGCGCGAGCGCGCGCAGCTGGTCGACGCGCTGGAACAGGAACGTGAGCTGCGTGGGCAGCGCGAAGCGCGCGCGATCCTCGTAGAACCGAGCGAGGAACGGGTTGTCCTCGGGCTGCTCGAGCAGCGGATCGGCGTGCAGCACGACGGCCAGCTCGCGCGCGAGCGAGGTCTTGCCGGCGCCGATCGGCCCCTCGACCACGATGTAGCGGCACTTCGCGAGATCCATCGGGGAAGGCGTCAGGAAATGACGTGGGAGCGCGTGCGCGCGATGCGCTGGTGCCGGGCGCCGGCGAGCGCGCGTCGCGCGAGGCCCCGTCCGGGAATCGTCGCGACGGGCGCGACGTCGGAGAGCGGCTTCAGCACGAACGCCCGCTCGTGCATGCGCGGATGCGGAACGACGAGCCCCGGTGCGTGAATGCGGCGGCGGTCGAATAGTAGCAAATCGAGGTCGAGCGTCCGCGGCGCCTTCGGCGGGCCGGAGGGGTCGCGACGGCGGTGCTGCCGGCGCTCGATCGCGAGCAAGCGCGAAAGCAGCGCGCGCGGCCCGAGCGCCGTCTCGAGTCGCGCCACCGCGTTGACATAGTCGGGCTGCGGGCCTCGCGTGCCCACCGGCGCGGAGACGTAGTTCGGCGAGGCGTCGACGACGCGGGTGCGGGGCAGGCGCGCGAGCGCGCGCAGCGCGCGCGCGATCTGCCGGCGCGGATGGGCGAGGTTGCTCCCCAGCCCGACGAGCGCCCGGCTAATGAGCGGCCTCCCGGGCGCTCGCCGCCGCGCGGGCTTCTCGCTCCCGCTTCCCATGGAGTTGGCAACGGGCGCCGCAGTGACTTCCCCCCGAAGCGCGCTTCGCGCGCCTCCCCCCGGGGGGCGCGGCGACCTCGGGGCGGCCCTTCGGTCGCCGGTGCATCAGCCCGGCGGCGATCATCGACCCGTCGGGGCGTCGGCGTCCGGCGGCGGCGCGTCGCCCGCTTCCGCGGCGCGGCGTCCGCGTCCGCGTGAGCGCCGCCGCTTTTTCGGCGCCTCGTCGGGCTTGAGCATCGCCGCGCGCTCGTCGGGCGAGACGTCCTGGAAACGCGTCCACCAGTCGACGAGCGAGCCCGGGACCTCGCCGCTCTCGCCGCGGATGGCGAGGAAGTCGTAGGCGGCGCGGAAACGCGGGTGCTCGAGGAGCCGGTTCGGGCGTACGCCCGCGCGCTGCTCGAAGCGCGGCTGCAGCGACCAGATCTCCTTGATCGTCGCCTCGAAGCGTCGCGGGATCGCGATGCGCTCGGCCTGCTGCTCGAGCACGCGGTCCATCGCGTCGAACAGCGCCGGCAGCGGCTTGCCGCCCTTCGCCTTGGCGGCGTTCCAGTTGGCGAGCACTTCGTGCCACAGGAGGGTCGCGAACAGGAACGCGGGCGACACGCCCATCTCCTCGCGCACGCGCCGGTCGGTGTGCGCGAGTGCGACGTCGATGAACTTCTGCCCCATCGGCTGCTCGAGGATCATGTCGAGCAGCGGCAGCAGGCCGTGCGACAGGCCGTGCGCGCGCAGCGACTTCAGCGTCTCGGTCGCGTGCCCGGAGAGCAGCAGCTTCTGCATCTCGTCGAACAGTCTCGCCGGCGGCACGTTCGCCATCAGCGGCGCGAGCTTCGGGATCGGCGCGGCCGTGCGCTTGTCGATCGTGACGCCGACCTTGGCGGCTAGCCGCACCGCGCGCAGCATCCGCACCGGGTCCTCGCGGAAACGCGTCGTCGGCGGGCCGATCAGCCTGAGCCGACGCGCGCGGACGTCCGCGACGCCGCCCACGTAGTCCCACACCTCCTCGGTCGCCGGGTCGAAGTAGAGCGCGTTGATCGTGAAGTCGCGGCGCGCGGCGTCCTCGGCCTGCGTGCCGTACACGTTGTCGGTGAGGAGGCGGCCGTGCTCGTCGGTCGCCTCGTCCGCCTTCTGCGGCGCGCGGAACGTCGACACCTCGATCACCTCGTTGCCGACGTGGACGTGGACGAGCCGGAAGCGGCGCCCGATGACGTAGGCGCGGCGAAACAGCGGCTTGACCTGCTCCGGCGTCGCGTTGGTCGCGATGTCGAAGTCCTTGGGCTCGAGGCCGAGGAGGAGGTCGCGGACGGCGCCGCCCACGACGAACGCCTTGAAGCCGGCGTCCTGGAGCCGTCGCGTGACGGTGCGGGCGCCATAGCTCACCTGGTCGCGCCGGACCGGATGCTCGTCCGCGCGAACGACGACGGGGTCGCCCGACGACCGGCCGGGCCAGAAGCGTGCGATCAGGCGGCGGATCATCGGGATTTCGGGAGGCGGCGCGCGTCGCGCGGAATGCTGCGCGAAGCGGGAGCGGAAGCTGCCGGAGCGGGGCCGGATGATAGCACGCGGGGATCGACCGCTTCCTCGCGCCACTCGCCCGGGCCGAGCCTGCCGAGCGACCAGGGACCGACCGAGCGGCGCACCAGGCGCAGTGTCGGCAGCCCGACCGCCGCGGTCATCCGGCGGACCTGCCGGTTGCGGCCCTCGACGAGCGTCAACTCGAGCCAGGCCGTCGGGATCGACCGGCGCACCCGGATAGGCGGGTCGCGGGGCCACAGCCGGGGCGGGTCGACACGGCGCGCCTGCGCCGGCAGCGTCGGACCCTCGCGCAGTTCCACGCCACGCGCGAGCGCCGCGATCGCGTCGTCGCCGGGCTCGCCCTCGACCTCGACCCAGTAGGTCTTCGGCAGCTTTTGGCCCGGGTCGGTGATGCGGGCCTGCAGCGCCCCGTCGGCGGTGAGGACGACCAGCCCCTCACTGTCGGCGTCGAGCCGTCCGGCCGGATAGACGCCGGGACGGTCGAGGTACGCGGCGAGCGTCGGGCGCCCTTCGGACGAGGTGAACTGGCACAGCACGCCGTACGGCTTGTTGAGCAGCACGACGGTCGTCCGCCCGGCGCAGGGGATTGATCGAGGTCGAAGAACGCGCGCGCCGGACATGGCAGGATGGGCAGCAACGTGGAAATCGCGGATAATTAACGGCTTTGTTGCCGCACCGGCGCCCGCTGCCCCGGACCGCGGCTCGCCCGGACGGCAGTGTGGGATCGCGGGCGCCCCGACCCTGGTCGGGTCACGGGATTCACGGCGCGGAGACACCTCAGGAGACCCCCCAGCATGTTCCAGCACGTCAAGGTTCCCGCCGGCGGCACGAAGATCACCGTCAACAAGGATTACAGCCTCACCGTCCCCGACCACCCGATCATCCCCTACATCGAGGGCGACGGCACCGGCTTCGACATCACGCCGGTCATGATCAAGGTCGTCGACGCCGCCGTCGCGAAGGCCTATGGCGGCAAGCGCAGGATCCACTGGATGGAGATCTACGCCGGCGAGAAGTCGACGAAGGTCTACGGCCCGGATGTCTGGCTGCCCGACGAGACGCTCGCGATCCTCAGGGATTACGTCGTGTCGATCAAGGGGCCGCTGACCACGCCGGTCGGCGGCGGCATCCGCTCGCTCAACGTCGCGCTGCGCCAGGAACTCGATCTGTACGTCTGCCTGCGGCCGGTGCGCTACTTCAAGGGCGTGCCCTCGCCGGTCAAGGAGCCGGAGAAGACCGACATGGTGATCTTCCGCGAGAACGCCGAGGACATCTACGCGGGCATCGAGTGGGAGGCCGAGTCCGCGGGGGCGAAGAAGGTGATCGAATTCCTCGTCCGCGAGATGGGCGTCAGGAAGATCCGCTTCCCGGCGACGTCGGGCATCGGCATCAAGCCGGTGTCGCGGGAAGGCACCGAGCGGCTGGTCCGCAAGGCGATCCAGTACACGATCGACAACGACAAGCCGTCGATGACGCTGGTGCACAAGGGCAACATCATGAAGTTCACCGAGGGCGCGTTCCGCGACTGGGGCTACGCGCTCGCCGAGCGCGAGTTCGGCGCGAAGCCGCTCGACGGCGGGCCGTGGATGTCGTTCAGGAATCCCCGGACCGGGCGCGACATCGTCGTCAAGGACATGATCGCCGACGCGTTCCTGCAGCAGATCCTGCTGCGGCCGGCCGAGTACAGCGTGATCGCGACGCTGAACCTCAACGGCGACTACATCAGCGACGCGCTGGCGGCGCAGGTCGGCGGGATCGGCATCGCGCCGGGCGCGAACCTCTCGGACTCGGTCGCGATGTTCGAGGCGACGCACGGCACGGCACCCAAGTACGCCGGCAAGGATTACGTGAACCCGGGCTCGGAAATCCTGTCCGCGGAGATGATGCTGATCCACATGGGCTGGAAGGAGGCCGCCGCGCTGATCGTGTCGTCGATGGAGAAGGCGATCCTCGCGAAGACGGTGACCTACGACTTCGCGCGCCTGTTGCCCGGCGCGACGCAGGTGTCGTGCTCCGGCTTCGGCCAGGCGATGATCGCGCAGATGTAATCCACAAGCCGTTCGCGGCGCAACGGAACGGGGCCCGCCGCCGGCGGGCTCTTTCGCTGGCGGGCGCCGCGCGAGGTTGCGTGCGCCGGAACGACGAAGGCCCGCGCGAGGCGGGCCTTCGTGCGTGCCCCGGCGCCAGCGGCCGGGACGGTTCAGACGGCCTGGATGTTGGACGCCTGCTTGCCCTTCGGGCCCTGGGTGACCTCGAAGCTCACCTTCTGGCCTTCCTTGAGCGACTTGAAGCCCTGCATGTTGATGGCGGAAAAATGGGCGAACAGGTCCTCGCCGCCGCCGTCCGGCGTGATGAATCCGAACCCCTTGGCGTCGTTGAACCACTTCACAGTGCCGGTAGGCATATTGCGTGTACCTCTCGAAAAGACGAACGGGCGCTTGGTCGGCGGGCGCGGTCCCCAGGACCGGCGCAGGACGGGCCTGAGCACGGGACGGGCGGCCGCTCTCCGGCAATTGCCTGCCCGGAGCCAAACGGAATGTGTTGTACGCGCGCCGGACCACGGGCGTCAAGGAGCGTGCGCGGCGCGGGGCGTCCCCTTGATAAAACTGTTGCAATCATCAAACATAACCCCCATTTCCCCCATGGTTCCGTCGGCGATGGCCAACCAGGAGCGGCAGGGCGGCCTCCTCGAGGCCGAGAAGGTCAAGACCAAGCCGCCGCCGCTGTACAAGGTACTCCTGCTGAACGACGACTACACGCCGATGGACTTTGTCGTCGTCGTCCTTCAGACTGTGTTCGCCATGAGCCGGGAACGGGCCACGAGGGTGATGCTGCAGGTGCATCGCGAAGGAATGGGCGTGTGCGGGACGTACACGCGGGAAGTGGCGGCGGCGAAGGTCGACCAGGTGATCGGCCTCGCGCGCAAGTACCAGCACCCGCTGCAGTGCACGATGGAGGAGATCTGAGCGTTAAGGGGGACAGCGAGCCGGCGCGGGTTCCGGCGGGGTTCACCGGAGTCGGAGTCAGGCAATGATCGCGCAGGAACTGGAAGTTTCCCTTCACATGGCCTTCGTCGAGGCCAGGCAGAAGCAGCACGAGTTCATCACGGTCGAGCACCTGCTGCTCGCCATGCTCGACAATCCGTCGGCGGCCGAGGTGCTGAAGGCCTGCGGCGTCGACCTCGAGGAACTGCGTGGCGTGCTCAACGACTTCATCGCCGAGCACACGCCGCGGCTGTCCGCGCACTCGGACGCCGACACGCAGCCCACGCAGGGCTTCCAGCGGGTCATCCAGCGCGCGATCCTGCACGTCCAGTCGTCCGGCAAGAAGGAGGTCACCGGGGCGAACGTGCTCGTCGCGATCTTCGGCGAGAAGGAGTCGCACGCGGTCTACTTCCTGAACCAGCGCGGCGTGACGCGCCTGGACGTCGTCAACTACATCGCGCACGGCATCACCAAGACGCCGCAGAAGAAGGAGGAGAAGGCCGAGCAGAAGGAGGATGGCGAGGGCGGCGGCGAGTCGCAGGGCGCGCTCGACAACTACACGATCTGCCTGAACCAGCTCGCGCGGAACGGCAAGCTCGACCCGCTGATCGGGCGCGACAACGAGCTCGAGCGCGTCGTGCAGGTGCTCTGCCGGCGGCGCAAGAACAACCCGCTGCTGGTCGGCGAGGCCGGCGTCGGCAAGACCGCGATCGCCGAGGGGCTGGCGCGCCGGATCAACGAGGGCGAGGTGCCCGAGATGCTCTTCGAGCACCAGGTCTACGCGCTCGACATGGGCGCGCTGCTCGCCGGCACCAAGTACCGCGGCGACTTCGAGCAGCGCCTGAAGGCGGTGCTGAAGCAGCTCGCCGACAACCCGAAGTCGATCCTGTTCATCGACGAGATCCACACGATCATCGGCGCGGGCGCCGCGTCGGGCGGCACGCTCGACGCGTCGAACCTGCTCAAGCCCGCGCTCTCGCAGGGCACGCTGAAGTGCATCGGCGCGACCACCTACACCGAGTACCGGCAGATCTTCGAGAAGGACCACGCGCTGTCGCGGCGCTTCCAGAAGATCGACGTGCCCGAGCCGTCGGTCGCCGAGACGATCGAGATCCTCAAGGGGCTCAAGAGCCGCTTCGAGCAGCACCACGGCGTCAAGTACTCGCCGGCCGCGATCACGAGCGCCGCGGAGCTCGCGGCGCGCTACATCAACGACCGCCATCTGCCCGACAAGGCGATCGACGTCATCGACGAGGCCGGCGCCGCGCAGAAGATCCTGCCGAAGTCGAGGCAGAAGAAGGTGATCGGCAAGTCCGACGTCGAGGAGATCGTCGCGAAGATCGCGCGCATCCCGGCGAAGAACGTCTCGTCCGACGACCGCAACGCGCTGCGCACGATCGACCGCGACCTGAAGAACGTCGTGTTCGGCCAGGACCCGGCGATCGACGCGCTCGCCGCGGCGATCCGGATGGCGCGCTCGGGGCTCGGCAACCCGGGCAAGCCGATCGGCAACTTCCTGTTCTCGGGCCCGACCGGCGTCGGCAAGACCGAGGTCGCGAAGCAGCTCGCCTACTGCCTCGGCGTCGAGCTGATCCGCTTCGACATGTCCGAGTACATGGAGCGCCACGCGGTCTCCCGCCTGATCGGCGCGCCGCCGGGCTACGTCGGCTTCGACCAGGGCGGGCAGCTGACCGAGGCGGTGACCAAGCACCCGTACAGCGTGCTGCTGCTCGACGAGATCGAGAAGGCGCACCCGGACATCTACAACATCCTCCTGCAGGTGATGGACCACGGCACGCTGACCGACAACAACGGGCGCAAGGCCGACTTCCGCAACGTCACGATCATCATGACGACGAACGCGGGCGCGGCCGAGCTGGCGAAGGGCACGATCGGCTTCACGACGTCGAACGAGGCCGGCGACGAGATGGTCGAGATAAGGCGCCTGTTCACGCCGGAGTTCCGCAACCGGCTCGACGCCATCATCTCGTTCCGCTCGCTCGACCACGACGTGATCCTGCGCGTCGTCGACAAGTTCCTGCTCGAGCTCGAGCAGCAGCTGCACGAGCGCAAGGTCGAGCCGGCCTTCACGCCGGCGCTCAAGGCCCACCTCGCGAAGAAGGGCTTCGACCCGAAGATGGGCGCGCGCCCGATGGCGCGCCTGATCCAGGACCTGATCCGAAAGTCGCTCGCCGACGAGCTGCTGTTCGGCCGGCTCGCGAACGGCGGCAAGGTGACGATCGACCTCGCGCCGGACGAGAAGGTGCGCCTCGTGTTCGAGGAAACTCCCGAGCCCGAGCCCGTCGCCTGACGATCCGCCGGGACGCAACGGACGCGGCGCGCTTGCGCGCCGCGTTTTTTTTTCGCCGGCGGCCGCAAGGACAACGGGACCGGTCCGCGTTCCCGCGTCGCGCCGGGCACGACGAAGCGGGGGCGCCTTTCGGCGCCCCCGGCCCGGTCCTTCGCGCGGCATGGTCGGCGCCGCGCCGCCGTGCCGTCACCCGAGCGTGTCGGCCCAGATGTTCCGCGCCCAGCTCATCGCGAAGCGGCCCTCCAGCTCGTTCATCGCGGGCGACACGCCGCCCGAGCCCGGCACGGCGAGCATCGTCTTCTTGTCGCGGTCGTACTGGTGCACCGAGGTGACGTGCACGACGTCCTTGTCGGTGATGAAGCTGTAGCAGGTGTTGGTCAGCATCGGCGTCGCGCTCGGCGCCTGCCCGCCGAGTTGCTGCAGGATCGCGGCCGCGGCGACCTTGGCCTGGCTGTTCGCCATGTGGCCGGACTTCGGCATCCCGGGCGCGATCTGGATCGCGTCGCCGAGCACGTGGACGCCCTTGCCGCGGACCGACTCGTACGACAGGAAGTCGACCTCGCACCAGCGGTTGTTCGCGGTGATCACGTTCGCTGCGCGCGCGATGCCGCCGGCGCGATGCGGCGGGACGACGTTGAGCACGTCGGCCTTCACGTCGTCGGCGGTCTCGAACTTCGCCGTCCGCGTCGCGAGGTCGACGTCGGTCAGCACGTGGTTCGGGCGGTACTCGACGAGGCCCCGGTACTCCTCGTTCCACGCCTTCTTGAACAGGCCGGCCTTCGACGTGACGTCGGGATTGCCGTCGAGCACCAGCACCTTCGACCTCGGCTTCGCCCGCTTGAAGTACCACGCGACCTGGCAGGCCCGCTCGTAGGGTCCGGGCGGGCACCGGTACGGCGCGACCGGGATCGAGATCGCGTAGACACCGCCGTCGCGCATCGACTCGAGCTGGCGGCGCAGGAGCACCGTCTGCGGGCCGGCCTGCCACGAGTGCGGGGCGATCTCGATGGCGCGCTCCGGGTTCGCCCGGTACGACGGGATCGCGTCCCACATGAACTCGATGCCCGGCGCGAGCACGAGCCGGTCGTACGCGAACGTCCTTCCGCCCGCCGTCGTGACGGTGCGCTTGTCGACGTCGATGCCGGTCGCCGTGTCGCGCACGACGTTCACGCCCCAGCGGCGCGAGAGGCTGTCGTAGGGGACCGTCACGTCGGCGATCGACTTGCTCCCGCCGATCACGAGGTTCGAGATCGGGCACGAGACGAACGCTTCGCGCGGCTCGATCAGCGTCACGCCCACGGTGCCGTTGCTCCACATCCGCAGGTACTTCGCGCAGGTCGCGCCGGCGTAGCCGCCGCCCACCACCACCACCTTGCCCGCGGAGGCGCCGCCCATCGTCGCGCATCCGGGCAGCATGGCCGCGCCCGCGGCCGCGCCGGCGGCGAGCAGGAATTCACGTCTTTGCATCGTCATGGCCGTCTCCTCACTTCGCCGGTTGCGCGGCGAACCAGCCCGCCATCAGCTCGATCTGCGCGTCGGTAAGGCCCTTCGCGAGCTGCGGCATGATCGTCCCGGGCTTCTTGCCCTGCTTGAACTCCTGCACCTTGCGCACGAGCTCGTCCTTCGGCTTGCCGGCGAGCGGCTCGACGTCGGTGCCCTGGGTCATGCCGTTGGTGCCGTGGCAGTTGGCGCAGGTCGCGGCGAGGTTCCGCGCGAGCGCGGCATCGGGCGCCTGGGCAATCGCAGGCGCGGCCGCGGCGACCAGCGCCATCGCTGTGATCAGGTTTCGCATCGGTATGTCTCCTCCAAAGACAGCCGCGGACCGGGTTGCCCTGCGGATGACGTAGGATAGCTTTCCTGTCATCCGAGCGATATGCCCTTGTTCGAAATGCCGGATTGGCCAGACCACCCGTGTGATCGAGCGACCGTCCCCGAGGTGGCGGCCGGCGTCGCCCGCGCGATTCGCGCGCAGCGGGACGCCATGCCGCCATGGACAGCGGTGTGGCGCGGGGCGGCGACGTGAGCGCCCGCGCCAGTGCTCGCCGGTCGGCGCCGAAGGCCATGGCGAAGCGCGCCGCGACGGAAGAGGGCGTCGAGGCGACGCTCACGTTTCTCGGGGCGTCGGGCGAGGTCACCGGAAGCTCGTTCCTGGTCGAGACGCAAGCGCGGCGCTTCCTGGTCGACTGCGGGATGTTCCAGGGGCAGGACAGCGACGAGAAGAACGCGGCGGCGCTGGCCTTCGATCCGCGTGAGCTCGATTTCGTCGTCCTCACGCATGCGCACATCGACCATTCGGGGCTGCTGCCGCTGCTCGTGCGCCGCGGCTACCGGGGACCGGTCCACGCGACACCGGCCACCTGCGACCTGCTTGGCGTGATGCTGCCCGACTCGGCGCACATCCAGGAGTCCAACGCCGCGTGGCAGCGCGAGCGTCGCGAGGCGGGACCGCGCGCGGCGCGGCCGCGCGCACGCCGCGCCACGCCGACGAACGGAGACGAGCCGCTGTACACGCTCGCCGATGCGCAGGCGGCGTTGCGTCAGCTGCACGGGGTGCATTACGACGTGCGCCACGTCGCGGCGCCCGGCATCGTGTTCACGTTCCGCGACGCCGGCCACATCCTCGGCTCGGCCATCGTCGAGCTCGACCTTTCCGATGGCCCGGGTGCGCGGCGAATCGTGTTCTCGGGCGACCTCGGCCAGCCCGGACGGCCGGTGCTGCCCGACCCGACGCGGGTGCCGCGCGCGGACGCGCTCGTGGTCGAGTCGACCTACGGCAACCGCCAGCATCGCTCGCTCGAGTCGACGCTCGACGAGGTCGCGGCGGTGCTCACGAAGACGCTGCCGCGCGGCAACGTCGTGGTGCCCGCGTTCGCGGTCGGCCGCACGCAGGAGATGCTGCACGTGTTCGCCGAGCTAGCGCACGCCGGGCGCGTGCCGCCCCTCACCGTGTTCGTCGACTCGCCTCTCGCGACGGCGGCCACCGGGATCACGGCACGTTACGCGCCGCTGCTCGACCGCCAGACGCGCGACCTCGCCGCGTGGCAGGCCGCCCACCCGGACCGCATGCGCGTGCTGTTCACCGAGTCGCCGCAGGACTCGATGCGGATCAACGAGGTGCGGAGCGGCGCTGTGATCGTCTCGGCGAGCGGCATGTGCGACGCGGGGCGCGTGCGGCACCACCTGCGCCACAACCTGCCGCGCGAGGAGTGCGCGGTCGTGTTCGTGGGGTTCCAGGCGCGCGGCACGCTCGGCCGCGCGCTGGTCGAAGGCGCCCGAGAGGTGCGCCTGTTCCGCGAGTCGGTGCCGGTGCGCGCGTCCGTGCACACGATCGGCGGCCTGTCGGCGCATGCCGACCAGGCGGGACTGCTGGGCTGGCTGGGCGGCTTCGAATCGGCGCCCTCGCGCGTGTTCGTCGTGCACGGCGAGCGCGAGACCTCGGTCCTGTTCGCCGAACTCGTGCGCGAGCGCCTGCGCTGGCCCTCGGTCGAGGTCCCGGCGCGCGGCGACCGCCACCGGCTTGCCTGGCGCTGACGCGGCGCCCCGTGCGGGTCGCGAAAAACTTTGCCACGGAGTGGAAATGCGGCGCCCCGCGCACCGGATCCGCGTGGTTCCGGGTCGGGTGTGAATAAACATGGGGTTAGCATCGAAGCTCGCGGCTGCACGCCGACAGAGCGGCGACGCCGCGTCCGCGGCGCAGCAGCTTGTGGCGAAGAGAGCCCGCCAGTCATTCCACCAGACGGAATTGAGTTCTTATGCATTGAATTGGTGTTGTTTTTTTAGTAGTGCACTGCGCAAAAGACCTTGCGCACCCGCGCCATCCTTTGGTAGCGTATTCACGTCACGAACGGTCGTTGCGCGAAACGGCGCGGCGGCCGGCAGATAGGGCTGGCTTCGTTACCCCGTCCCATGCCCGCCACGCCGCGAGGGCGATCCCCCGCGGTGACGTGGCGTGACCCGTCCGCAGCCTGGGGCTGCGTCCGGCGTCACCGCGTGGTGGCGACCCGTCCCGCGAGGAACGGGCCGTCCCACCGAATCCACGCCCGTCTCCCCCTGGGGACGGGCGAGGTCCGACGACACGATGGGAGAACGACCATGAACTACGACCTCGAAGCGGCACGGCTCAGGAAGGACTGGGCGGAAAACTCGCGCTGGAAGGGCATCCGGCGCGGCTACTCGGCGGACGACGTCGTGCGCCTGCGCGGCTCGATCCACATCGAGCACACGATTGCCCGGCGCGGCGCCGAGAAGCTCTGGAAGATGCTGAACGACGAGCCGTTCGTTCCCACGCTCGGCGCGTTGACCGGCAACCAGGCGCTGCAGCAGGTGAAGGCCGGGCTGAAGGCGGTCTACCTGTCCGGCTGGCAGGTGGCCGCCGACGCGAACATCGCGGGCGAGATGTACCCGGACCAGTCGCTCTACCCGGCGAACTCGGTGCCGATGGTGGTCAAGCGCATCAACAACACGTTCCAGCGCGCCGACCAGATCCAGCACATGGAGGGCAGGGGCGACGTCGACTACTTCGCGCCGATCGTCGCCGATGCGGAAGCCGGCTTCGGCGGCGTGCTGAACGCCTTCGAGCTGATGAAGTCGATGATCGAGGCGGGCGCCGCGGGCGTCCACTTCGAGGACCAGCTCGCGTCGGTCAAGAAGTGCGGCCACATGGGCGGCAAGGTGCTCGTGCCCACGCGCGAGGCGGTCGAGAAGCTCGTCGCCGCGCGCCTCGCGGCCGACTGCCTCGGCGTGCCGACGATCCTGCTCGCGCGCACCGACGCGGAAGCCGCCGACCTCGTCACCTCCGACGTCGACGAGACGGACAGGCCGTTCCTGACCGGCGAGCGGACGGTCGAGGGTTTCTACCGGACGCGCAACGGGCTCGACCAGGCGGTCTCGCGCGGCCTCGCCTACGCGGCGTACGCGGATCTCATCTGGTGCGA
Source organism: Burkholderiales bacterium (assembly GCA_905339295.1). Taxonomy (GTDB): domain Bacteria; phylum Pseudomonadota; class Gammaproteobacteria; order Burkholderiales; family Casimicrobiaceae; genus VBCG01. The sequence continues at coordinate 87,906 of CAJPFI010000018.1, forward strand.
GACCGGCAAGCCGGACCTCGAGTTCGCGAAGGCGTTCGCCGAGGCGATCCAGGCGAAGTTCCCCGGCAAGATGCTCGCCTACAACTGCTCGCCGTCGTTCAACTGGAAGAAGAACCTCGACGACGCGACGATCGCGCGCTTCCAGCGCGAGCTGGGCGCGATGGGCTACAAGTTCCAGTTCATCACGCTGGCGGGCTTCCACAGCCTCAACTACTCGATGTTCAACCTCGCCCACGGCTACGCGCGAAACGGCATGGGCGCCTTCGTCGAGATGCAGGAAGCCGAGTTCGCCGCCGCCGACAAGGGCTTCACCGCGGTCAAGCACCAGCGCGAGGTCGGCACCGGGTACTTCGACGCGGTCACGACGACGGTGCAGGGCACGCAGTCGTCGACCACCGCGCTCAAGCACTCGACCGAGGACGAGCAGTTCTTCGAGAAGAAGGCCGCGAACGCGTAACCCGCGCCCGCTGCTGCAGGAAGCCGCGCCCCGACCGGGCGCGGTTTTTTTTGCCGCGAGTTCCGGCGCAGGGCGTCATCGGGCTCCACGGCGACGAGCTTCGTCGCGCTCGCGAGGTGCAGCGCCGTGTGCGGCGGCGAGCATCAGGCCGTCGCGTCGCCGGTATCATTCGCGCACGATGACCGATTGCCGCGTCGCCGGCGTGCCGGCAGCCCCGCGCACCCCCGCGCCCCCCGCATGAGCCCGCCGCCGCCGAGGTCGGCCGCCACGCGCGTGTCGTTCGTGCTGCGCCCCGACGCGCAGGCGCGCACGGCTCTGGCGCGGCTCGCGCGCGAGGTCGCGAACGACGCGCTCGGGCGCGTGTCGGCGGACGTCGAGTGGGGGGTCGCGCTCGCGTCGGTCGACGGCGTCGGAGAGCCGCACTGGCCCGCGTTGCGCGACGCGGGCGAGCGCGCCGCCGCCGCGGTTTCCCCGTTCGCGCTCACGCTCGAGCGCGTCGGCGGGTCTTCGTACCGGACCGCGTGGTTCGCGCCGGACGGCATGCCCGCGTCGTTGCGCGCGCTGCACGACGCCGTGGTCGACGCGCTGCGCGGCGCGGGCCTCGACGCGGAGCCTCGGATGTTCCGGCCGCACGTGGTCCTGGCGCGCGAGTGCGCGCGTCGGGCGCACGTTGGCGGAGTCGCGTCGATCGCCTGGCGGGTCGAGCGACTCTCGCTCGCGGCGTCGGGACCCGAGCTTCGCGGCGGCGGATTCCGCGAGCTCGGCGGATGGCCGCTCGCGCGAACGCCGCGTCAGGGGACCGCGACCGTGTAGTTGAGGCCGAGCCGGCCGCCGTCCGGGTAGATCGTCTGGCCGGTGAGGTAGGACGCGTCGTCGGAGGCGAGGAAGGCGGCGACCGCGGCGACTTCCGAGGGCTCGCCGAGCCGGCCCAGCGGCGTGCGCGACAGGATCCTGCGCTTCGCCTCCTCGCTTCCGAGCACGGCCTGCTTCGCCATTTCGGTCGCGATCGTTCCCGGACCGATGGCGTTGACGCGGATGCCGTGCGGTGCGAGCGAGAGCGCCATCACCCTGGTCAACTGGTTGATGCCGCCCTTGCTGACGACGTAGGGCACCTGGTTCGGGATCGCGAGCACCGCGTTGACCGACGACATGTTGACGATCGCACCGCCCGTTCCCTGCGCGACCATGCGCCGCGCCACCGCCTGCCCGCACAGGAACATCGACTTCAGGTTGACCGCGAGCACGCGGTCGAAGTCCGCCTCGTCGAGGTCGAGAAACTCGGCCGCGTGCGTGATGCCCGCGTTGTTGACGAGGATGTCGATCCGGCCGAAGGCCCCGACCGTCGCGTCGACGAGCGAGGTCGCGGTCGACTTCCTCGAGACGTCGCCCGCGTGGACGCGCGTGCGTTCACCCGTGGCATCGATGCCTCGTGCCGCCTCGGCCGCGCGCGCCGCCTCCAGGTCGCACAGCATCACGCTCGCGCCTTCCTCGACCAGCCGGGCCGCGATCGCGAGCCCGATTCCCTGCGCGGCGCCGGTGACGACGGCGACGCGGCCTTCCAGTCGCTGCATGGTGTGCCTCCGTTGGCGAGCGGCTATGCTACCGCTCGCGCCGCGCCCCCGCATCCGCGGCGCTCCCGGACCCGCCGGCGATGACCCTCGACCCCGACGACTCGACGACGCGGCTCTTCTTCGCGATCGTGCCCGACGATGCGGCGCGCGAGCGGCTCGGCGCGCTCGCGCGCTCGATGGCGCACGCGTCGGGGGGACGCGCGAGCGCCGCCGCCACGCTGCACCTGACGATCGTGTTCGTCGGGACCGTCGCCGCCGCGACCGTTGCGGGCATCCGCGCGGCCGGCGACTCGGTGGCGTGGCCGTCGGTCGAGGTGAGCCTGGACACGGCGGGCTCGTTCGCGCGCGCCGGGATCGCGTGGGCCGCGCCGTCGCGCGTGCCTCCGGCGCTCTCGCGCGCGAACCGCGACCTCGTCCGCGCGCTGTCCGACCGGGGCGTGGCTACCGAGGCACGGCCGTGGCGGCCGCACGTCACGCTCGCCAGGCGCTGCGCGCGGCTCGTCGACGGCCCGATCGAGCCGCCGATCGCGTGGACCGTCGACCACGTCGTGCTGATGTCGTCGCGACTCCTGTCCGAGGGACCGCGCTACCGCGAGGTCGCGGGCTGGTCCACGAGCGCGTGAGCGTTCAGGCGCCGGTGGCGACGGGGCGCGACGGGTCGGCGCACCATTCGCTCCAGGAGCCGGCGTAGAGCGTGCCGGCCGGCAGCCCGGCGATCTCCATCGCCAGCATGTTGTGGCACGCGGTCACGCCGCTGCCGCACATGTGGATCACCTCCCCGGCGTCGCGCGAGCCGAGCAACCCGGCGAGCTCGGCGCGCAGCTCGTCCGCGGGCTTGAACGTCCCGTCCTTCGCGAGGTTGCGCGCGACCGGCCGGTTGGCCGCGCCCGGCACGCGACCCGCGACCGGGTCGAACGGCTCGGTCTCGCCGCGGAACCGTTCGGGCGAGCGCGCGTCGAGCACCAGCCGCGCGCCGCGCGCCACGTTCGCGAGGACGTCGTCCGCGCCGGCGACGGGCTGCGCGGCGCGGATGCGGAACGTGGTCGGAACGGCGGGACGAATTGCGTTGCTGATCGGCCGCTGCTCGCGCATCCAGCGGTCCCAGCCGCCGTCGAGCACGGCGACCGCGTCGTGACCGAGCCAGCGCAGCATCCACCAGCAACGCGCCGCGAACGCGCCCTGGTTCTGGTCGTAGACGACGACCTGCCTGCTCTCGTCGATGCCGGCCGCGCCGAACGTCGCGGCGGCCGCGGAAGGCGTCGGCAACGGGTGGCGCCCGTTGCGGCCGGTTCTCGGCGCGGAAAGGTCGCGATCGAGGTGCAGGAACCGCGCGCCGGGGATGTGCTCCTCCCTGTACTCCGTCTCGCCCCAGGACGGCTGCAGGAGGTCGTGGCGCGCGTCGATCACGACCCAGCGCGGGTCGTCGAGGTGCAGCGCGAGCGTGGCGGGGTCGACGAGCGTCCGGTACACGGGTTCCTCCTCAGTCGTTGGTCACCGGCGACGCGGCATCCTCGCGCCGGTCGGGACGCAGCTGCACCGCGAGGATGCCCGCGGCGACGATGAGCGCGATGCCGATCCACGCGGGCCACGACAGCAGGTCGCCGAACCACGCGATGCCGATCGCGCTTGAGAACACGATGCCGCTGTACGACAGCGCGGCGGTCACGAGCGTCGACCCCTGGCCGTACGCGCGCGTCATCGCGAGCTGGCCCAGCGCGCCCAGCCCGCCGACGCCCGCGAGCATCCACCAGGTGCCGGCGCCGGGCGCCTGCCAGCGCTGCGGCGCCATCCAGACGAGCGAGCCGGCGAACGCGAACACGCCGAAGTAGTACACGACGCGCGCCTCCGGCTCCTTCGCGCGAACGAGCTCGCGCACGTTCCAGTACGCGACCGCCGAGATCGCGCCCGACGCGAGACCGATGAGGCCGGGCCACCACTGGTCGGCGGCGAACGTCGGCTGCAGCAGCAGCACGACGCCCGCGAACCCGAGCAGGACGGTGCCGACGAGCTTCGCGTCCGGCCGCTCGCGCGCGAGCGCCGCGAGCAGGATCGCGAGGAACAGCGGCGACGAGTAGTTGAGCGTCATCGCGGTCGCGACCGGGAGCGTGGCGAGCGCGTAGAAGAACATGAACAGCGAGACGAAGCCGGCGACGCCGCGGTGGACGTGCATGCCGAGCCGCGGCGTGCGGACCGGCACGCCGGCATGGCGCAGCATCGACCACGCGACCGCGATCTGGACGACCGAGCGCCAGAACACGAGCTCGGCGGTCGTGAAGTGCGGGCTCGCGATCTTCACGAACACGCCCATCAGCGCGAATGCGAGGCCGGCGACGAGCATCCAGAGCGACTGCATGGCGACGGGTGCGGAGCGCGCGGAGGTGGGCGTGCGGCGCGCCGGGGCCGACGCGCACGTCGAATCGACGAGGGCGGGAGCCTCGCGGATCCCGCCCCCGGAAACGTGCATTCTGCTACAGGCCGCGTATCGGCGCGAGTCCCGCCCGCCGCTCGCGCCTCACTCCTCGAGGAGCCCGTCCATCTCGCGCCGGTAGAACTCGTGGAAGTGCTGCATGCCGTCTTCCATCGGCGACTGGTAGGGCCCGATCTCGTTGCGGCCCTGCGCGACGAGCGCCCGGCGGCCGGCGTCCATGCGCTCGGCGATCTCGTCGTCCTCGATCGCGGTCTCGTGGTAGGCCGCCTGCTCCGCCTCGACGAACTCGCGCTCGAACAGCGCGATCTCCTCCGGATAGTAGAACTCGATGACGTTGAGCGTCCGGTCGGGCGCCTTCGGGTAGAGCGTGCTGATCACGAGCACGTGCGGGTACCACTCGACCATCACGTTCGGATAGTAGGTGAGCCAGATCGCGCCGTGCGGGGGCGTCTCCCCGCGGTAGAAGTCGAGCACGGCCCTGTGCCAGCGCTCGTAGGTCCTCGTGCCCGCCTTCGCGAGCCCGGCGTTGATGCCGACCGTCTGCAGCGACGCCCACGGCGCGAACTCCCACCGGAGGTCCTCGCAGGTGACGAACTTGCCCAGCCCCGGGTGGAACGGCCCGACGTGGTAGTCCTCGAGGTAGACCTCGATGAACGTCTTCCAGTTGTAGCGGCACTCGTGCAGGTCGACGCGGTCGAGCACGTAGCCCGAGAAGTCGAGCTCGCGCGTCGTGAGGCCCGCGAGGTCCTTCGCGACGTCGCGCGGCCCGTCGAACAGCAGGCCGTTCCAGTTCCGGATCGGCGTGCGGCCGAGGTTCAGGCACGGCTTGTCCGCGAAGTGCGGCGCGCCGAGCAGCTCGCCCCTGAGGTCGTAGGTCCAGCGGTGGATCGGGCAGACGATGGCGGGCGCGTTGCCCCTGCCCTTGAACATCATCGCCTGGCGGTGGCGGCAGATGTTCGACAGGAGCTCGATGCCGCCGGCGTTGCGGACCAGCATCTGCGCGTTGTCGCGTCCCGGCAGCGCGTGGTAGTCGCCGGTCCCCGGGACCATCAGCTCGTGGCCGACGTAGCCCGGCGAGCGCGGGAACAGCGTGCCCATCTCCGCGTCGAACACGCGCGGATCGCCATACCAGCGCGCCGGAAACTGCGAGACGGGTTGCCGCAGCGAGGCCGCGGCAGCGAGGTTCGACATGACCCCAGGTCCTTTCGGAAGAAACCACCAACCCAACCCAACAACCCGGGACGCCTGCGGGCGCTGCCGTGATGCCGGCCGCGCTCCGGCCCGGACCGCTTTGCCAAGTCGGCCGCTTCTTCCGCCCGCCCGCGAGTGGGGCGATGCCGGACGCGTGGCCGCGTCGCCAAAACGTGCTACTATATCCGGCTTTCCGCAATCAGGTCAAGACCTTATCTGCGGCGGCACCGCGGCCGGCGGGCCGGTCGCGCGGCCGGACACGGGCGCGCGACCGCAGTCCCCGTCCCCGTCAGCGAGGCACCCACATGGCCAAGACACCGTCCGCGCCCGCAAGTTTCGAAGCCGCGCTGACCGAGCTCGAATCGATCGTCGCGTCGATGGAAGGCGGACAGGCGCCGCTCAAGGAAGCGCTCGAGGCCTACCGTCGCGGCGCCGAGCTGCTCAAGTACTGCCAGGCGACGCTCAAGGACGCGCAGCAGGAGATCGAGGTGCTCGAGAAGGGCGTGCTGAAGGCGTTCCGGCCCGACGGCGAGGGCGGCGAGGCGTGACGGGCGGGACGGACTTCGCGGCCTGGGCGGCCGGCCGGCGAACGCGCATCGAGGGCGTGCTCGACCGTTCGCTTCCTTCCGTCGACGGTCCCGCGCGCCGGCTCGCGCAGGCGATGCGCTACGCGACGCTCGGCGGAGGCAAGCGCGTGCGCGCGCTCCTCGCGTATGCCGCCGGCGAGCTCGCCGGCGCGGAACCGTCCGACGTCGACGCGCCCGCGGCCGCCGTCGAGATGATCCACGCATACTCGCTTGCGCACGACGACCTGCCTTCGATGGACGACGACGCGATGCGGCGCGGCCGCCCGGCCTGCCATGTCGCGTTCGGCGAGGCGACGGCGCTGCTCGCCGGCGACGCGCTTCAGTCGCAGGCGTTCGCCGTGCTCGGCGGCGCGCGGATGGCGGATGCCGCCGCTGCGTGCGCACTGCTCGCCGCGGCCTCGGGCGCCACGGGAATGGCCGGCGGACAGGCAATCGACCTCGAGGCGACCGGGAAGGCGATGACCGAGCGCGAGCTCGAGACGATGCACCGGCTGAAGACCGGCGCGCTGATCCGCGCGGCGGTGCGGCTCGGCGCCGCGGCGGGGCGGGTGCTCGACGCCGGCGCCGACGCCGCGCTCGACGCCTACGCGCGCGCGGCCGGCCTCGCGTTCCAGGTCGTGGACGACGTGCTCGACGTCGAGGGCTCGACCGCGACGCTCGGCAAGACTGCCGGCAAGGACGCGGCGCAGGGCAAGCCGACCTACGTCTCGCTGCTCGGCCTCGCGGGAGCGCGGGCGAGGGCCGCCTCGCTCGCGGACGAGGCGCGCGCCGCGCTCGCGCCGTTCGACGGCGCCGCGCGCAGGCTCCTCGAGATCGCCGACGACATCGTCCGGCGCACGCATTGACATGGTCGCGCTGCTCGACCGCATCGCCTCGCCCGCCGACGTGCGCAGGCTCGAGCGCGCGGACCTGCCCGAGCTCGCCCGCGAGCTCCGCGCGTTCCTGATCGCGTCGGTGTCGTCCACCGGCGGCCACCTGTCGTCGAACCTCGGCACCGTCGAGCTCGCCATCGCGCTGCACTTCGCGTTCGACACGCCGCGCGACCGCATCGTGTGGGACGTCGGCCACCAGACCTACGCGCACAAGGTGCTGACCGGCCGGCGCGACGCAATGGCGATGCTGCGCCAGTCGGGCGGGCCGTCGGGATTCCCGAAGCGCGACGAGAGCGAGTACGACACGTTCGGGACCGCGCACTCGTCGACGTCGATCTCCGCGGCGCTCGGCATGGCGGCCGCCGCGCGGCTCAAGGGCGAGTCGCGGCACGTCGTCGCGGTGATCGGCGACGGCGCGATGACCGCGGGCATGGCGTTCGAGGCGCTCAACAACGCCGAGGGCGCGGACCTGCTCGTGATCCTCAACGACAACGACATGTCGATTTCGGAGCCGGTTGGCGCGCTCAACCACTACCTCGCCAAGGTGCTGTCGTCGCGCCTGTACGACACCGTTCGGCGCGGCGGCAAGGGCGTGCTGTCGAAGCTGCCGGGACCGGCGCGGGAGATCGCGAAGCGCGCCGAGGAGCACGTGAAGGGGATGGTGCTCCCCGGAACGCTGTTCGAGGAGTTCGGCTTCAACTACATCGGGCCGATCGACGGCCACGACCTCGACGTGCTCGTGCCGACGCTCGCGAACGTGCGCAAGCTCTCGGGACCGCAGTTCCTGCACGTCGTGACGAGGAAGGGCCACGGCTACGCGCGCGCCGAAGCCGACCCGATCCTCTACCACGGCGTCGGCAGGTTCGATCCGGCGGTCGGCATCGTGCCCAGGCCCGCCGGGGCGCCCTCGTACACGCAGGTGTTCGGCGACTGGCTGTGCGACATGGCGCTCGCCGACCCGCGGCTGGTCGCGATCACGCCGGCGATGCGCGAGGGCTCGGGGCTCGTGCGCTTTTCGCGCCAGTTCCCGGACCGCTACCACGACGTCGGCATCGCCGAGCAGCACGCGGTGACGTTCGCCGCGGGACTCGCGTGCGAGGGGATGAAGCCGGTCGTCGCGATCTACTCGACGTTCCTGCAGCGCGGCTACGACCAGCTGATCCACGACGTCGCGCTGCAGAACCTCCCGGTCGTGTTCGCCATCGACCGCGCGGGTCTGGTCGGCGCCGACGGCGCGACGCACCAGGGCGCGTTCGACCTCTCGTTCCTGCGCTGCCTGCCGAACATGACCGTGATGGCGCCCGCCGACGAGGACGAGTGCCGCAGGATGCTCTCGACCGCGTTCAGGCTCGGCACGCCCGCCGCGGTGCGCTATCCGCGCGGCAGCGGGCCCGGCGTCGCCGTCGACACGTCGCTCGACGGGATCCCGGTCGGCAAGGGCGTGCGCGTGCGCGAGACGCGCAAGCGCGGCGGCCGCGTCGCGATCCTCGCGTTCGGCGCGCCGCTTGCCGCGGCGAGCGCCGCCGGCGCGCGCCTCGACGCGACGGTCGTCAACATGCGCTTCGTCAAGCCGCTCGACGTCGACCTCGCGCTCGAGCTGGCGCGAACGCACGACGCGATCGTCACGGTCGAGGAAAACGTCGTTGCGGGCGGCGCGGGCAGCGGGGTCGCCGAGGCGCTCGCGGCCGCCGGCATCGCGGTCCCGATCCTGCACCTGGGGCTGCCGGACGCGTTCGTCGACCACGGCGACCCTGCGCTCCTGCTCGCGCGCTGCGGGCTCGATGCCGACGGCATCGCCGGCGCGATCGAGGCGCGCTTCGCCTCCCGCGCGGGCGCCTCGCGCGTCAAGCCGGCCGCGTGATAGGCTAGCCGGTCACTCCCGCGACGATCATGAACCGGCCCGAGAACCCGTCGACGCTCATGTCGATCCCCGATACCCAGGCGGGCAGCGACGAGCGCAATCTCGCCATCGACCGGGTCGGCATCCGCGGACTGCGCTACCCGCTCGCGTTCGCCGACGGCGACGCGCCGCCGCAGACGACGATCGCGACGTTCGGCGTGATGGTCGCGCTGCCCGGGGACCGCAAGGGCACGCACATGTCGCGGCTCGTGCAGATCCTCGAGGACCTGACGGCGCCCGGCGCCGCGCCGCTCACCGTGCCGGGCATGCGCGCGCTGGTCGACCAGCTGGTCGTCAGGCTCGACGCGCCGGGCGGCCGTGTCGAGATCGCGTTCCCGTGGTTCGTGCGCAAGACCGCGCCGATCTCCGGCGTCGCGAGCCTGCTCGACTACGAGGTGCGCCTGGCCGCCGAGCTCGCGGGCGACCGCTACGCGTCGTTCGTCACCGTCGCGGTGCCGGTCACGTCGCTGTGCCCGTGCTCGAAGGAGATCGCCGAGTACGGCGCGCACAACCAGCGCTCGACGATCACGATCAGCGTGCGCGCTCGCGGCGCGGTATGCGTCGGCGACCTCCTGCGCGTCGCGGAGACCGAGGCGTCGAGCGAGCTCTACGGCATCCTCAAGCGCGCGGACGAGAAATACCTGACCGAACGCGCCTACGACAATCCGCGTTTCGTCGAGGACCTGGTCCGCGGCGTGGCCTCGCGCCTGTCGGCCGACGCGCGCTTCGCGGGGTTCGCGGTCGAGGCCGAGAACTTCGAGTCGATCCACAACCACTCGGCCTTCGCGCGGATCGCGAAGGGCCTGTAGCCGCCGCCGGGGACGGGCGGCGCGTCGGGGCCGCCCGCCGCCGGTCGCCGCCGGTCGCCGCCCGCCGCCGTCCGCACCGGCAGGGCCGCGGTTCGTCCGGCGGCCTCGCGCCCGGAAGTGCCGGCTTCCCTAGAATCCGCGCAGGACCCATCACGACGGCGACCCGATGGCGCTGCCCCTGAAGTCCCGATACGACTCGTTCGCCGACCGCGTGCTGTCGTCGCTGTCGGAGATCGAGCGCGAGGACGTGCGCACGTTCGACCGCTGGTTCTACGCGACCGGCGGCTGGCGCTGGCTGTTCGTCATCGTCGGCGCGACGACGGCGTTCGCGTGGGTCGCCGCGCAGCTGCCGTGGAACATGACGTTCGTCGAGGCGGCGATCCTGTTCAACCTCGTCGTGCTGATGCTGATCTGGGCCGGGCTGTCCGCGTGGTTCGGCTATCGCAAGTTCCGCGGCAAGATCTTCCGCTTCATCGTCGTGGGTCCGCTGCTCGCGCTCGCCGGCGCGTTCGTCGGCGCCGCGATCATGGGACTCGTGCAGGGCGTCGACCCGCTCGACTGGCTCAACGACAGCGCGAAGCTGCGCCACGTCGCCATCGCCGGCCTCGTGTTCGGGTTCCTCTACGCGCTCGTCGTCGCGCTGATCGCGCACCTGCGCAACCGCGAATACGCGGCGCTGACGGCGCGGCTGGAGGCCGAGTCCCGTCAAAGCGAGCTGTCGCGCCAGCTCGCCGAGTCGCAGCTCAAGCTGCTGCAACTGCAGGTCGAGCCGCACTTCCTGTTCAATACGCTGGCGAGCGCGCGGCAGCTGGCCGAGAAGGGCGCGCCCGACGCGGCGCGGCTGATCGGCGAGCTGATCGTGTTCCTGCGCGCGGCGACGCCGGCGTTGCGCGAGGCGCGCACGACGCTCGCGAACGAGGCCGACCTCGTGCGCGCCTACCTGTCGATCATGCGCACGCGGCTCGGCCGCCGGCTCGAGTTCGCCGTGTCGATCCCGGACGCGCTCGCGGACGCGCCGCTGCCGCCGGGAATGCTCGTCACGCTGGTCGAGAACGCGATCAAGCACGGCATCGAGCCCTGGCCGCCGGGTGGCCGCATCGACGTCCGGGCGCGCGCCGCGGACGGCATGCTCGAGGTGACGGTCGCCGACACCGGCGCGGGCCTGGAAGGCGCGCACACCGCGGGTACCGGCATCGGGCTCGCCAACATCCGCGAGCGCCTCGCGCTCCTCTACGACGGGCGCGCGTCGCTCGAGTTCGAGGAGAATTCGCCGCGCGGGTTCCTCGCGCGCATCGTGCTGCCGCGCGAGGCGCCGTCGCCGTCCGTCCCGTTCGTTCCCGTCATGGCCGCCCGATGAACGACTCCCGCCCCACCGCGATGATCGCCGAGGACGAGCCGCTGATGCGCGAGCGGCTGAAGGACAGGCTCGCGCAGGTCTGGCCCGAGCTGGAGATCGTGGCCGAGGCCACCGACGGCGACGAGGCGCTCGCGCTGTTCGACATCCACAAGCCGCGGATCGCGTTCCTCGACATCCGGATGCCCGGCCGCACCGGGCTCGAGGTCGCCGCCGCGATCGGCGACGAGTGCCACGTCGTGTTCACCACCGCGTACGACCAGTACGCGCTCGCGGCGTTCGACGCGGGGGCGATGGACTACCTGCTGAAGCCGGTCGAGACCGAGCGCCTCGCGCAGACCGTCGAGCGGGTCAAGGCGAAGCTCGCCTCGGCGCCGGCCGACCTGTCACGGATCGTCGCGGCGCTGGGCGGGCGCCTCGCGCCCGAGGCCTCGCGACTCAGGTGGATCAAGGCGGCCGTCGGCAAGCAGATCAAGCTGATCCCGGTCGACGACGTCGTCTACTTCCAATCCGACACGAAGTACACGCGCGTCGTGCTCGCGCAGTCCGAGGCGCTCATCCGCACGCCGCTCAAGGATCTCGTCGCCGGGCTCGACCCCGAGCGCTTCTGGCAGATCCACCGCGGCACGATCGTCAACGTCTCGCAGCTCGCCGGAGTGCTGCGCGAGGACGCCGAACGCCAGTTCGCGCTGTTCAGGTCGCGGCCGGAAAAGCTGCCGATCTCGCGGCAGTTCGCGCACCTGTTCAAGCAGATGTGACGCGGACGCGCGCGGCCTCGCGCCCGGCCGCGCGAGCCTCTGCCCGGGACGCAGGCGCCCGACCGATCACTTCAGTACGGTTTCCTGGAGGAAGCGGATCGTCGCGTAGTAGTAGAAGTCGGCGTTCTCCTTTCGCGCGAATCCGTGGCCCTCGTTCGCGGCGAGCAGGTACCAGACGGGCGTGCCGTTCGCGCGGGCCGTGGCGACGATCTGCTCGGCCTCCGTGTACGGCACGCGCGGGTCGTTGCGGCCGTGCGCGACGAACAGCGGCTTCACGATCTTCGCGGCATTGGCGACCGGCGAGATGCGCGAGAGGAACGCGCGCATCTCCGGGTCGCGCTCGTCGCCGTATTCGACGCGGCGCAGGTCGCGCCGGTAGGTCTCGGTGCGCTCGAGGAACGTGACGAAGTTCGCGATGCCGACGACGTCGATCGACCCGGCGATGCGGTCCGGATAGGTCGTCGCGACCGCGAGGCTCATGTAGCCGCCGTAGCTGCCGCCGGCGACCACGACGCGCGACGCGTCGAGGTCGGGCTGCGCCGCGATCCAGTCGAGGAGCGCGCCGATGTCCTTCACCGAGTCCTCGCGCTTCATGCCGTTGTCGAGCGACACGAACGTCCTGCCGTAGCCGGTCGAGCCGCGAACGTTCGGCTCGATGATCGCGACGCCGAGCTCGTTCACGTAGTAGTTCCAGCGGCCGAGGAAGCCGGGACGCGCCTGCCCTTCCGGGCCGCCGTGGATCTGGATCATGACCGGCCGCCTGCCGGAGAAGGTGCTTCCCCCCGCGACGGGCGCCGAGCGCGCCTCCGTTCCGGGGGAGGCCCGGGTACCCCGGGACGGCCCGGCGTTCGCCCCCGGAGGCCGCGCGATGAAGCCGGAGATCGTGCGCCCGTCGAAGCTCTTCCATTCGATCGGCACCTGGACGGCGAAGCGCGACGCGTCCAGGCCCTCGACCTTCGCCTCGGTCCAGCGCTCGACGCGGTTCGACGCGACCTCGAGCACGTAGACGTCGCCCGGGCTGCGCGCCGAGTCGAGGTTGAACGCCAGCGCGCCGGAGTCCGGATGCCACTGAACGCCGCTCACCGTCCCGATCGGCACGTCGGGACGCGGCAGCTCGCGGCGCGTGTCGGCGTCGTAGAGGCGCAGCACGCCCACCCCCGCCTCGTTGACGACCATGGCGAGCGTCCGACCGTCGCGGGAGAGCGCGAGCTGCTCGACGTCCCAGGCCGACGGCCCGAACGCCTCGAGCGTCCCGGTCTCGAGATCGAGGTAGCTCGCGCGCTGGAACTCGCCGTCGCGGTCGGTCGTCAGGAACAGCCCCTTGCCGTCGCGCGAGAAGTTGACCTCGGTCGACGCCACCGTCCGCGTCGGGTCGTCGCCAGGCGCGGGCAGCACGCGCCTGCGCTCGCCGGTCGCGACGTTCATCACCCACAGGTAGGTCTCGGTGACGGACCTGAACTCGCTCATCGCGAGCCGCAGTCCGTCGAACGAGTAGCTGAAGTCGCCCCACCCGGTTCCGGGAAGGTTCGCGATCCTGGTCGCGCCGGCCGGATCGAGCGGGTCGAGCAGCACGACGTCCAGCGTCGGGCTCTCGCGGCGCCCGCCCGCCCGGTCGACGTCGGTGGAGCCGACGAGCAGGCGGTCGCGCGCGCGGTTGAGCGCGAGCGGCCGGTGGGTGCGCGCCGCGTCGGTGAGGAGGACCGGCTCAGTCGCGCCGGGGTCGAGGCGGTAGACCTGCGACTGCTCGTTGCCGCCGGCGTCGCGCACGAACACGAGCACGTCGGGCTTCGCGGGCCACCACGCGCCGTAACGCACCGGCTCCGCGTAGTCGGTGATCTGCGCGGGCGCCGCCAGCGGAGCGCGTACGTCGAAGAGCTGCGTGGTGTTCCTCGCCCTCGTCGCGACGACGATCTCGCGCTTCGCCGGGTGCCAGGACGAGAGCGAGCGCGGCCGGAACTCGGTGTACGGGGCGACCTTCGCGGCCAGCGCGGCGGGAATCGGCGGGATGCCCTCGACCCTGAGGTTCTCGTTGGGGACGACGGGTTCGCCGACGTGCGCGCACGCCGCGACCGTCAGCGCGGCGACGACGGCGGCGAGCGCGGCGGGGACGTTCGGGCGTCTGCGCATCGTGGCATCCCGGGCGCATCGAGCACGGCGCGCCGCTGCTAGAATGGAAACGCGCCATTGTAGCGGCGCGCCGTCGGCGCGTCGGACCGAGCGGCCACCCCGATCCGCAGACCGTCGCACGATCATGCGTCCCGTCGCCGTCATCCGGTTCTCGCGCAGCGAAGGCCCCGGCCGCTTCGGCGACTGGCTCGCGGCGCAGGGCACCCCCACCCGGCTCGTCGCGCTCGACCAGGGCGAGCCGGTGCCCGACGACCCCGGGGCCTTCGCCGGCATCGGCATGATGGGCGGCCCGATGGGAGCCAACGACCCGACGCCATGGCGCGATCCGCTCGCCGAGCTGCTGCGCCGCGCGGTCGACGCGCGCGTCCCGGTGATCGGTCACTGCCTCGGCGGGCAGGTGCTGTCGCGCGCGCTCGGCGGCGAGGTGTCGATCGCGCCGACGACGGAGATCGGCTGGATCGACGTCGAGGCGACCGACGCGACGGCGGCGCGCGAATGGTTCGGCGGGCGCGGGCGCATGAACGTGTTCCAGTGGCACTACGATGCGTTCACGATCCCTTCCGGCGCGAGGCGCGTGCTCACCAGCGCGTACAACCCGAACCAGGCCTTCGTGCTCGACGAGCGGCACATCGGCTTCCAGTGCCACGTCGAGATGACGCGCGAGCTGGTGACGGCGTGGTGCGGGATGGCGCCCGGCGAGCTGCCCGAGTCCTCGACCCCGGCGCGCCAGTCGCGGGCGGACATCGAGCGCGACCTCGACGCGCGCATCGCCTCGCTCAACGCGATCGCCGACGGCATCTATGCGCGCTGGTCGCGTCGCCTGACGAGCTGATGGGCGCGATCCGTCCGCTGCCGGACCTCCTGATCAACCAGATCGCCGCGGGCGAGGTGGTCGAGCGCCCGGCGGCCGCGCTCAAGGAGCTGATCGAGAACAGCCTCGACGCCGGAGCGACGCGGATCGACGTCGACCTCGCCGGCGGCGGCATCAAGCGCATCCGCGTGGTCGACGACGGCGCCGGGATCGACCGCGAGGACCTGCCGCTGGCGGTCGCGCGTCACGCGACGTCGAAGATCGGCGCACCCGCCGACCTCGAGTCGATCGCGACGCTCGGATTCCGCGGCGAGGCGCTCGCCTCGATCGCCGCGGTATCGCGGCTCGCGCTCGTTTCGCGCGCGGCCGGTCGCCCGCACGCATGGCGCATCGAGGTGGACGGCGGAACCGTCGCGCCGATCGCGCCGGCGGCGCTGTCCGCGGGGACCTCGATCACGATCGAGGAGCTGTACTTCAACACGCCGGCGCGCCGGAAGTTCCTGCGCACCGACGCGACCGAATGGGCGCATTGCGAGGAGACGTTCACGCGCATCGCGCTCGCGCATCCCGGCGTCGGGTTCACGCTGGTGCACAACGGGCGGCTCGTGCACCGGATCCTGCCGGGCTCGCGCGCGGCGCGCGTCGAGGCGCTGCTCGGAGAGACCTTCGCGCGCCACGCGGCGGGCGTCGAGGCGGAATCGGCCGGCGTCGCGATCTCGGGCTACGCGATCCGGCCGACCCACGCGACGCAGGCCTCGGGCACGCAGCTCCTGTTCGTCAACGGACGCTGGGTACGCGACCGGATGCTCTCGCACGCGGTGCGCGAGGCGTACCGCGACGTGCTGCACCACGACCGCCAGCCCGCGTACGCGCTGTGGCTCGCGATCGACCCGCGCCGCGTCGACGTCAACGTGCACCCGCAGAAGACCGAGGTGCGCTTCCGCGACGGCGGCGCGTTGCACCCGTTCGTGCGCAGCGCCGTCGACCGCGCGCTCGCGGCGAGCGCCGCCGACGCGCCGGCGGTGTCGGCCGCGGACCGGCTCGGGCTCGCCGCCGCGCGCACGCCGCCGCCGGGCGGGGCGGGCGCCGGACCGGGTGCCGCCCCGGCCGCGACGCAGGACGCGCTGGCGCTCGCGGAGCCGTCGTCGTTCTACGCGCGCCTGTTCGGAGAACGGCGGCCCGGTGCGCCCGCGCTGCCCGACACCGGGGACGACCATCCGCTCGGCTTCGCGCTGGCGCAGCTGCACGGCATCTACGTGCTCGCGCAGAACCGCGCCGGGCTGGTCCTCGTCGACATGCACGCGGCGCACGAGCGCATTGTCTACGAGAGGCTCAAGAGCGCTCACGCGGGCCGGCTGCCGACGCAACCGCTGCTCGTGCCCGCGACGTTCGCGGCGGAGGCGGTCGAGATCGCGACGGCGGCGGAGCACGCGGGCGAGCTGGATCGACTCGGGTTCGCGCTGTCGCAGCTCGGCCCGTCGACGCTCGCCGTGCGCGCGATACCCGCGCCGCTCGCCGACGCCGACGCCGCGACGCTCGCGCGCGCCGTGCTGCACGAATTGCGCGACCATGGCGGCAGCGGGGCGATCGAGGCGCGACGCGACGAGCTGCTGGCGTCGATGGCCTGCCACGGCTCGGTCCGCGCGAACCGGATGCTCACGGTGCCCGAGATGAACGCGCTCCTGCGCGAGATGGAGGCGACCGAGCGGGCCGGCCAGTGCAACCACGGGCGGCCGACCTGGTACCAGCTGACGCTGCCGGAACTCGACCGGCTGTTCATGCGCGGTCGATGACCCCCGCGACGCGGACGCCGCGGAAGGCGGGGGACTGCCCGCCGTCGCCGGGCGGGGCCGCATCGCGCGACACGAGGAGCCGCCATGCAATTCGACCTGACCGACGAACAGTCGCTGCTCGTCTCGACGATACGGCGTTTCGTCGAGACCGAGCTGATCCCGCTCGAGGACGAGGTCGAGGCGGCCGGTGCGCTCGATCCGGCGAAGGCGCGCGCGATCTTCGAGAAGTCGCGCACGCTCGGCTTCTACGCGATGAACATTCCCGGGCAGTATGGCGGCGGCGGGCTCTCGGCGGTCGACACGATGCTGGCCGAGGAGCAGTTCGGCCACACGACGGACATCCTTGTCCGCCGCGCGTTCGGCAACGTCTACGAGTCGCTGCTCGAGGGCGACGCCGAGCAGAAGGCGCGGTGGCTCCTCCCGTGCGTGCGCGGAGAGCGCACCTGCTCGATCGCGATCACCGAGCCGCACGCCGGGTCGGACGCCGCCGGCATCCGGACGAGCGCCGCGAAGCGCGGCGGCGGCTACGTGCTGAATGGCGGCAAGCACTTCATCAGCGACGGCCTGCACTCCGACTTCTTCATCGTGTCGGCGGTCACCGACCCGGCGGCCCGGCCGAGGCACGTGTCGCTGTTCCTCGTCGACAAGGATCTGCCGGGCGTCCTCGTCGGGCGCGACCAGCCGATGATGGGGCTCGCCGGCACGAGCCACGTCGAGCTGTTCTTCGAGGACGTGAAGCTGGGGCCCGGGCACCTGCTGGGCGGCGAGGGCCGCGGACTCGAGATCGCGTACTCGACGCTCGGCCGCGTGCGGCTGGGCCAGGTCGGCGCGCGCGCGATCGGCAAGGCGAGCCGCCTCGCGACGATGATGACCGGCCACGCGAACGAGCGCGTGCAGTTCGGCAAGCCGATCGGCGAGTTCCAGATGATCCAGCAGATGATCGCGGACAGCGTCATCGAGATCAACGCGGCGCGGCTGATGCTGCTGCGCGCGGCGTGGGAGATCGACCGCGGTCGGGACGCGCGCGACTGGATCTCGATGGTGAAGATCGAGGCCGCCGAGACGCTCGGACGCGTCGCCGACCGCGCGGTCCAGGTGTTCGGCGGCATGGGCTACTGCGCCGCCCTGCCAGTCGAGCGGCTCTACCGCGATGCGCGAATCTTCCGCATCTTCGACGGCACCTCCGAGATCCATCGCACCGTGGTCGCGCGGAGCGCGCTCAGGCGCGGCGCCCCGATGTGGGACATCGGGGCCGCATGACCGCGGGCGCCGGCCAGGCGATCCGGCCGCGCGGCGGCGCCGGCGCGCGGGGGGCCCGCGCGTGACGGCCGTGATGCTGATGGGGCCTACGGCCGCGGGCAAGAGCGCGCTCGCGCTCGCGCTCGCCGGGGCGCTCGGCGGCGAGATCGTCTCGGTCGACTCCGCGCAGGTCTACCGCGGAATGGACATCGGCACGGCGAAGCCCGACGCCGCGACGCGCGCGCGTGTCCCGCATCACCTGATCGACCTGATCGAGCCGACGCAGGCGTACTCGGCCGCGCGCTTCTGCGCCGATGCGACCGAGGCGATCGCGGCGATCCGCATGCGCGGGCGCGTGCCCATCCTGGCCGGCGGCACGATGCTCTACTTCAAGGCGCTGACCGAGGGGCTGTCGGCGCTGCCGCGCGCCGACGCCGCGGTCCGCGCGGCGATCGACGCCGAGGCCGCGCGCGTCGGCTGGCCTCAGATGCACGCGGCACTCGCGCGCGTCGATGCGGTCACCGCGGCACGGCTCGCGCCCGGCGACTCGCAGCGCATCCAGCGCGCGCTCGAGGTGCATCGGCTCACCGGCCGGCCGCTGTCGTCGTGGCACGGGCAGCGCAGGCCCGCGGCGCGCTCGCTCGCCGGCGCGGTCAGGATCGCGCTCGTGCCGGCCGACCGCGAGCGCCTGCATCGCGAGATCGCGCTGCGCTTCGACGCGATGCTCGACGCCGGGCTGGTCGAGGAGCTGGCCGGGTTGCGCGGGCGGCACGCGCTCGAGCCCTCGATGCCTGCGATGCGTTGCGTCGGCTACCGCCAGGCATGGCGCTACCTCGACGGCGAGATCGACCGCGCGGCGCTGCGCGCCGAAGGCGTCGCGGCGACGCGCCAGCTCGCGAAGCGCCAGTCGACGTGGCTGCGGTCGACGCCCGCGCTCGCGTTCGATCCGTGGGCGCCGGGACTCGAAGGCGACGTCCTGCAGGCCGCGCGGTCCGGCCTCGCCGCGGCGGGCGGATGACCCGGCGCGCGTCAGGGTCGCCGCGGCTCGCCCTCCGCCCGGACCGCCGGGCCATGCGATAATTCACGGTTCCGGAGCCGCGAACGATCATGCGCCGCACCCTCTACGACAAGCTGTTCGACAGCCACGTCGTCCGTACCGAGGCGGACGGCACCGCGCTGCTCTACGTCGACCGCCACCTGGTGCACGAGGTCACGAGCCCGCAGGCGTTCGAGGGCCTCAAGCTCGCGGGCCGCAGGCCGTGGCGCGCGGGCTCGATCGTCGCGACGGCCGACCACAACACGCCGACGCAGGACTGGGCGCACGGCATCAGGGACCCGATCTCACGCACGCAGGTCGAGACGCTCGACGCCAACATCCGGCAGTACGGCGCGAAAGCCTATTTCCCGTTCCTCGACAAGCGCCAGGGCATCGTGCACGTGATCGGCCCGGAGACCGGCGCGACGCTGCCGGGCATGACGGTCGTGTGCGGCGACTCGCACACGAGCACGCACGGCGCGTTCGGCGCGCTCGCATGGGGCATCGGCACCTCCGAGGTCGAGCACGTGCTCGCGACGCAGTGCCTGCTCGCGAAGCGCGCGAAGACGATGCTCGTCCGCGTCGAGGGCAGGCTCGGGCCCGGCGTCACGGCGAAGGACCTCGTGCTGGCGGTCATCGGGCGCATCGGCACGGCCGGCGGCACCGGCCACGCGATCGAATTCGGCGGGGCGGCGATCCGCGCGCTGTCGATGGAAGGCCGGATGACGGTATGCAACATGGCGATCGAGGCCGGCGCGCGCGCCGGACTGGTCGCCCCCGACGACACGACGTTCGACTATGTGCGCGGCCGCCCGTTCGCGCCGGTCGGCGCGCAGTGGGACCGCGCGATCGCGCTGTGGCGAACGCTCGCGAGCGACGAGGGGGCGACGTACGATGCCACGCACGTGTTCGACGCGGCGGAGATCATGCCGCAGGTCACCTGGGGCACGTCGCCCGAGATGGTGGTGCCGGTCGACGGCCGCGTGCCCGACCCCGACCGCGAGCGCGACGCGACGCGCCGCGACGGCATCGCGAAGGCGCTCGAGTACATGGGCCTCGTGCCCAACACGCGGATCACCGACATCGCGATCGACAAGGTGTTCATCGGCTCGTGCACCAATTCGCGCATCGAGGACCTGCGCGCCGCCGCGGCGGTCGCGCGCGGCCGCAGGGTGGCGTCGAACGTGAAGCTCGCGATGGTCGTCCCGGGCTCGGGCAGCGTGAAGGCGCAGGCGGAGGTCGAGGGGCTCGACCTCGTGTTCCTCGCCGCGGGCTTCGAGTGGCGCGAGCCGGGGTGCTCGATGTGCCTCGCCATGAACGACGACCGGCTCGAGCCGGGCGAGCGCTGCGCGTCGACGTCCAACCGCAATTTCGAGGGTCGCCAGGGCGCCGGCGGCCGCACGCACCTGGTCAGCCCCGCGATGGCCGCGGCCGCCGCCATCGCGGGTCGTTTCGTCGACGTGCGTCGACTGTCGTAGCGCGATCCGCGCATGGAGAAGCCAATGAGGGAACTCGCAACGCTGCTCGTCCTGGCCGGATTCGCCGCGGGCCTCGCCGGGTGCAACACGATCTCGGGCGTCGGGCAGGACGTGAAGGCGGGCGGCGCGGCGATCGAACGCGCCGCCGAGAAGTCGAAGCCGAAGTAGGCCGCGAATCGACAAGGAGTCCGGAACGATGCAGCCGTTTCGCGTGCACTCGGGTCTCGTCGCGCCGCTCGACCGGGCGAACGTCGACACCGACGCGATCATCCCGAAGCAGTTCCTGAAGTCGATCAAGCGGTCGGGTTTCGGGCCGAACCTCTTCGACGCGTGGCGCTACCTCGACCATGGCGAGCCGGGGATCGACAACGCGAAGCGCCCGCTCAATCCGGACTTCGTGCTGAACGAGCCGCGCTACCGTGGCGCGTCGATCCTGCTCGCGCGCCGCAACTTCGGCTGCGGCAGCTCGCGCGAGCACGCCCCCTGGGCGCTGGCGGACTACGGCTTCCGCGCCATCATCGCGCCGTCCTACGCCGACATCTTCCACAACAACTGCTACAAGAACGGGCTGTTGCCGATCGTGCTGGGCGAGAGCGAGGTCGCGCGGCTGTTCGACGCGACGCTCGCGTTCCCCGGCTTCACGCTCACGATCGACCTCGAGCGCCAGACCGTCGTGTCGAAGGACGGCTCGATGGCCTTCGGCTTCGAGGTCGAGCCGTTCCGCAAGAAGTGCCTGCTCGAGGGGCTCGACGACATCGGTCTCACGCTCAGACACGCCGACGAGATCCGCACGTTCGAGGCGCGGCGGCTGGCCGAGCAGCCCTGGCTGGCCTGAGATGAGGGTCGCGCTGCTCCCGGGCGACGGCATCGGCCCCGAGATCGTGCGCGAGGCCGCGCGCGTGCTCGACGTGCTCAGGCTCGACGGTCTTCCGATCGAGACCGAATCCGCGCCGATCGGCGGCGCCGGCCACGACGCGGCCGGTCATCCGCTGCCGGAGGCGACGCTGGCGATCGCGAAGGCGGCCGACGCGGTGCTGCTCGGCGCCGTGGGCGGGCCGACGTACGACACGCTGCCGCGCGAGCTGCGTCCCGAGCAGGGGATCCTCGGCATCCGCAAGGCGCTCGCGCTGTTCGCGAACCTGCGGCCCGCGATCCTGTACCCGGAGCTCGCGGCGGTCTCGTCGCTCAAGCCCGAGATCGTCGCGGGGCTCGACCTGATGATCGTCCGCGAGCTCACCGGCGACATCTCTTTCGGCCAGCCGCGCGGACGCCGCCGGAATGCCGCGGGTCACGACGAGGGCTTCGACACGATGCACTACAGCGCGCCCGAGATCGAGCGCATCGCGCGCGTGGGCTTCGAGACGGCGCGCGCGCGCGGCCGCAAGCTGTGTTCGGTCGACAAGGCCAACGTGCTCGACACGTCGATCCTGTGGCGCGAGGTCGTCACCCGCGTCGCGAAGGACTACCCGGACGTCGCGCTCTCGCACATGTACGTCGACAACGCGGCGATGCAGCTCGTGCGCGCGCCGAAGCAGTTCGACGTGATCGTGACCGGCAACCTGTTCGGCGACATCCTGTCCGACGAAGCGTCGATGCTCGCCGGATCGATCGGGATGCTGCCCTCGGCATCGCTCGACGCGAACCGCAAGGGGCTCTACGAGCCGATCCACGGCTCGGCGCCGGACATCGCCGGCCAGGACAGGGCGAATCCGCTCGCGACGATCCTGTCGCTCGCGATGATGTTCCGCTACACGTTCGCGAGGGCCGACGCGGCGGAACGCATCGAGTGGGCGGTCCGGCGCGTGCTCGCGCAGGGACTCCGCACCGGCGACATCGCGCGGCCGGGCGAGCGCGCCGTCGGCACGAAAGCCATGGGAGACGCCGTCGTCGCCGCGCTCTCGTGACCACGGTTGCTGCGACGCAACAGCCCCTGCTATGATGGCCTCCATGGATTCCCGCGCGACCCCGGTCTCCCCGGTCCGCCCCCGCCGTGCGGCGGGCGGCGGGCGCGCGTTCGCGCCCGGCGCGACGAAAGCGACGGCCATCAAGACGACCTGACCGGTCTGGCTTCGCCACCGCTACCGTCCCCGCGAGCGGCGGGGATGCCGAAGACAACGGCGGGGGTGGCAGGTGAACATCATGCGTGTCGGATTCGTCGGTTGGCGCGGCATGGTCGGATCGGTGCTTCTGCAGCGGATGCAGGAGGAGCGCGACTTCGACCACGTCGACCCGGTCTTCTTCTCCACGTCCCGCGCGGGCGGCGCCGGGCCGCCGATCGGCACGGCCGACGTGCCGCTGCGCGACGCGAACGATCCGAAGGCGTTCGCGGGCCTCGATGCGATCGTCACCTGCCAGGGTGGCGACTGGACCCACGCGATGCATCCGGCGCTGCGCGCCGCAGGCTGGTCCGGCCACTGGATCGACGCGGCCTCCGCGCTGCGGATGAACGACGACGCGGTCATCATCCTCGATCCGCTGAACCGCGGCGTCATCGACGAGGCGCGGGCGCGCGGCGCGAAGGACTGGATCGGCGGCAACTGCACGGTCAGCCTGATGATGATGGCATTCGCGGGGCTGCTCGAACGCGACCTCGTCGAGTGGATGACCTGCATGACCTACCAGGCGGCGTCGGGCGCGGGCGCGCAGAACATGCGCGAGCTCCTCGCGCAGATGGGCGAGGCGCATCTCGCGGCGAAGGCGCTGCTCGAGTCGCCCGGCGCGTCGATCCTCGACATCGACCGGGAGGTCGCCGGCATCCTGCGCGACGAGCGCTTCCCGACCGAGCACTTCGGCGTTCCGCTCGCGGGGAGCCTGATCCCCTGGATCGACAAGGATCTCGGCAACGGCATGAGCCGCGAGGAGTGGAAGGGCAGCGCCGAGCTCAACAAGATTCTCGGAAGGGGTGTGGTCCCCCCGGAGCACGCTGCGCGTGCATCCCCCCAGGGAGGACCGCGCCCGCCGGGCGCGGCGAAGCCGCCGATTCCGGTCGAGTCGATCTGCGTGCGCATCGGGGCGATGCGCTGCCACTCGCAGGCGGTCACGATCAAGCTCACCGAGGACCTGCCGCAGGCGGAGATCGAGTCGCTGATCGCCGGCGCGAACGAGTGGGTGCGGCTCGTCCCCAATACGCGCGACGCGAGCATCCGGCACCTGACCCCGGCCGCGGTCACCGGCAAGCTCGAGATCGCCGTGGGCCGCGTGCGCAAGCTCGCGCTGGGACCCGGGTACGTCGGTGCCTTCACCGTCGGCGACCAGCTCCTGTGGGGCGCCGCGGAGCCGCTGCGGCGCATGCTGCGGATCCTGGTCGGTCGTTAGCCCCGCGCCGCGGTCGCGCCGCCGCGCAGCACGCCGGCACGACGGCGCGAATGCGTCCGCCGCGGCGGACGCGCGGCAACACGAAAGCAACAGCCTTCGACCTGCCCCGGATCGCCGCGTCCAGGGGCACACCGGGCCACAACATCTTGTGGACCGGGGCAACCCGCGCCCTAGCGATGGAGCCGCGGCGCGTACGACGCCGGCATGAAGCTTGCCATGGCGCGCCGGCAGACTCGGGAGAAAAGCAAGCTAATACTGAGGTTTAGCTTGCGTCGCTAAATCCATGATGTTATGTTTGCTTGAGGCATTGCGCATTCGGCGAGGGGACGGCATGCGTGCGAAATCGGTCTTCGAACTGACGCTGTTGGCGGCGGCCCTGGTGTTCTCGGGCGCCGTGCAGGCACTGGGTCTCGGCCGCCTCACGGTCGAGTCGGGCCTGGGCCAACCGCTGTCGGCGCGAATCGATCTCACGTCGGCGTCGCGGGACGAACTGGACACGCTGACCGCGCGCGTCGCCGATCCGTCGCTGTATCGCCAGAACAACCTGCAGTTCCAGGCGGTGCTCGCGCGCACGCGCGTCACCGTCGAGCAAGGCCCTTCCGGCGCGTTCCTGCGCGTAACGTCGCCGGTGTCGGTGAACGAGCCGTACCTCGACCTGCTGGTCGAGGTGAGCTGGGCGTCGGGCCGCGTCGTGCGCAGCTACACGTTCCTGCTCGATCCGCCCGGCGTCAGCGTGCAGGCGCCGGTCGATCCGGTCCCGCCGGCGCGCGCGGCGCGCACCGCGCCCGCGACCGCGCCGGCGGCACCCGTCGGCACGACGCAACCCGCGCTGCAGCCGGGCGAGGCCTATACCGTCAGGCGCGGCGACACGCTGTCGAAGATCGCGACCGAGACGAAGCCTGCGTCGGTCACGCTCGACCAGATGCTCGTCGCGTTGTTCAGGAGCAACGCCGGCGCGTTCGATGGCAACAACATGAACCGGCTGCGCAGCGGGGCGATCATCACGGTGCCCTCGGCCGGCGAAGCGACGGCAACGCCCGCGCAGGAAGCGACTCGCGTCGTTCGCGTGCAGGCCTCCGACTGGCGCGGCTATCGCGACCGCGTGGCCGCGGCGGCGCCGATGGCCGAAGGAACGGCGGGCCGCGCGGCGGCGGGACGCATCGGCGCGGCGGTCGAGGAGCGCACGCCGGACGCGCGGCCGGGCGGCGACCAGCTGCGCGTGTCGCGCGAGGCGGGCAGGGGCGCCGGCACCGCGGCCGAGGACGCGGTGGCGCGCGACCAGCAGTTGCGCGACGCGCAGATGCGCATCGCTTCGCTCGAGAAGACCATCGCCGACCTGCAGAAGGCCGTGCAGCTCAGGAGCGCGACGATGGCGCAGGTCCAGGCGCAGGCCGAGACCGCGGCGGGCAAGGGCGCTGCGGCGCCGACGCCTGCTCCCGCGTCGACCGTACCCGCCCCGACCGCACCCGCCACGACATCGCCCGCCGCGACAGCGCCCGCGCCCGCGATGAAGGCGCCCGAACCGGCCGTGCCGGCGCCGGTCATGCAAGCCGAGCCCGCGAAGGCGGAACCGCCGAAGGCCGCCCCGCCGCCGGTGGCCGAGGCGCCGAAGTCGATCCCGAAGTCCGCGCCGAAGGCGGAGCCGCCGAAGTCTCCGCCGGGCTTCTTCGAGGACCTGTTCGCCAACACGCCGACGTGGGCGATCGGCGGCGGCGCGCTGGCGATCCTCGCCGGCATCGCGGCGATCGCCGCGATGCGCCGGCGCAAGACGACGAAGTTCGAGGACAGCATCATCTCGGGCACCGACATCAAGACCAACACGGTGTTCGGCTCGACCGGCGGCGGCGTCGTCAACACCGGTGACAATTCGCTCGCGAGCGATTTCAGCCGAGAGGGCCTGGGCAACATCGACACCGACGAGGTCGACCCGATCGCCGAAGCGGAGGTCTACCTCGCCTACGGACGCGACGCGCAGGCCGAGGAGATCCTGAAGGATGCGCTCAAGAAGGACCCGCAGCGCCAGGAGATCTACCTGAAGCTGCTCGAGATCCACGCGCAGCACAACAAGCCGTCGGCGTTCGAGACCGTCGCATCCGAGCTCTACGCGGTGTCGCAGGGACAGGGCGAGGTGTGGCACAAGGCCGTCGCGCTCGGACGCCAGCTCGATCCCGCGAATCCGATGTTCGCCGACGGCGGCGCGCCCGCTGCGCGGCCCGCGCGCGCCGAAAGCGACACGCTGGCCGTGGGCGGCGACTACAAGCCCGACACGTCGAAGGCGGACAAGGGCTTCGACATGGGTCTCGACGAGGAAATCTCGCTCGCGCCGACGTCGGGTGCCGTGTCGCGGGCGCCGGCCGACGCGTTCGGCGAGGACACCGTGATCCGTCGCGAGTCGCCCGCGCAGGCGTCGACGGCGGCGGGCATCGCGGCGACGGCGGCGGGCGCGATGGCAGGCGCGGCGAAGTCCGCGACCGGCGGCGCGCAGGTCCGCGGTCCCGGCGAGAGCGTCGAGCCGGCCGGTCACTCGGTCGCGGACACGGTCAGGGTCGCGGCGGAGAAGTTCGATCTCGATTTCCACCTGGACGAGTCCGACAAGCCGGCGCCGATGAGACCGAAGCCCGAGGCGGCGCTCGCGGCGGCCGGCGCGGCAGGCGCGCCCGCGGACAAGCTCGCGCGTCCCGCGGCTGCGCTCGAGCTCGACAAGCTCGACCTGTCGTTCGACCCGGACAAGGCGACCTTCGAGGATCCGACGCCGTCGGTACTCGACGGCCAGTGGCACGACGCGGCGACCAAGCTCGACCTCGCGAAGGCCTACCAGGAGATGGGCGACGTCGAGGGCGCGCGCGAGATCCTGCAGGAAGTGCTGCACGAAGGCGACGACGAGCAGAAGAAGGAGGCGCAGTCGATCCTCGGCAAGCTCGGCTGATCGCCCGCGTACGCGTCGCGGACGGCGGACCTTCGGGTCCGCCGTTTTCGTTGGCGACCGGCGGCGGGATGGCCGCCGGCGAAGGACGCCGGGACGCGCCCGTTCGCGCGCCTCGGCGACGCGCGCGTCCGGCAGCTCATGCACTCGATGGTCGTGGCGGCGGGAGTCCTGCTCGCCTGATCCGGCTTACCATGTGGCCTCGGCGACTCGCCGCCGCGCGCACCGCGAACCCGAGGATGGTTTACTTGCGAGCCCGAACGCGACCATCGACCGCGCCCACCCGCCTTCCCGAGGAGATCGATATGTCCGACCGCCACTCCCATCGCCCGACGCGCCGATCGCTGCTGATCGCCGGAGCCACGCTCGCGCTGGCGCCGCGCCTCGCGCTGTCGCAGGACAGGTATCCGTCGCGCCCGGTGGAATTCATCGTCCCCTGGGGGGCCGGCGGCGGCGCCGACCAGCTCGCGCGCCGCACGGGCAAGCTGCTCGAGGCCGAGCTCAACGTCTCGGTCCCGATCCTCAACGTCCCCGGCGCCACCGGCAACACCGGAATGGCGAAGCTCCTGGCGGCCGCCCCCGACGGCCATTCGATGGCGGTCTTCATCGCCGACACGCTGGCCACGCTCGCCGGCGGCAAGGGGCGCTACAAGCTCGCCGACATCGTGCCGCTCGCGGTGATGATCCGCCAGCCCTCGGGGCTTTTCGTGAAGGCCGACGCGAAGTGGAAGACCTTCGACGACCTGCTGGCCGACTCGAGGAACGGCGAGATCAAGGTCGGCATCACGGGCTTCGGCAGCGCCGACGAGATGCACGTCGTGAAATTCAACGAGAAGGGATCGAAGTTCCGCCCGGTGCCATTCGCGGCCCCCGGGGAGCGCTATTCCTCGGTGCTCGGCGGCCATGCCGACGTGCTGATCGAGCAGGCGGGCGACGTGAAGTCGTTCCTCGACTCGAAGCAGATGCGGCCGATCCTGTTCTTCGCCGACCAGCCGCAGGTCGGCCACGAGAGCATCGCGCTCGCGAACAGGTACGGCGTCACGCTGGCGATCAGCCAGTTCCGCGCCATCGTGATGCGCGCCGGCACCGATCCCGCCCATGTGAAGGCGATGTCCGCGGCCCTCGACAAGGTGGCGCGCTCGGAGGACTTCAGGAAGTTCCTCATGGACGAGCTCGCCTTCGCCGACAGCTACATCCCCTCGGACAAGGCCGGCCCCTTCATCGCCGAACAGCTGCAGCTGATCGAGGTGAACCAGCCGAAGAAATCCTAGGGCGCGGATCGCGGCATGAACGGCAGGCTGCGACAGGTGCTGCCGCACGGCGTGATGCTCGCCGCGTCCGTGCTGCTCTACTGGGCGGCGACGGGCATCGACGCCGACACCGGGGGCCGGATCGGCCCTGCGGCGTGGCCCAAGGCGATCATCGTCGTCCTGGGCGTGCTGTGCATCTGGGAAATCGTGAAGCGGCTGACGGCGGGATCGGCGCCCGCGGCACGGGGACTGGTCAACGCACTGAGCCACAACCCCGCCGAAGTCGCGGCCGGCATCGAAGCCGGGAGCGCGCCTGCGCCGGACGCGGAGCACCCGCGCAAGCTTGCCGCGGGCATCGCGCTGGTGGCGGCGTACGTCGTGGCGGTGTCGTGGACGGGATTCTTCGTCGCCACCGTCCTCTTCCTCGCGATCTTCCCCTGGGTGGGCGGGCTGCGCCGCCCGGTGCTGGCCGCGTTGCTGGGGCTCTCCGGCAGCCTCGTCCTGATCGTGGTGTTCATGCGCGTCGCCTACATCTCGCTGCCGCTGGGCGAAGGACCGTTCCGCGCGCTCTCGCTCGCGCTGCTGCGCGCGATCGGCGTGACCTGACGTCCGTGCCGTGGAGGTCCTGACGCACCTCGCGGGGGGATTCGCCGCGATCCTCACGCCGGTCAACCTGCTGGTGCTCGCGATCGGCCTGGTCCTGGGCATGCTGGTGGCCGTGCTTCCGGGGCTCACGCTCGTCATGGGCGTCGTGCTGGCGTTGCCGTTCACCTACAAGATGGGCGTGGCCCCGGCCCTGATCCTGCTCACCGCGATGTACATCGCCGGCACCTACGGCGGCGCGATCACCGCGATCCTCTTCCGCATTCCCGGCGAGCCGATGGACGTGCCGTTGCTGTGGGACGGCTACGAGATGACGCGTCAGGGGCGCACGGCCCTGGCGCTCGGCTGGTCGCTGGTGGCGGCGTTCGTGGGCGGCATCGTCTCCGCGATCGTGATGGTGCTGCTGGCACGCCCGGTGGCGAGCATCGCGCTCAGCTTCTCCTCGCCCGAATTCTTCGCGATCGTGTTCTTCGGCCTGGCGAGCGTGGTGACGCTGTCGGGCGCTTCGCTCGTCAACTCGCTCATCAGCCTGTGCCTGGGGCTGCTCGTCGCCTCGGTCGGCGTCGACTCGATCTACGGCGCCGAGCGCTTTGCCTTCGGCGTGCCCTTCCTGCTGGACGGCATCGAGTTCCTGCTGGTGATGGTGGGCGCCTACGGCATCGGCGAGGTGCTCACGCGCATGAACGCCGGCTTCCCGGGCGGGGCGCCCGCCGCGCCGGACGGCGAGCCGCGCTTCCGCACCGCCTTCCCGAGGCTCTCCGAGATCCTGGCCATGAAGGCCACCTTCGCGCGTGCGACGATCTCCGGCATCTTCGTGGGCATCGTGCCCGGCGCCGGCGCCACCGTCTCCTCCTTCGTCGCCTACGGACTCGAGCACCAGTACGGCAGGAACGGCAGGTTGCTGGGCACCGGGGCGCCCGAGGGCATCGTCGCGGCCAAGTCCGCCGCCACCGCCTCGGTGGGCGGGGCCTTCGTGCCGCTGCTCGCCATGGGCATTCCCGGCAGCGGGGCCACGGCCATCATCCTCGCCGCCTTCCTGCTGCACGGCATCCAGCCCGGCCCGCAGGTGTTCGTGAGCAGCCCGCTGCTCGTCAACACCGTCTTCGCGACGGTGTTCGCGGGCGTGATCGGCATGTGCGTCCTCGGCTACTTCGCGATCAGGCCGCTGTGCAAGGTGCTCGACGCCCCCGAGGCCATCGTCTCGGCCTTCGTCGTGGTGTTCTGCTTCGTGGGCGCCTTCGCGCAACGCAACAACGTCTCCGACCTCTACGTGATCGCCATTTTCGGCGTGCTCGGCTACCTATTCGAGCGCTTCCGCTTCCCGCTCGCCCCGCTGGTGCTGGGCACGATCCTCGGGCCGCTCGCGGAGGGCAACTTCATGACGACGATGGTGAGCTTCGACAACGACTGGACGGTGTTCTTCACCCGGCCCATCAGCGGCAGCATCCTCGCGCTGTCGGCGGCCGGACTCCTGTGGCCCGTCGCCCGCGCGCTGCGGGCGCGCCTGCGCAAGGAATCGCCCCGCTGACGGATCCGGGCCCCGACCCCTCCTCGCCCGCCGCGGCGCTCGTCCCGGGACTCGTGGCGATCGCCTGCGCCACGCCCGGGATCGCCGACGGCCGTGTCAGGCGCGCGCGGACGACCCGGCGGCGCGCGACATCGGCATCGGCGACACCGGCGACCAGGTGCGCGGAACCGTCGCGGGACCCTAGGGCCGCGCCGGAGGCGGTCCGGCCCGCGCTCACATCTCCAGCAGCTTCAGTCGCTGCACCTTCCCCGAAGGGCCCTTGGGAAGCTCATCGACCATCCGTATGACCTTGGGTGTCTTGAAGCGCCCGAGATCGCGCAGGCAATGATCGGTGAGCTCCTCCGCGGTGCAGGCGCTGCCCGGCTTCAGCACGACCGCGGCCAGGATCTCCTGTCCGTATCGCGGATCCGGGATGCCGACCGCCGCGGCTTCGAGCACCGCGGGATGCTTGAGCAGGGACTCGTCGATCTCGCGCGGGGCGATGTTCTCGCCGCCCTTGATGATCAGCTCCTTGATGCGACCGGTCACGAACACGAAGCCGTCGGCATCCATGTACCCCAGGTCGCCGGTACGCATCCAACCGTCCGCCCCCAGGGTCCTGGCCGTGTTCTCCGGGTCCTTGTAGTAGCCCTTCATCACGTTGTCGCCGCGCACCGATATCTCGCCGGTCTCGCCGGCAGCAAGCTCGGCGCCCGTCGCCGGATCGACGATCCGGGCTTCGTTGCCGAACGCCGTCCCCGGGCTGCCGACCTTGCGTCGATGCGGTTCGTACGGATTCGTGAAGCACGGCGCCGCGGTCTCCGTCATGCCGAAGGTCTCGATGATGCCGATGCCGAAGCGGCTCTCGAAGGCGCGGTGCTGCTCCGGAGGAAGCGGTGCCGACGCGCAGCGGCAGAAGCGCACCTGGTCGATCGCGAGTCCCAGCGCGCGCGGATCCGGACCGTTCAGGAGGTAGGCGATGATCGTCGGCACCACATTGATCCAGGTGCAGCGGTACTGCGACACGAGCTCCCAGTAGCCGGAGGCGCTGAACCGATGCGGCATGACCACCGAGCCGCCGTGGACGAGCGGCGCCACGGCCGTCACGATCTGGCCGTTGATGTGGTACAGGGGCAGGGCGCACAGGACGCGATCGCGATCGCTCAGGTGATGCGCGGCCGACGTGAACTCGCCGCCGGCGACGCAGTTCCTGTGGCTCAGCACGCATCCCTTGGGCTTCCCGGTCGTGCCCGACGTGTACATGAGCAGCGCATCGTCGTCCTCGTCGACAGGCGGAAGTGCCGGCGCCGGCGCCGCGGATTCCTCGAACAGCTCGCGGGCATCCACGTCGGTGGGGATCACCCGGATCGGGCGGTCGATCGCCTGCAACGCGTCGTCCAGTCGTTGGCGGTACTCGCTCGCGACGAACACCGCCCGGGTGTCGGAGTGCTCGAGGACGAAGCGGAGCTGGGAGTGCTGTGACAGCAGGTTGATCGGCTGCACGACGAATCCGCCGTACATCGCGCCCAGCAGCAACCGGGCGCTCTGATATCCGTTGTGCAGCATGAAGGAGACCTTGTCCCCCTTCGCCATCCCCAGCATCAGCAGGTACCGGGTGAGCGACTCGGACTCGCGCTTCAGTCCTGCGTAGGT
Source organism: Burkholderiales bacterium (assembly GCA_905339295.1). Classification (GTDB taxonomy): domain Bacteria; phylum Pseudomonadota; class Gammaproteobacteria; order Burkholderiales; family Casimicrobiaceae; genus VBCG01. Next base: position 119,568 of record CAJPFI010000018.1, read on the forward strand.
CAGCGTCCTTCCCGTCTCGGGCGCGATGAGATACGGGTGATCCGGCTGCGTGGCGGCGCGCCGATCGATGTGCTGGCGAATGGTCCGCATGGGCATTGCGCGATGCCGCCGCGTCCGCGGCGCCGGGCTAGATTCCGTGCCTGGCGCGGTAGGCGCCGAAGATGTCGTCCGGGCTCGGCTCGTCCGGGGCGATGGCGCGCACGATCCGTGTCGTGTTGAGGAAGTGCCGGTAGTTCAGGTTGTCGGAGAAACTGTTGCCGCCCCAGCTGCCGCAGCCCATCGAGAGCGAGAAGGGCAGCCCGTTGTCGAAGCTGCCGCCATTGGCCATCGCGTGCGCCTGATTGACGATGACGCGGCACACGGTCAGCTCCAGGCCCAGGCGCATGACGTGGGCGTCGCTGGCGGTGTGGATGCCGACGGAGTGGCCGTTGCCCTGGTAATCGTAGATCGATCGCGTCAGCGCGAAGGCGTGGTCGAAATCGCGCGCCCGGTAGATCGCGAGCACCGGGCAGAGCTTCTCGCCCGAGAACGGGTAATCGCGACCGGCGCCGGTCTCCTCGACCAGGAGGAAGCGCGCACGGACCAGCTCGGGACGAGTCAGCCCGGCGAGCGCGCAGATCCTTTCCACCGGCTGCGCCGTTGTCGCCGGGCCGAGCCGGCCGCCCGGGAACATCACGGCCTGGAGCCGGGCCTTCTCGCCGGAGGTCAGCAGCGCGCCACCCTGGCGGGCGAACTCCGCCAGCATGGCATCGTATATCGGCGCGAGCAGCACCGCGGAATTCTCCGACGAGCAGCTGGTGGCATGGTCGAACGTCTTCGAGCGCATGATCTTCGCCGCGGCATCGGCCAGGTCCGCCCCTTCATCGACGATGACGACCACGTTGCCCACGCCGACCCCCAGCGCCGGCTTCCCGCTCGAGTAGCCGGCACGCACGTTGGCCTGCGAGCCGGTGACCACCACGAGATCGGCCTGCCGCATCAGCTCCTCGCTCATTGCCTTGGACACCGGCTGCGGCAGCAACTGCACGAGGTCGAGCGGCGCTCCGGTGCGGCCGAGCTCCGCATGGATGAACTCGACCAGCCGTTCGCAGGTCGAGTAACCCCTGGGCGATGGGGCGAGGATGACCGCGTTCGCGCCCTTCAGGGCGTTGATGACGTTGTTGGCCGGCGTGGCGCCAGGATTGGTCGATGGGACGACGGCGGCGACCACGCCGACGGGACGCGCGATCTCGATCAGGCCCTTGTCCGGGTGCTCCGCGATCACGCCGACGGACCTGGCGCCACGGAGATCGCGCATCAATCCCAGCGTCTTGCGATGATTCTTGGCGACCTTGTCCTCGATGTTTCCCAGCCCGGTGTCGCGCACCGCGATCTCGGCCAGGGTGCGATTGCGGACCGGTTCCATGATCGCCCAGCCGGCCGCGGCGACCAGCTCGTCGACTTCGGCCTGGCCGTAGTGAGCCGCGACCTTCTGCGCCGAACGTGCGCGCCGGACCAGGCGAGCCACGATGTCCGTGCCTGAGATCTCCGAGACGGCGGTGGTCACGATCGGTGCTCCGTGCGCATGGCGCGAGCCATCTCCCGGCCGCTGCGCGATGATACCTCTGATCATGCGCGAGCCTCGGCCGGCTCCACGGGTCGGCAGGGCGCGGCGACGTGAGCGCGGTTGCCGTGCCGGGGCGCCGGACGATTCGGCGGGAGCGGAGCGCCCGTGGCGGCGATACGCGAACTCGGCGAGGTGCCGGGCGGGGTGCGTGACGCGTGCCGCGGGTCGGGTCGCCTGCACGGCGCCCCCTGCCGACGACGCCGGCATGGCCGCGGCGCGAGTTCGGGCAGGCGCGATCCCCGGGAAATGGCGAGCCGCCCGGCGAACCGTCCGACGTATATGCTTGGCAGCCTGCCGGAGGCGCTGACTGCGGTCGATCGTTGATCGAGCGCGACGCTTCGGCACGGGAGGGCGGACACGCGGACGCGCGACAGGCATTGGAATCCGGCGGGGACGCCAGCGGACCCGCGAACCGACACCGTCGCACTCTCCCGGCCGCCCGACTTTCGTCGCCCGCCACCATGCGCATCGCCCTCGCCCTCGAGTACGACGGCCGCGGCTACTGCGGCTTCCAGTCGCAGCCGTCGGGTTGCGGCGTGCAGGACGCGCTCGAGCGGGCGCTGCGCGAGATCGGGCAACGCGACATCGCGGCGACCGCGGCGGGGCGCACCGACGCGGGCGTGCACGCGACGTCGCAGATCGTGCACGCCGACGTGCCGGACGACCGGCCGCTGACCGCGTGGGTGCGCGGTGTCAACGCGCACCTTCCGGCGGCGGTCGCGGTGCTGTGGGCCCACCCGGTGGACGAAGCCTTCCACGCGCGTTTCTCGGCGACGGCGCGGCACTACGCCTACCTGCTGCTGACGCGCCCCGAGCGGCCGGCGCTGCTTTCCGGCCGCGTCGGTTGGTATCATCGGCCGCTCGACCTCGACGCGGTGCGCGCGGGGGCGGCGCACCTCGTGGGCCTCCATGATTTCACGTCGTTCCGCGCGGCCGAATGCCAGGCGAAGTCGCCGATGAAGACGATCCGCCGTTTCGACGTGACCGCCGCCGGCGACCTCGTCCGCTTCGACATCTCGGCCGACGCGTTCCTGCACCACATGGTGCGCAACGTCGTCGGTGCGCTCGTGGCGGTCGGCGCGCGCAGGGCGCCGCCGTCGTGGATCGCCGAGCTCACCGCCGCGCGCGACCGGACGAAGGGTCCCGCGACGTTCGCGCCGGACGGCCTCTACTTCGCGGGCGCCGACTACGAGGCGCGCTTCGGACTGCCGCCGACGCGGCGCGACGTCGTGATCGCGGCGGCGTGACGCGATGCGCACGCGCGTCAAGATCTGCGGCATCACGCGCGTCGAGGATGCCCTCGCCGCCGCGCGCGCGGGCGCCGACGCGATCGGCCTCAACTTCTGGGCCGGCACGCCGAGGCGCGTCGATCACGGCCGGGCGCGGGACATCGCGACGACGCTGCCGCCGTTCGTCTCGGTCGTCGGCCTGTTCGTCGACCCGTCGCAGGACGAGGTGGCGGCCGCCCTCGACGCCGTGCCCCTGTCGGTCCTCCAGTTCCACGGCCGCGAGCCCGCCGCCTTCTGCCGCGCCTTCGGCCGCCCCTACCTCAAGGCCGTCGCGATGGCGCCCGGGGCCGATTTGCTAGAATCGCTGTCGCCGTATGACGACGCCGCGGGCGTGCTGCTCGATGCGCCGCCGTCGGGCGGATTGCCGGGCGGGACCGGCCGGACGTTCGACTGGGACCGCGTGCCTGCCGCGTTGCCGCTGCCGCTGGTGCTTTCCGGGGGGCTCTCCGCGGAAAACGTGGGCGAGGCGATCCGCCGGCTCGCGCCGTGGGCGGTGGACGTGTCCTCCGGCGTCGAGGCGCGGGACGCCGACGGCAGGCCGATCAGGGGAATCAAGGACGCGGCGCGCATCGCAGCGTTCATCGCCGAGGTACGCAATGCAGATGTACGACCTGCCTGACGCGCGCGGACATTTCGGCCCCTACGGCGGCACGTTCGTCGCCGAGACGCTGATCCGCGCCCTCGACGAGCTGAAGGCGCAGTACGAGAGCGCCCGGCTCGACCCGGCGTTCGCGGCCGAGTTCGGGCGCGAGCTCAAGCACTACGTCGGTCGCCCGTCGCCGGTCTACCACGCGGAACGCTGGTCGCGCGAGCTCGGCGGCGCGCAGATCTGGATGAAGCGCGAGGACCTGAACCACACCGGCGCACACAAGATCAACAACTGCATCGGGCAGGCGCTGCTCGCGCGGAGGCTCGGCAAGCCGCGCGTGATCGCCGAGACCGGCGCGGGCCAGCACGGCGTCGCGACCGCGACGGTCGCCGCACGCTACGGCCTCGAGTGCGTCGTCTACATGGGCAGCGAGGACGTGAAGCGCCAGGCGCAGAACGTCTTTCGCATGAAGCTCCTCGGCGCGGAGGTCGTGGCGGTCGAATCGGGGTCGAAGACGCTCAAGGACGCGCTGAACGAGGCGATGCGCGACTGGGTCACCAACGTCGAGTCGACCTACTACATCATCGGCACCGTCGCGGGGCCGCACCCGTACCCGCTGATGGTCCGCGATTTCCAGTGCGTGATCGGCCGCGAGTGCCTGACGCAGATGCCCGAGGCCGCGGGGCGCCAGCCGGACATGGTGATCGCCTGCGTCGGCGGCGGCTCGAACGCGATGGGCATCTTCCATCCGTACATCGCGCACGAGCAGGTGAAGCTGGTCGGCGTGGAAGCCGCCGGCGAGGGACTCGCGAGCGGCTGGCACGCCGCCTCGCTCAGCGCGGGCCGGCCCGGCGTGCTGCACGGCAACCGCACCTACCTGCTGCAGAACGACGACGGGCAGATCCTCGAGACGCATTCGATCTCGGCGGGCCTCGACTACCCGGGCGTCGGCCCCGAGCACGCATGGCTCATGGACACGGGCCGCGCGCAGTACGTCGCGGTCACCGACGACGAGGCGCTCGCCGCGTTCCACACCTGCTGCCGCGTCGAGGGCATCATCCCGGCGCTCGAGTCGGCGCACGCGCTCGCGTACGCGGCCCGGGTCGCGCCGACGCTGCCGACGGACAGGATCCTCCTCGTCAGCCTTTCCGGGCGCGGCGACAAGGACATGAACACGGTGGCCGAGCGCTCCGGCCTCAGGTTCTACTGCCGGCCCGAGTGCGATCCTTCGCGCCGATGAGACTGCGAATCGACCGCTCGCGCCGTGCCCCGCCTTCCCGCCGGCGACGGGAGGCGTGCGACGCGACGACGCGCGTCGCGCGGGGCGGGGCCTGACATGAAGCGCATCGACGCGACCTTCGCGAGGCTGCGCGCCGCCGGCCGCACGGCGCTCATCCCCTACATCATGACGGGCGATCCGTCGCTCGAGGCGACGCTCGACGTGATGCGCGCGCTGGTCGCGAACGGGGCCGACGTGATCGAACTGGGCGTGCCCTTCTCCGACCCGATGGCCGACGGCCCGGTGATCCAGCGCGCGTCCGAGCGCGCGCTCGCGAAGCGCACCGGGTTGAAGGACGTGCTCGCGGTCGTCCGGCGCTTCCGCGCGAAGGACGCGACGACGCCGGTCGTGCTGATGGGTTACGCGAACCCGATCGAGGCGATGGGCGCGGCGGCGTTCGCCGACCATGCGCGCGACGCGGGCGTCGACGGCGTGCTGGTCGTCGACTATCCGCCGGAGGAGGCGGGCGAGTTCGCCGAGCGCCTGGGCAATCACGGGCTCGCGCCGATCTTCCTGCTGGCGCCGACCACGCCGGAAGCGCGCATCGACGCGGTCGCGGCGCTCGCGCGCGGCTACGTCTACTACGTGTCGCTCAAGGGCGTCACCGGCGCGGGTCACCTCGACACCGCGGAGGTCGCGCGCAAGCTCGCCGAGATCCGGCGACACGTGACGCTGCCGGTCGGCGTCGGTTTCGGCATCCGCGACGTGGCGAGCGCCCAGGCGGTCGCGGCGTACGCCGACGCGGTCGTGATCGGCAGCCGCGTCATCCAGGAAATCGAAGGCGGCCCGCCGTCGGGCGCCGCCGCGCGCGCGGGCGCGTGGATCGCGACGATTCGCCGTGCGCTCGACGCGATGCCGGCCAAGCGGGCGGCGTAGCCGCGAGGCCGCGGGGAGGGACCGGGATGACCTGGCTGCAGAAACTCCTGCCACCGCGCATCAAGAGCACGCCCGGCGCGCGCAAGCAGGCGATGCCCGAGGGGCTCTGGGTCAAGTGCCCGGCCTGCGAGGCCGTCCTCTACCGGACCGACCTCGAGAAGAACCTGAGCGTGTGCCCGAAGTGCGGGCACCACTCGCGCGTCGGGGCGCGCGTGCGCATCGACCAGCTGCTCGACGCCGAAGGTCGCTTCGAGATCGGCTCCGAGGTCGTGCCTATCGACTCGCTCAAGTTCAAGGACCAGAAGAAATACCCGGAACGCCTCGCCGCCGCGCTCGAGGACACCGGCGAGACCGACGCGCTCGTCGTGATGCAGGGCAGCGTCGCGAGCGTTCCGCTCGTACTCGCGACGTTCGAGTTCGAGTTCATGGGGGGCTCGATGGGTTCGGTCGTCGGCGAGAGGTTCGTGCGCGGCGTGCGCGTCGCCTACGAGAACCGCGTCCCGTTCGTGTGCATCTCGGCGTCCGGCGGCGCGCGCATGCAGGAGGGCGTCAACTCGCTGTTCCAGATGGCGAAGACCACCGCGGCGCTGCAGGAGCTCGCGAAGGCGCGGCTGCCGTTCGTCTCGCTGCTGACCGACCCGACGATGGGCGGCGTGTCGGCGTCGTTCGCGTTCGTCGCCGACCTCGTGATCGCCGAGCCCGGCGCGCTGATCGGCTTCGCCGGCCCGCGCGTGATCGAGCAGACGGTGCGCGAGAAGCTGCCCGAGGGATTCCAGCGCGCCGAGTTCCTGCTCGAGAAGGGCGCGATCGACATGATCCTCGACCGGCGCACGCTGCGCGAGGAGCTGCCGCGCCTGCTCGCGCTCCTGATGCGCGCTCCCGCGCCGGCCGCCTGACGCGCGCGCGAGCGTCGTGACGCCGCTCGCCTCCGACGGGCGCATCGCGATCCGCCGCTTCCTGCCGGGCGACCTCGGCGCGTTCTACGCGGCGGTCGACGAGTCGCGCGCGGCACTCGCGCCGTGGATGCCGTGGATGCATCCCGACTACACGATCGCGGACACCGCCGATTGGCTCGCCGCGCGCGACGGCGAGTGGGACGCGGGCATCGACTTCAGCGTGCTCGTCGTCGACGCCGCGAACGGCGCGGTCCTCGGCGCGTCGGGGCTGAACCAGGTGAATCACGTGCACCGCTACGCGAACCTCGGCTACTGGGTGCGCACGTCGGCGGCGGGATGCGGCGTCGCGAGCGCCGCCGCGCGGCTGGTCGCGCGCTGGGCGTTCGCGTCGGCCGAGTTCGGCCGCGCCGAGATCGTCGCGATGCGCGCGAACCGGGCGAGCTGCCGCGCCGCCGAGAAATCGGGTGCGCGCTTCGAAGGCGTCGCGCGCAACCGGCTCCTGCTGCGCGGCGAATGGCACGACGCCGCGGTCTACGCGTTCGTCCCGGGAGACTTCGCCTGAACGCCGCATCGCGCGCGGTCCGGCCGGGCGACCTCGCCGGCTGGCTCGCCTACCTCGAGACGCTCCATCCGAAGTCGATCGCGATGGGGCTCGACCGCGTGCGCACCGTGCTCGCGCGGCTCGACGCGCGCATCGACGGCCCGGTCGTCACCGTCGCCGGCACCAACGGCAAGGGGTCGACCTGCGCGATGCTCGAGGCGATCCTGCGCGCGGCGGGCTACCGCACCGGGCTCTACACGTCGCCGCACCTCATGCGCTACAACGAACGCGTCCGTCTCGACGGGCGCGAGGCGGGCGACGCCGCGCTGATCGAGGCGCTCGGCATCGTGGAGGACGCGCGCACCAGCGTGGCGCCGGCCGTTCCGCTCACCTACTTCGAGTTCGGCACGCTCGCGGCCCTGCAGCTGTTCGCGCGCGGCTCGCCCGACGTCCTCGTGCTCGAGACCGGGCTGGGCGGGCGGCTCGACGCGGTCAACGTCGTCGACGCCGACGTCGCGATCGTGACGAGCGTCGACCTCGACCACTGCGAGCTGCTGGGCGACACGCGCGAGGCGATCGGCGGAGAGAAGGCGGGCATCTTCCGGGCGGGCCGCCCGGCGATCTGCGGCGACGCCGATCCGCCACGCTCGCTCGTCGACGCTGCGGCGCGCATCGGTGCGCGCCTCGTCGTCGCGGGTCGCGATTTCGCGGCGATCGCCGAGGGAACGCAGTGGCGCTACCGCGGACCGGGCGGCGATCGCTACGGGCTGCCGCATCCCGCGCTGCGCGGAACCTACCAGCTCGGCAACGCCGCTTGCGCGATCGCGGCGATCGACGCGCTGCGCGACCGGCTGCCGGTGAGCGCGGGGGCGCTGCGCGCCGGGCTCGTCGGCGTCGAGTTGCCCGGCCGCTTCCAGGTGCTCCCGGGACGGCCGACGCGCGTGCTCGACGTCGCGCACAATCCGCAGGCCGCGCGCGCGCTCGCGGAGTGTCTCGCGTCGATGGGCTACCACCCGCGCACCCATGCCGTGTTCGGCATGCTGGCGGACAAGGACATCGACGGCGTCATCGCCGCCGTGCGCGACCGGATCGACCGCTGGTTCGTCGCGCCGCTGCCGGGCCCGCGCGGCGCGTCGGCGGAAACGCTCGCGGCGGCGCTCGCACGGGCGGGCGTTCCGGCGGCGCAGGTGCGCGCCGGACCGGACATCGCGAGCGCCTGGCGGTCGGCCTGCGACGCCGCGGGCGAGGCTGATAGAATCGTCGCCTTCGGTTCGTTCCTCACGGTGGCCGCCGCGCTGGCGGCGGACCGTTGACCCCGGCGAACCGCGGCAGACCGATGGCCGACCCCGCCGACCTCAATCTCGACGAACTGAAGCGCCGCGGCCGCCGCCGCCTGATCGGCGCGGTCGTGCTCGCGCTCGTCGCCGCGATCGTGGTGCCGATGCTGCTCGAGAGCGAGCCGCGGCCGCTCGGCGAGGACGTGTCGGTCCGCATCCCGCCGGTCGACGAAGGCAAGTTCGTGACCGGACTCGGCGACGCGCGTCCGCAACCCGAACCCGCGAAGACGGCGCCCTCCGTGTCACCCCCGTCCGCCCCCGCCGTGGCCGCGCCCGAGCCGCCCGTTGCGGCGGGCGGCGCCGCACCCGCGGCGTCGGCGGGGCAGGACGCCGCGGCGCGCAGGTCGCTCGCGGATGCCGAGAAGTCCGTGCTGTCGCCGGGCGCGCGCGCCGGCGCCGCGGAGCCCGTGCCGGAGGCGGCGACCGCCACGAAAGCCGCTGCGGCGCCTGCCAGGGCCGACGCGACGCCAAAGGCCGAGCCCGCGCGCAACGGGTTCGTCGTGCAGCTCGCGGCGTTCTCCGACGACAAGGGGGCGAACGCGCTCGGCAACAGGCTCAGGCGCGCCGGGTACGCCGCGTACACCGAGTCGCTCACGACCAGCCGCGGCACGCTGTGGCGCGTGCGCGTCGGGCCGTATCCGTCGCGCGAGGCCGCGGCGCAGGCGCGCGACAGGCTCAAAGGCGAGGGTCACGCCGGCATCGTCGTCCCGGCGAAGTAGGCGCCATGGCGCGCCCACGCCGGCCAGCGACGACGAACGCGCCTGTCACGCCGTCCCTCGCCGGAAACCGGCCTTGACCGCTCTCGACGCCGCCGCGCTCGCGGTGGTCGCCCTGTCGATCGTGTTCGCGTACGCGCGCGGGATCATCCGTTCGCTCGTCGGGACCGCCGCGTGGATCGTCGGCTTCGTCGCCGCGTTCGCGCTCACGCCGGCGCTCGGCGCGGCGCTTCCGGCCATGCCCGACGCGCCGTTCGCACCCTATGTGATCGCGTTCATCGCGATCTTCGTCGCCGCCCTCGTCGTCGGCGCCCTCGTCGCGTGGCCGCTGCGCGCGGTCGTGCGCAAGTCGGGAATGGGATTCCTCGACGCGTCGCTCGGCGCGACGTTCGGCCTCGCGCGCGGCATCGCGCTCATGGTCGCGTTCGCGCTCGTCGCCGGCGTGTCCGGCATCGCGCAGCGCGATTGGTGGCAGAATGCGTTCCTCGCGCCGTCCCTCGCGTCGTCCGCCATGGCCCTGCGGCCGTGGCTGCCGCACGCCTGGGCCGAGCGACTCGATTTCTCGCCGGCGGGCCCGATGCGCGACGCGATTCGGCCCCCGGGAAAGGCCTGACGCCATGTGCGGCATCGTCGGCGCCGTCTCGCACGCGCCGGTCAACCAGCTCCTGTACGACGCGCTCATGCTGCTGCAGCACCGCGGGCAGGACGCGGCCGGCATCGTCACGAGCGAGGGCAACGTCTTCCACATGCACAAGGGGCCCGGCTACGTGCGCGACGTGTTCCGCACGCGCAACATGCGCGAGCTGACCGGCAGCGCGGGCATCGGCCACTGCCGCTACCCGACGGCGGGCAGCGCGTACTCCGACCTCGAGAGCCAACCGTTCTACGTCAACGCGCCGTTCGGCATCACGCTCGGCCACAACGGCAACCTCACGAACAGCGACGCGCTGAAGCGCGAGCTGTTCCAGCTCGACTTCCGCCACGTCAACACGAACAGCGACAGCGAGGTGCTGCTCAACGTCCTCGCGCTCGAGCTCGAGCGCGCCGCGCAGCACCACCGGCTCGATCCCGACGCGATCTTCCGCGCCGTGGCGGGCGTCCATCGGCGCTGCCGCGGCGCCTATGCGATCGTCGCGATGATCGCGGGATACGGCATGCTCGCGTTCCGCGATCCGTTCGGGATCCGGCCGCTCATCGTCGGCGTGAACGAGACGCTCGCCGGCCCCGAGTACATGGTCGCCTCGGAGTCGGTCGCGCTCGAGGCCTGCGGCTTCGGCGTGCTGCGCGACGTGGGGCCGGGCGAGGCGATCTACGTCGACTTCGCGGGGACGATGCACGCGCGCCAGTGCGCCGACGCGTCGCGGCTCGTGTCATGCATCTTCGAGTTCGTGTACCTCGCGCGCCCCGACAGCGTCATCGACGGGACGAGCGTCTACGAGTCGCGCATCCACATGGGCGCGGAGCTCGCGCGGCGCATCCGCGCGATGCCCGAGGCGTCCGACGTCGACGTCGTGATCCCGATCCCGGACTCGAGCCGCCCCTCGGCGATGCAGCTCGCGAACGACCTCTCGCTCACCTACCGCGAGGGATTCGTGAAGAGCCGCTATGTCGGGCGCACGTTCATCATGCCGGGCCAGGCGATGCGCAAGAAGAGCGTGCGCCAGAAGCTGAACCCGATCGGCATGGAGTTCGACGGCAAGGTCGTGCTGCTCGTCGACGACTCGATCGTGCGCGGCACGACGTCGCGCGAGATCGTCCAGATGGCGCGCGACTCGGGCGCGCGCAAGGTCTACTTCGCGTCGGCGAGCCCGCCGGTCCGCTACCCCAACGTCTACGGCATCGACATGCCGACGCAGAACGAGCTGGTCGCGCACGGCCGGACCGAGGCGGAGGTCGCGCGGGAGATCGGCGCCGACCTGCTGATCTACCAGGACCTCGACGCGCTGAAGTCGGCGGTGCGCGCCGCGAATCCCCGCCTGGCGGATTTCGAGGCGTCGTGCTTCGACGGCCGCTACGTCACCGGCGACGTCACGCCCGAGTACCTCGCGCAGCTCGCGGGCGAGCGGACGGAAGGACGCGGCGAGCAGCCGCGGGACGACGACCGGGGCGCGTCCGCGGCGTAGGATGTCGGTGGATCCGGGCACCGCGCGCGGCGGGCGTCCGGGGGTGCGGGAGGGCGGGCGATGCCGATCGAGATCTTCTTCCTGCTGGCGGCGCTGGTCGTGGTGATCGGGCTCGTCGTCTGGCGGCGCGACGTGAAGTCGGGCCGCGTCCGTCGTCCGGGGCGGGGTGCCGCCGATGCGACGACGATCGGCCGCATGTCGGGCCCCGGCGCGAACGCGACGCCGCGCAAGCGCGCCGACCGCTGACGGCGCGCGGCAGGGCCGGTTTGACGCCGCCGCGCGGCGGCGGTAGTATTTCGTCTGCGCCGATTTGAAGCTTCAGCTTGCGGGCGCATAACAAATGCCGCTAAAGCGAGGTTCGCCTTGAGTCCGGGGATGCCGGGCCAGGGCACACGAAACCCGTCCGGCGGCTCCGCTCGACGGGTTTCCTGTTTTTGGCGGCCGCCACGATGAACGCACCTGCCCAGCCCCGCGGCTTCACGACCGCGATCCTCCACTCCGACCGCGACCTTCCGATCGAGCACGGCGCGCTGCACAAGCCGCTCCACGTCTCGGTCGCCTATGCGTACAAGGACGCGCGCGAGCTCGCCGCCGTGTTCCAGGGCACGAAGCCCGGGCACGTGTACGGGCGGCAGGGCAACCCGACGTCGTCGGCGCTCGAGGCCAAGGTCACGGCGATGGAGGGCGGCGTCGCGACCGTGGTCTTCGCGACCGGGATGGCCGCGATCGGCGCGGTGATGCTCGCGCTGCTGCGCGCGGGCGACCACGTCGTCGCGAGCAGCTACCTGTTCGGCAACACGGCGAGCCTGTTCCAGACGCTGGAGGCGCATGGCGGGTCGGTGAGCTTCGTCGACGCGACCGACGCGGCCGCGGTCGAGGCCGCGGTCACGCCGCGCACGCGCCTGGTCTTCGTCGAGACGATCGCCAACCCGCGCACGCAGGTCGCGGACCTCGCGCGCATCGGCGAGGTCTGTGCCCGCCGCGGTCTCGTCTACGTCGTCGACAACACGATGACCTCGCCGTGGCTCTTCCGTCCGGCCGAGGCGGGCGCGAGCCTCGTCGTCAACGCGCTCACCAAGTACATCGGCGGCCATGGCAACGCGCTCGGCGGCAGCGTCACCGACACCGGCCGCTACGACTGGTCGCACCACCCCAACATCCTCGATCGGTACAAGGGCGCGGACCGCAGGCTGTGGGCGATCACGCAGATGCGCAAGAAGGGACTGCGCGACTGGGGCGCCACGCTCGCGGCGGAGCAGGCGCACCACCTTTCCGTCGGCGCCGAGACCCTCGCGCTGCGCATGGACCGCCAGTGCGCGAACGCCCTCGCGCTCGCGCGCTTCCTCGAGTCGCACGCGCGCGTTCGCGCGGTCCACTATCCGGGGCTCGCGGGGCACGCGCAGCACGACCGCGCGCGCACGCTGTTCCGCCACTACGGCGCGCTGCTGTCGTTCGAGCTCGCCGAGGACGTCGACCCGTTCGCCTTCCTGAACCGGCTCTCGGTGGTCGCGCTGTCGTCGAACCTCGGCGACAACCGCACGCTGGCGATCCCGGTCGCGCAGACGATCTTCTGGGAGATCGGGCGCGAGCGGCGCGAGGCGATGGGCATCGCCGAGTCGCTGATCCGCGTCTCGGTCGGGATCGAGGACGAGGCCGACCTGATCGGGGACTTCGCGCAGGCGCTCGGCTGACGCCGCGGTCCGCAGCGACTGCCGGCGCGCGGGGACGACGATCCCGTTGTCCCGGCGCCGGCCGTCGATCGGGTAGACGTGCAGGGCGAGCCTGCCCTCGACGCCTTCCTGCGGCTACCGGCGACGCCGAATCCGGTCGAGGATCGGCGGCGACCGCGCGCCGCGGCCGGCCGTCACAAGGCGAGCTCGCGCGTCCGCGCGCCGGCCTCGTCGATCTCGAGCCAGGTCGCGCGATCGCGCCAGTCCGACAGCACGTGGCGCTCGCGGCGGACGCCGTCGACGTCGACGGCATGCGTCGCCGGTCGATGCGTGTGCCCGTGCACCATGCGCACGACGCCCGCGTCGCGGAACGCGCGCGCCACCTGCTCGGCGTTGACGTCCATGATCTCGTCGGACTTCCTCCGGCTGGCGTTGCGGCTGCGGCGCCGGAGCCACGCCGCGAATGCGCGGCGCACGGGCCAGGGGAGCGACAGGATCCTGCGCTGCCGGGCGGGATCGCGGATCCACGCGCGGTAGCGCTGGTAGTCGACGTCGTCGGTGCACAGCTCGTCGCCGTGCAGGATCAGCGTCGGCACGCCGCCGGCGTCGACGACGGTGCGCTCGGGGAGGAGCGCGACGCCCGCCGCCCGGACGAACTTCTCGCCCAGCAGGAAGTCGCGGTTGCCGTGCATCACGCCGACCGGCACGCCCGAGCCGGCGAGCGCGCGCAGCGACGCGACGACGTCGGCGGCGAATGGCTCGGAGGCCTGCTCGTCGCCGATCCAGCTGTCGAAGAGGTCGCCGAGGATGCGCACCGCGCCCGCGTCGCGCGCGGGCCCGCGCGCCCACGCGTGGAACGCCGCGGCCGACGCCGGCCGGGCGGGCGAGAGGTGCAGGTCGGAGAGGAACAGCGCCGGTTGCATCGCGCCTCCCGCGCGGGCCGGCGCGTCAGCCGACGATCTCGGCGGTACGGACCACGACGTCGGAGGTCGGCACGTTCTCGTGGGAGCCGCTGCGGCCGGTCGGCACGGACTTGATGCGGTCGACGACGTCGGTGCCCTCGACGACCTTGCCGAACACGCAGTAGCCCCAGCCGTTGCCGCCCGGCGACTTGAAGTCGAGGAAATCGTTGTCGGCGACGTTGATGAAGAACTGCGCGGACGCCGAGTGCGGATCGCCGGTCCGCGCCATCGCGACGGTGTAGCGCCTGTTCTTCAGCCCGTTCGCGCCTTCGTGCGCGATCGGCGCGCGCGTCGGCTTCTGCTGCATCCCGGGCGCGAAGCCGCCGCCCTGGACCATGAACCCGTCGATGACGCGATGGAAGATCGTGCCGTCGTAGTGGCCGTCGCGCAGGTACTGCAGGAAGTTGGCGACGGTCGCGGGCGAGTTCTCGCCGTCGAGCTCGAGGACGATGTCGCCGTGGCTGGTGCTGAGCTTCACTCGGGTCATGCGGGTCTCCGTGGGCCTGGATCGGGCGTGGGGGCGGGCGGACGGGTCACTTCGCGTCGAGCACCCTGGCGCTCTTGACGAGCACCTTCTGGACCGGCACGTCCTTCGGGAACGGGCCGCCCGCGCCGGTAGGCGCCTTCGCGATCCGGTTCACGACATCCATCCCCTCGACGACCTTGCCGAACACCGTGTAGCCGAACCCCTGCACCGTCGCCTCGCGGAAGTTCAGGAACTTGTTGTCGGCGACGTTGATGAAGAATTGCGCGGACGCCGAATGCGGGTCGGCGGTGCGCGCCATCGCGATCGTCCCGGGCGCGTTGACGAGTCCGGCCTTCGACGCCTGCTCGGCCTCGTTCCTCACCGGCGGTCGCGTGGGTTTCTGCGAGAACTCGGCGGTATAGCCGCCGCCCTGGACCATGAAGCCGTCGATCACGCGGTGGAACTGCGTGCCGTTGTAGTGGCCGGACTTCACGTACGCGACGAAGTTGTCGACCGTCTGCGGCGCGGCGGCCGCGTCGAGCTCGAGGACGATCCTGCCGGCGGTCGTGTCGAGCTCGACCTTCTGCGCATGGACGGGCGTGGCGCCCAGCGCGGCGGCGCAGAGGGCGAGGGCGAGGAACGGTCGGATCATGCGTGGCTCCGTGGACGATGCGGGAACGGGGATCAGCGGACGGCGAGCGCGTCGCGCACGAGCTTGAGCTTGGCGGGCGCGGCGCCCTTGCCCTTCTCGAGGGCGATCGCGCGTTCGTACTGGCGCGCGGCGAGGCGCGCGTAGACGTCGCCCAGGTTCTCGATGGCCGGCGCATAGTCGGGCGACGCGGCGATCGCGAGGTCGAGCTCCGCCTTGGCCAGCTCGAGATTGCCGCGCGCGGCGTGCACGACTGCGAGGTTGTTGTGCACCTCGGGCAGCTCCGGGAAGTCGGCGGCGAGCGCGGTGAGCGTCGCGAGCGCGTCGTCGTGGCGGCCGGCCTCGCTCTGCGCGACGGCCCTGAGGAAGCGCGCCTGGGGCTCGCGCGGCCGCTCGCGCGACAGCGCGTCCAGCCGCGCGATCGCGGCGTCGTAGCGCTTCTGCGCGACGAGCTCGCGCGCTTCCCTGAGCCCCGCCGCGAATGCGCGCCGCGCGTCGTCGGAGTACTCGGCGGGCAGCGGCGTGGGCGGCGGCTCGGCGGGCGGCTTCGTCGACGGCGCCTGCGCGAACGCGACCGCTGCGGCGAACGCGTAGACGAGTGCGACGGGCGGAAGCGACCGAGGGGACATGCGCGGGCGGGGCTGCGGCGCGTCGGACGCGCGGAACGTCGATTCTAGCGCATTGCCCGGCCCGGCCCCGCGGAACCGGACCTCGGGTGCGCGGCGCGGCGCCGACGTCCGGCCCGGCCAGCACGGGCGTCATCGGGCGCGCAGCCGCTCGACGGTCGCGTCGATCAGCCGGCGCGCGATCGAGACGGCGCTCGGCAGCTCGGGCAGCGCGTCGAGGGGGAACCAGCGCGCGTCCTCGATCTCCGGGTCGTCGAGGCGGATCGCGCCGCCCGCGTACTCGGCGGTGTAGGCGATCATGAGCGAATGCGGGAACGCCCACGACTGGCTCGCGAAGTAGGCCGGATTCGCGATCTCGACGCCGACCTCCTCGCGCACCTCGCGGCGGATGCAGTCCTCGATCGTCTCGCCCGGCTCGACGAACCCGGCGAGCGCCGAGTACATGCCGGGCGCGAAGCGCGCGGAGCGGGCGAGCAGGAGCTCGCGGCCACGCGTCACCAGCGCCATCATCGCGGGCGACACGCGCGGGTAGGCGACGTGCCCGCAGGCCGTGCACTCCTTCGCGCGCTCGTCCTCGCGGTCGCGCGTTCGTGCGCCGCATCGCCCGCAGTACCGGTGCGACCGGTCCCAGTCGGCGACCTGAAACGCGCGGGCGGCGAGCGCGAGCAGCGGGTCGGGCAGCGTGACGAAGAACGCGCGCAATCCCGCCGCCGCGAAGCCAGGCGGCGGCGCGACGCCGTCGCCGAGCGCGATCTCGACGCACGGGATGCCGGCGAGGTCGCCCAGGTAGTGGCGGTCGCCCGCGAGACCGGCGGCGTCGAGCTCGTCGAGCGTCGGAATCGCCGGCGCGGCGACGCTGCCGCGTACGACGAGCTTCGGGCCGGAGAACGCGAAGCCGAGCGCCGTGCCGGGCAGGACGGCAGGCAGCCGGTGCGAGGGGGCGAATCCGGGGGGCGTGTGCATGGCCGGCGCGCGAGCGCCGACGATTATGCCGCACGCCACCCCGGCACCGCGCACGCGCGTGGTACCGGGGGCTCTCGTCTCAGCCGAGCCTGAGCGGCAGCGTGCGCAGGCGCCTGCCGGTCGCGGCGAACAGCGCGTTGGCGAGCGCCGGCGCGATCACCGGGGTCGCGGGCTCGCCCACGCCGGTGGGCCTGCCCCGCGAAGGCACGATGTGGACGTCGACCGCCGGCATCTCGTCGATCCTCAGCACCGGGTAGTCGTGGAAGTTCGACTGCACGACGGCGCCGTCGGCGACGGTGATCGCGCCGTGGAGCGCCGCCGAGAGGCCGTAGCCGATCCCGCCTTCCATCTGCGCGCGCACGACGTCGGGGTTCACCGCGATCCCGCACTCGACCGCGCACGTGACCCGGTCGACCGAGTAGCTCGAGTCCGGCCTCACGGTCACCTCGACGACCTGCGCGACGACGGTGCCGAACGACTCGTGCACGGCGAGACCGCGTCCGCGCCTCGCACCCGCCTTGCCGGCCGGGAGCGGGGTTCCCCAGCCGGCCGAGCGCGCCGCGAGATCGAGCGCGGCGAGGTGGCGCGGATGCTTCGCGAGCAGCGCGCGACGGACCGCGAGCGGATCGCGGCCCGCCGCGGCGGCGAGCTCGTCGAGGAACGTCTCGGTCGAGAACGCGGTATGCGTCGACCCCACCGATCGCCACCACTGGACCGGCACCCACCCGATCGGAGAATGCAGGTCGACCGCGATCGCGGGTATCGCGTACGGGAGGTTCGACGCGCCTTCGACGGATGTGCCGTCGACGCCGTCCTTCACGATGGCCTTCTCGAATGCCGTTCCCTCGATGATCGACTGGCCGACGATGCGATGCTGCCAGCCGACGATCTCGCCGCCCGCGTCGAGGCCCGCCTTAAGCGCGTGCAGGTACATCGGCCGGTAGTAGCCGCCGCGCATGTCGTCCTCGCGCGTCCACACGAGCTTGACCGGCACGTTGCGCGTGCCGGTCTTCGCGAGCCGCGCGACGATCTCGGCGCACTCGACCACGTAATCCGAGTGGGGGTTCGCGCGGCGGCCGAAGCTGCCGCCGGCGTAGAGCATGTTGATCGTCACCTGCTCCGGCCTGAGCCCGGTGAGCTTCGCGACCGCAGCCTGGTCGCCGGTCTGGAACTGCTCGCCGTTCCACACTTCGCATCCGGCGTCGGACAGCCGCATCACGCAGTTCATCGGCTCCATCGCCGCGTGCGCGAGGTAGGGAAATTCGAAGGTCGCCTCGAGCGTCCTCGACGCGCCGGCGATCGCCTTCGCGGCGTCGCCGTCCGCGCGCGCGACCTTGCCGGGCTTCGCGGCGAGCTCGCGGTACTCGGCCATCACGTCGTCGGTGGAGCCGCGCCACGCCCGGCTGTCGTTCCACTCGACCTTGAGCGCGTCGCGGCCTTTCTTCGCGGCCCAGAATCCGTTCGCGAGCACGGCGATGCCGGTCGGGAGCTCGAGCACGGTGCGCACGCCCGGGACGCCCCTGAGCCCGCTCGCGTCGAAGCTCCTGACGCGCGCGCCGAAGCGCGGCGGGTGCAGCACGACCGCCGTCAGCATGCCCGGCAGGTGCAGGTCCTGCGTGAACAGGGCGGTCCCGGTCGACTTCGCGCGCGAGTCGGTGCGCGGCACGTGCCCGCCGATGTGGACGAAGTCCTTCGGATCCTTGGGCGTGACGCTCCCGGGCGCCGGCATCGCGGCCGCGGCTTCGGCCAGCTCGCCGAACGTCGCGCGGCGCCCGGTCCGGTGCGAGACGACGCCCGCGCTCACGCGGATCTCGCCGGCCGGCACGTTCCAGCGCTTCGCCGCGGCCGCGACCAGCATCGCGCGCGCGGCGGCGCCCGCGTTTCGCAGCTGGTCCCACGAGTTGGCGATCGCGGTCGACCCGCCGGTGCCCTGCGCCGCGCCCCAGAACAGGTTGTTGTAGCGCGTGGCGTCCGCCGGCGCGCCGACGACGCGGACCTGGTCCCACGCGGCATCGAGCTCGTCGGCGACGATGGTCGCGAGCCCCGTGTACGCGCCCTGTCCCATCTCGAGGTGCTTGCTGACGACCGTGACGGTGTTGTCTCGCCCGATGCGCACGAACGCGTTGGGCGAGAACGGGGGTGCGGATTGCGCGGCCGCGCCGGCCCTGCCGGGTCCGCCCGCCTGCGCGAGCGCGGGGACGTGGACGCCGAGCAGGAGCCCGGCGCCGGCGGCGCCGCCGGCCTTGAGAAACGCCCGGCGCGAGCGCGACAGATTGACGACTGCGGGCGCGTTCATCGGCGCGGGCTTCACGCGAGCGCCCTCGCGGCTTCCTTGATCGCGGCGCGGATTCGCACGTAGGTCGCGCAGCGGCAGAGGTTGCCGGCCATCGCCGCGTCGATGTCCGCGTCGGTGGGGCGCCGGTTCCTCGCGAGCAGCGCGGCGGCGCTCATCACCTGGCCGGACTGGCAGAAGCCGCACTGCGGCACGTCGAGCCTGATCCACGCCGCCTGCACCGCGGCGCCTTCCTTCGACGTCAGGCCTTCGATCGTCGTGATGTCCGCGCCCTGCTTCAGCGACGAGAGCGGCGTCTGGCAGGCGCGCACCGGCTGACCTTCGACGTGGACGGTGCACGCGCCGCACAGCGCCATGCCGCACCCGTACTTGGTGCCGGTGAGGTCGAGCGAGTCGCGAAGCACCCACAACAACGGGGTGTCGCCGGGAACGCTCGACGATACGTCGACGCGCTCCTTGTTGACGAACAGGATCGGCATGGGAGCTCCGTGCGCCGCGCGGGACGCGGGAAAGCCGACGATGGTAGGCGAAACGCACGGGCCTCGACAATGCGGGCGGCTCCCCGCCGCGGGCGCGGGCGAAAAACCCGCTGCGCGACAAGGACTTGGCGCCCCGCATGCTAGAATCACCGGCTCGCAGAATGCCGAGCCGACGCCGATGGAAGCCGAACAGCTGAACCAGATCGCCAACACGCTCGCCGACCTGACGTCCCGGACGGCCGAGATGCGGAGGTATCTTTGACTTCGACCTGAAGTCGAGGACGCTGGAGGAGGTGCGCCGCGCGCTGGAGGACCCGAAAGTCTGGGAGGATCCCGCGAAGGCGCAGGAGCTCGGCAAGCAGAAGAAGTCGCTCGAAGGCGTCGTCACGACGCTCGCCGCGCTCGATCGCGGACTCTCGGACAGCGCCGAGCTGTTCGAGCTCGCGCGCGCCGACGGCGACGATGCGACGATCGCCGCGGTGCGCGACGACATCGCCGAGCTCGCGAAGACCGTGGAGGGCCTCGAGTTCCGCCGGATGTTCAGCCATCCGATGGACCCGAACCCGTGCTTCGTCGACATCCAGGCCGGCAGCGGCGGGACCGAGGCGCAGGACTGGGCGTCGATGCTGCTGCGCATGTACCTCCGCTACTGCGAGCGCAAGGGCTACTCGGTCGAGGTGCTCGAGGAGTCGCCCGGCGACGTGGCGGGCATCAAGAGCGCGTCGATCAAGGTCGACGGCGACTACGCCTACGGGACGCTGCGAACCGAGACGGGCGTGCACCGGCTCGTGCGCAAGAGCCCGTTCGACTCGAACGCGCGGCGCCACACCTCGTTCGCGAGCGTGTTCGTCTACCCCGAGGTCGACGACTCGATCGAGGTCGACATCAACCCGGCGGACCTGCGCGTCGACACCTACCGCGCATCGGGCGCCGGCGGCCAGCACGTGAACAAGACCGACTCGGCGGTGCGGATCACGCACCTGCCGACGAACATCGTCGTGCAGTGCCAGACCGACCGCTCGCAGCACCGCAACCGCGCCGAGGCGATGGCGATGCTGAAGGCGAAGCTCTACGAGCTCGAGCTGCGCAGGCGCCAGGCCGAGCAGCAGAAGCTCGAGGACTCCAAGACCGACATCGGCTGGGGCCACCAGATCCGCAGCTACGTGCTCGACCAGTCGCGCATCAAGGACCTGCGGACGAACCACGAGGTCGGCGACACGCAGCGCGTGCTCGACGGCGACCTCGACGACTTCATCGCCGCGAGCCTCAAGGAGGCCGTCCAGTGAGCACGCGCGACGTCGGCGACCGAAGGGCCGTTCCGAAGCCGGCGGCCCCCACGGGAGGAGGCGCGCGAAACGCGCATCGGGCGGAACGCACCCGCCGCCCCGGGGGCGCGGATTCCCGCGGGGGGAGGCGCCCGCAGGCCGCCTCCGGGGGATCGCCTCCGGCGTTCATCTTCGACATCGACGGCACGATCATCGACTCGATGCCCTGGCACGGCCGGTCGTGGGAGGTCTTCCTCGCGCGGCACGGGATCCGGTACGACGGCGAGGCCTTCCTGCGCGGCACGGCGGGACGCACCGGCTTCGAGATCATGCGCGACCTGTTCGGCGCGATGAGCGACGAGGCGACGCGGGCGCTCGTGCACGAGAAGGAGGCGCTCTACCGCGAGCTGTTCCGCCCGTCGTTCCGCGAGATCGAGGGCTTCCGCTCGTTCGCGCGGCGGGCGCGCGAGGAGGGCGTGAAGATCGCGTGCGCGACCGCGGGGGACGCGAACAACATCGCCTTCGCGCTCGCCGGGCTCGGCATGGAGGGCGAATTCGACGCGCTCTGCGGCGCGCACGACGTCGCGCGCGGCAAGCCCGAGCCGGACCTGTTCCTGCTCGCGGCGGCGAGGATGGGCGCGGATCCCGCGCGATGCGTCGTGTTCGAGGACGCGCCGCTGGGCATCGAGGGCGCGCGCCGCGCCGGCATGCACGCGGTGGGCATCACGTCGGGCGAGCCGGCGGAGCGCCTCGCCGGCGCGCACGTGCTGGCGGCGCTCGCGGACTACCGAGGCGTCGTGCCGCGCGACATCATCGACCTCGTCACCGAACGGGCGGGCCGCGCTTCCGCGCGCGTCGGCGCCGACTGAACCGAGCCACGCCATGACCGAGCCCACCGCCACGCCGACGCCGCCCGCGCCGGACGAGAGCCAGATCATCGCCGAGCGGCGCGCGAAGCTCGCGCAGCTGCGCGCGGCGGGCCAGGCATATCCGAACGACTTCCGCCGCGACGCGCTCGCGGCCGACCTCCACGCGCTGCACGGCCAGACGCCGAACGAGGCGCTCGAGCCGCGGGCGATCCGCGTCGCCGTGGCGGGCCGCATGATGCTGAAGCGCGTGATGGGCAAGGCGTGCTTCGCGACGCTGCAGGACATGTCCGGGCGCATCCAGCTCTACGTGACCCTCGACGGCGTCGGCGCCGGGCGGCTCGACGCGTTCAAGCACTGGGACCTGGGCGACATCGTCGGCGCGTCCGGCACGCTGTTCCGCACCAGGACCGGCGAGCTGTCGGTGAAGTGCGACGCGGTGCGCCTGCTCGCGAAGGCGCTGCGACCGCTGCCCGAGAAGTTCCACGGGCTCGCCGACCAGGAGCAGAAGTACCGGCAGCGCCACCTCGACCTCATCACCAACCCGGCGTCTCGCGACGTGTTCGTCAAGCGCTCGCAGATCGTGCAGGCGATGCGCGAGTTCTTCGTCGCGCGCGGCTACCTCGAGGTCGAGACGCCGATGATGCATCCGATCCCGGGCGGCGCGGCCGCGCGGCCGTTCGCCACGCACCACAACGCGCTCGACATGCAGCTCTTCCTGCGCATCGCGCCGGAGCTCTACCTCAAGCGGCTGGTGGTCGGCGGGTTCGAGCGCGTGTTCGAGATCAACCGCAATTTCCGCAACGAGGGCATCTCGACGCGCCACAATCCCGAGTTCACGATGCTCGAGTTCTACGAGGCGTACCGGGACTACCGCTACCTGATGGACCTGACCGAGGAGCTGCTGCGCGAGGTCGCACGGCGCGTCCTCGGCACGACGAGCGTCACCTACCAGGGCGAGGCGATCGACCTCGGTCGCCCGTTCGACCGCCTGACGATGGCGGAGGCGATCCACAAGCACAACCCGCAGTACCCGCTCGCCGAGCTCTCGAAGCCCGGGTACCTGCGCGTCGCGCTCGAGCCGTTCGACGAGGAGGTGTTCGCGACCGACGGCGTGGGGCTGCTGCAGCTCAAGCTCTTCGAGCAGACGACCGAGGAGAAGCTCGTGCAGCCGACGTTCATCGTCGCGCATCCGACCGACGTCAGCCCGCTCGCGCGCGCGAACGACGCGAACCCGGCCGTCACCGACCGCTTCGAGCTCTTCATCACGCGGCGCGAGATCGCCAACGGCTTCTCCGAGCTCAACGATCCCGAGGACCAGGCCGCGCGCTTCGCCGCGCAGGCGGCGGCGAAGGAGGCGGGCGACGAGGAGGCGATGCACTACGACGCCGACTACGTGCGCGCGCTCGAGACCGGCCTGCCGCCGACGGCGGGCGAGGGCATCGGCATCGATCGCCTGGTGATGCTTCTGACCGACAGCCCGTCGATCCGCGACGTGATCCTGTTCCCGCAGCTCAAGCCGGAGGCCTGAGCGCGGTCCTTGTGCGTCGGGCTTCCGCCCGACGGCTCCCGGATCGATGCCGATGCCCGTGGGTCGGGCTTCCGCCCGACGGCTCCCGGGCCGATGCCGATGACTGTGGGTCGGGCTTCAGCCCGACGATTCCCCGGCCGACGCCGGACCCGCAACCTCCGGCGCGCCAGGCGAGTTCTGTGATACCCATCCGGGGTACTTGACAGATACCGGTCAGGGGTATACAGTTCCTCCATGGACACGCTCGCCTCCCCGACTGCGACGCCGCTCGGCGGCACCGATGATCCCGCCCCGAAGCCCGGCAGCGATCGGGTCGAGCTCGCGCTGGAAGGCATGACCTGCGCCGCGTGCGCGGCGCGCATCGAGAAGGTTCTCAACCGGCTGCCGGCGACCGACGCCGCGGTCAACTTCGCGACCGAGTCCGCGCAGGTGCGCTTCGACCCGGCGTCCACGCCGGTCGAGGCGCTGATCGCGGCGGTCGAGCGCGCGGGCTACCACGCGCGCGTCAAGGAGGATGCCGAGAGGGAGCGTGCCGAGGACGACGCGCGCAAGGCCGCCGCGTACCGGAAGCTGCGCTTCGAATTCATCGCCTCGGTGCTGCTCACGCTGCCGCTCGTCGCGCAGATGGTGCCGATGCTCGCGGGCGGCCAGTGGGCGTGGACCGGCGCCGACGCGCACCACGACCTGCTGCCGCGCTGGCTGCAGTTCGCGCTCGCGACGCCGGTCCAGTTCTGGATCGGGCGGCGCTTCTACGTCGGCGCGTACCACGCGCTGCGCGGAGGCGGCGCGAACATGGATGTCCTGATCGCGCTCGGCACGACGATGGCGTGGGGCATGTCCGCCGTCGTCACCGCGCTGGGCGCCCACGAGCACGTCTATTTCGAGGCCTCCGCGGCGGTCATCACGCTCGTGCTGCTCGGCAAGCTGCTGGAAGCGCGCGCGAAGGCCGGCACGTCGGCCGCGCTCGAGGGACTCGTCAAGCTCGCGCCGCGCACGGCGCGGCTCGAGCGCGACGGCGCGATCGTCGAGGTGCCGCTGGCCGACGTGAAAACGGGCGACCGGTTCGTCGTTCGCGCGGGCGACGCGGTCCCGGTCGACGGCGAGGTCGCGCGCGGCGAGTCCTCCGTCGACGAGAGCATGCTGACCGGCGAGAGCCGCGCGGCGGCGAAGGCGCCGGGCGACAAGGTCTTTGCCGGCACCGTCAACCAGGACGGCATGCTCGTCGCCGTCGCGACCGGCGTCGGGTCGAAGACGCTGCTCGCCGGCATCGTGCGGCTGGTCGCGGAAGCGCAGGGCTCGAAGGCGCCGATCCAGCGGCTCGCCGACCGGGTTTCGGGCGTGTTCGTGCCGGTCGTCGTCGCGATCGCGATCGTGACCTTCGTCGCGACGTTCGCGCTCACCGGCGAGGTTTCCCGCGCGCTGATCCACGCGGTCGCGGTGCTCGTGATCGCGTGCCCGTGCGCGCTGGGCCTCGCGACACCGACCGCGATCATCGTCGGCACCGGGCGTGGCGCGCAGAACGGCATCCTGATTCGCAACGCCGCGGCGCTCGAGCACGCGGGGAGACTCACCAGGCTCGTCGTCGACAAGACCGGCACGCTGACCGAAGGGCGTCCCGCGGTGACCGGCGTCATCGCGTTCGCGCCCGGCGGCGCGCAGCGCGCGCTCGGCCTCGCGGCGTCGCTCGAGCAGGGATCGACGCACCCTCTCGCGCAAGCGGTCATCGCGCACGCCGCGTCGCTGCGGGTCGTGCCGGTCGCGATCGACGGCTTCGTGTCGGTCCCGGGCAAGGGCGCGCAGGCGCGCGCCGCCGACAGCGGCGAGATCGTGCGCGTCGGCTCGCCCGCGTGGCTCGCGTCGGAAGGCGTCGCCGTCGCGCAGGACGCGGTCGCCGACGTCGCGCGCGACGGCCACACGCTCGTCGCCGTGAGCGAAGGCGCCGTGCTGGTCGCGCTCATCGCGCTCGCCGACCGGATCCGCGGGACGTCGGCCGCCGCGATCGCGCGGCTCCACGCGGCGGGCATCGAAGTGACGATGCTCACCGGCGACCACGAGGCGACGGCCGCAGCGGTCGCGAAGGCGGTCGGCATCCGGCACTGGCGCGCGGGCGTGCTGCCCGCCGGGAAGGCGCAGGCGTTGCGCGAGGCGAAGGCGGCGGGCGCGGTGACCGGCATGGTCGGCGACGGCGTCAACGATGCGCCCGCGCTCGCGCAGGCCGACGTCAGCTTCGCGATGGGCGCGGGCTCGGCGATCGCGATCGAGAGCGCCGACATCACGTTGATGCGCGACGACCTCAACGCCGTCGCCGACGCGATCCTGCTCTCGCGTGCCACGCTGTCGAAGATCCGCCAGAACCTGTTCTTCGCGTTCGCCTACAACGTTCTGGGCATTCCGCTGGCCGCCGTCGGCTGGCTGAGTCCGGTGATCGCCGGCGCGGCCATGGCCGCGTCGTCGGTGTCCGTCGTCGGCAACGCATTGCTGCTCAAGCGCTGGCGTCCCGCCGGCGCGCGACCGAAGCCCTGAAAGGAGATGACATGGAAACCGTCACGATGAACGTGAAGGGCATGACCTGCGGCGGATGCGTCGCGAGCGTCACCCGCGTCCTGAAGGCCGTCCCCGGCGTCGATGCCGTCGACGTCAGGCTGAACCCGGGCCAGGCCACCGTGCGCTACGACGCGGCGAAGGTCGCGGTGCCGTCGCTCAAGGCGGCGATCGAGGGCGCCGGCTATGACGTCACGACGTAAGGCCGCCGCGGCGGCGTCCGCGGTGACGCACATGCATGCCGGCCACGGGCACCCGATCTCGCCGCGCGCCGACGAGCATCACGCCGCGCTGGTGAAGCGCCTGAACCGCATCGAAGGCCAGGTGCGCGGCATCGGCAGGATGCTCGCCGAGGACCGCTACTGCGTGGACATCCTGACGCAGGTCTCCGCCGTGCGCTCCGCGCTCGACGCGCTCGGGCTCGAATTGCTCGAGCACCACCTGCACGGCTGCGTGCAGCAGGCGGTGAAGTCGGGCGAGGGCGAGCCGGCGATCGACGAGGCGATGCACGTGATCCGCAAGTTCGTCGCGTGAGGCGCGTCCGTCCGCCGCGCGAGACGCCCGTGGCGCGACCCGGCGCAGCCGGAAAGGCGGTGACGCGGGATCCGGGACGCGCGCGACGCCCGGACGACGCCCGTTTGCCCGGGGGCGTCCCGAATGGCATAATCGCGCCCCTCGGGGTGTAGCGCAGCCTGGTAGCGCGCTTGCTTTGGGAGCAAGATGTCGGGAGTTCAAATCTCTCCACCCCGACCAACCCGACGCGGGCGATGCGGCTTTCGACCGGAGGTCGACGGGCCGATGGCGCTCGCTTCGTCCGACAGGCGCCCGTAGCTCATTCGGATAGAGCACCGGCCTTCTAAGCCGGGGGTAACAGGTTCGAGTCCTGTCGGGCGCGCCACTTCCACGAAGGCGGCGCGCATCGACGCCCGCCTTCCGCGGCGGGCGCAACAGGTTGCATCGGCGGTGGCTGTAGCTCAGCGGTAGAGTCCCGGATTGTGATTCCGGTTGTCGTGGGTTCGAATCCCATCAGCCACCCCACTTTTCCCCGGTGTCGCGGTCCTGCGACGCCGCGTTCGCGGCGCGCGACGCGGGCCCGGTCGTTGCCGGCAGCCTGAGGCTCTTCCAGTCGCGCCACTGGACCGGATTGCGTCGCACGTGGCGCTCGAGCGACGCGCCGAACCGCTGCGCGGCATCCTGCAGCGAGGCGTCCGTGTCGCCACCGGCGACGACCGCGATCGGCGGCTCGATGATCACGCGCAGCGTCTCGTCGTCCGGACTGCGCACGGTGAAAACCGGCAGCAGCGCGGCGCCCGTGAGGCGCGCGAGCCCCGGCGCGCCGACCGCCAGGTCGAGCGTTCCGCCGAGGAGTTCGACCTGCGCGAGCCGCTGGCCTTCCCACGCGCCCGCCGTGATCGACACGATGCCGTTCCGCTTGAGGATGCCGCGGGCGGCGAGCGTCGCCGCCATCGGCTTGTCGCGGTCGATGACGATGCGTCCCGCGAGGTGCCGGAGCTCGGCCCGCACGCGGATGCGGTTGACCGTGGCGATGCCGATCCGGGATTTCGAGAAGCCGTGCTCTGGACGGCTCATGTGCCAGGCGCGGTAGCCGGACGCGGCCAGCGCCTTCTTGGTCGCGAGCGCGTTGAAGCAGAAGTGCGCGACCCACAGCACGGCGCCGTGCCCGTCCGCGAGGGACGCGGCGAGGTGCGCTTCCCCCTCGAGCGCGATCGGCGCCTTCCAACCGCCCGGGCCGACCTCGCGCAGGATCTGCAGGTGGTGCTCGCTGCGGCCCGCCGCCGATGCGAGCGCGAACGCGCGCGCATCGAAGCCGTCGCGCTGCGGCGAGAGCACGCGCCCGGCGGTCGCGCCGACCGGGCCGGGGTCGAACCGCCCGAGGCGCGCCTTGGTCGCCTCGAGCCACCGGCAGAAGGCGCTCCAGCGACGCTCGGGCAGCGACAGCGCCGCGACCCACAGCGCGGGCAACTCGGCGGCAAACGCGAGATCCTCGCGCGTGAGCCACGGGCGTCGGCCGGTCGACCGGACTCGTCTCGGGATTGGCATCGTGTCCGCCATGGCAGGATACTGGCCGCGCGGTGACCCATTATCGCCCGCCCGCGGGCACTCCCGATGACGTCGTCTCCGGAAATCACGTTCGTCCTGACGAGCTGCGGCCGCTTCGACCTGCTGGCCGAGACGATGATGACATTCCTCGAGCACAACACCGCGCCGATCGCGCGCTGGATCGTCGTCGAGGACTCGGGGAACGACAACGTTCGCACGGTGCTCGGCGGCGTCGACGCGCCGCTCGAGTTCCTTGTCAACGACCCGCCGGTCGGCCAGATCCGGAGCATCGACCGGGCCTACGCGCTCGTCGACACGCCGTACGTGTTCCATTGCGAGGACGACTGGCGCTTCTTCCGGGCGGGCTTCGTCGAGGAGTCGCTGCAGGTGCTCGAGAGGTTCGGCGACGTGTCGACCGTGGTGTCCCGGCGCCTGGGCCAGAACCCGGGCCACGACGCCGCCCTGCGCGATGCGGCCGTCGAGTACGCGGGCAGCGTGGCGTTCAGGCGTTCGGCGACGCGCGCGGGAGCGCGCTGGGGCGGATACACGTTCAATCCCGGATTGCGCCGCATCGAGGACTGGCGGTTGCCGGGCTCGTTCGCGTCGATCGGCGAGGAACGCGCGGTGAGCGCGTGGTTCAAGCAGCGCGGCATGCGCCTGGCCGCGCTCGAGGTCCCGGCGTGCGAGACCACGGGCCAGTTGCGGCACGTGGACGACGAGCGCAGCCACCTCGGAGCCGCATCCCTTTCGGCGACGCGCGGCAACGCGCGGCCGCCGCCGGCCGCGGGGGCCGCCACGATCGGCGTTTCCGCGCCGGCGTCGCGCAACTCGCCGTGTCCCTGCGGGTCCGGGAGACGTTACAAGGCGTGCCATGGCCGGGCGGCGTGAACGGCGCGTCCGGCGTCGCGCGAGGCGCGGACTCGCGGGTCCGGTTATGCTTGCGCCCGGACACGTTTCCGGATCCTCCTGCCCGCGAGGCACACGATGAATGCCGTTTCGTTCCGCAAGCTGTCGCGCAAGCTGGCAAGGGCGCACCGCGTCGAGCGAGGCGCGAAGTTCCGCCTGAAGGACCACGATCCGGGCGACACCGGCCACCTCGAGGACGACGACAAGCCGCTCGCGAAAGACGCGCTCGAGTCCAGCAGGGACGCGCTCGCACTGATGCAGGACATGCTCTACGCACAGGACCGCTGGTCGGTGCTGCTCGTGTTCCAGGCGATGGACGCGGCGGGCAAGGACGGCGCGATCAAGCACGTGATGTCGGGCGTCAATCCGCAGGGCTGCCATGTCGTGTCGTTCAAGGCGCCGTCGGACGAGGAGCTCGATCACGACTGGCTGTGGCGGTGCGTCCGCGCGCTGCCCGAGCGCGGGCGCATCGGCATCTTCAACCGCAGCTACTACGAGGAAGTGCTGGTGGTGAAGGTGCGTCCGGACATCCTCGCGACGCAGAAGATTCCGAAGGCGCTCGTCGGCAGGCGCATCTGGAACGAGCGCTACCAGGACATCCGCGCGCTCGAGCGCCACCTGGCGCGCAACGGCACGCTGATCCTCAAGTTCTTCCTCAACGTGTCCCGTGCCGAGCAGAAGCGGCGATTCCTCGAGCGCATCGCGGAACCCGCGAAGAACTGGAAGTTCTCCCCCGCCGACGTGAAGGAGCGCGCACGCTGGGACGCCTACATGGACGCCTACCAGGCGATGATCCGCGAGACCGCCGCGCCGCACGCGCCGTGGTACGTCGTTCCCGCCGACAACAAGTGGTACACGCGCACCGTCGTCGCGGCCGCGATCGTCGACGCGCTCTCGCGCCTCGACCTGCACTACCCGAGGCTCGGCAAGGCGCAGCTCGCCGAGCTGGCCCTGGCGAAGAGGGCGCTTGCCGCCGAGAAGGGGTAGGCGGGAGTGCCGTGGGTCGGGCTTCAGCCCGATCCGCAGCCGACGGGCTGAAGCCCGACCCACA
>CAJPFI010000019.1 GCA_905339295.1 Burkholderiales bacterium
TGGGTCGGGCTTCGGCCCGGCGCCCCGGGCATCGGAATCGTTGTCGGCCTGACGGCCGACCCACAGCGCCCGAGGCCGATCCACGGAGCGCCCAACCTCGGTGGGTCGGGCTTCAGCCCGACGCCCCTGGCATCGGAATCGATGTCGGCCTGAAGGCCGACCCACAGCGCCCGAGGCCGATCCACGGAGCGCCGAACCTTGGTGGGTCGGGCTTCAGCCCGGCGCCCTTGGCCTTGGTGGGTCGGGCTTCAGCCCGACGCCCTTCCGTGGCTCGGGTTTCACCAGGTCGCGAGCAAAGGTGGCCTGGAGACCCCGCGTCCCGAACCGCGTCCGTGCTCGCAGGCATAATGGCCACCCGCTTACGCCGTCGACGCCAATGACGATCTCTACCCCCAGCCCCGGTGCCTCGGGCTGCCTCTTCGTCATCGCCGCGCCGTCGGGCGGCGGCAAGACGAGCATCGTCAACGCGCTCCTCGAGCGCGAGCCCGGCATCCGGCTGTCGGTGTCGTACACGACGCGCCCGCCGCGTCCCGGCGAGCAGGAAGGGGTCCACTACCACTTCGTCGACGTCCAGCGCTTCACGGCGCTGAAGGACGCAGGCGAATTCCTCGAGCACGCGCACGTCCACGGCAACTGGTACGCGACCTCGGCGAGGTGGCTCGCCGAGCAGGTGCACCAGGGGCGGGACGTGCTGCTCGAGATCGACTGGCAGGGCGCCGCGCAGGTGCGCCGGCTGATCCCCGGATCGGTGCTGATCTTCATCCTGCCGCCGTCGACGCAGTCGCTGCGCGAACGGCTCGAGAAGCGCGGACAGGACAGCGCCGAGGTGATCGCGCAGCGCCTCGATGCGGCGCGCGAAGAAGTCCGTCACGCGGCCGAGTTCGATTATGTTATTATGAATCAGGACTTTGCGAGAGCCGTCGACGACCTGTCCGCGATCGTGCGGGCGGCGCGGCTGGTGGCGTCCCGGCAATTGATCCGGCACGCCCGAACGCTCTCGGAACTCACCGACACGAGGTAACGACGATGGCCCGAATCACGATCGAGGACTGCCTCGACCGCATCACCAACCGGTTCGAGCTCACGCTCGCCGCCACCAATCGCGCACGGCAGATCTCGGCCGGCTCGACACCGATGGTCGATCCCGACCGCGACAAGCCGACGGTGATCGCGCTGCGCGAGATCGCATCGGGCAAGGTCGGCATCGAGATGCTGCACAAGACGGCGCCGGCGCCGGCGCCGATGACGACGCTGCCGCCGGGGTAGGCCTCCCCGCCCCCGGGGATCCGGGCATGTCGGAGATCGGCGAGTTCACCCGGCACCTGGGCCACTACCTCGGTGCGCCCGACGTGGCGCTGGTCGAGCGCGCGTTCGACTTCTCGGCGTCCGCGCACCGCGGGCAGTTCCGCAAGTCGGGCGAGCCCTACATCACGCACCCGCTGGCGGTCGCCAGCATCCTGTCGCAGTGGCACCTCGACGCGCAGGGGCTCGCCGCCGCGCTGCTGCACGACGTGATGGAGGACACCTCCGTCACCAAGAACGAGCTCGAGACCACGTTCGGCAAACCGGTCGCCGACATGGTCGACGGCGTGTCGAAGCTCGACCAGATCGCGTTCGACTCGAGAGAGGAAGCGCAGGCCGAGAGCTTCCGCAAGATGCTGCTCGCGATGGCGCGCGACGTGCGCGTCATCCTGATCAAGCTCGCCGACCGCCTGCACAACCTGCGCACGCTCGACGCGATGGCGCCGGTGCACCGCAAGCGCATCGCGCGAGAGACGCTCGACATCTACGCGCCGATCGCGAACCGGCTGGGCCTGAACGCCCTCTACCTCGAGCTGCAGGACCTCTCGTTCAAGCAGCTCAACCCGATGCGCTGCCGCATCCTCGCGGCGGCGATCAAGGCGGCGCGCGGCAACCGGCGCGAGGTGATGAACCGGCTGATCGAGTCGATGCGCCAGGGCCTCGCCGGCGCGGGCATCGAGGCGACCGTCTCCGGCCGGGAGAAGACGATCTACTCGGTCTACAAGAAGATGCGCGAGAAGCGCTACACGTTCTCGCAGGTGTTCGACATCTACGGCGTGCGCGTGCTGGTCGCGGACAAGGCGCGCTGCTACTCGGCGATGGGGGTCCTGCACGAGCTCTACAAGCCGATCCCGGGCAAGTTCAAGGACTACATCGCGATCCCGAAGGCCAACGGCTACCAGTCGCTGCACACGACGCTGTTCGGGCCGTTCGGCACCCCGCTCGAGGCGCAGATCCGCACGCACGACATGCACCGCGTCGCCGAGGCGGGCGTGGCCGCGCACTGGCTCTACAAGTCGGGCAGCGCGATCGACCTCGCGGAAGCGCAGCGCGAGACGCACAAGTGGCTGCAGAGCCTGCTCGAGATCCAGAGCGAGTCTCGCGACAGCAAGGAGTTCCTCGAGAACGTCAAGGGTGACCTCTTCCCCGAGGAGATCTACGTCTTCACGCCCAAGGGGAAGATCATGGCGCTGCCGAGCGGCGCGACGGCGGTCGACTTCGCCTACGGCGTGCACACCGACATCGGGCACCACTGCGTGGCCGCGCGCATCAACTACGAGCTCCTGCCGTTGCGCACCGAGCTCAAGAGCGGCGACCACGTCGAGATCCTCACGTCGCCGACGGCGCGGCCGAACCCGTCGTGGCTCGCGTTCGTGGCCACCGGGAAGGCGCGCTCGCGCATCCGTCACTTCCTGAAGGGGCTGCAGCAGAAGGAGTCGGCGGCGCTCGGCGAGCGGCTGCTCGCGCAGGCGCTCACGACGCTCAAGGTGGATCCCGACTCGATCAGCTGGGACCGCTGGGAGGCGCTCGCCAAGGAGTACGGCGCCCGCAGCCACCTCGAGGTGCTCGCCGACATCGGGCTCGGAAAGCGGCTCTCGTTCGTCGTCGCGCAGGCGCTGACGCGCGCCGGCGGGAAGGGCGAGTCCGAGGCCGTGCCGCCGGCCGCGACGGGAAGCGCGCTCACGCTGCGCGGCGTCGAGGGCGTCGCGATCATGTACGCGAAGTGCTGCCGCCCGATCCCCGGCGACGCGGTCGTCGGCCAGTTCCGCAAGGGCCAGGGGCTGACGGTCCACGTGCGCGACTGCGCGTCGCTCAGGCGCCAGCGCATCGACCAGGGCGAGATCGTCGACATCGAGTGGTCGTCGGACGTGCAGGGCGTCTTCGACGCGGGCGTGCGGCTGGTCGTGTCGGACCGGCGCGGGCTGCTCGCCGACCTCGCAACGGCGATCGCCGACGCCGACGCGAACATCGACGCGGTGTCGCTGGAACGGCCCGACGGCGGCAGCGTGGTCGCGATGTTCTTCGGCGTGCAGGTGCGCGACCGCCGACACCTGGCCCAGGTGATGCGCGCGATGCGCCGCGTGCCGGACGTCAGGCGCCTCGGCCGCGCGCGGACCTGACGCTCGCGAGCGTCGGGCTGAAGCCCGACCCACGGGGGCGTCTGTGGGTCGGCCTTCAGGCCGACGCCTTTCCCTTCATGCAGCGAAACCCGTCGGGCTGAAGCCCGACCCACAGGGATTGGCGCCTACCAGGACGCCTCGCGGTCCGGCGTCGCGCTGATCTTGTGGATCGTGAGGTCCGCGCCGTTGAACTCCTGCTCGGCGTCGAGGCGCAACCCGACGATCGCCTTGAGCCCGCCGTAGACGATCGCGCCGCCCAGGCATGCGACGACGATGCCCAGCAGCGTTCCGGCGACCTGCGAGCCCAGCGCGACGCCGCCCAGCCCGCCGAGCGCCTTCGACCCGAAGATGCCGCACGCGATGCCGCCCCACGCACCGCACACGCCGTGCAGCGGCCACACGCCGAGCACGTCGTCGATCTTCCAGCGGTTCTGCGTGACCGTGAACAGCAGCACGAACAGGCCGCCCGCGACGAGCCCGGTCGCGAGCGCGCCGATCGGGTGCATCACGTCGGAGCCCGCGCAGATCGCGACCAGCCCCGCGAGCGGGCCGTTGTGGACGAAGCCGGGGTCGTTGCGGCCCGCGACGAACGCCGCGATGATGCCCCCTGCCATCGCCAGCAGCGAGTTCACGGCGACGAGGCCGGAGATCCTCTCCAGCGTCTGCGCGCTCATCACGTTGAACCCGAACCAGCCGACCGACAGGATCCACGCGCCGAGCGCGAGGAACGGGATCGACGACGGCGGATGCGCGGCGATGCCGCCCTCGCGCGAATAGCGCCCGCGCCGCGCCCCGAGCATCAGCACCGCGACCAGACCGATCCATCCGCCCATCGCGTGCACGACGATGCTGCCGGCGAAGTCGTGGAACTCCTCGCCGAACGCGCCCTTGAGCCACGCCTGGATCCCGTAGTGCTGGTTCCACGCGATCCCCTCGAAGAACGGGTAGATGAACCCGACGAGCAGGAACGTCGCGGCGAGCTGCGGGCCGAAGCGCGCGCGCTCGGCGATGCCGCCGGACACGATCGCGGGAATCGCGGCGGCGAACGTGAGCAGGAAGAAGAACTTGACGAGCTCGTAGCCGTTCTTCTGCGCGAGCGCCTCCGCCCCGGTGAAGAACTGGACGCCGTAGGCGATCGCGTAGCCGATGAAGAAGTAGGCGATCGTCGACATCGCGAAGTCGACCAGGATCTTGACCAGCGCGTTGACCTGGCTCTTCTTGCGCACTGTGCCGAGCTCCAGGAACGCGAAGCCCGCGTGCATCGCGAGCACCATGATCGCGCCCAGCAGGATGAACAGCGTGTCGTTGCCGGCTTTCAGAGCTTCCATGGATTCCCCGGTGGCGTAGCGTGAGTCGGCGACGGAGGTCGTGTTGCGGGCGGCGACCCGCCTCCGCTCTCGTTCGGGCGTGACCGCCCGAAATGGCGCACAGGAGAGCAGGCGCCGTGCCACGCGCCGGCGCCATTGATTTCACGGGCTTTCCTGCGATTCGCCCGCGCCGGCACCCCCCGAAACCGCTCCATCGTGGTGCAACGACGCACCGGGATGGAGCGTCCTTCGGGCGCGTCGACCGGTCAGCGAAACCGGCGTCGAAGGGCGAATGCGAGCGCGAGGAGCGAGAGTGCGAGCACGGCCGGCGCGGGTCCGGGCACCGGCGTCGGAGGCTGCGCGGGTGCGGGCGCTGCGACGGTGGTGAGGACGACGTCGTTGCCGTCGCCGCCCGCGTAGGTGATCGAGAACCAGTTGCCGAACTGGAGGAACGTCGAGCCTTCCGGCTTGCCGGCGTAGGTGCCGACGACCGCGTCGGCGCCGTCGTTGAGGATGATGACGAATGTCAGGCCGAGCGGTAACACGCCGGCCGCGGTCGGGTTGAGCGTGGTCCCGCCCAGCGACACGGCGCCGGTGACCTGCACCTGGTCGTAGTTGATCACCGGCAAGCCGGGCACCATCAACAGGTTGTGCATGCCGCCCGACGATGCGAGGCCGGCCGGCGCGAAGAACTGCTGGACGATCCCCGGCGCGAACGTGCCTCCAGTCATCGTGAGCAGGCCCGACGTCGCCGTGCCGAACAGCCCGCCCGGCGCTTGAAGGTTGATCGCCGCCGGGAACGTGCCTTGCGGGATGAAATTGCCGGAGTTGATTTGGACCGTCCCCGTGAACGCCGGCGAGTCGCCGGAGGTCGACAGCGCGTTCGGTCCGGTGATCACCAGCGTGCCCGCGCTCGTGATCGGGCCGCTGATCGATCCGGCCGAGGTCGCCTGGTAGTTCAGCGTCCCGGTGAAGGCGATGGGGCCGGAGAGCTGGATGTTCTCGACCATCGAGATCGTGCCGGCGGGCCCGGTGAACGTGAGCGGCTCGGCCAGCGTGAAGGGCCCGAAGGACAGCCGGAGCGTCGTGCCGTTCGCGAACGTCGTCCCGGTGGCATTGGCGCCCAGCGCCCCCGCGCTGCCCGCCACCAGCATCCCGCTGCTGACTTGCGTCGCACCGCCGTAGTTACTGGCGCCCGCCAGCGTGAGGGGCGAGCCGCCGGTCTTCGTCACGCCACCCGTGCCCGAGATCGCGCCGCTGATCCTGAGGTCGCCGTTGGCCTGCGCCGTCAGCGTGTTTGCGCCGAGCGCGATCGCACCTTCGACGAACGTGAGCCGGCCCGACGAGGTCAACGTGATCGACGCGCCGAGCGTCAGCGGGATGGCCCAGTGCGGGTGGTTGGACCCCGAGCCCGGATTGGCGAACGTGATCGGCCCGTTCAGCGTGATCGCGTTGCCGGTGAAGTTGTAGTCGGCGCCGGTGTTGGTCGTCGTGACGCTGACCGAGGTGATCGACAGGCCCGCGATGTCGTTGTTCGAGTCGCGGCTGACCGGGTTGTCGGGGAACACGAGGTCGTCGCCGTCGGCGGGGACGATCCCCTCGACCCAGTTGCTGGCCGTGTTCCAGCCGGTTCCCGACGCACCGGACCACGTGCGCGTCGCGGCGTTGCCGTCGATGGCGACGGCGAGAAG
Organism: Burkholderiales bacterium; assembly: GCA_905339295.1. Classification (GTDB taxonomy): domain Bacteria; phylum Pseudomonadota; class Gammaproteobacteria; order Burkholderiales; family Casimicrobiaceae; genus VBCG01. Next base: position 6,421 of record CAJPFI010000019.1, read on the forward strand.
CAACGCGACGACGATGGCCGCGGCGTGCCGTGATCGCATGACAACCTCCCTCGCCCTGACGACGCAAGGGGATTGTCGTGGCGAACGCCCGCAGGCGTCAATCTCGCGGGGCCGGCGCGATGCCCGTCTCCGCCGTGGTCAGGCGGGCTTCTTCGCGCCCAGCACCTGCTGCAACTCTCCGCTCTGGTACATCTCGCGCATGATGTCGCAGCCGCCGACGAACTCGCCGTCGACGTAGAGCTGCGGGACCGTCGGCCAGTTCGCGTACTCCTTGATCCCCTGGCGGAGGTCCGGGTCTGCGAGCACGTTCACGCTGAAGAACTCGTCGACGCCGCAACGCTTCAGGATTTCCGTCGCGGTGGCGGAGAACCCGCACTGCGGGAATTGCGGCGTGCCTTTCATGTAGAGGACCACGCGGTGGCCCTTGACCTGCTCGCGGATCTTGTCCTGGATGCTCATGGGGTCTTGCTCCGAGGGGCTCGTGGGTTCGAACATGGTAGCGCAATCCGTCGACGCAATCCCTCCGCTGCCTTCACGGCGGCTTGCCCGTCGGCGGGTCCAGCGTCCCGACGGCCGAAAGGCTCGGCCGGACGGCTTTGGCTGTGGGTCGGGCTTCAGCCCGACGCTTCCGCCGGATCGAGGATGATGTGGGTCGGGCTTCAGCCCGACGCTTCCGCCGAATCGAAGATGATGTGGGCCGGGCTTCAGCCCGACGCTTCCGCCGGATCGAAGTTGATGTGGGTCGGGCTTCAGCCCGACGCTTCCGCCGATTCGAGCATCGTCAGGCTGAAGCCTGACCCACAACTTCTCGAGGCTTCCCCACAACCTCTCGGCATGCGCCGCGGCCGACGCCCGACCGGCAACGCCGTCCTGGCTATTCCTTGACGGCGCCGGTGAGGCCGGAGACGTAATACTCGACGAAGAACGAGTAGAGGACCGCGACGGGCAGCGAGCCCAGCAGCGCGCCCGCCATCAGCGATCCCCAGTGGTAGACGTCACCCTCGACCAGCTCGGTGATCACGCCCACCGGGACGGTCTTCACCTCCGACGACGAGATGAACGTGAGCGCGTAGATGAACTCGTTCCACGACAGCGTGAACGCGAAGATGCCCGCCGAGATCAGGCCCGGGACCGCGAGCGGCAGCACGATGCGCGTGAGGATCTGCAGGCGCGTCGCGCCGTCGATCAGCGCGCACTCCTCGAGCTCGTACGGGATGCTCTTGAAGTAGCCCATCAGCAGCCATGTGCAGAACGGGATCAGGAACGTCGGGTAGGTGAGGATGAGCGCGAGGCGCGTGTCGAACAGTCCGAACTGGAACACCATCGTCGCGAGCGGGATGAACAGGATCGACGGCGGAACGAGGTACGCGAGGAATATCGCCATGCCGACATAGCGCGCGCCCCTGAAGCGCAGGCGCTCGATCGAGTACGCGGCGAGCACGCTGCAGAACAGCGAGAGCGCCGTCGCGACGACCGACACGAGCATCGTGTTCCACAGCCAGTCCGGGTACGACGTGTCGAACAGGAGCTTCTTCACGTGCGCGAGCGTCGGGTTGATCACCCAGAAGGGGTTGCCTTCGCGCGAGAGCAGCTCCTCGTTCGGCTTGAGCGTCGTGATGACCATCCAGTAGAACGGGAAGAGCAGCACGAACAGGAACGCCGAGAGCGGCAGCCACAGCGTCACGGCGCGGCGCGGCAGCGATTCGAGGTAGCCCATTCCCGCAGTGTCGGCGGCCTGCCCCCTCATCGCACGCTCACCGGTCCGCCCCGCCCTGCTGCCAGGCGCGGCGCTGCAGGCCGAAGTAGGAGAACAGGATCGCCGCGAGCAGGAACGGCACCATCGCGGTCGCGAGCGCCGCGCCCTCGCCGAGCGCGCCGCCCGAGATCGCCCGCTGGAACGACAGCGTCGCCATCAGGTGCGTCGAGTTGAGCGGTCCTCCGCGCGTCAGTACGTAGATCAGCTGGAAGTCGGTGAACGTGAACAGCACCGAGAACGTCATCACGACCGCGATGATCGGCGTGAGCAGCGGGAGCGTCACGTGCCGGAATCGCTGCCAGCCTGAGGCCCCGTCCAGGGCGGCCGCCTCGTAGAGCGACGGCGCGATCGTCTGCAACCCGGCAAGCAGGCAGATCGCGATGAACGGGACGCCGCGCCACACGTTGGCCGCGATCGTCGAATAGCGCGCCATCCACGGATCGCCGAGGAAGTCGATGTAGCGATCGATCAGCCCGAGCTTCATGAGCGTCCAGCTGATGACCGAGAACTGCGCGTCGTAGATCCACCAGAACGCGATCGCCGACAGCGCGGTGGGTACGATGAACGGCAGGAGCACGACGGCGCGGAAGAAGGCCTTGAACGGCAGGCGCTCGTTCAGCAGCACCGCGAGCCACAGCCCGAGCACGAACTTGAGCACGCTCGCCACGAGCGTGTAGAAGAACGTGTTGAACACCGACAGCAGCGCGACCGCGTCGCCCGCGAGGAAGCGGAAATTGTCGAGGCCGACGAACTCGCCGGCGCGGCCGATCTTGACGTCGGTGAACCCGAGCCAGGTGCCGAGCCCCAGCGGGTAGGTCAGGAACAGCAGCAGCAGGAGCGCCGCGGGCAGCAGGAACAGCAGCCCGAGGACGTTGCGGTTGTCGAGGAGTCGTTCCACGGCGGGAATCCGATGCGCCCGGCGCTTCGGCACCGGGCGCACCGATCCGGCGGCGTGCGGCTACGACGTGACTCGCTTCACCGCGCGCCTGACGGCGCGCTTCACCGCGCCGACGGCCTTGCGCGCGCGGCCCGCGACCGTTTGAGCGGTCGTGCGCTTCGCCGCGGTCTTCCGCGCGGTCTTCCTGGCCGCCGTCTTGCGCGCGGTCTTGCGCGCGGTCTTCTTCGCGGCGACGCGCTTCATCGGCCGCTTGACCGCCGCCTTCTTCGCCGCCTTCTTCGCGACCTTCTTCGCCGCCTTCTTCGCGCCCGCCTTCCTCTCCGCCGAGCTGCCGCGCTTGATGTCCTGCGCGTGCGCGCGCGAGTACTGCTGGATGTCCTTGAACTTGCCGCCCTTGTCGCGGACCGCGTAGAGCTTCTTGCCCTTGCTGCTGCGCATTACGGTGCGTCTGGCCATGCGACCTCCTGTCTGGGGATCACCTCACGTGCCCATGTGCCGCCGCGCGACCCGCGCGGCGCCTGTCGGCCGATGTTGTCGTTCGCGCGTCCGCGCCGGCCTCGCGGATCGCGCTGTCGCTGCATCCTGCCCGCGCGGAGTGAGCGGCGTCGCGCGCCGCCCGCTCCGCGCGCATGCTCCGGCGGCGGAGCGCTCGAGCGAACACGCTTCCCCCGCGCCGCCGGACCGTGACCGGACCATCAGACCTTGTAGTAACGCTCGGCCCGCTTCTGCGCCCGCTCCGCCGCTTCCTTCGGCGACTTCGATCCCGACGCCGCCTCCGCCACCATGTTCACGACGATGAAGTCGGCGATCGCGCCCGCCGAGGCGTACCCCAGCCGCCCGGGCCATCCGCCCGGACGCATCACCTTCATCGAATCGCGGTACGGCGTGTGCTTCGGGTCGACCGTCCAGATCGGGTTCTTCTCGTACGCGACGAGCGGATGCGTCACGTAGCCGATCCCCGCCTGCATCCAGGCGCCGTACTGCTCCTCCTCCATCATGAAGCGAATGAACTCCTTCGCCGCCCTCGGGTACTTCGAGTACCGGAAGATCATCTGGTTGAAGAACAGGTTGAACTCGGTCGGGACGCCGACGGGCCCGATCGGCATGTTCGCGTGCTGGATGTCCGACGCAAGCTCCTTGATCTTCGGGTCCTGCGAATTCTTCGCCGCGTAGTAGACCGAGATGCCGTTGCAGGTGACGCTGACCTGCCCGTCGAGGAACGCCTTGTTGTTGTTCGGGTCGAGCCACGACAGCGTGCCGGGCACGAACGTCGCGTACAGCTGCTTCGCGTACTCGAGCGCGCGGATGGTCTCGGGGCTGTCGATGACCACCTCGTTCTTCTCGTTCACCAGCCTGCCGCCGTGCGACCACAGGAGCCAGTGGGTCCAGGTGTTGCCGTCGCCGGTCGCGTTGCCCAGCGCGAATCCGCCCGGCGTCCCCTTCTCCTTCAGCGCCTGCATGAGCCGCAGGAAGCCCGCGTTGTCGCGCGGAAAGCTCGAGAAGCCCGCGGCCTTGACCTGGCTGTCGCGGTAGACGAGGCAGTTGCCGGCCGCGCCGAGCGGCACGCCGATCCAGCGCCTGCCGTCCGGCCTCAGGTACTGCTGGCACACCGGGTACCAGCCGCCGTACTTCTTGCCGAGATACTCGGCCAGGTCGGTCACGTCGACGAGCTTGTCCGGATACAGGTTCGCGTCGTCGTTGGTCGACAGGATGATGTCGGGGCCGGCGCCGGTGTTCGCCGCGACGGCGGCCTTCGGGCGCACGTCTTCCCATCCCTCGTGGTCGACGCGCACCTCGATGCCATACCTGTCGCTGAACTTCTTGACGTTCGCCATGTAGGCGTCCTCGTCGCCCTGGACGAAGCGCTTCCAGCGCAGCACGCGCAGCTTCGCTCCCTTTTCCGGCGAGTTGCTCCACTGCGCATGGGCGCTCCCCGCCCACACGAACGGCCCGACCGCGGCGCCCGCGGCGGCACCGGCGGACGCCTTCAGGAAATCACGGCGCTTGATTCTGCTCATGGTTCGCTCTCCTCCTTTGGAGTGGATCGACGCACTTGCGGTCGTCGTGGGTCTCGGGGCCGGTCACGCGGCGAGCCGCGCGCCCGATCCCCTGTCGAACAGGTGCGCCCGGCTCGCGTCGGGCCTGAGGCCGACGCGGTCGCCCGCGCGGCACGCGACGCGGTCGTGCAGCACCGCGATCAGGTCCTGGCCGCCGACGCGGCAGACGACCTGCGTGTCGGCGCCGGTCGGCTCGACGACGACGACCTCTCCGGGAAGGCCGGACGAGGGATCGCCGAGCGCCAGGTGCTCGGGACGGATGCCGTAGAGCACCTCGCGGCCGTCGTCCGTCGCGACGGGCGCCAGCACGTCCCCGCCGGCGGCGAGCGACACGCGGGGGGACGCGCCGTCGCGTCGCGCGACGCCCGCCAGCATGTTCATCGTCGGCGAACCGATGAACCCCGCGACGAACGTGTTGGCGGGCCGGTCGTAGAGGTCGAGGGGAGCGCCGGTCTGCTCGACGATGCCGTCGCGCATCACGACGATCGTGTCGGCCATCGTCATCGCCTCGATCTGGTCGTGCGTGACGTAGATCGACGTGGTCTTCAGCCGCTGGTGCAGCTCCCGGATCTCGGTGCGCATCGCGACGCGCAGCTTCGCGTCGAGGTTCGACAGCGGCTCGTCGAACAGGAACACCTGCGGGTCGCGCACGATCGCGCGTCCCATCGCGACGCGCTGCCGCTGGCCGCCGGAGAGCTGGCGCGGGTAGCGGTCGAGCAGATCGCCCAGGCCGAGGATCCCCGCCGCGCGATCGACATGGCGCGCGATCTCGGCCTTCGCGGTCTTCGCGAGCATCAGCGCGAACGACATGTTGTCGCGCACGGTCATGTGCGGATAGAGCGCGTAGTTCTGGAACACCATCGCGACGTCGCGCGCCTTCGGCGGCACACGGTTGACGACGCGGCCGCCGATGCGGATCTCGCCTTCGCCGATCTCCTCGAGCCCCGCGATCATCCGCAGCAGCGTCGACTTGCCGCACCCGGACGGGCCGACGAGCACGCAGAACTCGCCGTCCGCGATCGCGACGTCGATGCCGCGGATCACGTGCGTCGTGCCGAAGTGCTTGTGCACGGACACGATGTCGACCGACGCCATGACGAGCCTCCTCGCCCTGTCGTTCTTCGCGTCGCGCACCCGGGCGAAGGGCGCGCGTCGTCGTGCACTACGGCCCGCGCGTTCCGGCGGTCACCACGTACTCGGGCCGGCCGGTCGCGAGCCATGTCACCAGGTTCTGCGCGGCCTTGCGGCGCAACTCCCTTTCCGATTCCACCGAGTAGAACGCCGAGTGCGGGGTCAGAATAACATGCGGATGCCGAGCGAGACGCGAGTCCGCGGGCACCGGTTCGACCGGCAGGACGTCGAGCGCGAGCCCGGCAAGCGTGCCGCGGTCGAGCGCGGCGAGCGCGGCGTCGACGTCGAGGACAGCCCCTCGCGCCGTGTTCACCAGGTACGATCCGGGGCGCAGGGCCGCGATCTCGCGCTCGCCGACCATCCCGCGCGTCTCGTCGTTGAGCGGGACGTGGAGCGAGACGACGTCGGCCTGCTCGAACGCGCCCGCGAGCGTCTCGCGCTCGACGTAGGCGGGGAAGTCGCCGTCGATCAGGTACGGGTCGCACGCGACGACGCGCCTGAACACGTTGCGCGACACGTGCGCCATGCGCTTGCCGATGCGCCCGAGGCCGACGATGCCGAGCGTCAGGTCGGCGGCGCGCCTCACCGGCCCGGCGGACGTGTAGTGCCAGCGGCCGGCGGTCACGTCGCGATGCCACGCGACGATGTTGCGGACGAGCGCGAGGGCGAGCGCGAGCGCGTGCGTCGCGACCTCGCCCACGCCGTAGTCCGGCGAGTTCGCCACCCACACGCCGTGCTTCGCGCATGCCTTCGTGTCGACCGTGTCGAACCCGGCGCCGATGCGGCTCACGATGCCGAGCTCCGGCAGCGCGGCGACCACGCGCTCGGTGATCGGCGCGTACTGGAGCAGGATGCCGCGCGCGCCCTTCGCCGCGCGGATCACGTCGTCCTCGGTCCTGCACTGCGCGACGTCGACCTCGATGCCGTGGCGAGCGAACAGCTCGCGCTCGAGGGTGATGTCGGGAAACTCGTTGTCGGCGAACAGGATCCGGGGCATCGAGCAGCGGTCGTGGACGGAACCGGCGAATCTTGCCGACGCGCCGCCAACTGGTCAAGCGGCCTGACCACCTGCGCGGCCGCGCGGCGGCCCCGAGCCGTCGCCGGCCTTCGGCGGCCGGGGATCGCGGGCGGGCCCGACGTGCGCCGGACCCGCTTCGTGCAAGAATTCCGCGGGCGGCGCCCGCTGCGCCCATCCCACGAGGACCCGCGATGACACCGACGAAGCTCGCCACGACGATCGCGGGAAGTCTGCCCAAGCCCGCATGGCTCGCGGAGCCGCGCAAGCTGTGGGCGCCGTGGCTCCTCGAGGGCGACGCGCTCGCCGAAGGCAAGCGCGACGCGGTGCGCCTCGTTCTGCGCGACCAGGAACGCGCGTGCATCGACATCGTGACCGACGGCGAGCAGACGCGCAGGCACTTCGTCACGACGTTCATCGAGAACCTCGACGGCGTCGACTTCGCGAACCGCAGGACGGTGCGCATCCGCAACCGCTACGACGCGGACGTCCCGGTCGTCGCCGGCCCGGTGTCGCGCCGGCGCCCGGTGTTCGTCGACGATGCGCGCTTCCTGCGTTCCTCCACCGATCGCCGCGTCAAAGTGACGCTGCCTGGTCCGATGACGATGGTCGACACGCTGTACGACACGCATTACCGCAGCCGCGACAAGCTCGCGTGGGCGTTCGCCGAGATCCTGAACGCCGAGGCGCGCGAGATCGAGGCGACCGGCGTCGACGTGATCCAGTTCGACGAGCCGGCGTTCAACGTCTTCTTCGACGAGGTGCGCGACTGGGGCGTGCGCACGCTCGAGCGCGCCGCCCAGGGCCTGTCCTGCACGACCGCCGTCCATATCTGCTACGGCTACGGCATCCAGGCCAACGTCGACTGGAAGAACACGCTGGGCGGCGAGTGGCGCCAGTACGAGCAGACGTTTCCGTTGCTCGCGGCTTCCGCGATCGACCAGGTGTCGCTCGAATGCGCGAACTCGCACGTGCCGATCGAACTGATCGGGCTGCTCGAGGGCAAGGACGTGCTGGTCGGCGCGATCGACGTGGCGACCGACCGGGTCGAGACCCCCGAGGACGTGGCGAAGGTCATCCGGTCGGCGCTGCGCTTCGTGCCGCCCGAGCGGCTCTTCCCGTGCACCAACTGCGGGATGGTCCCGCTCGCCCGGGACGTCGCGCGGGCCAAGCTCGAAGCTCTGGGCGCCGGGGCGGCCAGGGTCCGCGCCGAGCTGGCCTGACCGGGCGCCGGCTCGGGCGCCGGCAGCCGCCACGCCGCACGCAGGCCGCCCCCGTCGCGCCGGCCCCGATCGGACCGCGCCCCGCCCCGCCGGGGTACCCTGCGTCGCCGCCCGCCGGGGCCCACGTCCGCCCGGGAACCGCCTGCGGGGGAGCGGCCCTGACCCGGCGCGCGCCTCTCGTTGCGACGGAAAAAAACGTCTACAATAACGGCCGTTTTTGATTCAAGTGCGAAAGCGCACGCGGTTCCGCGCCCGCTCGACGTCCTTGAGATCGAAACACACCGGCCGGGCGGCTTCCCGGCGCCCCAACCTACGACTCAAGGAAACGCGACATGCCTACCGGAACCGTCAAGTGGTTCAACGACGCCAAGGGCTTCGGCTTCATCACGCCGGACGGCGGCGGCGAGGATCTCTTCGCCCATTTCTCGGCGATCAACATGCCGGGCTTCAAGTCCCTGAAGGAAGGCCAGAAGGTCCAGTTCGAGGTCACGCAAGGCCCGAAGGGCAAGCAGGCCTCGAACATCCAGACCGCCTGACCCCGGCCCGGGCGACCGGGCTTCTGCACAAGAACAAGAGGCCGGGCGCCGCAGGGTGCCCGGCCTTTCTCATTTGCTGCCTGCCGCGTCTCCTCGCTGCGGGCGCCGGCGCGGCGCGGACCGGCCGTCAGCGACGGCTCTTCGCGGCCGCCCCCGCAGTCAGCCACGCCGGTCGCGGCGGCGAGCCACTGCGACGCCCCGCAGGCCACGCACCGCCACTAGCATCGCAAGCCCGGCCGGCGGTGGACCCGCCGGCACGTTCGGCGGCGCAACCTCCGGCGGCGGAGCCGGCGGCAGTCGCTGGATGGTGATCGTGCACACGATGCCCGTATCGCTCGCCGGCACGGGTCAGGCGGCTGCCGGCCGGCGCGTTCGCATGGCCGGTGCAGGAAAGTCCCCGCAGGTCAGCCCGAAGAACTCGGGAGCCTTTGACTGTTTGGTGGCCAAGGGCGGAATCGAACCACCGACACAAGGATTTTCAGGCCCGAATCGGGGACCAACCGCGACTCACTGCAACACGCAACCACAATAGAATCAGCGGTTTGCAGAGTAGCACTTGTCGCTGTGTGTCGCCACTTTTGGCCCTGATTTGCCGCGGAGTGTCCCAGGAATGTCCCACAGAAGGTGTGTGCTTTAGCAACTTGCAGTTCGCGGGACGGCGTTGCCGCCGTCCCGCTCTTCGCTACCTTAGTACGGTGATCCGTGTTTCTTCGCGCTGGGCTCCTCGGTACTGTTCCAGGTCCACGCCAGCCAGCTCCGGCACCTTCTTGTAGTCGATCGCGCCGACCTTCCAGAAGCGCGACACCGATACGCCGGCGCCCTGTTCGCTGCAATGGCGGGCGAGGCCCGACAGATGCTGCTTCAGGCGGTCCGCCGTGACGGCGGCTTCGTCCGCCCGCTTCTTGGCCTCGATGTATCCCTCGGCGGCAGCGACCCATTCCTCATCGGTCCGAGTCACCGTGTCCTGGCCAGTCAGCGGCGGGGGTTTGTCCGTCCGGACGAGATCCATGAAGCGATCCCAGTCCTGCCGGAGCGTGTCCCAAGCGGACTCGTCGGGGCGTTGCTCCAGCAGTATGCCGCTGGTGCCGTCGAAGACGTACAGGTGCGCAAGCTCCGCCCCGCTCACGAGAAGCTGGGTTTGGATCTGCCAGAAGGTATGCACGGGCACCCGCCCGGCCTTGGCCTCAGCCAGGATCTTCGAGTCTTTCGACTTCGGGGCCTTGATTTCCAGCACCAGCCTGCCGTCGAGCGTGATCCCGTCGAGGCTGGCCGAGTACTCCCCTTCGACCAGAACCAGCGGCTCCATGACCTGGCCCGTCTGCTTCTCGTACGACTCGCGGGCCAGCGGTTCCAGCCGGGTGCCATGTGCCATGGCGGCTGTGATCTCAGGCTGCGGCGACCGACCGGTCTTGATCTGCCACAGCTGATACGCCGTCATCCATGGCGACAGCTGCAGCACCGCCGGTGTTTCGCTGGCATTACGATGGTGCCGGCGATGCTCGTGCCATTCCGGGCTTCCTTGAACCAGCTTGACAATGTGGCTCATGCCGCGCTCCTGTTGCGTTCGAGGGACTTGATGCAGCGGCTAGCGACCCGGGAAGTCAGCTCGCCCAGCGACCGCACACTGAAGTAGTCAAGGACCTTGTTGATGTCGCCACCGGTCTCACCGATAAGTCGCTCGATGTAGCGAAGTTGAGCAGCCGATGCACGCGCTTCCGATCCATGGATGGGCGTGATCGGAGCCAGCGCCGTCTTGCCGTTGTCCTCGGCAGCCTTGTCACCCTCGGGCAGGTCCTCTCCAGCGTAGATGTAGAGACCCAAGCCGTGCAGCGCGATCGCCTTGACCAGGCAGCGCTGGATCGAGGTGTTGATGTCGAAGGCGGTGGGCTCACCGATAGGCCGGTTCTTGCCATCCAGGACCGGATGGATCTGGGACAGGGTGAGGCCCTGCACCGTGACCGCGACCTCGACGAAGTAGCCGGCCTCGGTCTTGAGGTAAGGCAGCCCATCGAACCGACGGACTTCCCAGCTGGCTGCAGGATCGGCCAGCCGGAGCTGCGCCACGGCGTAGGGCCAGCTCAGGTAGCTGAACTGCCCTTTCTTCTCGACGTGCTCGTTGACGTTGATCTGGCTGAGGCGGGTGAAGTAGTTCGTGTCCATGTCGCTTCCTTTCAGGGTGTAGAAATGCGAAGGCCAAGGGCATCGACCCTTGGCCTTCATTTCGGGATCTTCGATTGCTTACAGCAGACCGCGTTCGGCAAAGCTGACCGCGCCTGCCCCGGCGACAACGAAGTGATCGAGTACCTTCACGTCCACCAGCGCCAATACCTGCTTCAGCGCCTGGGTGAGTAGCTCATCGGACCTGCTCGGCTCCGACACTCCCGATGGGTGGTTGTGCGCGAACACGACTGCCGCCGCGTTATGCGCGAGCGTCGCCTTGACCACTTCGCGCGGGTAAACGCTCGTCTGGCTAAGAGTTCCGCGAAACAGTTCCTCGTACGCAATCACGCCGTGTTGCGCATCGAGGTACACGCAGACGAATACCTCGTGCTGGCGGTCGTGCAGAAGCAGCCGGAGATAGTCTCGAACGGCGTCCGGCGAACACAGCGCGACGGGGTTGCGCGTGCGCGCTTCGAGGATCTTGAGCGCACGTCGAATCACCTGATTCTGAGTCATGTGCTTGTCCTTCCAGAAGATAGAAACGCAACGGCCACGGGCTAAGCCGTGGCCGTCGTCAGGGAGTAATCGCGTACGTTCAGGCGGCCAGTGCCTCTTCCTCCGAGAACCTGGAGCAGCGGGAAAGCAGGAAGTCCGCCGCGCTCTGCGCTTTGGCGCTGGCCACGAAGATGGCACGCTTGTCGTTGCGCAGGACACGCAACCAGTTGCCGATGTAGCTGACATGCTGCAGCTGACCATCGACCCGACAGTGAGCGCAGAGGAAAGCGGACCCCATCTCGGCTATCAGCTCCTCCGCCGCGTACGCCTCGTCGCGGAAGCGACTGCTGAGCTGCCGGTCCAGCCGGGAAGCGTGGCCGGTCCAATGCACCAGCTCGTGCAAGGTCGTGGCAAAGTAGCCTGCCGCGTTGACGAAGGTGGTGCGTGGTGGCACCTGGACGTAGTCACCGCCGGGCGAGTAGAACGCCTTGGAGCCCCCATGCCGTATGTCCGCCTCCGCGGCGTTGATCAGTTCCTCAGCGGCCTCGTTTCCACTCCAGGCCGGACGACGGGACAGTGATTCGGTCATGCCAGTCGGCAGGCCGTCGATCTGTGCCGTGTTGAAGACGGTGAATGAACGCAGGAGTGGTACGACGCGAAGGTTGTCGTCGTTGTCGACATCCGCCGGAGCGCTGATCTCTCTCAGCTTCCAGAAGACGACGTGCGTGCCCCGCTCGCCCTGACGGACCTGTCCGCCAAGTGCCGCAGCCTGACGGTAGGTGAGCCAGCGATTGAGAGCGTAGCCTTGTGCCTGTGCCTCCATCGCAAGGAGCACGACGTTGATCCCGCGATAGCGGCGCCGGGTGCAGGCGTTGATTGGGAAGGTGTCCACGCCCGTGGACCACGGACGGACCCAAGGCGCGATGCCACGCTCCAGCGCCGTGACGATACGCGCCGTGACATCGGCATAGAGATCGGCGCTCATGTTCCGCTCCGCGTGAAGGCGCCGGGCACGATCACACCACCACGGTTGTAGCCGATGGCCCAACGCGCTACTGCGGTGAAGCCGGAACACATGAGGCCCGCGACCGCTGCAGCCATCACGCCGGAGAACGTGCCCCAGTGAATGACGTAGGCCACAGCGCTTACGACGACGTCGAGCGCTAGCGACCAGCCAAGGAGCAGCAATGCCCAATGGCGTGGCAGCTTGATGAAGAGGAACAGAAGGCCGAGAAAGATGATGATGCCGGATTCGATGATCACGGAGACCCCCTACGTTAATGTGCGCACGCCGCCGCCAATCAGCGACGCGATCGCAACAAAAACGCCCCCGCGGGGGTTTGGGGTCCCTTTCGACCGACCAAGGTAAGCGAAATCCGAAGTGGGGTATGCCTTCTCCCGAAGGGGGGAGGGGATGCTACGCACGGGCAAAGACAAAAAAATCGCGATAGAATTTCCCAGGCAATTTGATAGGGTTGCATGCAAGTAGGGTCAAGCGCCTCAGCGCCGTAAGAAATCCTGGCCCGGGTTTGGGAGGGGCACCGTGTGGCGAATGGGGAACGCCGGTAGGGTTGCCTTTCCGAAAGTCTAAGCGTGAAGATCATCCGCAACACCGGAACCGACCGAGTTGTCGACCTCATGAGGCCTGCGCTTGCATCAGGCAGCCGGATCGATCTGGTTACTCCTGAGCTATCTCTCTTCGCCTACGCGGAATTTCGGAAAGAACTCTCAACCGTCACCAAGTCTCGACTTGTCCTACCCGCATTTGGCGCCGACCTCGCGGTCCTCGGCACCCAGGCCGACCGCGCTTCGCGAAATCTCATGCAAAGCCGCTGGTTGGCAGGGCGCCTTGCTGACTGGATTCACGAAAAGGCGGAGGTGCGGAACGCACAGGGGCCGGTGCCCCAGGGGGCCGCAGTATTGCGGGATGGTAGCCCTCAAGCGCTTCAGGCGATTCTTGGTTCGTTTTCCTTTTCCACCGATGGATTAGGCATCACTCCTGGAAACCCTTTAAACCTGATCCAAGCTTCCGAGACGCCTGACGAAGCCCAAGTCCTCAGCCAGTGGTTCGACGCCCAGTGGTCAAGTCTCACAGCTGACCCCGGTGCCAAAGCTGAACTGATGGCCGAGCTGCAATCGATCGCCGCACACCGCGACCCGTTCCTCGTTTACACGCTCATCCTGCACCATCTCTTCCGTGACCGGGTCGACGACCTCGACGAAGAGCGCATCATCAAATCGGCCACTGGCATCCGCAACAGCGTGGTCTGGAAGAAGCTCTACAAGTTCCAACGCGACGGCGTGGTTGGCGCGATTGACAAGCTGGAGCGGTTTGGCGGCTGCATCATCGCCGACAGTGTCGGTCTGGGAAAAACGTTCGAGGCGCTGGCGATCATCAAGTACCACGAGTTGCGGAACGACCGCGTATTGGTTCTGGTGCCAAAGCGCCTTCGCGATAATTGGACGCTCTACAAGGCCAACGACCGCCGCAACTTTCTGGCACCAGACCGCTTCAACTACGACGTCCTGAATCACACCGATCTCTCGCGGGACGGGGGACTGTCCGGTGATATGGACCTCGCGCATGTCAACTGGGGCAACTACGACCTGGTCGTCATCGACGAATCACACAACTTCCGCAACAAGAAGACGCCGCGCGTCGGCAGTGAGACTCGCTACGACCGCCTGATGCGCAAGATCATCCGGGAAGGTGTCAAGACACGGGTGCTGATGCTCTCGGCGACCCCTGTTAACAACCGCCTCGCCGACCTGCGCAACCAGATCGCCTTCGTCACCGAAGGCGACGACACGGCACTGCTCGAACAGGGTATCGGGAGCATCGACAGCACCACGCGCCTCGCGCAGAAGCAATTCAACCGCTGGCTCGACCTCGAAGACGCCGACCGAACGCCCTCCCGGCTGATCGAGATGCTCGGTTTCGACTACTTCACGCTGCTCGACCTTCTCACTATCGCCCGCTCGCGCAAGCACATCGAGAAGTATTACGGCACGGCCGAAACCGGCCGCTTCCCCGACCGGCTAAAGCCGATCAACATCAAGGCCGATGTAGACCGCGCCGGCGAGTTCCGCTCCATCCGGGAGATCAACAATGAGATCCGCCGACTGAACCTCGCCTCCTACGCGCCGCTTCGGTACGTGCTACCGCACCGGCAAGCCGCGTACGACAAGAAGTACAGCACCGAGATCAAAGGCGGCGAGGGATTCTTCCGCCAGGCCGACCGCGAGGAAAGCCTGATCCACCTCTTGCGCGTCAATGTGCTAAAGCGCATGGAAAGCGCCGTGCCGTCGTTCGCGCTCACGGTGCAACGCCAGTTGCGCGACGTGAAGGCCACGCTGGCTCGGATTGAGAGTCATGCCGAGGAGCTGGAAGAGATCGACATCGAGGACGTGGATCTCGATGATCCTGCCTTCGAGAGTCTGCTCGTGGGGCGCAAGGTGAAGGTTCTGCTGAAGGACGTGGACCTCATCCGCTGGAAGCAGGAGCTGATCGAGGACCGCAACCGCCTGGCGGCGCTCCACGCGGCGGCGACCCAGGTCGACGCGTCGCGGGATGACAAGCTGGCGAAGCTGCGTGACATGATCGACCAGAAGTGTCGCAACCCGATCAATCCCGGCAACCGCAAGGTGATTGTCTTCACTGCCTTCGCCGACACTGCCCGCTATCTCTACGAACAACTGGCGCCCTGGGCGAAGACAACGCTCCGCATCGAATCGGCGCTCGTTACAGGCGCGGGCAGCAACCAGACGACGCTCGCAGGTTTGCGCAAGGACCTGTCCTCGATCCTCACCGCGTTCGCACCACGGGCCAAGGAGCGTCCCGAGGATTACGCGACCGAGGGAGAGCTGGACCTGCTCATCGCCACGGATTGCATTTCGGAAGGCCAAAACCTCCAGGACTGCGACTGGCTGATCAACTACGACATCCACTGGAACCCGGTGCGCATAATCCAGCGCTTCGGGCGCATCGATCGCATCGGCTCGCCGAACGAACGTATCCAGCTCGTTAACTTCTGGCCCAACATGGAACTGGAGGAGTACATCAACCTGGAGCAGCGGGTCAGCGGCCGCATGGTGCTGCTCGACATCTCCGCCACCGGCGAAGAAAACCTGATCGAGCAGAACTCTGGCGACCCAATGAATGATCTGGAATACCGTCGCAAGCAGCTGATGAAGCTCCAGGACGCGGTGATCGATCTGGAAGATCTCTCCACCGGCGTCTCAATCGCCGACCTCACGCTCACCGACTTCCGCATCGATCTGGCGCAATACCTCAAGGCGCATCCGGGCGTGCTGGAGGGTCTGCCGCTCGGCACATTTGCGGTCACGACCACCACCGAGGCGGAGATCGCCCCGGGCATCATCTTCTGCCTGCGCGCGGAGGGCGAAGCGGCCAAGCGCAGCACGGAGGCCGGCTATCCGCTCGGTGCCCACTATCTCGTCCACATGAGCGACGACGGCTCGGTGTTGCTGCCCTATACGCAGGCCAAACAGGTCCTCGACCGGCTCAAGCGCCTCTGCCTCGGGCGCGAACTTCCCGACGCCGCTGCGTGCGCCCGTTTCGACAAGGCGACCAGGCATGGCGAAGACATGCGCGCGGCGCAGCGCCTGCTCGCCACTGCCGTTGCCTCGGTGGTCGGCAAGAACGAAGAGCGCGCCGTTGCCAGCCTGTTCACTCCTGGCGGCACGCACGCCATGAAAGGCGAGTTCGCGGGCATCAACGACTTCGAAGTCATCGCCTGGCTTGCCGTACTGCGGGATTCACAAAATCAAGCTGCGTGATGAACGGCGACACGCTCATCGAAGCGCTCGATCTGCCTGCCAGCAGCCGGGTCGATCAGCGCGTGCCCAAGAAGCTGTTGCTGGAGAACGGCGCGCCCACGGCCGCTGACAAGCGCTTCATCAACGATGGCATCGAGGAACTGCTCTGGCTGGCGGCGCTCAAGCCCACGACCATCGGCGTGCCGGAGTACCGCGATGACGTGCGGGAGTATCTGGAGATCGCGGTGCTGCGCCTCACCCTGCACGCCGCGGCCAAAACGGAGCGGTTGGTGGAGTTGGTGCATCGGGCAGTACCCTATCCGCTACTGCTATTGACGGAGCAGGGCAAACGGCCGGAACTGTCCGCGGCCCACAAGCGCTGGTCGCTGGGCGAGGCGGGCAAGACGGTTCTGGAGGGCGACGTGGTCGCAGCTGTTTGGGACGCGGAGCGTGATGGCGAACGCTGGCCTACCTTCCGAGACGCTCTGGCGCTGGGCAGGCAGCCTCGTACGACTCTACAGGCGCTGTATCAAGGCTGGATCGACACGCTGCTGGCGTTGCAAGCGGCGCACATGACCGGCGTCTTCGCGGTCGCTGCCACCGCCGAACACGCTGCTGCTCGGCGCAACGCCCTGCAAGAATGCGCGCGGCTCGACGCGGAGATCGCCCGTCTGCGTGCCACGGCCGCGAAAGCGAAGCAGATGTCCCGGCGCGTGGAACTGAACTTGGAACTCAAGCGCGTGGAGGCGGCCCAGACTGCTGCTCGCGCCAACCTGTGAAGATCGAGGACACACGATGAAGAAGCTTACCGCCGCCGACCCCGAGACCGAGTCGCCCGATTTCCAAGCGGAGAACCTCGCTGCGCTCCGTGCGCTCTTCCCCGATCTCGTCACCGAGGGGCCGGGCGGGGTGACCGTAAATCTCGACGTGCTCAAGCAGCTCGTGGGCGACCGAACCGTCACCGATGCCGAGGAGAAGTACGGCCTCAACTGGCATGGCAAGCGCCGTGCCCGCCAACTCTCTCTCAGCCCCTCCACCGGCACCCTGCGCCCCTGCCCGGAGGACAGCGTGGACTGGGACACAACGCAGAACCTCATGATTGAGGGCGACAACCTCGAAGTCCTCAAACTCCTCCAGAAATCCTACGCGGGGAAGGTGAAGCTGATTTACATCGACCCCCCTTACAACACGGGCAATGACTTCATCTATCCCGACAACCTTCAGGACAACATACGCAACTACCTCGAAGTCACCGGCCAGACCGACGAGGGCGGCAAGAAGCTCTCCTCCAACGCCGAAGCCTCCGGTCGCTTCCACACCGACTGGCTCAACATGATGTATCCCCGTCTAAAGCTGGCGCGAAACCTGCTCACCAACGACGGTGCGATCTTCGTGAGCATCGATTTCAATGAAGCCGAGAATCTCAAGAAGATGATGGATGAAATCTTCGGAGAAGAAAATTTTCAGCGAGCGATCGTTTGGCGAATTGGCTGGCTATCTGGCTATAAGACGACCGCAGACAATTTCATTCGAAATCACGATTCCATTCTTTTCTATTCAAGAGACTCGGATGACCTTAGCTTCATTAAGAAGTACATCGAGAATGCCAATTTCAAATCGATCGTAAAGAAAGACCCAAAGCTTGTTGAAGTGCTGACCAAATTGGGCCTGAGTGACGATCAGCAAAGGGAGCTGTTGCGGTTCATAAACCACGAAAACAGACCGGACAGGTATCCGATTGAAGATACGTGGAACAGCAATGAATACGATGACCTGAACAGTATCGCCATTGTGTCTTTCTCTGGGGAGAAGATATCGAAAGTCCTCGGGATTGATGAAGAATTTAAGGGTCAGAAGTCCGTCAAGATGCTCATGCGCATTCTTGAATCTGTAACTAAAGACGAAGACATAGTGGTTGATTTCTTCAGTGGTACAGGTTCAACAGCCGATGCGGTTATGCAATTGAACGCCATTGACGGCGGCAAGCGCCGTTTTGTCATGGTGCAGTTGCCCGAACCTACGCCCGATGGTTCAGCAGCACGTCAGGGCGGCTACATGACCATTGCCGAAATTGGCAAAGAGCGCCTGCGCCGGGCTGGAAGTAAAGTTCAAAAGGAGAACCGGCAGTTCGCAGGCGACCTTGGCTTTCGTGTCTTCAAGCTCGCGAGCAGCAACATCCGGGCGTGGGAACCCCAGCGCGACAAGCTCCCCGAAACCCTTAAAGCCTCGATCGAGCACCTCAAAACTGACCGCACGGAGCAGGACATCCTCTTCGAACTGCTCCTCAAGCTCGGACTCGACCTCTGCGTGCCAATTGAAGGGAAGAAGGTCCAGGTAGGAGTAAAGAAGGCGCATGACATCCACTCCGTCGGCGGCGGTTCGCTGTTCGTTTGCCTCTCGCCCGCCATTCCCCAGGCTGACGTGGAGCCCCTGGCCCTCGGCATCGTGGAGTGGCACAAGGCATTGAAGCCCGCCGGAGAAACCACCGTCGTCTTCCGCGACAGCGCCTTCGCCGACGACGTGGCCAAGACCAACCTCAGCGCCATCCTCCAGCAGTACGGCCTCGAAACCGTGCGAAGCCTGTGAGGCTGCAGTCATGAAACTTCACTTCGAGCCCAACCTCGACTACCAGCTCCAGGCCATCGAGGCGATCTGCGGACTGTTTCACGGACAGGAAACCTGCCGAACGGAGTTCACCGTCACGCGGGAAGCGGCAAGTGGACAAATGGCATTGTTTGAAAATGATCTCGGCATCGGCAATCGGCTCGCCTTGCTGCCTGACGAATTGCTGGAGAACCTGCACGTCATCCAACTCCGCCACGGCCTCGCCCCCTCGCCCTCGCTCGCATCCGGGGACTTCACCGTAGAGATGGAGACCGGCACTGGCAAGACCTACGTCTATCTGCGCACCATCTTCGAGCTGAATAAGCGCTACGGCTTCACCAAGTTCGTCATTGTGGTGCCCTCCGTGGCGATCAAGGAAGGCGTCTATCACACCATCGAAACGGCGGCGGAACACCTCAAGGGGCTCTACGCGGGCGCGCCTTTCGACTTCTTCATCTACGACTCGGCAAAGCTCGGCCAGGTGCGCAACTTCGCCACCAGCCCGCAGGTCCAGATCATGGTCATGACGGTCGGCGCCATCAACAAATTCGGCGACGAACAGCAGGCGCAGACGGAAGAAGCGAACGAAGCCGCCCGCCGCGAGAAATCGAAGAACGTGATGTATCGGCCCAGCGAGAAGACGGGCGGGGAGAAGCCTATCGATCTGATCCGGGCGACGCGCCCCATTCTCATCGTGGACGAACCGCAGAGCGTGGAAGGCGGGCTAGATGGCAAAGGTAAGAAAGCCATGGAACGGATGAATCCGTTGTGCAACCTGCGCTATTCCGCGACGCCGAAAGATGCACACCACATGGTCTTCAAGCTCGATGCGGTGGATGCCTATGAACGCAAGTTAGTGAAACAGATCGAAGTGGCGGCAGCCTCCGTGGTCGGCGGGCAGAACAGGCCGTACGTGCGGTTACTGACCGTGAGCAACAGACGCGGGGTCATAACCGCCAAGGTGGAACTCGATGTGCAGACGGCCACCGGTGCCCACCGCCGCGAATTCGCGGTGCAGGATGGTGACAACCTCGAAATGACTACCGGGCGGGCGGTTTACCACGACTGCCGGGTGGGCGAAATACGAGTGGCCACGGGCGATGAGTTTCTGGAATTGCGTTACCCCGGCGGGGAGCAATACCTCCGCCTCGGCCAAGCCTATGGCGACGTGGATCCGCTGGCCGTGCAGCGCCAGATGATCTACCGAACAATCAAAGAGCACTTGGACAAGGAGAAGCGCCTCGCCCCGCAAGGCATCAAGGTGCTCAGCCTGTTCTTCATCGACGCCGTCGAGAAATACCGTCAATACGACGCCGACGGTAATTCAGTGAAGGGCGACTATGCCCGCATTTTTGAGGAGGAATATCGCCGTCTCGCCAAGCATCCCGATTATCAGACCCTCTTCAAGGAAGTGGACCTGGCTACCGCCTCTGGGGACGTCCACAACGGCTATTTCTCCATCGACAAGAAGAAGGTCGGCGGCAAGATGGTCGAAGTTTTCAAAGACACCAAGGGCACCACTCAAGCCGACGACGATACCTACAGCTTGATCATGCGGGATAAGGAGAAGCTTCTGAGCTTCCAGACGCCGCTCAAGTTCATCTTTTCCCACTCCGCTCTGCGCGAAGGCTGGGACAATCCGAACGTCTTTCAGATCTGCGCCCTGCGGGAGATGGGCTCCGAGCAGCAGCGCCGCCAGACCATCGGCCGCGGCCTGCGGCTGTGCGTGAACCAGAACGGCGAGCGCCTTCGCGGCTTCGAGATAAACACCTTGACCGTGATCGCGACCGAGAGCTACGAACAGTTCGCCGAGAAACTGCAGAAGGAGATCGAGGATGAAACGGGGATCCGCTTCGGCATCGTGGAAGCGCACCAGTTCGCCGGAGTCACCGCCACGGGGGTCGATGGCCAGCCCGCGCCACTCGGCTTCGACCAGTCAAAGCGCCTGTGGGAACATTTGGTAACCGTCGGTCTCGTGAACGCCCAAGGCAAGGTGCAGGACGCACTGCGCAAGGCGCTCAAGGACGGTACGCTGTCCCTACCGGAGCCATTCGCCGCCCAATTGCCGCAGGTGAAGGAGATTCTGCGCAAGCTGGCCGGACGTCTGGAGATCAAGAACGCCGACGAGCGCAAGCAGGTGAAGAGCCGCCAAGCAGTATTGCAAGGCGCGGACTTCAAGGCGTTATGGGAACGTATCAAGCACAAGACCACCTACCGGGTGCAGTTCGACAACGAGGCCCTACTGGTGACCTGCACAAAGGCATTGGCGGACGCGCCGCCCATCGCGAAGACTCGCTTGCAGTGGCGCATGGCCGACCTCGCCATCGGTCGTGCCGGCGTGGAAACGACGGAAACAGCTACTTCTGCCCCCGTGACCCTCGACGAGAGCGACATCGATCTGCCCGACATCCTCACCGATCTCCAGAACAAGACTCAACTCACCCGCCGCAGTATTCATCGCATCCTCGTGGAGAGCGGCCGGCTCGATGATTTCAAACGCAATCCGCAGCAGTTCATCGAACTCGCTGCCGAAGTCATCAACCGCACCAAACGCATGGCACTCGTGGATGGCATCAAATATCAGCGCATCGGCGCGGAAGACTATTACGCCCAGCAACTCTTCGAGACTGAAGAGTTAAGCGGCTACCTCAAGTCCATGATCGATGCCAACAAGTCGGTCTACGAACAGGTGATCTACCAGTCTGACACTGAACGCACCTTTGCTGAGCAGCTGGAGTTAAACGATGCAATCAAGGTTTACGCCAAACTCCCTGGCTGGTTCCGCGTACCTACTCCCCTCGGACCCTATAACCCTGATTGGGCGGTGCTGGTCGAGACCGACGTCGGAGATCGCCTGTACTTCGTCGTTGAAACCAAGGGCGGGCTGTTTCCGGATGCCCTGCGAGGGACGGAAGCTGCGAAAATAAAATGCGGGACCGCGCACTTTCGCGATCTTGCTGTGGGTGAATCGCCGGCTGAATATGTTGTCGCGCGTACCGCAGAGGACGTCCTTGCTCACTCGCACGGCTAGGGTGGGGAGTCGTGAACGACATCGGCATCCTGGCCTACGGCTCGCTCATCAATGATCCTGGGATTGAAATCGAGCCGCAGATTGCGCGCCGCATCTCGGCACTAACCCCATTTCCGGTGGAGTACGCCCGATTTTCGCAAAAGCGAGGTGGTGCGCCCACGGTGGTTCCACATCCATCGGGCAGCGAGGTGACGGCGGTGGTCTTAGTGCTTTCAGAGTTAGTGTTGCTCGATGAAGCGAAGAGTCTGCTTTGGCGCCGTGAGACGCACCAGATGGGGACTGGCCGAGCCTACCGGGAGGTCGCGTCCGAGAACGCGGTGTTGATCCGCGATCAGCGCGGATTCTGTGGAATCAACCATGTTCTATATACCGACTTCAACATGAGCGGCAAGATCAATCAGCCGAACCCCCGCCTGCTCGCGGAAGCCGCAGTAGCGAGTGTTGCCAAAGCTTCACACGGCAGCGATGGCATCAGTTACCTGCTCAACCTCATCGAGGCTGGAGTAGAAACGGCGCTGACGGCAGACTACGTAAGGAGCATTCTGGCGGTGACGGGCGCCGCCACTTTGGAAGAAGCGCGCAATTTATCGGCAGCGCGCGTATGAAAGATGGCAAGCACGCAGAACCCGGATGCTCGAATTGATTGTTACAAGTAAGTGTCATTGACACCTACTAAGTCCAGCCTGAGCCGCCGCACTTCCAGCAGTTTGAGTTATGTCCCCCGTTGCCCAAACAGATTGAACAGATTTCTCGGGCAGGCGGACTGTAGTTACCTGAGGGCGTTCTCGGTTTGCGCGATGGTAATGGCACCGGCGGCTTGCTCAGCGAACGTCTTTTCGATGCCCTCATGATTCGCGCCCTGTTCAAGGGTCTTGGCTCATGACCCGCGGTTGTCGCCACATCGGGTGAGCCGATTGGGCTTTGGCGACTTGGTGGAATTGAGCCGAAAGCAACCCACTGGGGAAAGCGTATAGGGACTCTTGGCCCAAGCTCTTGCGGCCGCTTCGTGAGTTCTTATAATTGGTGGGTATGACACCACGGCAACTACAGTTTGCTGCGGAATATGTTCTCGACCACTGCGGCGCAGCCGCCGCGGTCCGGGCGGGCTACGCGCCCCGGGCAGCGCGGCAGACGGCGTACGAGCTGCTGGCCAAGCCTGACGTGCGAGCGTTGGTGGCGGAGCATGAGGCGGACGCCGAGCGCAGCCTAGGTTTGTCCCGGAAAGCGGTGATTGCAGAGCTAAAGGCAGCGGTCAAACTCGCCCGGGAGCAGGGAAACCCTGCCGCGATGATCGCCGGGTGGCGGGAGATCGGGAGGATGTGCGGGTACTACGCGCCGGAGCGGAAGCAGTTCGAACTTCGCCAGGAGCCTGACGCATTGCGCGCCCAGTACGAAGCAATGAGCGACGCAGACCTGTTGGCCATCGTGGTGGGTAGCGAAAGGACCTAGCTTAGCTGCCTGTGGTCCATACAGGCTTCCGGGCCAAGGGTCAGCAAGACGCAACCGTCCTGCGGACTGAATGGGGGACTCGCGATGATCAACTCACTTCGATCAACAAAACGATGTGGTGAAGTCGCATAGCATGAGTACAGACCTGTTCAATGTTGTCCTAGTTGGCACAACCCTCCGCGGGCTGGACGTATCTGAGGTAGCACCTGAGCTTGCGAAGCTCACAAAGCGCGACCCTGCCTTTGCCCGCAGTCTCCTGTCCGGTCGACCGACCAAGATCAAAACCGGCGTGAATGCTAGTACAGGCGCACGGTACCTAGAAGCACTGGAGCGGATAGGTGTCGCAGCACGCTTAGACCCGGAAACGCTGGAAGTTGACGCGGATCTCGGCGTCAAACAACGCCAAGCGCACGGGGCCCGCCAGGACACAAGCAGTTCTCACAGTACTGTCCCGCTCGCGACCAGCGAGCCGCCGCTTCCGTCGAACACTGCGCCGACGCAGGCTGACTACTATCGGGCTGCGATTGGTCCGAGAAATCAAGCGTACTACTTGAAGTATTTCACCCAAGCGGATGCCGCTTGGTCATTCCGGATCTCGTGGAATTGGCCCGCTTTTTTCGTTAGCTTCCCTTGGTTGATATATCGGAAGCTATGGAAGTTGGCCGCGTTGTATGCCGTAGCACCGTTTGCGCTGGCCTTCTGCACAGGTCTAGTCGTGAGCCACATCATTGCATCCCAGACGGGAGGTGCAATTCCCGAGCCAAAGGATGTTGTTCGCGCAATGGGTACCGTCGTACTCGTCAGTTCAGCGGTGGGATTCGTTGCTTGGTTTTTGATTCTGCCAGCCTATGTGAATGGACTGTATCACCGCCATATACGTCGCAAGGTGTATGTTGCCCAGCACGCATTTTCTGAACCTGAGGAGCGAATCGAGTGGCTCTCGCGTCACGGTGGCACCTCCTCCATTCTTGCTGTGACTTCGATATGGGTAGCCACTTTCTTTACAGGACTCGTTGCTGCCGTAGCGCTTTCTGCGTACCAGGACTATCAATTGGAGGGTTCGCAAAGCGCGCTTGGCGGCATTGGCGAGAGCAGAAGCGCTGTTTCGCGTAGCCGCGCTGTTACCGCTCCGACGACATCCTCCGGTTCGTCGGAAGCCGCAGGGCAACCCATCGCAGGGGTGGGTGCAGGCGCAACGAACCGACACATTGTCAAGATTGGATACGCTGGACCGCTAACGGGGCGGTCGACTAAAGCAGGGTTGGATGCCCTGCACGGTGTGCGCATGGCCTTGGACGAAGCAAACGCCAAGGGATACACCATCGGCGGCAGGCGTATATGGTTTGCGTTACAAAGCGAGGACGACCAGTTCGATCCATCCATTGCACTACAAGCGTCGCAACGACTTCTGGATGCAGGGGTCGTCGCCGTCGTTGGCCACTTGTCGTCTGGGACCACAATTCCGCCATCGGTGATCTACCAGCAGGCTGGGATACCAGTCATATCAGGATCTGCCACGCATCCGAAGGTGACGGAACAGGGTTTCGCGACGACGTTTCGCACAATCGGTCGTGATGACTTACAGGCGCCGGCAATAGCGCGCTTCTTTGTTGAGGATGTGAAAGCAAGGAAGATTGCAATAGTCGACGATTCATCGAAATATGGAGAAGACCTCGCGATGGCCGTTGAAAAGGCGTATCGCGGCTTGGGCGGCGAGGTTGTAGCGAGAATTAAGGCAAGCAGCAGCGATATGCAGGTCGAGTCGGTGATTCGCAAGCTTGTGCAGGGTCGCCCCGACGCAGTGTTTTTCGGTGGAATGGATGAGACGGCCGCCCACTTGTTGAAGAGGGTTCGCCAGCTTGGCTATGTCTGGCCGTTCGCGTTCGGAGACGGTGCCTGCGCAGCAGACGCGATGACCCAGATTGTCGGATTAGAGTTCGCGGGGGCGTATTGCTCGCAAACCGGGACGCCCCCGCAATTTGCGACGAAATCATTTCTGGGAGCATTTGGCGCCAGATACGGCGCCCCGGGGGCCTACGCGCCTTACTATTACGACGCTGCGACTGCCATTGTCGTTGCAATGCATAAAGCGGATTCTGTTGATCCGGTCGCTTTCTTGCCGGTCCTTGGAACGGTCTCTTTCGATGGAGCAACTGGCCGCGTAGCCTTTGATCCTAAGGGAGATCGTAAGAACTCAAACACAACAATATTTCGTATCCTGAGCAGCGGTTTTGTGCCGGTCCGAGTCGTTGCTGCGCCTTGAGGGTCTTGTGGCCCGCCGGCAGTGCATGGAAACGGTGTTGAGTTGCGATACTTCCACGAACGCACTTCTAGCTCACCGGACCCAGCCCAAGTGATGCCCATCCCTTACATAACCTCACATAGGTGCGACTCCACCGCCTGGTCAGTGGTGGATGTGGATGGTTCGAGCCATTTACTGAAACTGGTCATATAGAATTCTCACATAGAGCATTTGCAACGACGGGGCCTAACCCTCCACACCCACCACACCTAGATTCAATGCCCGCTCTTCCTTGCTAGGCCGTCGTACACCCTCCCGTCGCGCGTATCGCGACGGGTGTAGCGCTCTTTGAGCTTTCGACCAAAGGCCGCATTGGTCATCTGCTTCAAGCCATTGTCCATTGCCCACGATCGGTATGACTGATACGCCTCCATCGCGCCGATGTGTTTGTCCGATTCTTCCACGCAGCATTCCGACACCCACTGCCCGAGAAGGTCCGAATCGCTGCGATAGTCGGCGATCGCAGCGCGCATGCGCGTAGTGGGCTGAAGCCCGTGTTGCCACCAGTCTCTGCAACCCTGCAACGCCCAATTCAGGATCCCCGGCAGCTCCGCCAACAACTTCTCGGGCAAGTGAGGGTCACGTTCTGCCTCCGAAATGGTCTCTGTGAAGGGAACGAGCTGCAGGCGCCGCCAGATGCCGTTGTCGTCGCCACGGATTACCGGTTTGTGGTTTCCAGCCATCAGGATCTTGAACTCCGGTATGAACTCGAAGTGCTCTGCATACAGGAATCGCGCAGTTATCGCTTCGCCCCCTGTAAGATTTTTCACCAGCGATTCATCGAGCTGGGCTCCGTCTTCAACTTCGCTAGTCAATACGGCCCTCGCACCTCTTAGTCGCGCCAGATCGTTGGTGGCACCGCGACCGCCCCTCTTGAATGTAAGTGTTTCGTACGCGGCCTGCTTGGCGAAATCTGGTCCGAGCAACGCCTTCACGGCATTCAGAAACGTACTCTTGCCGTTCGCCCCTGACCCATAGAGGAAGAAGAGCACCTGCCCAGTAGCATCGCCGGTCAGGCAGTACCCCAGTAGGCGCCGCAGGAACTCGATCAACTCACGGTCCAATTCGGACCGTCCTCGATACTGCCTTCGAATCACTCGCGTCAAGAATTTCCACCACGTTGGACACTTTGCCTTCGCATCGAACGCAACAGGAGCCACCCGCGTTATCAGGTCGTCCGGTCTGTGCTCTCTCAGCTTGCCGGTCCGAAGATTGAGTACCCCGTTTTCGACCGGCAGCAAGTACGGATCCTTGTCGAGATCCGCAACTCTGACGACAACAGCTGGGTTACTTTCCGCGAGCGCGACCATTGCTCTCAAGCGAGGCTCTTGGTGACTTGACCGGGCGTGCTTGAAGACCGCATCTTTGATGTCGTCATCACTGACTGCCATCGCCTCCGCCACGATCGAGTCCGCCGTCTTTTTCGCACGCTCTAGTACCGCATGCTCTACGTCCACCTGCCAGTACCGTCCATTCCAAACCAACCATTTCTTCATTTCGGCCACGTACCGGATTTCGTGGCCGAAAAGCTCTACAAGTCGACGGGCATTTCCTTCGTCGTGCAGGCGTAGATCTACCTTTCTTGGATTTCCCTGGACATACCGGCAGACGCTTTGTGCAATGGCGTCAACCTCGGCGTCGGGTAGCGGCAGTTCAAAGAGAGTCAGGTTTGCCGCGTGCAGTGCGGGCTTGATGGACTCGTAGTCGCCACCGATACGACGCAGTAGTCCAGCCACGCTTGTCAGTGAGTTGTTCCGGTGGCCTTCTGGAACCTTCCCACTGCCGCCCTCGTGTACGACGAATTTTGGTCGGGTGAATCCGCGCTTTGAGAAGCTGGGGCGAGGAGAGGAAAGTGGGTCGATGCCAAGATCTGCGAGCAGGTCGGAGGCGGTAAGCACGGGTGGCACCGTACCGGGTGAAACACTCACAACACGCCCTCGGTCCCGGGACGCACCAGCCGCGTCATTACGGGCGTGGTGTTCTTGTTGTGGAAAAAGCCCGGGAGGCGCATCACGCGTGCCAGGTCGACAACCGACGGATCACCACCGAAATGGGTAGCGAGCGCCAGTTGGACGGATTCAAACTGGTCGAGAGGGCACGCTGTTGGCCAGTACGCATGCCACTTGCCAGGACTGCTCTCGACGACAATCAATGGGGCAATGGGCGCAGCGAGCACGGGTTCGATAGGCGCCGCGTCGAGATCGACCCAGTTTGCGCGGACGCGGATGACATTGCCGTTGGTCCGGCAGGTTTTCCGACCCTTTTGAACAATCCCGTCGCCCTCGTTGATCATGACGAATACCCCAGCTCCCTGCCAGTTCAGTTCGGCCAGTACAGTGGCGTGCTTCTCAAGCGGTCCTTGGAATACCCGCGCAAGCGGGTCGACCATGTGCACCCGGCCCTGGTCGTCCGACGCCGCACGTTTCAGCTCTTCACGATCGGAGAATGTCTGGAAGGCGAAGATGCCGCCCGGATCCAGGACATTTAGAAAGTGGCGCGCCTGAGCAAGGTCAGGGGCGGGGAATGCGGGTGTTCCAGGCTTTCCGGGGGACATTGCGGCGATCATGGGCGCCCGCCAGTGCGTCGGGCCCATTCAAAGAATGCCTGCTCGTCGATAAGCACGCGGCGCCCGCAACGACGCACGACGGTGTCGAACCCGTTGCTGGCACCGTTGAAAACGAGGTGGCGTAGCCCGCCGAGCGGGGGCCACGGGTGATAGCTGCTCCATTCCGTGAGGGGAATGAGCCGGCTTCTAAGCAGAGTTTCCATGACGCAGGCTCCGTTCGATCTTCCACGACATCGGGGAATCCGACGCCGCTACGAGCGAAACTCTGCGACAACTCCCTCCGCCGCAAAACTGGGGTGACTGGGTTGATATCGAGCGAGCGGCTACCCCAGATCGACTCCGAAGACCGCGAACCACGCGACGACCTGATCCTGTCGGCCGCCAGGACGCCATCGAAGCTGCAACTCTTTGAAATAGGTGTCGTACGTCGATTCCGCCATCTGCAGGGTAGGGTCGAGGTGCTGAATCAGCCGGATCAAGTCCTGCTTCCGACCCAGGAGGCCAGTGCGATCGAAGGCATGCCCCTCCGATTTCACTCGATCTTCAATCGTAGCGACCGCCCCTTCGATTGCGTCGTGTCGTTTCCGTCGGTCGTTCTTCCTCACCCTCGAAACACTCAGCGTGATTGGCAGTGCCTTGAAAATCGCGACACTCACGTCGATCGGGAGTTCAGGATCCGGATTCCATGGCAGCTGGCCAGCGAGTCCGTTTTGCGACTCAGGAGTCTGAGTCACGAGCGCGTCCATGGCTGAGGTCAAATCATCCTGTGAAACGACTACGCCACCGATCGCATTGAGCGGCGGCTCAAGCCGATCCCAAGCACAGGTAGACGCGATTCTCTCGATACGATCGCGGGATAGATACGTGGCGCGACCGAAGGGAAGAAACTCGAAGGCATCGATCAAGTTCCCTCCGTAGCGCTCCCCAAAGAGTTGCGGCATGGCAAGGGCCAGGATGACTGTCCGGCAACTCACTCTGCCGCCCGTTATGAACGGTATTGCAGCTAGCGGAACACATGCGCGCCCGTTCACGTCGATTTCCAAGCTCACTTCGGCACCTCGCCGAAGATTCTCGTGTTCATGGACGCAACCACGCCACCAGCGTGGTCCTCCGAAAGGTGTGCGTACCGCTTCACCATCTGGAGGGTCTTGTGGCCGAGGACTGCCGCGAGTTCCAGGGCCGTCGCTCCGTTCATCGCTAGGTAAGAAGCTGCCGTATGCCGCAGATCGTGAAACCGGAGATCGGTGACGGAGGCCGCGACGAGCGAGGCCTTCCATGGCTTCCACAGAGTCAAGGGGCGTCCACGCACCATGCCGGGAAACAGCAGGTCGTGCTCAGCGTGAGTTTCACTCAATCGCGTCCTGACGAGGTCTCGTGCAAGCCCCGCCAAAGGGACACACCGCGGCTCCCCGTTCTTGGTTTCCTGCAACGAGACCACGCCGCGGACGACGTCGACCTGGGCTTTGCGCAATGTGAGGATCTCGGCGCGGCGCATGCCGGTCGAGATCGCAACCACAACGATTGGATAGAGATAAGGACATGTCGATACCCGGCAAGCGGCCAACAAGCGCACCCGCTCATCGTCGGACAGGAACCGGGTTCGCCCTCGCGACTCCCGTAGGCGCTTGACCTTCCGAACCGGGTTGTCGACGGCCCACCCCCACTCGTCGACCGCGCACGTAAAGGCGTGGGAGAGCACGGCAAGGTAGCGATTGGTCGTCGCGTACCCCCGAGCCTGCTGGCGGGCTCCTGGGTTCTCCAAGAGGGCCTGGCGAGCCCCCACGATCCGAGCCGGGGTCACGTCGGCAATCAGGAGGTGCCCCAGTTCCTTCCGCCAGACTTCAAGCTGTCGCCTCTGGAACGGCGCCGTCTTGGGCTTGCGGGGAAGGACCTCCTGGACGTACCGGTCAATCAGCTCGCTCAAGGGCTTCCTGCGCGAGATCGGACTGATTGCGTACTGGTCCTGCCGGATGGCGACTTCCGTCTTCTGAGCCCACTTCTGGGCGTCGGTCTTGCGGCGGAACGTCTTGGAGGCGGTGTGGGCGCCATGAAGGCGTACCCGGGCCCGATAGCGCACGATGCCGCCGGGCGAGGCCCGACGTTCGATGGTTGGCATTGCAATCTCTCCGGTGCAAACGAACACCCGACCCGTACTGCAGGGGCCGATCCGAATACGGTCCGGGCTACTACGACGTAGCCGAGTCCGCGCTCTGATTCAGAGGTTGCAGATGCTGCAGAAGCGGGAAACACAGCGGCGGTGTCCCACCGGTGTCCCACGCCTTGGGGAAGCCAACAGACCTAAAATTCAATCTGTTGAATTCCCTGAGGAAATTGGTGGCCAAGGGCGGAATCGAACCACCGACACAAGGATTTTCAGTCCTCTGCTCTACCAACTGAGCTACTTGGCCGAACTTCGAATTATACCAAGCCGCGCAGGCGATCCGTACGGACTCGCGACTCCGGGGTCACGCCGATCCGGCCAGGGCTTCCCGTCGCACTGGCGCGCCGGCACGAATGCCCAAAGAAAACGCCCGCCCCTGTTGCGGGGCGGGCGTGCCGCGCGCGCAGGCGTCACCGGTCTAGTGGATCGCCAGCCTGGTCCCCGCGCTGCCCGACGCCTTCGGCAGCGTCAGCGTCAGGACGCCGCCTTCGTAAGCGGCGACCGCCTTGTCCATGTCGATCGCCACAGGCAGCGTGAAGCTGCGGGCCAGGTAACCGTGGTAGCGCTCGTTGCGAAGCACCTTCCCGCCTTCGCTCGCCTCCTTCTCGCGCTTCACCTCGACGGAGATCGACACCATGCCGCGTTCCAGCGACACCGCGATGTCCTCCTTCGTCACCCCGGGAATGTCGGCCTTGACGACATAGCCGGTGTCGTTCTCGGCGATGTCCAGCCGCATCATCGGCTCGGGCTCGAGCGGACGCAGCGGCACCTCCACCTCGCCCCACAACCGGGTCGGATCGCCGAACGGGTCGAAACGCGCCAGTTCAGGAAAGGGATTCCAACGGGTCAGGGTCCTCATGATCCCTCCTTCGACATCGGAGAGCCCGGACCCGGTTTCGGCCGCCCGGCCATCACCGCCGGGCTCCGATAATAATTTTACGCGTGCACGCGACCGGCGCATTGCGCAAGGTCAACGACCCTGCGCGAGGAATCGCGCGAGCTCCGCACGCGTCTCGTCCGGCGCCTCCTCCGCAAGGTAGTGGCCGCACGCCAACGCCCCGCCGCTCACGTCGTCGGCGACGGCGCGCCACTCCGCGAGCGGATCGAAGAGCCGGTGCACGACGCCGCGCCCTCCCCAGAGAACGAGCAGCGGACACCGGACGCGGACGCCGGCCGCGCGGTCGGCGGCATCGTGCTCGAGGTCGATCGACGCGGACGCGCGGTAGTCCTCGCAGGTCGCGTGGATCGTCGCCGGATCGCCGAAGCTGCGTTGGTACTCGGCGAGCGCATCCGCGGCGAAGAACAAGGTGCCCGACGAGCCCCATCCGCCGATCTTCGTGAGCAGGTAGGAGGCGGGATCGGCGCCGATCATGCGCTCCGGCAGGTCGAACGGCTGGATCAGGAAGAACCAGTGGTAGTACGCGGTCGCGAAGCGCCGGTCCGTCTTCTCGTACATCGCCAGCGTGGGCGCGATGTCGAGGACCGCGGCACGCTCGACGGCGTCGGGATGGTCGACGCACAGGCGATGCGCGACGCGCCCGCCGCGGTCGTGGCCGACCAGCCGGAACCGCCGGTGTCCCAGCTCGCGCATGACGGCGACCATGTCGGCCGCCATCGCGCGCTTCGAGTAAGGCGCGTGGCTCGCGTCGGACGGCGGCTTCGACGAATCGCCGTAGCCGCGCAGGTCGGCGCAGACCACCGTGTGCGTTCCGGCGAGCGCCGGCGCGACGCGATGCCACATCGCGTGCGTCTGCGGATAGCCGTGCAGCATCAACAGCGGCGGACCGCTGCCGCCGACGACGCAGGCGATCGTCGCCCCTTCGCCGTCGACGCGCATCGAGCGGAATCCGGGGAACAGCGTCGCGTCCCGGTTCATGTCGCAAGGGCGGACGGCGGGTGCGCGCGCGCACGAGCGCTTCGACCCGATGCGCCGGCGCCGCCGGCGGCGTCCTCGCGCAGCGCGGCGGCCGCGGCGCGCAACGACCGCGCGCCGTGCACGGGAAGCGAGGCGAGCCGTCTCTCGCTCGCCACCCACGCTCCGCGACGAGCCGCCGCGGTGCGTTCCCGGTAGCGCCAGGGTGCCTCGGGCTCGCGTTGCATCCACAGGCCGCGCCGCGCGTCACGCGCGTCCTCCTCGAGGGCGACGAGCGCCGGATCGCCGGTGTAGCGGCGGAACACCCACGCCATGCCGTCGCGCAGCTGCGCCTCCGCGAGATCGACGCCGCCGACGCTCACGCGCGCGAGCGTGCGGCCGTAGCCGTCGGTGCCGACCGTTTCGACACGCACGTCCCGGTGCATCGCGCGGGCGGCGAGCGCGTCGCGGGCGCGTCGCGACCACGGCTGTCCGCGCTCCGGCGCGTCGACGCCCCAGAGGCGCACGCGCACGGCCCGCGTGCCGTCGAGCACGGTCAGCGTGTCGCCGTCGGTCACTGCGACGACGCGTCCGCTGAAGTCGGCGAACGCGGCGCCGGCCGCCGCGAGCGCGACCGCCGTGCCTGCGGCGAGCGCGATCGCGCGGACCGCGCGCCGCGCGTCAAGCGACGATCGCGGCAACGCGCGCGTCGTCGATGCCCACCGAGCGCGCAGCATCGATGAGGTCCCGCCAGGTCTTGTCGTCGAGCGGCACGCCGTTCGCCTGCCTCGCGGCGCGCGTTCGCCGCTCGACGTCGCCGGGCGCGAGCACCGGCTCGCCGGCGGTCGCCGGCGGGGAGGCCTTGACCCAGTCGACGAGGCGGCGTGCCTCGGCGAGCACGCCGCCCGAGGCGTCGTACACCGATGGATCGATGTAGATCGACAGCATGTTGTTGCGCAGGATCGTGTCGGCGGGGTCGGAGCTGCGGCCCGTCGTCACCGCGCCGGCGAGCAGGTCGGTGAGGATCGACAGTCCCGAGCCCTTGTGCGCGCCGATCGTGAGCAGCGCTCCGCCATCGTAGAAGTCCTTCGGGTCGGTGGTCGGGCGTCCCGCCTTGTCGACGATCCAGCCTTCGGGCACGCGGTCGCCCCGGTTCATCGCGACCATCAGCTTTCCCTCGGCCACCGTGGACGTCGTGATGTCGAGGATCGCGGGCGCGCTGCCGGCGACCGGCACGCCGATCGACATCGGATTGGTGGACAGGCGCCGGTCGCTGCCGCCGAACGGCGCGACGCGCTGCGCGCCGGAGGTGTTGAGGAAATGCAGCGACACCTGCCCCGCCTCGGCGGCCATCTCGGCCCAGTCGCCGAGCCGGCCGAGGTGACCGCAGTTGCGCAGCCCGATCATCGCGATGCCTTTCGCCTTCGCCTTGGCGATGCCGAGCCGCGTCGCCGCCTCGCCGGTGACCTGCCCGAATCCGCGGCGGCCGTCGACGATCGCGATCGTGTCGCTCTCGAACACGATCTCGGGCGGCGTGTTCGGCTTGAGCGTCCCGTCGCGCACCCATTCGAGGTACTTGCCCACGCGCAGCACGCCGTGCGAGTCGTGGCCGACGAGGTTGGAGTCGACGAGGCGCCGCGCGATCGCGCGCGCCTCGTCGTGCGACGAGCCGGCGCCATGCATGATCGCCGCGACCAGGTCGGCAAGCTTCGCTGCGGAGACGGTTTTCATGGAGGGAGCGGTGGCCGCCACGGCCGGCGCGTCGCGTCGGGCCGGCGCGTCGCGGAGGCGGCGAACCGGGCCGATTATAACCATGCGCGGCGGCCGCCGGAGGGGACCGTGGCGCTTGCAAGCGCGTGCGTTCGCGCTATAGTGGCCCGGTGCAGAGCCGTCGGGGTTCGCGCGGCCCGCACCGCCGATCGCGCAGACGGGCGCGACTGCCTGCACGCCTCGCGGAGGCCGACATGTCCGCTCCGGGTTCCACGTTGCGCCTCCTGCGCCTCACGTTCCTCGCGGCGTTCGCGTCGGTCGCCGTCCTCGCGCACGCGGCCTCCGAGCCGTCGGAGGTTCCCCGCACCGGGACGAAGCCTTCGCAGGATGCCGCTCCGTCCCCGGACGCGGAGCGGCTGTTCCGCGCGATCGTGAAGGTCCGGACGCGGGCCGTGCCCGACGCACGCAGCGCGACGTCGCTCGGTCGCGAACGCGAGGGCACCGGCATCCTGATCGGGCCCGAGGGATTGATCGTCACGATCGGCTACCTGATCGTCGAGGCGGACGAGGTGACGATCGTCGACCATCGCGGCCGCTCGCTTCCGGCGCAGGTCGTCGGGTACGACCACGCGAGCGGCTTCGGCCTGCTGCGCGCGATCGTTCCGATCGACGCGGCGCCGCTTCCGCTCGGATCGTCGGGCGGCGTGGCGGAACGCGATCCCGTGATGATCGCGACGCATGCCGGCGTGGACGACGTCGCGTTCGCGTGGATCGTCTCGAAGCGTTCGTTCACCGGCAACTGGGAATACATGCTCGACGAGGCGCTCTGGACCAGCCCGCCGACGCTCAACTGGAGCGGCGCGGGCCTGCTCGACCGCGACGGCCGCCTCGTCGGGATCGGCTCGCTCATCGTGCGCGACGCGACCGGCGACGATTCGCGCCTGCCGGGCAACCTGTTCGTGCCGATCGACACGTTGAAGGCCATCCTCGCCGACCTCGTCGCGGACGGGCACCGCAGGGATCCGCCGCGCCCGTGGCTGGGCGTGGCGGCCGACGAAGTGCAGGGCAGGCTGGTCGTCTCGCGCGTCTCGCCCGGCGGGCCCGCCGACGCGGCGGGCGTCGAGGTCGGCGACATCATCCTGGGTGTCGCCGGCGAGCCGGTGCGCACGCAGGGCGAGTTCTACCGCAGGGTCTGGTCCGGCCGCAGCGCGGGCGCCGACGTTCCGCTGCGCCTGCTGCAGGGCGCGGACGTGCGCGAGCTCTCCGTCCGCTCGATCGACCGCGTCGAGTACTTCAAGCCGCGCACCACGCACTGAGCCACGGGCATCTTCCGCGGCGCCATCGCGGCGATCGCGGGGCACCGTCCGCCCCGGGCGGCGGGCTCCCTTACAATGGGCGCCCTGCGCACGGGCGCCGACTCCGCGCCGCGCCCCCTGGCCGCCGCCATGCTCCTCTACGCCGTCACGATCTTCGCGAGCGCGTTCCTCCTCTTCCTCGTGCAACCGGTGATGGCGAAGCAGATCCTGCCGTGGTTCGGCGGATCGGCGACCGTCTGGACGACGTGCCTCGTGTTCTTCCAGACCGCCCTGCTGCTGGGCTACGCGTACGCGGACTGGACGGTGCGCCGGCTCGCGCAGCGGACCTCGATCACGCTGCACGTCGTGCTGCTCGTCGCGAGCGTCGCGGTGCTGCCGATCGTCCCCGGAGCGTTCTGGAAGCCGGCCGGCGACGAGAACCCGTCGTGGCTCATCCTCGGGATGCTCACGGCGACCATCGGGCTGCCCTACTTCCTGCTTTCGTCGACCAGCCCGCTCGTGCAGGCGTGGTTCGCGCGCCGCTTCCGCGGGCGCAGTCCCTACCGGCTGTTCGCGCTGTCGAACCTCGCCTCGATGCTCGCGCTCCTGGGATACCCGTTCCTGCTCGAGCCCTGGATCGCGACGCGCATGCAGGCGTGGGGCTGGTCGGCCGGGTACGTCGCGTTCGTCGCCCTGTGCGCGGCGGCCGGCTACGCGAGCCGGCGCAGCGTCCATGTGCTGGTGCATACCGACGACGCGGTCGCGCCGGAGCCGGTGCACGCCTCCGGCGAGGACGACCCGCCGACGCTCGCGCGGCAGGGCCTGTGGATCGCGCTCGCGGCGACCGGATCGATCCTGCTGCTCGCGGTGTCGAACCACATCACGCAGAACGTCGCGGCCGTCCCGCTCCTGTGGATCGTGCCGCTGTCGCTGTACCTCCTGACGTTCATCCTGTGCTTCGACGGGACCGGCTGGTACAAGCGCGACATCTACCTGTCGATGGTCGCCGCGGCGCTCGGCGTGATGGCGTGGACGCAGGCCGACCCCGACCTCACGCACGAGCTCGCGATCCAGATCGGCGTGTTCTGCGTCGGGCTGTTCCTCGCGTGCATGTTCTGCCACGGCGAGCTCGTCCGGCTCAAGCCCTCGCCGCGCTGGCTCACGCGCTTCTACCTGACGATCTCGCTCGGCGGCGCGATCGGCTCGATCCTGGTGGGCGTCCTCGCCCCGCTCCTGCTGCCGGCGTACTTCGAGCTCGGCGCGGGCCTCGCGCTGTGCGCGCTGCTGCTGCTCTGGCAGGTCCGGCGCGACCACGCGGTGTTCGGCGTGCTCGGCCTCGTCTCGTTCTTCGTCACGGTCGGCTGCGCCGTCTGGTACGTCAGCGAGTTCTACGACGGCACGATCGCGTCGACGCGCAACTTCTACGGCGTCCTGCGCGTCTGGGAGACCGGCACCGACGACACCGCGCGGCGCAGCCTGATCCACGGCACGATCATGCACGGCAACCAGTACCGCGACCCGGTGCTCGCCCGCGAGCCGACCACCTACTACACGGCGACCTCGGGCGTCGGACTCGCCATCGAGTCGATGCACCCGCGCGTCGAGCCGCTCAAGGTCGGCGTCATCGGGCTGGGCACCGGCACGCTCGCGACCTGGGGCGCGAAGGGCGACGTCTACCGTTTCTACGACATCAACCCGTCGGTGGTCGAGATCGCCAGGCGGCACTTCACCTACCTGGACCAGAGCGAGGCCACGATCGAGACGCCGGTGGGCGACGCGCGCCTCGTCCTCGAGCGCGAGGCGCCGCAGGGTTTCGACGTGCTCGCGATCGACGCGTTCTCGAGTGACGCGATCCCCGTGCACCTGATCACCTCCGAGGCGCTCGCGATCTACCTGCGTCACATGAAGCCCTCGGGGATCGTCGCGTTTCACGTCACCAACCGGTTCCTCGACCTCGTGCCGGTGGTCGAGGCGCTCGCGCACGCGCACGGCATGTCGGCGACGTGGATCTCGGACCAGGGAGAGACCAATCTCTCGAGCGTCAGCGACTGGGTGCTGCTGTCGTCCGATCCCGAGGCGCTGGCGAAGCCGGGGATCGCGGATGCCGCGACGACGATCGAGCCCCGGCGCGACTGGCGGCTGTGGACCGACGACTTCAACAACCTGGTGCAGGTGCTGAAGTGACGGACGGACGCCGGCCCGGCCGCCAACCCCGCGCGGGCGCGGATCCGGCGCCATGACGCCATGAATCCGCGCACGCCCGTTTCCGATCCGGCCCCGTACCGCGCGCTGCGCCGGCCGGATGGCGCGCGGCACGTCGAGGCGATCGACCAGCGCGCGCTCCCGCACGCGGTCGTCACGGTGCGCATCGCCGACGCCGACGTCGCCGGGCTCGCGATCCGCAACATGTGGATCCGCGGCGCGCCGCTGATCGGCGCCGTGGGCGCCTACGGTCTCGCGATGGCGCTCGACCGCGATCCGAGCGACGCCGGGTGCGCCCGGGCGCTCGCCGCGCTCGACGCCACCCGCCCGACCGCGGTCAACCTGCGCTGGGCGCTCGACCGCGTGCGCCGCCGCGTCGAGCCGCTTCCCGCGGGACAACGTGCGGATGCGGCGTGGCGCGAGGCGGACGCGATCTGCGCGGAGGATGTCGCGATCAACCACGCGATCGGCGAACACGGATTCGGGCTGCTCGAGCGCATCGCGGCGCGCAGCGCCGGCCCCGTCAACGTGCTGACCCACTGCAACGCCGGGGCGCTCGCGACCTGCGGGTGGGGCACGGCGACCGCGCCGATCTTCCTCGCGCACGCCCGGGGGCTGCCGGTGCACGTGTGGGTCAGCGAGACGCGGCCGCGCCTGCAGGGCGCCAACCTCACCGCCTGGGAGCTCGCCGAGCGCGGCGTGCCGCACACGATCATCGTCGACGGCGCGAGCGCGGCGCTGACTCGCCGCCGCGACGTCGACATCGTGATCGTCGGTGCGGACCGCGTCGCGCGGAACGGCGACGTGTGCAACAAGATCGGGACCTACGCCAAGGCGCTCGCCGCGAAGGACAACGGCGTGCCGTTCTACGTCGCGCTGCCGTCGCCCACGTTCGATCCGTCGCTTCCCGACGGCGACGCGATTCCGATCGAGACGCGCGCGCCCTCCGAGGTGCTCGAGGTGCTCGGGCGCGACGGGTACGGGCAGGCGATCCGCGTCGGCATCGCGCCGGACAACTCGCGCGCGCACAACCCGGCGTTCGACGTGACCCCGGCGAGGCTGGTCACCGGCCTGCTCACCGAGCGCGGCGTGGCGACGGCGTCGGAGGCGGGGATCGCGGCGCTGTTCCCCGAGCGATTCGCATGAGTGCGGCGCCGGACGGCGAGCGCCTGCTGCGCGAGCGCGTAATCGCGACCGCGCTCGGCATGAACGCCGCGGGCATCAACCGCGGCAAGGCCGGGAACGTCAGCGCGCGGTGGCGCGCGGGCGGCTTCGACGGCTTCCTGATCACGCCGACCGGCGTCGAGTACGACCGCCTCGCCGCGGAGGACATCGTCGCCGTCGGCCTCGACGGGGTGGCGGCGGGCCGGATGGCGCCGTCGTCCGAGTGGCGCTTCCATCGCGACATCTACCGCGCGCGGCCCGACGCGCACGCCGTCGTCCACTCGCACGCGCCGTTCTGCACGTCGCTCGCGTGCCTCGGGCGCGGCATCCCGTCGTTCCATTACATGGTGGCGATCGCGGGCGGCCGCGACATCCGCTGCGCGCCGTACGCGACGTTCGGGACGCAGGAGCTCGCCGACGCGGCCACGGCGGCGCTCGACGGGCGTCGTGCCTGCCTGCTCGCGAACCACGGCATGATCGCCCTCGGCGCCGACCTGGACCTCGCGCGGCAACTGGCGATCGAGGTCGAGACGCTGGCCGAGACGTACTGGCGGGCGCTCCAGGTCGGGGACCCGGTGCTGCTGCCCGACGACGAGATGGACCGCGTGCTCGCGAAGTTCGCGACGTACGGGCAGCGGTCGCGCTGACCGCAGGGAAACCCGATGCGAATCGCCATTGTCGGTGCCGGCGCGATCGGCGGCTTCGTCGGCGCCCGGCTCGCGCTCGCGGGCGAGGACGTCACGTTCATGGTGCGCGGCGCCAACCTCGACGCGATCCGCGCGAACGGCATCAGGCTGGTGCTGCAGGACGGCACCGAGCACGTCGCTCGCAACGTCGTCGCGACGAACGACTACGACTCCGCCGGCCCGCAGGACGTCGTGATCCTGGCGACCAAGGCGCACCAGCTCGAGGCGGCATGCCGCAGCGTGCCCAGGCTCTTCGGGCCGGCGACGGCCGTCGTCACGATGCAGAACGGCATCCCCTACTGGTACTTCCACCATCACGGCGGGCCGTTCGCCGGCACGCGGGTCCGCAGCGTCGATCCGGACGGCACGATCGGCGAGAGCATCCCCCCCGAGCGGGTCGTCGGCTGCGTCGTCTATCCGGCCACCGAGCTCGTCGCGCCGGGGGTGATCCGGCACATCGAGGGCGACCGCTTCCCGCTGGGCGAGCTCGACGGCTCGACGAGCGAACGGGCGCTGCGCCTCTCCGGGGCGTTCACGCGCGCCGGGTTCAAGGCGCCGGTGCTCGACGACATCCGGTCGGAGATCTGGCTCAAGCTGTGGGGCAACCTGACGTTCAATCCGATCAGCGCGCTGTCGCGCGCCACGCTGGTCGACCTATGCAGGTTCGCGCCGACGCGCGACCTCGCCGTGGCGATGATGACCGAGGCGCAGGCGGTCGGGACGAAGCTCGGCATCACGTTCCGCGTGACCATCGACAAGCGCATCGCGGGCGCGGAGCGCGTCGGCAAGCACAAGACGTCGATGCTGCAGGACATCGAGGCGGCCCGCGAGCCCGAGGTCGACGCGCTCATCGGCTCGGTCATCGAACTGGCGCGGCTGACCGGCACGCCGACGCCGCACATCGACGCCGTGTACGCGCTGGTGCGGCTGCTCGCCGACACGATCGCGGCCGAGGCCGACGCGCGGCGCTGAAGGGCGACCGGCTCGCGGGCGCGCCGGACGCGTGCGGTCGTCGGACGGATGCGATCGGGCAGGGGGCGGGCTTGCGCCCGCCGACCCTCCGCAACGCCGGACGTGCCGTTCGGTATCCCGCGTTTCCTGTCCGCCTGACAGGCAGCCCCGGCGAGCTTCGTTCCGTCCATCGCATAGGCGCCTGCCCCCACCGTCGGGAATTCCGGCCCCTTCGGGGACGCGCGCTGGCTCCCGCGTCGCCACGAGACTTCCGCACGGTTCGCGCAGAGACCACGCGAGCCTGTCCGCTCACGACAAGCTCGGCCCTTCGTCACTTCGGTGCCAGGCGACTGCTGCGACCTCTGCTGACTTCTGCCATCCCATCCCAGCACCTTGCGATGTTGGTCGCACAAGGGAGGCTGGCAGACCTCCCAGCACATGACGCGTGGCCTGGCTCGACATCGTCGATCGGTTCGATGGCCTCCACAATCCTCGGTGCGTGCATTCGTCGACCGGGGACCGCACTCCCGGGAACCAGCCTCGTGGCCGCGTAGCTCGGTGTACGCCAACTCGAGGCAAGGTCGCCTCGCGGCGCTCGCCTGGCTCGCGCGCCACCGGCGCCGCGCGGTGAAGCCCGCGTGAATTCGAAGCCGTCCGCGAGAGTGTCGCGGGCGAGAGGGTCCGGCTTGCGAAGACGGGGCGCAGCCGTTGACATCGCGCCCGCCGCGGGACTAGCATGCGCGGAACGCATATTCCACCAGATGGAATACGCATCCCGCGCCGGACCGCTCGCGCCAGCCGGCGCCCCCCCCACCTGACCGAGGAGCGCGTGCCATGACCAGGAGTCCCAAGGGTTTCCGGGGTTCGAGCCGTCGTGACTTCACCCGTTCGATGCTCGCGCTGGCGGCGGCGCCGGCGCTGGGCGGCGCATCGCCGGCGCTCGCGCAGACGC
Organism: Burkholderiales bacterium; assembly: GCA_905339295.1. Lineage (GTDB taxonomy): Bacteria > Pseudomonadota > Gammaproteobacteria > Burkholderiales > Casimicrobiaceae > VBCG01. The sequence continues at coordinate 47,396 of CAJPFI010000019.1, forward strand.
GCGGCTCGATCCGCACCGCGCTGGCGTGGATTCCCAACCACTCGTTCGCGGGCATGTGGATCGCGATGGACAAGGGTTACTTCCGCGAGGAAGGCATCGAGGTCGAGTGGCGTCCCGGCGGGCCGAACACGCCGAACCCGGTCGAGCGCGTGTCGAGCGGCGAGGTGACGCTCGGGCAGCAGGCCAACCCGCGCCCGGTGCTCGAGGCGATCGCGCGCGGCAACGACTTCGTCGTGCTCGGCAGCCGCTACCAGCGCCAGCCAGGCGGCCTGCTGTCGCTCGCGAAGAAGCCGGTGCTCACGGCGAAGGACATGGCCGGCAAGCGGATCATCGGCCCGACGCCGACCGACGCGCGCACGATCGAGACCGCGTTCAAGACCAACGGGATGACGTCCGACTTCACGTTCGTGCCCGGCGGCTTCGATCCGCAGGCGCTGCTCGACGGGCAGGGCGACGCAATGGTCGCGTTCGTGACGAACCAGACGATCGCGCTCGAGATGAAGGGCCTGGTCAAGGACAAGGACTTCTTCCACCGCACCTGGGACGAGCTCGGCCTGCCCGGCTACAACACGCTCCTGTTCGTGCCGCGCCGGTGGCTCGACGCCAATCGCGACCTCGCGGTCCGCTACCTGCGCGCCGAGATCCGCGGCTGGAAGGAGAACGAGCGCGACCCGGCGCTCGGAGCGCGCCTGGCGGCCGAGAAGTACGGCGTCGACTTCGCGCTCGATCCCAAGCGGGAGCTGCGCTCGAACCAGCTGCAGATCCCGTTCCTGCACAGCGAGGACACGAAGCGCAACGGCCTGTTCTGGATCAGCCGCGACCGGCTCGGCGGCCCGGTCTACGACGCGCTGCGCGCCGGCGGCGTCGAGCGCCTGCCGGACGTCGACAAGATCCTCGACATGTCGCTGCTCAAGGCCGCGAACGCCTGATGAACGCGATGACCGACGTGGTCGCCACGACGTCGGACGCGAGGGAAGGGGCATCGGTCGAGGCGGCGTCGATCACCAAGCGCTTCGCGATGGCCGGCGGCGGCGAGGTCGTCGCGCTGTCGGGCGTCGACCTGGCGCTCGCACCGGGAAGCTTCGTGGCGGTCGTAGGCCCCAGCGGCTGCGGCAAGTCGACGCTCCTGCGGCTGATCGCCGGGCTGGAGACCCCGGACGCGGGCGCGATCCGCATCGACAGCGAGCCGCCGTCGGTCGCGGCCGCGCAGCACCGGATCGGCGTGGCGTTCCAGGACCACGCGCTGCTGCCGTGGCTAAGCGTCCGGCAGAACGTGGCGCTGCCGTTCCGGCTCGCCGGCGTGCCCGTGGACGAGGCGCGCGTCGCGTCGCTGGTCGCGATGGTGGGTCTCGCCGAATTCGCCGGCGCGCGGCCTTCGCAGCTGTCGGGGGGCATGCGCCAGCGAGTCTCGATTGCGCGCTCGCTCGCGCTTTCGCCGCGGCTGCTGCTCCTCGACGAGCCGTTCGGCGCGCTCGACCTCGTGACGCGCCGCGCGCTCAACCTCGAGATGCAGCGCGTGTGGGAGTCGCTGCGCACGACGACGCTGCTGATCACCCATTCGGTCGACGAGGCCGTGCAGCTCGCGGACCGCGTGATCGTCATGGCGTCGCGGCCGGGCCGGCTGCACGCGTCGTTCGACGTCGTGCTCGAGCGGCCGCGCACGCGCGCGACGACGCAAGGCGACGCGTTCGTCGCGCTCACGCGCCGCGTCGCCGGCGCGCTCGACGACGCGATGGCGCAGCCGTGAAGGTGCCATTCGCCACGCTCGCGGGCACCGCGCTGTTCCTGGCCGCGTGGGAGGCCATCGGCCGGCTCGGCTGGCTCGGCGAGTCGTTCCCCGCGCTGAGCCAGGTCGCCGCGGTGTTCGAGCGACCGGGCGCGCGCGAGCTCTTCATGCGGGCGCTGCGCGTGACCGGGACCTCGGCGGTGATCGCGCTCGGCGCCGGCTCGCTCCTCGCGATCGTGCTGTCGCTGGTCAACGCGACGCTGCCGCGCCTGGAGCGCGGCCTCGACACGCTCGCGTCGTGGATGTACGCGGTGCCGGCGATCGCGTTCGGCCCGGTGCTGATCCTGCTCGCGGGTCCCGAGGCGACGCCGGCGGTGCTCGGCACGCTCTCCGCCTACTTTCCTGTCTACGTCGCGCTGAGCTCGCAGTTCCGCTACGGCACGCCGGCGCGACGCGAGATCGCCCGCGTGCTGGGCGCGAGCCGCACGCGGTCGTTCGCGCTGATCGACGTGCCGGGCGCCGTGCCGGCGTTCGTCGACGGGCTGCGCCTCGCGGCGCCGGCGGCGGTCCTCGGCACCGTGCTCGGCGAGTGGTTCGGCGCGCCGCGGGGGCTCGGCGTCATCATCGTGAGCGCGCTGCAGAACATCCGCATCCCGCAGATGTGGGCGGCGGCGCTGTTGTGCGTCGCCTGCTCGCTCGCTGCGTACCTGGTGCTCACGTCCCTGCACCGGCGTGCGCTCGCGCGCTTCGCCGGCTGAGCCCCGCGATGCGCATGATCGGCTCGCTCTTCTCGCAGACCTGGGCGGTACTGCTCGTCGTGCTGCTGTGGGACGCGATCGTCCGCTGGCACGGCTTCAACGTGATCGTGCTGCCGGATCCGTGGTCGGTCGTGCGCGCTATCGTGACCGAAGGACCGCTCTACGCGAAGGCCGCAGGGATCACGCTCGGCGTCGCCGTCGCGGGGCTCCTGCTCGGCTCGCTGCTCGGCGCCGCGCTCGCGGTGTCCGGCTGGGTGTCGCGCATCGTCGCGGGCATGGTCGCGCCCGCCGCGCTGGTGGTGAGATCGGTGCCCTTCATCATCCTGATCCCGGTGCTGTCGCGGCTGCTCGGCTACAACCTGACGATGGTCGTCATCGTCGTCACGCTGCTGTCGTTCTTCCCGAGCTTCGTGCTGGTGTCGTCCGGACTCGCCGCGCTGCCCGCCGCGTCGGCCGACCTCGGGCGCGTGTACGGCGCGACGCGCCTGCGCGCGCTGGCCAACATCGCGCTGCCGGCAGCGATCCCGAACCTGTTCGCGTCGATCCGGCTCTCCGCGTCGCGTGCCGTGCTCGGCGCGATGGTGGCCGAGTTCCTGACCGGCATCGACGGGCTCGGCAAGCTGTTCCTGCTCGCGCGCGGCGACCTCGAGGCCGAGCGCGCGTTCGCGGTGGCGACGGTCGCCGCGGCGGCCGCCGTCGCGCTGTTCCTGGCGGCCGGACGACTCGAGGCCGCCGTCCACAGGAGGATGTCGTGAGCTCTCCGCACCTGAAGGCGGGCTGGCTTCGCCCGCCGGGCCTGCCCGACGTGAACGACCCTGCGCGCACGCGCTGCCGGGCGATCCGATGCCTGCCCGGCGAGATCGCGCCCTACGTGCTGCTGCCGGGCGATCCGGCGCGCGCCGAGCGGATCAGCCGCGAGCACCTCGACAACGCGCAGCTGGTGATGACCAACCGCGAGTTCCACTCCTACACCGGAACGTTCCGCGGCGTGCCGGTGTCGGTAGTGTCGACCGGCCTCGGCAGCCCCGGCGCCGCGATGGTGGTGAGCGATCTCGCGCGCCTGGGCGTGCGCGTGGCCATCCGCGTCGGCACGGCCGGCTCGGGCCAGCCTCACGTCAAGCCCGGCGACCTCGTCATCGCCACCGGCGCGGTGCGCGACGACGGCGTCACGCATCACCACGTCCCGGCGATCTTTCCGGCGGTCGGCGATCCCGGCGTGCTCGACGCGTTGCGCCGGGCGGCGCGGGACTCGCCCGGGCGCGCGGCGCACGTCGGCATCGTCCACACCTGCGACGCGTTCCAGAGCCCGCGCCTCACCGGCGAGCTCGAGTCGTACACGCGGGCGGGCGTGCTCGCCTACGAGATGGAGGCCTCGGCGGTACTCGTGTTCGGCGCGATCCGCGGCGTCGCGGCGGGCTGCATCCTCGGTATCGACGGCTGGGTCGCGCACGTGCAGGCCGGCAACGTCGTTCCCGACGTGGCCGCGCGTGACCAGGGCGTCGCCCGCATGCTCGACGTCGCGCTGCGCGCGGTCGAGCTGCTCCACCGGGAGCGTACCGCTCATGCGGGCTGAGGGCGAGCGCACCGCCGTCGTCGAGGCCGCGCGACGCATGGTCGACAGCGGGCTCGTCATCAACACGTCGGGCAACGTGAGCGTCCGCGTCGGCGGGACGATCGCGATCACGCCGAGCCGTGTGCCCTACGAAACGATGACGCCGGCGGACGTCTGCCTGGTCGACATCGCCTCGGGCGAGCAGGCGGACGGAGCGCTGCTGCCGTCTTCGGAGCTGCCGCTGCACCTCGCGGTCTACGGCGCGACCGACGCCGGCGCCGTCGTCCACACGCACTCGCACTTCGCCACCGTGCTCTCGACGCTCGTGGACCGGCTGCCGGCGATCCACTACCAGGTCGCGGACCTCGGCGGCGAGGTCGAGGTAGCGCCGTACGCGACGTTCGGCACCGACGAGCTCGCGCGCGTCACGACGCGGGCCCTCGCCGGGCGCAACGCGGCGCTCATGCGCAACCATGGCGTGACGGCGATCGGGCCGGACATCCTCCGCGCACTGGCGCGCGCGTTCACCGTCGAGTGGATCGCCAGCGTGTACTGGCACGCGCGCGTCCTCGGCACGCCAACTCTCCTCGACGGCGCCGAGATCGAGCGCGTCGCCGCGCGCCAGGCCGATTTCGCTTCACGACGGAAGGGGCGCAAGCCGTGAGTGCGAGGGCCGCCCGTGCCGTCGCGCCCGCGTTCGCCGCGGGCGAGGCCGACGAGCGGCTGCAGGACGGCGACAAGGCCGCCGGCGCGCGCGCGATCCATCGCGCGCTGGCGATCCTCGAGTGCTACGGCGGGGGCGAGCGTGCCCTGGGCATCCACGAGCTTGCGAAGGCGGTCACGCTGAGCCCGAGCACGGTCCACCGGATCGTCCGCGCGATGGTCGAGCGCGGTTTCCTTGCGCAGAACGACGGCAACAACCGCTACGTGCTGGGGCCAACGATGATCGTGCTCGGCCAGGTGACGCAGCGGCTGTTCGGGCTCGACAAGGTGGGCGCCGTGCTGGAGGAGGTCGCACGGCGCTACGGCGAGGGCGTGACGTTCGGCATGCGCGACGGCGAGGCGGTCGTCGTGCTGGCGCAGCTCGAGTCGACCAAGCAGGTGCGGTTCAGCCATCCGCCCGGGACGCGCGTGCCGCTCCACGCCTCGGCGCTGGGCAAGGCCGTCATCGCGTCGGCGCGCGACGTCGCGTCGGAAGTCCGTGCGCTCGGCAAGCTGAGCGCGCTGACCGCCCGGACGATCACCGGCAAGGCGAAGCTCGCGACCGAGCTCGCGGCGACGGTGCGGCGCGGCTATGCGATCGACGACGAGGAGAGCGTGATCGGCGTGCGCGGCGTCGCCGTGCCGGTGATCGCGAAGTCCGGTGCGGTGGTCGCGGCGCTGGGCATCGAGGGGCCCTCCGCGCACCTGCCCGACGCGTGGGTGCGGCAGATCGGCAAGGAGCTGGCCGGATGGGCGGGCCGCATCGCGCACGTGGTTTCACTGTGAGTCGCGGCACGCCCGCGACCGGGGGAGCATGGCCATGACGTCGAACGACCTGACCTTCGACCAGGTTCGCGCGTTGTTCCAGATGCGCCCGCAGGAGGACGGCGAGGGCACGCTGATCCACCAGAACCTCGACGACGGCTTCGGCACCGCGATCGTCGCGCTCACCGGCGGCGACCACTACTCGGCGCTGCACCGCCTGCACGCCACCGAGGTCTACCACTTCTACGCGGGCGCGCCGCGCCGCATGCTGCTGCTCCACCCGGACGGGCGGATCGAGGAGCCGGTCCTCGGCGCCGACTACCGCGCCGGGCAGCGGCCGCAGGTCGTGGTTCCCGCGGGCGTGTGGCAGGGCAGCCGCAGCGATGGCCCGTGGACGCTCACCGGGGCGACGATGGCACCCGGCTACCGCTCGGACGGCTTCGAGCTCGCCGACGTCGAGGAGCTCGTGCGCCGCTATTCGTCGGCGGCGCGCCGCATCCGCGACTTGGCGCCGCAGCACGCATGACCATGCGGCGCGTCGTCGTGACGGGCGCGAGCCGCGGCATCGGGCTCGCGATCGCGCGGCGTTTCCTCGGGCTCGGCTCGCACGTGGTGCTGCACGCGCGGGGCGCGGCGGACGACGCCGACGTACGTGAAGCCGAGCGGCAGGGCCGCGCAACGGTCGTGCGTGGCGACCTCGCGCTGGAGGCGGATCGCGCGGCCCTGTTCGCGCGGGCGCGTTCCGAACTCGGCGGGCTCGACGTGCTGGTCAACAACGCCGCCGAGCAGTCGTTCGGCCCGATTCGCGAATGGTCGGACGACGCGGTGCAACGAATGTTCCGCGTGAACGTCGTGGCGGCGCTCGACTGCATGCGGCGCGCCGCCGAGGCCATGGCTGGTGCGGACGGCGACCGCTGCATCGTCAACATCGCGTCGATCCGCGCGACACGGCCGGGGAGTGGCGCCGCCGTCTACGCGGCGACCAAGGCCGCGCTGGTGTCGGCGACCCGGACGGCGGCAGTCGAGTACGGGCCGGCCGGCATCCGCGTGAACGCGATCTCGCCGGGGCTCGTCTGGCGCGAGGGGCTCGATCGCGACTGGGCGGACGGCGTGCGGGTCTACGAGCAGCAGGCGCCGCTCGGCCGCATCGGCCGCCCCGAAGACGTCGCCGAGGCGTGCGCGATGCTCGCCTCGTCCGCCGCGAGCTGGATCACGGGTGTCGACCTGCCGGTCGACGGCGGCATCTCGCTCGTGCGCTGAAACGGGAACCCCTCGCGTGAAGAACGGCCTGCGCCGCCTCGGCCTCGACGGCGACTACGACGAGTCGGAGCTTCCGCTGCTCCTGACCCGTCGCGGGATGGCCGAGTGGACGGGCGACGCGGTACGGCTCCTCGACCGGCGCGACCTGCCCCGGACGGTGCGGTTCATCACCTGCCGCGAGGTGGAGGACGTCGCGCGCGCGATCGAGACGATGGCGATCCAGGGCGCGTTCACGCTCTCGCTCGCCGCCGGTTACGGCATGGCGCTCGCGCTCCTGTCGGCGGGCACGACCGGCGACGGCGAACGGCGACTCGCACAGGCCGCGCGCCGGCTGGCGGCGACGCGACCCACGGGACTCGCGCTGCGACGGATGATCGTCGCGTGCGAGGCCGCGGCGGCGAAGGCGCGCGATCGCGGCGAGGACGCGGTCGACGCGATCGTGCGCACCGTCGACGGCAAGGCGGCGGAGCTCGCCCGGCAGGCGCTCGCGACGGCGCGACACGCGCTGCCGCTGCTCGCCGGCGCCGAGGCGGTGCTCACGCACTGCTTCGCCGACCGCTCGCTCCTCTATCTTCTGCTCGAGGCGAAGCGCGCGGGACGGTCGATGCACGTCTTCTGCAGCGAGACGCGGCCCTACCTGCAAGGCGCTCGCCTCACCGCGCCGGCGGTGCTGGAGATCGGCCATCGCGCAACCGTCATCACCGACGGGATGGGAGGCTTCCTGATGCGACGCGGCGAGGTGCAGGCCTTCCTCACGGCAGCCGACCGCGTCTGCCTGGACGGCACGGTCTGCAACAAGGTGGGCACCTACCAGTTCGCGCTCGCCGCACGCGCCAACCGCGTGCCCTACTACGTCCTGCGCCAGAGCGGGCCGGACCTCGAGAGCCCGGACGAGTCGCACGTCGAAATCGAGTTCCGCGACGGCGACCAGGTGCTGAGCTTCATGGGCGCGCGCACGACGGTGGAGGGCGTCGACGCGCTCTATCCCGCGTTCGACATCACGCCGCCGGAGCTCGTGACGGCGATCGTCACCGATCGGGGCATCTTCGAGCCACTCGCCGTGGCGGACTACGCGCAACGCGCCGAAGCGCGGGCCTGACCGCCGGCGAATCGCGGCCGGCTCAGCGGCGGAACTGGCCGCTGCCCAGCACGATCCCCTGGCGCGACGTGAGGCTTTCGAGACCGCCCGGCCCGCATGCAGCTTGTTGGTCGAGATACCGATCTCGGCGCCGAGCCCGTACTCGACCCGTCGGCGAAACGCATCGACGCGTTCGCCGTCACCGAGCCCGAATCGACCAGGGACAGTGGATCCAATGTCCGCGGCGCCAATGTGCCGGAAATTCGCCGGTTCCCGTACGCCGAGAATTCCGTGGCACTCGGATGCCGGAAGATGACGACATTGCCGGGCTGCCGCCATGCGCGCGCTCGCGGGCCGGCATTCCGCGCGCTGCGCTCGTCGTGCGGGAAGCGTGCGCGTCGGGCGGATGCGCGAAGCGAAACGCCCCGGTCGGTGACCGGGGCGTCTGGCTTGGTGGGTGCCTGACAATGACCTACTTTCGCGCGCGGATGCGCACTATCATCGGCGTGCTGCCGTTTCACGGTCCTGTTCGGGATGGGAAGGAGTGGTTCCGGCAGGCTATGGTCGTCAGGCGTTGATCAGGAGTCAGTCGACAGTTGGCAGTTGGCAGTCAAGGCGCGTCGAATGGTGCGAAGGGTATCGCCACGACGTGCTGTTACTGCCAACGGTCAACTGACTTCTGACTGCTGCAGGGAAGGCAAGGATGGGTCGAGTCGTATCGATCAGGCGGCCGGCGTCGTGACTGACTTCTGTCAACCGACTGCTGACTCCTGAATCGCAAAGTTATGGGATCAAGCCGCACGGGCGATTAGTACCGGTCAGCTCAACGCGTTGCCGCGCTTCCACATCCGGCCTATCAACGTGGTGGTCTGCCACGACCCTTCAGGGGGATCTGGTCCCCGGGAGATCTCATCTTCAGGCACGTTTCCCGCTTAGATGCTTTCAGCGGTTATCGCTTCCGCACATAGCTACCCGGCGATGCGACTGGCGTCACAACCGGTACACCAGCGGTGCGTCCACTCCGGTCCTCTCGTACTAGGAGCAGCCCCCGTCAAATCTCCAGCGCCCACGGCAGATAGGGACCAAACTGTCTCACGACGTTTTGAACCCAGCTCACGTACCACTTTAAATGGCGAACAGCCATACCCTTGGGACCGGCTACAGCCCCAGGATGTGATGAGCCGACATCGAGGTGCCAAACACCGCCGTCGATATGAACTCTTGGGCGGTATCAGCCTGTTATCCCCGG
>CAJPFI010000020.1 GCA_905339295.1 Burkholderiales bacterium
GTCGTCGATCTTGAGCTCGTCCTTGGCGATCTTGTCGGCGAGCTCGAGGATCTGCCCGACCGTCATCGGGCAGGCGGAGATCGCCATGATCATGTGCTTCAGGCCGTCCTCGATGCGCTTGGCGATCTCGATCTCGCCTTCGCGCGTGAGCAGCTCGACCGATCCCATCTCGCGCATGTACATGCGCACCGGGTCGGTCGTGCGGCCGAACTCGCTGTCGAGCGTGCTCGCGGCCGCCTCGGCCTCCTCCTCGACGTCCTCGGTCGGCGCGGCCGCGGGCGACTCGGCCATCAGCAGCGTGTCGGCGTCGGGCGCCTGGTCGAAGACCTGGATCGCCATGTCGCTGATCATCGAGATCACGCCCTCGATCTGCTCGGCGTCGACGAGGTCGTCGGGCAGGTGGTCGTTGATCTCGCCGTAGGTCAGGTAGCCGCGCTCCTTGCCGAGCACGATGAGGCTCTTCAGGCGGCGCTTGCGCGCCTCGATGTCGGCGGGCGTCAGCTCGCGCTGCGGCGTGTCGGCGTGCTTGCCGTTCCTGCCCTTCCTGCCGCCGCCTTCCACGAGCTTGGTCGCAAGCTTCGCGACCATCTCGCCGGCCGCCTTCGCCGCGGCCTTGTGGTCGACCTTCGCGGCGGGCGCTCCCGGCGCCGTCTTGCCCGTGGGCACGCCCGCCTTGGCGACCAGGGCGAGCTTGGCGCCGGCGACCGGCTTCGCACCGGCGACCGGCTTGGCACCGGCGACCGCCTTGGCACTGGCGACCGGCTTGGCACCGGCGACCAGCTTCGCACCGGCGATCGGCTTCGCACTGGCGATCGGCTTCGCGCCCGTCTGCGGTTTCGCAGCGGCCGACGGCTTCGCGGCCGACCTGGCCGGCTGATGCGCGGCGGGCTTGCCATGCGCCTTCGAGACCGCGACCGTCTTTTTCGCGGCCGGCTTCGGTGCGGGCTTCTTCCCGGCGACCTTCCTTGCGACCGGCTTCCTGGGCGCGGGCTTCCTCGCCGCCGGCCTGGCCTTCTTCGGGACGGCCTTGTGCGCCGGCTTCCTGGAAGCCGGCTTCCTCGCCTTCGCGGCGGACCTGGACTTGACGTGAGACTTGCGGACGGGCTTCTTGGCCATGGGCATCCTGACGTTGACCGCGTCATCGTTCCGGTGGGCGGGCCGGAACGGTGGGGCGTCGGCCTTTGAAGATGAGGCCGGCGCGGGAAAACTTCAAATGGTACCACGCGAGCGGCGTCTTCCGGGTTCTGCGCCATCCTCCCGGGAGGTGTCGCCGAACGGCGAAACCCCCGCGCGAAAGTCGAATCCGGGGGCCAATCGCCGCCAATCCCCCTGATCCTGGCCGTCCGGGCGCGCCTGCACTCGAATTCGTCGCGGGAAAGTGGCCCGATACCGGTACATCGGTCCCGCCCGGGCCGCAAAAGCATCCTGCGAGGGCGGAATTCCCGTCGCTACGCCGGGATTCCCGCCCTCCAGTCCAGGCGACGTCGCGCGTGTCCGGGGTGGTTCGTCCCGGCACCACCGGCCGGCTCGGGTAGGCGGTTCTCACGACGCCGGCGCCTTCGGGGACAGGCGGCCGGCGCCCAACCGACGCGAGATGAGGTCGCGCTGCTCGGCCGTCAACTGGTCGACGGGCAGGGTCAGCAGCGCGGCGAGGCGTCGTTGCTCGTCCTGCTCGCGAAGCCGCGCCACGCCGTCTCGCAGGTGCGTCTCGGCCTGATCCGCGCTGATGCCGTGGTCCTCGGACGAAGCGAGCGCGGACACGAGCGTCGCCTCGTGCTCGGTCCCGGCGAACGCCTGGATCAGTCCGGGCGTCGTGATCCCGGCGCCGGCGCGCGCGCAATGCCCGACCACCGCTTCCAGCGCGGCAGCGTCCGGCGTGTTCTCGCCGGTCGCAGGAATGTCGATCTCGCGTACCACGGAAGGTTGGAGCAGCACCGCCTGCAGAAGTTGCCGCGCGAGCGACGGTGCGCGACGCACGGGCATCCGCGATCCGCCTCGCGGACGGAACGCAGGATCGTCGCCGGTCATCAGGGGCGGCGGCGCGTCGGACGAGCGCGAACGCGCTGTCGCCTGCACGATCGGCGCGATCTGCGCCTCCGACAATCCGGCGATGTCGGCGATGCGGCGGGTGATCAACGCGGCCAGCACCGGCGCGCCGATCTGGGAGACGAGCGGACGCGCGGCGGCGACGAGCGCGGCGCGCCCTTCGTCGGAAGTCGGCGGGTGGCGCGCCGACAGCTCGGCGATCAGGACGTCCGACAGCGGCATCGCGCCTCCGAGCGCGTCCTCGAACGCCGCGCGCCCGCGCCGGCGCACGTAGTCGTCGGGATCCTCGCCGTCGGGGAGGAACAGGAAGCGCGCGTTCTTGCCGTCGGCGAGCACCGGCAGCGTGTTCTCGAGCGCGCGCCACGCCGCCTTCCTGCCGGCCGCGTCGCCGTCGAAGCAGAACACGACGTTGTCGGCGATGCGGAAGAGCTTCGTCGCGTGCGCGCTCGTCGTCGCGGTGCCGAGCGTCGCGACCGCGTACGCGACGCCGTGCTGCGCCAGCGCGACGACGTCCATGTAGCCCTCGACGACGACGACCCGCTCGGCGTCGCGGATCGCGTTTCTCGCGAGCCACAGGCCGTAGAGCTCGCGGCCCTTCGAGAACAGCGGCGTCTCCGGCGAGTTGAGGTACTTGGGCTCGCCCTTGTCGAGGACGCGGCCGCCGAAGCCGACGATGCGACCGCGGCCGTCGTGGATCGGGAACATGATCCGGTCGCGGAAGCGGTCGTAGCGCTTGCCGCCGTCGCCCTTGACGACGAGGCCCGCGGTCTCGAGGCCCGCGTCCTGGTAGTCGGCGAACGCGCGCTCGAGCGACGTCCACTCGTCGGGCGCGTAGCCCATCTCGAAGTGCGCGGCGATCGTGCCGGTGAGGCCGCGCGACTTCAGGTACTCGATCGCGCGCGGCGAGTCCTTCAATTGCGCGCGGTAGAATTTCGCGGCGATCGACAGGCGGTCCGTGAGGTCGTCGAGCGCCTTGCGCTCGTCGCGCTCGCCGGGGCGCTCGACGCGCGGCACCTCGAGGCCCACGTCGCGCGCGAGTTCCTCGACCGCATCGGGGAAGCTCCTGCCGGCGTGGTCCATCAGGAATCCGATCGCCGTGCCGTGCGCGCCGCAGCCGAAGCAGTGGTAGAACTGCTTGGTCGGCGACACGGTGAACGACGGCGTCTTCTCGCTGTGGAACGGGCAGCAGGCCGAGTAGTTCGCGCCGGTTTTCCTGAGCGGGACGAGCCGGTCGATCACCTCGACGATGTCCACACGGGCAAGCAGCGTCTGGATGAATTCGTTGGGGATCATCGGAAAGGGTCAGAGACGACTTTTCGTCGAACACTCGAGCCGGCGCCGGGAGCAGCGCGAAAAGTCGTCTCCGACCCCGATGAAGACGCCGCGCGCGACCGGCCATGGCCGGTCGCGCGGACGAATCACACGGCAGGGAACGATTTCATTATAGGCAGGGGGTTGCGATCCGCCAGTCCCGCAAGGATCGCGCCAGCGACGACTCGTACCGGGCACGGGGCCGGCGCCGGGGTGCCGCTCAGCCGAGCCGTGTCTTGACCCTGGCGGACACGGCGGAGAGGTCCGCCTTGCCGGCGAGCCTCGGCTTGAGGATCGCCATGACCTTGCCGATGCCGGCCGGGCCGGCGGCGCCGGTCGCGGCAATCGCCTCGGCGATCATCGCATCGATCTCGGCATCGGTTGCCTGCGCCGGCAGGTAGGCCTGCAGCACCGCGATTTCTGCGCGCTCGACGGCGGCAAGATCCTCGCGCCTGCCCGCCTCGAACTGCGCGACCGAGTCCTTGCGCTGCTTGATCATCTTGTCGACGACCGACAGCACGTCGGCGTCGGTCATTTCCTTGCGCTCGTCCACCTCGCGCTGCTTGATCGCGGCGAGCAGAAGGCGGATCGTCGACAGGCGCGCGCTGCTCCGCGCGCGCATCGCGTCCTTCATGTCGTCCTGGATGCGGGTCTTGAGCGTAGGCATGGGGTCAGAGCCGTAACATTCGGGATCGGAGCGATCGGGGCAGCGTCGCGTCGCCGACCCGAAATGTTGAAATGTTACGGCTCTGACCCCATCCAAAACAAAAAGGGGCGAATCGCTTCGCCCCACTCTCGCGAATCCAGGCGCTCTCGCCCGGATCAGTACATCTTCGGCGGCAACTGCTGGCTGCGGATGCGCTTGTAGTGGCGCTTCACCGCGGCGGCCTTCTTGCGCTTGCGTTCCGAGGTCGGCTTCTCGTAGAACTCGCGGGCGCGCAGCTCGGTCAGGAGGCCGGTCTTTTCGATCGTGCGCTTGAAGCGGCGCAATGCGGCCTCGAACGGCTCGTTGTCGCGGACACGGACGCTTGGCATGGAGCGGTCGACCTTTCCAATCGAATCAGGGGCTTGCGGCCTGCAGGGCGGGAGGGGGGCCCGGACGAGGTCACAGGAAGCCCGTCAGTATATCGGCGAGGTGTGCGGGTGGCAAGGCCTGCTAGACTCGATGGCTCCCGGCCGATCCCGGGCGCCCGCGGGTCGGCCGGAACCGCCTCGCGCCCCCGGACCTGCCAACCGGCAGGGGCTTGCGCTGTCCGACGGCGGCTGCGGGCAGGCGTCACGCGGGCAACCCGACACGACAAGGATCCATGCGCGTCCTCGGCATCGAGACCTCCTGCGACGAGACCGGCGTGGCTGTCTACGACTCGGCGGCGGGACTGCTCGCACACCGGCTGCACTCGCAGATCGACCTGCACGCCCGTTACGGCGGCGTGGTGCCCGAACTCGCCTCGCGCGATCACGTCCGGCGGCTGGTCCCGCTGATCGAGGAGGTCGCAGGCGAGTCCGGCACGCCGCTCACCCGGCTCGACGGCATCGCCTACACGGAAGGGCCCGGGCTCGCGGGCGCGCTGCTCGTCGGCGCGAGCGTCGCGAATGCGCTCGGCATGGCGCTCGGCAAGCCGGTCGTGGGCATCCACCACCTCGAAGGTCACCTTCTCTCGCCGCTGCTCGCCGATCCGCGGCCCGACTTCCCGTTCGTCGCGCTGCTCGTGTCGGGCGGCCACAGCCAGATCCACGAGGTCGAGGGGGTCGGCCGCTACCGGCTGATCGGCGACACGCTCGATGACGCGGCCGGCGAGGCGTTCGACAAGACCGCGACGTTGCTCGGCCTGCCGTACCCCGGCGGGCCCGCGCTCGCGGCGCTGGCCGTGTCGGGGCGCGCGGGCGTCGTGACGCTGCCGCGCCCGATGATCGACTCGGGCGACCTGATGATGAGCTTCTCGGGACTGAAGACCGCCGTGCGGACGCTGGTGCGCAAGCGCCAGGCGGCGGGGACGCTCGACGCGCGCGCGAAGGCGGACATCGCCGCCGAATTCCAGTGCGCGGTCGTCGACGTGCTGATTGCCAAGGCGGTCGCCGCGCTCGACGAGACCGGCGCGTCGCGGCTGGTCGTCGCGGGCGGCGTCGGCGCGAATCGCGATCTGCGTGAACGCCTGCATGCCGAGGCGAGCCGCCGGGGCGCTCGCGTCCATTTCCCCGACCTCGCGTTCTGCACCGACAACGGAGCGATGATCGCGCTCGCGGGTGCGATGCGGCTCGAACACGCGAAGGAGGGCGACGGTGCGTTCACCGTGCGGCCGCGCTGGGACCTTGCGTCGCTGGGAGCGGCGTGAGGGTTTCCGATCGGGGAAAGGCGTCGGGCTGAAGCCCGACCCACGGCTGGCCCGCGGCGCCCCGGGTTGCGCGGGCCGTTCCGCGACCCGACGCTTTTCGTGGATGGCCGGGGGGTCCGGCGTCAGCCCGACGCCCGGCACGCGTCGCTCATCGCCCGATCGACCGCTCGTTGCCGGCCATCAACTGCTGGATGTTGGCCTTGTGCCGCCAGACGAGGATCGCCGCGATCGGCACCATCGCCCACGACACGAGCGTGTTGCCGGCGACCCAGAACATGCCGAGCGGCATCAGCACCGCGGTGGTGAGCCCTGCGAGCGAACTGATCCTGAAGCCGTAGGCCATCACGAGCCACACGATGGTGAGTGTCAGGCCGAGCGGCCAGTTCAGCGCGAACACGATGCCCGCGCCGGTCGCCACGCCCTTGCCGCCCGCGAACCCGTGGAACACCGGCCAGCAATGGCCCACCAGCACGGCAATCGCCACCGCGGGAACCGTCCAGTCTGCCGCGCCCGTCGCCGGCGCGAGCATCGTGGCCGCGAGCACCGCGGCGAAGCCCTTGAGGCCGTCGCCCAGGAGCGTGACGAGCGCCGCGGTCCTGTTGCCGGTGCGCAGCACGTTGGTCGCGCCGGGATTCCCCGAGCCGTAGTCATGCGGGTCCGGGAGGTTGAAGACCTTGCTGACGACGACCGCGAACGAGATCGAGCCGACGAGGTACGCGGCGACGACGAGGACGAGCGTGGCAAGCATGCCGGATGCGGGGCGCCCGAGGCGCTTTCTGGCCGATTGATAAGATTGTAAGCCCTGCGCTGCGGCCGACGCGCGCGCACGCCACCCCCCGGACACCCGATGGCCGCGACCTCCCGATCCAGCACGATCTTCATCCACGACCTGCGCGTATCCACGCGCATCGGTGTCTACTCGTGGGAGGCGCACATGGACCAGACGGTGCGTCTCGACCTCGACATCGGCGCGCCGTCGGACCGGCCGTTCGCCTCCGGGCGGTTCGACGACGCGCTCGACTACGCCGCGGTCGTCGCGCGCGTCAAGGCGTACGCGGCGGCGCACGAGCATCCGCTGCTCGAGCGCTTCGCGGAAGGCATCGCCGGGATCGTGCGCGACGAGTTCAACGCGCCGTGGGTGCGCGTGCGCGTCGCGAAGCTGGGCGCGCTGCCGGGCGTCAGAGAGATCGGCGTCGAGATCGTGCGCTAAGTGGGGTCAGGGACGACTTTCCCGAACCATGGCGTCGAGGCCGCACGGCGACCGAAAGCCGTCTCCGACCCCGCTTAACGGTCCAGCGCGAGCAGCGCGGCGTTGCCGCCCGCCGCGGCGGTGTTGACCGTGCATGTGCGCTCGACGGCGAAGCGCGCGAGGTAGTTCGGTCCGCCGGCCTTCGGCCCGGTTCCCGACAGGCCCTCGCCCCCGAACGGCTGGACGCCGACCACCGCGCCGATCATGTTGCGGTTGACGTAGAGGTTGCCGACGCGGGCGCGCGACGCGATGCGCGCGATCGTCGCGTCGATGCGGCTGTGGACGCCCATCGTGAGCCCGTAGCCGGTCGCGTTGATCGCGTCGACCAGCGCATCGAGGCCCGGCGCGTCCCAGTCGACCACGTGCAGCACGGGACCGAACACCTCGCGGGTCAGGCGATCGATCCGGTCGAGCGCCACGAGCGTCGGCGCGACGAACGATCCTTTGGCCGCTGGCGTCGCGAGGGCCGTCCGGTGGCGCACCAATCCGGCCGCGTCCATGGCCGCCACGTGTCGCTCGAGCGCCGCCTGCGCCTCGCCGTCGATGACCGGCCCGACGTCGGTGGCGAGCTTCGCCGGGTCGCCGACGACCAGCTCGTCCATCGCGCCCTCGAGCAGCGCGATCACGCGCGGCGCGATGTCCTTCTGCACGCACAGCACGCGCAGCGCGGAGCAGCGCTGGCCGGCGCTGTCGAACGCCGACACGATCGCGTCGGCGACGACCTGCTCGGGCAGTGCCGAGCTGTCCGCGATCATCGCGTTGAGGCCCCCGGTCTCGGCGATCAGCGGAACCAGGGGAACGCGCGACGCGAGCGCGCGCGCGATGATCGAGGCGACATCGGTCGATCCGGTGAAAGCGACGCCGGCGACGCGCGCGTCCGCGACCAGCGCCGCGCCGACCGTCTCGCCGCGACCGGGAAGGAGCGAGATCACGTCCGGCGGCAGCCCGGCGGCGAGCATCGTCTCGACCGCGAGCGCGGCGACGAGCGGCGTCTGCTCGGCGGGCTTCGCGGCGACCGTGTTGCCGGCGGCGAGCGCCGCGGCGACCTGCCCGGTGAAGATCGCGAGCGGGAAGTTCCACGGCGAGATGCACGCGAACACGCCGCGCCCGTGCAGCGAGAGCGCATTGGTCTCGCCGGTGGGCGAGGGAAGCGACTGCGGCGCTGCGAACCGCGCGCGCGCCTGCGCCGCGTAGTAGCGGCAGAAGTCCACCGCCTCGCGCACCTCGGCGATCGCGGCGAGACGCGTCTTGCCCGCCTCGCGAGTGAGCCGCGCGACGAATCCGTCGCGGCAAGCCTCGAATGCGTCCGCGACGGCGTCGAGGACGGCCGCGCGCTCCGATCCGCCCCGCGCGTCCCACGCCGGCTGCGCGCCGGCGAGCGACGCGAGCGCACGGCCGACGTCGCGCTCGCCGGCGTCGACGACGGTTCCGATCGCCCGCGACGACTGCGACGGGTCGCGCGCTTCACGTTCGCGCCCGTTTCCGCGTTCCCCTCCGACAATCGGGCCCGCGCGCCAGCGCGGCGCCTCGGCGCCTGCCAGCGCCGCGTCGATCCGGGCCATCGCCGGCTGGTCGGCGAGCGAAACGCCGGACGAGTTCGGGCGGTCGCCGTAGAGGTCGCGCGGCAACGGCGTCAGCGGGTTGGCGGCGAAGCCGTCGCGGGCGCAGGCATCGACCGGATCGGCGACGACGTCGGCGATGCCGACCGACGCATCGGCGATGCGGTGGACGAACGACGTGTTCGCGCCGTTCTCGAGCAGTCGCCGCACGAGGTACGGCAGCAGGTCCTCGTGGCTTCCGACCGGCGCGTAGACGCGGCATGCGTGCCCGCTCGGCGCGCCGCACACCTGCGCGTAGAGCGACTCGCCCATGCCGTGCAGGCGCTGGAACTCGAACTCGCGGGTGCCGCGCGCGGCCGCCTGGGCCGCGACCCACGCGACAGTGTGCGCGTTGTGCGACGCGAACATCGGATACACCGCGTCGCCGGCGTCGAGCAGCGCCTTCGCGCACGCGAGGTACGACACGTCGGTGTGCGCCTTGCGCGTGAACACCGGGTAGCCGGCGAGTCCGAGCACCTGCGCGCGCTTGACCTCGGTGTCCCAGTACGCGCCCTTGACCAGCCGCACCGGGATGCGCGTGCGCGTCGCCCGGGCGAGCGCGACCAGCCAGTCGATCACCGGGCGTGCGCGTTTCTGGTACGCCTGGACCGCGAGGCCGAGGCCGCTCCATCCCGCGAGCGCGGGGTCGCGGCGCAGCCGCGCGACGATCTCGAGCGACAGCTCGAGGCGATCGGCCTCCTCGGCGTCGACGGTGAAGCCGATACGCGTCGCGCGGGCCCGGCCCGCGAGTGCCGCGAGCGCGGGCAGCAACTCGTCCAGCACCCGGCCCGCCTGGGCGAACTCGTAGCGCGGATGCAGCGCCGAAAGCTTCACCGAGATCGACGGCTGCGCCCACGGCGGCACGCTCCGGTCGGCCGCCGACGCGCCGATCGCGTCGATGGCGTTGGCGTACGCTTCCGAGTAGCGGCGCGCGTCGGCGGCGGTGCAGGCGGCCTCGCCGAGCATGTCGAACGAGTGGCGCGCGTTGTCGTGCGGCGCCTTGCGCGCGCGACGCAGCGCTTCGTCGATCGTGCGGCCCATCACGAACTCGTCGGCCATGAGCCCCATCGCGCGACGCAGCGCGAGTCGCACGACCGGCTCGCCCAGTCGCGCGACGATGCGCTCGTAGCCCGCGGCCGGGTCGCGCTCGTCGGATTCGGCCATCCGCGTGAGCCTGCCGGTGAGCATCAGCGCCCAGGTCGACGCGTTGACCAGCATCGACGAGCCGCCGAGGTGCTTCTCCCAGTCGCCGCGCGCGAGCTTGTCGCGGATGAGCCGGTCGGCGGTCCCGGCGTCCGGGATGCGCAGCAGCGCCTCGGCGATGCACATGAGCAGCACGCCTTCGTGCGTGCCCAGGCCGTACTCGGTCAGGAATTGCTCGATGCCAACGCCACCCTGCTGGTGCGCGCGGACGCCGTCGATCCACGCCGCCGCCTGCGCCGCGATCGCGCCCTTCGCCGCGGCATCCGTCGTCGCCTCGCCGGCGAGCGCGCGAAGCGCCGCGGCCTCGTCGGCGAGGAACGCGGCGCGGATCGCGTCGCCGTCGGGGTCGGACGGGAGCATCGTCATGGAGGAGGTGCGACCGCGATCTCGACGAGCACCGGCTTCAGCACGCGCACGACGTCGGCGGGCGCGAGTCCGACGAGGTAGCCGCGCCGACCGCCGTTGACGTAGACGCGGGGAAGGCCGGCGATCGTCGACTGCATGTAGACCGGCATCGCGCGCCGCGTGCCGAACGGGCTGGTGCCGCCGACCTGGTAGCCGGAATGGCGGTCCGCGACCGCGGGCGCGCAGGGCGACACGGTCTTGACGCCGAGATGGCGCGCGAGGCTCCTGGTCGACACCTCGCGGTCGCCGTGCATCAGCACGATCATCGGCTGCCTGCGCTCGTCCTCCATGATCAGCGTCTTGACGACCTCGTGCTCGGGGACGCCGAGCTCGCGCGCGGAGACGGCCGTCCCGCCCCGCTCCTCGTAGACGTACGGGTGATCGGTGTACGCGACGCCATGCTCGCGCAGCACGCGGATCGCCCGGGTGACCGGCAGCTTCATCGGGCCGGACCCTTCCCGATTCTCGAGCAGGGTCCGGCCCTGCCTTCGCGCAGCGCCGGTGGCGAGGGTCGTCGAACCATGGCGGCGCCTTCCCCGGTCTACCCGCGCGGATGATGCTGCGCGTGCAGGCGCTTGAGCCGCTCGCGAGCGACATGCGTGTAGATCGTGGTCGTGGTGATGTCCGCGTGGCCGAGGAGCAGCTGCACGACGCGCAGGTCCGCGCCGTGGTTCAGCAGGTGCGTCGCGAACGCGTGCCGCAGGACGTGCGGCGACAGCGCATCGCCGGCGATGCCGGCGATCGTGCCGTGGCGCTTGATCAGGTGCCAGAACGCCTGCCGCGTGAGCGGTCCGCGCCGCGCGGTGAGGAACAGGTGGTCGGTCCGGGTGCCGCCGGCAAGCTTCGGGCGCACCCCTCCGAGGTAGCGCTGGAGCCACGCGATCGCCTCGTCGCCGAGCGGCACGAGCCGCTCCTTGCTTCCCTTGCCGAGCACGCGCACGACGCCCGCGTCGAGCGAGACCTGGCCGAGCTTCAGCCCGACCAGCTCGGAGACGCGCAGTCCGGTGGCGTAGAGCATCTCGAGCATGGCGCGATCGCGCGTGCCGAGCGGCGTCGCGGGATCGGGTGCCGCGAGCAGCGCCTCGACCTGCGCTTCGGAGAGGTTCTTCGGCAGGCTGCGCGGCTTCTTCGGCGCGCGAACGCGCACCGTCGGGTCCTCGCGCACCGCGCCGCGCTCGAGCTCGAGGCGGTAGAAGCGGCGCAGTACCGACAACCGTCGCATGATCGACGTCGCACGAGCCTTCGCGCGGAACTGGTCGGCGAGCCAGGCCTCCACGTCCGCGCGATCCGCGGCGTCGAGCGGGCGAGCGCGGTCCTCGAGCCACGACGACCACGCCACGAGGTCGCGGCGATACGCCGCGAGGGACGCCGGCGCGAGCCCGTCGCGCAGCCACAGTTGATCGCAGAAGGCGTCGATGCGCGCGGCGGAGGCGGAGTCGGGCGTCCGCCCGGCTGGCGGGCCGCCTGCGTTCGCGCGCGGGCCCGGCCCACGGTCGATGCGGCCCGCTTGCGGGGTCGGCTTTCCCTGCGGGTCCGGCTTTCCCTGTGGGTCCGGCTTCAGCCGGACGCTTTTCCCCTTCGCCACCGCTATCGTCCGAACCGGTAGCCCTCGTGGACGAGGAGCCAGCGCTTGATCGCCGAGGGCAGGAGGGCGTCGGGCTCGACGGGATCGACTGGCGCGATCCGACGGGAGCGGCCGATCGCCGGCTCCGGCGTCGCCGCGGTCACGAACAGGTCGTCCGCGCTGCGCGGCGCGAACGACCCCGCGGTCCCCATGAACCCGCCCAGTGCGCCCAGCCGGCCGACGACGCGATGGCAGGGAATGATGAGCGAGATCGGATTGGCGCCGCACGCCTGTCCGACCGCGCGCGGCGCGGTCACGAGGCGTTGAGCGAGCTCGCCGTAGGTGCGCGACTCGCCGGCGCGGATGGCGGAGATCGCCTCCCACACGCGCCGCCGGAACGGGGTGCCTCGAGGCACGAGGGGAACGGTGAAGCGCCAGGCGGGATCGTCGAGATAGCGCTCGACCTCCCGCACCGCGCGCTCGGCCACCGCGTCCGCGGGCGCCTGCCCGGGTTCCGACGGCGCGAGATACTCGACCCGCGTGATCGCTCGGCCATCGGTCGCGATGCCGAGCGTCGCGAACGGTGTCCGCATCCGCGCCTGGAACGGGGCGGCATCGTCGGCTGGCGCGCGCGAAACGTTCATCGAACCGCCATTGTGCGACAACCCGCGGATCCGGGGCCCGACCCCGGGTCGGCCATCGCGGGACGCCCGTCGGCGCACGACGGGTCGCCACCCGAGCCGGCGCCGCGCGTGATGCCCGGCGCCCGTTTCCCGAGTCCTGGTCACCCCACCTTCATCTGCGCCGGCAGCCAGGTCACGAGCCCGGGGAAGTACCAGATCAGAAGCAACGCCGCGCACATCAGCGCGAACATCGGAAGCGCCTGCCGGGCGATCCACGTGATCTGCCTGCCCGTCATCGCCTGCAGCATGAACAGGTTGAAGCCCACGGGCGGAGTGATCTGCGCCATCTCGACGACGATGACGACGAAGATGCCGAACCACAGGAGATCGAGTCCCGCCGTCTCGACGGTCGGCAGGATCACGCCCATCGTCAGCACCACCATCGAGATGCCGTCGAGGAAGCTGCCCAGCACGATGTAGAAGAGCGCGAGCGCGATCACGAGCGCGAACGGCGTCAGGCCCAGCGAAGCGATCCACTCGGCCAGATGGCGCGGCAGTCCGATGTAGCCCATCGCCAGCGTCAGGAACGAGGCGCCGGCGAGGATCAGCGCGATCATGCAATAGAGGCGGGTCGCGCCCGTCAGGCTGTCGGCGAACGTCTTCCGCGTGAGCGAACCCTGGGTCGCGGAGATCGCGAGCGCGCCGACGACGCCGAACGCGGCCGCCTCGGTCGCCGTCGCGACGCCGGCGTAGATCGAGCCCAGCACCGCGAGGATCAGCAGCATGACCGGGATCAGGTGGCGCGACGCATGGACTTTCTGAGCGAATGTCGTCCGCTCCTGGGCGACCGGCACCTGGTCGGGATTGGCGAGCGCCCAGACGACCAGGTACCCCGAGAACAGCACGGCGAGCAGGATGCCGGGGATCACGCCCGCGATGAACAGCTGTGCGATCGACACGTTCGCCGCGACGCCGTAGACGATCATGATGATCGACGGCGGGATCAGGAGTCCCAGCGTCCCGGCGCCGGCGAGCGAGCCGATCGTGATGCCCTCCGGGTAGCCGCGGCCCTTCAGCTCCGGAAGCGTCATCTTGCCGATCGTCGCGCAGGTCGCGGCCGAACTGCCCGAGACCGCCGCGAAGATCGTGCAGCCGATGATGTTGGTGTGCAGCAAGCGGCCGGGCAGGCGCTCGAGCCACGGCGCGAGCCCGCGGAACATGTCCTCGGACAGCCGCGTGCGGAACAGGATCTCCCCCATCCAGCAGAACAGCGGCAGCGCGGTCAGCGTCCACGACGACGAGGATCCCCAGATCGTCACCGCCATCGCGTCGCCGGCGGGCCGCGAGCTGAACAGTTCCATGCCGATCCACGCGACGCCGGCGAGCGCGAGGCCGATCCACACGCCGCTGCCGAGCAGCGCGAACAGCGCGACGATCAGCAGCAGCGTGACGACCGGATCACTCATGGTGCGGCGCGTGCCCTGCGGAGCCGTGGCTGCGGCGCCCGCGCCATTCGGCGACGAGCTCGTCGACCAGCGCGACCAGCAGGATCGTCGTCCCGAGCGCCATCGAGAGCTGCGGAATCCACAGCGGCGTGGCGTCGTTGGCGGTCGAGATGTCGTTGAAGTCCCACGACTGGTACGCGAGGCGGATCGCGTAGCCGGCGAACAGCGTCGCGAGCACGACCGAGACGGCGAGCGCCCACAGCTCCAGGCCGCGGCGCGAGCGGCCGGCCAGCCGCTCGACGATCAGCGTCACGCGGATGTGCCCGCCGCTGCGCAACGTGCTCGCGAGCGCGAGGAATCCCGACGCCGCCATGCAGTAGCCGGCGTACGCGTCGGTGCCAGGCAGGTGGAAGCTCAGGAACCGCCCGAGGATCGCGACCAGCACCATCGCGAGCGTCGCGATCATGAACGCCGCCGCGAGCCACGCGGCGGCGGCGTACAGCCGGTCCAGCAGGCGGCGGATCATCGTGCGCGTGGCGCGTCGCGGGATCGCCGCAGGATCGCGATGCCGCCGGGGCGCGCCGAACCGCCCCGGCGCCGCGGATCACATCGCGCGGTAGGCGTCGATCACCTTGCGGCCGTCCTCGCCGGACCTGCGCAGCCACTCGGCGAGCATCAGGTTGCCGACCTTGCGCAGGTCGGCGGTCAGCTGCTCGGACGGCTTGACGATGCTCATGCCCTTGGCCTTGAGCTGGTCGACGTACCAGGCGTTCTTCTCCTGGGAGAGTTTCCAGCCGCGCGTCTCGGCGTCGGCGGCGGCCTTCAGCACCGCGGCCTGCGTCGCCTTGTCGAGCGCGTCGAACGCGCGCTTGTTGACGATGATCGCGTTCTTCGGAAGCCACGCCTGCGTGTCGTACCAGTTCTTGACGTGCTCGTAGGTCTTCGAGTCGTAGCCTGTCGCGCCGGACGACATGTACGAGTCGATCACGCCGGTCGCGAGCGCCTGCGACACCTCGGCGGCCTGCACGGTCATCGGCTGCGCGCCGACCAGCTCGGCGATCTTGGCGGTCGCCGGGCTGTATGCGCGCCATTTGAGGCCCTTCATGTCGGCGGCCGAGGCGAGCGTCCGCTTCGTGTAGATGCCCTGAGGCGGCCACGGCACCGTGTAGAGCAGCATGATCCCCTGCCTGGCGAGCTTGTCGCCGACGGCCTTCCTCGACGCCTTGTAGAGCTTGTACGAGTCGGCATACGAGGTGGCGAGGAACGGAATGCCGTCCAGCCCGTAGAGCGGGTCCTCGTTCTCGTAGTTGACGAGCAGGATCTCGCCCGCCTGCGCCTGGTTGCCCTGCACCGCGCGCTTGATCTCGGGCGCCTTGAACAGCGACGCGTTCGGATGCAGCTGCAGCCTGAGCTTTCCGCCGGACGCTTTCTCGACGTCGTTCGCGAACTGCTGCAGGTTCTCGGTGTGGAAGTTGTTCGCGGGGTACGCGGACGGCACATCCCACTTCGTCTGCGCGGCGGCGGGGAGCGAACCCAAGGCCGCGGCGATGCCGATCGCGGCGAGGACGGCGGGGCGAATCATCGAGGTCTCCTGGCGAGGTGCAACGCCCCGCGGCGATGCGCCTGCGGGGTGCCGCAAGCGGCGATTATTACCACAAATCGCCGCGCGCGTAACGCGGAGCGGTGGCAGCGAGCCCGGCGTGGAACCATCGGACGAGCTGCGCGGCGTCGTAGACGGGCACGCCCGTCGCGGCCTCGACCGCGCCCCGGTATGGCGGCATGTTGGCGCACTCGAGGACGATCGCGCCGACGTCGCGGTGCGCGGCGACGAGCCGCCGGGCGGCGGCGGCGACATCGGCGGCCATCGCCTCGACGTCGAGCTTCGCCGTACCGTGCCGGATCGTGCGCGCGAAGGTCCCGGCGGGGTCGACGCCCTCGATCGGCGACCGGGGAGGCACGCCGGCCGCGTCGAGCAGTTCGGGCGTGAGGTCCGCGGCCGAGTAGGTGACGATGCCCACGCGCCGGCCCATCGGCAGCGTGCGCATGACGAGCCCGGCCTGAAGGATCGACGACGTGAGGACGGGAACGGCGAGCGCTGCGGTCATCGCGTCCTGCCATCGCGCGAGGAAGCCGCACGTGGTCGCGATGCCGATCGCGCCCGCGTCGACCAGCGCCTGCGCCGCCGCGACGAACGCCGGCAGCGTCGAGTCGTCGCGGCGGTGGACCACAAGGTCGACCCCCGCGCCCGTCGGCGTCGCGTAGCGAACCGGGAAGTCGAACGTCTCCGCGCAGCCCACGTCGCCCCAGATGCGCGGGAACGCGGTGTCGAGGGTCAGGATGCCGAGCATTCAGGAATCAGGAGACAGAAGTCCGAGGACAGGGGCGGCGACGTATCCGGTGGCGGCGCATCGAGCGCCGGGAAGGCGCTTCCTGCGCCAGGATGGGCCGCGATCGCCGCCGCTCCTATAATGCCCGAGACTCGGAGCACGGGGTGGTGCGTGCGGGATCGACTTCTTCCGTGCACGGCCGGCGCTCGAAGCGCCGCCACCGGTGACGCCGACGCCTCTGATCCCTGTCCTCTGATTCCTGATTCCTGACATGTGGCAATTCTGGATCGACCGCGGCGGCACGTTCACCGACATCGTCGCGCGCCGTCCCGACGGCAGCCTCGCGACGCACAAGCTCCTGTCCGACAACCCGGAGCGCTACCGCGACGCGGCGGTGCAGGGGATCCGCGACCTCCTCGGGCTCGCGCCCGGTGACCCCATACCCGCGGCGTCGATCGACGCGGTCAAGATGGGCACGACGGTGGCGACCAACGCGCTGCTCGAGCGCAAGGGCGAGCGCACCGTGCTCGTGATCACGAAGGGCTTCGCCGACGCGCTGCGCATCGCCTACCAGAACCGGCCGAAGCTGTTCGTTCGGCGCATCGAGCTGCCGGCCCTCGTCTACGAGCGCGTGATCGAGGCCGACGAGCGTCTCGGCGCGCGTGGCGAGCTCGTGCGCCCGCTCGACGAGGCGGCGGTGGAGCGCGGGTTGCGCGCGGTGTTCGACGCGGGCATCCGCGCGGTGGCGATCGTCCTGATGCACGGTTACCGCCACCCGCGGCACGAGCGCGCGATCGCCGGCATCGCCCGGCGCATCGGCTTCCCGCAGGTGTCGGTGTCGCACGAGGTGTCGCCGCTGATGAAGCTCGTGTCGCGCGGCGACACGACGGTGGTCGACGCCTACCTGTCGCCGATCCTGCGGCGCTACGTCGAGCAGGTCGAGGAGGATCTGACAGGCATGAGCGCCGGGGCACTGCATCCGCGCGCGCGCTCGCGCGAGGACCTTCGCACCCTGCCGCTCGCGGAGAACACGGATGGATGGGTCCACGCCGCCGCGGCGAACCCGCGCCGGAAGACGGGCGGGCCGGAATCACCTGTCCGGCTGCAGTTCATGCAGTCGTCGGGGGGCCTGACCGACGCGCACCTGTTCCAGGGCAAGGACGCGATCCTGTCGGGGCCGGCGGGCGGCATCGTCGGCGCGGTCGAGGTGTCGCGGCTCGCCGGCTTCGACGCGATCATCGGCTTCGACATGGGCGGGACCTCGACCGACGTCACGCACTACGCGGGCGAGTACGAGCGCGCGTTCGTGACCGAGGTCGCGGGCGTGCGGCTGCGCGCGCCGATGATGCGCATCCACACGGTCGCGGCCGGCGGCGGGTCGATCTGCACCTTCGACGGCGCGCGATTCCGCGTCGGTCCGCAGTCCGCGGGCGCGAACCCCGGCCCGGCGTCGTATCGCCGCGGCGGTCCGCTCTGCGTCACCGACTGCAACGTGATGGTCGGCAAGCTCGTGCCCGCGCTGTTCCCGCACGTGTTCGGTCCCGGTGGCAACGAGCCGCTCGACGCGGAGGTCGTGCGGCGCGGCTTCGCCCTGCTCGCGGACGACGTGGCGCGCGCGACCGGTCACGTGCGCACGCCGGAGGAGATCGCCGACGGCTTCCTCGCGATCGCGGTGGAGAACATGGCCAACGCGATCAAGCACATCTCGGTCGAGCGCGGCTACGACGTGACCGGGTACACGCTCGCCTGCTTCGGCGGCGCGGGCGGGCAGCACGCGTGCCTCGTCGCCGACGCGCTCGGCATGACGCGCGTGTTCATCCACCCGTTCGCGGGCGTGCTGTCGGCCTACGGCATGGGCCTCGCGGACGTGCGCGCGCTCCGGCAGCAGGCGGTCGAGGCGACGCTTACCCGGGCGTCGCTCGCGGCGGCGGCGCGGGCGTTCGACGCGCTGGAGCGCGCCGCGAAGGACGACGTCGCGAAGCAGGGCATCCCGGCGGAACGCATCGACGCCCGCCGCACGCTGCATCTCAAGGTAGAGGGAACCGACACGACGATCGAGGTGACGTCCGGCGCGCTCGACGCGGTCGTCGCCGACTTCGAGCGCCGCTACGCGCAGCAGTACGGCTTCCTGATGCCGGGCAAGGCGCTCGTGATCGAGGCGGTCGCGGTCGAGGCGGTCGGGCGCAGCGAGTCGGCCGCCGACCGGCTGCCCGTGTTCGCGCCCCGCGCGGGCACGCTCGCGCCGATCGCGACGCAGCGCGTGTACACGTCGGGCGCGTTTCGCGAGGCGGCCGTCTACGCGCGCGAGGACCTGCGGCCGGGCGACGCGATCGACGGTCCCGCGATCGTGAAGGAGCCGAACGCCACGACGGTCGTCGAGCCGGGCTGGCGCGGGATCCTCACCGGCCGCGACGACCTGGTGCTCGAGCGCGTCGAGGAGGCGAGGCGCGCGCACGCGATAGGCACGACCGCCGACCCGGTGCTGCTCGAGGTGTTCAACAACCTGTTCATGGCGATCGCCGAGCAGATGGGCGTGACGCTCGCGAACACGGCGACGTCGGTCAACATCAAGGAGCGCCTCGACTTCTCGTGCGCGCTTTTCGACGCCGACGGCAACCTGATCGCGAACGCGCCGCACATGCCGGTGCACCTGGGATCGATGGGCGAGAGCGTGAAGACGGTGATCGACCGGCGTGCGGGAACGATGAGGCCGGGCGACGTGTTCGTGCTGAACGCGCCGTACAACGGCGGCACGCACCTGCCGGACGTGACCGTGATCGCGCCGGTCTTCATGGGGTCGGGCCCCGTTGTCCCGGAAGCGGGGCGTGGCCCCGTTACGCCCGAGTTCTTCGTCGCCAGCCGCGGCCACCATGCCGACATCGGCGGGATCACGCCCGGCTCGATGCCGCCGGACAGCTCGCACGTCGACGAGGAGGGCGTACTGCTCGACAACGTGCAGCTGGTCGCGGAAGGCAGGTTCCTCGAGGACGAGATGCGGGCGATCCTGTCGTCGGGCCGCTATCCCGCGCGCAACGTCGACCAGAACCTCGCGGACCTGCGCGCGCAGGTCGCTGCCTGCGCGAAGGGCGCCGACGAGCTCGCGAAGATGGTGGCGCATTTCTCGCGGCCGGTCGTGCGCGCGTACATGAGGCACGTCCAGGACAACGCCGAGGAGTCGGTGCGTCGCGTGCTCGGGGCGCTCGGGGACGGTGCGTTCGCCTACGAGATGGACGACGGTTCGGTGATCCGCGCGTCGATCCGCGTCGACCGCGCGAAGCGGGAGGCGGTGATCGACTTCACCGGCACGAGCGGAGAGCGTCCGACCAACTTCAACGCGCCGTCGGCGGTGTGCAAGGCGGCCGTGCTCTACGTGTTCCGGACGCTTGTCGACGACGAGATCCCGATGAACGCCGGTTGCCTCAAGCCGCTCACCATCGTGATCCCGGAGGGGTCGATGCTCGCGCCGCGCTATCCGGCGGCGGTCGTCGCCGGCAACGTCGAGACCTCGCAGGCGATCACCGACTGCCTGTACGGGGCGCTCGGCGTGCTCGCGGCCTCGCAGGGAACGATGAACAACTTCACGTTCGGCAACGACACCTACCAGTATTACGAGACGATCTCGGGCGGGTCGGGCGCGGGACCGGACTTCGACGGCACGAGCGTCGTCCAGACGCACATGACCAACTCGCGGCTCACCGACCCGGAAGTGCTCGAGTGGCGCTTCCCGGTGCGCCTCGAGTCGTACGCGATCCGCCGCGGCAGCGGCGGCGCGGGCCGGCATCGTGGTGGCGACGGCGGCGAGCGGCGCGTGCGCTTCCTCGAGGCGATGACCGCGGTGATGCTCGCGAACCATCGGCGGGTCGCGCCGTTCGGCGTCGCGGGCGGCGCGCCCGGCGCGGTGGGCGAGAACTGGGTCGAGCGGTCCGACGGGTCGCGCGAGTCGTTCGGCGCGACGTTCAAGGTCGAGATGCGTCCGGGCGACGTGTTCGTCGTGCGCACGCCGGGCGGCGGCGGCTTCGGCGCGCCCGCGAAGGGAGGGGAATGACGGGCAATTGCGTCTTCTGCAGGCTCGTCGCCGGCACGCTGCCGGCGGCGTTCGTCCACCGCGACGATCGCGTCGTCGCGTTCATGGACGCGGGGCAGGTGAACGACGGGCACGTGATCGTGGCGACCGTGCGCCACGTCGAGACGGTTTACGGCATCGACGACGACGAGGCGGCGGCCGCGTTCCGTCTCGCCGCGCGCGTCGCGCGCGCCGTCAAGCGCGAGTTCGGCGCCGCGGGCGTGTCGATCCTGCAGGCGAACGAGCCGGCCGGATTCCAGACGGTGCCGCATTTCCACATGCACGTGCTGCCGCGCCACGCGGGCGACGGCGTCGGCCTCGAGTGGCCGGCGAAGCGACCGCCGTTCGAGCGGCTCGCGGCGCTGGGCGAGCGCGTGCGCTCGGCGCTCGCGGCGCCGGCCTGAGGGAGCGGCGTCGGCGGGCTAGCGCTCCGGCAGCGGGATGAACTCGGTCTCGCCGGGGACCCCGGGAAACCGCCGCTCGCGCCAGTCGTCCTTCGCCCGCTCGATGCGTTCGCGCGAGCTCGACACGAAGTTCCACCACAGCAAGCGCTCGCCGTCGAGCTTCGCGCCGCCGATCAGCATCGCACGCGAGGGGCCGGGCGCCGAGAGCGTCACCGCGCGCCCCGGCTCGATCACGCCGAGGTGGTGCACCGGTACGGTCTCGCCGTCGATCCGGAGGTCGGAGTCGACCGCGTAGACCGAGCGCTCCTCATGGTCGGCCGCGAGCGGGATCTCGCCCGCGGCGGCGAAATCGACCGCGGCGAACAGCGTGTCGACCACGGTCGGCGTCGGCGCGCGGTGACCGTACGCGTCGCCGGCGATCACGGTGACAGCGGCATCGCGGTGGCGGATCACCGGCAACGCGCTCGCGGCGACGTGCGTGAACGACGGCGCGGACTCCTCGAGCCCGCGCGGCAGCGCGACCCACGTCTGCATGCCGTGGAGGCGGGGCCCGCGGGCGCGATCGGCCGCGTCGCTTCGCTCCGAGTGGACGATGCCGCGGCCGGCGCTCATCCAGTTGACCTCGCCGGGGGCGATGCGCTGGACGGTGCCGAGGCTGTCGCGATGCATCAGCGCCCCTTCCCACAGCCAGGTCACGGTCGCGAGGCCGATGTGCGGGTGCGGGCGCACGTCGACGCCCTCGCCGGGCGGAAGCGCGAGCGGCCCCATGTGGTCGACGAACACGAACGGGCCGACGGCGCGGACCGGGAACGCCGGCAGGATGCGCCGCACGACGAACGACCCCAGGTCGCGATCACGCGGCTCGACGAGCGAGTGGAGGGCATTCACGGACGACGGTCGACGCCTGGCGGGGACGGGACGAACTTTACCGTGCCGGAAGGGTCGCACCAAGGCCGTTGGCCGCGCGGACGGATGCCCGCGCCGGGCGATAATGGGCGCTCGTTCCGGCAGGGCGGGGCGGACGGCGCGCGGCGCCGGTCCGCGCGGCCGACGGACTCACACGGACCCCGCGACGGGGCGACTGACATGGCCACGATCTACGACATCGCCGTCGACGACATCCACGGCAAGCCGGTGAAGCTCTCGAAGTACAAGGGCAAGGTGCTGCTGATCGTGAACACCGCGAGCAAGTGCGGCTTCACGCCGCAGTACAAGGGGCTAGAGCAGCTCTACGAGAAGCTCCACGGCAGGGGGCTCGAGATCCTCGGCTTCCCGTGCAACCAGTTCGGCGCGCAGGAGCCGGGCAGCGAGGCCGAGATCGAGGAGTTCTGCGAGCTGAACTACGGCGTGACGTTCCCGTTGTTCGCGAAGGTCGACGTGAACGGCGACGGCGCGTCGCCGCTCTACCGGCACCTCAAGAGCGCGAAGAAGGGCGTCCTCGGCTCGGAGGCGATCAAGTGGAACTTCACCAAGTTCCTCGTCGACCGCGACGGCAACATCGTCGAGCGCTACGCGCCGAAGACCGAGCCGAAGGACATCGAGGCCGACATCGGGAAGCTCCTGTGATGCGCTCCTCGATCCGCGCGCGCGCGGCGGTGGCGCTCCTCGCGGCCGGCGTCGCCGCGACCGCACCGGCGCAGCCCGATCCGGCGAAGGTCATCCGCGCGGTGTTCCCGACCGCGGAGACCGGCTTCGACCCGCAGGCGGCCGGCGACATCTACTCGAACGCGGTGAACCGCGTGATCTTCGACACGCCGTACAGGTACGACTACCTCGCGCGCCCGCACAGGCTCGTGCCCAACACCGCGGTGGCGCTGCCCGAGGTCACCGAGGGCGGCAAGGTGTGGACGATCCGCATCAGGCCGGGCATCCACTTCGCCGACGACCCGGCGTTCAAGGGGCAGAAGCGCGAACTGACCGCGCACGACTACGTGTATTCGTGGAAGCGCGTGATGGACCCGCGAATGCGCAGCAACTCGATGCAGATGTTCGACGGCCGCTTCGAGGGCATGGACGAGCTGGTCGCCCCGGCGCGCGAAGGGGGCCGATTCGACTACGACAGGGCGATCGCGGGCCTGCAGGCGATCGACCGCTACACGATACGCATGCGGCTCAACTTCCCCGACACCGAGCTGATGTCGAACCTGACGACGGCGGCGGCGTCCGCGGTGGCGCGCGAGGTCGTCGAGGCCTACGGCGACGCGAGCGGCTGGGTGATGGCGAACCCGGTCGGCACCGGCCCCTTCCGGCTGAAGGAGTGGCGGCGCGGGCAGAAGATCGTGCTGGAGGCCAATCCCGGCTTCCGCGACGAGCGCTTCCCGGACAGCGCGGATCCGGCGGACCGCGCAATCGTCGCGAAGTACAGGGGCAGGCGCCTGCCGTTCGCCGGCCGCGTCGAGATCAGCATCATCGAGGAGGGCAATCCGCGCCTGCTCGCCTTCGAGCAGGGCGAGATCGACTACGCCGCCGCACCGGTCGACCTCGTCTGGAACGTGCTCGATCCGCCGGCGAAGCTCAAGCCGCGCCTCGCCCGGCGGGGCATCACGCTCGCGCGCGGCGTGCAGCCGGCGATTACCTACACCTACTTCAACATGGAGGACCCGGTCGTGGGCGGCTACACGCCGGACAAGGTCGCGCTGCGGCGCGCGTTCTCGCTCGCCTACAACGTCGACGAGGAGGTGCGCGTCATCCGGCAGGGGCAGGCGTTCCCCGCGACGCAGGTCGTTCCGCCGACGGTGTCGGGCCACGACCCGAGCCTCGTCAGCCGCAAGGTCTACGACCCGCCCTCAGCGAAGGCGCTGCTCGACCGCTTCGGCTACCGGGACCGCGACGGCGACGGCTTCCGCGAGCTGCCCGACGGCAGTCCGCTGGTGCTGAAGCTCGCGTCCGCCCCGTCGGCGATCGACCGCCAGTTCGACGAGCTGCGCAAACGCAGCGCCGACGCCGTCGGCCTGAGGATCGAGTTCGTCAAGCAGAAGTGGCCCGACCTGCTCAAGGCCGCGCGGCTCGGCCAGCTGCAGATGTTCACGCTCGGGAACATCGCCACGACGCCGGAGGGCTTCGGCTTCCTCGGCCTGCTCTACGGGCCCAGCAGCGGGTTCTCCAACCTCGCGCGCTTCCGCCTTCCCGAGTACGACAGGCTCTACGAGCAGGCGCGCTCGATGCCGTTCGGGCCCGAGCGCGAGCGCGTGATGCAGCGCATGAACGGGCTCGTCACCGCCTACGCGCCGTGGAACATCACGGTGTTCCGCTACGAGAACGTGCTCGTGCAGCCGTGGATCGGCGCGTTCAAGTACAGCGGGTACACGCAGCATCCCTGGCAGTACCTCGACGTCGACGTCGCGAAGCGGCATGCCGCGGGAAAGTGACGTGATCGTGGTGCCGGGCGGGGAACGGCGTCCGGCTGACGCCGGACCCGCGGTCATGCCGGGCAGGGCCCGCGCACTCCGGGCGCTCGCCGCGTTCGCGATCGCCGCGTCGGCGGCGACGACGGCCGTGCATGCGCAACCGGCGTCGTGGGCGGATTCCGCGAAGACGCTGCGCGTCATGATCCCGATCGCGGAGACCGGGTTCGACCCGCAGGCGACCTCCGACCTCTACTCGAGCCACGTCAACCGCGCGATCTTCGACACGCTGTTCAGCTACGACTATCTCGCGCGACCGTACCGGATGGTGCCGAACACGGCGGCCGCGATGCCCGAGATCTCGGC
This sequence comes from Burkholderiales bacterium, assembly GCA_905339295.1. Lineage (GTDB taxonomy): Bacteria > Pseudomonadota > Gammaproteobacteria > Burkholderiales > Casimicrobiaceae > VBCG01. The sequence continues at coordinate 24,282 of CAJPFI010000020.1, forward strand.
CGACGGCCGGACGTGGACGATCCGTCTCAAACGCGGCATCCGGTTCGCCGACGACCCGGCGTTCGGCGGCCGGCCGCGCGAGCTGACCGCTCACGACTACGTCTACGCCTGGAAGCGGCTCCTGGACCCGCGGATGCGCTCGCCGTACCTGTGGTACCTCAACGGCAAGGTCGCCGGCGCCGATGGCGTGCTCGCGAAGGCGAAGGCCGACGGCAGGCTCGACTACGACGCGGAGATCCCGGGACTCAGGGCGGTCGACCGCTACACGATCCGGCTCGTGCTGAACGAGCCGGACTACGTGCTCCAGGGCTACATGTCGCACGTCGCGATGGCGGCGGTCGCCCGCGAGGTGATCGAGTCCCATGGCGACGCGTCGGGATGGGCGATGACCCACCCGGTCGGCACGGGGCCGTTCCGCCTGAAGGAGTGGCGGCGCGGGCAGCGCATCGTGCTCGAGGCGAATCCGGGTTACCGGGAGGAGCTCTTTCCCGCGGCGCCGGCGAACGCGGACGCCGGGGTGCAGGCGATCGCCGTCGCGATGAAGGGCAAGCGGCTGCCGCAGGTCGGACGCGTCGAGATCTCGGTGATCGAGGAGTCGGGCCCGCAGCTCCTCGCGTTCAACTCGGGCGCGCTCGACTACGCGAACGTTCCCGCCGATCTCGTCGGCAACGTGCTCGACCCCGGCAGCCGTCTGAAGGCGTACTACGCGGGCCGCAAGGTCGCGCTGCACCGCGCGGTGCGGCCGTCGCTCTCCTACACGTACTTCAACATGGAGGACCCGGTCGTGGGCGGCTACACGCCCGAGCGGGTGGCGCTGCGTCGCGCGATCACGATGGCGTTCAACGTGCCGGACCTGGTACGCGTCTGGTGGCAGGAGCAGGCGCAGATCGCGACGCAGCCGATCCCGCCGAACGTCGCGGGCCACGGCGCGAAGGTCGACGTGCGCGCCCCGTACGATCCGGCCACCGCGCGCGCGCTGCTCGACCGCTTCGGCTACCGGGACCGCGATGGCGACGGCTGGCGCGACCTGCCGGACGGCAAGCCGTTCACGCTGATGATGGGCTCGACGCCGACCAACCGCGACCGCGAGCGCGACGAGCTGTGGAAGCGCAGCATGACGGACGTCGGCATCCGCATCGACTTCGTCAAGCAGAAGTTCCCCGAGCTCCTGCGGATGGGGCGCGCGGGACTGCTGCAGATGTGGCCGGTCGGCTGGATCACGTCGTACGGCGAGGGCGACGCGTTCATGCAGCTGCTCTACAGCGGCAACATCGGCCAGTCGAACTACTCGCGCTTCCGCAACGACGAGTACGATGACCTGTACCGCAGGAGCAAGCTCCTGCGGGACGGTCCGGAGCGGGACCGGCTCTATGCGCGCATGGCCGGGATCGTCGCCGCCTACGCGCCCTGGGACCTCGGCGTCTACAGCTACGAGAACACGCTGGTGCGACCGTGGGTGCGCGGGTACCTCAAGCACGTCTACTGGGAGCACCCGTGGAAGTTCCACGACATCGACGTTGCGGCGCAGCGCGCCGGCAACTGACCGCCGCGCCGATGTCGGCGGCTCGCGACGCCCGGTACGCGGAGCGTACGTGGCACCGGAGGGCGAATCACCGCGACCGTTGCGCCCGCACGACACCCGCGTCGCAGGAAACCCCGGTGCGGTTGCCCTGTACGCCCCGCGGGGCGTAGACTTTCCGCTCGCAGCCATTCCGCTGAGCGACCCGTGTCCCGATTCCCGCCGCAACCGACGACGACCGCGAACGCGATCGCGGCGATCTCGCGCGCGTGGAGCGTCGGGATCGCCGTTCCGCCGGGCGTGACGTCCGGCCTTTCCCCGAAGCCCTAGCTTTCCCGACGGAGATCCCGCCGGGTATCGGCGGGCTCCCGGGTCGGCGTTCCCGCCGCCCCGTTCCCGCCGCAGCCGACGTCCGGGCGCGCGATCCGCGCCCCGGCGACCCGAAGGCCGGAACGGTGGAACGACGATGAACGCGCTGCAAAGACGGTTTCGCCGAACGTTCACCGGGCTGTGGCTGTCCGCCGACTTCCGCCGCATGTGGGCGTCGCTGACGATCACGTCGTTCGGCGCGCAGGTCACCCATCTCGCGCTGCCGTTGACCGCCGCGATCCTGCTGCACGCCACGCCGCTCGAGATGGGCGTGCTGGTCGCGCTGGAGACGCTGCCGTTCGCGCTGTTCTCGCTGCAGGCGGGCGTGCTGCTCGACCGCGTCCGCAAGCTGCCGATCGTCATCGTCGCCAACCTGAGCCGAGCGCTCGCGCTCGCGGTGATCCCGCTCGCCGCGTTCACCGGTCGGCTCTCGATCGAGGTGCTCTACGCGGTCGGCTTCTTCTGCGGCATCCAGAACGTCGTCGGCGGCGCGGCCTACCAGGTGCTGCTCGCGAGAATGGCCGGACGCAGGCGACTGGTCGAGGCGAACGCGAAGATCTCGCTCGGCGAGACCGGGTCGGCGCTCGTCGGTCCCGGCTTCGCCGGCGTGCTGATCCAGGCGCTGACCGCGCCGTTCGCGATCCTCGCCGACGCGGCGGCATTCCTCGCGTCGGCGGTCATGCTGCGCAGGCTCTCGGTGCCGAGCGACGTCCCGCACCCCGGACCGCGTCCCGGCATCGTTCACGAGATCGTCGAGGGGCTGAAGCTCGTGCGCCGCAACGCGACGCTGTGGTCGCTCGCCTGGCTCGCGGGACTGTGGCAGCTGCTGCACCACGCGCAGATCGCAGTGCTCATCCTGTTCGCGACGCGCGAACTCGGGCTGTCGGCGGGAGCGATCGGGCTGGCCTACATGTTCGGCGGTCTGGGCTGCATCGTCGCCGCCGCGACCGCCGAGCGGCTGGCGGCGCGCTACGGCGTCGGGCCGATGATCGTGCACGCGCTGACCGCGACCGCCGTCGCGTGGCAGCTCTACGGGCTCGTCGCCGGGCCGGCATGGATCGCGACGATCGCGCTCGGGCTCGCGATGCTGCTGTTCGACTTCGGCGGCGTCATGTTCGGCGTCCAGTACCTGTCGCTGCGCCAGGCGATCACGCCCGACCGGCTGCTCGGCCGCATGACCGCGACGATGCGCTTCCTGACGGTCGCGGCCGCGCCGCTGGGCTCGCTCGCCGGCGGCGCGCTGGCCACGCTGATCGGGCTCCGCGCGACGCTGCTGTGCATCGGCGGGCTCGGCCTCGCGCTGGCGGCTGCCGCGACCGTGCGCTCGCCGCTGCGCCGCCACATGCGCCTGCCGTCCGCCGTCGACGCCTGAGTCGCGCCGGCCGGGTTCGCGCGCCGCCGCGACCCGGCGCGTAGAATCGTGTCGAGGCGTCGCCGGGGCGCCGTGCCGGGCAAGGAGGAAGTCGGATGGAGAAGCTGTCGCTCAAGCTCACACCCGCCGAGGAAGCGCTGCGCGACGCCGCGCTCGAGTACCACCACAGCCCTGGTCGCGGAAAGATCTCGGTCACGCCGACCAAGCCGCTCGCGAACCAGCGCGACCTGTCGCTCGCCTATTCGCCCGGCGTCGCCTATGTCTGCCTCGCGATCCAGGACGACCCCGCGCTCGCCGCCGAGCTGACCTCGCGCGCGAACCTGGTCGGCGTCGTGACCAACGGCACGGCGATCCTGGGCCTGGGCGACATCGGCCCGCTCGCGGGCAAGCCGGTGATGGAAGGCAAGGCCTGCCTGTTCAAGAAGTTCGCGGGCATCGACGTGTTCGACCTCGAGCTCGCCGAGAAGGACCCGGAGCGCCTGGTCGAGGTGATCGCCGCGCTCGAGCCGACGCTGGGAGGCATCAACCTCGAGGACATCAAGGCGCCGGAGTGCTTCTACGTCGAGAGAAAGCTGCGCGAGCGGCTGAAGATCCCGGTCTTCCACGACGACCAGCACGGCACCGCGATCATCTCGTCCGCGGCGATCCTGAACAGCCTCGAGCTCACCGGACGGTCGATCGGCGATGCGAGGTTCGCCGTGTCGGGCGCCGGCGCGGCGGCGATCGCGTGCCTCGACCTGATCGTCGCGCTCGGCGCGACCCCGCGCAACATCCTCGTGGTCGACAGCAAGGGCGTGCTGCACACCGGGCGCACCGGGCTGGACGAGTCGAAGCAGCGCTACGCGCAGGAGACCGACGCGCGCACGCTCGCCGACATCGTCGACGGCGCCGACGTGTTCCTCGGCTGCTCGGCGCCGGGCGTGCTCACCGCGGACATGGTCGCGACGATGGCGCCGCGGCCGATCATCCTCGCGCTCGCCAATCCCGAGCCCGAGATCCGGCCCGAGATCGCGAAATCCGCGCGCCCCGACTGCATCATGGCGACCGGCCGGTCGGACTATCCGAACCAGGTCAACAACGTGCTGTGCTTCCCGTACATCTTCCGCGGCGCGCTCGACGCGGGGGCGACGGCGATCACGGAGGCCATGAAGCTCGCGTGCGTGCGCGAGATCGCCGCGCTCGCCAAGGCCGAGATCAGCGACGAGGTCGCGGCGGCGTACGCCGGGCAGGAGCTCGCCTTCGGCCCCGACTACATCATCCCGAAGCCGTTCGACGCGCGCCTGATCCTGCGCATCGCGCCGGCGGTCGCGAAGGCGGCGCAGGAGTCGGGCGTCGCGACGCGGCCGATCGAGGATCTCGATCGCTACCGCCAGTCGCTGACGCGCTTCGTCGCGCACACGGCTATGTTCATGCGCCCGGTGTTCGAGGGCGCGCGCGCCTGCGCGCAACGCGTCGCGTACGCGGAAGGGGAAGACGAGCGCGTGCTGCGCGCGGTGCAGGTCGTCCTCGACGAGCGGCTCGCCCGCCCGATCCTGATCGGGAGGCCGGCGGTGATCGCGACGCGGATCGAGCGTGCGGGACTGCGATTCCGGGCGGGCGCCGATGTCGAGATCGTCGACCCGGAGGACGACCCCCGATACCGCGACTACTGGACCGACTACCAGCGGATGATGGGCCGGCACGGCGTGACGCCGGACATGGCGAAGGCGGCGCTGCGCCGATCGACGACGACGATCGGCGCGATGATGGTCCGGCGCGGCGACGCCGACGCGCTGTTGTGCGGGCTCGTCGGCGGCTTCCACGACCACCTCGAGCACCTGCGCGACATCATCGGGCCCGTGCCCGGCGCGACGACGCTGGCGGCGCTCAACGCGCTGATGCTGCCCGAGCACACGATCTTCATCGCCGACACGTTCGTGAACGACGAGCCCTCGGCCGAGCAGCTCGCGGAGATCGCGGCGATGGCCGCCAAGGCGGTCCGCCGCTTCGGACTGCCGCCCAAGGTCGCGTTCCTGTCGCACTCGATGTTCGGCTCGAGCGACCGGCCGTCCGCGCGGCGCATGCGGCAGGCGCGCGAGATCTTCGCGCGGAATGCTCCCGACGTCGAATGCGAGGGCGAGCTGCACGGCGACGCCGCGCTGTCGGAGAGCATCCGCCGCACGTTCCTGCCCGACACGACGCTCCGCGGCGCGGCGAACATCCTGGTGATGCCGAACCTCGACGCCGCGAACATCCTGTTCAACGTGCTCAAGGTGACCGGCGGAAAAGGCATCACCGTCGGGCCGATCCTGCTCGGTGCGGCGGCCGCGGTGCACATCCTGACGCCGTCGTCCACGGTGAGGCGGATCGTCAACATGACGGCGCTGGCGGCGATGGAATCGGCGCAGGGCGCGGTCGCCGCGGACGCGCGATAGGCGAGCGTCGATGACGGGCCGCGTCGCGCCGGCCCGGGCTCCGTGTCCTCCCTCACGCGGGGAGAGAGCTTGCCCGACGGGCCGATCGCCGCGCCTCGCCGTTCCCCGAAAAGAGAAGGGCGGTCACCGAAATGACCGCCCCTCGTTCCTGTCCGAGCATCGCGGAGCCGGTTCCGGCATGGGCTCGCCGCAACCTGCGTGAAGTCTAGTCGCGCGACGCGCTCGCGGTCAACCGGTTCTGACGGACGGCGCGCGATGTCGCGATCGCGGATCGCTCACGCATCGATCGTGCCCGCCGCGACCGTGCGACGCGTTGCCTCGTCGATCGCGATCAACGCGCCGGTCGCGCGGAATGGCCCGAACCGGTCCACCGCGAGCGGCTCGTGGAGCCTGCGTCGGGCATGCACGACGTCGGTCCTCGCGAGGCGCGCCGGCGGCGCGGCGGGCGCGAGCGTCGCGAGGTCCGCGCCGCGCGCGATCACGGCGAAGTGGGCGCGCACCGTCCGCGTGCCGGGCTCGACCAGGGACGTGGCCGCGGCCGCGAGCGCCGACCGTCGCGGACCGCGCGTCGCACGCCGTCAACCGGCGTCGCGCTGGAACGGGTAGACCGACGGCAGGGCGAGCAGCGCCGTGAGCTCGTCGAGCGCGCGGCGCGATTCGTCGAGCAGCGTCGGATCGGCGAGGTCGGCGGGGGTGAGCCGGTCGCGATAGTGCCGCCGGATCCACGCATCGAGGTCGGCGGCGAGCGATTCGTCGATGAACACGCGGGCGCCGACCGCGGCGCGCTCGCCGCGCGTCAGCGGAACGCGCAGGCGCAGGCACGCCGGTCCGCCTCCGTTGCGCATGCTCTGCCGCAGGTCGAGGACCAGCGCTTCGGCCACGGGCCCGCCCGGCGCGGTCCAGCGGTCCAGCACCGCGGCCGCGCGCGCGTTCTCGCGCACCTCGGCCGGCGCGACCAGCAGCAGGCGCCCGTCCGGTTGCTCGAGGAGCTGGCTGTTGAACAGGTAGGTCGACACCGCCTCGTCGACCGGCAGCTCGTCGCGGCGCACGACGTCGGCGCGGAACGCCTGGCCGACCCGCCCGGCGAGCGTCGCGAGCGTTCCGCCGGTGTCGATCCAGGCGTCCTCGTGCACGAGCAGCGTCCGTGCCTGGCCGACGGCGATCACGTCGTTGTGGAACACGCCGGCGTCGATCGCGTCGGGGTTCTGCTGCACGTGCAGCGTGCGCGCCGGGTCGAGGCCGTGCCGCCGCGCGATCGCCTCCGACGCCTCGCGCGTTTGGCGCGCCGGAAATCGGCGAGGAGCGGGCGCGTCGGTGGCGAAGGCGCTGCGCCCGTGCACGAACAGCTCGACGCCGGGATCGCTCCCGCCCGGGCCGGCGAAGCGCGTGTGGTTCGCCGCGCCTTCGTCGCCGGTGTGCGACGCGGCAGGCAGCGGATCGTGCACGGCGAAGCGGCGCCCGTCGGCGAAGATGGCGCGGAGCACCGCGGTCGTCGTCGGCGCCTCGATCGACCGGTGCAGGAGCGAGGCGAGGTTGGCGGGCGAGAAATGCACGCGGCCGTCGGCGGTGTCGGCCGACGCGCTCACCGTCGCCGCGTTGGCGGTCCACATCGCCGCCGCGGACGAGCAGGCCGACAGCAGCGCGGGCGCCTCGCGTGCGGCGCGCACGATCGCCTCGGCGTCGCTGCCGCCGAAGCCCAGTGCCCGGAGCGTCGGCAGGTGCGGTCGCTCGTGCGGCGGCAGGACCGCCTGCGCGAGTCCGCGCGCCGCGATCGCGCGCATCTTGGCGAGCCCCTGCAGCGCGGCCTCGCGCGGGTTGGACGCGTTGCCGGCATGCCGCCCGGAGGCGAGGTTGCCGCGCGACATCCCCGAGTAGTTGTGCGTCGGGCCGGGAAGGCCGTCGAACTGGACGTCGATGCCCATGGCGCGCCGGTTCAGCGGTCGGAGGTCGCGAGCGGCACGGCGCGCACCGTGTCGCCTTCGCCAACGCCCAGCGCCGCCGCCGCGTAAGGCCTGAGGGGGAAGCGGTCGACGCGCGTCGGCGCGATCGCGAGGAGCGCACGGAAGCCCGCGAAGTCGCGGTTCGCGACGAGCCAGCGAACGCCCGCCACCGGATTGTCCGGCACCGGGTCGTCCTCGTCGAGCGTCACCGGCAGCACGCGCGAGCGGCGCACCGCGTCGACGTTGTCGCGGAACGCCTCGACCGTCGGGCCGGCGTCGAAGATGTCGACGTAGCCCTCGTAGCGGAAGCCCTCCTGCTCGAGCATCCGGCGCGCCGGCTCGGTGTCGGCGTGCACGGCGCCGATCGCGTCGCGCGCGGCCGTCGGCAGCAGGTTCACGTAGACCGGGTGCTTCGGCATCAGCTCGGCGATGAACGACTTCTGGCCGATGCCGGTCAGGTAGTCGGCGGTCGAGTACTCCATCGAGAAGAAGTGCCGGCCGAGCCCCTCCCAGAACGGCGAGCGCCCGTCGGCATCGAGCGGCCCGCGCAATTCGGCGATCAACTTGTCGCCGAAGCGATCGGCGAACTCGGCGATGAACAGGAGGCGGCTCTTCGCGATCAGCGGGCCGTTGTGGCCGTGGCGGAACGCCTGATCGACGAACAGCGTGCAGAGCTCGGTGTGGCCGGTATGGTCGTTGGACAGGAACAGCGTCGGCACCGCCGTGTAGACGTCGAGTGCACGCGACGCGTGCACCAGCGTTCCGACGCGGTAGTTGTACCAGGGCTCGTCGAGGCCCACCGCCGCCTCGATCGCGCTGATGCCCGCGACGCGGCTTCCGGCGGCGCTGCCGGCGTCCTCGAGCACGAACATGTAGCACTCGTCCGCGCGCGGCGACGTGCCGGCGAACGAGGCGATCGAGGCCTCGATGCGCTCCGCGAGCCGCTCGCGGCTCGCCGGCAGCGTCGTGAGGCCGGAGCCGGTGCGCTCGGAGAGCGCGAGCACCGCGGGCAGGTCGCCTCGCGCGATCGGTCGGACGATGAACACTGCGTCAGTGACGCCTTTCCGGAAGCCGGTTCGCAGGGCGTACCATTGCGCCGGAAAGGCGTCTACGACCCCTGGTCGAGCGCGCGACGAAGCGCGGTCTCGAGCCGCGCGAGGCCCTCGAGGATCTCGTCCAGCGAGATGACGAGCGACGGCGCCAGCCGCACGACGTCGGGGCCGGCCATCAGTACCAGCAGCCCCGCGTCGCTGGCCGCCTGCATCACGGCGAACGCCTTGCCGCGCCATGGGTCGTCGAGCTCGCAGCCGATCCAGACGCCCTCGCCGCGGATGTCCCGGAACACGCGGCGGCGGACGTTGATCGCCTTCAGGCCCTCGACGAACAGCGCGTGGCGCGCCTTCACGCCATCGAGGACCTCGATCGTGTTGATCGCGTCGAACACCGCGCCCGCGACCGCGCAGGCAAGCGGGTTGCCGCCGTAGGTCGTGCCGTGGACGCCGACCGAGAACACGCTGGCGATCTCGTCGGTGGTCAGCATCGCGCCGATCGGGAATCCGCCGCCCAGCCCCTTGGCCGTCGTGAGGATGTCGGGCACGATGCCCTTCTGCATGTACGAGAAGAGCGCGCCGGTGCGTCCCATCCCGCTCTGGATCTCGTCGAGGATCAGCAGCGCCCGGTGCCCGGAGCACAGGCGACGCGCCGCCTGCAGGAACGCCGGCGTCCCGGGTGTCATGCCGCCTTCGCCTTGCATCGGCTCGAGGATCACGGCGCAGATGTCGTCGCCGCCCTCGTCGCGGAACGCCGCCTCGAGCGCCGCGACGTCGTTGTACGGGATGTGGGTGATGCCGGCCGGGCTCGGACCGAAGCCCTGCGAATACTTCGCCTGGCCGCCGGCGGTGACCGTAAACAGCGTGCGCCCGTGGAACGCGTTGAGCGTCGAGATGACGCGTACCTTGTGCGGGCCGTGGCGGTCGTGCGCGTAGCGCCGCGCGAGCTTGAGCGCCGCCTCGTTCGCCTCGGCGCCCGAGTTGCAGAAGAACACGCGCTCGGCGAACGTCGCGCCGACGAGCCGCTGCGCGAGCCGCAGCGCCGGCTCGTTGGTGAACCAGTTCGACACGTGCCACAGCGTGCGCGCCTGCTCGTCGAGCGCGCGGACCATCGCCGGATGGCAGTGCCCGAGCGCGGTGACCGCGACGCCGCTCGCGAAGTCGATGTACATCCGTCCCTGCTGGTCCCACACGCGCGAACCCTCGCCGCGCACCGGGACGAACGGCGCCGGCGCGTAGCACGGGACCATCAGCCGGTCGAAGTCCGCGCGCGTCACCGGCGCCTTCGCGGCGGCGGCCGCAGGGGCCGGATCGCTGCGCGTCGCGGCCGACGGCACGGCGCGGGCGATGGCGGGATCGACGGGCGGTGTCATGGGGCGGGCGGAAGCGATCGCAGGGGCGTCGATGACGGCTACGTTATCAGGATCGGGGTGGGACGGGCGAGGCGGTCGCGCGATCCGGCGCCAGCTCACCGCGCGGCGATCGCCTGGATCTCGACCTTGAGGTCGGGATCGGCCAGCTTCGCCTGCACGGTCGCGCGCGCGGGCGTGTGCCCCTGCGGCACCCACGCTTCCCAGACGGCGTTCATCGCCGCGAAGTCGGCCATGTCCGGCAGGAAGATCGTGGCGGAGAGGAGCTTCGCCTTGTCGCTGCCGGCCTCGGCGAGCAGCCTGTCGATCGCCGCCAGCACCTGGCGCGTCTGCGTGGCGAGGTCGGCCTTCGGGTCGTCGGCAACCTGGCCGGCGAGGTAGATCGTGCCGGTCGCCTCGTGGACGACCATGGCAGAGAGCCGCTTGCCGACGTGGTGACGCTTGATGCTCATGAGGGCACTTCCTGCGAGGAGTTGCGGCGCGGGGCCGGGGAACGGAGAATTCTAGACGAAACGCGGATCGCTTCCCGGAATCCCCGATGACAGCCAGGCTCGCGCTCGCGCTCGGCGCGCTTCTCGCCCTCGCGGCCGTGGCGCTCGGCGCCTTCGGCGCGCATGCGCTCAGGTCGCGCCTGTCGCCCGACATGGCGGCTGTCTGGCAGACCGCGGTCCAGTACCACGGCTGGCACGCGCTCGCGCTCGTCGCCGCCGGGCTCCTGCTGATGCACAGGCCCGGCGCCTCCGCGGTCGGCGCCGCCGCGTGGCTGTTCGTCGCGGGCGTCGCGCTGTTCCCGGGCAGCCTCTACCTGCTCGCACTCACCGGCGCGCGCGGCCTGGGCGCGGTCACGCCGTTCGGCGGCGCCGCATTCCTCGCCGGCTGGGCGGCGTTCGCGTGGGGAGCGTGGCGCGCCTGACGCGCGCCCCGCGTTGTCAGTCCACCTTCGCGCCCGACGCCTTGACCACCTGCTGCCATTTCGCGGTCTCGGCCGCGATGTGGCGCGCGAAGTCGTCGGGCGTGCCGCCCGCGGCGTTCGCCCCCTGCGCCAGCAGCTTTTCCCTGGCCTCCGGCGTCGCGAGCCAGCGCGCGACCTCGCCGTTGACCTTCGTGACGACCTCGGGCGGCGTGCCTGCCGGCGCGACCAGCCCGAACCAGCTCGACGCCTCGAAGCCGGGAAGCCCCGACTCCGCGATCGTCGGCAGGTCGGGCAGGGCCGGCGCGCGCCGCGCGCTGGTCACGCCCAGCGCGCGCAGCTTCCCGGCGCGGATGTGCGGGAGCGCGGAAGGCAGGTTGTCGAACATGAGCTGCACCTGCCCGCCGAGGAGGTCGGCGATCGCCGGCGCGCTGCCCTTGTACGGAATGTGCTGCATCTGCGCGCCGGTCGTCACCTTGAACAGCTCGCCCGCGAGGTGGATCGACGTGCCGCTGCCGGACGACGCGAAGTTGAGCTTGCCCGGGTTCGCCTTCGCGTAGGCGATCAGCTCGGCGACCGAGTTCGCCGGCACCGACGGATGGACGACGAGCACGTTCGGCACCGCCGCCACCAGGATCACCGGCGCGAAGTCCCTGACGTGGTCGTAGGGCATGCGCGCGTACAGGCTCGCGTTGATCGCGTGCGTGCCGACGGTGCCCATCAGCATCGTGTAGCCGTCGGCGGGCGATTTCGCGACCAGCTCCGCGCCGATGTTGCCGGCGGCGCCCGGCCGGTTGTCGACGACCGCCTGCTCCTTCCACGCCTCGGTCATCTTCTGCGCGGCGGCGCGCGCGAGGATGTCGGTCGTGCCGCCTGGCGGGAACGGCACCACGATGCGGATCGGCTTCGACGGCCATGCGGGCTGCGCGTGCGCGAACGGCGACGCGGCGATGGCGAGCGAGGCCGCGAAGGCGGCGACCAGAGTGCGACGGTTCACGGAATTCCTCCTCGCGGCCGATCGGGCGCCGGGGTCACGCTTCATTCGAATCGATGCCGGGTCGGCGGCCGTCCGCACCGATGTCCTCGTCGCGGCACGGGACCCGGACGCACCGGCGCGTGCCGGCCGAATCGAACATTCGCCGGTCGGGCGGCGCCGGGCGCGATCGGCCGCGATGCCTGCACGTCGGCCGAGGCGACCGCTCCGACCGGTGCGCTCCGCGGACATCAGTCGACCCTGGCGCCGCTCGCCTTGACGATCCGCGCGTACTTCTCGCGCTCGCTCGCGATGAACGACGCGAACCCGGCGGCCGTCGTCGGCGACGGGTCGGCCCCCTGCGCGAGCATCTTCTCGCGGACATCGGGCGAGTTGAGCGCCCTGACGACGTCGGCGTTCCATTTCGCGATCACCTCCGGCGGCGTGCCGGCGGGTGCGAGCAATCCGAACCAGGTCGAGATGTCGAAGCCCGGCATGCCGGCCTCCGCCATCGTCGGCAGGTCGGGCGCGAGCTTGCTGCGCTGCGCGGTCGTGACGGCGAGCGCGCGCACCTTGCCCCCCTTGACCTGCGCCATCGCGTTCGCGAGGTTGTCGAACATGAACTGGGTGTCGCCGGCGAGCAGCGCCTGCAGCGCGGGCGCGCCGCCTTTGTACGGGATGTGCATGACGTCGGTGCCGGTCTCGAGCTTGAACAGCTCGCCCGCGAGGTGACCGGCGCTGCCGTTGCTCCCCGAGCCGAAGTTCGTCCTGCCGGGGTTCGCCTTCGCGATCGCGATGAGGTCCTGCAGCGAGGCGGCCGGGGACGCGGCGTTGACGATCAGCACGTTGGGCGTGATCGCGACGAGCGAGATCGGCGCGAAGTCGCGCGCCGCGTCGTAGGGCATCTTCGCGTAGAGGTTCGGGTTGACGGCGTGGGTCGACAGCGCGCCCATCACGACCGTGTAGCCGTCCGCCGGCGACTTCGCGACCGCGTCGGCGCCGATGTTGCCGCCCGCGCCGGGGCGGTTCTCGATCACCACCTGCTGTCCCCACCCTTCGGAGAGCTTGTGCGCGAGCAGGCGCCCGATGTTGTCGAGCGAGCCGCCCGGCGGGAACGGGATCACGAGCCTGACCGGCTTCGACGGGAACGACTGCGCGACGGCGTGGGGGACGGCGAGCGCGGTGGCCAGCGCGAGAAGTGCGCAGGCGGCCGGTCGCGCGAGGGCGAGGGAACGTCGAAGGATCGTGGCGGTCACAGGGGCAGTCGGGGAGCCGGGGAGCGGCGGGCCCGCGATTCTACCAAGGGGGACTCCCGGTTTGCGGCCCCCTCACCGGTGACCCATAATGAACACTTTGCCCTGGCGCCGCGCGACTGGCGCCCGCCCGCCCCGTCCATGAGCAAAGCCGCCATCGCCGCCCTGGTCATCGCCGCCGCCGGACTCGCCGCGGGCGGCGGCTACTGGATCGGCCAGAAACGGCCCGGCGGTCCCGGCAGTTCGCCGTCGTCCTCCGGTGCGGTGGCGCCCGCAGCGGCACCGGCGGCCGTCACCGTGGAGGCCGTCAGGGTCGTGCGCGCGTCGCTGCCGCAGGCCATCACGGCGGTCGGCAGCCTGCGCTCCGACGAGTCGGTCACCCTCCGGCCCGAGGTGGCCGGGCGGATCAGCGCGATCGCCTTCGCCGAGGGGCAGCGCGTGCAAAAGGGCGCGTTGCTCGTGCGCCTCGACTCGACCGTCAACGACGCCGAGGTCCAGCAGGCGCGCGCGAACACGACGCTCGCGAAGTCCAAGTACGACCGCGCGGTCGACCTCGCGAAGAGCAACTTCATCTCGGGGCAGGCGCGCGACGAGGCCGAGAACAACATGAAGGTCGCCGACGCCGCGCTCGCCGTCGCCGAGGCGAAGCTCGCGAAGACCGTGATCAAGGCGCCGTTCTCCGGGATCATCGGGCTGCGGCAGGTGTCGCTGGGCGACTACGTGAAGGAAGGCGCCGATCTCGTGAACCTCGAGGCGATCGACCCGCTCAAGGTCGACTTCCGCGTGCCCGAGGTCTACATGAAGCAGGTGCGCGCCGGGCAGGCGCTCGAGATCTCGCTCGACGCGATTCCCGAGCGGACCTACGCGGGACGCGTCCTGGCGATCAACCCGCTCGTCGATGCGGCCGGCCGCGCCATCGTGATCCGCGCGCAGGTGTTCAATCCCGACACGTCGCTGCGCCCGGGCATGTTCGCCCGCGTGCGCCTCATCACGTCGGACCGGCTGGACGCGCTCGTCGTGCCCGAGCAGGCGCTCGTGCCGCTCGGCACCGAGCAGTACGTGTTCCGCGTCGTCGACGGCAAGGCGCAGCGCGCGCGCGTCGAGATCGGCCAGCGCGGCGACGGACGCGTCGAGATCCGCCAGGGACTCGGTCCCGAGGACGTCGTCCTCGTCGCCGGCCAGCTCAAGGTGCGCGACGGCGTCCCGGTGACGCTCGCGCGTCCGCTGACGCAGACCGCCGCCGACGGCGTGCAGGACGGCATCGCGCCGGATGCCGCGAAGAACGGCGCCCCGGGCCGCCCGCCCGCGCCGGGCGCATCGCCCGCCAAGAAGGGCTGACCGGCCGCCGCCATGCAGCTGCCCGAGATCTGCATCCGCCGTCCCGTCTTCGCGACCGTCCTGTCGCTGATCGTCCTGCTGATCGGCCTGATCTCCTACACGCGACTCGCGGTGCGCGAGTACCCGCGCATCGACGAGCCGGTGGTGAGCGTCAACACGACCTACCGCGGCGCGTCGGCGGAGGTGGTCGAGTCGCAGGTCACCAAGGTCCTCGAGGACTCGCTCGCCGGCATCGAGGGCGTCGAGGTGATGACCTCGCAGAGCCGCTCCGAGCAGAGCCGGATCAACGTCCGCTTCACGCTGAAGCGCGATCCGGACAGCGCGGCCGCGGACGTGCGGGACAAGGTGTCGCGCGTGCGCGCGAAGCTGCCCGACACGCTCGACGAGCCGGTGATCGCGAAGGTCGAGTCCGACTCGCAGCCGATCATCTACATCGCCGTCGAGGCCGGCAACCTGACGCCGCTCGAGGCGTCCGACTACGTCAAGCGCTACGTGCAGCCGCGCCTCTCGGTGCTGCCCGGCGCGGCGGACGTCCGCATCTTCGGCGAGCGGCAGGTGTCGATGCGGATCAACCTCGACCGCACGCGGCTCGCCGGCTACCGCCTCACCGTGCAGGACGTCGAGGACGCGATCCGCCGGCAGAACGCCGAGATCCCGGCCGGGCGGATCGAGTCGCAGACGCGCGAGTTCACCGTGGTCGCCGAGACCGACCTTCAGACGCCGGAGCAGTTCGGCAGCATCATCGTCGCCAACGTCGGGGGCTACCCGGTGCGCATCCGCGACGTCGGCACCGCGACGATCGGCGCGATCGACGAGCGCACGATCTCGCGCTTCAACGGCAAGCCCTCGCTCAACATCGGCGTGATCAAGCAGGCGGTCGCGAACCCGCTCGACCTGTCGAACGCGGTGCGCGCCGAGGTCGTCCACATCAACGCGGGGATGCCGTCGGGGATGCGGCTGGTGGTCGCCTACGACACGTCGGTGTTCATCGACCGGTCGATCAGGTCGGTGTTCCAGGCGATCGGCGAGGCGATCCTGCTCGTCGTGCTCGTCATCTTCCTGTTCCTGCGCAGCCTCCGCGCGACGCTGATCCCGATCGTCACGATCCCGGTGTCGCTGATCGGCGCGTTCGGGCTCATGTACCTGTTCGGCTTCACCATCAACACGCTGTCGCTGCTCGCGATGGTGCTCGCCATCGGACTGGTCGTCGACGACGCGATCGTGATGCTGGAGAACATCTTCCGCCACGTCGAGGAAGGCGTCCCGCGCAAGCAGGCCGCGATCCAGGGCGCGCGGGAGATCGCCTTCGCGGTGCTCGCGATGACGCTCACGCTCGCGTCGGTGTTCGCGCCGCTCGCGTTCGCGACCGGGCGGACCGGGCGCCTGTTCATCGAGTTCGCGCTGACGCTCGCCGGCGCGGTGCTGGTGTCCGGCTTCGTCGCGCTGACGCTGACGCCGATGATGTGCTCGGTGCTGCTCAAGCACGAGAAGAAGCACTCGCGCCTCTACAACCTGGTCGAATCGGGGCTCGTGGCGCTCACGGGCGGCTATCGCCGCGCGCTCGGGGCTGCGCTGCGCCATCGCTGGGTGATCGTCGCCGGGTGGGCCGCGGTGGCGCTGCTCGGCGCCGCGCTCTTCACGACGCTCAAGTCGGAGCTCGCGCCGTCGGAGGACCGCGGCGTCGTGTTCGGGATCGTCACCGCGCCGCAGGGGGCGACGCCGCAGTACACGAGCGACGTCGTGAAGCCGATCGAGGCGTTCTACGCGCAGGTGCCCGAGGCGGCGGCGTACACGGCGTTCTCCGGCTTCCCGACCGTCGTCGACGGCAACGCGATCCTGCGCCTCAAGCCCTGGGAAGAGCGCGAGCGTCGCCAGCAGGAGATCGCCGACGAGCTGCGGCCCAAGCTCGCGAGTATCCCCGGCGCGATCGCGTTCCCGCTGAATCCGCCGTCGCTCGGCCAGTCGTTCAGGTCGCAGCCGGTCGACTACGTGATCATGGCGCAGGTCCCCTACGCGGAGCTGCAGCGCATCGTCGAGCGCGTCATCGACGAGGCGCGCAAGTACCCGGGCCTGCAGAACCTGCAGACCGACCTGAGGCTCAACACGCCCGAGGTGCGCGTGACGATCAACCGCGACAAGCTCTCGGACGTCGCGGTCAACGTGGACACGGTCGGCCGGACGCTCGAGACGATGCTGGGCGGCCGGCAGGTCACGCGCTTCAAGCGCGACGGCGAGCAGTACGACGTGATGGTGCAGCTCGCGCCGATCGACCGGACGAGGCCCGCCGACATCAGCGAGACCTGGGTGCGCGGACGCAACAACGAGATGGTCCAGCTGTCCAACCTCGTCGACGTCAAGGAGGGCGTGGCGCCGCAGTCGCTCAACCACTTCAACCGGCTGCGCGCGGTGAAGGTGACCGCGACGCTCGCGCCCGGCTACACGGTCGACGACGGGCTCAGGGCGATGGACGCCGCGGCGAAGGCGGTGCTGCCTCCGACCGCGCAGACCGATCTCGACGGCCAGTCGCGCGAATTCAGGAAGTCCGGCGGCGAGATCTACTTCACGTTCGTGCTCGCGCTGCTGTTCATCTACCTGGTGCTCGCGGCGCAGTTCGAGAGCTTCGTTCACCCGTTCGTCATCATGCTGTCGGTGCCGCTGTCGATGAGCGGCGCGCTCCTCACGCTGTGGCTCGCCGGCGGCACGCTCAACATCTACAGCCAGGTCGGACTCGTGACGCTGGTCGGCCTCATCACCAAGCACGGCATCCTGATCGTCGAGTTCTCCAATCAGCTCCGCGCGAAGGGCGAGTCGCTCGTCGACGCGGTGATCGACGCCTCGACGCTGCGCCTGCGGCCGATTCTGATGACCACCGGCGCGATGGTGCTGGGCGCGCTGCCGCTGGCGCTGGCGCACGGCGCCGGCGCGGAGTCGCGCACGCAGATCGGCTGGGTGATCGTCGGCGGCATGGCGTTCGGCACGCTGCTCACGCTGTTCGTCGTGCCGACCGCCTACACGCTGCTGGCGGGACGCACGCGCGTCGAGCCCGCCTTCGCCGGGACCGCGCACCTGGCGGAGCCGCAGCCGGGGCACGCGGACTGACGCCGCCGCGATCGCGCACCCGCCGGCGTTTCACAGGATGCGCGACGCGGGCGGCGCGCGCTGCCCGCGGGAGCGCCGCGCGGTCCCGGCCCCGACGGAAGGCGTCGACGTTCGCGGCGGCGACGTTTCGGCGACCCGCTCGCGAGGTGCGCCGGTCCCTCCGAACGTCGACCGGCGCGGTCGAACCGCGGACCGACGTCCGCACGCCTTGCCTCGCCGGTGCCGATATGCAATAGAATCGTCCCCCGACAAGGGCAGAACGCCCGGCCCTGCGTTTCCCGAGGAGGAATCATGTCGCATCGCAGCAATCGCTTCGTCCGCGCGGTCCTGGCGGCCGCCATCGTCGGCGCCGCGACCTCCGCGTCCGCCCAGACCGAGATCCAGTGGTGGCACTCGATGACCGGCGCGCTCAACGATCGCGTCAACGAATTCGCCAAGGGATTCAACGAGAGCCAGAAGGACTACAAGGTCGTCCCGGTCTACAAGGGCGCCTATCCGGAATCGATGGCCGCCGCGATCGCCGCGTTCCGCGCCGGCAACGCGCCGCACATCCTGCAGGTGTTCGAGGTCGGAACCGCGACGATGATGGGCGCGAAGGGCGCGATCCTGCCGGTTCAGCAGGTGATGGTCGAGGCCGGCGAGAAGTTCGACCAGAAGGCCTACATACCGTCGGTCGCGGGCTACTACACGACGAGCAAGGGCCAGATGCTGTCGTTCCCGTTCAACAGCTCGACGCCGGTGTTCTACTACAACAAGGACGTCTTCGAGAAGGCGGGCATCGACACCAGCCGCGCGCCCGCGACCTGGCCCGAGGTGATGGCCGCCGCCGCCAGGATCAAGACCTCCGGCGCGTCGCAGTGCGCCTACACGACCGGCTGGCCGTCTTGGGTGCACGTCGAGAACTTCAGCGCGTGGCACAACGTGCCGATCGCGACGAAGGAGAACGGCATGGCCGGTCTCGACACGGTGTTCCAGATCAACACGCCGCTGCACGTGAAGCACTGGAGCAACCTGGCCGAGTGGTCGAAGAAGGGCTACTTCAGCTACGCCGGGCGCCGCAACGAGGCCGAGGCCAAGTTCTACAGCGGCGAGTGCGCGATGCTGACGTCGTCGTCGGCGGCGCAGGCCAACATCAACCGCAACGCGAAGTTCAAGTACGGCGTGGCGTTCATGCCCTACTACGCGGACGTCGCCGGCGCGCCGCAGAACTCGATCATCGGCGGCGCGTCGCTGTGGACGATGGCGGGCAAGCCGAAGAACGACTACAAGGGCGTCGCCAGGTTCTTCACCTACCTCGCCAACCCGGCGAGGCAGGCCGAGTGGCACCAGAGGACGGGCTACCTGCCGATCACGCCCGCCGCGTACGAAATCACGAAGAGCGCGGGCTTCTACGACAAGAACCCGGGGACCGACGTGTCGGTGCGGCAGATGCTCAACAAGCCGCCGACCGCGAACTCGAAGGGCCTGCGCTTCGGCAGCTTCGTGCAGATCCGCGACATGTTCGAGGAGGAGTTCGAGAACATGCTCGCCGGCAAGCAGGACGCGAAGAAGGCGCTCGACAACTCGGTGGCGCGCGGCAACGAGATGCTGCGCCGGTTCCAGAGGACGGCCAGGGAGTGAGCCGGCGTTGCGCGCGGCGTGATGCCGCGCGCGCAGCCGCGATGAAACGCAACGCGACGGTGCGCGGGTCCGGCCCTCGCCGGGCCCGCACGCGCTGACGCTTTCGGGCCGCCGTGGAAAAACGCGTCATCTTCCGCTCGTGGTGGCTGCCGTACCTGCTGGTCGCGCCGCAGCTCGCGATCACCATCGTGTTCTTCTTCCTGCCGGCCGGGCAGGCCGTCTGGCAATCGCTGCTGAACCAGGATCCGTTCGGCATCAACGTCGAGTTCGTCGGACTCGACAACTTCGCGATGCTGATGCGCGACGAGCACTATCTCGCGTCGTTCCGGGTGACGGCGGTGTTCTCGGTGCTCGTGGCGAGCTTCGGGCTGGTCATCTCGCTGATCCTCGCGGTGTTCGCCGACCGCGCCCTGCGCGGCGCGGGGGTCTACAAGATGCTGCTGATCTGGCCGTATGCGGTGGCGCACGCGGTCGCCGCCGTGCTGTGGCTGTTCCTGTTCAACCCCACGCTCGGGATCGTCGCCCACTGGATCAAGGGTCTGGGCATCGCGTGGGATCCGCTGCTCGACGGCACCGACGCGATGATCCTCGTGGTGGTCGCGGCCGTGTGGAACCAGATCTCGTACAACTTCCTGTTCTTCCTCGCCGGGCTGCAGTCGATCCCCAAGTCGCTGATCGAGGCGGCGGCGATCGACGGCGCGGGTCCGGGCCGGCGGTTCGTGACGATCGTCTTCCCGCTGCTCTCGCCGACGACGTTCTTCCTGCTGGTCGTGAACATCGTCTACGCGTTCTTCAACACGTTCGCGATCATCGACGCCGCGACCGGCGGCGGACCGGGACAGGCCACCGAGATCCTGGTCTACAAGGTGTACAAGGACGGGTTCAAGGCGCTCGACCTCGGCAGCTCGGCCGCGCAGTCGGTGATCCTGATGGCGATCGTGATCGCGCTCACGGTGGTCCAGTTCCGCTACGTCGAGCGCAAGGTGCAGTACTGATCCCATGGACGTGTCGACCGCTCCCGAGCCGAAGGCGCGCCTGCCGTTCCTGGCGCGCATGCTGCGGCTCCCGCATGCCCGCGGGGCGGGCCGGCGCGAGGGGATGGTCGAGAACCGGCCGTTCCTGACCGTCCTGACTCACGCGGTGCTGCTGCTCGGCGTCGCCGTCATCGCGTTCCCGGTCTACGTGACGTTCGTCGCGTCGACGATCACCGCGGAGGAGGTGCTGGCGGCGCCGATGCCGCTGGTACCGGGACCGCACCTGATCGAGAACTACCGCGAGGCGCTGCTCCACGGCGCCGGGAACTCGGCGGCGCCGGTGTGGCGGATGATGGCGAACAGCATGATCTCGGCGCTGGTGATCGCGATCGGCAAGATCGTGATCTCGCTCCTGTCCGCGTTCGCGATCGTCTATTTCAGGTTCCCGTTCCGGATGTTCTTCTTCTGGATGATCTTCGTCACGCTGATGCTGCCGGTCGAGGTGCGCATCCTGCCGACCTACAAGGTCGTGTCCGATCTCAACATGCTCGACAGCTACACCGGGCTCACGCTGCCGCTGATCGCGTCGGCCACCGCGACGTTCCTGTTCCGGCAGTTCTTCCTGACCATTCCCGACGAGCTCGCCGAGGCGGCGCGCATCGACGGCGCGGGACCGATGCGGTTCTTCTGGGACGTGGTGGTCCCGATGTCGAAGACGAGCATGGCGGCGCTGTTCGTCATCCAGTTCATCTACGGCTGGAACCAGTACCTGTGGCCGCTGATCGTCACCACGCAGGAGGACTACTACACGGTGGTCATCGGCATCAAGCGGATGATCGCGGGGGGCGGCGAGGCGTCGGTCGAGTGGCATCTCGTCATGGCCACCGCGATCATGGCGATGCTTCCGCCGGCACTGGTGGTCATCCTGATGCAGCGGTGGTTCGTCAAGGGCCTGGTGGATACCGAGAAATAGCGATGGCGAAGGTCGAGCTCCGAGGCGTACGCAAGAGTTATGGCCCGCTCGAGGTCATCCACGGCGTCGACGCGCGCGTGGCCGACGGCGAATTCATCGTGATCGTCGGGCCGTCGGGGTGCGGCAAGTCGACGCTGCTGCGGATGGTCGCGGGCCTCGAGACGATCACCGTCGGCGAGATCGCCATCGGCGACGCGGTGGTCAACGAGCGGGAGCCCAAGGACCGCGACATCGCGATGGTGTTCCAGAACTACGCGCTCTACCCGCACATGAGCGTCTACGACAACATGGCCTACGGACTGCGCATCCGCGGCATGTCGAAGGCGGAGATCGACGGGCGGGTGAAGAAGGCGGCGGGCATCCTCGAGCTCGGCCCGCTGCTCGAGCGCAAGCCGCGCCAGCTGTCCGGCGGCCAGCGGCAGCGCGTCGCGATGGGCCGCGCGATCGTCCGCGAGCCCAAGGTGTTCCTGTTCGACGAGCCGCTTTCCAACCTCGACGCGAAGCTCCGCGTGCAGATGCGCTTCGAGATCCAGAAGCTGCACCGGCAGCTCGGCACGACGAGCCTCTACGTCACGCACGACCAGGTCGAGGCGATGACGCTCGCGCAACGGATGATCGTGATGAACGCCGGCCGCGCCGAGCAGATCGGCACGCCGATGGAGGTGTACGAGGACCCGGCGACGCAGTTCGTCGCCGGCTTCATCGGCTCGCCGTCGATGAACTTCCTGCCGGGCAAGGGGGCGGGCGCGGGGAAGATCGCGCTCGAGCACGGCGGAATCGTCCACCACGCCGCCGGCCAGGTCGACACGGGACGCAGCGTGGTCGTCGGCATCCGGCCGGAGCATCTCGTGGTGGCGGATCCGGCGGATGCGTTCTTCGCCGGCACCGTCGAGCTGATCGAACAGCTCGGCGCCGACACGCTCGTCCACGTCGCGCACGGCGCCGACAGCTCGATCGTGCGCCGGCCGCACGGCCTCCAGCCGGAGCCGGGATCGACGCTGCACGTCTCCGCCGATCCGTCGAGCGTCTTCCTGTTCGACGCCGCGAGCGGGGCGCGGCTCCGGTGAGCGCGCTGCCTCCCTGGCCCTACCCGAAGCGCTGCGCGCATCGCGGTGCCGGCAAGCTCGCGCCCGAGAACACGCTGGCGGCGCTGCGGCTCGGCCACCTGCACGGTTACCGTATGGCCGAGTTCGACGTGAAGCTTTCGGCCGACGGCGTTGCGTTCCTGCTGCACGACGCGACGCTCGAACGCACCACCGACGGCCGGGGCCGAGCCGATGCGCTGCCGTGGCGCGAGCTCGCCCGGCTCGACGCCGGAAGCTGGCATTCGGCGCCCTACGCCGGCGAGCCGCTGCCGACGCTCGCGGCCGTCGCGCGCTGGTGCCGCGCCAACGGCGTCGCCGCCAACATCGAGATCAAGCCCATGCCGGGGCGCGAGCGCGAGACGGGCGCGGCCGTCGCGCTCGACGCGTCGGCGCTGTGGAAGGGGAGCGACGTGCCGCCGCTGTTGTCGTCGTTCTCGGCGACCGCGCTCGAGGCCGCGCTCGAGACGGCCCCGGCGCTCCCGCGCGCCTACCTGACCGAGACGCTGCCGCCGGACTGGCGCGAGCGATGCATGGCGCTGGGCTGCGTGGCGCTGGACGCGAAGCACACGCTCGTCAAGCCCGACACGGTCGCGGCGATGCACTCGGCCGGCCTGCGCGTCGTCGCGTGGACGGTGAACGATCCGATGCGCGTGGCCGAGCTCGCGTCGTGGGGCGTCGACACGATCATCACCGACGCCGTGGATGTGATCACGTGATGGCGGGACGTCCCGAGGGCGGCCGCCCCCGGGCGCGCCCGGAGGAATCACGCCGCCGACGGCCCGGCGTGGAAGCTGGCCGGAGGGAAGTCGCGGGCGGGGCGCGACGATGTTGCCCGGGCACGCCGCCGGCGCGCACGTCCGCGGCTCCGCGCTGATCGGGACGTCACGCCGGCGCTGCCTTCGGCCGCCGTATCTCGCGTTCGTCGATCGGAAGGTTCAGGAGGCCGGCGACGATGCCGAGCGCGATCGAGATCCACCAGACGACGTCGTAGCTGCCGGTGCGGTCGTAGAGCATGCCGCCGAGCCACGCGCCGAGGAAGCTGCCGATCTGGTGGCTGAAGAACGTGAAGCCGGCGAGCATCGCCAGGTAGCGCGTGCCGAACACGCCGGCGACGATGCCGTTGGTCGGCGGCACCGTCGACAGCCACAGCAGCCCCAGCGCGACCGCGAAGCCGTAGACCGTCCACAGCGACATCGGCAGCCACAGGAACAGCGCGATCACCACGGCGCGGCCGAAATAGATCGCGGAGAGGATCCAGCGCTTGGGGACGCGGCCGCCGAGCCAGCCCGTCGTGTAGGTTCCGACGACGTTGAACAGGCCGATCAGCGCGAGCGAGACCACGGCGACGTGCGGTGCGAAGCCCCTGTCCGAAAGGTAGGCGGGCAGGTGCACGCCGACGAACACGACCTGGAATCCGCACACGAAGAAGCCGATGGTGAGCAGCATGTAGCCGCGGTGGCGCAGCGCCTCGCGCATCGCCTCGCCGGCCGATTGTCGGAACAGGTTTCCCGCGTGCGATGCGTGGTTCTCGACCATGCCCAGGGCAAGCGGAATCATCATGAGGCCGACCGCCGCGAGCGTAAGCAGCGCGCCGGCCCAGCCGACATTCGTCAGCAGCCACTGCGTGAGCGGAAGCATCGCGAACTGCCCGAACGAGCCGGCCGCCGCCGAGATGCCGAACGCCATGCTGCGCTTCTCGGGCGGGAAGCGCCGTCCGATCGCGCCCTGAACGACCGCGAACGAGACGCCCGACAGTCCCAGCCCGATCAGCATGCCGGTGGCGAACACGAAGAACCACGGCGCGAACGGATAGGCCATCAGCGCGAGGCCGGCGACGTAGAGCGCGCCGCCGCCCGCCGCCACGCGTCCGGCGCCGTACCTGTCGGCGAGCATTCCCGCGAACGGCTGCGAGGCGCCCCAGACGAGGTTCTGCACGGCGAGCGCGAGCGAGAACGTCTCGCGGCCCCAGTGCAGGTCCGCCGACATCGGTTGCAGGAACAGGCCGAAGCCGTGGCGCAGCCCCAGCGACAGCGTCAGGATGAGGCCGCCGCAGACGAGCACGGCAGTGGGGGTGCGCCAGTCGGCGCGTGCGGCGGAGGTCGACATCGCGCTCGCGTCAGTCGGCCGACGCGGCGTCCGGGTGCAGCGCCTCGAGCTCGGCGAGGGACGCGATCAGCGCGTCGAGCTTCGCCGGCCCGAGCCGGCGAGCGACCGCGGCCTGCGCGCGCTTCCACGGAGCGCGCGCGGCCGCCAGCGCGGCGCGGCCTTCGCGCGTGATCGACACCTCGCGGGTGCGCGCGTCGCGCCCGCGAACGACGGCCACGTAGCCGGCCTCCAGCAGCGGATCGAGCGTTCGCGTGAGCGCGGTGCGGTCGAGGAGCAGGATCGTCGCCAGGTCGGTCACGCGCACCGTGCCTTCCCGAGCGAGGTTGCGCAACAGCGCGAACTGCGTGACGCGCAGCCCCGCCCCGGCCATCGCGTCGTCGTAGTAGCGCGTGATCGCGCGCGACGCGCGCCGGAGGCGGCTGCAGGCGCAGGCCGCTTCGTGGCCGGCGGCTGCGGGGGAGGCGGGGCGTTTCATCGGACGACGTGATCGCGCGGCGCGCGCGAAGGCTCGCATCCACCGGGAGCGGACGAAGACGCAAGTTTAACCCGGCGCGGGGGCCTGCCCCGCGGCAGTCATGCCGCGTAGCGCGAGACCGCCTCCTCGTCCCACGCGATGCCGTTGCCGGGGCGGTCCGGGACGACGAGGTGCCCGTCCTCGAGGGCGAAGGGCTCCTCGAGGATCGGGTCGGCCCAGTCCTGCCATTCGAGCCAGTGCGCGGTCTCGGTGACGCGCATGAGGTGGGCGGCGGTCTCCGGGTAGAGGTGCGTCGACACCGGGATGCCGGCCGCGCCCGCGATCGCCGCCGCGTGCATCCAGCCGCTCACGCCGCCGATCCGCATGAGGTCGGGCATCACGCAGTCGCCCGCCCCGGCCTCGAGCGCGCGCTGGAGCGCGCGCGGGCCGTAGAAATTCTCGCCGAGCTGGACGGGCGTCGCGAGTTCGCGCGCGAGCCGCGAGTATCCGGCGAGGTTGTCGTAGGCGATCGGCTCCTCGAACCAGTCGAGCCCCTGGTCGTCGAGCGCGTGGCAACGGACGATCGCATCGTGCAGGGGCAGCCCCTGGTTGAAGTCGCACATGAGCCTGACGTCGTCACCCACCGCGCCGCGGACCGCGCGAATCGCGGCCAGGTCGTCGGCGAGGCGCTCGCGCCCGAGCCTCAGCTTGAGCGCGCGGAAAGCGCCTTCCGCCACGAGGGCCGCCGCCTCGTCGGCGAGCGAGGCGAGCGGCGTGAGCCACAGGCCGTTGCTGTTGTACGCGGGAACCGGCCCGACCGAGCCGCCGAGGAACACGGAGAGCGGCATCGACGCGGCGCGGGCGAGCGCATCCCACGCCGCCATGTCGAGCCCGGACGCCGCGATGAGCGTCAATCCCTCGCGTCCGAGCAGGTGCTGCGAGCGGGCGGCGCGGCCGAACGCGTCGCAGGGGGCCACCGGCCGGCCCTTCTCCGCCTCGGCGAGCGCTTCGATCAGCGGGACGATGCTGCGCGCCGCGTGCGCGAGGTAGGGCTCGAGGTAGCTGCGCCCGACGACGCCTTCGCGCGTCCGCAGGTCGATCAGGACGAGCGGCCAGTCGTCGAACCGGCCGACCTTCGAGACGACGGGACGCGCGAGCG
Source organism: Burkholderiales bacterium (assembly GCA_905339295.1). Taxonomy (GTDB): domain Bacteria; phylum Pseudomonadota; class Gammaproteobacteria; order Burkholderiales; family Casimicrobiaceae; genus VBCG01. The sequence continues at coordinate 50,259 of CAJPFI010000020.1, forward strand.
GCACCGCGACGGTGCGGACGCGGACGCTCTCGAAGGTCAGGCGGAACGGCGTCATCGATCGCTCCTCGCAACGCGCGCCGGTCGCGGAGGGCGCCGGCGCGCGATTAGGTGCATATGCACGTAAAGCCGGAGACTACGCGCGATCCCCGCGCGCGGCAAGCAGGCCGCACGCGCGCACCAGTTCGGAGCGGTGCTGCGCGCCGGCGTGGTGCGGACGCCCCGGGCTCCCGGCGGCGCGCACGCCGGCGGCGCGCTGCCAAGTGCATGAATCGCCGGCGTAAAATGCGATCGCGATCGGCGTGGCACAGCGCTTGCTGCCGTGCAACACGGGGGCGCGGCCGTCCGCGCAGTTCTCGCAACCGAGGGAGGCACATGCACTCGTCACGTCGTTCACTCATCAAGGCCGCGATCGCCGCCGCGCTCATCGGCGCGGCGCCGGCGCAGGCCCTCGCGCAGGCGAAGACCGTCAAGGTCGGCGTGCTGCACTCGCTGTCCGGCACGATGGCGATCAGCGAGACCGTCCTCAAGGACGTCGCGCTGATGGCGTTCGACGAGATCAACGCCAAGGGCGGCGTGATGGGCCACCGGATCGAGCCGGTCGTCGTCGACCCGGCGTCGAACTGGCCGCTGTTCGCCGAGAAGGCGCGCCAGCTCGTCTCGCAGGACAAGGTCGCGGCCGTGTTCGGCTGCTGGACCTCGGTGTCGCGCAAGTCGGTGCTGCCGGTGTTCGAGGAGCTCAACGGCCTGCTCTTCTACCCGGTGCAGTACGAGGGCGAGGACCTGTCGAAGAACGTGTTCTACACGGGCGCGGCACCCAACCAGCAGGCGATCCCCGCGGTCGAGTACCTGATGAGCAAGGACGGCGGCGGCGCGAAGCGCTTCGTGCTGCTCGGCACCGACTACGTCTACCCGCGCACGACCAACAAGATCCTGCGCGCGTTCCTGAAGAGCAAGGGCGTCAAGGAAGCCGACATCGACGAGAAGTACACGCCGTTCGGCCACGGCGACTACCAGACGATCGTCGCGGACATCAGGAAGTTCTCGGCCGGCGGCAAGACCGCGGTGATCTCGACGATCAACGGCGACTCGAACGTGCCTTTCTACAAGGAGCTCGGCAACCAGGGCCTGAAGGCGACCGACGTGCCGGTCGTCGCGTTCTCGGTCGGCGAGGAGGAACTGCGCGGCGTCGACACCAGGCCCCTCGTCGGGCACCTCGCGGCGTGGAACTACTTCATGTCGATCAAGAACCCGGAGAACGACGCGTTCAAGGCGAAGTGGGCCGCGTACGCGAAGGCGAAGAAGCTGCCGGGCGCCGACAAGCCCCTCACGAACGACCCGATGGAGGCCACCTACATCGGCATCTACCTGTGGAAGCAGGCGGTCGAGAAGGCGAAGACGTTCGACACCGACAAGGTGATCGCCGCGATGGGCGGCCAGTCGATGAAGGCGCCGTCGGGCTTCGTCGCGAAGATGGACGAGAAGAACCACCACCTGCACAAGCCGGTGCTGATCGGCGAGGTGAAGGGCGACGGGCAGTTCAACGTCGTGTGGAAGACGAAGGGGCCGGTGCGCGCGCAGCCCTGGAGCCCGTTCATCGAAGGCAACGACAGGAAGAAGGACGAGCCCGAGAAGAAGTGACGGGTCGCCCCGCGTCGCGTCGTCCCGGACCCGCGCCGCCCCGAGCGCGCCGGTTCGCCCCCGTCGCGCCCCTCCTTCGGGAAGCGGCGCGCGGCGGGGGGCGCGCCGCCCCGCGCCGGTCACCACCTGCCTGCCGATGAGAACGTTCATGCCGGCCGTCGCGCTGCTCGTCGCGCTGGCCTTCCCCGATGCTGCCCGCGCGCTGTCCGCGTCCGACGTGCAGGAGCTCGCGACCGGCGACGGCGACGAGCGCGTCGAGGCGGTGCGCTCGCTCGCGGCCACGCGCGATCCCGCGGCGCGCAGGCTCATCGAGGCGGCACTGTCGGGATCGGTGCAGTCCTCCTCCTCCGCGCGGCAGGTGTTCGTCGTCGTCGACGGCAAGGCGGTCGACGCCGCGACCGGCGCTCCCGTCGCGGCGCTGCCCGCCGATGCCGAGGACCTCGTCGTCAACAACCGCCTGCGCCGCGTGCTCGAGACCGCGCTCGCCGTGTTCGCGCTGGCCTCGGACGACCGGGAAGAGCGAGCGGCGGCGATCGCCGCCGTCGAGAAGGATCCGCAAAGCGTCGACACGGCGCTGCTCGACGCGGCGCTCGCGCGCGAGCCGGACGCTGCCCTCGGGGCACGCCTCGACATGGTGCGGGCGGCGGCGGCGCTCGCGAGCGACGACCGCGCGCAGCGGCTTGCCGCGATCGGCCGCCTGGCGGACAGCCGCTCGCCGTCGACGCGCCTGTTGCTGCTGCCGTTCGTCGAGAGGAACGCCGACGGAGCGTTCAGGGAGTCCGATGCCGAGCTGCGCGCGGCCGCGCAGGCGGCGATCGGCGCCATCGACGACCGCGAGCGCACGAGCCGGCTTGCCGGCGCGGTGTTCTCGGGCGTGAGCCTGGGCAGCGTGCTCCTGCTCGCGGCGCTCGGGCTCGCGATCACCTACGGCCTGATGGGCGTCATCAACATGGCGCACGGCGAGCTGCTGATGGTCGGCGCGTACGCGACCTGGATCGTCCAGGACGCCTTCCGCGCGCACCTGCCCGGCGCGGTCGACTGGTACCTGGCCGCCGCGATCCCCGCCGCCTTCGCGAGCGCCGCCGCGCTCGGCGTCGTGATCGAGCGCACCGTGATCCGCTTCCTCTACGGGCGACCGCTGGAGACGCTGCTCGCGACGTTCGGCGTGAGCCTGCTGCTGATCCAGCTCGTGCGCACGCTTTTCGGCGCGCAGAACGTCGAGGTCGCGAACCCGTCGTGGATGAGCGGCGGCATCGAGCTCGCGTCGAACCTGACGCTGCCGTGGAACCGCCTGTACATCATCCTGTTCTCCGCGCTCGTCGTCGCGGGCGTGTGGGCGATCCTCAACCTCACGCGGCTCGGGCTGTTCGTGCGAGCGGTCACGCAGAACCGCGCGATGGCCTCGTGCGTCGGCGTGAAGACGCGCCGCGTCGACACGATGGCGTTCGGCCTGGGCAGCGGGGTCGCGGGGCTGGGCGGATGCGCGCTCTCGCAGGTCGGCAACGTCGGCCCCGACCTCGGCCAGGCGTTCATCGTCGACTCGTTCATGGCGGTCGTGCTGGGCGGCGTGGGGCAGCTCGCGGGCACGGTCGTGGGCTCGCTCGGACTGGGCGTCGTCTCGAAGTTCCTCGAGCCGTGGTCGGGCGCCGTGCTCGCGAAGATCGCCGTGCTGGTGATGATCGTGCTGTTCATCCAGCGGCGGCCGCAGGGGCTGTTCGCGCTCAAGGGCCGCTCGGCCGAGGCGTGACGCGGCCGTGAACGCGATCGCCGATCTCGCAAGGGCGCCGACCCGCCGGGTCGCGCCGCCGCCGACCGCGCTTTTCTCGCGCACGGGCTGGGCGATTGTCGCCGCCGCGCTCGCCGTCAACTGCGTGCTGGTGCCGATCGCGGCGCTGGTCGTGCCCGGGACGAGCCCGTTCGCGATTTCCGCCTACGGCCTCACGCTGGCCGGCAAGATCATGTGCTACGCGCTCGCCGCGGTCGCGCTCGACCTCGTGTGGGGCTACTGCGGCGTGCTGTCGCTGGGCCACGGGCTCTTCTTCGCGCTCGGCGGCTACGCGATGGGCATGTACCTGATGCGCCAGATCGGGCGCGAGGGCGTCTACCAGAGCGACCTGCCGGACTTCATGGTGTTCCTCGACTGGAAGGCGTTGCCCTGGTTCTGGCAGGGTTCCGACTCGTTCCTGTGGGCGCTCGCCATGATCGTGCTGGTGCCGGGCACGGTCGCGTTCCTGTTCGGCTGGTTCGCGTTCCGCTCGCGCGTCAAGGGCGTCTACCTGTCGATCATCACGCAGGCGCTGACCTACGCGGCGATGCTGCTGTTCTTCCGCAACGACACCGGCTTCGGCGGCAACAACGGCTTCACCGACTTCAAGCGCATCCTCGGCTTCCCGGTCGCGGCGATCGAGACGCGCGTCGTGCTGTTCGTCGCGACCGGCCTCGCGCTCGCCGGCGGCGTCGTCGCGTGCCGCGCGGTCGTGCGATCGAAGCTCGGGCGCGTCGTCACCGCGATCCGCGACGCCGAGTCGCGCGTGATGTTCACCGGCTACGATCCGCTGCCGTACAAGCTCTTCGTCTGGACGTTCTCCGCCGTGCTGTGCGGGATCGCGGGGGCGCTGTACGTCCCGCAGGTCGGCATCATCAACCCGAGCGAGATGGCGCCGGCCAACTCGATCGAGATGGTGATCTGGGTCGCGATCGGCGGGCGCGGGACGCTCGTCGGGCCGGTGGCCGGCGCCGCGATCGTGAACGGCGCGAAGAGCTACTTCACCGCCGCGTTCCCGGAGTTCTGGCTGTTCTTCCTGGGCGCGCTGTTCGTCGCCGTGACGCTGTTCCTTCCGCGCGGCGTGGCGGGCCTGTTCCGGCGGCGCGGCGCGTGAGCACGGCGATTCCACGGCTTGCCGCCTCCGGCGCCGGCTCGTCCGGCGGCGGCGAGTCCGGCTATGGCCACCTGCTGCGCGAGGGCGAGATCGACGTGTCGCATCGCGTGATCCTGTACCTCGAGGACGTGTCGGTCAGCTTCGACGGCTTCAGGGCGCTCGACGCCCTGTCGCTCGCGATCGACGACGGCGAGCTGCGCTGCGTGATCGGGCCCAACGGCGCGGGCAAGACGACGATGATGGACGTGATCACCGGCAAGACGCGGCCCGATGCCGGGCGCGTGTCCTTCGGCCAGTCGATCGACCTGACGCGCATGCGCGAGAGCGCCATCGCGCAGGCCGGCATCGGGCGCAAGTTCCAGAAGCCGACGGTGTTCGAGCAGCACACGGTGTGGGAGAACCTCGAGCTCGCGCTCAAGGGCGAGCGGCGATGGTGGCGCGGGCTCGCCTGGCGCACGACGCTCGACGAGGCACGCCGCATCGACGAGCTGCTCGCGACGATACGCCTCGAGGACGAGGCCCGGCGGCCCGCGGGGCTGCTCGCGCACGGACAGAAGCAGCGGCTCGAGATCGGCATCCTCCTCGCGCAGGAGCCGCGGCTGCTGCTGCTCGACGAGCCGGTCGCCGGGATGACCGACGAGGAGTCCGAGCGCCTCGCGGACCTCCTCGTCGCGCTCGAGGGGCGCCAGTCGATCGTCGTGGTGGAGCACGACATGGCGTTCGTCAGGCGCATCGCGAGGCGGGTGACCGTGCTCCACGAGGGCCGCGTGCTCGCCGAGGGGACGCTCGACGAGGTCAAGGCCGACGACGCGGTCGTCGAGGTCTACCTCGGGCGCTGAACGGTGAGACGCCTCCGAAGCGAACTCCGTTCGAATTCCCCCGGAGGCGCGCCACGCGCCCGGGGCGGCCGCGCGCGCGCGAACCCCGATGCTTGACGTCTCCGACCTGCACCAGTACTACGGCGGCAGCCACATCCTGCGCGGCGTGTCGCTTGCCGCCAGGCCGGGCGAGGTGACCGCGCTGCTCGGGCGCAACGGCGTCGGCAAGACGACGCTGCTGCGCTGCCTGATGGGCCTCGTGCCGGCGCGTTCCGGCGCCGTCGCGTGGAGTGGCGAGCGCCTCGACGGGAGGCGACCGGAGGAGCGCGTCGCGCGCGGCTTCGGTTACGTGCCGCAGGGCCGCGAGATCTTCCCGCGGCTCACCGTCGAGGAGAACCTGCGCGTCGGCGCCGCGACCCGCACGTCCGACGCGATCCCGCCGTCGATCGGCGAGCTGTTCCCGGCGCTGAAGGCGATGCGCTCGCGGCGCGGCGGCGACCTCTCCGGCGGCCAGCAGCAGCAGCTCGCGATCGGCCGCGCGCTGATGGGCGCGCCGAAGCTCCTGATCCTCGACGAGCCGACCGAGGGCATCCAGCCGTCGATCATCGAGGAGATCGGCCGCGTGATCCGCCGCCTCGCGAAGGAACAGGGGCTCGCGGTGCTTCTGGTCGAGCAGTACTACGACTTCGCGAAGCGCCTCGCCGACACCTACGCGGTGATGAGCCGCGGCGAGATCGTCGCGTCCGGGCCGGCGTCCGCGATGGACGCGCGGGACGTGCGCGCATTGATCACGTTGTGATCGATCAAGCGGGCGGGAGGCGGATGCCTGGGAGCAGGGGCGTTCGCGATGGCGCGAGGCGGCGCCTCGGGCGCCGGGGGGCGCGCACGGCTTCGTGGACGCCGGGAGAGGCCGGCGCTCGACGCGCCGCCATGGCCTGCTCGACCGACCCGGTCCCCGATCCCGGTTATCTGTGGCCCGGTTCCCTGGAAGCCCATCCCTTGCTCCGTTCCACCGCCTTCTCCCATCCGGCGAGAAGTCGCGCCACGTGCTCGCGCGGCATCGAGGGCTCGAACGTGCGGTCGACCTGCCAGTTTGCGGCGACCTCGGCGATGTCCTTCCAGTAGCCGACCGCGAGCCCCGCGAGGTACGCGGCGCCCAGCGCGGTGGTCTCGAGCACCTTCGGCCGCACGACCGGCACGCCGAGCACGTCGGCCTGGAACTGCATCAGGAGGTCGTTCGCGGCGGCGCCGCCGTCCACGCGCAGTTGCGCGAGCGTGATGCCGGCGTCCTTCTGCATCGCGGCGAGCACGTCCGCGCTCTGGTAGGCGATCGACTCGAGCGCGGCGCGGGCGAGGTGGGCGCCGGTCGCACCGCGCGTGAGCCCGAAGATCGCGCCGCGCGCGTACGCGTCCCAGTGCGGCGCGCCGAGCCCCGCGAACGCCGGCACGAGGTAGACGCCGCCGTTGTCGGGCACGCTTGCCGCGAGCGCCTCGACCTCGTGCGCCGAGCGGAGGATCTTCAGCCCGTCGCGCAGCCACTGGACGACGGCGCCGGCGATGAAGACCGAGCCCTCGAGCGCGTAGTCGGTGCCGCCCGCGCGAGTCCACGCCACCGTCGTAAGCAGGTTGTTGCCCGACGCGACCGCGCGCGTACCGGTGTTGAGCAGCATGAAGCAGCCGGTGCCGTAGGTGTTCTTCGCGAGCCCCGGCGCGTGGCACGCCTGGCCGAACAGCGCCGCCTGCTGGTCGCCGGCGATCCCGGCGATCGGGACCTCGACGCCGTCGATCGTCGTCGTGCCGCACACGCCCGACGTCGGCACGATCGCCGGCAGCACCTCGCGCGGCACGTCGAGCAGCGCGCACAGTTCGTCGTCCCACGCGCCGCGATGGATGTCGAACATCAGCGTCCGGCTCGCGTTCGACGGGTCGGTCGCGTGGACGCGGCCCTGCGTGAGGTTCCAGACGAGCCAGCTGTCGATCGTGCCGAACGCGAGCTCGCCGCGCCGCGCGCGCTCGCGCGCGCCGGGAATCCGGTCGAGCAGCCACTTGAGCTTGGTCCCGGAGAAATACGCGTCGAGCACGAGCCCGGTCTTGCGCCGGAACGTGTCCGCGTGGCCCGCCGCGCGCAGCGCATCGCAGATCGGCGCGGTCCGCCGGTCCTGCCAGACGATCGCGTTCGCCATCGGCCGGCCCGTGTCCCGCTCCCACAGGACCGAGGTCTCGCGCTGGTTGGTGATGCCGATCGCCGCGATCTCGCGCGCCGCGATGCCGGCCTTCGCGATCGCCTCGCGCATCACGCCGGCCTGCGTGGCCCAGATCTCGGTCGCGTCGTGCTCGACCCAGCCCGGCTCCGGGAAGATCTGGCGGAACTCCTGTTGCGCGGTGGCGCGCACCGAACCGGTCGCGTCGAACACGAGTGCTCGGGAACTGGTCGTGCCCTGGTCGAGGGCGAGTACGCAGGACATCGGGCTCCTCCGGTTGCGGCGCAGGGTCGCCGCATCGTAATATGTTGGTTTTGCGGTCTATTGTAGTGTGCCGGCTGCACCCCGCGGTCCCCGATCCCCTCGAGCGCGCCTCCCCGATGTCGCTGACCCCGCCCGTCCCGCGAGAGCTCCTGCACACGCGCAGCGTCGTGTGCGAGGGCTATCGTCGCGACGACGGGCTGTTCGACCTCGAGGCGCGCCTCGTCGACACGAAGCCGCGGCCGTTCACGCTGATGACCGGCGTGCGCCGGCCCGGCGAGCCGGTGCACGACATGTGGATCCGCGTGACGATCGATCGCGGGTTCACGATCCACGCGGTCGAGGCGAGCATGCCGGCGGTGCCGTATCCGGGTGGCTGCGAGCGGATCGAGCCGGCCTACGCGACACTCATCGGCGCGAACCTGATCAGGGGCTTTCGCCGCTTCGTCAAGGAGCGGCTGGGCGGCGTGCACGGCTGCTCGCACATGACCGAGATCGTCGGGCACCTGCCGACCGCCGCGGTGCAGATGTTCGCCAGCCTCGTGCGCGAGGACGAGGGCCACGCAAAGCCGTTCCAGCTCGACCAGTGCCACGCCCTCGAGACCCGCAGCGAGACGGTTCGCCGCTACTACCCCGGTTGGTACCGCGGCGCCGCATGATGGGGACACCCGACGCCCTCGCGACAGGAGAGCCGCCGACCCGCGGCGGGCTCGCTGCGAGCGCGTGCTCTGTACCCCCCAGGGGAGCGACGCCGTGAAAATCCACGAGTACCAGGGCAAGGAGATCTTCCGGCGCTACGGGCTGGCGGTGCCGCGCGGCATTCCGGCGTTCTCGGTCGACGAGGCGGTGCGCGCCGCGAAATCGCTGCCGGGCCCGGTGTGGGTCGTCAAGGCGCAGATCCACGCCGGCGGCCGGGGCAAGGGCGGCGGCGTCAAGCTCGCCCGCTCGCTCGACGAGGTGCGGACGCTCGCCTCGCAGATCCTCGGGATGCAGCTCGTCACCCACCAGACCGGTGCGGCCGGCCAGAACGTGCGCAGGCTGCTGATCGAGGACGGAGCGGACATCCGCAAGGAGCTCTACGTCGGCATGGTCGTCGACCGCGCGACGCAGCGCGTCGCGCTGATGGCGAGCTCCGAAGGCGGCATGGACATCGAGGAAGTCGCGGCGAAGACGCCCGGGAAGATCCACAAGGTGTTCGTCGACCCGAATGCGGGCCTCACCGACGCGCAGGCGGACGACGTCGCGCGGAGGATCGGGATTCCCGAGGCGAGCCTCCCGCAGGCACGCGCGATGCTGCAGGGGCTCTACAAGGTGTTCGACGAGACCGACGCGTCGCTCGCCGAGATCAACCCGATGATCCTGACCGGCGACGGCCGCGTCGTCGCGCTCGACGCCAAGCTCAACTTCGACGGCAACGCGCTGTTCCGCCATCCCGACATCGTCGCGATGCGCGACCTCGACGAGGAGGATCCCGCCGAGATCGAGGCGTCGAAGTTCGACCTGTCCTACATCTCGCTCGACGGCGACATCGGCTGCCTCGTCAACGGCGCCGGGCTCGCGATGGCGACGATGGACACGATCAAGCTCTACGGCGGCGAGCCCGCGAACTTCCTCGACGTCGGCGGCGGCGCGACCGCCGAGAAGGTCACCGAGGCGTTCAAGATCATGCTGCGCAATCCGAACCTGAAGGCGATCCTCGTCAACATCTTCGGCGGCATCATGAAGTGCGACACGATCGCCGAGGGCGTGGTCGCCGCGTCGAAGGCGGTCGGCCTGGCCGTGCCGCTGGTCGTGCGCATGAAAGGCACCAACGAGGAGCTCGGCCGCAGGATCCTCGCCGAGTCGGGCCTGCCGATCATCACGGCCGCCAACATGGCCGAGGCGGCCGAGAAGGTCGTCGCCGCCGCGAAGGGTCATTGAGGGGAATCGGATGTCGATCCTGGTCAACAGGGACACGAAGGTCATCACGCAGGGGATCACCGGCAAGACCGGCCAGTTCCACACGCGGATGTGCCGCGACTACGCGAACGGCAAGCACTGCTTCGTCGCCGGCGTCAACCCGAAGAAGGCCGGCGAGGACTTCGAGGGCGTCCCGATCTACGCGACGGTGCAGGAGGCGAAGGAGGCCACCGGCGCGACGGCGTCGGTGATCTACGTGCCGCCGCCGTTCGCCGCCGCCGCGATCGACGAGGCCGTCGACGCGGGCCTCGATCTCGTCGTGTGCATCACCGAGGGCATTCCGGTGCGCGACATGATCCGCACGCGCGAGCGCATGAAGGGCCGCAGGACGCTCCTGCTCGGCCCCAACTGCCCCGGCGTGATCACGCCCGACGAGATCAAGATCGGCATCATGCCGGGCCACATCCATCGCAAGGGCCGCGTCGGCGTGGTCTCGCGGTCGGGCACGCTCACCTACGAGGCGGTCGGCCAGCTGACCGAGCTGGGGCTGGGGCAGTCGACCGCGGTGGGCATCGGCGGCGACCCGGTGAACGGCCTCAAGCACGTCGACGTGCTCAGGATGTTCAACGACGATCCGGAGACCGACGCGGTCATCATGATCGGCGAGATCGGCGGCGGCGACGAGGAAGTCGCGGCGCAGTGGGCGAAGGATCACATGAGGAAGCCCGTCGTCGGCTTCATCGCCGGCGTCACCGCGCCGCCCGGCAAGCGCATGGGCCATGCCGGCGCGATCATCTCCGGCGGGAAGGGCACGGCGCAGGAAAAGCTCGCCGTGATGGAAGCCTGCGGCATCAGGGTGACGAAGAATCCCGCCGAGATGGGGAAGCTGCTCGAGTCCGTCCTGTAGGCGGCAGGCGCGCGAAGGCCGTCGGCGGAGGAGGCACCCCCGTGAAGCCCGGAACGCTCCGGTTCCGGCTGGCCGGCGCCGAGACCATCGTCGTCGACATCCTGTTGTCGGGCGACGGCGCGGCTGCAGTCGCGCTCGCGTGCCGGAACCTGCCGGGGGCTCGAGCGGCGCCGGGAGCTGCTCCGGGGCGCCGCCGGCGCGGTCGTGCCGCGGAGGGGCCTCGCGCACTTCACGGTCGCGCGGCTCGACCCGCCATGGATCCGGAACGTCGCCGGTCCTGCGCCTCATGGGCGTCGCCCGGCTGCCCCAGGTGCGCCAAGCCGTCCGGCACGATTTGCCGGCCCGATCGCGTGACGGGCGCGCATGCCGACGCAGGCGGGCAGGAACCCGTCCCTGGCCGGTCGCGACGGCCGGAGAGCCCCGCTGCTGCAGCGCAGACTCGCCTCCGGCCGCGCGCTCTCGTACACTCGCATCCCGTGCCTGCCCTGCCGTTCCCCGACACGCGCCCGCACGGTCCCCCCGCCATGACTGCCGACCCCGTTCCCGCCCGATGACGGACCACGCCCATCTCGACGTGGCTTCCCTGTCGCACCCCGGGATGGTCCGATCGCACAACGAGGATTCGGTCTTCGTCGACCCGGACGCGGGCATCGCCGTGCTTGCCGACGGAATGGGCGGCTACAACGCCGGCGAGGTGGCGAGCGGCATCGCCGTCAGCGTCGTGTCGAACGGCATGCTTCCCGAGTTGAGCTCGGGCCGCGAGCTGTCGAAGGTGGACGCGCAAAGCGGCCTGTCGCATGCGGCGCTGCTGCTGCAGCAGCAGATCGCGGCGGCCAACAAGGGCATCTACGACGCGGCGCAGGCGCGTCCCGAGTGCGCCGGCATGGGCACGACGATCGTCGCCGCCGTGTTCTTCGCCAATCGCGTGTCGATCGGCCACATCGGCGACTCGCGCTGCTACCGGCTGCGCGGCGAGAAGTTCGAGCAGCTCACGCACGACCACTCGCTGCTGCAGGAGCAGATCGACAGCGGCCAGATCACCGCGGAGCAGGCCAAGTACTCGCTCAACAAGAACCTCGTGACGCGGGCGCTGGGCATCGAGGCGATCGTCCCGGCCGACATCGCCGAGTACCGGATCGAGCCCAACGACATCTACCTGCTGTGCTCGGACGGTCTCACCGACATGGTCGACCCGGATGTCGTCCAGAACGTTGTCGACGGGAGGCGCACCGAGCTCGCGCAGGCGGCGGCCGAACTCGTCGACCTCGCGAACCAGAATGGCGGCCGCGACAACATCTCGATCGTCCTGGTGCGCGTCCCGCCCGAGTACCTGCCGTCGTCGGGCTGGGCGCAGCGCTTCCTCGCGCGCAGGAAGGGGTAGATGGGTTCCCCGCGGCGCCCGCTGCGCGAGCTTTCCCGCGTGGGGCCCGGCGAGCCCGGGTCGGCATTCGGGGCGCCCCGACGTGCCGCTGCGCATCGACCCGCGCCGCGCCGCGCCGGCTCCGCCGAACGGCCGATGCCGGGTCGGGAACGAATCTAGCGAGACTCGCCGCAACGATTCGTCGAGGTCGCCGTGGGCAAGCTCGTGCTGTTCCTGAAGGACGCCAGCCCGGTCGAGATTCCACTCGCCAGGGAGCGCGTCACGATCGGACGCCGCCCGGACAACGACGTCTGCCTGCCGTTTCCGGCCGTCTCGGGCGAGCATGCCGCGATCGTCACGATCCTGACCGACTCGTTCCTCGAGGACCTCGGCAGCACGAACGGGACGCTGGTCAACGGCCGGCCGGTCGCCAAGCACTTCCTGCGCGACCGCGACCAGATCGACGTCGGACGCCAGCTCCTCGTCTACCTCGCCGACGAGGACGCGAAGGTGGAGCCGCCCGGCGGGGGCGTGGCCCGCGACGATCGGCCCGAGCCGGCCGCGAACGTCGCGCCGGTCCGCGGAACGGCGCGAAGCGAGTCGACTCCGTTGTCGGCGGTCGACGAGGATCTCGGCGCGGCGCTTGTCGCGGCGTCCGCCATCGAGAGGTCGGCGCAGCCGCCGTCCCCCGGCAGGCGCTTCGACGAGCCGACGACCGGGGAGCGCGAATTCGCCGAGTCCACGTTCGACGCGGACATCGCGGCGATGCGGCAGGCGCGCGTCGACACGGGCCTGGCGCCGCCCGCCGGACCGGACGACGACGCCCCGGCGCCGGTGGCGCGCGTCCACGCGCGGCTGCGCGTGCTCACGGGACGAAGCGCCGGGCAGATCGTGCCGATCGCCCGGGACGACTTCGTCCTCGGCCGCATCGGCACGCAGGTCGCGGCGATCGAGCGGCGCGGCCGCGCGCTCGTCATCGTACCGCGCGAGGGCGCCGCGCCGCCGACGGTCAATGGCGAGCCCGTGCCGCCGGAAGGGCTGGCCATCATCCCGGGCGACGGACTCGAGGTGGCCGGGACGCGACTGGAACTGCTCGCCGCCGACTGACGTTTTTCGTCAGGTGACGCGGCACGTCAGCGCGAATCGCGGGAATCGCCTTTGTCGCGCGAATGTGATGCCGGCGTCATGATCGCCCCGGCTCCGCCGTTCATCATGAAATAGACATTCGAAAACAACGGCTTGTGCGGAAATGCCGCCCGTCGGGATGCGCTTCGTCCGGCTGGCACAGCCGTTGCTCCGATCACGGCGGCATCGCTGGATGCGCAGCATCCCAGGTCGTCCCACTCATCAGGAGAATGGCAATGAAACGGATTCAGCAGGGCTTCACGCTCATCGAGCTGATGATCGTGGTGGCGATCATCGGCATCCTCGCCGCCATCGCGATCCCGCAGTACCAGAACTACACGGGCCGTGCGCAGCTGTCCGACGCGATCGTGATCGCGTCGGGCCTCAAGACGGCGGTCGGCGAGTACTACCAGGTGAACGGCTCGTACGGCGGCGCGGACAGCGGTAGCGGCGGCATTCCGGCGGCCATCGGCAGTGGCGCCGGCAAGTACGCGAACACCGTCACGGTGAACGACGGCGTGATCACGCTGCAGATGAACGCGTCGGGCGTCGCGTCGTGCGTGGCCAGCGCGCACGTCACGCTGACGCCGAGCACGCCGGCGCAGGACGCGCCGATCTCGTGGACCTGCAACTCGGATGCGGACGCGGGCTGCAAGCCGTCGACCTGCTCCTGAGTCGAACTCGCCAGGGCTGCAACGAAGGGGGGCCTGCGAGCCCCCCTTTTTCCTGAATCGAGCCCGCTCGCGCGAGCGTGCCCGGTGGGCGGACTGGTCCGCCGGCTTTCGAACCACCAGCGCTCCCGCCGCCATGTTGCCCGGAAGGCCGCCGTTTCGTGCGCAGCGTGCGCTGGCGCAGGGCTTCACGCTGATCGAGCTGATGATCGTCGTGGCGATCGTCGGCGTCCTGTCCTCGGTCGCGCTTCCGCAGTACCAGCTCTACACCGGCAAGGCCCAGCTCACCGAGGCGATCCACATCAGCGTCGGCCGCAAGGCCGCGATCGCCGAGCAATACGCGATCGGCCAGCCGTTCGCCGCCATCAACGGCGGATCGCAGGGCATCCCGGCCGACGTCGCCTCCGGGGCGGGCCAGTACGTCGATTCGCTGGTCATCGTGTCGGGGTCGATCGTCGCGACGATGAAATCGAGCGGCGTCTCGCCCTGCGTCACCGGTGCGACGGTCACGCTCGCCCCGGTTCCTCCGGCGATCCCGGATGCCCCGATCGGCTGGGCGTGCACGACGACGTCGGTGTGCAAGCCGCAAACCTGCGCATAGGCGTCGCCGGCCTGCTCCGGCGCGGGCGCCCCGCATCGCGCCGCGCGATGCGGCAACGCCCGCCGCGCTAGAATCCCGCGCCACGACCTCGCCGTGGCCGCCATGGGGACGCTCAGATCCGTGCTGGGTACGCTGCTCGGCACGCGCCGCACGGGCGCGGCGTCCTCGCACGTCCCGGCGCCGCGGACGTCCGTCGACGCCGACCCCATCGAACACGTCCGCGCGCTCGTCGACGCGGGTCGCCTGCCGGAGGCGCTCGCGATCGTCGACGCCGCGATGCACGACGCTGCCGACCTCGATCGCGTGCGCGTGGCGCGCGCCGAGGTCCTTCGCGCATGGGGAAGGACCGCGGAAGCGTTGCGCGAGCTCGAGCGCTGCGATCCGGGGCGGGTCCGCGAAGGCGTCGCGATGCGCGCGATGGCGTGGCTGGCGGCGCAGCGCGGCCGCTCCGGCGACGCGGTGACGTGGTGGAAGCGCGCGCTGGACGCCGGTCCCGGTGACGTTCGCGCCCTGACGGGCCTGGGAAGCGCGCTGCTGGCGGCCGGCGACGCCCACTCGGCCACGCGCGTGTTCGAGGACGCGGCCCGAAGCCATCCGGAGGATCGCGACGTCGTCGCGGGATTGGCGCAGTCCCATGTCGCGCTCGGTCGGCACGATGCCGCGGAAGCCGTGCTCAGGCGGGCGCTCGCCGGTCGGCCGGACGATCCCGCGCTGCTCGAGCATCTCGCCGTCGTGCTTTCGCGCACGGACCGGCACGACGAGGCGTTTGCGCTGTTCGCGCGAGCGGGGGAGATCGGCGCGGCGGCCGGAAGCGAGGGCGAGCCTTTCGCCAACCTCGGTGTCGGCCTGTGCCAGACCGGACGGCTGCGCGAAGGCGTCGAGCTGCTCGAACGCGAGCTGCCCCTGCGGCCCAACCTGAACGGGCATCTGCAGATCGGTCCCGCGCTCCTCGCCTTGGGCGAATTCCGCGAAGGCTGGCGCCAGTACGAGCACCGCTGGCTCGTGCCGCCGCTCGCCGCGCTGCGCGCCGACTACGGCGTGCCGCAGTGGAGCGGCCAGCCGCTCGACGGGCGGACGATCCTGGTGCGCGCCGAGCAGGGAATCGGCGACGTGTTCCAGTTCGCCCGCTATCTCCCGCGGCTGAAGGCGCTGGGCGCGCGCGTGATCTTCCAGCCGTTGCGCGGCATGGATGCCGTCGCGAAGCTGTTCCCCGGCGTCGACCATGTCGTGCGGGAGGGCGAGCGACTTCCCGACCTCGCCTACTTCGTCAACCTGATGAGCCTGCCGCTCGCGTTCGGCACGACCGTCGAGACGATTCCGTGCGACATCCCGTACCTGGCGCCCGATCCGGCGCATGTCGCGAAGTGGGCTGCGCGCTTCGCGCAGCGCGACCGGCCCCTCATCGGCCTCGCGTGGGCGGGACGGCCCGAGCACGCGCGCGACCGGTACCGTTCGCTCGACCTGAATCAGCTGATGCCCGTCCTGGGCACGCGCGGCGTGCGTTTCGTGTCGATGCAGAAGGGTCCGGCGGTCGTGCAGGCCGAATCCGTTCCGGAAGCGGCCGACTGGATCGGGCTCGGCCCGGAGCTGGACGAGCTCGACGACGCGACCGCGGTCCTGTCGATGCTCGACCTGCTGATCTGCGTCGACACCGGGCTCGCGCACATCGCGGGGGCGATGGGCAAGCCCGTCTGGATGATGCTGCCGACGCCCGCCGATTACCGCTGGTTGACCGGGCGCGACGACTCGCCGTGGTATCCGGCGCTCCGGCTGTTCCGGCAGCCCGCGCCCCGGCAATGGGAGCCGGTCATCGCGCGGGTCGCCCGCGCGCTCGAAGCATGGGCGGACGCGTGGCCGCATGGCGTGGCGGGCGAGCGGCCTCGCGCCGCAACGTCGGCGGCGCCCCTCGAGCGCCGCATCGAGGGTCTCGCGTTCGCCGCGGAAACGCGGGCGGGGTTCATCCAGTTCGTGCCCGACGAGCCGCGCGTCGGCCGGTCGCTCGAGCACTACGGTGAATGGCTCGAGCCGCAACTCGGCCTCGCGCTGCGGCTCACGCGCGCCGGTGCGACGATCGTCGAGGCGGGCGCGGGTGCCGGCGCGCACACGCTGCCGCTCGCCCGGGCGACAGGCGCCGGCGGAACGCTGCTCGCGTGGGAGCGCCGGCCGGCGCTCCGCCGGCTGCTGGCGCAGAACCTCGCGGCCCATGCGATCGTGCAGGCGGCGGTCATGACGCGTTCGCTCGAGGGTCCGGATCCGCGCGGCTTCACCGGGGAGCGCGAGACGATCGACGACCTCGGCCTCGCGCGTCTCGACGGCGTGAAGGTGAACGAGGGCGCCGACGCCGTCGCGATCCTCGCCGGCGCACACGACGCGCTGTGGCGCTGCCGCCCGTGGATCATGGCGTCGGCGCGCGATCCGGGCGATCTCGGCCGCGCGCGCGAGGGGTTGCGCGAGTTCGGCTATCGCGCCTGGCGCATGGTGTGCCCGCTCTTCCGGCCCGGGAATTTCAACCGGCGCGACGACGACGTCTTCGGGGGCGAGCGCGCGATCGCCTTGGTCGCGATTCCGGAGGAAGTGGACGTGCGGGACGCTCCGTCCGACTGCGTCGAGTGGCCGTGACGCGGGTCACGGAAACGCGGCAGCCGCCGATTCGCCGCACGGTCCGCGCGACGGCGGCGCGGCGCGTGCGCTGACGGAGGCAGGCGATGGGCCTCCTGTCCGGCCTGATGAAGTCGCTTGCCGGCCGTGCGTCGGCGGCGGCAACGCCCGAAGCGGCGGCGACACGGACTGAGGTGCCGGCCGACGACTGGAGTGCCGCGGTGCTCGCGGACCTGGCTGCCGGCCGGCTGGCCGCCGCGCACGCGCGCACGCGCGCGCGCATCGACGCCGATCCCGCGGATGGACGCGCGTGGCACCTGCGCGCGTCGACGCTGATGCACTGGGGCCGCACCCGCGAGGCGCTGGTGGCGTTCCGGCGCGCGCAGGAGTGCGATCCATCGTCGACGCCGATCGCGCTGGGGCTCGGCGTGGCCGCCTGGGAAGCGGGCGCATGCGACGAGGCGGAGCGCGCGTTGCGCGCCGGACTCGGCGCCGATCCGGCATCCGCCGACGTCGGCCTCGCGCTCGCGCGCATGCTGCTCGCGTCGGGGCGCATCGACGAGGCTCGAAGGCTCGCGACGAGCGTCCACGACCGCGACGCGTCGAATGCCGCGGCGCTCCTCGCGCTCGCGCGGTGCGACCGGCGCGCGGGCCGCGCCGCGGACGCCGAGCGCCGGATTCGCGAGGCGATCGCCATCGACGACGCCGATCCGCATGCGTGGGGAATGCTCTCGTCCGCCGCCGCCGACGGCGATCGACTGGACGAGGCGTCGGCGGCCCTGGACCGCGCGCAGGCGCTCGTCGAAGCGGGCGGCGCGGCACTCGACCTGTCCGCCGCGCGCGCCGAGCTCGATCGGCGGCGCGGAGACTTCGCCGGCATGACCCGCGTCCTGGTCGAGGCGCTGCATGCGCGCCCCGACCCCGCGGGTCATTTCATGCTCTCGGAGGCGCTGATCGTCCAGGGCCGCTGGCGCGAAGGCTGGCGCCAGTTCGAGTTCCGCAAGCTCGACGCGTCGGTGCGCGGGGAGGGTCGCCACCCGAGCCGTCCGGCGTGGAGCGGACAGGACCTCGCCGGCACGACGATCATGGTGGAGGCGGAGCAGGGCATCGGCGACGTCGTGATGTTCGCGCGCTTCCTCCCGCCGTTGCAGCGCATGGGTGCTCGCGTGGTCTTCCTTCCGCGCATCGACATGGTCGGGATCTCGAGGCGCTTCCCGGGTGTCGACCACGGCCTCGCCGAAGGGGAGGCGCTGCCGCCGCACGACTTCCGCGTGAAGCTCCTGAGCCTGCCGCACGTGCTTGGCACGCGCATCGACACGCTGCCCGCGGAAGTCCCCTACCTGACGGCGGATCCGGCACGTGCAGAGCGCTGGAGGGACCGGCTTCCCGCGACGTCGCGGCCACGCATCGGGATCGTGTGGGCGGGAAAGCCGGCACAGGCGCGCGACCGGTTTCGTTCGCTCGAGCTTCGCCAGCTCCTGCCGGTGCTGCGCGTCCCGGGAATCGAGTTCTGCTCGCTGCAGAAGGGCCCGGCCGAGGAACAACTCGCCACGTTGCCCGACGACGTTCGCGTGACGCCGCTCGGCGTGGCGTTCGACGACCTCGAGGACCTGCTCGCGGCGATCGCGCGAATGGACCTGGTGGTCACCGTGTGCACGGGCCCCGCGCACATCGCGGGCGCAATGGGCGTGCCGGTGTGGACGATGATCTGCGACCCGCCCGACATGCGCTGGCTCGCCGGACGCGACGACAGCCCGTGGTACCCGACGATGCGCCTGTTCCGGCAGCGCACGCCGGGCCGGTGGAGCGACGTGATCGAGCGCGTGGCGGGCGAGCTCGCGCGCGGGCCGGGGGCCTGGAAGGATCTCGCGCGCCTTCCGGCGCGCCCGCCGTTGCCTTCCCGGGGAACGCCGCTCACCGCTCAGGTCCGGGACGACGTCGATGCCGGGCTCGCGCGACTCGCGGAGACGCGCTGGGGAGCGTTGATGATCGATGGGGCGGATGCGACCGCGAGCCTGTCGCTCGAGCACTATGGCGAATGGTTGCCGGCGATGCTGGACGCGGCAGCGCGGCTTGCGCGCCCCGGCGCGGTCGTCGTCGAGGCGGGCGCCGGCATCGGCGCTCACACGATCCCCCTCGCGCGCCAGGTCGGCGCCGACGGACTCGTCCTTGCCTTCGAAGCGAACGCGCTGCGCCACCGTCTGCTCGCGCTCAACCTGGGGTTCGATCGCCTTGTCCAGGCGACGCCCATGCCGCGCATCCCGACCGGCCCGGACGCGGCGGGCCGGGCCGCCGACCGCGAAACGATCGACGATCTCCAGCTCGACCGCCTCGACGGCCTCAAGGCGAACGACGGCGCCGACGCCGCGGCGATCGTCGAGGGCGCGCAGGAGACGCTGTGGCGTTGCCGGCCGTGGATGATGCTCGCGGCCGACGACGACGAGTCGCTCGCGCGGCTCGCGGCGCGCGTGCGCGAGTTCGGCTATCGGACCTGGCGGATGGAGACGCCGTATTTCCCGCCGTCGAACTTCAACCGTCGCGGCGACGACATCTTCGGCGGTCGCACCGCGCTCGCGCTGATCGCGCTGCCGGAGGAGGCGGACCTGCGCGAGCCGCCGGCCGGCTGTGTAGAATTGCGCTGACCGAAGACGACGCGCGGCGATCGGCGCCGACGCGCCCACGGGGGAGGCGGCGATGGCGTTCCTGGGGCTGGTGGACACCAAGGAGGTCGAGGCGTTCGCGACCACGCTCGCGGAGGACCTCGGGCGGCGCTTTCCGCCGTCGTCGGAGAAGCGCACCGACGCGGGCGCGAGAAACCAGCTCAACGTGATCCTCGAGGGCCTGGGCGCGCGCGCGGCGCGCTTCCGCGACGAGAAGCGGCTGGGCCTCTACAAGAAGGCCAAGCTCGGCAACGTGTTCCGCTGGAAGCTCAAGGACCTGGGGTACAGCGACGGGTTCGTCGACCAGGCGACCACGTCGATCATCACGCGCGTCGCCGTCAAGTAGCGTTTCCCGGCGCGCAGTACGCGCGCCACATGCCGCGGAACGCGGTCTCGACGTTGCGCGCGAGCCCGGCGTAATCCATCGCGACCGACCCGCGGACCTGATCGCGAAGACGCATGCGCACGGCCGCGATCGGCGCGGGATCGCGCGCGAGCGCGACGGCGAGCTCGACGTAGCGCTCCACCGTCGCCGCGGCGAACTCGCCGGCGCCGACGCCGCGCAGCGTCGCCGGCGTGGCGCGCGCGAGCTCCGATTCGCCGTCCAGCGCGATCACCGGGACGCCCATCCACAGCGTGTGCAGCGTCGTCGTCCCGCCGCCGTAGGGGAACGGGTCGAGCGCGACGTCGACGCCGCGGAACGTGGCGAGGAAGTCCGGCAGCGGCATGAACGGCAGGACGTCGATGCGCGAGGCGTCGACGCCGCGACCCGCGAACTCGCCGCGGATCGCGTCGCGCACGCGCGTCTCGTCGCCGCCGCGCGCGATCACGACGAGCCGCGCCGTCGGCGCCTCGCGCAGGATCGCGCCCCACGCGTCCTTCGCGCGTTCGGACACCTTCGCCCAGTTGTTCGCGCTCGCGAACGTCACGTGCCCGCGCGAGACGTGCGGCGGAGGGCCGGGATCGGGGCTGTCCGGATCGGGCGTGAAGCACGCGAGGAACGGCACCCGCCAGAGCTTCTCGGTGTAGTACGCCTCCGACCCCGGCGGATCGTGCTGCGCGTCGGTGATGCGCCAGTCGATCGACGCGAGCCCGGTCGTGTTCATGTAGCCGAACCAGCTCACCTGCACCGGCGCAGGCTTGCGCGCGAACACGGCGAGCCGGTTGTGGCCGGTGTGGCCGGCGAGGTCGACGAGCACGTCGATTCGCTGGCCGCGCACGAGGCCGGCGAGCTCGTCGTGGCTCATCGCGCCGCAGCGGTACCAGTGGTCGAACCGGGCGCGCAGGCGCGTCGAGACCGCGTCCTCGGCGTAGGGCGACACGTCGAAGGCGTGCGCCGGGAAGCGTTCGCGGTCGTGCATCGCGAGGTAGCCCTCGATCCAGTAGGCGATCGCGTGGTTGCGGAGGTCCGGCGACACGAAGCCCACGCGCAGCCGCCGCTCGGGGGTGCGGTCGTTCAGGTGAGGCCGGCGCGACGACGCGACCGCGCGCTCGAGCCGGCCGCCCCACGCGCGGTGCTCCTCGAACGTGCGCTGCCGGTCGAACACGCCGAAGTGGTTGAGCAGGAACAGCCGGCTGCTGCCGAGCGCGACGTTGTCCGGTTGCCGGGCGATCGCGCGATCGTAGGCCGCGATCGCCTCCGGGCCGCGCCCCAGGAACGCGAGCTGCTCGCCGATGCGCTCGTCGATGCCGGCGAGGTCCGGCTTCGCGGTGCGCGCGCGCTCGAAGGCGTCGAGCGCGCCGGCCGGATCGTGCGCGGACGCCGCGATCGCCCCCGACAGCATCAGCAGGTCGGGCTGGCCGGGCAGGCGATCGAGCGCCGCGTCGCAGTCGACGCGGGCGGCGTCGAGCTCACCTTTCGCCAAGCGCGCGTTGACGCGCTGGTAGAGCGCGACCAGGTGATCCGGGTCGAGCGCCAGCGCCTCGTCGAACGCCGCGATCGCGGAGTCGTGGCGCTTGCCGTCGAGGTGCTCGATGCCGCGGCCGACGAGCGCGTCGACCTGCGCGCGCCTGCCCGGGTCGTCGACCGGCGGCGCGGGCGCAGACGGCGCGCCTGCGGCGTCGGCCGCCGTGCTCGCGGGCGGGGATTTCCGGCCGAGCAGGCTCCTGATCATCGTCCGGTACTGCCGAACCCGCCTTCGGCGCGTGCGGAGGACTCGAACGACTCGACGACACGGAACGCGGCCTGCGTGACCGGCACGATCACGAGCTGCGCGAGCCGATCGAGCGGCCGCAGCGTGAACGGCTCGCGGCCGCGATTCCAGCAGCTCACCATCAGCGGACCCTGGTAGTCCGAGTCGATGAGGCCGACGAGATTGCCGAGCACGATGCCGTTCCTGTGGCCGAGGCCCGAGCGCGGGAGGATCAGCGCCGCATAGCCGGGATCCGCGATGTGGATCGAGATGCCGGTCGGCACGAGGTGCACGTCGCCAGGCGCGAGCGTGAGCGGCGCGTCGACGCAGGCGCGCAGGTCCATGCCCGCGGCGCCCGGCGTCGCGTAGGCGGGAAGCGACCCTCGCACGCGCTCGTCGAGGATGCGGACGTCGATGGTGGGATGCACGGGGGTGGCGGTCGGAGGCAGGCTAGCGAGGATCCGCACGAGTCCGCGGCGGCGCGTCCCGAAGGGTCGGCGCGCCGATGGAACGTCGGTGATGCGGGCAAGGGATCATGTGCGCCAGCGTGCTGCGTCGATTCGTGCGGGGATTCCCCGGGACCGGGACGAGGGCGTCGATCCCGGTGGCTGATCCCTCGCCCGGGGCCCGGGGGCTCAGCGCCCGGGCAGGCGCGCGGCGATCTCGGCGATCAGCCGTCGCGCGAGGACGAGCTTGTCCGCGCGCGGCAGCGCGTGCGCGCCGCTGTCGTCGAGGATCGTCACCTGGTTGTCGTCGGCGCCCAGCGCGTCCTGCGCGCGATTCGCGACCAGCATCGCGACCTTCTTGCGCCGGCGCTTGTCCTCGCCGAGCTTCACGACGTCCTGGCTCTCGGCCGCGAAGCCGACGCAGAACGGCGCGTTCGGGCGCGCGGCGACGCTCGCGAGGATGTCGACGGTGGGCTCGAGCGCGAGCGTCATCGGCTCGGCGCGCTTCTTCACCTTGTGCGCGTGGACCTGCACGGGGCGGTAGTCGGCGACGGCGGCGACCGCGACGAACACGTCGCAGCGGTCCGCGCGCGCGAACACGGCGTCGGCCATCTCGGCGGCGCTCACCACGTCGATGCGGTCGACGCCCGCGGGCGTCGGCAGCGACGTCGGCCCCGCGACGAGCGTGACGTCCGCGCCGGCCTCGGCCGCCGCGCGCGCGAGCGCGAAGCCCATCTTGCCGGAGCTCGCGTTGGTGATGCCGCGCACCGGGTCGATCGCCTCGAACGTGGGCCCTGCCGTGACCAGCACGCTGCGTCCCGCGAGCACCCTGGGGACGCGCGAGGCGACGACCGCGTCGAAGATCTCCTGCGCTTCCAGCATCCGGCCGTCGCCGGTCTCGCCGCAGGCCTGGTCGCCCGAGCCGGGACCGAGGATCGCGATGCCGTCGTCGGCGATGCGCTTCACGTTGCGCTGCGTGGCCGCGTTCGACCACATCTGCACGTTCATCGCGGGCGCGACGAGGAGCGGGCACTCGCGCGCGAGGCACAGCGTCGACAGCAGGTCGTCGGCGCGTCCGTGCGCGAGCCTCGCGATGAAGTCCGCGGAAGCGGGAGCGACAACGACGAGGTCCGCGCCGCGCGTGATCTCGATGTGATCCATCGCGTTCGAGGCGCCCGAGGTCCACAGGTCGGTGGCGACCGGGCGGCCGGTCAGCGCCTGGAAGGTCATCGGCGTCACGAAGCGCGTCGCGGCCCCGGTCATCACGACGTCGACGGCGACGCCGGCCTTCACGAAAAGGCGCGCGAGCTCCGCAGCCTTGTACGCGGCGATGCCGCCGGTCACGCCGAGCACCACGCGGGTGAGCGGCGCGTGCGCAGCGGTCGCGGTTGCGGGATCGGCCATTGGTCGGATCGCGAGGGTCGGGCGCGAGAGTTTACCCTCTTTGCCATGGACACGAGTTCCACGGACGTCACGGCGAGCGCATCGGCTTGGTCCCCGCGCCCGACCGGTCCGGTGGCCGGCGATGCGGCCGAGCGTCCGCGCGAGCGGCTCGCGGCGCGCGGCGCGTCGAGCCTGACCGACGCGGAACTCGTCGCCGTGATCCTCGGCACCGGGGCCGCCGGACGGTCCGCGCTCGACGTCGGGCAGGCGCTGCTCGAGCGCTGCGGCGGACTTCAGGGACTTGCGCGCATGGGGCCGTCCACGCTCGCGTCGGTGCACGGCGTCGGCGAGGCCAAGGCGGCGAAGCTCGCCGCCGGCCTCGAAATCGCGCGGCGCGTGCTGCTCGCGGACGTCGCGCGCGGCGACGCGCTCACGTCTCCCGACGCGGTGCGCGACTACCTGAGGTTCACGCTGTCGCCGGAAACGGTCGAGGTCTTCGTCGGACTGTTCCTCGACAGCCAGCACCGGCTGATCGCGGCCGTGGAGCTCGCGCGCGGCACGCTCGCGCAGACCAGTGTCTATCCTCGCGAGGTCGTGAAGACCGCGCTCGCCCGCAACGCCGCCGCGGTGATCTTCGCGCACAACCACCCGTCCGGCGTCGCCGAGCCGTCGCGCGCCGACGAACTGCTGACCCAGTCGCTCCGCAGCGCGCTCGCGCTCGTCGACGTGCGCACGCTCGACCACCTGGTGGTCGCCGGCGCGCGCGTCACCTCGTTCGCGGAGCGCGGATTGCTCTGAGCCGCGCCTTGCGCGGTCAACTCGTTGATCCTTAAGGAATCGAGCGCGCCTGGCCGGACGTGGCCGCCGGAAAGCCCAAGGGCCGGACCCGACTCCCGCCCCGTCGGAGCCGCACGGGCGCCGGGCCGGAGGGGTCGGATCCCATGCAACGGGTTGATCCAGCGGCGAAAAGCGGCGATAATCGCGCTCTTTGCCGTTTCGGCACCCGCATTCGAAGGAGCGAGCGATGGCTCGAGTCTGTCAAGTCACCGGCAAGGCCCCGATGGTGGGCAACAACGTGTCGCACGCCAACAACAAGACCAAGCGCCGGTTCCTGCCGAACCTGCAGCGCCGCCGCTTCTGGGTCGAGAGCGAGAACCGCTGGGTCAGCCTGCGGCTGACGACGAACGCGCTGCGCACGATCGACAAGAACGGCATCGATTCGGTGCTCGCCACGCTGCGCGCCCGCGGCGAACACGTCTGATCCCCGAGGAACGACCATGCGCGAGAAGATCAAGCTCGAGTCGTCGGCCGGCACCGGTCATTTCTACACGACGACCAAGAACAAGAAGACGATGCCCGAGAAGATGGTGATCAAGAAGTTCGATCCGGTCGCCCGTAAGCACGTCGAGTACAAGGAAACCAAGCTCAAGTGACCGGCGGCGCCTGCCGCGGGCCATCCGCGCGAAGGCGGGGTTCCGGCGAGGCTCGGAGGGCCGCGACCGCGGCCCTTCGCTTTTCGTGGGACGGGCTTCAGCCCGACTCTGCTGTAACCGCCGTTCAGCTCCGCGCCCTAGGGCGTCCGGCCATCCAGCCCGACCCACACCCATTGCGGAAGGCGTCGGGCTGAAGCCCGACCCACACCCATCGCGGAAGGCGTCGGGCTGAAGCCCGACCCACACCCATTGCGGAGGGCGTCGGGCTGAAGCCCGACCCACACCCATCGCGGAAGGCGTCGGGCTGAAGCCCGACCCACA
>CAJPFI010000021.1 GCA_905339295.1 Burkholderiales bacterium
AATCGCGAGTTCGTGGGTCGGGCTTCAGCCCGACGCGCGCGGCGGCGTCATTGCACGTCCCGTTCCACGCGCGACGATCCCGACACTGCACGTCACGCATCCTTCGGCGCGGGAGCGAGAACCTCGCGGTTGCCGTTCGACTGCATGGGCGACACCAGGCCGGCGCGCTCCATCTGCTCGATCAGCCGCGCGGCGCGGTTGTAGCCGATGCGCAGGTGGCGCTGCACGAGCGAGATCGACGGCCTGCGCGTCTTCACGACGACCGCCACCGCCTGGTCGTACATCGGGTCGGACTCGGCGTCGCCGCCGTCGAGCGACACGCCCTCGTCGCTGTCGGAGGCGCCTCCCTCGAGCACGCCCTCGACGTATTGCGGCTCGCCCAGCGATCTCAGGTGCTCGACGACGCGGTGGACCTCGCCGTCGGACACGAACGCGCCGTGCACGCGCATCGGGTAGCCGGTGCCCGGCGGCATGAACAGCATGTCGCCCTGCCCCAGCAGCGCTTCGGCGCCCATCTGGTCGAGGATCGTGCGCGAGTCGACCTTGCTCGCGACCTGGAACGCGATGCGCGACGGGATGTTCGCCTTGATCAGGCCGGTGATCACGTCGACCGACGGCCGCTGCGTCGCGAGGATCAGGTGGATGCCCGCGGCCCGCGCCTTCTGCGCGATGCGCGCGATCAGCTCCTCGATCTTCTTGCCGGTGACCATCATCAGGTCGGCGAGCTCGTCGACGACGACGACGATCAGCGGCATCTCCTCGAGCGGTTCGGGCGCGTCGGGGACGAGCGGTACCGGGTTCAGGATCGGCTTGCCGGCCTTCCTCGCGTCGGCGACCTTCTGGTTGTAGCCGGCGATGTTGCGCACGCCCAGCGGGCTCATCAGCCGGTAGCGGCGCTCCATCTCGCCCACGCACCAGTTGAGCGCGTTGGGCGCGAGCCGCATGTCGGTGACGACCGGCGCGAGCAGGTGCGGGATGCCCTCGTACACCGAGAGCTCGAGCATCTTCGGGTCGACGAGGATCAGCCGCACGTCCCGCGGCTCGGCCTTGTAGAGCAGCGACAGGATCATCGCGTTGACGGCGACAGACTTGCCGGAGCCGGTCGTGCCGGCCACCATGAGGTGCGGCATTCGCGCGAGGTCGGCGACCACGGGCTTGCCCGAGATGTCTTTTCCGAGCGCGAGCGAGAGCTTGCCCGGCGCGTCGTGGTAGGTCGACGACGCGAGGATCTCGACCAGCCGCACGATCTGGCGCTTCGCGTTGGGCAGCTCGAGCGCCATGCAGCTCTTGCCGGGGATCGTCTCGACGACGCGGATCGACACGACCGACAGCGCGCGCGCGAGGTCCTTGACGAGGTTGACGATCTGGCTGCCCTTGACGCCGATGGCGGGTTCGATCTCGTAGCGCGTGACCACCGGCCCCGGGTACGCGGCGATCACCCGGACCGACACGCCGAAGTCCGCGAGCTTGCGCTCGATCAGCCGCGACGTGAACTCGAGGGTCTCCGCGGGCACGATCTCGGTCGCCGGCGGTGCGTCCTCGAGCAGCGAGAGCGCCGGCAGCGGCGAATCCGGCATGTCGGTGAACAGCGGCCGCTGCTTCTCCCGCACCACGCGCTCGGACCTCGGCGGCGGCGGCGGCGGCGGCACGACGACGACCGGCTCGCGCGCGACCTCGGATTCGCGCGAGCGACCGACAATCGCCTCGCGCTCGAGCGCGGCCCGCTCGCCGATGCGCCGGTCCACGCGCTCGTCGCGCTTGCGGCGCACCCACGCGGCGCTCCCTTCGAGGACCGCGCCGATGCGCTCCATGAGTTTCAGCCACGACAGCCCCGAGAACAGCGAGAACCCGCCGAGGAACGCGGCGACGAGCAGCAGCGTCGCGCCGTTGTAGCCCAGTCCCCCGGTGAGGAGCGTGCCCAGCGACTCGCCGATCGCGCCGCCCGGACCGAGCGGCAGCGCCGCGCCGGTCTTCCAGAAACGCAGCGCCTCGATCGCGGCGCTCGCCGCGAGCACGAGCGCGAAGCCGATCGCGCCGATCCAGCGCGGATGGTCGCTCTCGAGGTCGGGTTGCGCGATGCGGCGGAACGACGCGATCGCGATCGCGAGGCCGGCGACGACGAACCACCACGCCGACAACCCGAACAGGTACAGCAGCAGATCGGCGAGCCACGCCCCGACGGTGCCGCCGCGGTTGGCGAGCGGCGCGCCGTTGCCGGAGAACGACCACGCGGGATCGTGGGGCGAATACGTCGCGAGGGCGAGCGCGATGTAGGCGAGCACCGCGACGATCGCGAACCAGAGCGACTCGCGCACCAGGCGCGCGATGCGCGGCGGCAGAGGCTCGCGCGCGCGCAGCGCGGCAGCCGCGCGCGCGCCGCGTCCGGTGGCCATCGCTTTTTTATTTGAAAACATCATGTTGCCGCCGTCACTTCACGCGGAACATTATACACGTCGCGACGGAGGCCCGCACGGGCGGCGTGGGCCGCGAGGGGTTGCGGTGCGCGGGGCCGCCCCCCATGTCGAGCTAGAATCGCCCCTCGTCGAGGAATCGAACATCGAGATGAACGCCAAGCACGCCCGACTCCTGATCCTGGGTTCCGGCCCCGCCGGATGGTCCGCGGCAGTATACGCCGCGCGCGCGAACCTTTCGCCCGTCGTCATCACCGGCCTCGCGCAGGGCGGTCAGTTGATGACGACCACGGACGTCGACAACTGGCCCGCCGATGCCGACGGCGTGCAGGGCCCGGAGCTGATGGCGCGCTTCCAGAAGCACGCCGAGCGCTTCGCGACCGAGGTGATCTTCGACGAGATCAGCGAGGTCGACCTCTCGACGCGCCCGTTCGCGCTGAAGGGCGACAACGGCAGCTACACGTGCGACGCGCTGATCGTGGCGACGGGCGCCTCGGCGCGCTACCTCGGGCTGCCGTCCGAGGAAGCGTACATGGGCAAGGGCGTGTCGGCCTGCGCGACCTGCGACGGCTTCTTCTACAAGGGGCAGGACGTGATCGTGGTCGGCGGCGGAAACACCGCGGTCGAGGAGGCGCTGTACCTGTCGAACATCGCGAAGAGCGTCACCGTGGTCCACCGCCGCGACCGGTTCCGTGCCGAGGCGATCCTCGTCGACAAGCTGATGGCGAAAGCGAAGGACGGCGGCAACGTGCGCGTGATCTGGGATCACGTGCTCGACGAGGTGCTGGGTGATGCGTCGGGCGTCACCGGCGCGCGCCTCAGGCACCGCGACACCGGCGCGACGCAGGACCTGAAGGTCCACGGGCTGTTCATCGCGATCGGCCACACGCCGAACACGCGGATCTTCGAGGGCAAGCTCGCGATGGCCGGCGGCTACATCAAGGTGAAGAGCGGCACCGAGGGCAACGCGACGGCGACGAGCGTGCCGGGCGTGTTCGCGGCGGGCGACGTCGCCGACCGCGTCTACCGCCAGGCGGTCACCTCGGCTGGCACCGGATGCATGGCCGCGCTCGACGCCGAGGCGTTCCTGGAGTCGGCCTGACGTCCGGCAGCGATCAGGTATCCAGGGACAAGGATCAGCGGCGTGGCGTTTGTCGTGACGGCGCATCGAGCGCCGGGCGCGAGTCGCGGATGCGGATGGGGTTCGGGCGTCGGGCTGAAGCCCGACCCACAGGCGCGATGCATGAACAGCGTCGGGCTGAAGCCCGACCCACAGGCGCGATGCATGAACAGCGTCGGGCTGAAGTCCGACCCACAGGCGCGATGCATGAACGGCGTCGGGCTGAAGCCCGACCCACAGGCGCGATGCATGAACAGCGTCGGGCTGAAGCCCGACCCACAGGCGCGATGCATGAACAGCGCCGGGCTGAAGCCCGACCCACAGGATCCCTCGCGATGGCGAAGCTCGCCGACCTGAAGGCGCTGCTCGACGCGAAGCGCGCCGCGGAGCCGCCTGCGCCGACGGCGCACGCCGCGCCCGCCAAGGGCGCGGCCCCGCGCCCGCCCGCCCTCGCGCCGCGTCGCGCGATCGCCGCATCGAAGCACGCGGAAGGCGACGTCGACCTCAAGGCCGCGTTCGCCGACGTCGCGCCGATCAAGCGCGCCAACAGGGCCTCCGTCGCCCTCCCCGCGCCCGTCCCGGTGCCGCGTCATCGCATCGCCGACGAGCGGGACGCGCTCGAGGCGTCGAAGTACGGCGACGAGCCCGCGCCGCAGACCTGGGACATCGGCCAGGAGATCGAAGGCGAGCAGACCTTCCTGCGCAGCGGGCTCGGGCCGGACGTGCTGACCAGGCTCCGGCGCGGCCACTGGTCCGTGCAGGCGGAGGTCGACCTGCACGGCCACGACTCCGAGCAGGCGCGCGACGCGCTGGCCGACTTCCTGGTCGCGGCGCGTGCGGCGGGCCTGCGCTGCGTGCGCGTGATCCACGGCAAGGGGCTCACGTCGCCCAACCGCGAGCCGGTGCTGAAGGGCAAGGTGCGGCGCTGGCTCGCGCACTGGGACGACGTGCTGGCCTACTGCGAGGCGCCGCGCCACGCGGGCGGCGGCGGCGCCGTGGTCGTGCTGCTGCGCGGACGCTGACCGATGCGGATCGCGCTCCTCGCCGCATGGTTCGCCGCCGTCGCGCCCGCGCTTGCCCTCGATGCGCATCCCGGCGCCCGGGCGATCACCTTCGACGGCGAGCGCCTCGTCCACGCCGCGGACGGTACGACGCCGGTGGAGCGCTGGCGCGAGTTCGT
Organism: Burkholderiales bacterium; assembly: GCA_905339295.1. Lineage (GTDB taxonomy): Bacteria > Pseudomonadota > Gammaproteobacteria > Burkholderiales > Casimicrobiaceae > VBCG01. Next base: position 4,712 of record CAJPFI010000021.1, read on the forward strand.
GCCGGCCGGCGAGAAGATCGAGCGATGGACCCGGCTCGCGTCGCTTCGCGAGTACCCGTCGCACGACGACCCGAAGGCGCTCGCCGGCAACCTCGTTCGCGCGCTCAGGCGGCAGAATCCCGAGGCGCCGTCGTCGATCATCGAGAACCCGGCGACCGGCGAGGTCATCGTCGACTTCGTCACCTGGCCCGCCGACCGCGCGTTCATCGAGTTCAACCTGTTCCGGTACGGAAGGCGCGACGGCGGCGGCACGGTGGCGCAGCAGTACGCGCTGCGGCACTACGGCGAGGCGACCGCGTTCCTGCGCGGGCTCAAGGCCGAACGCCCCCGGCTGGTCGATCTCATGGCACGCGAGGGCCTGCGCGCCGCGCGCTGACGGCGCGGCGGCTTCCACCGCCCCCGCCCTCGCACCGGCTCCGCGCGCGGGGACGCCTGTACCCCGCCTTTGCGCATCGCGTGCGCCTACAGCACGCGATGCGACAGCGCCGGCAACCGCGACCGCACGTCGGCGACGCGCGCAGGATCGCAGGCGCCGACGACCACGCCGGGTCCGTCCTCCGCGCGCTCGGCGACGACCTCGCCCCACGGGTCGACCAGCATCGAGTGCCCGTAGGTGCGGCGGCCGTTCCCGTGCACGCCGCCCTGCGCCGCCGCCAGCACGTAGGTCTGGTTCTCGACGGCGCGGGCGCGCAGGAGCAGGTGCCAGTGCGCGTTGCCGGTCGTCCAGGTGAACGCCGACGGCACGCACACCAGCGAGCACGGGCCGAGCGCGCGATAGAGCTCGGGGAAGCGCAGGTCGTAGCAGATCGTGAGGCCGACGCGCCCGAACGGGGCGTCGAACGCCACGGGCGCCGAGCCGCGCTCGATCGTGCGCGTTTCGTCGTAGTCCTCGCCGTCGTGTGCGAAGCGGAACAGGTGGATCTTGTCGTAGCGCGCGAGCCGCTCACCGTCCGGGCCGTACGCGAGGCAGGCGCTGCGGACGCGCGCGGGATCGCCGGTCACGATCGGAACGCTGCCGCCGACGACCACGATGCCGTGCTCGCGCGCCGCGCGCGACAGGAACGCCTGCTGCGCGCCCTCGCCGTCGCGCTCGGCGAGCCGCACCTTGTCCGACGCGCGCGCGCCGAGGATTCCGAAGTACTCGGGCAGCAGCACCAGTGCCGCGCCGTCGCGCGCGGCCTTCGCGACGAGCGCGCCGGCCTCGCCCAGATTCGCCTCGACGTCGCCGCCCGACACCATCTGGACCGCGGCCACGCGAATCGGAGGCGCAGGCGCGTCTTTCGCTTCCGCGCCGCGCGCCGGCTCGCCCCGGGGCGGCCGCCGGGCGTTCACTTCGCCTTTTCCGCCGGCGCCGCCGGGTGCGCAGGCTCCGAGGTCGCCGGCGACGCGGGCGCGGCGGGGGCCGCGGACCCGGCCGGCGGCGCGGGCACCGGGCCGAGCGGACGCGTCCCGACCCGCGCCACGACCGGGTCGCTCCACGACCCGGTCACGCGGTAATCGTACGAGAACATCTGCTCGATCGGATCCTTCATCGCCTTCTGCGCGAGCAGCGCGCCGGCGCCGAGCGCCGCCGCGACGAGGGGGTTCGCCGCGAGCAGCAGCATCGCGGCGCCGGCGGTCCCGGCCGAGAACGACGTCGACAGCGACGGCAGCACGCGCACGTTGAGCGTCTGCGTTTCCTTCGCGAGGTCGGCCTCGCCGCTGATGTCGACGCGCGCCGCGGGGCCGGCGAGCTTGAGGTCGTCGGCCGTCATCACGCCGCGCACGATGCGCAGGTTGCCCTCGATATGGTCGAACGCGAAGCCTTCGCTGAAGACGTCGCGGAAGTCGAGCGACAGCCGGCGCGGCAGCGCCTGCAGCGACAGGACGCCGAGCAGCTTGCCGATGCCGGGCTCGATCTTGGTGAACTGGCCCGCGCCGACCTCGATCTTCAGCATCCCCGACAGCATGGCCGGATCGAACTCGGACGGCGCGCCCGGCCAGTCGAGCTGGCCCTTGATCGTCGTCGGGGCGGCGCGCACCGCGTCGGGAAAGCCGAAGCGTCGCAGCATCGCCCCCGCCTCCGGCGCCTCGAGCCCCACCTCGAGCCGGGTCTGCTGCGCCCTGCCGGCGGCGCGCCACCAGCCTTCGGCCTGCACGCGGCCGGCGTCGCTCGCGAGCACCAGCTTCTCGATGCGCCAGTCGGACGCCTGCGGCTTCGCGATCATCTCGAGGCGTCCGAGGTCGCGCCCCTTGGACAGGAGCGCGTCGCTCTGCACGTCGAGCTCCGGCCACGGGTTCGCGACGCCCTCCTCGCGCGCGCCCTTCCCGGCCTCCGCGCCCTGCCACGGCGCGAGCTCGCCCTCGTCGGGCACCGACATCCGCGCGAGGCGGCCGACGAGGCGGCCGTTCGGATGCTCGGGCGTCGCGGCGCGCCACGTCAATGCGCCGGCCGCTTCGCGCGCGACGAGCTGGATGCGCCAGTCCTCGCCGGTCGAGCGCGCGGTCGCCTTGACGTCGTTGAGCTTGCGCCCGAAAGCCTCGAAGACCGCCGCGTCGATGTCGATGCCCCGGATCGCCAGGCCGTCCGCCGGCGCGGCCGCCGCCGAACGCGCCCGGGCCTGCTTGCGGAAAGCGAGCCAGTCGTCGAGGTTGAGCGACGGGAGGTCGCCTCGAATCCACACGCCCGCACGATCGTTCTCCGCAGGCTGCGTCGCGGCGCGACCCAGCAGCACGAGCGCCCGGTCCACCGTCGGTTCCTTTCCACCGACCTGCCGGTGCACGTGCACACGGCCGACGCGCGCGACGTCGACGACGAACGCGTCGGCCGCGCCCAGCGGGCCGGGTCGCCGCTCGATCCGCAGCGGCACGGAGTCGACCGCGGTCTTGCCTGCCGGCGCCGGCATGTCGACGGCGGCGCCGCGCAGGCTCGAGTCGATCGTCCACTGCACCCGCCCCGCGCGCGACTCCATCGCGAGCGTCCAGTCGGTCGTGCCGGACACGCGGCTCGCGATCGCGTCGGGCAGGTCGTTGCGCAGCGCCGCGAGGTTGACGCTGCCCTGTCCGGTCACGCGCACGCCACCTTCGATCGCGGCGATCGACAGTTTCGCGGGACCGCCGAACACCTCGGCGGCGAGGTCCGTCGCGGACACACCGCGGTCGCCGAACGTAATGCGCCCGTCGACCTGCGAGAGCAGCGGCACTCCGGGCGCGCGCCACTGGTTGGCCGCCATCGTGTACTCGCCCGCGACGGTCGACCGGTCGACCGCGCCGAGCGGGATGCCGAGGCGCAGGGCGAGCTTTCCGTTGCCGGCCACCTGCGTGCCGTCGAGCGCGTGACCGATCCATCCGGCGACCGGGCTCGTCTGGATGAAGTGCACGAACTCGGCCGTGGGCCCGCTGGCCTCGCCATCCACCGTGAGCTTGGGGACGCTGGCCGAGAGGTCGTCGATCTCCACGCGCGTGCGCCCGATCTGCGCGCCGTAAACGCGCCCTCTCGTCGCGTCGACCACGAGCTTCGTGCGATCGATCCGCAGCTCGGCGTCGATGTCGCTGATCGCGGGCCAGCCCTCCACGTAGTCGATCGCGCCGCCGCGCGCCCTGGCGACGATGAGGAGCGTGCCCTGCTTCGGGTCGGCGTAGGGAAACTGCGCGAGGTCGCCCTTGAGCGTCAGCCGCACGTCGTCGGACGTGCCGGCGGTGACGCCGCGGGTGATCCAGCCGCGCACCGCCGGGTCGAGCGCGAGCGGCAGGTAGCGCTGGAGCCCGCGCGCGTCTGCGCGCGTCAGGCGCGCCGTCAGGTCGACCGATCCCGGGCCGGACTTCGCCGGGCGCCACGATCCCTGGGCGGTCCCCGCCGCATCCGCATTCGCGAACGCGAGACCGTCGACCTCGATCGAGTCGCCTTCGCTGCCGCGTCGCCAGCGAACGGTCCCCGTCATCGTGTCGAGCGCGATCGGGGCCGCGAGCAGGCGCGGAAGCGCGATCGTCACCGACTTGCTGCCCACCTTCGCGCTGCCGCCGCGCTCGTCCGCGGTGACCTTCGCCGACAGGCCGGACATGCCGGGCACGTCGCCGGCGGCCGCGATGCCGAGTTCGATCGCCTCGGCCTCGGCCGCGTACGACGTCGGCCCGTCGACCGGCCCTTCCCAGCGATAGCGAGCGTCGCGCAGCGTCCCGCGCGGCAGGTGGCGCGCGAGCACGTCGCGCCACCTTTCGGGCATCGGCAGGCTCGCCGCGAGCGAGGCCAGCGGCGCGAGCTCGAGCACGTTCGCGCTCATGCGCCCGCTGCGGAAGCGGCCGTCGTCGCCGACCACCCCTTCGAGGGCGAGGTCGACCGGCGCGATCGGCACGCGGTGGCCGGTGACGAGCGCGAGGTCGCGCGTCGTGAAGCGCCGCGACGCGTTGTCGCCCAGCCAGGTGACGCGGCCGCTGACGCTCGCAAGCTCGAGGTTCGGCAGCGACGGCGCGAGCCGCGTGCTCACGTCGACGAGTTCGACGTCGGCGGTCATGTCGCGAACGACGCCGCCCGCGAGCTCCGCCCACAGACGCAGCGCGCCGCGTCCGTCGCTGACCTCGACCGGCAGCGGGATCCAGCCGGCCCATGCGGCGAGGTCGGCGTAGTCGAGGCGCAGGTACACGCGCGCCTGCATCTGCGCGAGATCGTGCGTCGCGAGCCCGGTGAACTCGCCGCGCACGTCGATCGGCGAGGCGACCTCGGGAGGCGGGACACCGGTGAGCCCGAACCGGTGCCGGCGCGTGCCGATCGGATGCTCGAGGCGGAACTGGACGCGGTCGAGCACGAGCTGGGGCGCGCGGCGCCGCTCGTCGTTCCACAGGATCAGCGCGTCGCGCACGACGATCTCGCGCTGGCGCAGCAGCCAGTCGACGAGCCGCGTGTCGTCGACCGTCGACTCCGGATCGAACGAAAGACCCGCGACATGGATGCGGCCGGCGGCGTCGCGCGTGAGCGCGAGCTGCGGCCGTTCGATCGCGAGCTCCTTCAGGTGCAGGTCGCGCAACGGCAGCGACAGCCACGAGATCGTCGCCTCGACGCGGGGCAGCTCGAGCAGCGGCCGCCCGTCCGTGCCGGCCCGGTCGCGAACCGTGAGCCCGGTCACGACGAGCTTCGGGCTCCAGCCGTCCCAGCCGGTCGACAGACCCTCGATCGCCACGGGCGCGCCCAGCACCTGCGTCAGGCGCTCGGCGATCTCGGGGCGGTACGCCTCGACGCGCGGCAACAGGACGTAGCGAACCACGAGCAGCGAGACGCACACGAGCACGACCGCGCTCGCGAGCAGGGTGCCGGCGAGGCCAACGAGGCGCGCGGCCCGCGAGCGAGTCGCGGCCGCCGACGCGGCGGATTCTGGCGCGACAGGCATAATGGGCGGGCCCGGAGTCCTGCAAGTGTAACGGATCGACCCCGGGCGTCCCCCTCCGTTCCGCGCCCACCCGCATGGATCTCGACGACGCGCTTGCGTTCAGTCACTACGCCCGCCGCGTCGCGGACGCCGATCCGGGCCGGCGGACCTGGCTCTCCGCCGCGATCGAGGCTCCGTTCGACTGGGCGCTCGCCCGGGCCGACCTCGACGCGGCCGCGGCGACGCCGGAGGCCGCCGGCGCCGCGTTGCGGTCGCTGCGCGCCCGCCTCATGCTCCACACGATCGCCCGCGACCTGACCGGACGCGCCGAGCTCCCCGAGGTGTGCGACGCCGTCACGACACTCGCCGAGGTCGCGATCGCTACGGCCGTCGCGGTCGCGCGCCGCGACCTCGTCGCCACGCACGGCGAGCCGATCGGCGCGGAGAGCGGCACACCGCAGCCGCTCGTCGTCGTCGGCATGGGAAAGCTCGGCGGCGGCGAGCTCAACGTCTCGTCCGACGTCGACCTCGTGTTCCTCTATCCGGAGGAAGGCGAGACCGCGGGGCGCCGCCCGATCGCGAACCGCGAGTTCTTCGACCGCCTCGGCCGTCGTGCGAACGTCCTCATCTCCGACGTGACCGCCGAAGGCTTCGTGTTCCGCGTCGACATGCGGCTGCGGCCCTACGGCGAGAGCGGCCCGCTGACGCTGCCGTTCGGGGCGTTCGAGAACTACCTCGTCGCGCAGGGGCGGGCGTGGGAGCGCTACGCGTGGCTCAAGGCGCGCGCGCTGACCGGCGTGCCGCAGGCCGACCTCGACGCGATCGTGGCGCCGTTCGTCTACCGCAAGTACCTCGACTACGACGCGTACGCGGGCCTGCGCGACGTGCACCGGCAGATCCGCGAGCAGGCTGCGCGCCGCGACGCGCGCGACGACGTCAAGCTCGGCCCCGGCGGTATCCGCGAGATCGAGTTCATCGTGCAGGCGCTGCAGATCGTGCGCGGTGGCCGCGAGCCGGGCCTGCGCATCCGCAACACGCGCGAGGCCCTCGCCGCGCTCGCCGCGCGCGAGATCCTGCCCGCGTCGGTGGCCCAGGCGCTCGACCGGGCCTACGTCTTCCTGCGCGAGACCGAGCACCGGCTGCAGTATCGCGACGACCAGCAGACGCAGCTGCTGCCCGAGGGCCCGGACGAGCTTGCCGCCCTCGCCCGCGCGATGCGTCACGGCGGCGCGACGGCGTTCCTCGAGGCCATGGACGCGCACCGGCAGGAAGTCGGGAGGCAGTTCGCCTCGGTGTTCGGTGGCGGCGACGACGACGACGCGGACGGCGCGGCGGAATGGCGCGCCGTGTGGAACGCGCCCGAGGCCGGGGACGAACACGCGCCGCGCCTGGCGAGCGCGGGCTTCGACGATCCGTGGTCGCTGCTCGGCACGCTCGCGCGTGCGCACCAGGGCGGCCGGTACGCCGCCCTGCCCGCGACGTCGAAGGAGCGCTTCGACGCGCTCGTGCCGCGGATGCTCGCCGTCTCCGCCGCGCACCCGGGAAGCGCGGGGGCGCAGCAGACGTTCATGCGGTTGCTGGCCCTGCTCGAGGCGGTCGCGCGCCGCAGCGCCTATCTCGCGCTGATCATCGAGCACCCGCCGCTCCTGCCGAGGCTCGCCACGCTGATGGGCGCGTCCGCATGGGCGGCCGACTACCTGACGCGCCACCCGCTGCTGCTCGACGAGCTGCTCGACGCTCGCGTGCTGATGGAGGAGCCGGATCCGGCGGCGTGGCGCGCCGAGCTCGGGCGCCTGCTCGCGGAGCACGCCGGCGACGCGGAGCGCCAGATGGACTCGCTGCGCCACTTCCAGCACGCGCAGTCGTTCCGCCTGCTCGCGCAGGACCTGGCGGGCCAGCTCACGGTCGAGCGGCTGGCCGACCACCTGTCGGCGCTCGCCGACGTCATCCTCGGGGAGACGCTCGCCGCATGCTGGTCGCACCTTGCGGGCGCCGACGCGCCACCGCCCAGGTTCGCGATCATCGGCTACGGCAAGCTCGGCGGGAAGGAGCTGGGATACGCCTCCGACCTCGACATCGTGTTCGTCTACGACGTCGATCCCGACGATCCCGACGCCGACGGGAAGCTCGCGCGGTATTCGCGGCTCGCGCAGCGCCTCAACACGTGGCTTACCAGCAACACGGCGGCCGGCCACCTCTACGACACCGACCTGCGCCTGCGCCCCGACGGCGCGAAGGGCCTGCTCGCGTCGTCGTTCGCGGCATTCCGGCGCTACCAGCGCGAGCACGCATGGACCTGGGAGCACCAGGCGCTCACGCGCGCGCGCTTCGTCGCCGGCGATGCGGCGATCGGCGCGGCCTTCGAGGCCGAGCGCGACGCGATCCTGCGCCTGCCTCGCGACCGCGCGAAGCTCGCGGCCGACGTGGTCGAGATGCGCCGCAGGATGCTCGCCGGCCACCCGAACCCGACCGGCGACTTCGACCTCAAGCACGACCCCGGCGGCATGGTGGACATCGAGTTCGCCGTGCAGTACCTCGTGCTCGCGCACTCGGCCGTTCATCCGCAGCTCACCGGCAACCTCGGCAACATCGCGCTGTTGCGCATCGCCGGCGGGATCGGGCTGGTGCCGGCCGATCTCGCGGCACGCGTGGCCGATGCCTACCGCGAGTACCGCAGGACGCAGCACGCGATCCGGCTCACCGGCGCGGCGCATGCACGGGTCGGGCCGGCCGCGCAGCAGCGGCGTCGCGACGATGTCGCCGCGTTGTGGAAGGCGGTGTTCGGCGCGCCCTGGAACGCCTAGCGCCGCCACCCTGCCGGACTCAGGCGGGCTCCCGTCCTGACCGTCGCATCTCGGCCTCCGCGAGGCGCTTCATCACCGCCCGCCATCCGGACTCCTCGGCGGCGCCCGATTCGGCGAGGATCGCGGCGAAATGACGCCGCTGGAGCGCGGACAGGCGCGCCTCCAGGGCGCGGCCGGCGACGCTGAGCGAGAGCCTGCGCACGCGCGCGTCGTGCGCGTCGCGCTCCCAGACGATCAGGTCCTGGCCCTTGAGGTCGCGCAGCGGACCGTTGAGCGACTGCTTGGACACGGCGAGCGTGCGCCGGATGTCGCCCACCGTCGGGTGGCGGAGCCGCGCGACGAAGAACAGGATGCGGTGATGGGCGCGGCCCAGGCCCCGCGCGGCGAGCACGCGGTCGGGCTTCTCCACCATGCCCCGGTAGGCGAAGTACATGAGCTCGATCGCGGCGTCCAGCGCCGCCCGGCGGACCCGCATCCGGCCTCCTTGACCCGTGCCCGCCCGACGCGGCAGAATAGGTCATAGCAATTGACCTATTGTGCCCGCGGCGGCCGGTGCCCGGCAAGCGCCGGCGGGCTTCCCGGGCGACGATGCCTGCTGCGGTAGACTTCGCCTTTGGCACCGAGGAGACGCTTCATGTCGATGGCCGACCGCGACGGCTGGATCTGGTTCGACGGCAGGATCGTGCCGTGGCGCGAGGCCACGACGCACGTCCTGACCCACACGCTGCACTACGGGCTGGGCGTCTTCGAGGGCGTCCGCTGCTACAAGACGGTCGACGGCCCGGCGATCTTCCGGCTGCGCGACCACACCGACCGCCTGTTCCGCTCCGCCCAGGTGTTCGGCATGAAGCTCCCGTTCTCGACCGGCATGATCGACGAGGCGCAGAAGGAGTGCGTGCGGAAGAACGGCCTGGAGTCCTGCTACATCCGGCCGATCGCGTTCTACGGCAGCAACGCGATGGGCGTCGCCGCCAAGTCGAACCCGGTGGTGGTCGCGATCGCCGCGTGGCCCTGGGGCGCCTACCTCGGCGCGGACGGCATCGAGAAGGGCATCCGCGTGAAGACCTCGTCGTACACGCACCACCACCCGAACGTCACGATGTGCAAGGCGAAGGCGGTGGGCAACTACCCGGTGTCGATCCTCGCCAACCAGGAGGCGACGCACGACGGCTACGAGGAGGCGATGCTGCTCGACACGCAGGGCTACGTGTGCCAGGGCTCGGGCGAGAACGTGTTCATCGTCCGCAACGGCGAGCTGCACACGCCGGACCTGTCGGGCGGCGCGCTCGAGGGCATCACGCGCTCGACGATCATCGAGTTCGCGCGCGAGCTCGGGATCCCGGTGCACGAGCGGCGCATCACGCGCGACGAGGTCTACCTCGCCGACGAGGCGTTCTTCACCGGCACGGCCGCCGAGGTCACGCCGATTCGCGAGTACGACCACCGCCCGATCGGCTCGGGCGCGCGCGGACCGCTCACCGAGAAGCTGCAGGCCATGTTCTTCGACGCGGTGAACGGGCGCAACGCGGCGAAGAAGCACTGGCTCGCCATGGTGTGACGATGGCCGCGACTCCCGCCGACCCGGCCGACGCGGTCCTGGTCGACCCGAAGGACCTTCCGGTGTTCTGCCCGAACACGGCGATGCCGCTGTGGAGCTCGCACCCGCGCGTGTTCCTCGACATCGTGCCGACCGGCGAGGTGAGCTGTCCCTACTGCGGCACGCGCTACCGGCTCGCCGGCGGCGCGCGGCCCGGCGGCCACTAGCGGATTCTCCCGACCGGCGCCGGTCGCGCGCCCGGACAGCCCATGGACCGCACGCTGATCGTCGCCCCGTCGTGGGTCGGCGACGCGATCCTCGCCGAACCGCTCGTCTCGCTGCTGCGCGAGACCTACGAGGAGCCGTCGATCGACATCCTCGCGGCCCCGTGGTGCGCGCCGGTGTTCCGGCGCATGCGCGGCGTGCGCCGCATCGTCGACCTTCCGGTCCCGCACGGCCGCTTCGACCTGGGCACGCGCCGGCGCATCGCCGCCGACCTGGTGCGCGAGGGCTACGCGCGCGCGTTCGTGCTTCCGCTGAGCTGGAAGTCGGCGCTCATCCCGTTCCTCGCGCGCATTCCGCGCCGCATCGGCTACCGCGGCGAGTTCCGGCACGTGCTGCTCAACGACCTGCGCAGGCTCGACCGCAAGTCGCTGCCGCGCCTGGTCGATCGCTTCTGCGCGCTCGCCGGCCCGCCCGGATCGCGCGTGCCGATGCCGCCGGCGCCGGTGCTCGTGCCCGATGTCGCGAATCGCGACGCGGCGATTCGCGCGCTTCACCTCGGGGGAAGCGGCCCGGTCGCGATCCTGTGTCCCGGCGCCGAGTACGGGCCGGCCAAGCGCTGGCCGCCGACGCATTTCGCCATGCTCGCGCGCCACCTGCTCGAGGCCGGCGCGCGCGTGTGGCTCGCGGGGTCGCCGAACGACAGGCTCGCGGCCGACGCGGTGATATCGGCGGCCGGCGAGAGCGCGCGCCATATCCGCGACCTCTCCGGCAGGACCGACCTGGGCACCGCGATCGACCTCCTGTCGGCCGCGTCGGTGGTCGTCGCCAACGACTCGGGTCTCATGCACGCCGCGGCCGCGGTCGGCGTCCCCGTCGTCGCGCTGTTCGGCTCGTCGTCGCCGGTGTACACGCCGCCGCTGTCGCCGCAGGCGCGCGTCGCGCGGATCGACATCGCTTGCAGCCCCTGCTTCAAGCGCGAATGCCCGCTCGGCCACTTCAAGTGCATGCGCGAGCTTTCCCCCGAGCTGGTCTACAATCTGGCGCGCTCGACGATGACCGCCTCCTGACCGATCGACCCATGGCCAAGGTCCGCACGCCCCCGATCTACACGACCCCGCAGGATGCCGCGCTCGCGTTCTACCAGGCCTTCGAGGCGCGCGACCTCGACGCGATGATGGCGACCTGGGCCGACGACGAGGAGATCGTCTGCGTGCACCCCGGCGGTCCGCGGCTGGTCGGCTACGACGCGATCCGCAGCGCGTGGGAGCAGCTGTTCGCCGGCGAGGCGCGCCTCAAGTTCCGGCTCGAGCAGCCGATCGCGATCGACACGGTCGGCCTCGCCGTGCAGAGCGCGATCGAGCACGTGTTCCTCGCCGACGGCAACCCGCGCGGCCTCGCGGTCGCGACCAACGTGTTCATGCGCACGCCGACCGGCTGGCGCATCGTCTGCCATCACGCGTCGCCGACGTCCGCCGTCGCGGCGCCCGTGCCGGCGGGACCGCTGCACTGACAGCGGAGCGCGGAAGCGCGTTTCCCGGCCGCCCCGACAGGAGGTCCCGGCGCGTGCATCGGGGACGCGCGCGCGCCGGATCGTCCGGATGACCCGACGCAAACGCAATCTCGCGAGCGACCTTCGCGGCGTCGGCCGGATGGCCGTCGACGCGACGCTCGGCGTCACCGACCTCGTCGAGGCGCTGCACGCGCGCATCGCGCGCGCGCCGGTCCGCCTCGGCGGGCCGGTCGGCGGCGCCGTCGCCAGCGTCACCGGCCGGGTCTACCGCACGATCCGCGGCGTGACGCGCGCCGTGGGCGGCGGCCTGGATGCGACGCTCGCGCGGCTCGTGCCGCTGGTCGGCGAGGTGTCCGACGCGCCGGCGCGCGATGCGCTCCTGGCCGCGCTCAACGGTGTGCTCGGCGACTACCTCGCGCGAAGCGGCAACCCGTTGGCGATCCCGATGCGCCTGCGCAGCGACGGCGTGGCGCTGGATCTCGCTCGCGATGCGCTCGCCGCGCGCATCCCCGCACCCTCATCCACGGTCGTCGTCGCGCTGCACGGCCTGTGCATGAACGACCGGCATTGGTCTCGCGCGGGCCACGACCATGGCGCGGCGCTCGCACGCGACCTGGGCGGCAGTGCCGTCCACCTGCACTACAACAGCGGCCTGCACGTGTCGTCCAACGGACGCGAGTTCGCCGCGCTGCTCGACACGCTCGTGGCCGCCTGGCCGGTCCCGGTCGCGCGGCTCGTCCTGGTCGGGCACAGCATGGGAGGACTGGTCGCCCGGAGCGCCGCCCACTACGGGGAACTCGCCGGCCATCGCTGGCGCGGCGCCCTCCAGAGCCTCGTCTTCCTCGGCACGCCGCACCAGGGGTCGCCGTTCGAACGCGGCGGCCACGGCATCGACCTGCTGCTCGAAGCGGTGCCGATCGCTTCGCCGTTCGCGCGGCTCGGCCGCGTTCGCAGCGCGGGGATCACCGACCTGCGGCACGGCAGCGTGCTGGACGACGACTGGGAAGGCCGCGACCGGTTCGCGCGCGGCGCGGGCGTGCGCCATCCGCTGCCGCTGCCCGTCGACGTCGCCTGCTTCGCGATCGCCGGAAGCCTTGCCGCGACGGTGCGCGGCGACGGCCACGGCATGCGGGGCGACGGCCTCGTCCCGGTCGCGAGCGCGCTCGGGTTCCACGCCGACCCGCGCTTCGCGCTCGGGCTTCCTGCAACGCGGCGGTGGATCGCGCCGTCGACCGGGCATCTCGGCCTGCTCGCGTCGCCCACGGTGTACGCGCGCGTGCGCGAATGGCTGGCCGCGGCACCGGCGGCCGGCGCGCCTCCGCCTGCGCCCCTCGCGGACCGGCGGTGATCCGGGACCTCAGTTCCGGGCGGATTCGATCAGCGACTCGAAGACCTTGAACTTTGCCGTCCGTGAGCGGATGAAGTCGACCGTGCGGAACTCGATCGCGACGGGCTCGCCCAGCGAGCGAACGAGTTCCTCCCCGAGCTGTGCCAGCGACGGCGCGCAGAATCCCGCGCCGGGGACCAGCTCGACGACGATTCGATCGGGCGCGACCTGGGTCAGGCGGTACTGGTCGATGCCGGCCGAGCGCCGCAGCACCGTCGCGCACGCCATCGGCGCGAACAGCCGGCCGCTCGGCAGCGTGATCATGTCCCACACGCGGCCGCTGGGCGCCTCGATGCGCGGAAACGGCGAGCCGCACGGGCAGGCGCCGTGTCGCGGCGCGGTCAGGTCGCCGACGCGGTAGCGGATGAACGGCATGGCGTACGCGGTCAGGCTCGTCACGACGATCTCGCCGGTCGCTTCCGTGGGCGCCCCGGTGTCGAGATCCAGGCATTCGACGATCGCATGGTCGATGTTGACGTGCATGCCGTCGTGCGCCTTGCACTCGTGCGCGATCCGGCCGACCTCGTTCGTTCCGTAGAAATTGAACGTCTCGACGGCGGGATCGATCCGCGACCTGAGCACCGGGTCGAACATTTCGGTGCCGGTGATCAGGATCCTCGGCCGGCAGGCCTCCTCGAGGCGGTAGCCGACGCCGTGCAGCAGCGCACGCAGCGCGGTCGGATACGCCCAGAGCACCGTCGGCCGGAGCGCCCGGAGCGCCCGCTGCATCTCCTCGGGCGAGGACGTGCCCGGCACGACCGACGTCCGGAACAGCCCGAGGCGGTCGTGCAGTCGATGCGGCCTCCGGTGCTCCGGGCCGAGGATCACGATCTCGTCGCGCGCGCGGACGCCCGACGCGAGGAGCGTCCGCATGTCGATCATCCTCCGGGTCTGCCACTCGGCGAGGCCGACGCGGATCCGGAACGGCTCGCCCGTCGTGCCGCTGGTCAGGAACGTCGCGCAGTCGCGCTGTTCCACGTTCGAAGCGACGATGGCGGCCTCGCCCGCATGGCGCAAGTCCGCCTTGGCGGTGAGCGGAACGTGCACCAGGTCGCCGGCCGTCCGGATGTCGTCCGGCACGATGCCCGCCGACCGGAACAGCTCCCGGTAGTACGGAACGTTGTCGTACGCGTGATGCACGACGGCGCGAAGGCGCCGATCGCGGATCCGTTCCACTTGCGCGGCGGGAAGGCGGGTGACGCGCCGCAGCCGGCGCAGCTCCAGCAACTGGCCGATCATCGGGGCTCGCGGGCCATGCGACGCCGCGGCGTCATCGCTTGCGCAGACGCGCCGGCACGTCGGCGTCCACGGCGACGGGATCGCTCGCCGGGAAGCTCTCCTCGAGCGCCTGGTCCAGCTCCGCGTCGAGGATGTCGCCGGCGGGCAACGGCACCGCGCCGTGATCGATCGCGACCGGATCGCTCGCCGGAAAGGTCAGGGCGAGCGCTTCGTCGAGTCCGGCGTCGATGCTCCGGCTCGCGGAGCGCGTGCCGGCCGGCGCTGGCGTCGTGGCGGGCTTCGCGGCGGGCGTCGGCATCGGAGGCTCGTCGTGACCACCGCGGGCACGGTCAGCGTGTCCCGCCCACCGTCATCTTCTCGATGCGCAGCGTCGGCTGGCCCACGCCCACCGGCACGCTCTGCCCGTCCTTGCCGCAGGTGCCCACGCCGGTGTCGAGCTGCATGTCGTTGCCGACCATCGTGACGCGGGTCAACGCGTCGGGGCCGTTGCCGATCAGCGTCGCCCCCTTCACCGGGTACGCGAGCCTGCCCTTCTCCACCTTCCACGCCTCGGACGCCGAGAACACGAACTTGCCGCTCGTGATGTCGACCTGGCCGCCGCCGAAGTTCGCGGCGTAGAGGCCGTCGTCGACCGACGCGAGGATTTCGCCCGGGTCGTGGGCACCGGCGAGCATGATCGTGTTGGTCATGCGCGGCATCGGCAGGTGCGCGAACGACTCGCGGCGTCCGTTGCCGGTGGGCGCGACGTTCATCAGCCCCGCGTTCATCCGGTCCTGCATGTAGCCGGTGAGGATGCCGTCCTCGATCAGCACGGTGCGGAGCGTCGCGTGGCCCTCGTCGTCGACGTTGAGCGAGCCGCGCCGGCGCTCGAGCGTGCCGTCGTCGATCACCGTGATGCCCTTCGCGGCGACGCGCTGGCCGACCCGCCCCGAGAACGCGCTCGTGCCCTTGCGGTTGAAGTCGCCCTCGAGCCCGTGGCCGATCGCCTCGTGCAGCAGGATCCCCGGCCAGCCCGGCCCCAGGACGACGGTCATCGGCCCGGCCGGGGCGTCGCGCGCGGACAGGTTGAGCAGCGCCTGGTCGACCGCGCGCTTCGCGTAGTCCTCGAGCAGCGCGTCGTCGAAGTACGCGTAGTCGAATCGCCCGCCGCCGCCCGAGTGGCCCTGCTCGCGCCGACCGTCCTCCTCGACGATCACCGTGATCGACACGCGCACGAGCGGCCGCACGTCGGCGACGATCTCGCCGTCGCTTCGCGCGATCAGCACGGTTTCCTGCTCGCCCGCGAGCGAGGCCATCACCTGCGCGACGCGCGGGTCGCGCCCGCGCGCCATCTTCTCGAGGCGCTCGAGCAGCGCGACCTTCGCCGCCTCGTCGAGGCTGCCCACGGGGTCGTCGCCCCGGTAGAGCCTGCGCGCCGGACCGCGCCGACCCACCGGCGCGCACGCCGATTGCCCCTGCCGCCCGATCGCGCGCACGGCGGTCGCGGCTTCGTCGAGCGCGGCCGGCGTGATGTCGTCCGAATACGCGTACGCCTGCCGCTCGCCCGACACCGCGCGCACGCCGACGCCGCGGTCGATGCTGAAGCTGCCCGACTTGACGATGCCTTCCTCGAGGCTCCAGCTCTCGAAGCGCGCGTGCTGGAAATACAGGTCGGCGAAGTCGACGTCGTGCTGGTGGATCGCGGCGATCACCTGCGACAGCCGCGCGGGCGTGAGCCCCGCTGGAGCGAGGAGCAGCGCCGAGGCTTCGGCGACGAGCGCCTCGGAGACGGAAGGGACGGAGAGATCGGACATCGGGAGTCGGGTGTCGGATGGCAGGTCGCCGGTGCGTCGGGGCTCGCGCGACGAACCGGCGCCCCGGCCAGGCCCGTCGGGGCGCGCGGAGGTCGACGAACTGAGATTCTACTCGCGATCGGCCGGGCGACGTCCCGCCGGTGCCGCGAGCGGGGACCGGCGGCCGGCGCCCGGCTACTGCGCGCCCTGGCCGAGGTAGGTCGCCGCGACGCGCGGGTTTGCGGCGAGCTCGGCGCTCGGGCCGGACAGAACGAGGTCCCCCGTCTCCAGCACGAACCCCTCGTCGGACACCTGCAGCGCCGCGCGCGCGTTCTGCTCGACGAGCAGGATCGACACGCCCGCCTGACGCAGTCCGACGATGATGCTGAAAATCTCGCGCACGACGAGCGGCGCGAGCCCGAGCGAGGGCTCGTCGAGCATCAGCAGCTTCGGACGGCCCATCAGCGCGCGGCCGAGCGCGAGCATCTGTCGCTCGCCGCCGGACAGCGTGCCGGCGAGCTGGGCGCGACGCTCGAGCAGGCGCGGGAAGCGGTGATAGACCTCGTCCAGCGTCCGCCGCGTCGCGGCGTCGCCGTCGCGCCGGCGCGCGAACGCGCCGAGCTCGAGGTTGTCGGCGACCGTCATCGACGCGAACAGCTCCCGCTTCTCCGGCACGAGCACGAGGCCGCGCGCGACGCGCTCCTCGACGGAAAGGGTCATCAGCGACTCGCCCCGGTAGCGGATGTCGCCATGCGAGGGCAGGAGCCCCATGATCGCCGCGAGCAGCGTCGTCTTGCCGGCGCCGTTCGGGCCGATCACCGTGACGATGCGCCCCTCGCCGGCGGCCAGCGACACACGGTGCACGGCCTCGACCTTGCCGTAGCGGACCGAGACGTCGCGGACCTCGAGGAGCGCGTCCACCGTCATCTCACACTCCGCCCAGGTACGCCTCGCGCACCGCGGGATTGCGCTGGATCTCCGCGGGCAGGCCCTCCGCCAGCTTCTCGCCGAAGACCATCACGACGAGCCGGTCGGTCACGCCCATCACGAAATCCATGTCGTGCTCGACCAGCAGGATCGTCATGCCCTCGGACTTGAGCGTGCGCAGGAGCTTCGCGAGCTCCTGCTTCTCGAGGTAGCGCAGCCCGGCCGCCGGCTCGTCGAGCAGGAGCAGCGTCGGGTCGCATGCGAGCACGCGCGCGATCTCGACGATGCGCTGCTGTCCGAGCGGCAGGCTGCCGGCGGCGTCGTACATGTGCGCCCCGAGCCCGACGCGCTCGATCTGCCGCGCGGCCTCGGCGCGCACACGCGCCTCCTCGCGCCGGTCGAGGCGCAGCGCCGCGCGCAACACGCCGGCGCGCCCGCGCAGGTACCCGCCGAGCGCGACGTTGTCGAGCACGCTCATCGTCGGGATCAGCTTGACGTGCTGGAACGTGCGTCCGATGCCGCGCCGCGCGATCTCGAAGGGCGGCCGGCTGCCGATCGACCTGCCGCGGAACACGACGTCGCCCGACGTGAGTGGCAGCGCGCCGGAGATGAGTCCGAAGGTCGTGCTCTTGCCCGCGCCGTTGGGGCCGATCAGGCCGAGGATCTCGCCATGCCGGATGTCGAACGAGATGTCGTTCACCGCGATCAGGCCGCCGAACGTCTTGCGCGCCGCGCGCACCTCGAGCAAGGCGCCGTCCTGCGCCGCGTAGTGGCGCACCGGAAGCGGCTCCGCCGCCCGGACCGGCAGCGGCGGCGCGCGCGGCAGCAGGCGCTCGATCCACGGCCACACGCCGTCGCGCGCGCGCTGGAGCAGCACGATCAGCAGTGCGCCGAACACGATCATCTCGAAGTTGCCCGAACGGCCGAGCAGCTGGGGGAGGACGTCCTGCAGCACCTGCTTCAGCAGCGTGATCAGCGTCGCGCCGACGACCGCGCCCCACACGCTTCCGGCGCCGCCGACGACCGCCATGAACAGGTACTCGATGCCTGCGATGATCGAGAACGGCGTCGGGTTGACGAACCGCTGCAGGTGCGCGTAGAGCCAGCCGGAGATGCACGCGAGCAGCGCCGCGTAGACGAAGACCACGATCTTGAGCCGCGCGCCGTCGACACCGAACGACTCCGCCATCTCGAATCCGCCGCGCAGCGACCGGATCGCGCGCCCCGGCCTCGAGTCGAGCAGGTTGCCCGTCCCCCACAGCGCCGCGAGCGCGATCGCCCAGATCAGGAAGTAGATCGACCGCTCGTTCCGCAGCTCGAGTCCCCCGATCGCGAGCGACGGTATGCCCGTCATCCCGGTGTGCCCGTCGAGGAACTCGAGGTTGCCGAACAGGAACGAGAGGCTGATGCCCCACGCGATGGTCGCGAGCGGCAGGTAGTGGCCCTTCATCCGCAGCGTGATGAAGCCCAGCGCCAGCGCGACCAGCGCGGTGATCGCGAGCCCGACGAAGAGCGTGAGCCACGGCGAGGTCCCGTACCGCGTCGTGAGGTACGCGGTCGTGTAGGCGCCCAGCCCCACGAACGCGGCCTGGCCGAACGACGTCTGCCCCGCGACGCCCGTGAGAAGCACGAGGCCGAGCGCGACGATGCTGTAGAGTCCGATGTAGTTGCCGAGCGTCACCCAGAACTGTGGCGCGAGGATCGGCACGCCGACGAGCACCGCGAGGAACGCCGCGAGCACGACCGTCGACCACGTGAGCTTCACGCGCCCCCCTCGCGAACGCGGCGCGGCGGACGGTGCCTGCCGCGCGGAGTCATTCCTCGTCCTCGTGGTGGTGCGTCGTCAGGCTGCGCCACAGGAGCACCGGGATGATCAGCGTGAAGACGATCACCTCCTTGAACGCGCTCGCCCAGTACGACGAGAACGCCTCGAGCAGGCCCACCAGCAGCGCGCCGGCGGCGGCGATCGGGTAGCTCGCGAGCCCGCCGATGATCGCGGCGACGAAGCCCTTGAGCGACACGAGGAACCCCGAGTCGTAGTAGACGGTCGTGATCGGACCGATCAGCACGCCGCAGAACGCGCACACGAGCGCGCCGAGCGTGAACGTGAGCGTCCCCGCGAACGTCGGCGAGATGCCGGCGAGCCGCGCGCCGACGCGGTTGACCGCGGTCGCGCGGAGCGCGCGGCCGTAGAGGGTCCGGTTGAAGAACAGCGCGAGCGCGACGATCAGCGCGAGGCTGGTCGCCACGACGAGCAGGCTCTGCCCGCTCACCCTGATGCCGCCCCACTCGTACGACGCCGACGTGAACGGCGGCGTGCGCGATCCTTCCGCCCCGAAGAACCACAGGCCGAGCCCGAGCAGCGCGAAGTGCAGGGCGACCGAGACGATCAGCAGGACGAGCACGCTTGCCTCGGCGATCGGCTGGTAGGCGATCCGGTAGAACAGCGGCCCGAGCGCCGTGACCGCCGTGAGCGTGAGCAGGATCTGCACGACGAACGGCGGCTGCATCGGCGCCACCAGGTGCAGCGTGCCGGCGATGGCGAGGGGCGCGCCGGCCCACCACGCGAGGCTTCGCGCGAGGTGGCGCGTCTCGCGCTGGCGGATCGCCTTCGCGACCTCCATCAGCGCCGCGACGACGGCCATCACCGCGAGCATGCCCGCGATGCCCGACGCCTTGCCGAGCTGCAGCCCGGCCAGCGTCAGCGTGCCGTAGGCGAGGAACTCGCCGGACGGCACCCAGATCACCCGGGTGACCGCGAACACCAGCACCAGGGCCAGCGCGAGCAGCGCGTAGACGGCCCCGTTGGTGATGCCGTCCTGCGCGAGCAGCGCGAAGATCTGGAGGTCCATGCGCGACGCGGCCCCCGACACGCAACGGGCCGGCGCGGTCGTCCCGCCGCCGGCCCGTCCCGGGGATCAGTGCGTTATTTGGCGATGATCCACTTGCCGTTGTCGATACGCACCATCACGCGCGCGCGGTTGTCCAGCCCGTTGTGGTCGTGCGGCGTCATGACGAACACGCCGTGCGTGGCGACGACGTTCGCCTTCTCCAGCGCGTCGCGCAGCGCCACGCGGAACTCCTTCGTGCCGGGCTTCGCGACCTTCAGCGCCTCGGGAATCGCGCCCCTGAGCAGCAGGTAGGTGTCGTAGGCGTGGCCGCCGAACGTCGTGCGCGCGCCGAACTTCTTCTCGTACGCGGTGATGTACTCGGCCGCGACCTTCTTGATCGGGTTGCTGTCGGGCAGCTGCTCGTAGACCAGCATCGGGCCGGCGGGCAGCAGCGTGCCGTTGCCGTCCGCGCCGACCACCCGCAGGAAGTCCGGGTTGGCGACGCCGTGCGTCTGGTAGACCTTGCCCTTGTAGCCGCGCGCGACGAGCTCCTTCTGCGGCGTCGCGCCGGGCGTGCCCGCCGCGCCGATCAGGATCGCGTCCGGCTTCGCGGCGACGAGCTTCAGCACCTGGCCGGTGACCGACGAGTCGTTGCGGTTGTACTTCTCCTCGGCGACGACCTTGATGCCGGTCACCTGCGCCGAACGCTTGATCTCGGCGAGCCAGCCGTCGCCGTAGGCGTCGGCGAAGCCGATGTAGCCCATCGTCTGCACGCCGTTCGCCTTCATGCTGATCGCGATCGCGTCGGCCATCAGCGCGTCGGACTGCGGCGTCTTGAAGATCCAGCGCGTCTTGGCGTTCGCGGGATCCACGATGCGCGCCGACGCCGCCATCGAGATCATCGGCGTCTCGCCCTCGACCGCCGCGTCGATCATCGCGAGCGAGTTGGGCGTGGTCGTCGAGCCGACCAGCACGTCGACCCGGTTCTCGCCGATCAACTTCTTCGCGTTCTGCACCGCCTTGGTCGTGTCGGAGGCGTCGTCCAGCACGATCCAGTTGACCTTCTCGCCCGCGATCGTCGTGGGCAGAAGCTCGAACGTGTTGCGCTCGGGGATGCCGAGGGACGCGGCCGGGCCGGTCGCGGACAGCGTCACGCCGACGGTGATGTCGGCCTGCGAGGCGCCGGCGAATGCGATCGACAGGACGGCGGCGAGCGCCGTCACGAGCTTGCGTTGGAACATGGAACTCCTCCAGAGCCTCGGGATGGGAAAGGTCGGGAAGCGCGGCCTTCCGCCGCTTCTCTCCCGCCACCGTCGTCATTCTCGCACGGGGGCGGCGCTCCACGAACAAGCCCCCATGCGTGCGACATGTTCCGGTGGATTCTGGCAAGGCGCCGCCACCCGGTCAATGCGCCGCCTTGACCACGATCAAGCGAGCGGCTCGCGCGCTCCCCGCGCCCCGGGTGTCGGGCGAGTGCCAGGCACCGGAGGCCGCCGTCAGCGCGGCGCGCACATCGCGACGGCGTCCGGCCCGTAACCCTCGGCGATGCCGCCGGCGGCCACCATCTGGTCGCGCACCGCCGGACTTGTCGTGTACCTGTGGTTGGTGTCGGCGCGACGGTTCCAGACGCGGTAGACGGGTTGCGTGACCGGGTCGACGCACGCACCGCTCCCGGGAGCTGGCGCCGCGAGGTGCATCGCCGTATCCGACTCCAGCACGAACGTCGGGTTCCCGGCGCGCACGCGATCGCACTCGCCGGCGTCCGCGGAGAAGAAGTGCGAATCGCCGTGTCCGGGCGGCAGGTAGAACCGGCAGATCGGGATCGTCCCCGCGACAGCGCCCGGCCACGCGCGAAACCCCGCGCCGGTGCGCTGCCAGCCCGCGAACGCACCCGCGTCGAGCCCTGCGATCTCGGCCGGATCGGACGTGATGAAGTAGTGATCGAGGTCTGCGTGGCGGTACTCGACGACCGGCGCCGTCCCGGGTGTCGTCGCGGCGCCGATGCGCAGCACCCTTCCGCCGTCGTAGTCGGCGATGTACACCTCGCCCGACTCGTCGCGGCCGAACGAGCTCACCTGGAAGCCGGTGGTGCCGACCTCGGCGCGGGCCCACCCGCCGGCGAACGATCCGGCCGCCGCCCACACCTTGCCGTTGCAGAAGTCGGCGAACAGGTAATTACCCGTGAATCCCGGCAGGACGCCGCCGAGAACGATCTCGCCGCCGGTGACCGAGCAACCTTCGTCGTGCGTGTACTCGACCACCGGCGGCGTGTAGATCGGGGACGTGCACGTCGGCGCGCCGCCCAGCCCGGTGCAGCGCGTTCCCTCGAGCACGCGCCAGCCGAAGTTCGGCGGCGCGGCGCCGGGCGGAACCGCGTTGACCTCCTCGCGCTGGTCCTGCCCGACGTCGCCGATCCACAGGGCGCCGTTGCGGGGGTCGAACGCGATCTTCCACGGATTGCGCAGTCCCGTCGCCCAGATCTCCGCGCGCCCGCCGACGCCGTCCGCGTGAGGATTGTCCGGCGGGATCGCGTACGGCATGCCGCCGTCGACGTCGAGGCGCAGGATCTTGCCGAGCATGCTTTGCGGATCCTGCGCTCGGTTCTCCGGATCGTTGCCTTTGCCGCCGTCGCCCGTCCCGACGTAGAGATACCCGTCGGGGCCGAAGCGCAGCGCGCCGCCGTTGTGGTTCGCGTAGGGCTGATCGATCACCAGCAGCGTCGCGGCCGACGACGCGTCGGCGACGTCGGGCGTCGATTCGGGCACCCGGTAGCGCGCGATCACCGTCGCTCCGTCGGGCTTGCGGGTGTAGTTGACGTAGACGTGGCGCGTCGAGGCGAACCGCGGATGGAAGGCGATGCCGAGCAGGCCGCGCTCGTTGCCGCCGAGGACCGGCGTCCCGAGGTCGAGGAAGGGGGCGGGCAGCAGCGTGCCGTCGGCGATGACGCGAACCCGCCCCGCCTTCTCGACGACGAACAGCCGCCGGCTGCCGTCGCCGGCATGGACGATGTCGACCGGGTGCTCGAGCCCGACGGCGACCGGCGTCATCGGCACGGCCGCGGCGCGTGCCGGCGGCGCGGGCGCGAGCGCCGCGAAGCAAAGCAGGGCGAGTGCGCGGCGGACCACGGAGTTCGCGCGGCGCCCGCCCCCGGGCGGGCGTATCCGTCGCTCCGGCGTCAGCGCTTCAGCGCGTCGCGGATCTCGCGCAGCAGCACGACATCCTCGGGAGGCGCCGCGGGCGGCGCGGGCGGTGTGTCGCGCTTCAGGCGGTTGATCTGCTTCACCATCAGGAAAATGATGAACGCGAGGATGACGAAGTTGATCGCGACGGTGATGAAGTTGCCGTAGGCGAACAGCGGGACGCCGGCCTTGGTGAGCGCCTCGTAGGTCATCGGCCCGCCGTACCCCGCGGGCGGACTGCCGAGCATGACGAACCAGTTCGAGAAGTCGAGCCCTCCGAAGATCCTGCCGACGATGGGCATGATGAGGTCCTTGACCAGCGAGTCGACGATCTTGCCGAACGCCGCGCCGATGATCACGCCGACTGCGAGATCGACGACGCTGCCCTTGACCGCGAATTCCCTGAACTCACTGGCGAATGACATGTCCGCTCCCGAGTGGTGCGTTTCGACCGGCGCGCGGCTTCCCGGCACCGCCATTCCCCGATCCGCGGATGCCGACGCCCGGGCTGCCCGCGGACCGCACCGCGTTTCGCAGGTGTGCCGTCCCGCAGTCTCCGACGATGACGGAACGGGTGAACGTCATCGTCAGGCAGGGCGCGCTGCCGAGATAGTACTCCGGGGTACGGCAGGGCCGCGCACCTCGGCGCGGCGGCCGACTGCGCCGTGACCCGCCGGGCGAGGGTTCGGGACGGCACACCAGGTCAGATCGCCGCCTCGCCCGATTCGCCGGTACGGATGCGGACGACCTGCTCGACCGCCGTCACGAAGATCTTGCCGTCGCCGATCTTGCCGGTGCGCGCGGCCTTGACGATCGATTCGATCGCCCGCTCGACGAGGCTGTCCTGGAGGATGACCTCGACCTTGACCTTGGGAAGGAAGTCGACGACGTACTCGGCGCCGCGGTAGAGCTCGGTGTGCCCCTTCTGCCGGCCGAACCCCTTGACCTCGGTGACGGTGAGGCCGGTCACGCCGATCTCCGAGAGCGCCTCGCGCACCTCGTCGAGCTTGAACGGCTTCAGGACGGCTTCGATCTTCTTCATGGGTTCCTCGCGCCCGCGCCCGCGGTACGGCCAAGCTTACACGACGACGCCGCCGCCGTGCTACCGGCCGGCCCGCGGCACGCGCTCCCATTCGCGCCACGCCGAGGTGATCGGGTAGCGCCAGTCCTTGCCGAAGCCTCGCGGCGTGATGCGGATGCCCACGGCGGCCTGCCGGCGCTTGTACTCGCTGACCTTGATCAGGCGCACGACCTTCGCGACCGCGTCCCCGGGCAGCCCGCGCGCGACGATCTCCGCCGGGCTGGCATCCTCCTCGACGTAGGCCTCGAGGATCGCGTCGAGGACGTCGTAGGGCGGCAGCGAGTCCTGGTCGGTCTGGTCGGCGCGAAGCTCCGCCGACGGGGCGCGCGTGATGATCCGCTCCGGAATCACGCGGCCCAGCTCGTTGCGGTAGCGCGCGAGACGATAGACGAGCGTCTTGCTGATGTCCTTGAGCACGGCGAACCCGCCTGCCATGTCGCCGTAGAGTGTCGCGTAGCCGACCGCCATCTCGCTCTTGTTTCCGGTCGTGAGCACCATCGCGCCGGTCTTGTTCGACAGCGCCATCAGCAGCGTGCCGCGGATGCGCGCCTGGATGTTCTCCTCGGTCGCGTCGGGCGCGAGCCCGCGGAACTCGCCCTCGAGCGCGGCGAGGAACGCGGTGAACGGCCCCTCGATCGGGATCTCGTCGCACCGCACGCCGAGGATGCCGGCCATCGCGCGCGAGTCCTCGAGGCTCATCGCCGCCGTGTAGCGCGACGGCAGCATGACCGCGCGCACCTTGTCGCGCCCGAGCGCGTCGACCGCGATCGCGAGCGTCAGCGCCGAGTCGATCCCGCCGGACAGGCCGAGCAGCACGCCGGGGAAGCCGTTCTTCGTCACGTAGTCGCGCACGCCCATCACCAGCGCGTGCCACACGTGCGGCTCGAGCCTCGGGTCGAGAAGGCCTCGCACCGGACGCGGCCGCGCGTCGTCGAATGCCGCCAGCGCGACGGTCTCGTGCCAGGCGGGAAGCTGCTGGACCACCGCGCCGTCCGCCGCGACGATGAACGACGCGCCGTCGAACACGAGCTCGTCCTGGCCGCCGACGCGGTTGACGTAGACGATCGGCAGGCCGTTCTCCCGCGCGCGCGCCGAGACGACGTCGAATCGCGTCGCCTGCTGGCGCGTGTGGTACGGCGAGCCGTTCGGCACGACGAGCACCTGCGCGCCCTCGGCCCGCGCCTGCGAGGCGGGACCGGCATCCCAGACGTCCTCGCAGACGATCAACCCGAAGCGGACGCCGTCGACGCCGACGACGCACGGGGCGTCGCCCGGCGCGAAGTAGCGCTGCTCGTCGAACACCGTGTAGTTGGGCAGGCGTTGCTTGCGGTACACCGCCTCGACCCGCCCGCCGCGGATCACCGCGAGCGCGTTGTGGCGCCGGCCGGCGCGCATCTCGGGAAAGCCGACGATCAGCGCGACGTCGTTCACCGCCCCGGCCAGCGCCGCCAGCTCCGCCGCGCAGGCGTCGAGGAACGCGGGTCGCAGCACCAGGTCCTCGGGCGGGTAGCCGCACAGCGAGAGTTCGGGCGTGACCACGAGCGCCGCGCCGCCGCGCCGCGCCGCGCCGGCGGCGTCGAGGATGCGCCGCGCGTTTCCGGGCAGATCGCCGACGACCTGGTCGAGCTGCGCCAGCGCGATGTGCATGCGGCGATGGTAGCAGATCGAATGCGGGGTCAGAGACGCCGCTCGCGCCCGGCGCCGCGGGTTTCCGTCGCTCGTCTGCCGAGTGTCGTCTCCGATGCTGCGTTCGTTTCCGGTTGAGTCGCGCCCCGTCCGCGGCGACAATCGCCTGGCATGCACTCCCCCGTTCCCCGCCCCGCCGCGCCGCTGCCGGTGCCCGTCGCGCCGATCGTCCGCGACGACGTGCCGCTTGCGGCGATCCCGCCGGCCGATTGGGATGCGCTTGCCCGCGGACAGCCGTTCCTGCGCCACGCGTTCCTCTCCGCGCTTCACGACAGCGGCCGCGCGAGCCCGGCGACCGGCTGGACGCCGCGATTCCTGTCCGCCTGGCATGGCCGGACCCTCGCCGGCGCAATGCCGCTCTACGCCAAGTCGCACTCGTACGGCGAGTACGTGTTCGACTGGGGATGGGCCGACGCGTACCGTCGCCACGGGCGCCGCTACTACCCGAAGCTGGTCGCGGCGGTGCCGTTCACGCCGGTCACCGGCCCCCGCATCCTCGGGCGCGATCCGGCGACGCGGCGCGCGCTGCTCGACGCGGCGCTCGCGCGCGTGGCCGACGGCAGCCACTCCTCGCTGCACGTGCTGTTCGCCGAGGACCGCGAGGCGCGCGAGCTCGAGGCGGCCGGGATGATCGCGCGGCGCGGCGTCCAGTTCCACTGGACCCACCGCGGATGGCGCGACTTCGACGACTTCCTCGCCGCGTTCTCGCACGACAAGCGCAAGAAGATCCGCCAGGATCGCCGCAAGCTCGCGGAGCGCGCGGTCTCGTTCGTCCGCAAGCCGGGCAGCGAGGCCGACCCGCGCGACTGGGCGTTCTTCTTCCGCTGCTACGAGGCCACCTACCGCGCGCACCATTCGACCCCGTATCTCACGCTCGAGTGCTTCGAGCGGATCGGCGCAGCGCTGGGCGATCAGGCGCTGCTGGTGATCGGCTCGCGCGACGGGCGCCCGGTCTGCGCCGCGCTCGACGTGACGGACGGCGCGACGCTGTGGGGACGCTACTGGGGCGCGACCGAGTACGTGCCGGGAATGCACTTCGAAGCCTGCTACTACCAGGCGATCGAGCATTGTCTCGCGCACGGCATCGTACGCTTCGAGGGCGGCGCGCAGGGTCTCCACAAGCTTTCGCGCGGGCTCGAGCCCGTGGTGACGCATTCGGCGCACGCGATCGGCGATCCCGGGTTCGCCGCCGCGATCGCGCAGTTCTGCGCGCGCGAGCGCAGCGAAGTGGCCGCCACCGTGGACGAGCTTCACGACGCGAGTCCGTACAAGGCGGACGGCGGCAGCTAGCGCGGGTCGGCGCCGCACCGACGCGCCGGCCGGACACTTGCCTCCCGCTCGACGCGCCTCGCCCCGACCTTCCGCTCGCCCCTCGCCGCCCCCGATGATCTTCGCGTCCGACCGCTTCGTCCTGCCGCTCCCGCCCGGGCACCGCTTCCCGATGGCGAAATACGCGCGGCTGCGCGAGCGCGTCGCGCGCGTCGCCGCGCACCTGTTGCGCGAGCCGGACGCGGCGACCGATGCGGAACTCGCGCGAGTGCACGACGCCGGCTACGTGGACGCCGTCGCGCGCGGCACGCTCGACGCGCGCGCGCAACGGCGCATCGGCTTCCGGTGGTCGGCCGCGATGGCCGAGCGCTCGCGCCGATCGGCGGGCGCGACGCTGGCCGCCTGCCGCAGCGCGCTCGCCTGCGGGACCGGAGTCACGCTGGCCGGCGGCACGCACCACGCGCACCGCTCGCACGGCGAGGGCTACTGCGTGTTCAACGACGCGGCCGTCGCGACGCGGGCGATGCAGGCGGAGGGGCGCGCGCGCCGCGTGCTCGTCGTCGACCTCGACGTGCACCAGGGCGACGGCACCGCGGCGATCTTCGCCGGCGATCCCGACGTCGTCACGCTGTCGGTCCACGGGCGGCAGAACTTTCCGTTCCGCAAGGAGGCGAGCACGATCGACATCGAGCTCGACGACGGAACCGGCGACGATCCGTACCTCGCGACACTCGCCGCCGCGCTGCCCCGCGCGATCGACCGGGCGCGCCCCGACCTCGCGATCTACCTTGCCGGCGCCGATCCCTATGCCGGCGACCGCCTCGGCCGGCTCGCGCTCACCAAGGCCGGGCTTGCCGACCGCGACCGTTGCGTGCTCGACCGCCTCTCCGCGCAGGGCATCCCGGTGGCGATCGCGATGGCCGGCGGATATGCGGACGACATCGACGACATCGTCGACATCCATTTCGCGACCGTGGCGCTCGCCCTCGAGCGCGCGGGCGCGCTGGCGCCGATGGCGCGAGCGGTCGCGCCCGCGTGATAGACTGGACTCCACGCTTCGACGGTGCGCACAGACGCGGCGCCCTCGCCTCCGCATGAACGAACCTGTCCTTCTCGAGCGCGAGGGCGCGGTGGTCACGCTGACGCTCAACCGCCCCGACGCGCTGAACGTCCTCGACATGGCGATGGTCGACGCGCTCGTGTCGGCGACCGCCGGCATCGCCGCCGATCCGTCGATCCGCGTACTGGTGGTCCGCGGCGCGGGCAGGCACTTCATGGCGGGCGGCGACATCCGGACCTTCGCGCAGGAGTCGGCACACCCGCCCGCCGAGCGCCAGCGCGGCTTCCAGCACCTGGTCGAGCGGGTGCACGTCGCGATCGAGACGATCGCGCGCATGCCGCAGCCGGTCGTCGCGCGCGTCCAGGGCGCGGTCGCCGGCTTCGGCCTTTCGCTGATGAACGCGTGCGACCTCGCGATCGCGTCCGACGACGCGTATTTCGCCGCCGGCTACCGGCAGATCGGCATCACGCCCGACGGCGGCGGGACGTGGTCGTTGCCGCGCATCGTGGGCCAGCGGCGCGCGCTCGGGATCCTGCTGCTCGGCGAGCGCTTCGGCGCCGCCGACGCGCTCGCGACGGGACTCGTCAACCGCGTGGTGCCGCTCGCCGAGCTCGACGCCGCGGTGGACGCCGTCGTGCGCACGCTCGCCGACGGACCACGCGAGGCGCTCGCCGGCGCGAAGCGCCTCGTCCGCCAGTCGCTCGACCGCACGCTTTCCGAGCAGCTGCAGGCGGAGGCGGTGAGCTTCGGCCGGATGGCCGCGACCGACGATTTCGTCGAGGGCGTGGCGGCGTTCCTCGAAAAGCGCCCCGCGCGCTTCGTCCGATGAGCTCGCTCGCGGGCAGGACGCTGTTCGTCACGGGCGGCTCGCGCGGCATCGGACTCGCGATCGCGGTCCGCGCCGCGCGCGACGGCGCCAACGTCGCGATCGCGGCCAAGACCGACGCGCCGAATCCGAAGCTGCCGGGCACGATCCACACGGCGGCGCGCGAGATCGAGGCGGCCGGCGGGCATGCGCTGCCGATCGCCTGCGACCTGCGCGACGACGACGCGCTGCGCGCCGCGGTCGCGACGACCGTCGCGCGCTTCGGCGGCATCGACATTCTCGTCAACAACGCGAGCGCGATCGGCCTGACCGGCACCGAAGCGACGCCGATGAAGCGCTACGACCTGATGATGGACGTCAACGTGCGCGGCACGTTCCTGGCCACGCAGTCGTGCGTTCCGCATCTCAGGGCATCGGCCCGCGCGGGCCGCGGGCCGCACGTGCTGACGCTGTCGCCGCCGCCGACGCTCGACCCGCGCTGGTACCGCGACCACGTCGCCTACACGATCTCGAAGATGGGGATGAGCCTCGCCGTGCTCGGGCACGCGGAGGAGTTCCGCGCGGACGGCATCGGCGTGAACGCGCTGTGGCCGCGCACGGTGATCCGCACGGCCGCGATCGCGATGCTTCCCGGCGTCGGCGACCAGGTCGGCCGCCTGCGGACGCCCGAGATCGTCGCGGACGCGGCGCACGCGATCCTCGTGCGCGACCCGCGCGAATGCACGGGGCGCTTCTTCATCGACGAGGAGGCGCTTCGCGAAGCCGGCGTCACCGACCTGTCGCGCTACGCGGTCGAACCCGGGCGCGAGCTGCTGCCCGACCTGTTCGTGGATTGAACCGTCCGGCGGCCGCCGGACGCGGGGATCAGGCGACCCCCTCCTCGTCGCGCGGCAGGCCGACCCACTTCTGCGTGCCCGGCGCCTTCGCGCCCGCGCCGCGTCCGCGCCTTCGGCGCTTCTTCTGCCCCGCGCCGGCGCCCTGGCCTGGCGCGGCGCTCGCGCCCTGGGCGGGCGCGACGTTGCCGACCTGACCGGGCATGACGTTGCCGTCGACCTCGCGCGCCGGCGCCCGTTCGCCGCGCGGCGCGTGGCGCTGGCCCGGCTGCGCGTCGGGCGCGCCCGGTTGCGCGCCTCCGGCGCCGCCGCGCCTGCGGCCGCGGCGCCGCTTGCGTGCCGCACCGGGTCCGGCGCCCGCCTGCGCCTGCCCGTCGCGCGCGGCGTCGTGCGGCGCACCATGCGGCGCGCGGTGCTGCGCGCGCTTCTGTCCCTCGCCGCGCGCGTGCTTCGGCTTCGCACCGGGACGCGGCGCCTGCGCCTGCGGCGAGCCGCCGCCCTGCGCACTCAGGCCCGCGGACCTGAGCAGCGCGTTGACCTCCGGCAGCTCGAGCTCCATCACCTCGCCGCGCTTGAGCGGCGGCGGCATCGTCACGCGTCCGTAGCGCACGCGGATCAGCCGCGACACGGTCAGCCCCAGCGCCTCGAACAGCCGCCGCACCTCGCGGTTGCGGCCTTCCTTGACGACGACCCTGTACCAGTGGTTCGACGCATCCTCGTCGCCGCCGCCGTCCTCGACCTTCTCGCACCTCGCCGGGCCGTCCTCGAGCTCGACGCCGCGCTTCAGCGTCTCGATATGCTCGTCGGTGAGCCGCCCCATCACGCGCACCGCGTACTCGCGCTCGACTTCGTAGCGCGGATGCATCAGCCGGTTCGCGAGCTCGCCGGAGTTGGTGAACAGCAGCAGCCCCTCGGTGTTGTAGTCGAGGCGACCGACCGCGATCCAGCGGCCGTCGCTGATCGGCGGCAGCATGCCGAACACGGTCGGGCGCTCCTCGGGATCGTCGCGCGTGACGAGCTCGCCGGTCGGCTTGTGATAGACGAGCACGCGCGCTTTCGGCTCCGTGAAGCGGATCTTCACCGGCTCGCCGTTGATGCGCACCTCGTCGCCGGGACCGACCTTCTGGCCGATGTCGGCGGGCATCCGGTTGACGGTGATGCGCCCGGCGAGGATCAGCTCCTCCATCGCGCGGCGCGAGCCGAAGCCGCAGCTCGCCAGCACCTTGTGCAGGCGCTGCGGCTCCGAGAAGACTTCGTCAGTGGAGCGCTTGTGTTTCGGAGGCGGCAGGCTCGCCTCGAAGCCCTGCATCGCCAGGCTCGACTGATGCGGATGCAGGTTCGTCTGCCGCATCGGCCCCGAGGATCGGGGTTGCGAGTGCGAGTGCCGCCTCGGCGGCTTTGGCTGGGGCATCGGGTGTCTCCAGGAGGTGCGTGGCGTCGAGCTCGGCCAGCGGCGGGAGCTCCGCGAGCGAGGTGAGACCGAGGTCGTCGAGGAAGGCCTTCGTCGTCGCGTAGAGCGCCGGGCGTCCCGGCGTTTCGCGGTGACCGACGACTTCGACCCATTGCCGGTCCTCGAGCGTCCTGACGACGTTCGTCGACACGGCGACGCCGCGGATGGCCTCGATGTCGCCGCGGGTCACGGGTTGCTGATAGGCGATGATCGCGAGCGTCTCCATGACGGCGCGCGAGTATTTCGGCGGCTTGTCGGGCGAGAGCCGGTCGATGTACGGCTGCAGCGAGGGCGACGCCTGGAAGCGCCAGCCGGACGCGACCTGCGCGAGCTCGACCTTGCGGCCGGACCAGTCGTCGCCGAGCTCGGCCAGGAGCTTGCGCACGGTCTCGCCGTCGAGCGGCGGATCGAACATGCGCGCGAGCTGCGCCGCGGACATCGCCTCGCCCGCGACGAGCAGCGCGGCTTCGAGGACGCGCTTGATCTCGGCCAGGTCGCCCGCGGGCGCCGCGTCGCCTCCCGGCGCAACGGAAGTCTCCGTCGCGGGTCCGGCGTCGGCCGGACGCGCTTCGGCATCGGAGGTCGGGGGCTCGTTCATCGGCTCTCGGCGGCGAGCGCGAAGCCCGCCTCGCCTTTCGCATGGACGTGGATCGGCGCGTACGGCTCCGCCTGCGTGACGTCGACCAGCTGCTCGCGCGCGAGCTCGAGCACCGCGAGGAACGTGACGACGAGGTGCGCGACGTCGGCGTGCGCGGAAAACAGCGTCGTGAACTCGGCGTAGCGGCCCGGCTCGAGCGCCTTCAGGATGCGGCTCATCTCGGCGCGGACCGACAGCTGCTCGCGCGTGACCAGGTGATGGCTGTGGATTCGCGCGCGCTGCACGAGGCCCGCCCACGCGGCGCGCAGGTCCGCGGGCTCGACATGCACGAACTGCGCCGCCACCGCGCGCTCGAACCAGACGCGCACCAGCTCGAAGTCGCGCCCGGCCATCGGCAGCGCGTCGATGGCCTGCGCCGCCGCCTTCATGCGCTCGTACTCGAGCAGGCGCCGCACGAGCTCCACGCGCGGGTCCTCGGCCTCGTCGCCCCGCAGCGCGGGCGGGCGCGGCAGGAGCAGGCGCGACTTGATCTCGATCAGCACCGCGGCCATCAGAAGGTACTCGGCCGCGAGCTCGAGCTGCGTCCGCCGCATCATCTCGACGTAGCCCAGGTACTGGCGCGTCAATTCGGCCATGGGGATGTCGAGCACGTTCACGTTCTGCTTGCGGATCAGGTACAGGAGCAGGTCGAGCGGGCCCTCGAACGTCTCGAGGAACACCTCCAGCGCCTCGGGCGGGATGTAGAGGTCGACCGGCAGCTCGGCGAGCGCCTCGCCGTAGACGCGCGCGACCGGCCTGGGCGCGGCCGACGGATGCGCGAGGTCGAGGGACGCTTCGATCGACATGGGCGGCCTCAGGTGTAGCGCAGGCCCATCGCCTCGCGCACGTCTTCCATCGTCTCCTCGGCGAGCTTGCGCGCCCGCTCGCAGCCGTCGGCGACGATGTTGCGGACGAGCTGCGGATCGTCGAGGTACTTCTGCGCGCGCTCGTGCATCGGCGCCTGCTCCCTGAGAATGGCGTCGATCACCGGCTGCTTGCATTCGAGGCAGCCGATGCCCGCGCTCGTGCACCCTTTCCACACCCAGTCGCGCGTCGCCTCGTCGGAGTAGATCTGGTGCAGCGGCCACACCGGGCAGCGCTCGGGGTTGCCCGGGTCGCTGCGGCGCACGCGCGCCGGATCGGTCTGCATCGTGCGGATCTTGCGCGTGACCTCGGCCGGCTCCTCGCGCAGAAAGATCGCGTTGCCGTAGGACTTCGACATCTTCTGGCCGTCGAGACCCGGCACCTTCGGCGTCGCGGTCAGCAGCGGCCGCGGCTCGGGCAGGATCACGCGGCGCGCGCCCTCGAGCCAGCCGAACAGCCGCTCCTGGTCGCCCAGCGACAGGTTCTGCGTGTCCTCGAGCAGGTCGCGCGCCGCGGCGAGCGCGGCCTCGTCGCCCTTCTCCTGGAACGCCGCCCGCAGCTCGTTGTAGCGCTTCGCCTTCCTGCTGCCGAGCTTCTTCACCGCCGCCTTCGCGTTTTCCTCGAAGCCGGCTTCCTTCCCGTAGATGTGGTTGAAGCGGCGCGCGAGCTCGCGCGTCAGCTCGATGTGCGACACCTGGTCGTCGCCCACCGGCACCATGTTCGCGCGGTAGATCAGGATGTCCGACGACATCATCACCGGGTAGCCGAGGAAGCCGAAGTTCGACAGGTCGCGGTCGGCGAGCTTCTGCTGCTGCTCCTTGTAGGTCGGCACGCGCTCGAGCCAGCCCACCGGCGTGATCATGCCGAGCAGGAGCGTGAGCTCCGCGTGCTCGGGCACGCGCGACTGGACGAACAGCGTCGCGCGGGTCGGGTCGAGCCCGGCGCCGAGCCAGTCGACGAACATCTCCCAGACCATGTCGGCGATCGACTCCGACTCGTCGAAGTGCGTCGTCAGCGCGTGCCAGTCCGCCGCGAAGAACAGGCACTCGTGCTCCTCCTGCAGCCGCACCCAGTTGCGGAGCACGCCGTGGTAGTGGCCGATGTGCATGCGCCCCGTGGGACGCATGCCGGAGAGCACGCGGTCGTTGAACATGGAAGCTGCGGTCAGATGCCGGTCGACAGGCCGACGCCGGTGAGCGCCTCGATCGCGGCGACCGAGGCGCGGAAGAGCGGACGCATCACCACGCCGAGCACGCCGGAGACGAGGAGCACGATCACGAGGATGAATCCGAACCGCTCGGTGTTCGAGTACGGGATCGCGAGCGAGCGCGGAAGCAGCGAAAGCGCGATGCGCCCGCCGTCGAGCGGCAGGATCGGCAGCAGGTTCAGGACCATCAGCGACACGTTGATCACGACTCCGACGACGGCCATGTACTGCAGGCCGGCGCTCGCGAGCGCTCCGCCGCCCGAGGCGAGCCCGAGCAGCAGCGCCCAGAGGAGCGCCATCACGAAATTCGAGCCCGGCCCGGCGGCCGCGACCCACAGCATGTCCCGCTTCGGGTGACGGAGATTGCCGAAATTCACCGGCACCGGCTTGGCCCAGCCGAACAGGAACCCGCCCAGCCAGAGCGTGGCGAACGGCACGAGCACGGTACCCACCGGGTCGATATGCTTCAGCGGATTCAGGGTGACGCGGCCCAGCATCCAAGCCGTGCCGTCGCCGAACATCCGAGCCACGTAGCCGTGGGCCGCCTCGTGCACCGTGATCGCCAGAATGATCGGAATCGCGGCCAGCGCGATCCGCTCGAGCGACAGGAGCTCCATTGAGGGCGCATTCTACCCGAGATCGGGTCCCGGCACGGCGCGCCCGCTCCCGCGGCTCAGGCGAGCCCCAGTACCGCGGGATCGCCCCGCCCGCGACGCAAGACGCTCCCCGGCGGCGTCGACAGGTCGACGATGGTCGACGGCTCGCCCGCGCAGGGACCGGCGTCGACGAACGCGTCGATGCGCCGGCCGACCGCAGCGACGATCGCATCCGGGTCGTTCAGCGGCGCAGCGTCGCCCGGCAGGATCAGCGACGACGACAGGATCGGCTCGCCCATCTCCGCGACCAGCGCTGCGGCGACCGGGTGGCCGGGCACGCGCACGCCGATCGTGCTGCGCCGGGGATGTTTGAGCCTGCGCGGCACCTCGCGCGTCGCCGGCAGCAGGAACGTGTAGCTGCCGGGCACGCCCTGGCGAACGACGCGGAACTGCCAGTTGTCGAGCCGCGCGTAGCGGCCCGCCTGCGCCAGGTCGTGGCACACGAGCGTCAGGTGATGGTGCTCGTCGATGGCACGGAGCGCGCGGATGCGCGCGGCGGCATCGAACGCGTCGAGCCCGCAGCCCAGCGCGTAGCACGAGTCCGTCGGATAGACGACGACGCCGCCCGCGCGCAGCAGCGCCACCGCCTGCCGGAGGAGCCGCGGCTGCGGGTTCGCGGGGTGGACGACGAGGTGTTGCGACATTCGCAGGGATGAGTAATCAGGGATCGGGAATCGGCATCGCGCGCCCGGTGCGCGGGCGGCCGCCAAGCCGCGTCGGCGCCGCCGCTGGTTATATAATGTGCCCAAATTGCGACATTTTGGCTATAAACGTCGACCCTGGCGATCCTGACCGGCGTGGACGTGCCGTCGCTGATCCCCGATCCCCTATCCCTGCCGCCCGTGAACCTGCAGCAACTTCGCTACCTCTGCGCCGTCGTCGACCATGGCCTCAACGTCTCGGACGCGGCCGCGGCGCTCTTCACGTCGCAGCCGGGCGTCAGCAAGCAGATCCGGCAGCTCGAGGACGAGCTGGGTCTCAGGGTGTTCGTCCGTCAGGGCAAGCGGCTCGCGTCGCTCACGCCGGCGGGGTCGGTCGTCATCGCGACCGCGCGCAAGGCGCTCGCCGAGATCGGCAACCTGAAGCGCGTCGCCGACGAATTCCGCGGCGAGGACACCGGCGCGCTCGCGATCGCGACGACGCACACGCAGGCGCGCTACGTGCTGCCCAGGGTGCTGCAGGCGTTCGCCGAGCGTTACCCGAAGGTGCGCGTGATCCTTCACCAGGGCAACCCGCGCCAGGTCGCCGAGCAGACGGCGAGCGGCGATTGCGACCTCGGCATCGCGACCGAGGCGCTCACCGACTATCCGGAGCTCGCCACGCTGCCCTGCTACGCGTGGAACCGCTGCGTGATCGTGCCTTCCGGCCATCCGCTCGCGAAGGCGAAGGGCCGGCTCACGCTCGAGGCGCTCGCCCGCTACCCGATCGTCACCTACGATTTCGCGTTCACGGGCCGCTCGCAGATCAACGCCGCGTTCGATGCGCGCGGGCTCGAGCCCAACGTCGTGCTCACCGCGCTCGACGCCGACGTGATCAAGACCTACGTCGAGCTGGGCATGGGCGTCGGCATCATCGCCCAGATGGCGTTCGACCCGGCGCGAGACCGCGGCTTCGCCAAGCTCGACGCGGGCCACCTGTTCGCGCCGTCGATCACGCGGCTTGCGCTGCGGCGCGGCGTGTTCCTGCGCGGATACGTCTACGCGTTCGTCTCGCTGTTCGCCCCGAAGTACGACCGCGCGGCGGTGGACGCCGCGCTCGCGGGCCGGGAAGCCGCCGATTGAGCGCCGACGGTTCGTCACCGGCGCACGCCGCGCCGGCGCGGCGCTCCTGGTCGTTCGCGGCGCTGCTCGCGACGCTGGTGATGGTGGGGCCGTTCTCGATCGACCTGTACCTGCCGGCGTTCGCCGCGATCGGCGACGAGCTCGCGGTGCCGCGGGTGGCGGTGCAGGCGACGCTGTCCGCATACCTGTTCGCCTACGCGTTCATGATGCTGTGGCACGGCGCGCTGTCCGACGCGCTTGGCCGCCGTCCGGTCGTGCTGGCGAGCCTAGTCGTCTACGCGGTGGCGACGCTCGGCTGCGCGATCGCGGGCAACGTCGAGTCGCTTTGGCTCGTGCGCGCGCTCCAGGGGCTGTCGGCGGGCGCGGGGCTGGTCGTCGGGCGCGCGATCATCCGCGACCGCTTCCACGGGCACGAGGCGCAGAAGCTGATGTCGCAGATCACGCTCGTGTTCTCGATCGCGCCGGCGGTCGCACCGGTGATCGGCGGCATCCTGCTCAACACCCTCGGCTGGCGCTCGATCTTCTGGGTGCTGCTCGCGTTCACGCTCGCGCTCCTCGCGTGGACCGCGCGGTCGCTCCCCGAGACGCACCCGGTCGCGGCGCGCACGCAGCTGCATCCGCGCACGATGGCGCGCAACTACCGCGCGGTGCTCGGCCGCGGCGAGTTCCTGCTCCTCGCGCTCGTGCCGGCGCTCAACTTCTGCGCGTTCTTCGTCTACATCGCGGGCGCGCCGTCGTTCCTCGTCGACCTGCTCGGCGTGTCGACCTGGGGCTTCGGCTGGCTGTTCATCCCGCTGATCGCGGGCGTCATGATCGGCGCGACGGCGTCGGGCCGCTTCGCCGGCCGGCTCACGCCGCACCGCACCGTTCGCCTCGGCTTCGCTTTCATGGGCGGCGCGGCGGCCGCGAACCTCGCGCTGTGCGCGTTCGCGCCGCCGCACGTCGCGCTCAACGTCGCGCCGATCTTCTTCTTCATGATCGGCTCGTCGCTGGTGATGCCGAGCATCACCGTGATGCTGCTCGACCTGTTCCCGACGATGCGCGGGCTCGCCTCATCGCTGCAGGGCTTCATCCAGTTCGCGCTGTCGGGCATCATTGCCGGCACCGTCGCGCCGCTCCTCGACCGCTCGCTCCTCGGGCTCGCCGGCGGGATGGCCGGATTCACGCTCGCCGGGTTCGCCGCCTGGGTCGTCTATCTGCGCCGCTCGAACGTTGCTGCCGGGCCATGACGAAACCATCCGCCACCGCGATACTCGTGCTGGTCGCCGGCGCCGCGCTGCTGGCGACGGCCCCCGCCTCCGCCCAGCCCGGCGACGGCAGGCCGCAGGCACTGCCCGCGACGAAGATCCGGGTCGGACCGCACACGGTCACCGCCGAGGTCGCGGGGACGCCGGAGCAGCGCACGATCGGGTTGATGTACCGCTTCAGCCTGCCGGCGGACCACGGGATGCTGTTCGTGTTCGCGGCGCCGCAGCCGCTCGCGTTCTGGATGAGGAACACCTACATCCCGCTCTCGATCGCTTACATCGACGCCGACGGGCGCATCCTCAACGTCGCGGACATGGCGCCGCGCGACGAGTCGACGCACGCTTCGCACGGGGCCGCGCTCTACGCGCTCGAGATGCGCAAGGGCTGGTTCGCCGAGCGCCGCCTCGGGCCCGGCACGCGCGTTACCGGCCTGCCGCCCCCGGCGGCCCGCTGACGCCCCCCCGCAGCGGCGACGGCACCGCACCGCGTGCTCCGCGCCGGGCATGCGCGATGCCGCCGTCATGGCACGTTGCGCGGATGCGCGCGTCGCGCGTGCGCCGTGCCCCGAGGTTGCGTTGCAGCGTCGCCGTCCGTCGCCCCGTTGTACACGACAGACTGTTCCGTCCTATGCTTGGCGTGACGCTTCCCTCCACGCCCACCGGCCCTCCCCTGCGCCGCACCCGCGTCATGACCTCGCCCGTGCGTCGTCGCGCCGCTCCTCCCGGATCCTCGATCGCGATCCTCGTTCCCGGCGCCGACGCCATCGCGAACGCGGGCGATCCGGCCAGCGTGATTCTCGCCTGGGCGCGCGGGCTCGGCTTCGACGGGATGAGCTACTTCGCGTCGCCGGCGGCGCGCCTCGCGGCCGACCCGACGCCGTCGTTGTGGTGCACCTGGGGCGAGGACTGGCAGCGCGAGTACCGCGAAGCGCGTCATGCCGACGTCGACCCGCGCCTCGTCGCGACCGCCGACCAGTCGCTGCCGTGCCTGTGGGACGGAGGGATGATCGTCGCGCGCGGCCGGACGCGGCGGTTCCTCGACGACGCCGCGCGAATCGGCATCCGCAGCGGCGTGGCGATCCCGATGGGCGTCGCGGGCGGGCGAGCCGTCGTCGCGTTCGACTCGTCGATCGCCCCGGTGACGCAGGCGCGCCGCGCGGCGATCCTCGATCGGCTGGGGGACATGCTCTGGGTCGCGCAGGCGGTCCACGCGAGCCGCCACGCCGCGCTTCCCGCGCGCGCCGCGGCGTTGCGCCCCGACCCCTCCCACGCACTGTCGACCCGCGAGCATGCGTGCCTCGCGATGTCGGCGCGCGGGCTCACCAGCCGCGACATCGCGGTCAAGCTCGGCATCGCATCGCGGACGGTCGACTTCCACGTCGGCCGCGCGCTCGTCAAGCTGGCTGCGGTCAACCGCCACGAGGCGATCGCGAAGGCGATGGCGCGCGGCTGGCTGACGGGGTCGGACGGGCCAGCGGGGTCGGACTCGAAACGTCGCGTCTGACTCCCTCCGCCCGTCAGCGCAGGTGCGGCATCGAGAACGCGGACGAACGCATCGCCGTGATCGCGACGCGCCCGACCTCGGCCCCCACGCGCCGCGCCAGGCGGTTCACGAAATCCTCCCGCCGCGTGAAGTCGACGACCTCCGTCGCGCCGAACACCTCGCGCGCGACGCTGTCGACCGTGCCGAACGCATCGGCGAGCCCCAGCTCGACGGCGCGCTGCCCGTTCCAGACGAGCCCGGAGAACATGTCCGGCGTTTCCCGGAGCCGCGCGCCGCGCGCATCGCGCACCGCGGCGACGAACTGCCGATGGATGTCGTCGAGCATCGACTGCGCGTAGTCGCGCTGCGCCTCCTGCAGCGGCGAGAACGGATCGAGGAAGGTCTTGTTGTCGCCCGCGGCGAGCGCGCGCCGCTCGACGCCGAGCTTCTCCATCGTGCCGACGAAGCCGAAGCCGTCGATGATCACGCCGATCGAGCCGACCAGGCTCGCCGGATCGACGTAGATCCGGTCGGCCGCCGCGGCCACGTAGTAGCCGCCCGACGCCGCCATCTCGTCGACGACCGCGTGCACCGGAATCTCCGGGTGCTTCGCCCGGAGCCGCCGCACTTCCGCGTAGATCTGCCCCGCCTGCACCGGGCTGCCGCCGGGACTGTTGATGCGCAGCACGACGCCCTTGGTGCCCGGCTGCTCGAGCGCGTCCCTGAGGCCGGCGATCACGTTGTCGGCGCTCGCGCGCCCTTCACGGTCGATCTCGCCGTCGAGGTCGACCAGGGCCGTGCACTTGTCGAGGCAAAGGCGGCCCTGCGTGCCGACGAGACCGAGGAGCACGAAGCCGCCGAGCACGACGATCGCGAGCGTCAGCAGCCGGAAGAAGATCGACCAGCGGCGCGCGCGCCGCTGTTCGACCACGATGTCGTTCGCAAGCGCCTCGAGCGCCCGCCGCTCCCAGCCTTCTTCCGCCATGTCGCCCCTCGCATCCGCGCGTGTACCGTCCTGCGTCCAGTCTACTCCGCCGCGACGACCGACACGCCGTCGCCGCCCACGACGACCGGCTCGAGCCCGCCGCCGGCGCACGGGCAAGCGTTGCGATACGCGGCGACGCGGCCCCTCCCGCGCAACGCGAAGCACGGCCCCGCCGCGCTCCCGAAACGCACGCCCGGACCGCCGTCGACCGGCGACGACGATGCCGCGACCCTCCTGCACCGGCCGTGCACGGGATGCGTCGCGCGTCAGTCGCCGGCGGCGATCGCCGTCACGCGTTCGTCGCCAGCCACGTCCGCAGTTCCGCGATCGAGTGCACGGTCGCGAGCGGCCGGTGCGCCGCGAGCCCTTCCGTGTCGTGCGCGCCGTACGCGACCGCGACTGCCTGCGCGCCCGCGTTCCGCGCGAGGTCGAGGTCGTGCGTCGTGTCGCCGACCATCAGCGTGTCGCGCGGCTCGACCGCGAGCCGGTCCATCAGCGCGAGCAGCATGTCCGGATGCGGCTTCGGCAGCCCCTCGTCGGCGCAGCGCGTCGCGTGGAAGCGGCCGTGGAGTCCGGTGCGCGCGATCGAGCGATCGAGGCCCACGCGCGTCTTGCCGGTGGCGACGCCGAGCAGGAAGCCCGCATCGTCGAGATCCGAGAGCAGCGCGCACGCGCCGTCGAACAGCGGGATCGTCGTCTCGCGTCCGAGATAGTGGCGCCGGTAGTGCGACGCGAGCAGCCGCTGCTCGTCGGGCGTGAGCCCCGGCGCGACGTGGGCGAGCGCGTCGGCGAGACCGAGGCCGATCACGTAGCGCGCGTCGGCCTCGCTCGGCATCGGCCGGCCGACCTCGACGCAGGCGGCGCGGAGCGCGCCGGCGATCAGCGCCGTCGAATCGGCGAGCGTGCCGTCCCAGTCGAACACGATCAGCCGGTAGCGGCGCGGCGCGAGCTCAGGCATGCGGGGAATGCGCCGTGTCCGCGCCCAGCGACGCGACGAACGACGCGAGGTCGGCGGGCAACGGCGAGACGAACGTCATCGCGTCGCCGCTGCGAGGGTGCGCGAGCGCGAGGCTCGCCGCGTGCAGGAACATGCGCTTCAGCCCCGTCTTCGCGAGCGTCCGGTTCCACGCGAAGTCGCCGTACTTGTCGTCGCCCGCGAGCGGGAAACCCAGGTGGGTCAGGTGGACGCGGATTTGGTGCGTGCGGCCGGTGTGGAGCTCGGCTTCCAGGAGCGCGAGCGGAGGATCGCCCGCCGGCCAGACCTGCACGCGGCGGAAGGTCGTCTGCGCGTGCTGGCCGTCGTCCTCGACGCGCACGCGTCGCTCCCCCTCTCGCGTCGTGTAGCGGTGCACCGGAAGCCGGACCACGCGCTTCGCGTCGCGCCAGCGCCCGCGCACCAGCACGGCGTAGCGCTTGTCGACCTCGCCCGCGCGCCATGCCGCGTGCAGCGCCGTGAGCGCGGACCGCTTCTTCGCGACGAGCAGCACGCCCGAGGTGTCGCGGTCGAGGCGGTGGACGAGTTCGAGGAAGCGCGCCTGCGGGCGCGCGGCGCGCAGGCGCTCGATGACGCCGTGCGCAATGCCGCTGCCGCCGTGGACCGCCACGCCGGCCGGCTTGTCCAGCACGACGAGGTCGTCGTCCTCGTGCAGGACGACGAGCCGCTCGCCCGCGCGTGCGGCCGAGGCGATACTCGCCGCGGGCGTCGGCGCCTCGCCGGTCCGCACGGGCGGGATCCGCACCCGGTCGCCTTCGACCAGCCGCGCGTCGGGTCCGGCACGGCGGCCGTTCACGCGCACCTCGCCCGACCGGACGATCCGGTACAGGTGACTTTTCGGGACGCCCTTGAGCGTCCGCACGAGGAAATTGTCGAGCCGCTGGCCCGCGGACGACTCGTCGATCGCGACTTCCCGCACTGCGTTGTTGCGTAAGCCGTTCATTCGCTTATAATTACGCGATCAGCCGTGCCCGGCCCCCGCCGGCGCCCCCACCCCGAGACCGCCACCATCCGATGTCGGCCAGGGCACGAGGCGCCCCGGAATGGCCGACGCGGCGCCGCCCGGCGTGCCGGGCGGCCGAGCCGGGAAGTCTCTCGCCGGCCGGGCCGCGTGTCCGAAAAAAGAGTGACTTTAAGGCATTAGCGCAGTCCCGCGCCGCCCGGCATCGCCGGAGCACGAGCCCGGACTGTGCGGCAAGCGACTTCGATCACGAACGAGTTCCGGTCGGCGGTGCGGCGAACAGCCCCGACGGCCGGGCCTCCGGGATCTACCGTCACCCGGACTTCAGGCGATCCGAATCACCCGAACGGCCCGCCGCGCGAGCGCGAATGCGCATGCCGGCGAAAGCGATGCGATGACCCCTGCCGCCGCCTCCGTTCCACGCCGCCCCGGCCCCTCGGCCGGGCGGCGCGTCGCCCAGTCCGCCGCCGCACTGTCCTGAGCGGGAGTCGGGCGTAGTACGCCCACCTCCCGTCCGCTCGTCCCCCGCCTTCCGGGCCGGTCGTCGCCGACCGCGCAAGAAGGAATCCGCATGAAGCGCATGCTGTTCAACGCCACCCAGGCCGAGGAACTCCGGGTGGCCATCGTCGACGGGCAGAAGCTCGTGGACCTCGACATCGAATCCGCCGCCAAGGAACAGCGGAAGTCCAACATCTACAAGTCGGTCGTGACGCGGGTCGAGCCGTCGCTCGAGGCCTGCTTCGTCGACTACGGCGCCGACCGCCACGGCTTCCTCCCGTTC
The DNA here is from genome assembly GCA_905339295.1 of Burkholderiales bacterium. GTDB lineage: Bacteria > Pseudomonadota > Gammaproteobacteria > Burkholderiales > Casimicrobiaceae > VBCG01. Next base: position 47,263 of record CAJPFI010000021.1, read on the forward strand.
AAGGAGATCGGCCACCAGTACCTGAAGGGCGGGCGCAAGGGAGGCGGCGACGACGACGACGGCGACGCCGGACGCGGCCGCATCCAGGACCAGATCCGCGAGGGCATGGAGCTGATCGTCCAGGTCGACAAGGACGAGCGCGGCACCAAGGGCGCGGCGCTCACCACCTACATCTCGCTCGCCGGCCGCTACCTGGTGCTGATGCCGAACAACCCGCGCGGCGGCGGCGTGTCGCGCCGTGTCGAGGGCGAGGACCGCAACGAGCTGCGCGACGCGGTCTCGCAGCTCGACGTGCCCGCCGGGATGAGCGTCATCGCGCGCACCGCTGGCATCGGCCGCACGGCCGAGGAGCTGCAGTGGGACCTGAACTACCTGATGCAGCTGTGGCGCGCGGTCGAGGATGCCGCCAGGCTGCAACCGGGCGCCTACCTGATCTACCAGGAGTCGAGCCTGGTCATCCGCGCGATCCGCGACTACTTCCATCCCGACATCGGCGAGATCCTGATCGACACCGAGGCGATCTACGAGCAGGCGCAGCAGTTCATGAGCCACGTGATGCCGGCCAACGTGAACCGCGTGAAGCTCTACAAGGACGACGTCCCGCTGTTCTCGCGCTTCCAGATCGAGCACCAGATCGAGACCGCTTACGCGCGGCAGGTTCCGCTGCCGTCCGGCGGCGCGATCGTGATCGACCACACCGAGGCGCTGGTGTCGATCGACGTCAACTCGGCGCGCGCGACCAAGGGCGGCGACATCGAGACGACGGCGTTCAACACGAACCTCGAGGCGGCCGACGAGCTGGCCCGCCAGCTCCGGCTGCGCGACCTGGGCGGCCTGATCGTCATCGACTTCATCGACATGGAATCGGCGAAGAACCAGCGCGAGGTCGAGAACCGGCTGCGCGACGCGCTGCACTACGACCGCGCGCGCATCCAGCTCGGCAAGATCTCGCGCTTCGGGCTGATGGAGCTGTCGCGCCAGCGCATCAGGCCCGCGCTGGCGGAATCCGCGTACATCGCGTGTCCGCGCTGCCACGGCATCGGCCACATCCGCGGCATCGAGTCGACCGCGCTGCACATCCTGCGCATCCTGCAGGAGGAGGCGATGAAGGACAACACCGCGCAGATCGTCGCGCAGGTGCCGGTCGACGTCGCCACGTTCCTGCTGAACGAGAAGCGCGCCGACGTGCTGACGATCGAGACGCGCTTCAAGGTGAGCGTCCTGCTCGTGCCGAACCGGCATCTCGAGACGCCGAACTACAAGGTCGAGCGACTGCGCCATGACGAGCTGAACCACGCCGAGCCGCTGCCGCCGTCGTTCGAGCTGGTCGAGGCGCCCGAGGAGCAGGACCCGGCCAAGGCGAAGAAGGACGAGGCGAAGGAAGTCCGCCAGGAGGCGGTCGTCAAGGGCATCACGCCCGCGCAACCCGCGCCGCTGCCGGCCGAGCCCGCGCCTGCGCCCGGCGCAGCCGCCGCACCGGCCGGCCATGCCGCAGGCTCGTGGTTCGACCGGATGATGGGCTGGTTCCGCGGCAGGCCCGCGCCCGCCGCCGCCGCGACGCCGGCGCCTGCGCGGCAGCAGGGACAGGAGCGGCAACGCCGCGACGGCCGCGGTCGCGGAAAGGATTCGCAGGATCGGCGCGAAGGCGGACAGCCGCAGCGTCGCGACGAGCGTCGCGGCGAGGGACGCGATCGCCGCGACGAGCCGCGCCGCGGCGAGCCCAGGCGTGACGGCCCGCCGCGACAGGGGCAGCCGCAGGCCCCGCGCGGAGGTCAGCCGCCGCGCGGTGAGCGCGGCCGGGACGAACGACGCCCGGAAGGGCGGCGCGACGAGGCGGTGCGCGACGACGCGCAGCGCACGCAGGAGACGCGCCGGGACGACGGACAGCGCGACGAGGCGCGTCGCGAGCCGCCGCAGCGTCCGGAACGCGAGCGTCGCGAGAGAGGCGAGCGACGCGAATCGCCGGCGGCGCCGAAACCGGCCGTCGCGGTCGCGGCGCTGGTCGAAGGCGCGCCGATCGGCGCGGAGGACGCCAGGAACGACGGCGGGCGTCGCCGCCGCCGTCGCGGTCGTGGGGGCGGCGATCGCGCCGCCCGCCCGGCCACGGCGAGTGGTGCCGCCGAGTCGGGCGCGGCAGACGTGCAACGCGACGATGCGCCGAGACATGCCGCATTCGGTGCGGAAGGCGCAGGCGATGCGCCCGCGCGCGACGCGCTCCTTGCGTTCGAGTCGTCGCCGGCCGTGCACGTCGAGTCACCCGGCGAGCCGGTCCGCGCGGCACATGCGAACGCACACGCCGAGCCGGACGTGCCGGACGCCGACCTGTTCGGGGCTTCGCCCCAGCCCTCGGTCCGCCCACGGGAATCCACGGATACCGAAGCGAGCGTAGCGTCCACTGCGCGGACGGTGAATGCAGCGCCGTCCGACCGGGCAGTGCCGCGCGAACAGCCAACGTCGCCCGAACGACCTGCGCCGTCCGAGCCGCCGGCGTTGCCGACGCCGCCGAGGCAGCCCGCTCCGGCGATGACGCTCGCGCTGCCGGCGGACTCGGGACTCGAGCTGGTCGAGACCAGGCACGCGCACCTGGCGCCGCCACCGCTCGACGATGCGGACGCCACGCCGCGCCCGCGCCGGGTGCGGCCGCCTCGCGTGGCGATCCCCGAGGAGCCGCTCGAGATCGTCGAAACGCGCAAGGACGTGCCGCCGCCGGGCTGAGGCGTCGCGGCAGGCTCCGGGGGAAGGCGGGTCCGCGCGAGGACCCGCCTTTTTTCGTGCGCGGCCGCGCCTCGCGTACGATGCGAGCGGTGCAGGCGAGATGCCTGCGCGCCACGCCATGCTGCTGATCGTCCACCACACGCAGTTCGGCGCAACCGCGCAGCTCGCGCGCGCCGCGATCGAAGGGGCACGCGGCGCCGGCGCCGTCGAAGTCCGGGCGCGGCTCGCGCACGAGGCCGGCGTCGAGGACATGCTCGCGGCGCGCGGCTACCTCATCGGCACGTCCGAGAATTTCGGCGGCATTGCCGGGATGGTGAAGGACTTCCTCGAGCGCGTGTACTACCCGTGCGAGGGGCGCATCGAAGGGCGCCCGTGGAGCGCGTTCGTGTGCGCGAGCAACGACGGCGCCGGCGCGATGACCGGGCTCGAGCGCATCGCGGCCGGCCTGCGCCTGCGCAAGGTCCATCCGGGGTTCATCTACCGCAGCGGCGTCGTCGCGCAGCGGCACGAGGTGCCCGCGAGCGCGCTCGCGCAGGCGCGCGACCTGGGCGCGACGCTCGCCGCGGGACTCGACGCCGGGCTCTACTGAGCGCGCGCGGGTGAGGCGTCCACCGCGAGTTGCGCCGCGAGCTCCCGGCTCGCCGCCTCGACCAGGTCGAGCACCGTCTCGAAGCCTTCCGCGCCGCCGTCGTACGGGTCGGGGACCTCGCGCACGCCGAGCCGCGGCGCGACGTCGAGGAACAGCCCGAGGCGGCCCGCATAGCGCGCCGGGCACATCGCCTCGAGGTCGCCCAGGATCGCGCGGTCCATCGCGAGGATGCGGTTGAAGCGCGCGAAGTCCTCGCGCGACACCTGCCGGGCCCGCAGGGGCGTGAGATCGTAGCCGCGCTTCGCCGCGTGCGAGACCGCCCGCCAGTCGGGCGGGTTGCCGACATGCCATTCGCCGGTGCCCGCGGAGTCGATCGTGAGGCGATGCGCGATTCCGGCGTCCTGCGCCATCGCGCGGAACACCGCCTCCGCGGTGGGCGAGCGGCAGATGTTGCCGAGGCACACGAACAGCACCGAGTGGCGCGCAGGGACGGGCGATATCATGCGTGATTCTAGCGCACGCGCCGCCGCCGTCGCGGCGGCGCGCTTTCCGATTACCATTGCGTAGCGCCCCTGCCCGCCTCGCAGCCGATGCCACCCGGCCCCCTGCCCGCCCGCGCGCGCGACGCCGCGATGGCCGCCGCGCTCGCGCTCGCCGCGTGCCTGGCGGCCGCCGCCGGCGAGGTCCGTGCCGCGGATCCCGCCAAGGTGCTGCGCGTCGCGTCGCCCGACGTCACCAGCCTCGACCCGCAGCAGGGCACCGATCTCTACTCGACGCGCGTGACCAGCGCCCTGTTCGAGGCCCTCTACCAGTACGACTACCTGGCGTCGCCCGCGAAGGTCGTGCCGAACGCGGCCGCCTCGATGCCGGAGATCGCCGACGGCGGCAGGACCTGGACGATCCGCGTGAAGCGGGGCATCCGCTTCGCCGACGATCCCGCGTTCAAGGGCAGGCCGCGCGAGCTCGTCGCCGGCGACTTCGTCTACGCGATCAAGCGCTGGCTCGACCCGACGCTGCGGGGCGGCGGCGATCCTTCGCTCACCGACCTGATCGTCGGGGCGCGCCCCGTCGTCGAGGCCGCCCGGGCGCCGGGCGCGGCGTTCGACTACGACCGCGAGATTGCCGGACTCGTCGCGCTCGACGCGCACACGCTGCGCATCCGAACGACGGCGATCGACTACACGCTGCTCGAGCGCCTCGCGAGCCTGCCGTCGATGGCAGTCGCGCGAGAGGCGGTCGAGGCCGCGGGTGCGGACGTGATGACGCGTCCGGTCGGCACCGGCCCCTACGTCCTGAAGGAATGGCGCAGGGGATCGCGCATCGTGCTCGAGGCGAATCCGCACTACCGGACGATCGCGTTCCCGTCGTCCGCGGATCCGGCGCATCGTGCGCTCGTCGACGCGATGAAGGGCGTGAAGCTGCCCGCGATCCACCGCATCGAGATCGCGATCATCGAGGAGCTCCTGCCCGAGCTCCTGTCGTTCGAGAAGGGGGAGCTCGACTACGTGAGCCTCGGAGGGCAGGTCCTCGGCCGCGTGCTGGCGGACGACAGGCTGCGACCCGAGTTCGCCGCGCGTGGCGTCCGGCACGTCCGCTCGGTCGCGCCGTACCTCGTGTTCACCTACTTCAACATGGACGACCCCGAGCTCGGCGGCATGTCCCCCGAGCGCATCGCGCTGCGGCGCGCGATCGGCATGGGGTTCGACACGCCGGGATTCATCCGCGTCATGTATCGCGGCCAGGCGCTCCCCGCGAACCAGCTCCTGCCGCCGCACGTCGAGGGCCACGACACGCGGCTGCCGGCGAAATCGTCCCACGATCCCGCGGCCGCGCGCGCCCTTCTCGACCGGTTCGGCTACCGCGACCGCGACGGTGACGGCTGGCGCGAGGCGCCCGACGGCAGGCCGTTCACGCTCGTGCACAGCTCGATGCCCGACTCGTGGTCGCGGGAGGCCGATACGCTTTGGATGAGGAGCATGGAGGCGATCGGCCTGCGGATGCGCGTCAACACCGCGCCCTTCGCCGACCTGCTGAAGCAGAGCCTCGCGGGCCGGCTGCCGATGTTCAACATGGGCTACCGCGCGCTCGACCCGTCCGGCCACGAGATCCTGTCGACGCTGTGGGGACGTTCGCCGCCCGACACCAACCGGTCGCGCTTCAGACTCGCCGAGTACGACGCCGCGTACGAGGCGTTCCTGCGCACGCCGCCCGGCGTCGGGCGCAACGCGCTCGCGAAGCGCATGTCCGACCTCGTCCAGGCGTACGCGCCGATGACCTTCCAGGTCTACGGCGCCACCAACGTCTTCGTGCACCCGTGGGTCGAAGGCTACTGGCCCTCGCCGTTCGGGTTCTCGTGGAAATACCTCGACATCGACCCGTCGAAGCGCGTGGCCGCGAGTGCCGCGCGATAACGGAGGTACCCGCATGCATGTCCATCCCTCGCCGCGCCGCGCGGCCGTCGCCCTCGTCGCGGGGGGTCTCGCCCTCGCCGCGTCGTGCGCCTTCGCCCAGCCGGCGTCGACCGAATGGCCCGCCCGGCCGATCCGTATCATCGTCGCGCAGGCGCCGGGCGGCCCGCCCGACCGCATCGCGCGGTTCGTCGCCGAGCCGCTCGCACGGGCGCTCAAGGTCCCGGTCACGATCGAGAACCGGCCCGGCGCGAGCGGGATCATCGGCGCGGAAGCGGCGATGCGCGCCGCGCCCGACGGCCACACGCTGCTGATCGCGACGCTCTCGACGCACGTGCTCGTCCCCGCGACGACCGGGCAGGCGCCGTTCGACGCGGTGCGCGACTTCGCGCCGGTGATCAATCTGCACCGGTCGGTCAAGGTGCTGTGGGTGCCGTCGACGCTTCCGCCGCGCTCGCTCGCCGAGTTCGTCGCGCACGCGCGCGCGCAGCCGGGTGTGCTCAACTTCGCGACCGGCGGCGCGGGCTCGTCCAACCATGTCGACTTCGAGCTGTTCCGCCAGGCGACGGGCGTCGACCTCGTTCACGTGCCGTACAACGGCCCCGCGGCGGGCATCGCCGCGGTGGCCGGCGGGGAGGCGCAGGCGATGATCGTGTCGGTCACGACCGGCGCGGGGCCGCTGCAGGCCGGCCGCGTCCGTGCGCTCGTCGTGTTCGCGGGCCGGCGGTCGACGCTGCTTCCCGAGGTTCCGACCGCCGCCCAGGCGGGCCTGGGCGACCTCGACCTGTCGGCGTGGATCGGGCTCGTCGCGCCGGCGAACACGCCGGTCGAGATCGTCGAACGCCTCAACGGCGAGCTCCAGCGCATCCTGCGCGAGCCCGCGTCGCTCGCATGGGCGGACGCGCAGGGGCTCGAGATCGTGGGCGGCTCCCGCGCGGACTTCGCCGCGACGATCGAGAACGACCGGCGCCGCTGGGCGCGAGTCATCGGCGAGATGGGCATCGGCCGGCGCTAGCGCGCCGCCGGCGTCAGGTCTCGGTCGGCAACGCGACGCCGAACAGCTTCTCCTTGAGCTTGTAGAGGCGGTCGCGCATCCCGGCCGCCTTCTCGAACTCGAGGTTCTTCGCCGCGTCGAGCATCTGCTTCTCGAGGAGCTTCAGTTCCTTCTCGAGGTCCTTGCCCGGCATCGCGTCGTACTTCGCCTGCGCCTGGGCGGCCTTCATCTCGCGCCGGCCCTCCTCGACGTCGTAGACGCCGTCGATGAGATCCTTGATGCGCTTCTGCACGCCCTTCGGCGTGATGCCTTCGGCCGCGTTGTACGCAACCTGCTTCGCCCGGCGGCGCTCGGTCTCGCCGATCGCCGCCTTCATCGAGTCGGTCATCGTGTCGGCGTACAGGATCGCGGTGCCGTTGATGTGGCGCGCCGCTCGTCCGATCGTCTGGATGAGGCTGCGCTCGGCGCGCAGGAACCCTTCCTTGTCGGCGTCCAGGATCGCTACCAGCGACACTTCGGGAATGTCGAGGCCTTCGCGCAACAGGTTGATGCCGACCAGCACGTCGAACTCGCCCAGCCTCAGGTCGCGGATGATCTCGACTCGCTCGACCGTGTCGATGTCGGAGTGCAGGTAGCGGACCCTGACGCCGTTCTCGCCCAGGTAATCGGTGAGGTCCTCGGCCATGCGCTTGGTGAGCGTCGTCACGAGCACGCGCTCCTGCCGGCCGGCGCGCAGGCGGATCTCGGACAGCAGGTCGTCGACCTGCGTCCGGGCGGGCCGCACGTCGAGCATCGGATCGACGAGGCCGGTCGGCCGCACGAGCTGCTCGACGACCTGTCCCGCATGCGTCCGCTCGTACTCGGCCGGCGTCGCGGACACGAACGTCGTCTGCGGCAGCAGGCGCTCGAACTCCTCGAACGTGAGCGGCCGGTTGTCGAGCGCGGACGGGAGCCGGAAACCGTAGTTGACGAGGTTCTCCTTGCGCGCGCGGTCGCCGCGGAACATCCCGCCGACCTGCGGGATCGTCACGTGGCTCTCGTCGACGAACATCAGCGAATCGCGCGGCAGGTAGTCGATCAGCGTCGGCGGCGGCTCGCCGGGCCTGCGCCCCGACAGGTGGCGCGAGTAGTTCTCGATGCCCTTGCAGAAGCCGATCTCGATCATCATCTCGAGGTCGAAGCGCGTGCGCTGCTCGATGCGCTGCGCCTCGATCAGCTTCATCTGCGAGACGAAGAACTCCTTCTGCTGCGCGAGCTCGGCCTTGATCTTCTCGACCGCGTCGAGCACCTTCTGCCGGCCGGTCACGTAGTGTGACGACGGGAACACGGTGAAGCGCGCGATCTTCTGCTTCACGTGCCCGGTCAGCGGGTCGAAGAGCTGCAGCGACTCGACCTCGTCGTCGAACAGCGAGACGCGCACCGCGCTCTCGGCGTGCTCGGCCGGGAAGATGTCGAGCACGTCGCCGCGCACGCGGAACGTGCCGCGCTTGAAGTCGAGCTCGGCGCGCGCGTACTGGAGCTCGGTGAGGCGCTTGATCGCGTCGCGCTGCGACACGCGGTCGCCCTGGCGCAGGTGCAGGATCATGGCGTGGTACTCGGACGGGTCGCCGATGCCGTAGATCGCGGAGACCGTCGCGACGATCACGCAGTCGCGCCGCTCGAGGATCGCCTTGGTCGCGGACAGCCGCATCTGCTCGATGTGCTCGTTGATCGAGCTGTCCTTCTCGATGTAGAGGTCGCGCGACGGGACGTAGGCCTCGGGCTGGTAGTAGTCGTAGTAGCTGACGAAGTATTCGACCGCGTTGTTCGGGAAGAACTCGCGGAACTCCGAGTAGAGCTGCGCGGCGAGCGTCTTGTTGGGCGCGAGCACGAGCGCCGGCCGGCCGGTGCGCGCGATCACGTTCGCCATCGTGAACGTCTTGCCCGAGCCGGTGACGCCGAGCAGCGTCTGGAACGAGAGCCCGTCCTCGAGACCCTCGACGAGTCTGGCGATCGCCTCCGGCTGGTCGCCGGCGGGCAGGAACGGCTGATGCAGCTCGTACGGGCTGTTCGGAAAGGTGACGATCATGGCGCGGTGATTCCCGGCGTGGCCAATCGGCTATCTTACGTCGAACGATCGTTCGGGCGCCAGTCCTCGAGTCGGAGCCGACCTGCGGAGGGGCCGCGCCGAGCCTGATACCGCAAGTTCAGTCGCATGTCGAAGGGCGTCGGGCTGAAGCCCGACCCACAAGCCATGCACCACGCCCGAAACCGATGTAGGTCCGGCTTCAGCCCGACACATCATCCATGCGCCTCGCCCGAAACCGCCGTGGGTCGGGCTTCAGCCCGACAACCTTCCGTCCTCCAGCGCTCGGCCGGCAACGGCGAACTGGAGTTCCGCGAGGCGTGCGTAGAGCTCGTTGTCGCGGACCAGCGCGTCGTGGGTCCCGGACGCGATCGACCGTCCGCGATCCATCACGACGATGCGGTCGGCGTGGCGCACGGTGGCGAGCCGGTGCGCGATGATGAGCGTCGTGCGGCTCGCCATCAGCCGCTCGATCGCGAGCTGCACCATGCGCTCGCTCTCCGCGTCGAGCGCGCTGGTCGCCTCGTCGAGCAGCAGGATCGGCCGGTCGGCGAGTACCGCCCGCGCGATGGCGAGCCGCTGCCGCTGCCCGCCCGACAGCCGCACGCCGCGCTCGCCGAGGAAGCTCGCGTAGCCATTCGGCAACCGCTCGACGAACTCGGTCGCGTAGGCCGCCTCGCACGCCGCGCGCACGTCGTCCTCGCTCGCGTCGGGCCGCCCATAGCGCACGTTGTCGATCACGTTCGCGGCGAAGACCACGGGATCCTGCGGCACCACGGCGATGCGTCGCCGGACCTCCGCGGGATCGGCGCCGCGCACGTCGACCCCGTCGATCCGCACCGATCCCACCTGCGGATCGTAGAAACGCAGCAGCAGCTGGAAGACCGTGGTCTTGCCCGCGCCCGACGGGCCGACGAGCGCGACGCGCTCGCCCGGCCGCACCGCCAGCGAAAAGTCCTCGAGCGCCGGAGCGTCCGGCCGCGACGGATAGTGGAACGTCACGCCGTCGATCGCGATCTCGCCGCGCGGCGGCGAGGGCATCGCAACCGGATGCGCGGGCGCCGCGATCCCGGGCACCGCCTCGAGCAGCTCGAACAACCGCTCGGTGGCGCCCGCCGCACGCTGCAGGTCGCCGACCACCTCGCTGATCGCCGCGACCGCGCCCGCGACGAGCACCGCGTAGAACACGAACGCCGACAGCTGGCCCGCACTCATGCGCCCGGCGAGCACGTCGTGCCCGCCGATCCACAGGATCACCCCGATCGCGCCGAACACGAGCAGGATCACGATGGCGACGAGCGCCGCCCGCTGACGGAAACGCGCGCGCGCGGCCTCGAACGCCCTCTCGACGCGATCGCCGAACCCCCGGCGGTCCTCCCCTTCGTGCACATATGCCTGCACGGTGCGGATCTCGTGCAGCGCTTCGTCGACGTAGGCGCCGACGTCACCGAGACGGTCCTGGCTCGCGCGCGCGAGCTTGCGCGCACGGCGCCCGAACAGCACGATCGGCGCCACCGTCAGCGGCACGCCGACCAGTACCAGCAGCGTGAGCTTGGGGCTCGTGAGCGCGAGCATCACCATCCCGCCGACGAACAGCAGCAGGTTGCGTGTCGCGAGCGACGCCGACGTGCCGACCACCATGTCGAGCATCGTGGTGTCGCTGGTCAGCCGCGAGATCACCTCGCCGGTGCGCGTCACCTCGAACCAGCCGGGCGGCATCTCCATCAGGTGATCGAATACCGCGAGGCGCAGGTCGTTGGTCACGCGCTCGCCCAGCCACGAGACGAAGTAAAAGCGCGTGTACGTCGCCGCCGCCATCACGACGACCACCAGCATCAGCCACGCCAGCGCCCGATCGAGCGCGGCGGGATCGCCCGCGAGGAAGCCGCCGTCGATCGCGACCCGCACGCCCTGCCCGATCGCCAGCACCGCGCCGGCCGCCGCGACCAGCGCGACCGCGGCGACCACGACGCGCCAGCCGTACGGCCGCACGAAGCGGCCGATGCGCGCGAGCACGCGCAGCGCCGTCGCGGGCGGCAGCCTGGGAGCGTCGATCGGGATGCGGTCGCGGCGGGCCATGGAATGCCGGGCGTCGGCCGGCGCGCCGGCCGCGGGGACGGACGCCGCGTCGCTCGCGCGTCGGTGCGGCCGCTCGCCCGTCGAACCGGTCGCGGTAGAATAGCAGTCTCGACACGAGGCACCGATGAACGCTCCCCACGCCCCTTCCTTCCTCGGCGCCGTAGACTTCGCGCCGCGCGACCCGATCCTCGGCATCACCGAGGCCTTCAACGCCGACGCGAACCCGCGCAAGGTCAACCTCGGCGTCGGCGTCTACACCGACGACGACGGCAAGGTGCCGCTGCTCGAATGCGTCAGGCGCGCGGACGCGCAGATGATGGCGCAGTCGACGCCGTGGACCTACCTGCCGATCGACGGGCTGGCGGTCTACGACAAGGCCGTGCAGGGGCTGCTGTTCGGAACCGACGGCGAGATCGTCGCGTCGGGCCGCGCGTGCACCGTGCAGGCGCTCGGCGGCACCGGAGGTTTGCGCGTCGGCGCCGACTTCCTGCGCCGCTTCGCCCCCGGCGCGCAGGTGTGGATCAGCGAACCGTCGTGGGAGAACCACCGCGCGCTGTTCGAGGCGGCCGGCTTCACCGTCAACGTCTACCCCTACTACCACGCGCCGACGCGCGGGCTCGACGTCGACGGCATGATCGGCGCGCTGTCGCGCGTTCCCGAGGGCCACGTCATCGTGCTGCACGCGTGCTGCCACAACCCGACCGGCGTCGACCCGACGCCGGCGCAATGGGAGCGCATCCTCGCGGTCGTGCGCGAGCGCGGCCTGATCCCGTTCCTGGACATCGCCTACCAGGGCTTCGGCGAAGGCATCGACGCGGACGGCGCGGTCGTCCGCCGCTTCGGCGCGACGCCCGGCCCGCTGCTCGTCGCGAGCTCGTTCTCGAAGTCGTTCTCGCTCTACGGCGAGCGCGTCGGCGCGCTGACCGTCCTCACCGCCAGCCGCGACGAGGCCGGTCGCGCGCTGTCGCAGCTGAAGCGCCTCGTCCGCACCAACTACTCGAACCCGCCGACGCACGGCGGCAAGATCGTCGCGACGGTCCTCAACTCGCCCGAGTTGCGCGCGCTGTGGGAGTCCGAGCTCGGCGCGATGCGCGAGCGCATCAGGAAGATGCGCTCGCTGCTGGTCGAGCGGCTGCGCGCGCGCGTGCCCGGATCGGACTTCTCGTTCATGCTGCAGCAGCGCGGGATGTTCTCGTATTCGGGACTCACGAAGGCGCAGGTCGAGCGGATGCGCGCCGAGCACGCGGTCTACGCGATCGACACCGGCCGCATCTGCGTCGCGGCGCTCAACACGAAGAACGTCGACGTGGTCGCCGAGGCGATCGCGGCAGTCACCCGCTAGTCGCGCCGGCGCGGAGTCGTTTCGCGGCGGATTCGCGCTCGCCGCGTGGTCTCACGGACACCCGCAGCCGCGATGCGCGTGGGCGGGCGCCCGGAGATCAACGCTCACGGTCCGTGTTGCTCGCATCGTATCGGCGCCTGTCGTCGACGACCTTGCCGTCGTCGGGCAGTTCCCCGGCCTCCAGCACGACCATCCCGCCCCGCAGCTTGGTGACCTCGCGCATGGTTGCCGAGATCCCCTCGGTGTCGACGGAGCCACCCCCGGCAAGCTCGACGTGCAGCATCATGCGGTCCCTCCCGCCATCGTGGTCGACGACCAGGCGGGCCTTCCGGATTTCCGGATGCTGACGCACGATTTGGGAAATCTGCGACGGATGGACGAAGAGGCCACGCACCTTCGTCGCCTGATCTGCCCGGCCCATCCAGCCCCGCAATCTCGCGTTCGTGCGACCGCAGGGGCTCGTCCCGGGCAGGAACGCTGACAAGTCGCCGGTTCCGAACCGTATGAGCGGATAGTCGGCATTGTGAAGGGTCGTGACCACGACCTCGCCGATTTCCCCGGGCGCAACCGGGTCGCCGGTGCCTGGCTGCAGGACCTCGACCAGCACCCCTTCGTCGACGATGAGGCCATCGCGGGCTGCGGTCTCGTAGGCCACGGCGCCGAGATCGGCGGTTCCGTACAACTGGAAGCCGGCGATCCCTCGAGCGATCAGGCTGTCGCGCGAGGCCGGCGAAAATGCCTCCCCGGATACGAGAGCCTTGCGCAGGCTTCGCGTCGACATGCCCGCCGCGTCGGCCCGGTCCAGGATGATCTCCAGGAACGACGGCGTACCGGCATAGCCGTCAGGCGCAAGCTCCGCGATGACCTGGATCTGCTGCTCGGTCTGGCCGACGCCGCCGGGGAAGACGGTGCAGCCCAGTGCGAGAGCACCCTGCTCGACCATCGAGCCCCCCGGGGTGAAATGGTACGAGAAGCAGTTGTGGACGAGGTCGCCCTGGCGGAATCCGGCCGCGAAGAGCGCCCGGGCGAATCGCCAATAGTCCGCAATCCGTCCTTCGGGCTCGAAAATCGGTCCCGGGGACGCAAACACGCGTGCCGCGACGCCCCATCGCGTGGCCGCCAACCCGCCGAACGGCCGCGCTCGCCTCTGCATTTCCACCAGCTCCGACTTTCGCGTGACGGGAACCCGGGCCAACGCGGAACGGCTGACGATGGCCCTCGGATCCACGTCCTCAAGGATCCGGCCGTACGCCGCCGAGTGCGCCTTCGCGTGCGCGATCTGTGCCCGCAGTTGCGAGAACTGCTCGCGCTCGCGCAATTCGGGATCGCGAGTCTCGAGCCGGTCGAAGTACTGGCCCATCGCTCAGCTCAGCGTGCCGGCGCGCGCGTGCGGAGGCGGCGGAAGGCCGGTCCGCCGACGCCGCTGCTTGAACGCTTGCCGCGCGCGCCGGGCGCGGGTCCGCCGCGGAGGAGGGATCGCGACCCTGCCGTCGCCCCTGCCGTCGCGCGATGCATTGTCGGCGCGCCGCGCATCAGGCCAGCCAGCGCTTGCGCCGGCGGTAGTGCTTGACGTCGCGGAAGGACTTGCGCCCGACGCCGGAAATGCCGAGATAGAACTCCTTCACGTCCTCGTTTCTGGCGAGCTCGCCCGCGGCGCCGTCCATCACGAGCCTGCCGTTCTCGAGGATGTAGCCGTAGTCGGCGTATCGCAGCGCGACCATCGTGTTCTGCTCGGCCAGCAGGAACGACACGCGCTCGTTGGAGTTGAGGTCGCGGACGATCTCGAAGATTTCCTCGACGATCCGCGGCGCAAGACCCATCGACGGCTCGTCCAGCAGGATCACCCGCGGACGCGCCATCAGCGCGCGGCCGATGGCGGTCATCTGCTGCTCGCCACCCGACGTGTAGCCGGACTGGGCGGCCCGGCGTTCCCTGAGCCTGGGAAAGTAACGGTAGACCCTCTCGAGCTCCGCGCTCCGCTCGCCCCTCGAGAGGCGCCGCATGTACGCACCGGCGAGGAGGTTGTCCTCGACCGTGAGATGCGGGAAGCAATGACGCCCCTCCATCACCTGGCAGATGCCGAGGCCGACGATCCTGCTGGTCTCGAGCCTGTCGACGCGGACGCCGTGGCACTCGATCGAACCTTTCGTCACTTCGCCGCGCTCCGCGGCCAGCAGGCCCGAGATCGCCTTGAGCGCAGTGCTCTTTCCTGCGCCGTTGGCGCCGAGCAACGCTACGACTCCGCCGTCGGGCACCGTCAGCGACACGCCCTTCAGGACGAGGATGACGTGGTCGTAGACGACCTCGACGTTGTTGAGCGAGAGGAGCCCGGGGGCGGGAGCCGGGGAAGCCGCGCCTCGTTCCCGGACGCAGGCATCGGCGGATGGGGTACCGGAGCTCATGGCCGTTCCGTCAGTGCGCGACGCCGAGGTAGGCGTCGATCACGGCCTGACTCCGCCGGATCTCGTCGGGCGTGCCGTCGCCGATCTTGCGGCCGTAGTCGAGCACGACCACGCGGTCGGAGATGTCCATCACGACGCCCATGTCGTGCTCGATCAGCACGATCGTCGTGCCGTACTGCTCGTTCACGTCGAGCACGAAGCGGCACATGTCCTGCTTTTCCTCGACATTCATTCCGGCCATCGGCTCGTCCAACAGCAGCAGCGAGGGTTCCGCCGCGAGGGCGCGGGCGAGCTCGACGCGCTTCTGCAGGCCGTAGGGAAGACGGCCGACCGGCGTCTTGCGGATCGACTGGATCTCGAGGAAGTCGATCACCTCCTCGATCTTGCGGCGGTTCTCGAGCTCCTCCCGGCGCGCGCGCCCGACGTGGATCGCCTGCTCGACCACGGTCCCCTTCATGCGGAGATTGCGCCCGGTCATGATGTTGTCGAGCACGCTCATGCCCTTGAAGAGCGCGATGTTCTGGAACGTCCTCGCAATGCCCGACACCGCGGCGTCGTGCGGGACCATGTTGCGCCGGACCTTGCCGCGAAACGTGATGGTCCCCTGCTGCGGACAGTAGACGCCGTTGATCACGTTGAGCATCGAGCTCTTCCCGGCCCCGTTCGGACCGATGATGGCCCGGATCTCGTGCTCGCGCACGTCGAAGCTCACTTCGATGAGCGCCCGGACCCCTCCGAAGGCGAGCGAGATGCCCTCCATCCTGAGCATCTCGCCGCCGGGCAGACGGTCGCGCGGGCTCGACGGCATGGGATCAGCCGGCAGCCGGAGCCGCGGCGCCGAACGTCTGCGCCGTCTCGATACGAATGTCGGCCGCGACGATCCCGGTGCGTCCGTCCTCGAATCGCACCAGTGTCTCGACGTGCTGGACCGTCCGGCCCTCGTAGAGCGCCTCGACCAGCGTGCCGTATTTCTCGGAGACGAAGCCTCGCCGCACCTTGCGCGTGCGCGTCAGCTCGTCATCGTCGGGATCAAGCTCCTTGTGCAGCACGATGAAGCGGTGCACCTGCGATCCTGACACCGCAGCCTCTCTCGCGAGCTCGGCATTGACCTTCTCGACGCACTCCCGGACGAGGTCCCTCACCTCGGCCTTCTGCGCGAGGTCCGTGTAGCCCGAGTACGCCAGGCCGCGGCGCTCGGCCCAGTTGCCGACCGAGCTCATGTCGATGTTGACGAACGCGCAGACCATCTCGCGGCCATTGCCGAACGCCACTGCCTCCTTGATGTGCGGAAAGAACTTGAGCTTGTTCTCGATGTAGTTGGGCGCGAAGAGCGTGCCGCTCGCGAGCTTGCCGACATCCTTGGCGCGATCGATGAGCTTCAGGTGGCCGTGCTCGTCGAAGAAGCCGGCGTCCCCGGTGTGGAAGTACCCTTCCCCGTCGATCGACTCCATCGTGGCATCCGGCCGCTTGTAGTACTCCTTCAGGAGCATCGGACCACGCACCAGCACCTCCGAGCTTTCGGCGATACGCAGATCGACTCCCGGAGCGGGCCGGCCGACCGTGTCGAGCTTCACCTCGCGATCATGCTGCAAGCAGGTGTAGGCGCAGGTCTCGGTGGATCCGTAGAACTGCTTCAGGTTCACGCCGATCGACCGGTAGAATCTGAACAGGTCGGGACCGATCGCGGCCCCCGCCGTGTACGCGACGCGTATGCAGCTCAGGCCGAGCACGTTGCGCAGCGGGCCGTAGACCAGCAGGCTCCCCAGCCAGTACTTGATCCGGTCGGCGATCGGGACGGGCGAACCGTCCAGGACTTGCGCACCGCATCGTCGCGCGACCGCCATGCAGCGGTCGAACATCCACCGCTTGAGTGCGCAGGCGTCCTCCATCCGGATCATGACCTGAGTCAGCACGTTCTCGAAGATGCGCGGTGGGGCGAAGTAGTAGGTCGGGCCGATCTCGCGCAGGTCCGTCATCACCGTGTCGGCCGATTCGGGGCAGTTGATCGTGAAGCCCGCCACGAGCCAGTTGACGTAGGAGAACAGGTGGTCGCCGACCCACGCCATCGGGAGGTAGGCAAGCACGCGGTCGCGAGGATTCAGCCCGTCGAATCCGCACGCGCCGCGCGCCGCCACCAGGAATGCGCCGTGCGTCTGGCACACTCCCTTGGGCCTTCCGGTGGTGCCCGACGTGTAGAGGATGATCGCGACGTCGTCCGCACTCCCCTTGGCGATTTCCTCCTCGAAGAACCGTGGATGGGCCGCCTCGAACTCGCGGCCGATGCGCTGGAGCTCGTCGAGCGCGACGATGCCTTCGTAGTTCCGGAGCCCGCGCGGGTCGTCGTAGTAGATGTGCTTGAGCGTACCGACCTGCGGCGCCGCTTCGATCAGCTTGTCGACCTGCTCCTGGTCCTCGACCACCGCGTAGACGATCGCGGCGTCCTTGAGGACGTAGACGAACTCGGCCGCCGGCGCGTCCTGGTACATCGGCACGGGGATGCCGCCAAGCGCCTGCGCCGCCGCCATCGCGAAGTAGAGCCGCGGGCGGTTGTCACCGACGATCGCCAGGTGCATGCCGCGACCGAACCCCTGGACCGTGAGGCCGCAGGCGATCGCGCGAACCTCGTCGGCGACCTGCCGCCACGTCCAGACCTGCCAGATGCCAAGGTCCTTTTCGCGCACGGCCGGACGGTCGCCGCGCGCCTGGACCTGCTGCAGCAGCAGGCCGGGAAGCGTGTCGCGTGAAGGAGTCATCGTCGCCGCAATGCGAAATTGACTGCCGCGCGGCGCTGCCGGCGACGGCGGAGATGCCCATGGACGGGTCCGCTGACCGCCGGGCCCGCGGCGGTCGTGCGAAATCCTTCCGGCGAGCGCTCGTCGTTCACGCAAATCCCGTCAGTTGAAGTGCGAGAAGTCGGCCTTGCGTTTTTCGAGGAACGCCGCGAACGCCTCCTTGGCCTCGGCGGACGCCAGCCGCGCCCGAAACTCCGCGGACTCCGTCCTGATCGCGTCCTCGACTTCGGCGCGGAACGCGCGCCGCATCAATGCCTTCGATACACGGACGGCGACAGGCGGCTTCGTCGCCAGCTTGCGCGCTTGCGCGGCCGCATGCGCGAGCACATCGCCGTCGGACAGCACGGCCCCGACGATCCCGCACGAGGCGGCCGTTGCCGCGTCGAAGGGTTCGCCCAGCAGCAACAGCTCGGCGGCACGCGCGTGTCCGACCATGCGCGGAACGAGCACGCTCGACCCGGCCTCGGGGCAAAGACCTAGATTCACGAACGGAAGTGCGAAGACCGCGCCCTGCCCCGCATAGACCAGGTCGCAGTGCAGGAGCATCGTCGCCCCGACGCCGATGCAGGCGCCGTTCACGGCGGCCACGATCGGCTTCGAGGCCGAGCTGATCGTGCGAACGAACCTAAATGCCGGATGGCCATCGTCGAGCGCGGGCTGCCGCAGAAAGTCCTGGAGGTCATTGCCGCTCGTGAACACGTTCGGCTGGCCGTGCAGCAGAACGGCCCGTACCTCGGACCGGCGCTCCGCCTCCTCCAGCGCCGAAGTCAACCCCTCGTACATCGCGACGGTCAGCGCGTTCTTCTTCTCCGGCCGGCGCATCTCGATGTCGAGCACGCCGTCTGCGACCGAGACCACGATGTGCGCGGACTCGCGCCCGCCCTCCGCCGTCGCCACCGTTGGCGCCATCATTCGGCGTGAACGCGCCGTGGACGCACGTTCGCGCGGATGAACTCGACGACCGAGTCCGCGGACGAGCCGGGCCCGAAGATCCCCTTGACGCCCATCTCCCGCATGCCCGCGAAGTCGCGTTCGGGGATGACGCCACCGAACACGACGAGCACGTCCTCCTTGCCGTTCTCCTTCAGCCGCCGGGTAACCTCGCGGGCAACCGGCAGGTGGCCCTCGACCGAGCTCGAGACCCCGACGACGTCGACGTCCTCCTGAATCGCCGCGTCGAGGATCTCCTTCGGCTCGAGGAAGTTGATGAAGATCACCTCCATGCCCGCCTCGCGCAGCTTGGTTGCCAGGTAGCGCACGCCACGGTCGTGCGCCTCCATCGTGGTCTTGCCCAGCAGTACGCGAATGATCCGCTGATTCATCCTTGCGCTCTCCAGAACCGAAGTCGATGGCGCCCCGCCGGAGCGCCGCATTGATTGCGGGCAGCCCGTCCGCTCAATGCGGCGGCGCCCAGCCCAGGTGCGCCTTGAGCACGGCCATCAGCTCGCCCGTGGTCGCGTCGGCATCCGACGCCTCGACCATCGCCGGGATCAGTCCGCCGACCTCGCCCGCCGCGAACCGCTCGGTCGCCCGGTGCACCTCGGCCATCGCCGCCTCCCACTTCGAGAGATCGCGGTTCGCGCGCAGCGCGTTCACGCGTTCGATCGCGATGCGCTCGGACTCGGGGTTCACCCGGAACACCTCGACCTCCTGCGTCTCGTCCGACACGTACTTGTTGACGCCCACGAGGATGCGCTCCTTCGCGTCCACCAGGTCGCGCCAACGCAGCGCGCTCGCCTCGATCTGCGCACGGACGTAGTCGTGGCACTTGTGGTATCCGCCGCGCTTCTCGACCTCGTCGTAGATCTTCAGCGCAGCCGACTCGATCTGGTTGGTGAGCGCCTCGACGTAGTAGGACCCGCCCAGCGGATCGGCGACGCGCGTGAGGCCACTCTCCTCCTGGAGGATCTGCTGGATGCGCAGCGCCATCGTCGCCGAATGCTCGGTGGGAATCGCCAGCGCCTCGTCGAACGTGCTGACCTCCATCGCCTGCACCCCCGCCAGCGCCGCGCCGAGTGCGTGCAGCGTCGTGCGGATCAGGTTGTTGAGCGGCTGCTGGGCTGTGAGCACCGCACCGGACGTGTGGGTATGGATCCGGACGTGCATGCTGCGCGTGTCGCGCGCCCCGAGCTCGTGGCACTTGCGCGCCCAGATGCGGCGCAGCGCGCGGATCTTGCAGATCTCCTCGAAGAGGTCGTTCGCCTGCGAGATCTGAAACCCGAACCGGCCGAGAAACACGTCCGGATCGAGCCCTTTCGCAATGCAGCCGCGCGCGTAGTCGATGCCTGCCGCGACGGTGAACGCCACTTCCTGCACGGCGGTCGCGCCCGCCTCCTCCATCCCGTAGCCGAACAGGTTGAGCGTGTTCCAGCGCGGCATCCGTTTCGTGCAGAACGCGATCAGCTCGGCCGCGAGGTCCATGCCGGCCTTGGGCGGGAAGCAGGTCATGCCGACGTATGCGCTCTGGTAGTACCAGCTCATCGAGTTCCCGCCCAGCTTCTCCCACGGTACGCCGCGCCGGCGGGCATAGGCGAGGTAGTGCGCGAGCACCGGCAGGTTCTCGTAATACGAGATGTGGACGACGTTCATCCTGTCGAGGGGCAGGCCGTCGAACAGGCGCGCGTTGTCCTCGCGCGAGTAGACGGCCATCCCGCACTGCCCGACGCGACCCTCGGCGGCCGGATGGTCGGGGTCGAGCCCCTCGTGCGACACGAGGTCGTAGACGAGGTTGTAGAACGTATTGCCGAAGTATCCGGTCATGCCCTGCGCCTGCAGGTAGTCCATCCGACGCCGCGTCTCCTCGGGCAGGCCGTACCCGATCACCGGCTGGTTCGCCCAGGGCATGAACTGGTACTGCGCCGCATTGAGCCCGCGCGTGAACGGGAACACGCCCGGCGCGGCCAGCACGTTCTCGGGGGTGTCGGCGACATCGTGCGGGAAGTAGGCCGGCTTGACCGGGAGCCCGGAGTCCGTGCGCTGGACGTACGACGCCCCGTCGACGCCGAACTTCTTCGCGAGCTGGTCGAATTTCGCGCGCCATTCGTCCTCGAGCGCGCGCGACCTGGCGATGAACTCGGGCGAGAACGGCGTGACCCCCTCTGCCGGCGAGACCGGCATGTCGGACCGTGTGATCTTGTCAGTGGCCTGCATTGCGCATCTCCTCGAACACTTCTCCGGGCCGGCCGGTTACTCGCAGAGCTCGACGAGGGCCGCGACTCCCATGCCGCCCCCCGCACCGATCGTGGCCACGCCGTATCGCGCGCCGGTGCGGCGCATCGCGTGGATCATCGTGACAACCGTGCGCACGCCGCTGCACCCGACCGGATGCCCAAGCGCGATGCCGCCGCCGAGCGGATTCACGCGGTCGAGGCCGATGCCGAGCTCGCGGCATGACGACAGCACGACCGACGAGAACGCCTCGTTGATTTCCCACCAGCCGATGTCGGACGGCCGGAGCCCCGCTCGCTTCAGCACGAGGCTCGCCGCTGGCGCCGGGCTCATGCAGATCAGCCTCGGGTCGACGCCCACGCGCGCGGTCGACAGGACGCGCGCCAACGGCTTCACGCCCAACGCATCGGCCTTCTCGCGGGACATGAGCATTGCCGCAGCGGCGCCGTCGCTCACCCCGGACGCGCTGCCCGCCGTGACCGTGCCGTCCTCGCCGAATGTCGGCGCGAGCTTGGACAGCGCCTCGAGGTTGCAGTCCCGGCGCGGATGCTCGTCCACGAGAAATTCGATCTCGCCCTGGCGTCGCTTGACCGTCAGCGGGACGATCTCGTCCCGGAACAAACCGCCGTCGATCGCCTTCACCGCGAGCGCGTGCGACCGCTGCGCGTACTCGTCCTGCTCGCGGCGCGATATCGAGTAGACCTTCGCGACGTGGTCGGCGGCCATGCCCATGTTGAACCGCCCGTAACGGTAGGTCGACGCCGACCAGGTCGACTCCTCGAACTGGTCGACGACCTCGCTGTTCCCGCGGCGCGTCCCCCACCGGTGGCCGTGCAGCAGGAACGGGATGCCGCTCATGCTCTCGGTCCCGGCGGCGATCACGACGTCCGAGTCGCCCTGCGCGATCTCGCGCACCGCGCAGTTGAACGCCTCCAGCGAGGAGCCGCACGCGGCGTTCACCGCGGTGCCGGAGACGGAGAACGGGAACCCGGCCTCGAGCGCGCAGAAGCGCCCGATGTTGAGCGCCTGCGACGTCTGGTACACCTGGCCGACGATCACCGTTTCGATGGCCTCCGCGGAAACGCCCGCGCGCGCGACCACCTGCTGCAACGGCGTCCGAACGAGCTCGTGAGCGGGCACGTCGCGCAACGTACCGCCGAACGTGCCCTGCGCCGTCCGGCAACCCGCCACGACCACGACTTCACGCTTCATCTGCTGCCTCACTTGAGTTCGATCCCGTAGTAGTCGTACCAGCCGCCGCGGCTCCCGGGCTTCAGGCCCGGAGCCCCTCGAAAGCCGGATGCGAACACCTTGCGCGCGACAGGCGGGATCGAATAGCGCTCGCCGAGCGTCTCGTGCAGGTACTCCTGCGCGTGGTACCAGGCGTCGAACGACGCCGTCCTGTCGAGCAGCTCGAACACGCCCATCGGCCAGCCAAGCCCTGTCTTCACCATCTCGTCCACGTCCTGGATCCCGCAGATGCCCTCCTGGACCGCGCGCATCGCCTCCGCTGCGAAGATGTTGACGAACCGGGTCATGAAGAACCCGGGCGAGTCACGCACGACGACGGGCTTCTTGCCGATCACTGCGAGGTAGCCGACGATCCGGTCGACCGCCCAGGACGCCGAGCGGTCCGCGCGCGCGACCTCGACCAGCGGCATCACGTTCGACGGATAGAACCAGTGCGCTCCGACGAGCCGCTCGACCTTGGCGAGCGCCCGGCCGAGCTCGCCGATCATGATCGAGGACGTATTGCTCGCGATCACGGCGTCGGGAAGGGCCGCCGACTCGATCTCGCGCAGCACCTCGATCTTCCGGTCGACGATCTCCGGAACACTCTCGAACACGATCTGCGCGTCGCGCACGCCTTCGGCAATGTCCAGCGTCGGCCGCAGGCGCGCGAGCGCCCGTTTCATGTCCGCGGCGTCCAGCTTCCCCTTGCGAACGGCGCCGTCGAGTCCGAACGGGCCCGCGCGCACCAGCGAGAGTCCGTGATCGAGCGACTCGCGCCGGCGCGCGACGAGGCGCACTTCCGCCTCCGGCGCGCCGAGCAGGCATGCGATCACGATGCCGTGACCCATCGACCCGGCGCCGCCCACCACGGCCACTCGCTCGACCGGCGCCTCGTTGCCTGTTCCGGGATCGCTCATCTTGGTACGCTCCTCACGATTTCCCCGTCGGGTGGAACTCGTCCTCGATCGCGCGCGCCGCGTCGGCAGCGCTCATCCTGCGCGAGGCGACCGCGTCGGCCAGATCACCCAGCCTGCCCGACTGTGCGGCACGTCGAAGTGGCATGTCGACCATCGCCGCTTCCAGGCCGGCCCGGATTTCGGCGAGCGCGCGTCCGTGTTCGAGCGCCTTCAAGCGATCGGTCGATTGCAGGTACTCGCGATGCGCGACGATGCGCTCCGCCAATTCCGGAACGCCCTCTCCCGAATGCGCGTTCGTACCGACCACGGGTATCTTCCAGCCGGGTGTCCGCTCTGCGGCGCGCTCGGCCAGCTCGCGAAGCTGCAGCATCTTCGCGTCGGTACCCGGAAGGTCGGCCTTGTTGATGCAGAACACCGACGCGATCTCGAGCACACCGGCCTTCATCGCCTGAACCGCGTCGCCAAGGCCGGGCGCCTCGACGACCACGGCGGTGTGGGCTACCCGGCAGATGTCGATCTCGGACTGGCCGATGCCGACCGTTTCGACGATCACCGGGTCGTAGCCGACGGCGTCGAACACGCGCACGAAGTCGTAGGTCGCGCGCGCCACGCCCCCGAGGCATCCCCGGGTGGCGGCGCTCCGAATGAAGACGCTCTCGTGCCGACCCGCCCGGTTCATGCGCACGCGATCACCGAGGACCGCGCCGCCGGTGAACGGGCTGGTGGGATCGACTGCCACGATGCCGACACGCCTGCCGAGCGCCGCGAAGTGGAGCGCAAGTTCATTGACGAGCGTCGACTTTCCGGATCCTGGCGGACCCGTCACGCCGACGATCTGGGCGCGCCCGCCGCGCGCGTGCAGGCGGGCGAGGAGCGCCCGCGCCGGCTCGCCGCCCGCCTCCACCCGACTGAGCGCCTCCCCCAAGGGCACCTTGTGCCCCGCGATCAGCGACTCGAACCAGGCTGAGACAGATGCGTCCGCTCGCGACAAGACTGGGTCCCCGGTGGCATGATCGGTCGTCGCGGCAGAAACGGTCGCGCCTCTCGCGCAGTGCGTCGGATCGTTCGCAGCGACGGCATAGTCTAGCAGCCGGGTCGCAATTGAATCAAGCGCTCGCTCGAATTTCTTCGATACTCGCCGGCGCCTTGCCCCCGCGACCGTTCGCATGCCCAACGCGGAAGCCGCGCCGGCCCGGCGCCGCGGGGGTCCCGCCGTGCGGACGGGCGTCGCCCGCCGGCGAGGATGCCGGCGTATACTCCCGCCCATGAAGATGGACGACTCGGTCCGGCGGCAGGAATTGCTGTCATCGGCGGCGCGCCTGTTCCGCGACGTCGGCTACGCCCGCGCGACGGTCCGCGACATCGCCAAGGCGGTCGGCATCCAGTCCGGGAGCATCTTCTATTACTTCAAGACCAAGGAAGACATCCTGGTCGACGTCATGGAGACGGCGATGCAGGCGTTCGTGGGCGCGGCACAACGCGCTCTGCGCGACGCCTCGACGCCTCGCGGCAAGCTGCGGGAACTGTTCGTGGGTCACCTCAAGGCGCTCCACGGAAGCACCGACGAGACCGCTGTCGTCCTGTCGGAGTGGCGCAGTCTGTCCCCGAAGTCGCGCCGTCGCATCGTCAAGCTCCGCGACCAGGTCGACGGCATGTGGGACGAGGCGCTGCGCGACGCGTCCACCGCCGGGCTGGTTCGCGGCGATCTTCGGCTGCTGAGGCTCGCGATGCTCGGGTCGCTGAACTGGTCGCTCCAGTGGTACGCGCCGAAGGGCGGGCTGTCGATCGAGGAGCTCGCCGACCGGTTCCTCGATTTCTTCGTGAGCTCGTCGAAGTCCCGTGGCTAGTCCCCGGCGCCCTCGGGCAGCGACGCTCTTTTTTTCGGCCCCGTTTTCAAGCAAGCGCTTGCTTCCACGCTCTCGCCTCCCGGGGCAGGCTGAGCGTCTCGACGGGCAGGCGCGTCGGTCCCGCTTGCGCCATGTTCGCTAAGCTCCTGATCGCCGATCGGGGTGCGGCCGCCCTGTGCGTTCTGCGCGCCTGCCGGGAGCTCGGCATCCGCACCGTTGCCGTGCACTCGGAGGCCGATCGCGAGCTTGCCTACCTGCGGCTGGCCGACGAGTCGGTGTGCATCGGACCCGAACTGCCGGCCGACAGCTACCTCAACGTCGCGGCGGTGATCAGCGCCGCCGAGCTGACCGACGCAGACGCCATCCATCCGGGCAACGGCCCGCTTGCCGACGATCCGGATTTCGCCGAGGCGGTCGAGGCCAGCGGCTTCCGATTCGTCGGACCGGAGCCGGCGTTGCTTCGCCTTGCCGCGGATCGAATGCGGATCCGGTCGGCGATGCGGGACATCGGCATGCCGTCGGTGCCCTACCACGACGGACCGCCGCCTTCCACGGTCGAAGGGGTGGCAGCTCTCGCCCGCCGGGTCGGGTTCCCGGTCATCGTCAAGGATCGCGCTGCGCGCGGCGGACGCGCGCCGCAGATCGTGCATTCGCCCGCGACGCTCATCCTCGCGATCAATCATCTGCATGCCCAGAGACAGTCCACGGTCGGGCCCTCCTCGCTGCACATCGAGCACTATCTCGCGCGCTCCCGGCACATCCAGGTCCAGGTGCTCGCGGACGGTCGGGGCCGCGCCATCCACCTCGGCACGCGCGACTGCTCGATCCGCCACGAGCGTCGCGCGCTGCTCGCCGAGGCGCCCGCGCCGGGCATCCCGCCGGGCGGACTCGCCGACATCTGCCAGAGGTGCGCTGCCGCCGCAGTCGCGCTCGGACTCCGGGGCGCCGCCACGTTCGACCTGCTCTACGAAGGGGGAGGCTTCCTCTTCCTCGCGCTCGTGCCGAGCGTCGATCCGGCGCACGCCGCGACCGAAGCAGTCACCGGAGTCGACCTCGTCCGCGAGCAGATCCTCGTCGCCGCGGACCAGTCGACAGCCCGCGCCATCGAGCTCCAGGGCCACGCGATCGCGTGCCACCTTCATGCCGAGCACCCGTTCCGCTTCGTGCCCTCGGTCGGCCGCATCGCCGGCTGGCACATGCCAGGCGGCCCATGGATCCGGCTGGACTCGTCCTGCAACGCAGGCAGTGTCATCCGGCCGCAAGGGTCGACGCTGCTCGGCAACCTGACCGCGCGCGGTGCGGACCGCGCGCAGGCGATCGCACGCATGCGCGGTGCGCTCGGCGAGGCGGCGGTCGAGGGCATCCGCACGAACCTCAGGTTGCACCAGGGCATCATGGACGACGACGGCTTTCGCCGCGGAAGCGTCCACATCGGCTATCTCGACGAGCAGATCGCCAGGCGCTACCGGCCCGGACGTCCCGCGCGCCGCGGGTGATCGCGACCCTCCCGATTCCAGCAAGCGCTTGATTGTCTGTCCGCCCGGATGGTACAGTCGCCGTGCCGGTTCCGCCGTCGTCGCGCGACTCCCGGCGATCATCGCCACGAGGACCTCCGATGAGCAACCAAGTGATCATCGCCGGCGTCGGCATGATTCCGTTCACCAAGCCCGGGGCCGGCGAGCCCTACACGGCCATGGCGTCGACCGCCGCGAAGGCCGCGCTCGCCGACGCTCGATGCTCCTACGAGAACGTCGAGCAGGTGTATGCAGGCTTCGTCTACGGCGACTCGTGCAGCGGCCAGCGCGCGGCCTACGACATCGGGATGACCGGCGTGCCGATCGTCAACGTCAACAACAACTGCGCCACCGGCTCGACCGCGCTCTTCCTGGCGCGGCAGGCGGTCAGGAGCGGCGCCGCGGACTGCGTGCTCGCGCTGGGGTTCGAGCAGATGGGGGCCGGGGCGATCGGGACCAAGTTCAACGACCGGCCGACGCCGTTCGATCGCTTCGACGCCGAGACCGACGCGATGGTCGGCATGCCCGAGGTCGCCCTTGCGTTGCGGTACTTCGGCGGTG
The DNA here is from genome assembly GCA_905339295.1 of Burkholderiales bacterium. GTDB lineage: Bacteria > Pseudomonadota > Gammaproteobacteria > Burkholderiales > Casimicrobiaceae > VBCG01. Next base: position 73,889 of record CAJPFI010000021.1, read on the forward strand.
CCGGCATCGCCCACATGAAGAAGTACGGCACCCGTCTCGAGACATTCGCGAAGATCCGCGCGAAGGCAAGCCGGCATGCCGCTCGCAATCCGTTCGCCATGCTGCGCAAGGAAATGACCGCCGACGATGTCCTGGCGTCCCCCACGATGATTCCCGGCGTGATGACGCGGCTCATGGCGTGCCCGCCGACCTGCGGCGCGGCCGCTGCCGTGATCGTCTCCGGGCGCTACGCCGCGATGCACGGCATTCCGGCGACGGTCCGGATCCGGGCTCAGTCGATGACCACCGACACGGCCAGCACGTTCGAGTCTCGCGACATGATGCGGCTTGTCGGATACGACATGGCCCGCGCTGCGGCACACCAGGTCTACGAAGCGGCAGGCGTCGGCCCGGAGGACATCGACGTGGTCGAGCTCCACGACTGCTTCGCGCACAACGAGCTCATCACCTACGAAGCACTCGGCCTGTGCCCGGCGGGCGGCGCCGAGCGGTTCGTCGACGAAGGCGAAAACACCTATGGCGGCCAGGTGGTCACCAACCCGTCGGGCGGACTGCTGTCCAAGGGCCACCCGCTCGGGGCCACCGGACTCGCGCAGTGCTACGAGCTGACCCAGCAGCTGCGGGGCGCCGCGGGCGCGCGACAGGTCGACCACGCGCGTCTCGCGCTGCAGCACAACCTGGGGCTGGGTGGCGCGTGTGTCGTGACGCTCTACGAGGCCGCATGAGTCCGCCTGCGCCTTGAATCCGCGACCACCACGCGCCCCCTCGTACGCATGACCGCGTACCGCTCTCCCTGGTCCGACGACGAGCTCGACGCGTTCCGCGACGCCGTCCGCCGTTTCGCGAGCAACGTGCTCGCGCCGCGAGAGCCGTCGTGGCAGGCCGCCCGGCGCGTCGATCCTGCGTCGTGGCGGGAGGTCGGCGCGATGGGGATGCTCCTCGCGGGCGTGCCGGACGCCTACGGCGGCGGCGGCGGCACGTTCGCGCACGACTGCGTCGTGTTCGAGGAGCTCGAGTACGCGGGCGTGGTGAGCCTCGGCAAGCACGTCCACGAGATCTGCGCGCACTACGTGCTGGCCCACGGCACCGAGGACCAGAAGCGACGCTGGCTGCCGCGCATGGCGCGCGGCGAGCTTGTCGGTGCCATCGCGATGTCCGAACCGTCGGCCGGATCCGACCTCCAGGGCGTACGGACGCGCGCCGTGCGCGCCGGGGGCGAGTACGTGCTGAACGGCTCGAAGACGTTCATCTCCAACGGGCAGATCTCCGGCCTGATCTGCGTCGTCGCGAAGAGCGATGTCTCGGTCGGCGCGAGCGGCATCTCGCTCATCATGGTCGAGACCGACGAGCTCGCGGGATTCCGCCGCGGTACGACGCTGGACAAGCTGGGCCTGCACGGCCAGGACACCTCGGAGCTGTACTTCGACGACTGCCGCGTTCCGGCCGAGAACCTGCTGGGGGGCACCGAAGGCGCCGGTTTCGCACAGCTCATGGAGCAGCTTCCCTACGAGCGGGCGATCATTGGCGTGGTCGCCGTCGCGGCGATGGAGCGGGCCGTGCGCCTGACCACCGACTACGCCCGCGAGCGTCGCGCGTTCGGCAAGGCGCTGGTCGACATGCAGAACACGCGCTTCGCGCTTGCCGAGGCGAAGACGATCGCACATGTCGGGCGCGTCTTCATCGACTCCTGCATCGAGCGCTGCATCGCCGGCACGCTCGACACCGCCACCGCGTCGATGGCCAAGTGGTGGCTCACGGACATGCAGTGCCGCGTGATCGACGAATGCCTCCAGCTGCACGGCGGCTACGGCTACATGCTCGAGTATCCGATCGCGCGCATGTACGCGGACGCCCGCGCGCAGCGGATCTACGGCGGCACCAACGAGATCATGAAGGAAATCATCGCCCGCGCGCTCTGATCGCGGCCCGCGCGTCCGGAGACGGGAGCACGCAACGTCTTCCGGCCCGCGGTTTTCGCTGGCGCGGGCACGACGAGACACCCATGGCGTTCGACACCCTGCTGCTCGACGAGCGGGAGCCCGGCCTCTGGCTCCTCACGCTCAACCGCCCCGAGACGCTCAATGCGCTGACGCCGCCGATGCTCGACGAGATCGCGTCGGCGCTGCGCGTGGTCGAGGCGGGCGGCGGACGCTGCCTGCTGGTCACGGGCGCAGGCGGCCGGGCGTTCGCCGCCGGGGCGGACGTCGGCGCGATGCGCCCCATGTCCGCGCTGGAATGCCGCGAGTTCGCGCTGCTCGGACACGCGACGATGCGCGCCGTCGAGAACACGCCGTTCCCGGTGATCGCGCTGGTCGACGGCTACGCGCTCGGCGCCGGCTGCGAGCTGGCGCTCGCCTGCGATTTCATCGTCGCGTCGTCGAAGGCGGTGTTCGGACTTCCCGAGGTCGGCCTGGGCATCTGCCCGGGCATGGGCGGCACGCAGCGCCTGACCCGTGTCGTGGGCAAGTCGCTCGCGATCGAGCTCGTGTGCACGGGGCGCCAGGTGTCCGCGGACGAGGCGCAGCGAATCGGCCTCGCCAACCACGTCGTCGATGCCCACGACCTGATGGCCAGGGGGCTCGACATCGCGAGGACGATCGCTGCCAGGGCGCCGGTCGCCGCGAGGATGGCCAGGCGGCTGATCCGGCACGGTCAGGACATCGACCTCGCCCATGCCAACGCGCTCGAGGTCGAGGCGTTCGCGGTGCTGTGCTCGACCGAGGATCGCCATGAAGGCATGGCAGCATTCGCCGAGCGGCGTGCCGCCCGCTTCGTCGGGCGGTGATCGCCATGGTCGAATCTGCCGTCTCGCACAACATCGATCGCGCACGACGCGCGGACGGGGGCTCCGCGGTGCCGACGCGAGCGTTCCGCAGCCGGCCGCGACCGCTGAAATGTCGGGCTCCCGCAGGCGTCCACGCGATCGGCGAGCGTGGCGTTGCCGGAAGCCCGTGGTCCACGACGTCGCATTGGCAGGGCCGCACGTGGATCTGCGCGAGCTCGAGCAGCTCTTCGACATGATCCGCGGCTCGGGGATCGCCGTCCTCGAGATCGAGGATCCGACTCGGCGAATTCGGGTGAAATGCGCGCCGGCCGGTGAAACCGGCGCGCAGCGGCCGAATGCGCCTCGCGTCGCGTCCGCCGTGCCGTCGACTCCCGTCGCCTCGCATCCCGTAGTCGACCCGCAGGCGCCGGCCACCGAAACGCGCCCCGCCCGGCACGTGGTCAGGAGCTCGCTGGTCGGAACGATTCACCGCGCGGTCGCTCCCGGAACGAGGCCCTTCGTCGACGTGGGCGATGCGGTCGAGGCCGGTTGCACGCTGTGCGTCATCGAGGCGATGAAGCTCAGGAAGGAAATTCACGCCGACCGGGCCGGCGTCGTCACCGAGGTCCTCGTCGACTCCGGGCAACCGGTCGAGTACGGCCAGCCGCTGTTCGTGATCGCCTGACGCCGCCCCGGCGACGCCGGCGTCCGGAGCGCCTCCAGTCAATTCGAGCAAGCGCTTGAATAATTCGCGGACGGGTGCTAAGGTCTGCGTCGCGAGCCAACCGCCAGGGGCCGGAGACAACGGCCGTTGCTGCGAACGAGCGAGAGTGCATCGCCGGGGGCGCTCCCCCTGGAACCGCGACACCAGCGAGGAATTCGTGGAGTTCTTCTTCGAGGTGCTGATCGGCGGGCTGCTCGCCGGCGTCATGTACTCGCTCATCGCACTCGGGTTCGTCCTCATCTACAAGGCGTCGGGCGTCTTCAACTTCGCCCAGGGCGCGATGGTGCTGTTCGCGGCGCTCACGTTCGTGAATCTCGTCGAGCGGGGCCTTCCCTTCTGGCTGGCGTTCGCCGCCACGCTTGCCGTCATGGCGCTCCTGGCCCTGCTCGTCGAGCGCCTGGTCCTGCGTCCCCTCGCGAACCAGCCCCCGATGTCGCTGTTCATGGCGACGATCGGGCTCGCCATCGTCATCGAGGGTGTCGGGCAACTGGTCTGGGGATCCAAGGCCTACGGCCTCGACCTCGGCATCAAGGACGTCCCTTTCGAGCTCGGCGGCGTACGCGTGAGCCAGTTCGACCTGTTCGCCGCCGCCGTCGCCGGAACGCTCGTGACGGCGCTCAGCATCTTCTTCAGCCGCGCCGCCACCGGACGCGCGCTGCGGGCCGTGGCGGACGATCACCAGGCCGCGATGTCGATCGGCATCCCGCTGCCGCGCATGTGGCGCATCGTCTGGGCCATCTCGGGCGCGGTCGCCCTCGTGACCGGACTGCTGTGGGGGTCGCGGCTGGGCGTGCAGTTCGGCCTCGTGGTGGTCGCCCTGAAGGCGCTCCCCGTCCTGATCCTGGGAGGATTCACGTCGGTGGCCGGCGCCATCGTCGGCGGCCTCATCATCGGCGCCTCCGAGAAGCTGGCCGAGATCTACCTGGGCCGGTACATCGGAGGCGGGATCGAGAACTGGTTCCCGTACATCTTCGCCATGCTGTTCCTGCTCGTGCGGCCGCACGGCCTGTTCGGCGAACGACGCATCGAACGGGTGTAGCCGATGTTCTACCGCGAAGCCGGCCAGTACAAGACAGCCTATGCGACGGACCAACGCATCTTCCCGATTCTCCAGGATCGGGCCGCCTTCACCGCGCTCATGGTCGCGGCGTTCGTCGTAATTCCGGTCACGGGCAACGATTACTGGTTCAACGGGCTGCTGATTCCGCTGCTCATCCTCTCGCTCGCGACGCTCGGACTCAACATCCTCACCGGTTACGCGGGCCAGATCTCGCTGGGATCGGCGGGCTTCATGGGCGTAGGCGCCTTCGCCGCCTACAACTTCATGCTCCGCGTCGACGGAATGCCGATCCTCGGCAGCTTCGTCCTCGCCTCGCTGTGCGCGGCGCTCATCGGCGTGCTGTTCGGCCTCTCGTGCCACCGGATCAAGGACTTCTACCTGATCGTCGCGACGCTCGGCTCGCAGTTCTTCATCGAATGGGTGCTGACCAAGTTCGCGTGGCTCACCGACTACAACCCGTCGGGCGTCATCACCGCGCAGAAGATCGTCATCCTCGGCGTCGCCTTCGACACGCCGATGCGGCGTTACCTGCTGGTCCTGACCATCGTCGTGCTGATGACGCTCGCCGCGAAGAACGTCATGCGCAGCGCCTTCGGCCGCAACTGCATGGCGGTTCGCGACATGGACGTCGCGGCCGAGGTCATCGGCATCAACGTCTTCCGGACGAAGCTGACGGCGTTCGCGATGAGCTCGTTCTATTGCGGCATGGCCGGGGCGCTGTGGGCGTACGCGTACGTCGGGACGGTCGAGCCGCAGGCGTTCGACCTCGACCGCTCGCTGCAGATCCTGTTCATGGCGATCATCGGCGGCCTTGGCAGCATCATGGGCAGCTTCCTCGGCGCGGCATTCGTCATGCTGCTGCCCATCGTGATGAACATGGCGGGATCCGCCATGTTCGGGCACTCGATCGACGCCGGCATCGTCGCCAACGTCGAGCACATCATCTACGGCGCGTTGATCATCTGGCTGCTGATCGTCGAGCCGCACGGGCTGGTACGGCTGTGGCAGATCGGCAAGGAAAAGCTTCGGCTGTGGCCGTTCCCTCGGTGACGCGTGCGCGCGCGTCGTCCGGCGCGAGACGGCAGGGACCGGGTATCGATCGATGGGTTGGCCGGGCCTTCCGGCCTGATAGCGCGGATCGCAGAAAGCCGCGCGGTGCGTCCTTCAGGAGGAGTGAACGATGAACGTGAGAATGTTGGTCAAGCGCTCGCTGGCCGGAGCGGCGCTGGGGCTTGCCGCGACCATGGCGCTTCCGGCCGGCGCGACCCCCAACGAGCAGTACTTCCCGATGATCGGATGGCGCACCGGGCCGCTCACACCGCTCGGTGTCAACGTCGCCGCCGGCTGGATCGACTACATGGACTTGCTCAACAAGCGCGACGGCGGCATCAACGGCGTCAAGCTGACGTGGGAGGAGTGCGAGACCGCCTACAAGGTCGATCGCGGCGTCGAGTGCTACCAGCGCCTGCTGCGGAACGGCCCCACCGGCGCCTCGGCCTACAACCCGATCAGCACGGGCGTCGTCTACGCGCTGCTCGACCGGACCACGACGGACAAGGTTCCGATCGTGACCATCGGGTCGGGGCGTACCGACACCACCGACGGCAGCGTGTTCCCGTTCGTCTTCCCGCTCGGGACAAACTACCTGTCGACGAACACGGTCAAGATCAAGTTCATCGGCATGCAGGAAGGCGGGATGGACAAGCTGAAGGGAAAGAAGATCGTCAACCTGCACATGGATTCTGCAGGCGGGCGCGAGACGATCCCGCTGCTCGACGCGCAGGCCAGGAAGTATGGCTTCGAGGTCACCCACATCAGCGTCGCGATGCCCGGAAGCGAGCAGCAATCGGCATGGCTCGAGATCCGGCGGATCAAGCCGGACTGGGTGATCCTGCGTGAATGGGGAGTCGCTCCCGCCGTCGCGCTCAAGACGGCAGAGAAGACCGGGTTCCCGCTGAACCGCATCGTCGGCGTACCGTTCGCCGGCACGGAGGACGATCTCATCCCCGCCGGCAGCTCGGCCAAGGGCTTCTACGTCGTTCACCCGATGCCGACCGGGGAATTTCCGGTGACGCAGGAGATCAGGAAGCATCTCTACGCCGGCGGCAACAAGGGCAATCTGCAGGACATGAGCCGCATGGGCCTCATCTACTACAACATGGGTCTCACCTACGGAGTCCTCAACACCGAGGCCGTGCGTACGGCGCAGAAGAAGTTCGGCAACAAGCCCCTGACCGGCGAGCAGATCCGCTGGGGGCTCGAGAACCTCAACCTCGACGAGAAGCGGTTGAGGGAGCTCGGCGTCTGGGGGCTCGTGCAGACGATTCGCACCAGCTGCAGGGACCATGAAGGCGGAGGCGCGGCCAAGGTCTACCAGTGGGACGGAGCGAAGCTCGTCCAGGTGAGCGACTGGATCATGGCGGACAAGGCGATCACGCGTCCGCTGATCGAGGAGTCCTCCGCGAAGTATGCGAAGGAGAAGGGCATCACGCCTCGCGATTGCTCGAAGGAGTAGTCGCCGGAGTCCGGTGCCGGGACGCGCCGTGTCGTCCGTGTCCCGGCACCCTCCCCAATCGCAGCCCGGACGCCCGCGCGCCGGCGCGCGGTCGCCCCGCGCGGCGCGCTCCCGCCGACCCGACCCGAATCCCGGATGATCCACGTCGCGTTCGTCGACACCGACCTCGCCCAGCTGCGCACCGACCGGCGCGGCTGGCCCTCGTCGTGCAACGTCTATCTCGTGCGCGACGGCGCGCGCAGCGTCATCGTCGATACCGGGCTGGGCGTCGAGCCGGACCTGGGCGAACTCGTCGGCACGGCGGCCGGCGTTCTGGCGTCCTGGGGCCAGACGGTCGCCGACGTCCACGCCATCCTGCTCACGCACACGCATACCGACCACGCCGGCGGCGCGGTCCCGCTCGCCCGAATCACCGGCGCCACGGTGCACCTCCCCGCACGCGGCTGGGCGCAAGCCGCGGATCCCTGGTGGCAGGTCCACCATATCCTGCCGCTGGAAGTCCGCCGCGAAGTCGCCGACGAGCACGCCATCGACGTGGCGGCGCACTTCCGCGCGGAGACGATGCCGGAGCTGTTCGTCGAGGCAGGCGACGTCGACTGGCGCCTCGTCGAGGACGGCGACGTGTTTCAGGCCGGTCGCTACCGGCTCGAGGCGATGCACCTCCCCGGACACGACGTCGCCCACATCGCGTGGGTCGATCGCGACGTCCGGCTCGCATTCACCGGCGACATGCTCGTTGCCCGGGGCACGGCACTGCCGTGGTACCCGCCCAACGCCGGCGGCGTTCACGGCTACCTCGACTCGCTGGACCGGCTGGGCGCGCTCGAACTCCGCACGGTGTGCCCCGGTCATCATGCCGTGGGCCAGGGGGCGATCACCGTCGCCGGCCTGGTGCGCGCCACCACGCAGGCGATCCTCGATCGGGACGCGACGCTGATCACCGCCCTGCTCTCGGCGCCCGCAACGTTCGCGGCGCTCGACGACCTCGTCTACAACGCCGACGTGCGCGACGCCATCCCGTGGGCGTCCAGCGTCACGATGGCGCACCTGCGGCACCTCGAGGAAACCGGCGTCCTGTCGCGACGGCCGGACGGACTGTACGTCGCCGAGCGCGGCGGGGCATCGCGGTACCTCCGAAACCTCGCGATGCCGCTCGTATAGGCAGGCCGGGACGGGCGCCCGCGCGGGGGTTCGGCGCCGCCGGCCGCGGACCGGTCCGTCAGGTCGCCGCGGCTTTTGACGCTCGGCTGAAATCAGCTATAATTCAAGGCTGTTCGACGCGGGAATAGCTCAGTTGGTAGAGCGCAACCTTGCCAAGGTTGAGGTCGCGAGTTCGAGACTCGTTTCCCGCTCCATATACCCCGAGGGAGAGCCGGTCGCGTCGTAGCCAGCTCTCCCTTTTCGTTTGATCCGGACGCGCGTCGCGCGCCCGGCCCACCCTTGGCGGGGTGGCAGAGTGGTCATGCAGCGGCCTGCAAAGCCGTCTACGCCGGTTCGATTCCGACCCCCGCCTCCAGGATCCGCCTCTCCGACCGCGCCCCTGACTCGACGATCGGGTCCTGTCGCCTCTCGGATGGCGCCGACCCCTGCTGCCTCGTTCGCCTTCCGGCCTCCGACACCTGCAGCTTCGGTACAGCGTGCACGACATGCTCCAGTCCGCGACGCGCGGCAGGGCGACAGAGGGTGGGGTCGGCTGCAGCGAACGCCTGCATTGCAGCTGACTGGCGTTCGGCGTCCGCCGCGCAACCCGTCGCGGCATGCGCGCGCTGGAGGCTCGGATACTGCGCGAGCGTGACGCGCCAAGCCCGCCCGGGTCGGCGTGGTGTACCGTGCGCGTACCCGGGACCGATGGCAGATCGATTTCCGCCCGGGCTCACGCCACATGCAGACGCTGGAGCATCGCAAGCAGCTCGATGGACTTCGGTTCCTCGCGTTCCTGGGCGTGTTCCTGGTGCACACCGACATCACGCTCTTCTGGTGGGGCAGCTACGGCGTCTCCCTGTTCTTCGTGATCAGCGGATTCCTGATCACGCGGATCCTGATCGCGTACGAGGACCGGCCGCGCTGGCAGGTGCTCAGGAGCTTCTACGCGCGCCGCGCGCTGCGGATCTTTCCCGCCTACTACCTCGTGCTGGGCGTGGCGGCGGCCACGGTCGGCATCGCGTACCTGTGGGCGTTCGTTCTCTACGTGATGAACTGGGGGATCTTCTTCTACACGTGGGTCCAGCCGGATCTCGCGGACATCGCGTGGGATCCCGTGCGGACGTACGGCATCCACTTCTGGTCGCTGTGCGTCGAGGAGCAGTTCTATCTCGTCTTCCCGTTGCTTTTCACCTTCCTGCGGCCGGGGCGTGCGAGGCTATGCTGGCTGCTCGCGATGTGGGGGGCGAGCATCGGCTTTCGCATCCTGTTCGCCGTGTTCCTGCCGAAGTCGATGTACGGGCTGATCCCGCTGGTCTGCGGCGAATACCTGGTCGCGGGTGCCGTGGGCGCCGTGGTGTTCGCGGACACGTCGCGTGCCGCCGAATGGATTCGCGCCGCGGCCCGTCGATGGATGTTCCCGGCCGGCCTCGCGCTGGTGGTGGCGCTGTTCGCGCTGTTCCGGCCGGAGACGCCGTCGATCGACCACGTCATGCATCCGCCCCACATGCAGACCGCGCTCGCGCTCGGATTCCTGGCGATGGTGCTGGGCCTGTGGCAGACGGACAATCGCTGGTTGCTCGCGTTCTTCAGCTACGCGCCGCTCCGCTTCCTCGGCAAGATCAGCTACGGCCTGTATCTCATCCACCTCTTCATGTGGCCGCTTCTCGATTGGCTCGCCGCGCGCTCTTCGTTCATGCGCGAGCTTCCTCCGGATGCGGTGCGGCTGGGACTGACGGTCCTGCTGGCGACGGCGATGTGGCACCTTGTCGAGGCGCCGATCCTGAAGCTCAAGGCCAGGCTCCCCTATTGACGGCGCTTCACAGGTGGCGACAGGCCCGAACGGATCGTGTGGCAACGGCCGAGGTGCATGGATATGCCCTCGAACGAAACACCGACGCGGCAGCACCGCCCGTGGCTGGTTTCTCGCCCGGGCCGCCGGATCACGTCAAGTCGTGCACGCCGGGCAGACTGTCGCGTCCGGCCGTCCCGTCAGCGCCGACGCGCTTCTCGCATCGACTGCACGTCGCGCCGGGACCCGGTCCCCGAACAACGACAGGTCGACGGCATCGGCCATCGCCCGGTAGCCGGCATCGTTCGGATGCAGGTTGTCGCCGCTGTCGTAGGCCGGGCGCATCCTAGCCGGATGGCTGGGGTCGCGTATCGCCTTGTCGAAATCGATCACCGCGTCGTAGGCCTTGCCGGTCCGGATCCAGTGGTTGACGGCCTGGCGCATCGTCTCGCCATCGTCGGTGTAGTAGAGGCCGGGCAGGAACGACTGGAACGGCGTGAGGGTCCCTCCGTAGACCTTGAGGCCCATCGCGTGCGCGCGATCGATGATCTGGCGATGGCCGGCAATGATGTCGTCGGCGGTCGCGGTTCCGGGAAACCCGATGTCGTTGATGCCCATCAGGACGATCAGGTAGCGCGCGCCGGTCTGCACCAGCACGTCGCGATCCAGGCGCGCCGACGCGTTCGTCGCCACGGTGTTGTGCAGAAGCCGATTGCCGCTGATGCCCGCATTGAGCACCGCGACCCTGCCGCCGCCCTTCCGCGCGCGCAGTCGCTCGGCCAGGCGATTCGGCCAGCGCTTGTTGGCGTCCACGGTCGAGTTCACCCCGTCGGTGATCGAGTCGCCGAGCACGACGACGGCCCTGGAGGCCGCGGGAGCGTCCACGTCGACGCCGGTCAGGAAGTGGAAGGACCGGGTGGTGGTCGCCGTCGGCAGGACGTCGGCGCCGGTGTAATCGCCTTCGGGCGAGACGTAGGTCGTCTGCAACCCCAGCGAATGCTCGGTGTCCGCACGCTGGTTGCCGGGTAACCAGATGCTGACCGCCAGGTTGCCTCCGTCGGGCACCCTCAGCTTCACCGGGTCGCTGATGACCAGCGCGCCGCGCGCGATCGACGTGGACTCGGAGCCGCCGAAGGTCAGCATGCGGTCCGAGCCTGCGGCGATCGAGGCCCCGCTGCCGTGCAGGCCCACACGCGCCGCGCCGATGTGCAGCAGTCCCGTGCCGTAGGCGTTGGACAGACGCACGCGCACCCGCGTGCCGCCGACGCTCACATGCACGATCTGGCGAATCGTCTGGCCATTGAGCTCGACCGGAAGGCTCGCGGGCTGGGGGCTCGCGCTCCACGTGCCGACCCAGTGGCCGGCATCACTCCCGTCCCTGGCGGCCGTCGCGGGCGCGATCGCGATCGCCGCCACGGCCAGAACCGTCGCCATGAGGACGGTGAGCGGCCGCCACAATGCCACGGCCGAATGCCGGGGCCCGCTCGCGAATTCCATGTCGCTGTCGGGCATCGAACGCTGCGGTGTCGGTGACGGCATGGCTTCTCCGGAGACCTGACGAACGGCGCGGAACGCGGCCGCGCACGGGCGTGCCCTCGGACGAACTCCCGCCTCCAGCCGGTTTCGTGGGATCGCACGGGCAATCCTCCCCGGCATCGGTTCGACGCCGCGGCGACAACAGGCGATCGAGGCGACACGATCATCCCGACCGCGATTCTCCCAGCGCGCGCGTCGTCCCGTATGTACGCTATCCAACATTGACGCTCGCCCCGGCTGCGCGCGGGCCCGCGACGGGTGTGCGGTAGCGCACCGACCGCGTGCGCTCCACCCCCTAGGCTCGGGTAGCCAGTCACCGAGGGAGCATGCATGCGTACGGTCGTCCGACGACATTCGTTCCGAAATCACGGAGCCGGGTCCTCATGACTCTCGAGGTCCGGCCCGGATTCGCCACCGACGAGAAGCGGTCCGGCTCCGTCGCACACGCGAGAATGCGCGACCGCCTACCTGTCGGCGGCGCCGCAGGCGTCGTGCGCGTCGACGATGTCGTCAACGCGCGGCGGACGAGGACGGGAGAGGTTCCACCGATCCGGCTCGAGGCTCGGCCTGCGGTCCGGACTCCCGCAATGGCCGAGATCGAAACGGGGCCTGACCGCACCACTCTGGTGCGCCGGTTGCGTGTGCATGCGGCCGAACGCCCCGGCGCCACCGCATTCCTGCACCTGATCGACGGTGAGACGCCGCAGGCGTCGCTGACCTACGCGCAGCTGGACCGGAGCGCCCGGGCCATCGCCGCGGCCCTCCAGGACATGCGGCTCGCAGGGCGGAACGTCGTGCTTGCCTACCCGCCCGGCCTCGAGTTCATCGCCGCCTTCTTCGGTGCGCTCTACGCCGGATGCGTCGCCGTGCCAGCCTACCCGCCCCGGGCACGAACGCTCGATCGCTTCCACGCGCTCGTTCGCGACGCCGGGGCTCCCGTGGTGCTCAGCACCGCCGCCACCGTCGCCTCGGCGACGGCGATGAACGGTCGCGCCGCCGGGATCCGCTGGATCGGGACCGACGCGCTCGCCGAAGCGCCTGCCGGCGGCTGGATCGAACACGATCCGGACCCCGAGTCGCTGGCGATGATCCAGTACACGTCGGGCTCCACCAGCCGGCCCAAGGGCGTGATGCTCAGCCACGCCAATCTCGTCGCCAACACGCGCGCCATCTGCGACGCGTTCGAGGTCGGACCCGACACGAAGGGCGTGTTCTGGCTGCCTGCCTGCCACGACATGGGCCTCATCGGCGGCGTCCTCGCGCCGATCTACTGCGGCATCCAGAACATCATCATCGCGCCCGCGATGTTCGTCCAGAATCCCTTCCTCTGGCTCGACACGATCAGCCGGTTCGGCGCGACTGCCTCCGGCGGGCCCAACTTCGCTTACGACCTGTGCGTCCGCAAGGTCACGGCGGAGCAGCGCGCCGTCCTCGACCTTTCCTCGTGGTCCGTCGCGTTCATCGGCGCCGAGACCGTCGAGCCGGCCACGCTCGCCCGCTTCGCCGAGGCCTTCGCCCCGTGCGGATTCCGGCCCGAGTCCTTCTATCCCTGCTACGGCCTCGCGGAGGCGACGCTGATGGTCACCGGACCCAGGTCCGGACGCGGTGCGTCGGTGCGCGCATTCCGCGACGATGCGCTCGCGCAGAACGTCGTCGTGCCGCTGCCCGACCACGCACCCGGCGCCCGGCCGCTCGTCGGCTGCGGCGCGCCCGTCGGCTCGTTGCGCGTGGCCATCGTCACGCCCGAGACCGGCGTGCGGGCGGCGCCCGACCGCGTCGGCGAGATCTGGGTCGCGGGCGAATCCGTCGGCATGGGCTACTGGCGCAATCCCGGAAAGACCGCGGCGACGTTTCGTGCCCGACTGGCCGATGCCGACGACGCTCCGTTCCTGCGGACCGGCGACCTGGGCTTCATGCACGACCAGCAGCTCTACATCACCGGACGGATCGACGACCTCATCATCGTGCGCGGCCTCAATCATCACCCGCAGGACATCGAAGCCACCGCGCGTCAGAGCCATCCGCTCCTCGCCCCCGGCCTCGGCGCGGCTTTCGCGTTCGAGGAGCGCGGCGCGCAGCGCCTCGTCCTCGTGCACGAAGTCGTCCGCGACGGGAACGCCGATCTGGCCCCGGTCATCGACGCGCTGCGCGCCGCGGTGACCGAGGAGCACGGCCTGGCGCTCGATGGCGTTGTCCTGATCCGCTGCGGCACCATCGCCAAGACCTCCAGCGGAAAGGTCCAGCGTCACGCGATCCGAGACGCATTCCGCGCCGACGAGCTGAAACCGCTCGCCCGGTACCGGTCGCCTTCCGCGCTCGCCGCGTCGGCAGTTGCCGCGCCGCCCACCCCCCCGACGGAGTCCACCGCGTTCGCCGCCGTTTGCCAGCACGCGCTCGCGATGTCGGGCACCGGTCTCGCCGACGTCGCGCCCGAAACGCCGATCTCGGCACTCGGCCTCGATTCGTTGCAGCGTGTCGAGCTCGTGGCCGCACTCGAGAAGAGCTTCGGGCGCCATCTGCCGGACACGGTTTACCGCCAGGCGACGACCCTCGGCGACCTCGCCGCCGCCGTCCAGAAGCATCTCGTCGATCACCCGCGTTCCGACGTGTCCGCATGCGACGTTCCGGCGGAAAACTGCGACGTGGCGCAGTTCCCCGAATACCTGGAGCTCATGCGCCACAAGCGCATGCTGCTGGCCGTCACCGAAGCGAACCCCTACTTTCGCGTGGACCGGGGCGACGACGCGACGCACGGCATCCCCGGCGTCGCCCGCATCGACGACCGGACGCCGACCAACTTCTGCGCCTACGACTACGTCGGGATGGCGCACGACCCGGAGGTCATCGCGGCAACCAAGGACGCGATCGATCGCTACGGCACCGGCGCGGGCGCGAGCCGCCTCGTCTCCGGCGAAAAGCTGGTCCATCGCGAGCTCGAGCAGGCGCTCGCCGCATTCCTCGGCACGCCCGCCGCGATCGTCTTCGTCTCCGGGCACGCGACCAACGTCACGACCATCGGGCACCTGATGGGCGCGGGGGACCTCATCGTCCACGACATCCTGGCGCACAACTCGATCCTCCAGGGCGCGCGCCTCTCCGGCGCGACCTGCCGCGGATTCGCGCACAACGACTGGCGCGCGCTCGACGCGCTCCTGGCGGGCATCCGCCACGACTACCGTCGCGTGCTCATCGCGATCGAAGGCGTCTACAGCATGGATGGCGACTACCCCGACCTGGCGCGATTCGTCGACATCAAGGAAAGGCATCGCGCGATGCTCTACGTCGACGAGGCGCATTCGCTCGGAACCATGGGCAGGACCGGGCGCGGCCTCGCCGAGCACGCCGCAGTCGCCCCCTCCCGCGTCGACGTGTGGATGGGCACGCTGTCCAAGTCGCTGGCCAGTTGCGGCGGCTACATCGCGGGCTCGGCCGAGCTCGTCGAGTACCTCAAGTACACGGCGCCCGGCTTCGTCTACAGCGTGGGAATCTCCCCGCCCAACGCGGCCACGGCGCTGGCCGCCCTGACAGTACTCCGGCGCGAGCCGCGGCGCGTCGCGCGGCTCCACGAGCTGTCGAGCCTCTTCCTCCGGCTCGCGCGCGAGCGCGGGCTCGATACGGGGGTCGCCGCGGGGACCCCGGTGATCCCGGTCATCGTCGGCAACTCGGTCCGCTGCCTGCTGCTCTCCCGCGCCCTCCTGCGTCGCGGCATCAATGTCCAGCCGATCATCCATCCGGCCGTGCCCGAGCACGCCACGCGGTTGCGGGTGTTCGTCACGATCAATCACACCGAGTCGCTCGTCCGGGGCGCCGTCGATGCGATCGCGGAGGAACTCGCGAAGCTCTAGCCCGGCCACCATGCCCGTCCCGCGCCAGCGAAGCGCCCCATCCGTGCCAGACACCGGCCCCGCCATCGTGGTGGACAGGCTCTGCAAGCGCTACGGGGCATTCAGGGCCGTCGACGACATCTCGTTCACCGTCAGGTCGGGCGAGGTGTTCGCGTTCCTCGGCCCCAACGGCGCCGGGAAGAGCACGACCGCCGAAGTGATCGAGACCATCCGCGCCCCGACGTCGGGAACCGTCACGGTGCTCGGCATGGACGTCACGAAGCGCAAGGCCGACGTGGTCCGGCGGATCGGCGTGCTGCCGCAGAACTTCAGCTCGTTCGATCGCATCACGGTGCGCGAGAGCCTGCAGTACTACGCCCGCGTGTTCGGGTCCCGCGCCGACATCGACGCCCTGATGGATCTGACCAACCTGCGCGACAAGTCCGCGGCCCTGTTCAACACCCTCTCCGGCGGTCTCAAACAACGCCTCGGGATCGCGGTCGCGCTGGTCTGCGACCCGGAGATCGTCTTCCTCGACGAACCCACGACCGGTCTCGACCCCCACGCCCGGCGCCAGGTCTGGGAGGTGCTCAAGGGGCTGAAACGCCGCGGGAAGACGGTCTTCCTCACGACCCATTACATGGAGGAAGCCGAGCTCCTGGCCGATACCGTCGCGATCATCTCCAACGGACGCATCGTCGCGATCGACTCGCCGGCGAGGCTGACCGAGAAGCACGCCGAACAGATGCGGCTGACGCTGAAGTCGATCGACCCGGCCGCGGCGGGGCTGATCCGGAACCTGGGCTTTTCCCCGATTCCGATGGGCGACGACGATCTTTGCGTCCCCGTGAAGACTCCCGGAGATGTCCACCGCATCCTCGAGGCGATCCAGCGATCCGGGCTGGCGCTCGGCGGGCTCGACGTGCGCAAGCCCAACCTCGAGGAGGTGTTCCTGAAGCTGACGTCCGAGTCCCCCGCGGCCGGCGACCGGGACCGCGCCGCATGACCCCCCGGATCATCGCCGCCAATCTCGGCGTGCGGCTCAGGAGCTTCTATCGCGAGCGGTCGGCGATGTTCTTCACGTTCGCCTTCCCGGTGATCCTGGTGCTCGTGTTCGGCACGATCTTCACCAAGCCCGAGCACCTCAACCTCGACCTCCGGGTCCAGGACAACAGCCGCAGCGAAGCGTCGGCACGGCTTCTCGGCGCCCTCGCCGCCGGCGACGCGTTCACGGTCACGCCGGTGCCGGTCGACGTCGACGCCACGCAGTACGCGAAGGAACACGGGCTGAACCTGCTGCTCGTGATCCCGAAGGACTTCGAGGCCCTGCAGCAACAGCGCGTCACCGGCCCCCGCGCCGGCGTCCCGGTGCCGCTCACCTATGTGTACGACCCCAGCTCGACGTCGGTGGACACCAAGATCCGGCTCCTGGACACGATCGTGGCCGCGGCCAACC
The DNA here is from genome assembly GCA_905339295.1 of Burkholderiales bacterium. Lineage (GTDB taxonomy): Bacteria > Pseudomonadota > Gammaproteobacteria > Burkholderiales > Casimicrobiaceae > VBCG01. The sequence goes on from CAJPFI010000021.1 coordinate 90,700, forward strand.
AGCAGGCGACCGGCAGCCCCCCGGCGATCAGGCTCGTCGCCGCGTCGATCCTGCCCGAACGCTACCGCTTCATCGAATTCTTCGTCCCCGGCATCATCGCGATGGCGATCATGACCTCGTGCCTGTCGAACGTGCTCAACATGAATGCGGAGCTGCGCCAGAAGGGCATCCTCCGCAAGCTCGCCACGACGCCGATCACGCGCGCCGACTGGCTCGCCTCGAGCATCGTCTACCAGCTCATCCTGTCGGTCGTCTCGACCGTCGCCATCCTGCTCGTCAGCTACTTCGTGTTCGACGTCCGGCTGCACATCGGGATCTGGCTGCCGCTCATCCTCTTCGTCGAGGTCATCGCCTTCGTCGGCATCGGCATGCTGCTCACCCCGTTCGCCAAGGAGGCCGAGAGCGCGTCCGCGGTCGCCAACGCCTTCCTGTTCCCGATGATGTTCCTTTCCGGAACCTTCTTTCCGGTGGAGATGATGCCGGCCTTCCTGCAGGCGTTCGCCAAGCTGCTCCCGCTCTATTACGTCAACGAGGCGCTGCGCGCGGCGATGATCTTCGTCGACGACGCGGCGACCTTGCGGTCCCTCGGCGTGACGGCCGCGTTCGCCGCGGTCGTGTTCGTCGCCGGGACGTTCAGGACGCGGTGGGACGAGGGCACATGAGCGCGCCGGGCCGCCCCAAGCGCGAATGCCGGAGCGCGCAGCGCGAAGGCTTCCACTTCCGCGCGCCGGGCCGCCCCAAGCGCGAATGCCGGAGCGCGCAGCGCGAAGGCTTCCACTTCCGCGCGCCGGGCCGCCCCAGGCGCGAATACCGGAGCGCGCAGCGCGAAGGCTTCCTCTTCCGCGCGCCGGGCCGCCCCAGGCGCGAACGACTCCCTCCGGGGGGGACGGCGCGCAGCGGCACGGAGGCCCTCTGAGTGCCGACAAGCGCATCCTGTTCATCTGCGGCTCGATGAACCAGACGACCCAGATGCATCAGATCTCGCGGCACCTGACCGGATACCGGCAAGCATTCACGCCGTTCTACTGCGACGGCCTGCAGGAGGCGATGCGGCGGCTGAAGCTCCTCGAGTTCACGATCATCGGCGCCAAGCTCGCGGAGCGCTGCCATCGATACCTGCGCGACGCGGATCTCGCGATCGACTACCAGGGGCGGCGCGGCCCGTACGACCTCGTGGTCACCTGCTCCGATGTCCTCGTCCAGAAGAACATCCGCGGCAGCCGGATCGTCCTGGTGCAGGAAGGCATCACCGATCCGGAGACCGCCGCCTTCCGCCTCGTGCAGCGGCACCGCTCGCTCCCGCTGTGGATCGCGGGGACCGCCGCGACCGGCCTCTCCGACGCCTACCGGGCCTTCTGCGTCGCCAGCGACGGATACCGCGACCTGTTCGTCCGCAAGGGCGCGAAGGCGGAGAAGATCGTCGTCACCGGCATCCCGAACTTCGACCATTGCGAGCGCTATCGCGACAACGCGTTTCCGCACCGTCACTACGTGCTCGTCTGCACGTCGCCGCTGCGGGAGGTCTTCCGAGGCGAGGATCGGCCCGCGTTCATCCGCCATGCCGTCGCGCTTGCCAACGGCCGCCCGATGATCTTCAAGTTCCATCCCAACGAGGACATGGCCCGGGCCGAGAAGGAAGTGCGGCAATACGCGCCGGGCGCGCTGACGTTCAGGGACGGCAGTGCGGAGGAGATGATCGCGAACTGCGACGTGCTGATCTCCCGGTACTCGTCCACGGCGTTCGTCGGATTGGCGCTGGGCAAGGAAACCCACTCGGACATCCCGGCGGACGAACTGCGCCGATTGCTGCCGGTGCAGAACAACGCCGCCGCGGCGAACATCGCGGAGGTCTGCCGGCGGGTCATCGCCGACCGGGGCATCCGGTGAGCGGCGGAATCACCGTCCGGGCGGTGACGGCGTGGCGGGATCGGCGGCGTTTCCAGCGGCTCCCCTGGACGATCTACGCGAACGACCCGAACTGGGTCCCGCCGATCCTCTCGCAGGAGCGGCGGCTGCTCGGCTGGGGGCGGCACCCCTTCTTCGATCACGCGGAAATGGTGACGCTCGTCGCCGAACGGGACGGCAAGGTCGGCGGACGCATCGCGGTGTTCGTCAACGACGTCCACAACGCGAAGTACGACGAAGGACGCGGGTTCTTCGGCTTCTTCGAATGCGTCGACGACCTCGGCGTCGCGCGCGCGCTCTTCGATGCGGGCCGTGCCTGGCTCCTGCAGCGCGGGATGACCACGTGGCGGGGACCGGTCAATCCGTCGCTCAACTACACCTGCGGCCTGCTGGTCGAGGGCTTCGACCGCCCGCCGGTGTTCCTGACGACCTACAACCCGCCGCACTACGCCGCGCTGATCGAGGCGTGCGGCTTCGCCAAGGCGCAGGACCTGTACGCCTACGAGATGGACGTGGCGCTCCTCGCGAAGCTGGTCGATCGCTACAAGCCCGCGGTCCTGTCGGCGCTCGAAGGCGACGACCTCTCGGTGCGCCGGTTCGACCCGTCGCGCTTCGCCGCGGAGATCGGGACGTTCCTGGACATCTACAACCGCGCGCTCGACGGCACGTGGGGCTTCACCCCGCTGCAGGAGGGCGAGGTGAAGCACATCGCCGCCGAACTGGGGCACATCATCGCGCCGGAGTTCGCGGCATTCGCCGTGGTCGACGGCAAGGCCGTCGGCGCCGTGCTGGCGCTGCTCGACTACAACCAGATCCTGCGCAAGCTCGACGGCCGGCTGTTCCCCTTCGGCATCCTCAGGCTCATGTGGGGGCGCAGGCGGATCAACGTCGCGCGGGCGATGGCCGTGATCATGGTTCCCGGGTGGCAGTCATCGGGCCTCGGCATCGTGCTGCTGGATCGCCTCGTCGAGGCCGCGAAGCCGTGGGGTCTCGAGCGCTGGGAGTTCTCGTGGGTGCTCGAGAGCAACGACAGCTCGCGCGGGACGCTCGAGCGGGCGGGAACGAAGCGGGCCAGGACCTACCGCATCTACGACCGAGCGCTGTGAGCGCGCGGCGGCTTCCGGACCCGGCCGGCGCCGCGTCCGGGATGCCGGTTCGGCCGCCGCGGCACGACGCAGGACGCTCAAAGCCAGCCCACGTCGCGGTACCACTGCGCGGTTTCGCGCAGCCGATCGGCGAGGGTCGTCGTCGGCAACCAGCCGAACTGCCGGCGCGCTTTCGCCGACGAGCACGTCCACGAGCCTGCGAGAACGTCGCGGACCTTGTCGCGCCCGATCCACCCCGGTCGCCGGCGGATCTGCGACATGACGTCGCCAAGCCGGCCGATCGTCCGCATCGACCACGCCGGCAGACGGAGGACACGGGGCGGCGGCCTCCCGAGCGCGCGTGCGATCGCCATGCCGAGCTCGACGTGCGACATGTCGTCCGCCGCCGCGAAATAGATGCCGTGTCCCGCCACGCCGGTCACGAGCCGCTCGCCCTGCTCTGCGGCAAGCACGAGGCACTCGACCAGGTCCGCCACGGCGACGAGCGAGACGCGGCGGTCGCCTGACCCACCGACGACATGCAGGCCCGATCGGGCGATCGGCCTGAACACCTCGACCATCCCCCGATCCCCTGCGCCGAACACGATGCAGGGCCGCACGACCGTGATGGGCAACGCGTCGGCGTAGGTCAGGGCCACCCGCTCGCCGGCGAGCTTGCTGCGACCGTACTGCGAGACCGGCGCCGGCAGGTCGCTCTCGACGGCCGGTCTGGCCCCCGAGGGCCCGACTGCCGCGAGCGACGAGACCAGCACGAGGACCGGAGGGTCGGGCAGGCCGGCGCACGCTTCCGCAACCGCCTCGACGCCTCCCGCGTTCACCCGCAGGAAGTCTCCCGCGTCCATCGCCCGGACGAGTCCCGCGACGTGGAACACGAAGCGGGCGTTCGACGACGCGATGGCACGCGCGACCGATGCGCGGTCGACGATGTCGCAGTCGACGAGCCGGGCGCCCGTCGCGCGCAGCTCGTCGACTCCCGACGTCGCACGCACGGCGCACGACACGCGGCAGCCACTCGCGGTCAGCCGGCGGACGAGGTGCCCGCCGATGAAGCCGCTGGCGCCGGTGACCAGAACCGGCCGGCCCGTGACGGACGTCACGCGCGACGGCCCGGGGGCCGCAGCGGGCGTCTCCGGCATGGCGGGATGCGGCGAATCGACCGGGGGCTCGCGCGCGTCAGCCGCCCAGCATCGCCTTCCTGAGGTTTCGCTGGGCCGGCTTGTCGCCGAGCCAGATCCGGGTGAGCGCGCTGTTGAACGCCGCGCCCGGAATCACGCCCCGGACTTCGCCGTTGATGGCGACCTTCGTACCACCGTCGACGAAATCCATCGTCAGGACGTCGTTCTGCTTCGCGTCCACGTCCTTGAACCGCGTCAGGATCCCTACGAGCTCGTCCATCGGCGCCTTGACCGCCGCCATGTCGGCGGACGAATTGTTGTCGTTGAGACCGCCCACCAGGGCGCCGACCAGCTGATCGGCCGTCAGGTCGCGCAGGAGGTTCATCTGGATCCGGCGCGGACCTTTCGCCAGCACGCCCGCAAGATCCCCGACCTTCTGCGGCAGATACAGGCTCCCGACATAGATGCGGAAGAACCACTTGTCGCGAACACCGGCGCCGTTCAGCACGAGCGTCTGCCCGCCAACCGACACGCTATCGGCGAGCGTGACGCCCGCCACCTCCGCGGCGAACGCCGGCGTCCCGAGGCTCAACGCCAATGCCAGACAGGCAACCCGTCGCTTCATCGTTCCCTCCGTGGCGATTGCCCGCGCGCGGCATCCCGGCCGCGGGTGGCCGTCGAATCGCCCGTTTCACCGCCCGGCGAGGACGCGGCGCGCCCCTCCATCCATCGAAGTGTACATAGAACGGCGCGGTCCGGATGCGGGGTGAGGCAGTGCGGGACGGCGCGAGTTCCCCGCGGCCGAGCCCGTCGTTTCGGGACTGGCCGCCGGCAAGCAAGGCCCCGCTGGCGCGAAAGGTCCGTTGGCCGTCCATCCGATCAGCGGCGGCATGGATCCCGCGATCGTCATTCACGACGGCGTGCTCGTGCGTCGCGAGCCGATGGATGTGAACGACGGCCCCGCCATCGAGCTTGCGCCGAACCCCATCTTCCCACCTGCGGGTTTCCGATCGCTCGACGCCACGACGGCGCAGGTCTCCCGACCCTTGCGAGCGACGGCGCGTCCTCAAGTCGACTCGGTCGGCGGGGCGTAGCCAACGTGAAACGCCTCCAACCGATGCACCATCGCTCGCAGATCCGGTCCACCGGACTGCCAAAGCGACCGCCGTCGCGCATGCGCGACCTTCGCGAACAGTCCGTTGTTGTCCTGGATCGGAAGTGAAAACTCGGCGATCGGCAGGCCTGTCTTCCAGAGCACGTAGTTCAGGCTCAGTTGATCGCGGCGCGATCCCTGGCAGATCTCCTTCCACCACTGCCGATTGAAACTCTTCAAGGCGTCGCTATGGCGGCGAAGGATGACCGCTGCCTGATTCAGTCCGTTCCATGCCGGATAGCCTTCCTGGCGGTAGCGTGCCATCTGATCGTCGATGATCCGTGCGGAGTCCAGGCGACGCGCCTTGCAGACTTCCGCTTCCTGGTAGAGGCAGGAACGTGCGTGGTGACGAGCGATGCAGATGTCGGCGTCGGCCAGAAAGAGCGCGATCAGCCGATGGATGTCGAACGGGTAGATGAGCGAGACATTGCCGTCGATCCACAGACTGTACTCCGCGTCGGGGAAGCACAGGTCCGGCAGGATCTTGTACCGCTTCGCCTGCCGATTGGGGTCATGCGCATGACCGTCGATGTCGCGGATCTCCCAGTTTCCCCTGGACGTCGCGGCGGAACGCGTTGCCTCGTCGAGAAATGCGATCTGGCGAGCCGGCCTCACGCACCGATCCTTCAGGGGCAGGAGGCGGTCGTACCCGTTCGTGATCGCCGTGTAGACCACGACCTTGTCGCTCGTTCGGACGCGGGGCATTGGTGGGCGGGAGCGCGGCATCTCCGCGTCGAGCGCGGATTCGACTTCGTATCCGAGTTGACGAACGCGTTGCACGAGGTCGAGGTCGCCGCAGCACGGCGACGTCATCGCGGGTCCCGGATGGTAGCCCCTGAGCGCGAGCCAGACGGCGCGCCTGACGAGGAAGGTGGCGCCCACATCGACGTCGGCATCCACGTCTTCGGCCCGCACGACGATCGCCGTCTGCGGATGGTTTTCCAGGTCGGTGACCGCCTTCCTGATCCACGCGACGTCGTTGCCGGTCAGCCGCGAAATGAAGGCGAAGTAGCCCCCTTCGGCGTACGCCGATGCCAGCATTCGGTCCCTGAGAACCGCGCGCCTCGGCCAGCGGGAGATCGTCTTGAAGCGGAGTGCCGCGCGGTCCACTCTCGGAGGAGGTCCAAACGCAATGATCTCCCAACCGTCGGGTATTGCCCTCGCGAACTCGCTTGCGAAACCATCCTCGTTCCGCGATGAGAAATCGACGAGTACCGACACGGCGGGCGGCTTTCGATCCGCCGCGGCATCGAGCTCGCTGCACGTCACGTAGCCGGGCACGTAGTCGCGGCATGCCTGCAGGATCTGCGTGGCGCGAGGAGAGGCGTCTTCCCAGGAGGCGCCGAGCGTTCGACGGATGCGCCAGGCCCGGAAATAACCCTGCCACTGCGCCGGTCCCCTGCCGTCCCCGAAGTCCCGGGAAACGGGGGTGCAGCGGGCGACGGATCGGACCGTGCCAGGCGATCCATGGCCGACAACCTCTTCCAGACAGCGTCGGTACGCGAGAGCAACGGCCTCCGGCCGGATTCGACCGTCGAGAACGTCGCTGAAGGCCCGGGTGCGGTTCCAGTACTCATGACAGAACCAGCGTTGGTGATCCTCGACGTCCGCGACGTCGAATCCGAACTCCAGCAGATCCGGGACGGCCGAGTTGTTCCTGTTGGTGGCGTACGGGATGCCCGACACGATGAACTGGTGCGCCTTGGTCGGTGGCTTCGTGAACTGAACGAAGTCCTCCTGGCCTCCCTTGATATCCAGCGCAGCCTTGCAGGCCGCCATCATGGCCCGCTGCGTTGCCGGGTCCCATTCGACCATCGGGATGCCGTTGACGCGGTCCCGCCTCACATCGAGCTCGACCCCGAGGCGACGAGCGAGCGCGAGCGTCATCGCCATGCCTTTGACCGACGTGCGCCGTCCGTTGGTGAGGACCTTGAGCTCGTGGGGCAGCTCGGCCTTCTCTTTCCAGCGCAGCAGGTACGGGAGGTTCAGGAAATCGCCGATCCAGAGCAGGTAGCCGTCCCGCCGGTAGGGCGGCTTCGCGGCAAGCCCATCGAGGTTGGGATGGTCGACATGCCAGATCGCGGCGTTGTGCCGGGCAAGGAAAGTCCCGAGAGGTCTCGAGTGCACGAGCAGGCCCGAGCACCGTGCGAGAAAGGGGGCGTCCGCGTCGAGTTGCGCCCGGGACCGGTAGAAATCCACGGGCATGTAGATGATGCGACATCCATGGTCGCTGGCCTGGTCGAGCGGCCGTTGCGGCCGTTCCTTGACGAAAACGGCCACATCGCAATGCGGCATTTCCCCGTCGCGGAAGAAGCGGATCGTGCATGCGTCCGCAAGACTTCGTGCCAGATGCGGCCCGAGCCACCGCCACGACGCGCGTGGCAGGATGGGCCCGATGGCGACGTGTATCCTTTTCACGGCTGCGGCATTCGACCCGACTCGGCGGCGTTGGCGGGTTCGCGGAGGGCCATGCCGCGACGTGATCGCCTCCGATCGAAATGCCGGGACACGGGGAAACCGAACCGGCCGAGGCCGGGACCTCCATGAAGACGAATACCGACTTCTCGGTTTGCGCCGTTGCCATCGTGAAGGGAGAAAACCGGTTCATCGAGGAGTGGCTCGCCTACCACGCGCTGCTCGGCGTGAATCACTTCTTCCTCTACGACAACGATCCCAGGCTCCCGTTGCGGTCCTTGCTGAGCGCCCATGGGAGCCTCGTGACCGTCGTCGACTGGCCCGGAGATCCCACTGCCAGCTGGCCCGGGCGAAATCTCCAGATCAGGACCTACACGCACGCACTCGTCCGCCAGGCCCCTTCCCATGCATGGGTGACGTTTCTCGATCCGGACGAGTTCATCGTGCTTCGCAAGCACGAGACCCTCCCGGAGTTCCTGTCGTCCCTCGGGGACATCGGAAGCGTGCGCCTCAACTGGCACGTGTTCGGCCATAACGGGTACTTCGACGACCCGACGGGGCTCGTCACCTCGGCTCTCACGAGACGGATGGCGACGCCGAGTCCCCGCACGAAGGCGATCAGCCGGACCGAAGCCGTCGCCTCGATCGACAGCGCCCACTATTGCAGGCTGAAGCGGGGATGGCGCACGGTGGACGCGAACGGTCGGCCCTACTCCGAGGAGCCCTACCCGGGCAAGACCGACTGCGCCCACGTCAATCACTATCAATGCCGGTCGTTCCTCGCCTGGATGGACCGAGTCCGCCGGGGCGACGTGTCTTTCGACCGATCCAACGTGCCGGCCGATCAAAGGTGGCGGCTCGACGAGCATCTCTGCCTCCGGCAGTTCGTCGAGACCGTCGCCAAGGACAAGAACGAGCTGGTCGACGACTACATGTTGCGGTTCGAGAGTCGCATTCTGACGCACCTCGCCGCTCACGCCGGCCGTGGCGCCCCCGACCCGGATCGCCCTCGATCGGACGCGATCGACTTTTCGTCTGCCATCCATGGCTCGCCGACGATCCCCGAGCGCCGCCGAGGCTGGCTCCCCGGGCTTGCCGCCAGGTTATCCGACGGCCTCGACCGCGTGAACGGATGGCGCCTGCGGCGGCGACTCCAGCGCAGTCGCGCCGGCCGATGACCGACCTGCCGACGCACGTCGTGGACGGTCGTGCGACTTTCCGAGCCCGGTTCCGAGCGATGGCTCTGCCACGCACACGGCTCGAGCGAGGACCGGGTTGCCCCTGCAAGGGAGTTCTCAGGACTTCTGTTCGAACAACGCCGACAATGCCTGCTCGGTCCGGTCGATCATGAGTTCGAGATTGTAGTTCTCCTCGATTCTCCTTCTCCTGCGTTCTCGAATCCCGGGGCGCCGATCCTGCGCGAGGGCCGCAATCCACGCGTCGGCCAGGGCGCGCGGATTCCGGGGCGGGACAATCCAGCCGAGGTCACCGAGGATGAGGGCGGCGTCGCCTACGTCGGTGACGACGCAGGGAACGCCGCACGCCATGGCCTCGGCGACGACGTTCGGAAAGCCCTCCCCGAACGCAGAGGTGAGCGTAGCCACGTCCAGAGCGCAGTACACCGCGGACATGTCCTGTCGGAACCCTGCCCAGATGACACGATCGTCCAACCCGAGCTTTCCTGCCTGCGCCTCGAGACCCGCGCGAGCGGACGCCGGCCGATCGCCTACGCAGACAAACCGCAGGTCAGCTCGCTCGAGGGCGGCAATGGCCGCGGCGCGCAGGAAGGTGTCATGGTCCTTCTTGGCTTCGAATCGCCCCACCAGGCCGATCACTGTCTCGAAGGCGGCAATTCCCCATTCGGCGCGGATTCCTGTCCCGGCGTCGGGATCGGGGCGGAAGGCCTCGGTGTCGATGCCGTTGTGGATCACCGTGATGGCATTCCGATCGAAACCGAGAGCAACCGCGTCGTCGCGACCATGGAACGAGTTGGCGATGATTACGTCGGCGACCCGTGATAGCCGGCTCTCGAGCCACGTGACAAGGCCCGACAGCGCGTTGGAACGGGTGCGAAAGTCGCTCGTACGGATGCCCCAGACCACTCTCGCCTTCCGACGAAGGAGCTTAAGGGGCACGGTCAGGAGGTTCGGAACCTGGAGAAAGGCGTAAACCACATGGGAGTCCCGGGTCAGCGCCTCGGCGAGGAATCGGACCAGGTAGCGGTACGCGTCCCAGCGGCCCCGGACACCCAGGACCCGAAAGGGCGTCCCTGTCTCCCGCAGAGACGCTTCGACGTACCGATTCGGGAAAAAAACGACGACCAGCACGTCGTGACCGCGACGTCGCAGGCCGCAGGCGAGGTTCACGAGCTGGCGCTCGGCGCCGCCCAGTTCCCGGGACCACGCAAGCAGGGTGACTTTCACGGATTGCGTCACGCCCCTTGACTCCGCCGTCCGCTCGGCGAAGTGTCAGGGACAACGGTGACTTTGGGATTGACTTGACGTCATTCTAGCGTCGCAGCCCCGCGTGCAGAGGCGGCCGTCGCCTTCTGTCGTTCGTTGTCCTGTCCGGCGAGCCGACCCGCATCCGTGTCGAAGCGCGGGCGAACACTCTGTGACCCACGTCACCGGGGTGGCGCCGCCGCGGGCGGATAATGGTGTCCGGACGCGCCTCGCCGAACGCCAGGCGCGGGCGACCCTTCCCCCCGTGACCGATTCGACGCATCCCTCCCGACTGCATCCAAGCGTCCCGATGCTGTTTGCGGTGGTGGCGCTCGCCGCATTCACGTTCACGCGCATCTGCCTCGCGCTGTGGACGGGCCTCGACGCGGTGCCGTTCTCCGACTGGCCCGCCATGCTCGCCACGGGCTTGTGGTTCGACCTTGCGGTGCTGACAGCGCTGCTTGCGCCGGTCCTTCTGTACGAGGCGCTCCTGCCCTCCCGCTGGCGTGAGGCGCGTGTGCACCGTGCGCTTCGCTTCGCGTGGTTCGCGTTCGTCGTGTTCGCGCTGCTGTTCGGCGCAGTCGCCGAGGCGACATTCTGGCTCGAGTTCGCGACGCGGTTCAACTTCATCGCCGTCGACTACCTGCTGTACACGCACGAGGTGATCGGCAACGTCCGCGAGTCGTATCCGGTGGGCTGGATCGTCGCGGGGCTCGCGCTGGCTTCGCTCGCCGTCGCGACCGCGTTGCGGCCGTGGCTCGAGCGCGCCGATGCGCTGCCGGTATCGCGTCGCCGGCGCCTGGCGTGGGCCGTCGCCGCGATCGTGCTTCCCGCCACGATGATGACGCTCGCCTCGATCGACCAGATGCTGCCGACCGGCAACGCGTGGGCGAACGAGCTCGCGGGGAACGGCCTGTTCACGTTCGCCGCGGCGATGCGCCGCAACGAGCTCGACTACGACCGGTTCTACGCGACGATGCCGCAGGACGAGGCCGACGCCGTCCTGCGTTCGCTGCTGGTGAGCCGCAAGCCGCTCGACCGGAACGCGCCGCGCGTCGCAGCCGTCGAGCACGAGTCGACGGAGTCGCACAGCGCCGGTCTTCCCCGCCGACCGAGGCACGTCGTCCTCGTGATGGTGGAGAGCCTCTCCGCGGAATTCGTGGGCGCATGGGGCTCGACGCAGGGGCTCACCCCCAACCTCGACCGGCTCGCGCGCGAGGGGCTCGTGTTCTCGAACGTCTACGCGACCGGCACGCGCACGGTGCGCGGGCTCGAGGCGGTGTCCCTCGGCACGCCGCCGGTGCCCGGCCAGGCGATCGTGCGCCGGCCAGGCAACGACCACCTCGCGACGATCGGCGAGGTGCTCGAGCACCAGGGCTACGCGACGAGCTTCGTCTACGGCGGCTACGGCTATTTCGACAACATGAACGCGTACTTCGACGCCAACGACTACCGCGTCGTCGACCGCACCGATTTCCCGAAGGCCTCGATCGTGTTCGAGAACATCTGGGGCGTCGCCGACGAGTCGCTGTTCGCCAACGCGCTCGCCGTGATCGACGCGAGCGTCGCCACGGGCAAGCCGTCGTTCACGCACGTCATGACGACGTCGAACCATCGACCGTTCACGTATCCGGCGGGGCGCATCGACCTCCCGTCGCCGGGCGGGCGCGAGGGCGGCGTCAAGTACACCGACTGGGCGATCGGCCGCTTCGTCGAGGACGCGCGCGCGCGCCCCTGGTTCGACCAGACGCTGTTCGTGTTCGTCGCCGACCACTGCGCGGCGGTGGCGGGAAGGACCGCGCTGCCGGTGGGCGGCTATCGCATCCCGCTGATCTTCTATGCGCCGAAGCTCGTCGCCCCCGCGGAGTACGCACCGTTGATGAGCCAGATCGACGTCCCGCCGACGATCCTCGACGTGCTCGGCGTCGACGGCGACGACCACTTCTTCGGGCGCTCGGTGTTCGAGCTTCCCGCGACGCCGGAGCGCGCATTCATCAGCAACTACCAGTCGCTGGGCTACCTGCGCGGCGGCGTGCTCACGGTGCTCTCGCCGGGCCGCCGGGTCGACGCGTACCGCGTCGAAGCGCGCACGCACGAGTCCGTGCCGATCCCCGTCGAGCCCGCGCTGGAGCGCGAGGCGATCGCCTACTACCAGACCGCCTCGCGCGCGTTCCGGCAGGGGGCGCTCAGGGCGCCCGACTACGCGCAGCGCTGAACCGCTCCGCCGCGAACGGCGTCGGATCCATGTACGGCGTTTCGTCGGCGATGAGCGCGGCGACGATCTCGCCGGTCGACGGCGCGGCCGTGAGTCCCACGTGGCCGTGGCCGAACGCGAAGAAGGCGTTGGGCACGCGCGGCGAGCGGCCGATGACGGGCTTGGAATCGGGCAGCGACGGACGGTGGCCCATCCAGCGCTCGACACTTCCGTGGGTAAGCGCAGGGAGCAGGCGCCTGGCGCCTTCGACCAGCACGTCCGCGCGGCGGTGGTTCGGCGGGGCGTCGAGCCCGCCGAGCTCGACGGTCCCCGCGATTCGCAGGCCGCCTTCCATCGGCGTCGCGAAGTACTTGCCCTCGCCCGAGCACACCGGAATGCGCGGCTGCACGCTGGGCGACGCGAGCATCGCGTGGTAGCCGCGCTCGGTCTCCAGCGGAACGTTCGCCCCGAGCTGCGAGGACAGCGCGTTCGAGTGCGCGCCCGCCGCGATCACCACGTGGTCGGTGTCGACCGGACCCTGGTCGGTCGCGACGCGGCTGATGCGGCCGCCCGAGAACTCGAATCCCCTCGCCTCGCGCCTGGCGAACGTCGCGCCGCCGGCGCGCAGGCGCTCGGCCAGCGCCTGCGAAAGCCGCAGGGGATTCGGGACGTGACCCTGCTCGGGCAGGATCACGAGGTGCGTGAGCTTCGGCGACAGCGCCGGATCGAACTCGCGAATCGCGCCGCCGGTCAGCACGTCGATCTTCACGCCGCGCGCGCGGCGCAGCTCGCGGCCGAGCGCGTCGCCGTCGAACCCGGCCTCGCTCTCGTAGGCGAATCCGTAGCCCTCCTGTCGGATCAGCTCGGGAACCCCGGCCCAGGCGGCCAGCGGGCGCCATTTCTCGATGCAGACGTCGAGCAGCGCGTGCAGCGCGTCGGCGATCGCGTTGACGCGGTCGATCGACGTGTTCTGCTGGAAGCGCCACAGCCACGGCAGGATCCTCGGCATGTAGCGCGGCGGGATGACGAGCGGACCGCGGGGGTCGAGCAGCCATCGCGGCGCCTTCTTCCACGTGCCCGGCAGGCCGAGCGGAACGCACGACGCGCGCGAGAGGCAGCCGGCGTTGCCCGACGAGCAGCCGGTTCCCGGGTCGCGCGGATCGACCAGCGTGACGTCGTAGCCGCGAATCTGCAGGCGGCTCGCGCAGGCAAGGCCGACCACGCCCGCGCCGATGACGGCGACGCGCCTGGGCATTCAGCGCTCCATGCCGGCGAAGCCGGGACCGCCGTTGCGCTTGACGCGCCCACGCGGCATGGCGAGCGCGGCCGCGACGGGCAGGGAGCGCGGCCGCACCGGAAGCCGGACGCCTAGTCGAGCTTCGTGCCGGCGATCTCGGCGATCTTCTTCCACTTCGCGTTCTCCGAGCGCAGGAAGGCGGCGAACTCGTCCGGCGTGTCGCCCACGACGTCGAAGCCCAGCTCGCCGAACCGCGCGCGCACGTCGGGCTGCGCGAGGATCGCGCGGATCTCGTCGTTCATGCGCTTGACGACCTCCGGCGGCGTGCCGGCCGGCGCCGCGATGCCGAACCACTGCACCGCCTCGTAGCCGGGAACGCCCGCCTCCGACACGGTCGGCAGTTGTGTCTGCGTCGTCGAGCGCTTCGGGTTGGTCACCGCGAGCGCGACGACCTTGCCCGTCCTGACGTGCGGCAGGAACGCGACCGCCGTGCCGAAAGCCATGCTCACCTGTCCGCCGATCAGGTCGGTCACCATCTGCGCGTCGCCCTTGTACGGCACGTGCAGCAGCTCGACGTGCGCCATCGACTTGAAGTACTCGCCCAGCAGGTGCGAGATCGAGCCGTTGCCGCCGGAGGCGAACGAGAGCTTGCCCGGGTTGGCCTTCGCGTGGTCGAGCAGCTCCTTCACCGTGCGCACCGGCACCTGCGCATTGACGACGATCATGATGTCGGCGGTGCCGAGCAGCACGACGGGCGCGAGGTCGCGCGTCGGGTTGTACGGGAGCTTCGTGTACAGGTACGGCGCGATGGCCATCGTGCTGCTGGTGCCGACGAGGTACGTGTAGCCGTCGGCCGGCGACTTCGCGACGTGGTCGGAACCGATCGCGCCGCCGGCGCCGGCGCGGTTGTCCACCAGCACCGGCTGGCCCAGCCGCGGGCCGAGCTTCTCGGCGATGATGCGCGCCACCGTGTCGGTCGATCCGCCCGCGGTGAACGGCACGACCAGCCTGATCGGCTTCGCCGGCCACGATTGCGCCGGCGCGATTGTCGACGCGAACGTCAGCGCGACCGCGGCCGCGCCGGAGAGGAATTCCCTGATTCTCATTGCCAGACCTCCTTCAGTACCCGGATGAAATTCCCTCCCAGGAGCTTGCCGATCCGCTCGGCGCCGTAGCCGCGCTTCAGCATGCCCTCGACGACCCGCACGAGCTCGGAGCGCTGCGCGAACCCGATCAGCCCGAGGCCGCCGTACTGCTTGCCCTGCGTCACCTCGGGGTAGTACCAGGGCGTCGCCCAGTTGACCCGGGTCTTGCCGTCGAACCAGTCGGTCGCGAACGTGACGTGATCCTCGCCGATCAGGTCGATCGCGTAGTCGTAGTGGTCGAGGTAGTCGTCGAGCGTCGGCTGGCGGTCGGTGCGGATGAACGGCGAGAAGGTCGTGATGCCGATCGTGCCGCCCTTGTCGGCCACCGCCTTCATCTGCTCGTCCGTGACGCAGCGCGGGTTCTCGGTGATCGCGCGCACCGCCGTGTGCGAGACGACGACCGGCTTCGCCGAGAGCCTGACCGCGTCGAGCGTCGTCCTGACGCCCACGTGCGAGCAGTCGATCAGGACGCCCAGCCGGTTGCACTCGCGCACGACCTGCATGCCGAAGTTCGTGAGGCCGCGGTTCTCGGGCTCGAGGCAGCCGTCGCCGACATGGTTGCGCTCCATGTAGGTGAGCTGCAGCGAGCGCAGGCCGAGCTTGTGCAGCAGCCGCAGGCGCTCGCGCTCGGTGCCGATCCAGCTCGAGTTCTGCACGCCGAGGATCACGCCGAGCTGCCCGCTTCGCTTCGCCTCGGCGATGTCGCCGACGCGTTCGACGTGGCGCACCTTCGGGCTCATCGCGAAGTTGAGCAGGTTCTCGTAAACGGCCGTGAGCAGCTGCTCGAAGGTCGGCGAGTACGACGGTTCGGAGACGAGGCAGGCGTGGAGCACGTTCCAGCCGTGCCCCACCATCATCTCCTCGTAGGTGCCCTCCGCGACGTGCGGCGTCGGGTGGACGACGGCGCCGCCGAGCGTGTCGACGACCGTCGCCGTGGCGAGGATCTCGCGGGCCGCCGCGAGGCGGCCGGGGGCGGACGGGTCGGGCACGGCGGGCACTCCGGTGGGGGTCCGGAAGAGCATAGCCGGGCGCCATCATAACGGCTAATCAGAATTTCGCTGTCTCCCATGAATTCTGTTTATGCGATCGCGGTTGCGCGCAGGTGCGCGACGAACGGGTCGAGCACGCGCGAGGCCGCGGCCAGGCGTGGCCGCAGCAGCAGGCTGCGCAGCTCGATCCTCGGCTCGACCGGCCGCATCACGAATCCGGGCACGGGGCGCGCCGCGAACAGCGCGGTCTCGATCAGCGCGACGCCCGCGCCGTGAGCCGCGAGCATGATCGCCGTCGACGACGTCCCCGTCTCCACCGAAATGGCGATCGGCGACGCCTTCTCGCTCAGGAAGCGGTCGATGTGCGGACGCAGGAGCGCCTGCGGCAGGTAGGTGACGACCGGATACGGCGCAAGGTCGCGCGCGCGGACCGTCGCGCGCTTCGCGAGCGGGTGCCTCGCCGGCATGACGCAGCCGATCGACGCGCGCATCACCTCCTCGGTGTGCACGGCGGCGCTCACCACCGGCTCGTACACGACGCCCAGGTCGACCTCGCGGTTGACCACGCGGTCGAGCACGATCGGCGAGGCGAGCGACTGCAGCGAAATCTTCACGCCGGGCCGCTTCGCCACGAACGTCGCGACCGCCTTCGCGACGAAGCCGTCGCACAGCGGCGGCGTCGCGGCGATCGAGAGAACGCCCCGCGCGCCCCCGGCGAGGTCCTGGCTCAGCCGTTCGACCGCGCCCAGCCGGCCGAAGATCTCCGCGACGTCGGGCAGCAGCGCCTTCGCCTCGGGCGTGGGCCGCAGTCGCCCGCCCGAGCGGTCGAAGAGCTTCATCCTGAGGCGGCTCTCCAGGTGCTTGAGCGCGACGCTCACCGCAGGCTGCGTCACGTTCAGGATGCGCGCGGCCTCGGTGATCGAGCCCGCGCGCATGATCGCGTAGAAGACCTCGACGTGGCGCAGGTTGATCACGTGTTCGTTGCCACGGGCGGCGGGACGTTCCCGGCCCCCGCGGAAGGCATGGCGGTCGCGGTGCTCGGCGGCGCCTCGACTAGCGGGACCGGGCCCTGGCTTCGAGCGCTGCCGCTGCGGCAGCGCCGGGCGCGGGGTCCGACCCTACGCTTCTTTCGGCCGCGGCGGAACCCCGCCGCCGGCATGCCAGTCGTGGCGCTCGACGTCGACGAACACGACCTGCGTGGCCTCGGCAGTCGTGCCGAGGTTGCGAACGACGGCGTCGACGACGTCGCGGGCGCACGCCGCCTTCTGGTCCGGCGTGTGGCCGGCGTAGAGCTCGATGCGGACGATGGGCATGGCGAGTCGGCTCTCCGAGAGGCCGGCGGGCCGATTCTACCCGTGCGCTTCCCGCCGCGAACGCTCCCGCGTGCTCCGGAGTGGACGGACGCATCCTTCGGGGCGCGGTCGCGCAGTGCCCGACGAGCGAGAAGGGTCGCCACGCGTCCGATCGCGGCTTCTTCGGCGGGTTCACCGGGCGCCGGTTCGCCTCGCCCCGCCGCCGCCCGTGATGACCGCGATACCCGTCAGGGACCTGCCGCTCCGGAGCGACGACTGCGGCAAGGACTCCCCGACCGTCGCGCACGTCTTCTCGAAAGCGATCGCGGACGCCGTGCTGTTCTCGCACCCGAGTTCAACCGTCCGATTCCCGGCGGCGTCAGGAACGCCATCGACCGGGCGAGCCGGCCGCGGCGCAGAGCTCGTCCGCATGCACGCCTTCATCGATCATCGCCACCACGCCGGGAGCGATCGGCAACGCGATCGCGCGGCAACGGCTGCGCGGCATGCTCCCGTTCCGCAACTCGCCGCAGATGAACGCGACCGAGGCCTGCATCCCGTTCACGCCGGTGCCCGTCGCCGCCCTGGGCAAGGTCACGAACGACTCGACCTCGACCCCGCGTTCCTGCGAAACGGCGTGAACCAGCCGCACGGCTTCGTCACGCGCGTCCGCGCGGTGCCGCCCCAGGGGCACGTAGCGGGCAGCGGTCCGCCTCCTCGTCGCACGGCGGAAGCCCCGCGCCATCGTCGCCGGATCGTCAGGACTCGTGCAGCGGCGGCGGGACGTCGCCCCCCCTCTGACGCTTGCGGAACAGGGCGGCGCGCGCGATCAGCACGGTGGTGACCGGCAGCGTGATCGCCAGCACGATCGGGATCACCCACGCATGCAGCACCGGCCGCGACTCGAGCGCCGAGAAGTAGACGATCGACGCCGCCGCGACCGCCCAGGCGCCGAACGTGCTGGCGAGCGCGGGCGGGTGCATCCGCTGGAAGAACGACGTCAGGCGCACGAGCCCGATCGCCGCGACCAGCGTCGCGAGGCCGCTCGCGACGAGCAGCGTCGCGACCGCCGCCTCGACCCACATCGGTGCGGCGGGAGTCACGCGAGACTCCCGCACTCCGTGCGCCGGGATCGCAATGCACGCGGCCGATTCACTCGATCACCTCGCCGCGCAGCAGGAACTTGGCCAGCGCTGCCGAGCTCACGAAGCCGGCGAGCGCGATCAGCAGCGCCGCCTCGAAAAGCATGCCGCTCGCGTAACGTATGCCCAGCGCGAGGACCGCCAGCATCCCGACGATGTACATGAAGTCGAGCGCGAGCACGCGGTCCTCCGCGGTGGGACCGCGCATCAGCCGCGCCGCGGCCAGCGCCATCGCCACGCCGTAGCACGCGAGGGTCGCGACGATCGCGACCGTGAGCAGGGGACTCATTCGAAGATCTCCATGAGGGGCCGCTCGTAGCAGGACTTGTAATGCTCGACGAACGCCGGTACGTCGTCGACGTCGAACAGGTGCAGCAGCACTGCGCTGCGGTCCCGGGCGAGTTCGGACCACACGGTGCCGGGCACGCCCGTCGTGATGACCGCGAGCGCGGCGAGCCCGTTCACGTCGCGCAGTTCGAGCGGGATCCTGACGAACGCCGCCGACGGGGGCCGCGCGCCCGCGCGCAGGACCGCGCGCCCCACCAGCCAGTTCGACAGGATGACGTCGCGCCCGACCGCGAGGATCAGGCGCAGCAGGACCCATGGCCGGCGGATGCGCACGCGCTGCGGCCGCAGCGGTGTCGCGGCCACCGGCAGCGCCACCGCGACGATCGCCGCGATCAGCACCTGCCCCGCGCCGGGCGGCGGGTTCAGCACGAGCCAAAGCGCGAACAGCGAGAGCGAGAGCAGCGGCGCGGGCAGTATCCGTTTCATGTCCCTCCCTCCTTGGCCGACGCCTCCGGGCGCCACGACGGCTGCGTCACCGGTCGCGCCGACATCACCGCGTCGATGTAGACCGAGGGCCGGTGCAATGCCAGCGCCGTGTCCTGCGCGTAGCGGAGCACGGGCTCCGCCCGCACGGTGAGCGCCGCGCACGCGAAGAGCAGCGCGGCGATCGGCAGGCACTCGACGACCCGCAGGCGCGGCGCGGGACGGTCCTGCGGCGCCCAGAAATAGCGGATGCCCGCGCGCGCGAGCGAGATCGTCGCGACCAGTCCCGAGCCGATCAGCAGCGCGACCAGCACCCAGCCCGCGACGGGGACCGGCGTCGCGCCGAGGTCGCCGAGCCCGCCGGGATTGAGCAGCGCCGACAGCATGCCGAACTTCGCCACGAAGCCCGAAAGCGGCGGCAGCCCCGCGATCAGCAGCGCGCAGCCGATGAACGCGATGCCGAGGAACACGATCGCCGCCGGGAACACCTTGCCGACCAGCGCATGCTCGTCGTCGTCGAGGTTCACGTCCTGCGGCAGCTCGACCAGCTCGAGCGCGAACGGGAGGTGATCGGTGTCGTCGTCGGGTTCCGGCGCGTCGACGTTGACCGCCCGCGCGCGCTCGACCAGCTCGATCAGCAGGTAGAACGCGCCGACCGCGAGCGTCGTGCTCGCAAGGTAGTAGAGCGCACCGCCGGTGAGCGCCGGGAGGCCAAGGCCTGTCGCGGCGAGCAGCGTGCCGGACGACACGACGATCGAGAAACCGGCGAGCCGGCCGAGCCGCTGCGACGCCATCACGCCGAGTGCGCCGAAGGCGAGCGTGGCGAGCCCGCCGACGACGAGCATCCCCGACCCGAACGCCGCCGACGCGTCGTCGCCGCCGGCGAAGAACAGCGTCCACACGCGCAGCACCGCGTAGATGCCGACCTTGGTCATGATCGCGAACAGCGCCGCCGCCGGGGCGCTCGCGGCCGCGTAGGCCGGCGCGAGCCAGAATCCCAGCGGCCACATCGCCGCCTTGGCGAGGAACGCCACCGACAGGATCGCCACGGCCGCGTTCAGCAGCCCGCGGTCGCTCGCCGGCACCGCGGCGAGCTTCTGCGCCATGTCGGCCATGTTGAGCGTGCCGGTGACGCCGTAGAGCATCGACACGCCGATGAGGAACACCGACGAGGCGAGCAGGTTGATCGCGATGTAGTGCAGCCCGGCGCGCACGCGCGCGGTGCCCGAGCCATGCAGCAGCAGGCCGTACGACGCCGCGAGCATCACCTCGAAGAACACGAACAGGTTGAACAGGTCCGCGGTCAGGAACGCGCCGTTCAGCCCCATGAGCTGGAGCTGGAACAGCGGGTGGAAGTGCACGCCTGCGCGATCCCACCGCGCGGTCGAGTAGAGCACCGCCGCTGCGCCGAGGACGCCGGCCAGCACCAGCATCAGCGCCGACAGCCGGTCGACGACTAGCGCGATGCCGAACGGCACCGGCCAGTTCCCCGCCAGGTAGACGCCGGGAACGCCCTCGCCGTCGACCCAGACGAGCAGTGCGACCGCGACCGCGAGCCCGAGGAGGCTCGCGAGCACGTTGACGAGCGCGCGGCCGGCGCGTCGCCGCTCGCCCATCGCGACCATCAGCGCCGCCGCGAACAGCGGCAGCAGGATCGGCGCCGCGATCAGGTGCGGCATGCCCTGGCCGAGCCAACCGATCATGCGTGCTCCCTGTCCGCCGCCGGCGTCGTGTCGATCGCGACCGCCGCGCCGGGCGGTGCGTCGTCCGGGTCCTCGGCCCCGTCGACATGGTCGGTGCCGGTGAGCCCGCGCGAGGCGAGAAGCACGACGAGGAACAGGGCGGTCATCGCGAAGCCGATGACGATCGCGGTGAGCACCAGCGCCTGCGGCATCGGATCGGTGTAGTGCGCGAGGTCCGGCGGAACGCCGGGAACGATGATCGGCTCCGCATCGATCGACAGGCTGCCCATGCTGAAGATGAACAGGTTGACCGCGTAGGACATCAGCGACAGGCCCATGACGACCTGGAAGGTGCGCGGGCGCAGCACGAGCCAGACGCCGCAGCCGCCGAGCACGCCGATCGCCGCCGACATCACGAGCTCCATCACCCGCCTCCCGCTTCGGCCGTCGCCGGCTTGCGCGTCGCGCGGATCGACTGGTGCGCGAGCGCGATCAGGATGAGGAGCGTCGCGCCGATCACCGCCGCGAACACGCCGATGTCGAACAGGATCGCGCTGGGCACGTGCACCTCGCCCACGAGCGGCAGCGCGACGTGGGCGGTGTGCGTGGTCAGGAACGGGTAGCCCCATGCCAGCGCGCCCAGTCCCGTGAGGACCGCGAGCGCGAGTCCCGCCGCGATCCAGCGCACCGGATGCGGGTTCATGCGCTGCTCGACCCACAGGGTCCCGGCCACCATGTACTGCGCGATCAGCGCGATCGCCACGACGAGCCCGGCGACGAAGCCGCCGCCGGGCTGGTTGTGCCCGCGCATGAACAGGTGCACCGCGACGAGTCCCGCGATCGGCAGGATCAGCCGCGAGAGCACCGCGGGCACCACCAGGTATCCCAGCGCCGTGTCGGGCGCCGTGCGCGGGTTGACGAGGTCGGTCTTCAGGTCGGCGGGCAGCACGCGCTGCTGCCGCGGCGCCTCGACGCTCTCGCGCGGCGGCCGGAAGCGCCGCAGCAGCGCGTACACGGCGAGCGCCACGGCGCCGAGCACCGTGATCTCGCCCAGCGTGTCCAGGCTGCGGAAGTCCACGAGCATCACGTTGACCACGTTGGTCCCGCCGCCCTCGGGCAGCGCGTGCGACAGGAAGAACGGCGAGATGCTTTGCGGCGCGAGGCGCGTGAGCATCGCGTAGGACAGCGCCGCGAGCCCGCCCCCGGCCGCGAGCGCGATCGCGAGGTCGCGCCCGCGGCGCGCCCGGTCGCGCAGCGTCGGATGCCGTACCGCCTCCGGGATGCGCTTCGGCAGCCAGCGCAGGCCCAGCAGGAACAGCACGGTCGTGACGACCTCGACCGCGAGCTGGGTCAAAGCGAGGTCGGGCGCCGAGAACCACGCGAAGGTGAGGCAGACGACCAGTCCGGCGACCGCCATCATCATGAGCGCGGCGAGGCGATGGAACTTCGCCTGCACGGCCGCGCCGATCGCGCAGGCGATGCCGATCGACCACAGCAGCACGAATTCCAGCGAGGCCGGCACGCGCGGCCGGTCGCCCCACCCGACGCCGTGGCCCTGCAGCGCGGCGAACGCGGCGACGAGGCACGCGACGACGACCCAGAGAAGCTGCATCTGCAGGCGCCGTGTACCGGCAACGCGCACGCCCCCGCGCGAGAGCGCGCCGAGGGCGACGAGCGAACGGTCGAACAGGCGACGGCCGTCGAAGCGATCCATGATCGGCACGCGCCGCAGTCGCCCGCTTTCGAGCAGCGGGGCGAGCAGCAGGTAGCCCGCGATGCCGCCGGCCATCGCCACGAGGCTCATCGCGAACGGCGCGTTGAACCCGTGCCAGACCGCGAGGCTGAACTCGGGCAGCGTGCCGCCGACGACCGGGAGCGCCGCGGCATCGAGGAACGCGCCGACCGACCACGCCGGGGCGACGCCGACCACGAGGCACGCGAGGACCAGGAGCTCGATCGGCACGCGCATCCAGCGCGCCGGCTCGTGCGGCTCGCGCGGCAGGTCGGTCGAAAGCGGCCCGAAGAAGATGTCGAACGAGAAGCGCAGCGCGTAGACGACCGCGAAGATGCCGGCGAGCGTCGCGATCAGCGGCAGCGCGAGCTCGACCCACGGGTACGACGACAGGTACACCGTCTCGGAGAAGAACATCTCCTTCGACAGGAAGCCGTTCAGCAGCGGCACGCCGGCCATCGCCGCGCTCGCCACCAGCGCGAGGGTTCCGGTGATCGGCATCACCTTGTAGAGCCCGTCGAGGCGCCGGATGTCGCGCGTCCCGGTCTCGTGGTCGATGACGCCGGCGGCCATGAACAGCGACGCCTTGAACGTGGCGTGGTTCATGATGTGGAACACCGCTGCGACGGCGGCGAGCTCGCTGTTCAGGCCCAGCAGCAGCGTGATCAGTCCGAGGTGGCTGATCGTCGAGTACGCCAGCAGGCGCTTCAGGTCGTTCTGGAACATCGCGGCGTACGCGGCCAGCAGCAGCGAGAGCGCGCCCGCGCCGGTCACGACCCAGAACCACAGTTCGGACTGCGCGAGCACCGGCCACAGGCGCGCGAGCAGGAACACGCCCGCCTTCACCATCGTCGCCGAGTGCAGGTACGCCGACACCGGCGTCGGCGCCGCCATCGCGCGCGGCAGCCAGAACTGGAACGGGAACTGCGCGCTCTTGGTGAGCGCGCCGAGCAGGACCAGCACGAGCATCGGCGGATACAGCGGGTGCGAGTGGATCACCTCGCGGGCGCCGAGCACCGCGTCGAGGTCGTAGCTGCCGACGATGCGCCCGAGCAGCAGCACGCCGGCGAACAGGCACAGCCCGCCGGTTCCGGTGACGACGAGCGCCATGCGGGCGCCGCGGCGCGCGTCGCTTCGGTGGTGCCAGTAGCCGATCAGCAGGAACGAGAACAGGCTCGTCAGCTCCCAGAAGAACACGAGCTGGATCAGGTTCCCCGACAGCACGATCCCCTGCATGGCCCCCATGAACGCGAGGAACAGCGAGAAGAAGCGCGGCACCGGGTCGGCCGGCGACATGTAGTAGCGCGCGTACACGGCGACAAGCGTGCCGATGCCGGAGATCAGCATCGCGAACATCCACGCGAACCCGTCCATCCGGATCGAGAACTCGAGGCCCATGTCGGGCACCCAGTGGAACGACTGCCGCAGCACGCCGCCGTCGCGCACCTCCGGGAACATCAGGCCGAACTGGACCACGCAGGCGAGCGCGACGGCGGTCGTCCACGTCGCCGCGGTGTTCCTGGCGTTGGTGGGCAACAGCGCGGCGGCGACGCTGCCGACGAACGGCAGCGCGAGCAGGAGGGCCAGCGACATGGGCCCGAGTCTACGATGTCCCGCCCGCCCCCGTCAGGCGCGGCGCAACCCGCGCCGACCCCGTCGCCTGCGGCGGGCTACCGCGAACCCGCCCGCACGGCGCGGGCGCAGGCACGTCCGGCGCGCGCGCGTCGCATTGCGGATCGTCGATCGGCGAGGCGTGCCGCGGCGGATGCCGCGCCCGTCACGCCGGGCTGCGCGGGCGCCGGCCGTCGTCACCGGCGCGTCCCGCGCACGCCCGGTCTCCCGGCCCGCGGCCTACAGGTGCTCCGGTTCCATGCGTATCGCGCCGCAGGGGCACTCGGAGACGCAGATGCCGCATCCCTTGCAGTAGTCGTAGTTGAAGCGGAAGCGCTTGCCCGGACCCAGCTTGATGACCGCGTTGTCCGGGCACACGCCATAGCAGTTGTCGCACTCGAAGCAGTTGCCGCACGACAGGCAGCGACGCGCCTCGAAGAGCGCGTTGCCTTCGTCGAGTCCGCCCTGCACCTCGTCGAACGACGACGTGCGCCGCACGAGGTCGAGCATCGGGCGCACGGTCTTGGGAGCGTCCGCGTAGTACCACGGATTGAGGTGCCCGGGCGTCGCCAGCTCGTGCTTTTCCGGCGGCTTCCAGTCGCCGCCCGCGAGCCACGCGTCGACGTGCCGAGCGGCCTTCTTGCCGTGCCCCACGGCGACGGTCACCGTGCGCTCCGACGGGACCATGTCGCCGCCGGCGAACACGCCCGGGTGGCCGGTCATCATGTTGGCGCCGACCTCGACGACGCCGTCGCGGATGACGAGCCCCGGGACGCCGTCGAGCAGCGAAAGGTCGACATCCTGCCCCAGCGCGAGCACCAGCGAGTCGGCCTCGAGCGTCTCGAACTCGCCGGTGGGCTGCGGGAAGCCCTTGTCGTCGAGCTTCATCCTCTCGACCGTGAGCGTGCCCTCGTCGGCCATGTTCCTGATGGTCGACAGCCACTTGATGAGGATGCCCTCCTGCAGCGCCTCCTCGACCTCGAAGTCGTGCGCCGGCATCTTTTCGCGCGTGCGGCGGTACACGATGATCGCTTCCGACGCGCCGAGGCGCCTGGCGGTACGCGCGACGTCGATCGCCGTGTTGCCGCCGCCGTAGACCACGACGCGGCGGCCGAGCATCGGCTTGTCCTCCCCCTCCATGCCGCGCAGCACGGACACCGCGTCGAGCATCCGGGCGGCCGAGCCGGCCGGGATGTACGCCCGCCTGCCGATGTGCGCTCCGACGGCGAGGAAGGCGGCATCGAAGCCCCCGCCGGTCATCTCGGCGCGGATGTCGGCCACCTTGCGGTTCAGCGTGAGCTCGACACCGAGATCGAGGATGCGCCGCACCTCGGCGTCGAGCACGTCGCGGGGCAGCCGGTACTTCGGGATGCCGAAGCGCATCATTCCGCCCGCGTGCGGCCCCGCCTCGACGAGCGCCACAGCGTGGCCGGCGCGACGCAGGTGATAGGCGGCCGCCAGCCCCGACGGACCGGCGCCGACCACCAGCACGCGCTTGCCGGTCTCGCGCGCGGGAGGCTCGAACGCCCAGCCGCGCGCGATCGCGAGGTCGCCCAGGAACCGCTCGACCGAGTTGATGCCCACCGCAGCGTCGACCGTGGCGCGGTTGCACGCGCCTTCGCACGGGTGGTAGCACACGCGCCCCATGACCGCGGGCAGCGGGTTGTCCTCGACGAGGAGCCGCCACGCCGCCTCGTAATCGCCGCCTTCGGCGTGGTAGAGCCAGCCCTGGATGTTCTCGCCCGCGGGACACGCGTGGTTGCACGGCGGCAGGCGGTCGACGTAGACCGGGCGCATCGTGCGCCAGCTGCCGGTCTTGTTGGCGAGCGAGCTGCCGACGTCGAGCGTGATCGCGAACGGCTTGTCCATCACGCGGGCTCGCGGACGAGGTCGAACCTGACGACGTTGCGATCGGCGATCGCCTGGATGTGCGCGACGCGCGCCTCGCCCCCGGGCGCGAACAGGTGCGCGAAGCGCTTCTGCAGCCGCAGGTAGTCCGTCACCGGCACTCGGCGACGGATCGGCGTGGACGACGCGATCTCGCCATTGATCGCCTCGAACAGCGGGTAGAGACCCGACTCGACCGCAAGGCGCGCCACGCGGATCGTGTCGGCAGGCGCGCTTCCCCAGCCGAGCGGGCACGGAACGTGGATGTGCAGGTAGCGCGCGCCGCGGAAGCCCATCGCGCGCGTCACCTTGTACTCGAGATCGCGCAGGTTCGCCACGCTGGCCGTGGCGACGTAGGGAATCTGGTGCGCCACCGCGATCAGCGGCACGTTCTTGCCGGTCCCGAACACGTTGCCCGGCTCCGCGCCCATCGCCGGCGTCGTCGCCGTGCGGGCGGCCGGCGGCGTCGCGCTCGAGCGCTGCACGCCGGTGTTCATGTACGCCTCGTTGTCGTAGCAGATGTAGAGGACGTCGTCGTTGCGCTCGAACATCCCCGACAGGCAGCCGAAGCCGATGTCGGTCGTCCCGCCGTCGCCGCCCTGCGCGATCACGCGCACGTCGTCGCGGCCCTTCATGCGCATGGCGGCGGCCACGCCGGACGCGACCGCCGCCGCATTGCCGAACAGCGAGTGGATCCACGGCACCTGCCAGGACGTCTCGGGATAAGGCGTCGAGAAGACCTCGAGGCAGCCGGTTGCATTGACCGCGACGATCCGGTCGCCGGTGGCCCGCATCGCGGCGTCGATCGCGTAGCGCGCCCCCAGCGCCTCTCCGCAGCCCTGGCAGGCGCGGTGGCCGGACGTGAGCGCGTTGGCGCGCTGCGCCTCGGCCTGAACCGAGCGCTCGTGCGGGGCGAGCAGCCGGTTGCCCACGGTGAACGTGCCGGTCTGATAGAACTTGACGGTCTGCATCGCCATGGCCGCTCCTACCCGATCCGCGAGGACACCGAGCCGAGCCGCCGAAGCAGCGCCTCGGCGGTCGGCCCCGAGCGTCGCGCGCTCCCTTCGCGCTCGAGCTCGTGCTCGATCAGGTCGGTGTTGAGGTCGAGGAACGTCACCTGAGCGAGCGCGTCGCGGCCGGCGTCGTCGAACAGGCGCCGCAGCGACGAGCGCGTGATCGCGCGCCCGCCGAGGCCGGCGATCACCGTGTAGCCGTTGAGCGCGATCCCCGAGAGGCTCTTGCGCACGCCATCGGAGACGATGCCGCCCAGGCCGACGGCGAGGCATTTCTCGAGCACGACCACCCGCCTGGCGCCGGCGAGCACCGCGCGCAGCGCCGCGAGAGGGAACGGCCTGAACGACGTGATGCCGACCGACCCGATCGCCACGCCGTCGGCGCGCATCTCGTCGACCACTTCCTGCACCGTGCCGTTGACCGATCCCAGCGCGACCACGATCGTCTCGGCCCCCTCGGTGCGGTAGGGCCGGATCAGGCCGCCGGACTCGCGGCCGAACCGCGCGGCGAACTCGGCGGCCAGCTGCGGGATCCGGTCGAGGGCGCGCAACTGCTTGTGGTGGGCGAGGTAGCGCACCTCGGTGAACGCCTCGGGACCGACCATCGCGCCGATGGTCACCGGCTCGGCCGGGTCGAGCACCTGCCTCGGCTCGAACGGCGGCAGGTACGCGTCGACGTCCTGCTGCGACGGCACGTCGATGCGCTCGTAGGCGTGGGTCAGGATGAAGCCGTCCATGCACACCATGACCGGACACGACAGTTCCTCCGCGAGCCGGAACGCCTGCACGTGCAGGTCGAGCGCCTCCTGGTTGGTCTCGGCATAGAGCTGGATCCAGCCCGCGTCGCGCATCGACATCGCGTCGGAGTGGTCGTTCCAGATGTTGATCGGCGCGCCGATCGCGCGGTTGCCGATGGTCATCACGATCGGCAGGCCCAGCCCGGAGGCGTTGTAGACCGCCTCGGCCATGAACAGCAGTCCCTGGCTCGACGTCGCGGTGTAGGTGCGCACGCCGGCGGCCGACGAGCCGATCGCCACCGACAGCGCGGCGAACTCGCTTTCCACGTTGATGAACTCGCAAGCCGGGAGCCCGCCGGTCTTGACCATCTCGCCCAGCCCCTCGACGATGTGCGTCTGAGGCGTGATCGGATAGGCGCAGATCACCTGCGGGCGGCAAAGGGCGACGCCTTCGGCGATGCCGCGCGAGCCTTCGATCTGCCTAAGCATGGGTCGTCTCCAGCAACCGGCGCGTGTGCTCGAAGGCGGCCTGCGCCGCGGCGACATTGGTCCCTGCGAGGTGTGCGTCGAACTTGCCGCGGATCGCAGCGATCACCGAGTCGAGGCGCACGATGCCGGTCAGCGCCGCGAAGGCGCCGAGCAACGGCACGTTGGGCACCGGTCGGCCGACGTGGTCGAGCGCGATGTCGGTGGCGGGCAGCGCCACGAGCCGTTCCGGACGCATGCGGCGCGCGAGGTCGGCGAGCCCCAGCGACTCGTAGCTGCGCCGCGAGTTGAGCAGCACGTAGCCGTCGGCGGCGAGCCCGCTGAACAGGTCGACCTGGTGCAGCAGCGTCGAGTCCTGGATGACGAGCACGTCGGGCGCCATCACCGGCTCGCGCAGCCGGATCGGCTTGTCGTCGATGCGACAGAACGCCATCACCGGCGCGCCCATGCGCTCGGAGCCGAAGCTCGGAAACGCCTGCGCGTGACGGCCTTCGTGGAACGCGGCGACCGACAGCATCTCGGCCCCCGAGACGACGCCCTGGCCGCCGCGGCCGTGCATTCGAACCTGGAACACGCGATGACCCTCCCGCGACGCACGCGCCGCCACGCGCCGCGCGGCGTCCTCAGCCGAGATCGTGCGCGAACGCGCGCCGGACCCCTTGACGGAAGTCAAGGGCGATGGCGCGCCGCCGGCGTATCCGCTTCGCGGGCGCACCGGCGCGCGGCGCAGGTTCGCCACGCACGTCGCCAGGCCGCACGTCAGAAGCCGAGCGCTCCGAGCGCGACCACCGCGACCAGCGAGACCAGCGCCGCGCCGCCATAGCACGCAAGCTTCGACGATGCGCCGGTCGGCAGCCCGAGGTCGTGCAGGCTGTGGAAGATGCGGTGCGCCGCGTGCCACGCGAACAGCACGATGACGGCGGCGAGGAAGGCCTTGCCGGCCCAGTGCTGCGCGAACGCCAGCGCGCGAGGGTAGCTCAGCAGGTCGCCCGGCAGCGTCCACCCGAGCGGCACCGCGAGGCCGGTGACGAACACCAGCATCGGTCCGAACAGCGCGGCGAGCATGCCGCCCGCGCCGAACAGCAACCAGAGGACCGGCGCGTTCGAAGGCCGCAGGCGCAGGGTCGTCATGGCCGCAGCGCCCACGCGAGCGCGAACAACGCCGCCGCCGCGACGACCGCCGCGGCAAGGCCGGCGCGCGTGATCGCGCTCGCGGCGACCGGCCTGCCTCCGACGAACAGCAACGGCATCGTCTTGGGCATGATGTCGAACCAGCTCCACGCGTGGCTCACCATGCCGACCAGCAGCGCCGCGTGGATCGCGATCGAGACCGGACTGCGCATCGCCGAGAGCCAGCCGTTCCAGGCCGCTTCGCCCGACGCGAGGCACACGACGCCCGCGAGCAGCACCAGCGTGTAGACCGCCACGGCGACGGCCGTGACCTCGCGGACCATGTACCAGACGAAGTACGGGTTCCGGCGCCACCAGCCCGCCATCGGGCGCCGGTAACCGCGACCGTGCGAAGCCGCGCCGCCGCGCGGGTCGTCCGCGGAATGGCTCACGTGCCGCCCCCTTTCAGCCCGGCCCGCCGCTTCACCCAGTCGAGCGCGCCGTTGACCTTGTTCTGGTTGACCGCGTTCGCCGGGTCGACGTGCTTCGGGCAGACGACGGAGCAGTAGCCCACCGCGGTGCAACTCCACACGCCCTGCTCGGCGTTGATCAGCTCCATCCGCTCCGCGCGGGCGCCGTCGCGGGAGTCGGCGTTGTAGCGGTGGATCAGCGCCATCAGTCCGGGGCCGATGAATTCCGGGTCGAGCCCGTACTGCGGGCACGCGGCGTAGCACAGCATGCAGTTGATGCAGCCGGCGAACTGGCGGAACTGCTCGAGCTGGCGCGGCGTCTGCAGGTACTCGCCCTGCTCGACCGTGCGCGCCTCGCGCGGGACGAGGTACGGCGTGATGCCCTCGAGCTTGTGCACGAAGTCCTCGGCCGACACGACGAGGTCGCGCTCGATCGGCATGTGGTCGAGCGGCGCGACGCGCACCTTGCCGGGGAAGAACTCGCGCAGGAACGTGTGGCACGCGAGCCGCGGCACGCCGTCGATCATCATCCCGCAGCTGCCGCAGATCGCCATCCGGCACGACCAGCGGAACGAGAGCGACCCGTCGAGATCGTCCTTGATCGCCTGCAGCCCCTCGAGCACGGAGGTGTCGTCGAGGAACGGGACGCGGAAGCTCTGCCACACCGGCTCGGCGTCGGTGCCGGGCCGGTAGCGCAGCACCTCGATCTCGATGACGCGCGCAGCCTTGCTTCCGGACTCGCTCATTTGGCCGCTCCCGCCGCCGCCTCGGCGTGCTCGCCGGCCGCGCCATAGGCGCGCGTGCCCGGCGGCGAGCGCGTGATCTTCACGTCGCCGTATCCGATTCCCGGCGCCTGCGCGCCGCCGTAACGGGCCAGCGTGTGCTTGAGGAAACGCACGTCGTCCCGCTGCGCGAATCCGTCGATCCGCTGGTGCGCGCCGCGCGACTCCTCGCGCGCGAGCGCGCTGTGCGCGATCGCCTGCGCCACCTCGAGCTGGTAGCCCAGCTCGACGGCATTGAGCCATTCGGTGTTCCACGCCGTCGAGGTGTCGTCCAGCTTCACGCCCCGGTATCGCTCCCGCAGTTCGGCGAGCTTGTCGCAGGTCGCCTGCATCTCGGGGCCGGTGCGGTAGATGCCGCAACCGTTCTCCATGCTCTGCGCCATCTCCTTGCGGACCGTGGACAGACGCTCGCGCCCGTCGCTGCGCACGACGAGCTCGCGCACCCGCGCGACGGCGTTCTCGGCCTGGCGCGTGAGCGTGGCGGTGTCGACGCGTGGCGTCGTCCTCGCGCATCGCGCAGCCTCCTCGCCCGCCACGCGGCCGAAGACGGAGAGCTCGGCCAGCGAGTTGGAGCCGAGCCGGTTCGCGCCATGGATCCCGACGCTCGAGCACTCGCCCGCCGCGTAGAGCCCCGGCAGGGGCGACGCGGTGCGCCCGTCGACCAGGATGCCGCCCATCGTGTAGTGGACGGCGGGCCGCACGGGAATCGGCGCGTCCGCGGGGTCGATGCCCAGGAACTCCTGGGCCAGCTCGCAGATCAGCGGCAGGCGCTCGCGCAGCTTCTTCTCGCCCAGGTGGCGCAGGTCGAGGTTGACCGCGCTCCCGTGCGGCGTCTGCACGGTGCGGCCCTTGCGGTCCTCGTGCCAGAACGCCTGCGACAGCCGGTCGCGCGGGCCGAGCTCCATCGCCTTCTTGCGCGGCCACGGATCCGCGGGCCCGAGGCCGTAGTCCTGCAGGTAGCGGTACCCCTCCCTGTTGGTCAGGATGCCGCCCTCGCCGCGGCACGCCTCGGTGAACAGGAGCCCGGTGCCGGGCATGCATGTCGGGTGGTACTGCATGAACTCCATGTCGCGCAGCGGCACGCCGTGGCGGTACGCGAGCGCCATGCCGTCGCCCGTGACGATGCCGCCGTTCGTGTTCTCGCGGAACACGCGGCCCGCGCCGCCGGTGGCGATCACGACCGCCCCCGCCTCGATGAGCACGAAGCGGCCGGTCGCGATGTCCAGGGCCACGACACCGCGGCAGCGTCCCTCGTCGACCACGAGGTCGACGACGAAATGCTCGTCGAAGCGCCGGATCGACGGGTACCTGATCGAGGTCTGGAACAGCGTGTGCAGGATGTGGAAGCCGGTCTTGTCGGCCGCGAACCAGGTGCGCTCGATCTTCATGCCGCCGAACGCGCGCACGTTGACGTGCCCGTCCTCCTTGCGGCTCCACGGGCAGCCCCAGTGCTCGAGCCGGACCATCTCGGGCGTGCACTGCGAGACGAAATAGTCGACCACGTCCTGCTCGCAGAGCCAGTCGCCGCCGGTGACCGTATCGTCGAAGTGCTGCTGCAGGCTGTCGTGCGCCTGCACGACGCCCGCCGAACCCCCCTCGGCCGCCACCGTGTGGCTGCGCATCGGATAGACCTTCGACACCAGCGCCACCGTGAGCCCGGGGTCGATTTCGGCCGCGGCGATCGCCGCGCGCAGTCCCGCCCCGCCGGCTCCGACGATCGCGACATCGGCCTTGAAGGTTTCGAGCATGGGCATGGGCAGGTGGGTACGGCGCGACGCCGGATCGCGCGGGGGCGCCGCGCTCAGCGCGTGATCACGACCTTCTGGTAGAGCCCGCCGAAATACGTTTCCCGGATCATCGCCGCGGGCGGGACGTCGCGCGGCATGAACGCGTCGATCGGGTGATGCCACAGGTCGATCGCATACGGCTCGAGCCGGTGGAACACCATCCGCATCAGGCCGCGCATCGGATGCCCGCGCCACGGGCGGTGGTAGTCGACGACGACGATCCTGCCGCCGGGACGCACGACGCGCATCGCCTCGGCCAGCGTCGCGCGCCGCACCGCCTCGGGCTGCTCGTGGAGCAGGAAGAACAGCAGCGCCTGGTCGACGCTCGCGTCGGGCTGCGGGAGCGCCGAGGCGTCGGCCTGCCGCAGCGTCACGCGCCCGTCGGCCGGCAGCTTCGCCCGCAGGTTGGCGATCTGGATCGGCAGGATGTCGATGACCTCGAGGCGCGCGTCGTGCGCCAGCCGCCCGAGCAGGCGCGCAGTCAGGTTGCCGTACACGCACGCGACCTGGAGCGTGAGCCCGCGCACGCGGCGGCCGAGCTCGTCGAGGGCGGCGTCGCGCAGCCGTGCGTAGTTGCCGAAGAGGATCGCGTTGACGAGCCACTCGCGCTCGAACGTCTCGACCGCGCGAGGGGTCACGTAGGCCCAGCTGTAGACCTGCTCGAGGTAGCCCGGGATCGACGGCGCGTCCGGCGCGACGGTGGCGAACGCGGGGGTCGCCACCGCGACGTCGTCGCCATGCAGCGCGCGGGCGCCGCGCAAGGTCCGGCTCACGCGCCGGCCCCTCGGCCGCGCGCGAACGCCGAACCCGGCGTCACCGCGCGGATGGCGGGGCAGCCCGTGCCGCCGTTCGCATTCGAGTGCCCATCGCCGGAACGCCGACCCGCCACGTTGCCCTCCATGGCAACGCGGTGCGGTTGCCAGTACGTCTCGAATGCTTCGCGAAGTTGCGCGCTGCGAGTTCCCGGACAGTAAACGAACCTCCTCGATATTTCTACACGAACCCCGGCGCTGCCGCTTGATCGCCGTCAACGGCGGTGCCGGGTCGCGCGGAACGATGCGCCCGCCCGGCGCCGGCATCGACGACCCATCGACCTCGAGCTCGACTCCCGCGCCCCGGACCACGCGACCTCCGGGGCCGCCGGACGCTTCGACCGGCTCGGGCCCGGCATGTCCGCATGGTACGCGTACCCGCGAGGCGCCGTCAGCGCCCATGCCCGATACGCCGCGGCGGCACCCCTCAGTCCGTGCCGCCGTCCTCGGACGCCGCCGCCGGCGTCGCCTTCGCCCCGGAGCGCGCCTGCCAGGCCTCCGCGGCCTCGACGAACCTGCGCGCTTCCGCGGCAGGGATGGGCGTGCCGCACTCGTAGCAGGTGTCGGTCATGCGGTCGAACCAGCGGCATCCGCAGGCGTCGCAGCCGAGCTCCGGGGCCCCCGAGGGATTGCGGAAGATCATCGCGGCGGCCTCACCGGCACGCCCCGAGAAAGGCGAGGCCGAGCGAGTCGAGAAAGTCCTCGTAGCCCGCGTCCTGCAACTCGCCCTTCGTGCGGAACACGAAGAACATCACCGCCCCCTCGCGCAACAGCCGCTTCATCGCAGGCAGCACCGCGTCGCAGGGCAATGCCTCGAGATCGGCCTGCGCGCGATCCTCGGCGACGAACAAGAGGTCGACGCCCGCGTGCTCGACGCCACCGAACGGCCGCACGTCGACGCGGATGCCGCCGTCCGCCGCGTCGAACGCGAGCATCGGAGGGTCGGAGTCGTCCACGGCGGCGGCGCGCATCGCGGCGATGCGCCGCCCCGCGCCGGCGTGCCACCCCGATCGTGCGACGAGCCCCATGCGCGCGCCCGGACGCAGGTCCGCGAAGAGCGCCGCGTCGCGATCGAAGGTCGCCTGCCAGAGCGCGACGGCGTCCCGCCGGTCCTTCGTCCGCGAGGGGGGCGTGGCGGGCGTTTCCATCGGCATCGCCCCGCGTCCGCTACAGCCTCGCGCCCAGCCTGAAACCCTCGTGGATCGCCGCGTCGAGCCCGCGCGGCACGAGCGCGTCGCCGCAGCCGTGCACCTCGTCGATCATCCACTCGAAGTCGTGGAAGAGCTGCTGGTTGGGCAGGCGCGGCGTCGCGGCGATCACGGTGTCGGCGGCGAGGTGCCGCTCGCCGCCCTTCTCCGACGCGACGTCGACGCCCTGCGGCGTCACGCGCAGCACACGGGTCTGGACGAGCGTCGCGATGCCCAGCTCCTCGACCCAGCTCGCGTGGCGCCACTTGAACGACGGCATCACGTCGCCGGCGATGCGCTTGTCCTCCTCGACGATCGTGACCTTCGCTCCCTTGCTCGCGAGCGATTCGGCGACGACCAGTCCGATCTTGCCGGCGCCGATGACCACGACCTCGCGCCCGGTGGGTACGCGGCCGTGCGCGACGTCGATCGCGTCGAGCACGAGCTCCTGCCCGGCGACGATGCGCAGCCGGTCGCGGTCGATGCGCGCGCCGGCCGCCACCACGGCCACGTCGAACTGGTGCAGCATCCCGCGCATGAGCTTGGGCGTCGCCTCGACGCCGAGGCGGACCTCGATCCCGAGCTTCTTCGTCATGACCTCGTAGTGGCGCACGATGCTCGCGAGGTCGTCGGCGCGGGCGAGGTCGTTCTGCGCGTACGCGACGAGGTTGCCGCCGATGCGTCCCGATTTCTCGAGGATCACGACCTCGTGGCCGCGCTTCGCGGCGGTGATCGCGCACTCGAGTCCCGCCGGACCCGCGCCGACGACCATGATCTTCTTCCTCACCTCGGCCGGTGTGATCCGGTAACCGGGCTCGACCTCGTGGCCGAGCGCCGGGTTCATCGTGCACGTGTACGGAAGGTCGCGGAACAGGCGCGACAGGCAGTTGAGCGAACCCACGCAGCGGCGCACTTCGTCGAGCCGGTCCTCGGCCGCCTTGTGGACGAGGTCCGGGTCGGCGAGGAGCGGCCGGCACACTTCCCAGAAGTCGAACTCGCCGGCGCGGATGCACTCGTTGGCCATGACCGGGTCGGGCAGCCGGTTGCCGAAGGCGATGAGCGTGTCCGGGAACAGCTTCTTGGCCCGGGCCGCGAGGTAGTTCCAGTGCCCGGGCGCGATGTCGCGCCCGATCGACGACTCCGGCGCCTCCTGCCAGCCGACGGTGACGCTGATCATGTCGACGCCGCAGTCGACCGCCTGCTGCATCAGCTCGAAACACTCGTCCTCGGTGTTGCCGCCCCAGCGGTCCATGAGCTCGGCGCCGTTGAGGCGCACGATCAGCGGGTGGTCGGGCGTGGCCTGCTTGATCCCGTCGATCAGCTCGCGCATGAAGCGGCCGCGGTTCTCGATCGAGCCGCCGTAGGCGTCGGTGCGCTGGTTGGTGAATCGCGAGTTGAAGTTCGCCAGCAGGTAGCCCATGAAGCTGGTGATCTCGGTGCCGTCGAAGCCGGCGCGGATCGCCCGCTTCGCGGCGTCCGCGTGCTGGCGCACGACGTCGGCGATGTGCTCGACGGTCATCTCGCGCGGCGGACGGAAATGCGGAAGCGTCTGCGGGACGACCGAGGGCTGGATGCAGTAGCCCAGGTCGATCCCGCCGTAGCGGCCGGCGTGCAGGATCTGCTGGATGGCGACCGCGCCGGCGTCGTGGATGTAGCCGGCGATCTCCTCGAACTCCGGCAGGAAGCGGTCGTCGTGGATCGCGATCTGGCGGAAGTACGCCTTCCCCTCGCCGAGCGGATCCGGGTAGGCCCCCTGGTTGGTGATCATCCCGCAGCCGGTGCCGGCGATGACCCGCGTGCGCGCGAGCTCGCGCTTGCTGATGCGGCCGTCGCGCTCGTTGTAGTTCGACACGCAGCACGCGCCGTACTTGATCAGATTCTTCGTCGTGAACCTGCCGATGCGGCCGGGCCCGAACAGCTCCGGCAGCTTGCGTTCGCCTGGCTTCAACTCGCCACTCCTTCGATCGTTGGTCGACTCCTGCCGGCGCACGCACGCCGCCCCGGGCGTCCCGGAAAGGCATCGCCCGCGCATGGACGCGCGCAACGCTTCCCGGCGTCAGCCGCGTTCCCCGCTCTCCTCGCGCAACAGGCCGAGAACCTCCTGCACCGGCCGGTCGGAGTAGCAGAACAGCACCGACTCCTCGTGCGCCTCGAGCGACCGTGCCTGCCACGACGGGACCACGAAGACGTCGCGCGGTCCCCACTCGAACGCGTCCTCGCCGACCCGGGCGCGGCCGCGACCTTCGGCGCAGCAGAACACGGTCGCGTCGGTCGACCGCGCCGGCACGCCCCGAAACCCCGCCGGAAGCCACTGGAGCCACGTGCCGAGCGTCGGCATCGCCCACCCGCCGGTGACCGGGTTCACGTAGCGCATCCGCACGCCGTGCGCCGCGTCGATGCCGCCTCCCGCGCCGACTGCCGCCAGCGCGGCGCGGCTTCGCGCGTAGGGGTAGCTGAACACGGGCGATGCGCGCGTCCCATGATCGCGATCAAGGAGCGCCATGTTCGATCCCCAGCGCGCCCCGCTGTCGCCCTCCGGCCGAGCGAGCGGCTGGACCGGCGCCGGATAGCGCTCGGCGAATTGCGCGTCGTGCAGGGCGACGATCGGGATGTCGAGGCCGTCGAGCCAGATCACCGGTTCGTCGCCATCGTTGCCGTGGTCGTGCCAGGTCCACGACGGCGTGACGAGGAAGTCGCCCGGCGCCATCGTCGCGCGCTCGCCGTCGACCGACGTGTAGGCGCCGCGGCCCTCGACGACGAAGCGCAGCGCGCTCTGCGTGTGCCGGTGCGACGGCGCGACCTCGCCGGGCAGGATCAGCTGCAGCCCGGCGTAGAGCGCGCCGCTCACCCGCGACGAGCCGGGCAGTCCCGGATTCTCGAGGATCAGCACGCGCCGCACCGCTTCCATCGCCGTGATGAGCTCGCCCGACTCCATCAGCACCGGGCGGACCTCGTCGTAACGCCAGATCGCCGCGGTCGCGGCCGGGCGCGGGGACGGCGGCACGAGGTCGTCGAGAACGTCCCATAGCGGCCTCAGGTGCCGTCCGGCGATGCGGGTGGCGAACGCGGCGCGATCGTTCATGGCGGCGGTCCTTCGGGATGGAGGGCATCGTAGGCGGCGGCGAGCGCCGGGTCGCGCCGGCGTATGTCGTCGTGCGACACGCGGCCGGTGCGGCGCAGGTAGTCGTAGGCGAAGGACACCGGGTCGAGCGCGAGCCTGTCGCGCACCGACTCGTACCACTCGGTGCTGCGGATCGCCGCCGCCTGCAGCGCGTCCGATCCGGGACGGCGCCGCAGCTCGAAGTCGGCCAGCGCGGCCGGCACGTCGCGCGGCGCCGCGACGCAGGCCTCGAACAACGCGATCGAATCCTGCATCGCGAGCCGCGTTCCCGAGCCGACCGACGGATGGCCTGTCCGCAGCGCATCGCCCAGCAGCACGACATTGCGCCAGTGCCAGCGCCGGTTGCTCACGATCGCGTAACGGAACCAGTCGGAGCGGTTCGACAGCAGCGGCTCGCCGTCGAGGTCGTCGCGAAACGCGTCTGCGCAGGCCGCGAGGCTCTCGCCGGCGCTCATCCGATCGAAGCCGGCCGTCCGGAAAGTCTCCGGGTCGCACTCTACCAGGAACGTGCTGTGCGTGGCGCTGTAGCGGTAGGCGTGCGCGATCATCAGGCCTGCCGGAACGGAGCGGAAGATCAGCGTCAGTGGGTCGAACAGGCGCGTCGTCCCGTACCAGGCGAGCCAGTTGGGGCGCAGGTCGAGCGCCGGCCCGAACTCCCCGGCATGGCGCGTGCGGATCGCGCTGCCCGCGCCGTCGGCGGCGACCACGAGGTCGCAGTCGGCGAACTCGTCCAGCGCTTCGACGCGGCGACCGTACTCGATGGCGATGCCGCGCAGCGCGCACTGCGCGCGCAGCGTGCGCAGGAGGTCGATGCGCGCCATCCGGTGGAACGGATTGTTGGGCAGCATCACTTCCTGGCCGCGGTGCACGATGCGCATCGCATCGTGCCGCAGCTGGCCGCGAGTGATCTCCGCGTGGAGCTCCGGCGCGATGTCGCGCACGAACGACAGCGCGACGTCGGAAAAGACCACGCCCCAGCCGTAGGTCGCGTCGGCCGGATCGCGCTCGACGATGCGGATGCGATGCGATGGATCGTGCCGTTTCACGAGCCAGGCGAAGAACAGCCCGGCCGGTCCGCCGCCGACGATGCCGATGTTCATGCGCCGGGCCCGCGCGCCGCTTCCTCGGCGAGCTTCGCCGTGATCCGCTCGCGCAGCTCTCGCTTCAGGATCTTGCCCACCGGCGACAGCGGCAGCTCGCCGACCAGCTCGAGGCGCTCGGGCAGCTTGAACGACGCGATGTTCTGGGCGCGCAGGAAGGCGATCAGCTCGTCGAAGGACAGCGTCTCCCCCGGCCGCGGGACGACGAACGCGCAGGCCTTCTCGCCGAACAGCGGGTCGGGCATCGCGACCAGCGTGGCCACGCGCACCTTGGGATGTCCGTAGATCAGCGCCTCGACCTCCTCGCAGCTGATCTTCTCGCCGCCGCGATTGATCAGGTCCTTGCGGCGCCCTTCGGTCCACAGGTGGCGGCCGCGACGGCGCACGATGTCGCCCATCCGGTACCAGCCCTCGGCGGTGAACGCCTCGCGGTTCTTCTCCGCCGCGCGGTAGTAGCCGCGGATCGTGTACGGGCCGCGCGTCAGGAGCTCCCCCGCCTCCCCGTCCGCGACCTCGCGGCCGTCGTCGTCGACGACCATGATCTCGTCCTCGCCGGAAACCGGCGCACCCGAGCTGTCGAGCAGGAGGTCGTCGGGGTCGTCCAGCCGCGTCATGTTGATGAGCCCCTCCGCGGTGCCGTAGATCTCCTGGGGAATGCACCCGAATCGATCGCGCAGCCGCGCGCGGAGCTCGGGGGCGAGCCGCGCCCCTCCGTTCTGGATCACGCGCAGCGACGAATGGTCATGGCGGTCCGCCGCGGGCGAGGCGAGCCACGCGGAGATCAACGGAACGACGGCGGCGATCGTCGTCACGCGCTCGGCCTCGACCAGCCGGAACACCGCGTCGGCGTCGCCCGACGGGGCGAGCACCACGGTGCCTCCGTGGAAGAACGCGCCGAGCATGCCGGGAGAGGCGAGGTTGTAGTTGTGCCCGAGCGGCAGGATCGCCATGTGGACGGTCGACGCGTCGAAGCCGCCGGCGGCGCCGCACAGCCGCGCGTTGAGCACGTAGTCGTCGTGCGTGCGCGGGATGAGCTTGGACAGCGACGTCGTGCCGCCCGACAGCAGCATGGTCGCGACCTCCGACGGATCGGGACGCACGCCGGCGAGCGTCGACGCGACCTCCGCGTCGCCTCGTGCGTCGTCGATCAGGGGTCCCAGCGCGCGCTGCCCGCGCGCCGGCTCGCCCGCGACGAACACCGTGCGAAGCGCCGGCGCCTGCGGCGCGAGCTCGAGGGCCATCGCGCGATAGTCGAAGTCCCTGACGCGGTCGGGAATCACGTACGCGACCGCGCCCGACGCGCGCAGGAAGTGGCCGACCTCGGTGTGCCGGTGCGCGCGCAGTGCGGTCACCGGGATCGCGCCGATGCGGACCAGCGCGAAGTACGTGTAGACGAACGCGGGCGTGTTGGGCAGCTGGACGACCACGCGGTCGAGCGGCCGGATGCCGCACTCGAGGAAGCCGCACGCCAGCCGGGCCGCAATGCGCTCGATCGCCGCGTAGCTGATGCGCTCGCCACCGTGCACGAGCGCCGTGTGCGCCGGGCGCAGCGCGGCCGTTCGCGCGAGCATCCCGGCGATCGTGACGCCCTCCCAGAGCCCCTGCGCGCGGTAGCGTCGAGCGAGGTCCGCGGGCCAGGGCGTGCATCCGTCGAGCATGTCGGCCTCCATCGCGTCGCGTCCCGGCCGGGCGGCTCGGTCGGCGTACCGCCCGCCCGGAAGGCCGCCGTGGCGGCCAATGTAGCCGTCGCACCCATTTGCGCAATGGATGTCAGGTGATTAATATCATTCACAGCATGAATGTCGAGGACCTCGATCTCAACCTGCTCACGGTGTTCGATCGCGTGCTGCGCGAGCGTTCGATCACGCGCGCGGCCGAATCGCTGGGACTGAGCCAGCCGGCGGTCAGCAACGCGCTCGCCCGCCTGCGCGCGCTCACGCGCGATCGGCTGTTCGTGCGCGCGTCCGCCGGCATGGTGCCGACCGCCTACGCCGAGGGCGTCGCGCCGACGATCAGGCAGGCGCTCGACGCCATCCGGACGGCGCTGCAGCGCGGCAGCGACTTCGACGCCGCGACGTCGGACCGATGCTTCACGCTCTACGTGACCGACCTCGGCGAGGCGTACTTCCTGCCCCGGCTCGTCGCCCGGCTCTCCGCGTCGGCGCCGGGAATCCGCTTCCGGACGATGCCCACGCCGCGCGACCATCCCGCGGCCGCGCTGCAGGCGGGGACGGTCGACCTCGCGATCGGCAACCTGCCCGACCTGCAGTCCGGCTTCTACCAGCAGCGTCTCTTCCGCGAGCGCTACGTGTGCATCGTGCGCGACGCGCACCCGTTCATCGGCGAGCGGCTGACGCAGAAGCGCTTCGAGCTCGCCGGGCACGTCCTGGCCGCGCCGTCGGGCACCGGCCACGCCGCCATCGAGCGCTTCCTGCTCGAGCACGGGGGACGCCGGGCCATCGCGGTCGAGGTGCAGCACTTCCTGGCCGTCCCGGCGATCGTCGCGCAAACCGATCTCGTCGGCATCGTGCCCACGCGCATCGGCCGGCAGGCACTGCGCGACCACCCCGTCAGGCTCGTCGACCTTCCGATGGCGATCCCGCCGTTCGTCGTCAAGCAGTGCTGGCACGCGCGGGCGCACCACGACCCCGGCAACCGGTGGCTGCGCCGCCAGTTCGCCGAGCTGTTCGTCGAGGGCGACTGATCCGCGACGGCGCTCCCGCGGGGCGCGCGAGAGGTCCCGCGTACCGATCGCGGCTGTCACAGAGGGCGTTCCTCAGCGCGCCGGTGCGACCGGGCCCCGCGCATCGCCGGGCCACGCGGGATTCGGTCGATCGGGCGGCGAGCGCGACCGGCCGGCGCTGGCCGTGCGGTCCTCGCGCCCGCCTCAGCCGCGCGCTGGCGCGCGGGAGGGGGCCGCGCGCGTTCCCGTGCCGCCCGGCATGCTCACGAGCACCCTGGCGAGCGCGCGCCGGTTGACCATCAGGTCGGCGAGCGTGTGGCGGTCGAGGTGGTCGTAGAGGGCGTCGAAGCCCCCGACCAGCACGCGCGCGAGGCGGCACACCGGCGTGATCGGGCAGGCGTTCGCGTCGTGCGACAGACATTCGACGATCGGCCCGTCGCCCTCCGCCGCGCGGACGATCGCCCCGATCCGGATCGCTTCGGGCGCCATCGCGAGCCGGATCCCGCCGCCCTTGCCCCGCACGGTCTCGACCACGCCAGCGAGCGCGAGCTGGTGCACCACCTTCATCAGGTGATTCCTCGACACCCCGTAGGCGGCCGCGATCTCGGGGATGGTCGCGAGCCGGTCGCGGTCGAGCGCGAGGTACATGAGCACCCGCAGCGTGTAGTCGGAGAACGAGGTCAGGCGCATCGGGGGCTCGGTGGACTCGGCGGGCTCGGTGGATTGTGAAGATGTAGAAAAGATATTGCTTTTGGCGTGCCGGGCTGCTAGTCTTAACCGGTATCGATAATACCTGTTATAGAACCGACCTGCCATCCGTTCCCGATGCCGGCCCCTGCCTGCGGCAGCCTCCCCGCTCCGGTCATGCCGCCGGGGCGCAGCCGCCCGCCTGCGGCCAAGCCGGCGCCCACCGCCCGCCCCGCGTAGGAGCCTCCCATGACCCCGACCGCCACGACCCTCGCACCCGCGACGCTCGACGTCCGCACGATCGCGCCGCGCGACCGCCACCCCCTTATCTTCCGTACCTTCGACGAACTCGCCCCGGGCGCGTCGCTCGTGCTCGTCAACGACCACGACCCGAAGCCGCTCTACTACCAGTTCCGGGCGGAGTCGACCGCCGAATTCACCTGGGATTACCTCGAGCAGGGCCCCGAGGTGTGGAGGGTCGCGATCGGCAAGGTCGGCGCCGCGCCCTCCGCCGTCGCGGAGCCCCGCGGCTGCAGCTGCAAGGGCGACCACTGACGCGGCGTCCCGGACGTCCGCCGCCGTCCCTGTGAACGCGCCACGCGAACCGCTG
The DNA here is from genome assembly GCA_905339295.1 of Burkholderiales bacterium. Taxonomy (GTDB): domain Bacteria; phylum Pseudomonadota; class Gammaproteobacteria; order Burkholderiales; family Casimicrobiaceae; genus VBCG01. The sequence goes on from CAJPFI010000021.1 coordinate 133,102, forward strand.
CCGGCGTTCGAGGCCCCGACACCGTCGCCCGGGTCGGCCCCCGGCGCCGCGCCGCGTCCGGAGAAGGCGACGCGGGAGTCGATCGTGTCGATCCGTCGATGGACCGACACGCTGCTGTCGGTCCGCGTGACGCGCGATCCGGCGTTCCGCTTCACCGCCGGCCACTATGCGCGGCTCGGCCTCGTCGGACGCGAGGGCGAGGCCGTCGTGCGACCGCTGTCGATCGCATCGGCGGCGACCGATCCGCATCTCGATTTCCTGTGCACGCTCGTTCCGGGCGGCGCATTCTCGGCGCTGCTCTCCGCATCGATGGCGGGCGACGCCGCGGAGGTCGACCGCGCGAGCTATGGCTTCCTCACCGTCGGCGCGCTCGCGCCGGGGCCCGATCTCTGGCTCCTCGCGAGCGGCACCGGGCTCGCGCCGTTCCTGTCGATCCTGCTCGAGCCGACGGTGCGGACCTCGTTCGAGCGCATCGTCGTCGTGCACAGCGTGCGCATCGCGGCCGAGCTCGCCGCGGCAAGGGACGTGGCCCGGCTCGAGCGCGAGCCGGCGATGCCCGGCCGCGCATGTCTGCGCTACCTGCCGGTGGTCACGCGCGAGCCTGGCGCATCGACGCTCTCGTCGCGCATCCCCGCGCTGCTGGAGGACGGACGGCTCGCCGCGGCCGCCGGCATCCCGATCGACGTCGAGCGTTCCCGCGTCATGACCTGCGGCAACCCCGCGATGGCGCGGGACGTGCGGCGGATCCTCGCCGCCCGCGGTTTCCGTCCGACGCGCCGCAGCGCGCCCGGACAGATGGTCTTCGAGAACTACTGGCAGGAGCGGCCATGACCTATGTCGTCACCGAGGCGTGCATCAGGTGCAAGCACACCGACTGCGTCGAGGTGTGTCCGGTCGACGCGTTCCGAGAGGGCGCGAACTTCCTCGTGATCGATCCCGACGAGTGCATCGACTGCACGCTGTGCGTACCCGAGTGCCCTGTCGAGGCGATCTATGCGGAGGACGACGTGCCCAGGTCGCAGCGCGACTTCACGGCGCTGAACGCCGAACTCGCGAAGGACTGGCCGCCGATCATCGCGAAGAAGGCGCCGCCACCCGACGCCGAGCAGTGGGCGCAGGTGAAGGACAAGCGCGCGCTGCTCGACCGCGCAAGATAGGACAAGCGCCAGTTTCCCGAAAAGGGATCCGGTTTTTTGACGACGAGGACACGACCGATGAACCAGGCACCGCACCTGCACCTTCACGCCGACGCAATCTACCCGTTCGACGCGCGCGCGATTGCCAAGCGCTTCCGGCACGCCGCGATCTTCGGCGCGCTCGACGCGCTGCACCCCGGCGAGACGATGCGCTTCGTCAACGACCACGATCCGCTGCCGCTGCTCGACCAGCTCGTGGCACGCTACGGGGACGCCGTTTCGATCGAGTACCGGCAGCGCGATCCAGGCGCGATCGTGATCGACTTCGTCAAACGCTGAGCGCCGGAGCTGTCAGTCGGGCTGAAGCCCGACCCACGGGATCGGCGCCATGCAGTGGGTCGGGCTTCGGCCCGACGCCTTGTCCCGCCGAAGCCGCACTCCCGGGTTCCGCGCAATTTGGTGGGTCGGGCGTCAGCCCGACGCCTTGTCCCGCCGAAGCCGCACTCCCGGATTAGGCGCAATGGGTGGGTCGGGCTTCAGCCCGACGCCCTGTCCCGCCGAAGCCGCACTCCCGGGTTCCGCGCAATTTGGTGGGTCGGGCTTCAGCCCGACGCCTTGTCGTTAGGCCGGGCTTCCGCCCGACGCCTCGTCGTTGGGCCGGGCTTGATCCCGACATCCTGTCCGGCTGAAGCCGGACCCGCAGGTGTAAAATTCCACGTTTCGCCCCGCGCAGGGGCCCTGCGCGAAGCCATCGTCCCATGAGCGGATTCAGCCGACCCGACATCCTCCGACGGCGCACACGCACCGTTCGCGTCGGCAACGTCGCCATCGGCTGCGATTCGCCGATCGTCGTCCAGTCGATGACCAACACCGACACGGCCGACGTCGCGGCGACCGTCACGCAGGTGAAAGCGCTCGCCGACGCGGGCTCCGAGCTCGTCCGCGTCACCGTGAACACCGCCGAGGCCGCGGACGCCGTCCCCGCGATCCGCGACCGGCTCGACGCGCTGGGCTGTCCTGTCCCGCTGATCGGCGACTTCCATTTCAACGGCCACAAGCTGCTGTCGAATCACCCGGCTTGCGCGGAGGCGCTCGCGAAGTACCGGATCAATCCCGGCAACGTCGGCAAGGGGTCCAAACACGATACGCAGTTCGCGGTGATGATCGAGCGCGCGATCGCGCACGGCAAGCCGGTGCGAATCGGCGTCAACTGGGGCAGCCTCGACCAGGACCTGCTGTCGGGCCTGATGGACGACAATGCCCGGTCCGCCGCGCCGCTCGACGCGATGCAGGTGACGCGCGAGGCGCTCGTGCAATCGGCGCTTCGAAGCGCGGCGCTCGCCGAGTCGATAGGCCTCCCGGGCGACCGCATCGTGCTCGCCTGCAAGGTGTCGAGCGTGCAGGACCTGATCGCCGTCTACGCCGAGCTCGCGCGCCGCTGCGACTACCCGTTGCACCTCGGGTTGACCGAGGCCGGCATGGGCACGAAGGGCATCGTCGCGTCGACCGCGGCGCTCGCCATCCTGTTGCAGCAGGGCATCGGCGACACGATCCGCGTCTCGCTCACGCCCGAGCCCAACGGAGACCGCACGCGCGAGGTGACCGTCGCGCAGGAGATCCTTCAGACGATGGGGCTTCGCTCGTTCGCGCCCCTCGTCTCGGCGTGCCCGGGTTGCGGCCGCACGACCAGCGTCGTGTTCCAGGAGCTGGCCGAGCGCATCCAGTCGTGGCTGCGCGCGCAGATGCCGCAGTGGCGCACGCGCTATCCGGGCGTCGAGGAGATGACCGTCGCGGTCATGGGCTGCGTGGTGAACGGCCCGGGCGAATCGAAGATGGCGAACGTCGGCATCAGCCTGCCCGGCACCGGCGAGGTCCCGGTCGCACCGGTGTTCGTCGACGGACGGAAGTCCGTCACGCTCAAGGGCGACCGGATCGCCGAGGAATTCGGCGCGATCGTCGCCGACTACGTGCGCGCCACCTACGGCGGCGAGACGCCCGCGCCCCACTTACGACCCGAGCGCAAACCGATCGGCGTGAAGCAGGTGTAGCTTCGCGTCATGGTCGCATCCGTCCGCGCGAGGCCGGATGCCATGGTCGGGATCAGCGCCCGGGTGGTGGAACGGTAGACACAGTGGACTTAAAATCCGCCGCCGCGAAAGCGGCATGCCGGTTCGATTCCGGCCCCGGGCACCCTCCTGCATGGCGCGAAGCGCAGCGCGGGGACCGTCCAGGCGTTCCCGTTCGCCCACGTTTCGCGTTCCGCGTCCCGGTCGACGGGTCCGGCCCCGGTTTTCGCCGGGCCCGATTCGCGAGGCGCCTCGCGAACGACGCCGCGATCTACGCTTCGCGCGTGCGCGTTGCCGCCTCCGGGGCCGCGCCGTCGTCGGGGCTCGCCGCCGCGACGACCGCGAACTCCTCCGGCCGGTGCGCGAGCAGCGCCTTCGCGTGCTCCTGCATCGAGCGATAGGACGCTTCCCACCGGCCGTCGCGCGGCGTCGTCCCCGAGAGCCGGCGCAGGAACGCACGCAACGCGGCGGCATCCTCGATCGCGCGCGTGAGGCGCTCCTGCGCCTCGACGAGTTCCGCGGCGTAGACGAACTCGACCTTGCGGTCGCGGCACACGCCGATGCAGTTCTGCGGCCCCTCGATGCGGCCGCAGCCGATGCATTGCCACGCCTTGATGGTCTCGGTCATCGGCGGCTCCTGCGCGCGATCGTTCACCCGCATTATAACAAGTATCCCGCGTGCTTCTTTTGCGAGCGCGTGCGCGGCGGGCCCCGGTGCCGCCTATGCCGATCGTGGTAGCCGCCACCCCGCCTTCCGGCGGACCGCGGGCATGCCGTCCGTGGAATTCACGCGTGCCGGCCGGTCGCGCACGATGCCTCCGTCGCAAGCATCGCGACGACGAACCGGAGAACGACCATGAACCGAACGACAATCGACCGTGACGGTGGATTCCAGGCCTCGACCGCGCGCGCGCTGGTGGCGACCGCGTTCGTCATGGGCCTCGCCGCGCTCGTGTGGGTCCACGTCGATCTCGAGGTCGGCACGGTCCCGATCGTCGAGCGCGCGCTCGCGCCCGCCGCCGGATGCGCGGGCAACGATTGCCTCCACGCGCCGGCCGGCGATCCCTCGGTGCCCGCTGCCGACGGCGTGCTCGACCCGAGGGCGTCATCGACGCTCGACGCCCCGCCCGTCCCGACGTTCTGACGGAGGTCGATCATGCTGCCGAGCCGTCGGTGCCGATGTGCGCCGGCCGGTGCGCTTTTTCCAGGCCCCACGCTTCCGCCGGCGCGCTGGAAGTCGTTTTCGATGCCGCACGCGAGCGCCACGCGGTGGACATCGCCGGCATCGCGACCTGCGAAGGCGGGAGGACGGTCAAGCCCGGCAAGTCGACCGAGGCCCGACGCGCCTCCGCGCGTGCGGACTCCGCGTGGACGCCGGCGGGGGGACGGGACGAACGCTTCGCGCCCGGCATGGGGGTCGCGCCACGCGCCGACGCTGGGGCCGTCGGGACTCAGCCCAGGTAACGCTGCGCGGCCAGCACGGCGGCGGTCCGGTTGCGCACGTTGAGCGCGCGGAACACGGCGATCAGGTGGACCTTGACGGTCCCTTCGCTGACGCCCAGCGCACTCGCGATCGACTTGTTCGGCAGTCCCTGCGCGAGAAGGCGCAGCACTTCGACCTGGCGCGGCGTCAGTCCCGGCACGCCTGCGTCGGGCCACGCGCCCGCGGCAAGCAGGCGCGGCGGAACATAGGTGCCGCCCGCCAGCACGATCCGCACCGCCGAGACGATCACGGCAAGCGGTTCGCTTTTCGGCAGGTACCCGGAGATGCCGAGCGCCATGAGTGCCGCGACATGCGAAGGATTCTCCTCCGCCGACACGACGACCACCGGAACCTGCGGCGCGCGCTCGCGCAGCGCGCGCACCGTGTCCAGCCCGTTCGCGCCGGGCATCCTCAGGTCGACGAGCAGCAGGTCGAGGTCCGGGTGCTCGTCGAGCATCGAGAGCGCACCCGACGCGTCCGACGACTCGACGAAGTGCGGCGAGTCGAGCTCGCGCAGCGCCGCGGCCAGCGCGGCACGCATGATCGGATGATCGTCCGCGAGGCCGATCTTCCATCTCGTTGCGGACAACGCGTCGCTCATTGCCCGGCTCCTGCACCGATTGCGCGCGTCCGGCGCGCGAGGGCATTATAGGGGCCGCCTCCGCGCCGCGCCGATGCGCCTGTTCCGCGAATTTTCCCGTCTTGCCGCCGGCATGATCGGCGCAATATTGCTCGTCCAGGCGACGGTGCACGCGGAACCGTCTCCGGGAACGCAGGAGATCGCCGCCGGGCGGATCGTCCTCGACGCGTCGCCGCTTCCGCCCGTCGACGGCGTCGCTTCGCTGGCCGGGACGCCGATCCGCCTTCCCGATCCGTGGCCGGTCCATCGACCGGAAACCACGGGCTTCGCCTGGTACCTCTTCGACTGGACGCTGCCCGAGCCGCCGGACGAGGTCTACGCCATCTACCTGCCCGGCACGAACGTGCAGGCGCAGGTCTTCGTCAACGACATTCTCGTCGGCGCGACCGGTGATCTCACCGGACGCCGCCCTCAGAGCTGGGAGCGCTCGCAGGCCTTCGCGCTGCCGTTCGCGCTGCCGCATCGGGGCGCGAACCGCATCGCGATCCGCGTCCACGTTCCGCACGCCTCGCTGGGCGGCCTCGAGCCGATCGTCGCCGGGCCGGCGATCGACGTGCGGCGTATCGCGTTCCAGGACCTGCTCGTCCATACGATCGGTCCGGCGCTGGTGTCGGTGACCATCATCGTTCTCGGGCTGTTCATCCTCGTGCTGTGGGTGCGCCGGCGCGACCCGACCTACGCGCTCTTCGCCGGCGGCGCCATCCTGTGGGGCATCCACACGCTCCTCTCGGAGCTCCCGTCCGCGCCGATCCCGCAGCCTCACTGGGGCGTCTGGTGGCACGGCATGTACCTCGCGTTCGTGTGCGTGCTGTCGCTATTCTGTCTCCGCTTCACCGGCGTCGACTGGCGGGCCTACCGGCACGCCGTGATCGCCTACGGCTTCGCCGTCGTCCCGGTGCTCTACGCCGCGCACGCCGCGAGCGTCCTCGCCCAGGCCGCCGTCTGGATACGCGCGGGCGGCATCCTCATCGTTCTCGTGGCGCTGCTCGCGGTCGCGCGCTACGCGGTGCGGATGCGCAACACCGAGAGCGCGCTGCTGCTTGCCGCCGGCGTCGTCTCCGCGGCCTTCGCGATCCACGACTGGCTGGTCGCCAACGACCCCTACACGATCCGCGAGGTCTGGCTCGTGCCCTACGCGGCGCTCGCCTTCCTCGTGTTGGTCGGCTGGATCCTCGTCGACCGATTCGTCCGCGCGCTGAACGACGCGGAGCGGTCGAACGCGGAGCTGGAGCGGCGCGTCGACGAGAAGAGCGCGGCCCTCGCGCTCCAGCTCGCGCGCACGCAGGAGGCGCGCGACGCCGCCGAAGCGGCGAACCGAGCGAAGTCGCGCTTCCTTGCCGCCGCGAGCCACGACCTGCGTCAACCGCTGCACGCGCTGGGGCTGTTCGCGGCGAAGCTGCCCGAGCACGTCGGCGACGCCGAGGGCGCGGCGCTCGCCGACCGGATGCGCCATTCCGTCGCGTCGCTGGATAGCCTGCTGTCGGCCCTGCTCGACATCTCGAAACTCGACGCCGGCGCGATCGAGGCGCAACCGCAGGCGGTCGCGCTCGACGCGATCTTCCACCGGATCGCGGGCGACTTCGCCGCCGTCGCGCTCGAACGCGGCCTCAAGCTCGCCTTCGTGCCCACGCGCCGCGTCGTGCGCTCGGACCCCGTGCTGCTCGAGCGCATCCTGCGCAACCTGGTCGACAACGCGCTCAAGCACACGCGTTCGGGCGGCGTGGTCGTCGGCACGCGGTCGCGAGGCGACTGCGTCGCGGTCGAGGTGCACGACAGCGGCCCCGGCATTCCCGCCGCGGAGCGCGAGCGCGTGTTCGAGGAGTTCTACCAGATCGGCAACGTCGAGCGCGACCGTTCGCGGGGTCTGGGTCTCGGGCTCGCGATCGTTCGGCGGCTCGCCGACCTGCTCGGCCATCGGATCGAGGTCGACACGCGCCTCGGGCGAGGCTCGGTGTTCCGCGTTGTCGCTCTGCGCGTCGACCCCGCGCGCGTCGCGCCGCACGTCGCGATGCCGGAGGCGGTCGGCTCGCTCGCGGGGCGCCGGTTCCTGGTCGTCGACGACGAAGAGGACGTGCGGACCGGGACCGCGACGGTGCTCGCCTCCTGGGGCAGCCAGTGCCTCGTCGCGGCAAGCGTCGACGACGCGCTGCGTGGGGCCGGCGGGCAGGCCCCGGATGCGATGATCGTCGACTGGCGGCTCGCGGCAGGCGCGACCGGGCTCGACGCGATCGAGCGCCTGCGCACCGCGTTCGGCGCGCCGATTCCGGCGCTGATCGTCTCCGGCGCCAGCTCGCCCGAGGACCTCGCGCGGATCAAGGCAACGGGCGTGCCGCTGCTGCACAAGCCGGTCGCGCCGGCGCGCCTGCGCAGCGCGCTCGCGTTCGTCCTCGGCGGGCGCTGATGCCGCCTATCCGCCCCGCCCCCGCGTCGAGACGCCGGGAGTCCTTCCGCGCGACCGGGCACGCGCCCGGCCGCAGCGAGGCGACGCTAGCCGTGCCGTCCGGTCTTGGGCATCTGGCCCATGCGCGTGAAGTCGGCCAGCACCTTCTGCATGTGCTCGAACGCGTTGCCGCCCGACCCGACGACGCCCTTCATGGCCTCGACGACGTTCTGCATCGGCTTCAGGTCGGGCAGCGCCGCCATCGCGGCCTTCGCCTGCCGGACCCCAGGCATGCTCTCGGTCTGATTCTCGATCAGCGAGAACACGCGCTTCTGGATCTCGCTGATCAGGTCGAACATCTCGCCCCAGTAGCGCATCGACTTCTCGAGCGCCTCCTGGGCGGTGTCCTGCGAGACCGCCATCAGCGACTGTGCGTCCTTCGCCCCGGCCGCCGACCTGACCGCCTTCTTGTGGAACGCGCGCGCCTCCTCCTCGCCCGCGAACTGCAGCCGGCGCAGCTTCGCGGTGCTCTCGATCGCCGCGTTGATCACGTCGAGCGCCATCTGCGCGTTGGCCTTGTACAGCTCGATCGCCTGCTCCGGCGTGAGCACGTTCGCCATCCGCGACATGTCGTCGTATCCGACGCCGGGCGGCATGGCGAACCCGGCCGTGCCGAGCGCCTTCTTCGCGGGCGGCCGCCGCTTGGCCGAGGTGCGCGGTTTCGCCTTCGCCTGCTTCGCGGCGGCGGTCGCTGCCGCTGACTTCTTCGTAGCCATGGTCGACTCCTGGGGGTCAAGCGAGGTGGGAGGAGTCCAGTTGACGCTAATCGGCTGGCATCGTCAAGACGGCCGCGCCCGCGACGCGACCCGCGCGGAGGTCGTCCAGCGCCTCGTTGGCGCGCCCGAGCGCGTATGCCGTCACATGCACGTCGAGTGCAACGCGCGAGGCGACGGCCATGAATCCCTCGCCGTCCGCGCGCGTCAGGTTCGCGACCGAGCGCAGCGTGCGCTCGCGCCACAGCAGCCGGTACGGGAACGACGGGATGTCGCTCATGTGGATGCCCGCGCACACGACGGTCCCGCCCGGACGCGTCGCGCCGAGCGCGACGGGAACCAGCCCGCCGACGGGCGCGAACAGGATCGCGGCGTCGAGCGGCGCGGGGGACGGCTCGTCGCTGCCGCCGGCCCACGCGACGCCCAGGCCGCGCGCAAGCGCCTGCGCCGCCGCATCGCCCGGACGCGTGAACGCGTACACGTCGCGTCCCTCGGCGATCGCGAGCTGTGCGATCAGGTGCGCGGCGGCGCCGAAGCCGTAGAGGCCGAGCGCCGCGCCCGCGCCCGCCGTCGCGTAGGCGCGGTAACCGATCAGGCCCGCGCACAGGAGCGGCGCGGCGTGCACATCGTCGTAGCGATCGGGCAGTGGAAGGACGTAGCGTGCATCGGCGAGCGCGTGAGTCGCGAAGCCGCCGTCGCGCGTGTATCCGGTGAAGCGCGCGGACTCGCACAGGTTCTCGTGCGCGTTCGCGCAATCGCGGCAATGCCCGCAGGCCGACGCGAGCCAGGGAATGCCGACGCGCTCGCCGACGCGCCATCGCTCGACGCCCGGCCCGACGGCGAGGATCCGGCCCACGACCTCATGGCCGGGCACCACCGGAAGCAACGGGTCGGGCAGTTCGCCGTCGACGAGGTGAAGGTCGGTGCGACAGACGCCGCACGCGGACACGTGGACCAGCACCTCGCCCGGCGCGGGTACCGGGACCGGGCGCTCGCGCTCGGCGAGCGGCCGCCCCGGCGCCACGAGCACCATTGTGCGCATCGCGTCCACTCGCCCTCCGGGAACCGGCCGATGCGCGGATGCTAGCAGTGCGCCGGCGCGCGGCGTTGATGCGCGTCAACGGGGCGGACCGACCATCGTCCGACTACAGCCGGAAAGGCGTCGGGCTGAAGCCCGACCCACAGGCACGGCGTCGGGCTGAAGCCCGACCCACAGCGAAGGCGTCGGGCTGAAGCCCGGCCCGCGAGCCTACATCGTCGTGCCGGAGAAGCGCGGCGCGATCACCGCGCCGGCAAGCGCGGGCTCCTTGACGGTGATCCGCCACAGCGTGCGCGGGTCGTCCGGATCGGTGAGCGTGGCGGAGTGCAACAGCGACGCATTGTCCCAGACGACGACGTCGCCGGGCCCGTAGGTGAACGCGTAGCAATACCTGGGATGCGTCGCATGCGCCGCGAGCTCGTCGAGCAGCGCCCGCGCCTCGCCGTCCGGCATCCCGACGATCCCGAACGAGCTGCCCGACACGGCGTAGAGCGCCTTTCGTCCGGTCACCGGGTGCGCGCGCACGATCGGGTGGGTCACCAGCGGCATCCGCGCCTCCTGGTCCGCCGACAGCACCGAGGCGACGGTGCGGGTCGCGTCGTCGAGGTTGTTGCGGTTGCCGTAGTGATGGATCGCGACGAGCGGATCGATGCGGCGCTTCGTCGCGTCGGGCAGGTCGTCGTACGCGGCGACCTGGTTCGCGAAGAGCGTGTCGCCGCCGCGGCTCGGCACCTCGATCGAGTAGAGCAGCGTCGCCCGGGCCGGCACCGGGAGATACGAGTAGTCGGTGTGGAAGTAGGTGCCGGCGTCGGCGAGACCCACCGGCCGGCCGTCGCGCCTGCGGTTCGAGAGGATCAGGATGTTCGGATCGTCCGGATGGTGGAACTGGTCGATGACGTGCGGCTCGGGCGGACCGAAGCGGCGCGCGAGGGCGACGAACTCGCGCGGCGCGAGCGTCTGCGCGCGGATCGCGAGCACATGCCCGCGGAAGAACGCGCACTCGAGCTCCGCGAACGCCGCGTCGTCGAGCGTCGCGAGGTCGATGCCGCGGGCCTCGACCCCGAGGCCGTCGGACAGCGGTGCGAACGAGATCACGGCCGCACCCCCGGGCCTACCTCAGGAAATCCGGCGAAATGAGCCGCGGCAGGAACAGCGACACGTCGGGCCAGACGATCACCAGCATCAGCACGCCGAACATCGGCATCAGCATGATCCCCACGTCCTTCAGCACCGTGTACATGCGCACGCCCGCGATCGAGCACGAGATCATCAGGCAAAGCCCGTACGGCGGCGTGACCAGCCCGAACGCGAGCGAGACGATGCCGATCATCGCGAAATGGATCGGGTCCATCCCCACGCTCCTGGTGAGCGGCTCGAGGATCGTCCCGACGATGATGATCGCCGGGATCGCGTCGAGGAAGCAGCCGACGACGAGGAACACCGCGGCGATGAAGAATCCGGTGGCGACGAGCCCCATCTCCCAGGACGCGACGCCGGCGAGCAGCGCCTTGGGAACCTGGTAATAGGCGAGCATCCATCCGAAGGCCGACGCGGTCCCGACGCAGAACAGCGCGATCCCGGCAAGCCTGCCGGTATCGAGCAGCGCCGTGTGCAATCCCTTGAGGTTCATCTCGCGGTAGACGAAGGTCGACAACGCCGCCGCGTAGAGCACCGCGATGCACGCCGACTCGGTCGCCGTGAACCATCCGAAGATCTTGCCGCCGATGATGATGACCGGCGTCATCAGTGCCGGCACCGAGACGGCCAGCGAGCCGACGACCTCGCGCGCCGTCGAGCGCGCGTAGGTCGGGTAGCCGCGCATCTTGGCGTAGGCGTGCACGGTGCCCATCTGCACGAGCCCGATCAGGAGCCCCGGGACGATGCCGGCCAGGAAGAGGCCGCCGATCGACACGGTGAGCAGCCCGCCCCACACGATCATCAGGATCGACGGGGGGACGATCACCGCGAGCACCGAGGATACCGCCGTGATCGCCACCGAGAAGCTGTCGTCGTAGCCTTCCTTGCGCTGCGCCTCGATGAACAGCTTCGACTGGCTCGCGGCGTCGGCGGTCGACGATCCCGAGATGCCGGCGAAGAAGATCGAGAGCACGACGTTGACCTGCGCGAGCCCGCCCGGGAAGTGGCCGACGAGCGACCGCGACAGGCGCACCAGCCGGTCGGTGATGCCGCCGACGTTCATCAGGTTCGCGGTGAGCAGGAAGAAAGGTACGGCGAGGAGGATGAACGAGTTGTACGCGTTGAACGTCTCCTGCACGAGCGTGGTCGGCGACAGCCGGTCCTCGAGCACGAGCACCGGCAGACAGGCGAGTCCCAGCGCGAAGGCGATCGGCACGCGCAGGATCATCAGCGAGAAGAACAGCCCGAACAGCACGAGGCTCGCCTCGGCCGGCGTGAACAGCGCGCCGCCGGTCATCGCGCCGCCTCTCCGAGCGGTTCCCCGGGACGAGGCGCCCGCGCGTCGGCGGCCAGCGCGCACTCGCCCTCGTCGATCCCCGTGCTTCGCACGGGGCCCCTCGCCGTGGGGCTCATCGCGCCGCCTCCTTGAGCCGCTCCCCGGGATGAGGCGCCCGCGCGTCGGCGGCCAGCGCGCATTCGCCCTCGTCGATCCCCGTGCTTCGCACGGGGCCCCTCGCCGTGGGGCTCATCGCGCTCCCCCGCCCACGCGCCACCGCCCGGTGGCGATGCGGAGATCGTCGAGGAAGCGCTCGCCGCCGAACACGATCCACGTGAGGCCGGCCAGCGGCCAGGCGACGTGGATCATCCACAGCGGCAGCTCGGCGAGCTCGGAGATCCGGTAGCGTGCGTCGATCGTGAATTCCCATCCGAACCACAGGAACACGATCGCCAGCGCGAGCACGCCCGCGCCCGCGAACAGCCGGAGCAGCGCCTGCCCCCGCACCGAGAGCTTCGGCCACAGGTCGACCTCGAAGTGCGTCCCCTCGCGTATGCCGACCATCGCGCCGAGCATGATCGCCCAGACGAACATCAGCCGGGCCATCTCCTCGGTCCAGATGAATGTCGGGATGAAGGTCGTGAAGCGGGCGAAGATCTGCAGCGTCACCGGCACGATCAGGATCGCGACGGTGGCCACGAGCAGCCACGACAGCAGGCGCGCGTAGGCGGCGGTGAAGCGGCGCCAGCCGCGGCGGACGGGGGATGCGGGGGAAGTCACGGAAGGCGCCGGCTCGTGGCGGAGGCATGCAAACGCCCGGGCGGCCGCGCGGCGCGCGCGGACCCCGGGCGCTCTCGGGACGGGCTACTTGATCGCGTTGATCTTGGCGAGGATCGCGTCGGCCTCGATCTCCCTGGCATATGCCGCCATCACCGGATCGACCGCCTGCTTCATCGCCGCGCGGTCCGCGAACGGGATGCGCTTCAGCTTGCCGGCCTTCTCCATCGCGTCGAGCTTCGCGGTGTCCTCGGACGACTCGATCTGGCGGCCGTAGGCGCCGGCTTCCTTGCCGGCCCTCAGGATGGCGGCCTGGAGGTCGGCGGGCAGCTTCTTGAACGTCTTCCCGGAGAAGCACAGCGGACGGATGGTGATCGCGTGCTGGGTCATCGACAGGTTGGGCGCGACCTCGAAGAACTTCATCTGCTCGACGCCCGCCGCCTCGTTCTCACCGGCCTGGATGACGCCGTTCTGGATCGCGTTGTACACCTCGTTGTAGGCGATCACCGAGGGCGCCATGCCCGTCGCGGCGAACGTCCGACTCCAGATCGGCGCACCCTGGACGCGCACCTTGAGGCCCTTGAGCTCGGCCATGTTGCGTACCGGCTTGTTGACGAAGATGTTGCGCGTGCCGCCGCCGGCGTAGCCGATGAGCATCACGTCGGCCTTCTGCGCGATCTCGTCGGCGACCGGCTTCAGCACGTCCGCGTCGAGCACCTTGTTCCAGTGATCGAGGTCGCGGAACAGGAACGGCGCGTCGATGAACGGCGCCGCCTTCGAGAACGTCGACATGTGCGCCGGCGACACGATCGCGTAGTCGACCGCCTTGCCCTGCGCCATGTACTCGAAGTACTGCTTCTCGAGGCCGAGCTCGCTGTTCTTGTGCAGCACGAAGTTGATCGGCTTGCCGTAGTACTTCTTCACCAGCTCCTCGAACTTGGCCATCGACTTGGTGAAGGCGTGGTCGTCGTTGAACTGCGAGGCGCCATGGAGCGTGATCGGCTGCGCGGCGGCGGAAAGCGAGGCGCCGAGCGCGAGCGCGGCGATGCCGCGCAGGGCGGCGCGAATCGTGCGGTGCATCGTGGTGTCCTCCGGGTACGCCACCCGCGGGGCCGGTCGCCAGGCGGCGCCGGGGCCATGGTCAGGTGGTAAGGCCATTGAACCGGCAAATCCCCGGCGCTGTCAACGCATTCCGCATGGTGCCGTGCAGCATCGCGCCGGCCGGGCCGTGCGCGCCGGCGTCGCGGCGATGCCGGTGTTGACCTGCGCGACCGCGCCGGGGCACGATCGGCGCGCCGACCCGCACGTCCGGAGACGTCCCCATGAGCATTGCACCCGTTCTCGCCCTCGCCCTCGCCGCCACGCTCGCGCCGATCGCCGCGGCGCAGTCACCCGCCCCGGCCACGCCGGCGCCGTACGCGACCACGAAGGTCGCGGACAACGTCTACGTGTTCCGCGCCGGCGGATACCAGTCGATGTTCGTCGTGACGCCCGAAGGCGTGATCGCGACCGACCCGATCTCCTACGCGAACCCGCAGGCGTCGGCCGTCTACCTTCAGGAGATCCGCAAGATCACGCAGGCGCCGATCAAGTACGTGATCTACAGCCACCACCACTACGACCACGCGGCCGGCGGGAAGCCGTTCAAGGACGCGGGCGCCACCTTCGTGTCGCATCGCAACGCGCACGCACGGCTCGCCGCGCTTGCATCGCCCGACGTCGTGCTGCCCGACATGATCGTCGACGATGCCGGCAGCACGATCCTGCTGGGCGGCATGCGCATCGACCTGCTGCACGTCGGCAACAACCACTCCGACAACACGCTCGTGATGCTGCTGCCGAAGGAGCGGATCATCTTCACCGTCGACTGGATCCCGATCCAGGGCCTGCAGTTCCGCGACATGGCCGACGGCTACATTCCGGACTGGTTCGCGGGACTCGACCGCGTGCTGGCGATGGAGTGGGACCGCATGATCCCGGGGCATCCGGGACCCGGCGGGCGATTCGGCACCAAGGACGACGTGCGCGCGCTCAAGGAATACATGGTCGACGTGTCGAACGCGGCGAAGCAGCTCGCCGCCGAGAAGAAGTGCCTGAACGACGAGGCGATGCGCGCGGTGAGGCTGCCGAAGTACGAGGGCTGGGGCGCCTACGGCATCTACCTGTTCGGCAACGTCGAGCGCTTCTGCGAGTACTGGAGCCGCGGCATCTGACGCCGCGGCGGGCGCGACGCGGGCGCTTCTGCAGCCGGACCGGCGACGCCGGAAAAGGCCGCCGTGCCGCGGCGCCCGGCGTCGCCGCTCACGCGTCGTTCCCTGCGATTGCGCGATCGATCACGCCCCGGATCACCGCCGCGAACCGTTCGCCCCCCTCCTCGAGCACGAGCGTGATGTGATCGCCGGGCAGGACATGCAGCTCCATGCTCGACGCGAGGCCCTCCCATTCGTCGTCGTGGGCCGACGCGCTGCTTTCCCCGGAGCGGACGACGACCAGGTGGACGCCCGCGCGCCGGCCGCGATAGCCGCGCATCGCCCGATGCAGGCGATGCGCGAGGTCGCTCACGCGATCGGTTGGCGGCGGGACGCCGGGCGCGGCGAGCGTCGCGGCAGCACGCGGATCCCCGGGCGCGATGGCGGACGCCGCGCTCGGCGCCGCGGCATCGACCACGATCACGGCAGGCACTTCCTCGCCCTCGGCAAGCAGCAGGCGCGCCAGCTCGAACGCCACGAACGCGCCGTTGCAATGACCACCGACGACGTAGGGTCCGTGCGGTCGCAGCGCCCGCAATGCCCGGAGACGCTCGCCCGCCATCGCCTCGATCGTCGTCGGGACCGAACCGCCTGCGAGTCCGTGCGGATGAACGACGTAGACCGGCTGGTCCGGTCCGAGCAGGCGCGCCAGCACATGGCAATGGAATCCGCCTCCGAAGAAGTCGCCGTGCACGTAGACGAACGGCAGGCGCGATCCGCCTTCGTGCAACGGGACGACCTCCGCGTGGGCGGCGAGCGCCCCCTCGCGGATCGCGTTCGCGACGCCGGCGACCGTGTCGTCGACGAACATCGCCGTGAGCGGCACGCGGATCCCCGTCTCGCGCTCGTAGTCGTCGGCCATGCGGGCCGCCAGCAGCGAGTGCCCGCCCAGGTCGAAGAAGTGATCGAAGACGCCGAGGCCCGCCTTCCCGAGCGTCGCCTCCCAGTGACGGACGAGATCCTGCTCGAGCGGATCGCGGGGCGCGACGCGGATGCCCGCGTTCGCCGCCGGCGAAACGTCGACCGGGGGAAGCGACCTGCGGTCGACCTTGCCGCTCGCGTTGAGCGGCAGCGCCGGCAGCCAGGCGACGGCCGACGGCACCATCACGGCAGGCAGCAACTTGCGCAACTCGCGCGTCAGGTTGGCCGGCGGAGGCGCGCGCGGATCCGACGCGACCGCGTACGCGACGATGCGGCGCGTGTCGCTCGTGTCGCCATCCACGACCGCGACCGCCTCGCGCACGCCAGGCACGCGCGCGATCGCGGCCTCGACGTCGCCGAGCTCGATGCGATGGCCGCGGACCTTGACCTGCCCGTCCGTGCGGCCGAGAAACTCGATCGCGCCGTCGTCGCGGACGCGCGCCCGGTCGCCGCTCCGGTAGAGGCGGCGTGGCGGCAGGTCGCCGACGCGCGCTTCCACGAATCGCGCCGCGTCGCGATCCGACGCGCCGAGATACCGCAGCGCGAGACCTGCACCTCCGATGCAGATCTCCCCCGGTTCGCCCGGGGCGGCCGGCGCGCCGTCCGAGCGAAGCACGTAGACCTCTGCGTTCGCGATCGCCCGGCCGATCGGCACGGTCGAGGCGTTCTCCCGCACCGCGCGCGCCTCGTGCCACGTCGCGAACGTCGTCGTCTCGGTGGGGCCGTAGACGTGCAGCAGGCGGCTCGGCGGGTTCGCGCGCAGCACGTCGGCGACGCGGCGCGGCTCGGCCGCCTCGCCTCCGAACAGCACGGTGCGGCACGGCCCGAAGGCGGCGGGCGCCTCGCGCGCGATCGCATTGAACAGCGCGGTCGTGACGAAGAGCGTCGTGATCCGCTCGTGCGCGATCGCGGCGGCAAGGGCGCGCGGCGCGATCGCCGTCGCCTTCGGGACCGGCGCGAGCCGAGCGCCGTTGAGCAGCGCCCCCCAGAACTCGAACGTGGACGCGTCGAACGCGGGATTCGCGAGCTGCGCGACCACATCGTCCGGGCCGAGCAGCACGTAGTCGGTGCCGCACACCAGGCGCACGACCGCCTCGTGCGGAACGACCACGCCCTTCGGTCGCCCGCTCGACCCCGACGTGCCGATCACGTAGGCCGGATCGCGAGGCCGGGGCGCTCCCGGCGGCGCGACGGCGGCATGCGCGGCAATCCTCTCCGACTCCCGCTCCGGCCGCACGACGTCGACGCCCGGGCGCGCGAACCGCGTCGCCATCGCCTCGTCCGCGATCGCGTGCGCGACCCGCGCGTCGTCGAGCATGTGCGCGAGTCGTTCGGCGGGCAGCTCCGGATCGATCGGCATGTACGCGGCGCCGGCCTTCAGCACCGCGAGCCAGGCGGTCGCGATGTCCGCCGTCGCGGCGCGTGCCACGGCGACGAACGCTCCGGGGGCCACCCCTCGCGCACGCAGCTCCGCGGCGAGCCGGTTGGCGGCGGCGTCGAGCCGCGCGTAGTCGAGCGTGCCGATCGCGATCGCCGACGGCGTCGCCGCCGCCTGCGCTTCGAAGCGTGCGGTGATCGTGGGCTCGCGGGGCGGCCCGGTGACCGGACCGGCCGACGCCGCCACGATCCGGCGCCGGATCGCATCGTCCATCATCGGCAGCGAGGCGACCGGCCGGCCGGGCTCGCGCGCCATCGCCTCGACCAGCGCCGCGTACTGATGCGCCATGCGCTCGATCGTCGCGCGCTCGAACAGGTCGGTGCAGTATCCCCAGTACGTCTCGATGCCGTCGCCGCCGTCGAGCAGCGTGAGGGCAAGGTCGAAGCGCGCGTGCCCGAGACCAAGCTCCTGGCGGCGGACCGTGCAGCCGGCCAGTTCGAGGTCGCCCAGCGCGCGCTTGCGCATGCCGAAGGCGACCTGGAACAGCGGGTTGCGCGAGGCGTCGCGCGGCAGGCCAAGCGCGTCGACCAGCCGCTCGAACGGCACCTGCTGCGCCTCGATCGCCGCACGCG
Source organism: Burkholderiales bacterium (assembly GCA_905339295.1). Lineage (GTDB taxonomy): Bacteria > Pseudomonadota > Gammaproteobacteria > Burkholderiales > Casimicrobiaceae > VBCG01. Next base: position 150,989 of record CAJPFI010000021.1, read on the forward strand.
TCGCGGCATGCATGCGCCGTACCGCCTCCATCGCCGACGGCGCGCCGGACAGGTCGACACGACACGCGACCGTGTTGGCGAAGAACCCGACGACCTGCGCGAGCTCGGGCAACGGCCGCGCGGCCACCGGCATGCCGATCACGAGATCCGTGTCGCCGGAAAGTCGCGACAGCAGCACGGCGTACACCGCGAGGAACGAAACGTACGAAGTGGCTCCGGCGTCGCGCCCCGCCGCCCGCCACGCGGCGACCGCATCCGGGGCGAGGCGCGCGCGAACGAGGTCGCCTCGAAAGCTCTGCGTTGCCGGCCGGCGGAAGTCGGTCGGAAGCGCGAGCGTCGGCGCGTTGGCGAGGCGGGCCCGGCAGTCGTCGAGACGCTTCGCGGCTTCCGGTCCGGCGAGATCGTGCGCCAGGTGCGCCGAGTACGTCAGGTAATCGAGCGGAAGCGAGGGCAGCTCGACGGGCGCGCCCGCCAGCGCCGCGGCGTACGCGCGCGACAGGTCGTCGTTCAGCGCCCGCCCGGACAGCGCGTCGCCGAGAATGTGATGCCAGACGCGGACGAGCGCATGGCGATCGTGCTCGAGCCTGAACAGCGCCCATCGGATCGGCGTCGCCGCCGCGAGATCGAACGGCTGCATTGCGCGCTCGCGCGCAGCCGCCTCGAGCGTGCGCTCGCCGCCGTCCCCGCACGCCGGCAGGTCGACGCATTCGAGCACCGTGCGCGCCGCATCGTCGACCGCCTGGCAGGGCACGCCGTTGATCGTCGGGAAGCGCGTGCGGAGCATGGGCTGGCGAACCGCCACCGCGTCGAGTGCCGCGCGCAGTGCGCCGACGTCGATCGCCCCGTCGATGTGCCACAGCGCCGCCTCGTTGTAGGCGGCGCTCGACGGGTCGAGGCGCTGCAGGAACCAGACGCGCGCCTGGCAATGCGAGAGCGCGGCCGGTTCCGCATGCCTGGCCATTCCTTCATCCATGTCGCCTATGCTATCGGCTTCCGGCACGGGGACGAAACGCGGCGCGCGTCACGCGAGCCGCCGCCATCGGGACCATGAGAGCCTTCGCACTCCTCTTCGTCGCGCTCGCAGCGACCGCGGCCTGGGGCGAGCCGTTCCCGGTCCCCGGCAAGCCGGTGCGCATCCTCGTCGGCTTCGCGGCCGGCGGCGGGACCGACCTGCAGGCGCGGATCGTCGCGCCGAAGCTCGCGGACGCGCTCGGCGTGCCGGTCGTCGTCGAGAACCGCCCGGGCGCGAGCACGATGCTGGCGGCGCAGGAAGCGGCACGCGCCGCGCCGGACGGGCACACGCTGCTCTACACGTTCAACGGCACGTTCACGCAGAATCCGCACACGCACGCACGCTTGCCGTACGACCCGTTCCGCGATTTCACGCCCGTCTCGCTCGGCGCGCGCGGTCCGCTGCTGCTCGTCGTGCACGCCTCGGTCCCGGCGCGCGATGCGAAGGAGCTCGTCGCGTGGGGCCGCACGCACCCGGGCGCTCTCAACGTCGCGTCGTTCGGCGTGGGAACCTCGTCGCACCTCTTCGCCGAGCTCTTCGTCCGCCAGTCGGGCGTGCCGATGACCCACGTTCCCTACAAGGGCGCGGCGGACGCCGCCAGGGACCTCCTGTCGGGACAGGTCCAGGTCATGTTCGATTCGGCGGCGTCGGCGATCCCGAACGTGAATTCGGGGAAGGTGCGCGCGCTGGGCGCGGTGGCCGACGCCCGGTCGCCGTTCCTTCCGGACCTGCCCACGCTCGCGGAGCAGGGGTTCCGCGATATCGATCTCACGGGCTGGCTCGGGTACTTCGGCCCGGCCGACCTGCCGCCGGAGGTCGTCGAGAAGCTCAACGCCGCGCTGGCGATCGCGCTGGCGTCGCCCGGCGTCAAGGAAGCGTTCGCGCGAGGCGCGTACGAAGCCGTCGGCTCGAGCCCGGCGGCGCTCGCTGCCATGACGAGGGACGACTACGAGCGCTGGGGCCGGATCGTCCGGGAGATCGGCTTCGTTCCGCAATGAGCCGCCGCGTCACTGGGCCGGAAGCCCGAGCGCGACCTTCCGTAGCGACATCCGGTCCGCCTTGCCGTTGGCGAGCGTCGGCAGATGCGGGACGATCCGCAGCAGCCCCGGCTGCTTGTGGTCGGCGATCCGCCCGGCGAGGAACGCCGCGAGGTCGGCGGGCGTGACGCTCGCGCCGTCCTCGAGCTGCGCGAACGCCACGATCTGCTCGTCGGCGCCGTGCGGGCGGCCGACCACCGCGCAGGTCGCAACCGCCGGATGCGCGTTGAGCGCGGCCTCGACGTCGGCCGGGTACACGGTGTAGCCCGAGTGCTTGATCAGGTCCTTGAAGCGGCCCGCGATGTGCAGGTCGCCGGCGCGGTCGACGCGTCCGAGGTCGCCTGTCCTGAACCACCCTTCCGGCGTGAACGCGGCGCGCGTCTCGTCCGGATTGCGGTAGTAGCCTGGAAACACGTTCGGACCGCGCACCTGGATCTCGCCGGTCTCGCCCGGCACCGCGTCGCAGCCGTCCGCATCGACGATCCGCACGCGCACGTCCGGCAACGGCCGTCCGACCGACGTGTCGCTCCGCCGGTCGTCCAGGCGCGTCTGGCACACGACCGCGCTGGTCTCGGTGAGCCCGTAGCCGTTCTGCAGCGGCAATCCGTAGAGCGACTCGATGGCGGCCTTCACCGTGGCATCGAGCGGCGACGAGGCCGACGTCACCATGCGAGCCCGCGGCGCCGAGAAGGCGTCCGGATGCTCGCGCACCCAGGCGGCGAAGCGTGCGTGCAGCGCCGGCACGCCCGGGACCACGGTGACGCCATCCTCGCGCAGCGCGCGCGCGAGCTCCTCCGGCGCGAACCGCTGCGCCAGATGCACGCAGCCGCCCGCGACGAGCGTGCTCATCGTGATCGACGCCAGCGCGCCCGCGTACGCGATCGGCATCGGCAGGTAGACACGGTCGTGCGGCCCGTAACGGCGTAACCGGCGCTGCGCCTGCGCGATGAACAGGATGTTGGCGTGCGTGAGCATCGCCGCCTTCGGCGCGCCGGTCGTGCCGGACGTGCAGATCATCGCCGCGACGCCGTCGCCCGGGCGCGCGGGCGGAGGCTCGGGCTCGGGATCGCCCGGGGGACGCTCGACGTGCATCGTGCCGAGCGGCGCGAGTTCGACCGCGGAGGCGCCCCTGCGTGCGGCGTGGCCCGCGGCGGCCTCCGACCTCGCGGAGAGGTAGAGCGCGAGTCGCGGCTCGCACAGGACGGCGATCGCGTCGATCTCGCGCGCGCCGAGCCGCGCGGCCGCGAGAAGCGGCCACGCGTCGAGGCGGCCGACCGCGAACAACAGGACGATCGCCTCCGCGCCGTTCTCCGTGACGACGATCACGCGATCGCCCGCGCGGACGCCGAGCGCTGCAAGGCCCGCCGACGACGCCTCGACGCTGCGGGCGAGGTCGAGGTAGGTCAGGACGCGGTCCCCGTCCCGAAGTGCGGGGCGATCGGCGAACCGGGCTGCGCCTCGGTCGACGACATCGGCAATGCGCTGGACGGACGACATGCTGGGCAGGGCAGCCTTCGGCGGGCGGGAAGCCCGATACGGTAAAGCGCCGGACGCGCCGCGTCGAGTCGCCGGGCCGCGGGAAGGCCGCAGGCGGACGCTTCGCCGCCCGCTCCCGCGATCGTCTATGATCGCAGGCCCGCGCGTCCGGCGCGGCGATGACAGCGGTAGGCGGAGGCGACATGGCAGCGTTGCGCGAACGATTCGGTCGGCCGTTGCGGCTCGCGATCCTGGGCGGCGGTCCGGGCTCGTGGATCGGCCACATGCATCGCAGCGCGGCGGAGCTCGACGGCTGGTGGCGCGTGGTCGGCGGCGTGTTCTCGAGCGATCCCGAGCGCTCGCGCGACGGCGGCGCATCGCTCGGTTTCGACCGCGCGCGCTGCTACGGCACGCTCGACGAGTTGATCGCGAAGGAGCGCGGGCGTCCGGATCCGGCGGAAGCCGTCGCGATCATGACGCCCAACGACACGCACTATCCGCTCGCCGCCGCCGCGCTCGACGCCGGCCTCGACGTCGTGTGCGACAAGCCGGTGACGCACGATGCGAACGAGGCGCGGGACCTGGTCGAGCGCACGCATCGGCACGGTCGCCTGTTCGCCGTCGCGCACGGCTACTCCGCCTATCCGATGACGCGCTACGCGCGCCATCTGGTGGACGCCGGCGCGCTGGGCGAACTGCGCTACGTGCAGGTCGAGTACATCCAGAGCGGACTCGCGATGCGCCTCGACGACGGGCCGCAGAACAACCGTCTCAGGTGGCTGCTCGATCCGCGGCGCAGCGGCCTCGCGCTGGTGATGAGCGCGATCGGCTGCCACGCGCAGCAGCTCGCGTCCTTCGCGGTCGACCGGCGCGTCGCGCGCGTGTGCGCCGACGCGCTCGCGGTCGGGCCGAACCGGCGCGTGATCGACACCGTGTCGGCCCTGCTGCGCTTCGACGGCGACCTCGCGGGCACGTTCACCGCGTTCCAGGCGGCGGCCGGCAGCGAGAACGACATCCGGCTGCGCATCTACGGCGACAAGGGGATGATCGACTGGTCGCACCGCGACGCGTCGCACCTCGGGATCGCGCTGCTGAACGAGGGACCGCGCGTGGTGGGCCGCGGCGACGCCAACCTGCCTCCCGGGATCGTCGCGCTCGGCCGCGCGCCGCGCGGCCATCCGGAGGGCCTGCGCGAGGCTTTCGCCAACATCTACGCCGAGGTCGCGCAGGAGCGCATGCTGCGCACGCTCGGCGAGCCGCTGCCGGCCTTCCGCTATCCGCGCATCGAGGAAGGCGCGCACACGATGGCGTTCATCGAGGCATGCGTCGCCTCGCAGGGGCGCTGGGTCGACGTATAGGGGCCCGACCGCGGATTCAGACCCCTTGCCCACTCGCCTTCGCCGCGAGCCTCGTGTCGAACGTCGCGCGCACGATCACGGCGCGTTCGTGCGTGCCGCGCGCGATCAGGTCGACGCCGTCGTCGGCCTCGACCTCGAAGCGGAGCTTGCGGCCGTCGACGCCGACGAGCTTGGCGCGCGCGGTCACGACCAGCCCCGGCGGCGTCGCGGCCTCGTGGCTCACGGCCACGCGCGTCCCGACCGTCTGCTCGCCAGGGTCGAGGTGCGGTTTCGCGACGAGCAGGCACGCCCACTCGAGGAAGCCGACGAGGTAGCCGGTCGCGAACACCGCAGGCATCGCCTGGAAATCGGGCGACTCGGGATAGAGCGCCGGCACGGTCTTCGACGCCGTCACGACGAAGCGCAACTCGTGCTCGAGGCCGGGTTTCAGCGATTCCTTCACGGGGACCTCCGCGGGCGATCCGCGAAGGATATCGAATCCGGGAGGCGGGGCGTCGCGGCAAACGGGGTCAGGCGCCGGGTCTGACAGCGGGCCTCGCGCGGCGACCTCAGCGCGCCGCGCCCGGCTTCACGATCGTGACACGGCGCGTCGCGGACGGCGCGGCGACGGTCCGAGGCGCGGGCGGTTGCAGCGCGGCGTGCAGCAATCCGACGATCCGCACGTACTCCTGCGTCTCGGGGAACGGCGGAATCCCGCCGTAGCGGTCGACGGTCCCCTCGCCCGCGTTGTACGCGGCGAGCGCGAGCCTCACATCGCCTGCGAATCGCGCGATCAGGTCCTTGAGATAGCGTGCACCGACGCGCACGTTGATCGCCGGCTCCTTCAGCTTGTCGGTGACGCTGCGCTTCGCATCTCCCGCGACGCCGTAGCGCGCGCCGGTGTCGGGCATCACCTGCATCAGTCCCACCGCGCCCTTCCCCGACACCGCCGACGGCTCGTAGCCGGACTCCACCGCGATCACCGCCTTCACGAGCAGCGGGTCGAGCCCGTTGGCGCGCGCGTTCCGCGCGACCAGCGCCGCATAGCGCGCGACGTTCGGGCCGTCGACGCGCTTCCAGGCCGGATGGTCGCGCACCGCGTCGACCGGCGAGGGTTCCGGCGGCGGCACGGGCACGGGGTCGAGGCTCGAGCGGCCCTTGAAGAACAGCGCGTAGCGCGCGTCGACCTGCTCGGTCGCGAAGTGCGCCTTCCCCTGCTCGTCGACGTAGGCCCAGAGGTCCGCGCGCACGGATGGCGACGCGGCGAGGAGCGCGGCAAGGGACCAGGCGCGCGCGAGCCGTGCGAGCGACCGGCGGTGGCGGCGAACGGAAAAGGTCGAGGCGATCATCGATGCCTGCGGGCGCGGTCGGCGGCGCGCGCCGCGAGATAGTGTCCGCGACGGCGCGGCGCACGCAAGCCCGCGAAACGCCATTCCGCCTTTGTCGGACCCCGGGGTCACGGTCGAGTTCACCCCGCGCGGCGACCGGGGCGCGGACGTCCGGCGCGCGACCGGCGGCGCCGGTACCGGATGGCGCGGATCGCCGCCATCGGCCAGGGGATTGACGTCGGCCGAGTACCGTCTATAATGACGGTAGCCGCATATCCATACGGTATCCGGATTCGGCCCTCTCCCGCGAGTGGGAGAGGAGACAGGAATCATGGCCGTTCGCTGACCCCGATGCCCCGCCCTCCCGTCCGCCGCCCGTTCGCTCGCCTGACCGCCGACGCCCTGGCCGGCACTCCGACCGACGCGCCGCGCCTCACCGCACGGCAGCAGCAGATCCTCGACTGGATCCGCATGCACATCGAGACGGCGGGCATGCCGCCGACGCGCGCCGAGATCGCGGCGGGCCTCGGGTTCTCGACCGCGAGCTCGGCCGAAGACCACCTGCAGGCGCTCGCGAGGAAGGGAGCGATCGAGCTGAAGCCGGGCGCCTCGCGGGGGCTCAGGCTGCGCGACCTCCCCGGCATGCCGATGCAGGGCACGCTCCCGCTGGTCGGGCGCGTCGCCGCCGGCAGCCCGATCCTCGCGGCCGAGCACATCGAGGGCCGCTACCGCGTCGATCCGGCGCTGTTCACGCCCGCCGCCGACTTCCTGTTGCGCGTGCGCGGCGCGAGCATGCAGGATGCCGGCATCCTCGACGGCGACCTCCTCGCCGTGCACAAGACGGCGGAGGCGCGGTCGGGGCAGATCGTCGTCGCACGGCTGGGCGACGAGGTCACCGTCAAGCGGCTGAAGCGCCGCGGACGCGACATCGTGCTCCTGCCCGAGAACGCGGCATACGCGCCGATCGAGGTCGACCCGGCGAAGACGCCGTTCGCGATCGAGGGGATCGGCGTGGGCCTCGTGCGCGCCGGCCGGGCGTTCTGACGGACTTTCCCCGGCAATGAATCGATCGGTTGATTTCCATGGAAGCGACCGTTGCGGGGCCGGAAACGGGGGTCGCCGGACGCATCGGAGCAGGAAAGGATCGGCATGAAAGCGAAAACCGTCTCCGCCTCCCGCGCGCGCCCGCTCCCGTCCCGCCTCGAGGACCTGCCGAACGTCGGCCCCGCGGTCGCGGCCGACTTCCGGCGGCTCGGCATCGGCACGCCCGACGAGATCCGCGGGCGCGATCCGTACATGCTCTACCACGACCTGTGCCGCGCGACGCGCTCGCTGCACGACCCGTGCCTGCTCGACACGTTCATCGCGGTCGTGCGCCACGTCGACGGCGGTCCCGCGAGGCCCTGGTGGCACTACACGGCCGAGCGCAAGCGCGTCTATCCGGGCACGTCGAATGGGGTCGAATGGGGTCAGAGCCGTAATACTCGCGACAGACCGCAGCGATTCCGATGACGAAACCCGAGTATTACGGCTCTGACCCCATTTCCCACCCGGCGATCTGGCGCGGCGGCGACTGCGCGCCGGAGCCGGCGAGCGTGCCGACCGGCTTCCCGGCGCTCGATGCGGTGCTGCCGGGCGGCGGCTGGCCCGGCGCGGGGCTGACCGAGATGCTGGTCGGACGCGACGGCATCGGCGAGATCGCATTGACGCTGCCTGCGCTCGCGGCGTTGCAGCGCCTGCGTCGCGACGTCGTGTGGATCGCGCCGCCGCACCGCCCGTACGCGCCCGCGTTCGCCGCCGCGGGGCTCGACCTCGCGCGCTTCCACGTCGTGCGCTGCGCGCGGCCCGACGACGCGCTGTGGGCCTGCGAGCAGGCGTTGCGCGCGCCCGAATGCGGCGCCGCGTTCGCGTGGCTTCCGACGCACGACGAGCGCGTGCTGCGACGGCTGCAGGTCGCCGCGCGCGAAGGCCGCACGTTCGGCGCGCTGTGGCGTCGTCCCGGTGACCGCGGCGGCGCGATCGCCGCGCCGCTGCGGCTCGGCCTCGCTCCCTGCGACGGCCCGCGATCGAAGCTGCTCGCGGTGCACGTGCTGAAGCGCCGCGGCGGCGCGCTCGACCGCCCGGTGATCGTCGATGTCAGGAATCAGGAGCCGGGAATCAGGGATCCGATGCGGTGGCGGCGCGGGTGGCCGCGCACCGAGCGTGGCGAAACGCCGCCGATGCATGCACAGGAACCGATCCTGCCCCGCGACCGGCACAAGAGCTCGCCGCTGCCCCACCGCCGCACGGCCCTGTCGACTCGCTCCTGATGTCCGGCGCTCGATACGTCGCCACCCCGTCCGACCTCTGATCCCTGACCTCTGACCTCCGCCGTGCTCTCCCGCCACCTCCACGCGATGGCCTGCAACAATGCCTGGGCGAACCACCGGCTGCTGACCGCGTGCATGCGGCTTTCGCCCGAGGCGTTCGCGGCGCCGCGCACGGGCTTCTTCCCGTCGATCGTCGCGACGCTGAACCATGTCCTGACCGTCGACTGGTACTACGTCGACGCGCTCGAGCGCTGGCAGCGGCATCGCGAGGCGAACCGCGACACGGCATCGTTCTTCACGCCGGAGGTGCCGTTCGGCGACTCGCGCGCGCTCCACGCTGCGCAGCGCGCCTGCGACGACCGGCTGGTCGCGCTCTGCGACGCGCTCGACGATGTTCGACTCCTCGAAAGCGTGCCGGTGATGCGCCGCGCGGGCCTCGAGCCCGAGCGCGCCGACCGCCTGCTCGCGCACCTGTTCCAGCACCAGATCCACCATCGCGGGCAGGCGCACGCGATGCTCGCGGGCACCGACATCGCGCCGCCGCAGCTCGACGAGTTCTGGTGCGCGAACGAGGCGCACCTGCGCGCGGCGGAGCTGGCCGAGATCGGATTGTCGGAAGAGAAGGTCTGGCGCTGAGCGCCGCCCCACGACTCCACCCACGGCGTCGGGCTGAAGCCCGACCCACACGACCCACGGCCACGATCGCTCTACGCCATGCTGTGGTCCGCGCTGCTCCTTCCCGACCTGCCGCTCGAGGTCTACGCGCGCGCATGGAGCGACGACGAGGCGGCGCGCCCGTTCGCGGTGGCGAGCGGCGGCTCGCGCCCGCAGGTCGTCGCGGCGAACGGCGCCGCGCGCGCGGCCGGCGTCAGGCGTGGCCAGCCGGTGGCCGGCGCGCTGGCGCTCGCGCCCGGGCTCCTGCTGCGCGACCACGATGCGGCGGCCGCAGCGCAGGCGCTCGAGGCGATCGCGACCTGGGCGCTCTCGTTCACGTCGACGGCGAGCCTCGCGCCGCCGCGCGCGCTGCTCGCCGAGATCGGCGGGAGCCTGAAGCTCTTCGGCGGGCTCGAGCCGCTCGCCGCGCGGATCGGGGACGGCCTGCGCGCGCTCGGTCACGCGCCCCGCATCGCGATCGCGCCGACGCCGCTCGCGGCGCTGGCGCGCGCCCGCGCGCGGCGCGACGAGCCGGTGCTCGCGTCGCATGCGCTGCCGGCGGCGCTCGCGGACGTCCCTCTCGCCGCGCTCGACCTCGACGCGCGCGCGCTCGACACGCTCGCGGCCGCGGGCGTGCGCACGATCGGCGCGGCGGAAGCGCTGCCGCGCGACGGGCTCGCGCGGCGCTTCGGCGCCGGTCTCGTCGCCGCGCTCGACCGCGCGCACGGGCGCGTGCCGGACCCGCGCCTGCCATGGACGCCGCCGCCGGCATACGCGGGCCGGCTCGCGTTGCCCGCGCCGGCGCACGACGCCGCCGCGCTCGGGTTCGCCGCGCACCGTCTCGCGCAGGAGCTCGCCGCGTGGCTCCACGCGCGCGGCCTCGGCGTGCTGCGCGCCGAGCTCGCGCTCGCGCACGAGCGCTGGCAGCACGCGCGCCTCGGCCGTCCCGCGACGACGGTCGCGCTCGGCTTCGCGTCGCCCGCCCGCGCGCCCGACCACCTCGCGATCGTGTTGCGGGAGCGGCTCGCGCGCGTCGCGCTGCCGGCGCCCGTCGAGGCGATCGCGCTCGAGACGCGCGAGACCGCACCGCTCGCCGGCCGGCCGATGGGCCTGCTGCCGGGGGACGAACGCGACGCGGCGTCCGTGCCGCTCGTCGATCGCCTGCGCGCGCGGCTGGGCGACGCCGCGGTCGTGCGCTGCGCGACGAACGCCGAGCATCGTCCCGAGCGCGCGTCGTCCGAGTCGGCGTCGCCCGCCTCCGCGACGGCGAGGCCCGCACTGCCCGATGCGCCGCGGCCGCTCTGGCTGCTTTCGTCGCCGGTGCCGATCGGCGCATCGCTCGCGGCCACGCCGTGGGTGCTGCACGACGGGCCGGAGCGCATCGAGTCGGGCTGGTGGGATGGCCGCGACGTGCGCCGCGACTACTACGTCGCGGAAACGCCGCAGGGCGGGCGGGCGTGGATCTTCCGCGACCACCGACGCGGCACCGACGACGGCGAATGGTGGCTGCACGGCTGGTTCGCGTAAGCGGGGTCGGACGCCGATTGCACCAGCGAGTAACGGCGAATCACGCCACGAGCCCGGACGCAGTCGCCGACCCTGTTCACCCGCCACGTGACCGCCTCCGGGCATTCGCGCCGGAAAGGCCTCCCGCGCGTGCCCCGTACAATGCGGCGATGACCGCAATCACCACGCATCCGTACTCGTCGCTCACGCCCGACCTCGTCCTCGACGCGCTCGACACGGTCGGCGTGCGCGGCGACGGCCGCCTGATCGCGCTCGGCAGCTACGAGAACCGCGTCTACCAGGTGATGCTCGACGACGGCCCGCCGGTCGTCGCGAAGTTCTACCGTCCCGCGCGCTGGACCGACGAACAGATTGCCGAGGAGCACGCGTTCGTGCGCGCGCTCGCGGACGCGGAGGTGCCGTCGGTGCCTCCGCGCGAGATCGGCGGACGGACGCTGCACGCACACGGGGGCTTCCGGTTCGCCGTCTACGACAAGTGCGGCGGACGCCCGCCCGAGCTCGACCGCGACGGCGTGCTCGAGTGGCTCGGGCGCTTCCTCGGGCGGCTGCACGCGGTCGGCGCGGGCGGGCGGTTCGCCGTGCGGCCCGCGCTCGACGTCGACACGTTCGGCACCGCGCCGCGCGATTTCCTGCTCGCGAGCGACTTCATCCCCGCCGAACTGCGCGAAGCGTGGACCGTCGCCTCGGGGCTCGCGCTCGACGGCGTGCGGCGCGCGTTCGACCGCGCCGGGGAGATCGCGACGCTGCGGCTGCACGGCGACGTGCATCCCGGCAACGTGCTGTGGATCGACAGCGGCGCGCTGCGCGGGCCGCACTTCGTCGACTTCGACGACGCCCGCACCGGGCCCGCGATGCAGGACCTGTGGATGCTGCTTTCGGGCGACCGCGAGTCGATGGAGCATCAGTTCGCGAAGGTGCTCGAGGGCTACGAGCGCTTCCACGGACTCGACCGGCGCGAGCTCCACCTGGTCGAATCGCTGCGCACGCTGCGCCTGCTGCACTACTCGGCATGGATCGCGCAGCGCTGGGACGACCCGGCGTTCCCCTCGGCGTTCCCGTGGTTCGGCACGACCCGCTACTGGCAGGACCGCATCCTCGAGCTGCGCGAGCAGATCGGCGCGATGGACGAGACGCCGCTCGTCGTGCCCTGAGCGCCCGTCAAGGCGGCGCCCGGCGGGCGAGCGAGCGCCTCGCCGCGGCGAGCGCGAGCGCAGTGAGCAGCGCGAGCGCCGCGCCCAGCGCGAACGCCGCGCGCGCGCCCGCGGCGTCCCACAGCGCGCCGGCGACGCCGCTCGCGACGAGCATCGCCGCGCCTCCCGCGAGGTTGAACACGCCGAACGCGCTGCCGCGAAGGTCCTCGGGAGCATGCCCGGCGACCATCGCCGCGAAGATGCCCTGCGTGAGCCCCATGTGAAGTCCCCACAGCGCCGCACCGGCGAACACGGCGACGGCTCCGGTGGCGAGTGCGAGGGTCGCGTGAGCCGTGGCAAGCGCCGCGACGCCCGCGTACAGCATCGCCGGTCCGCGGCCGCGATCGAGCGCCGCGCCGGCCGGATACGCGACCGCGGCGTAGACGAGCGTCATCGCGACCATCACCCACGGCGCGTGCCCGATCGCGATCCCCACGTCGGCGGCGCGCAGCACGAGAAACGCCTCCGAGCAGCGCGCGAGCGCCATCAGCGACGCAACGCCGGTGACCAGCCAGAACGCCCGCGGCAACCTGCGGGCATCGGAGAGCGCGAGCCTGCGGCCGCGCTGCCCCGGCGCGCGGCGCTCCGGTTCGTCGACGCCCAGCACGATCAGCGCGACGGCGAGGAATGCCGGGACCACGGCGACCCAGAACGCCATCTGGAAGTCGCCGGCGAACCACGCAAGCGCGGCGATCGCGGCGATCGGACCGAGCACCGCGCCCGCGGTGTCGAGCGCCTGGCGCAGGCCGAAGCTCGCGCCGCGAACGTCGGGCGGCGTGATGTCGGCGATCAGCGCGTCGCGCGGCGCGCCGCGGATTCCCTTGCCGACGCGGTCGGCGAAACGCGCCGCGACGATCCATCCCAGGCCGGGAGCGAGCGCGAACACCGGCTTCGTCAGCGCCGCGAGCCCGTAGCCCGCGAGCACCAGCGGCTTGCGCCGGCCGACGGCATCGGACAGCACCCCCGAGAACACCTTGACGATCAGCGCGATCGCCTCGGCGGTTCCCTCGATCAGCCCGATCGCGAGCATCGACGCGCCGAGCCCGGCCGCGAGGTAGAGCGGCAGCAGCGCATGGACGAACTCGGACGACAGGTCCATGCAGAGGCTGACGAGCCCCAGCACGACCACGCCGCGCGGGATGCGTGCGCGCGAGGTCGTCACGCGTCGATCCGTGTCCGACCCGGTGTCCGACCCCGCCCGGCTCGGGTCAGGACGCGCAGCCGTGCGCCTTGACGACGCGCCGCGTCGAGGCCGGGTGCGTCGCGAGCTTTGCCGCGGGCCGCACCGGCCGGCGCACGAGCCCGCCACCGCAGTTGGGACAGACGCCGTGCAGCGCGTCGCGTGCGCAGTCTGCGCAGAACGTGCACTCGAACGAGCAGATCATCGCCTCGCGCGAGTCGGGCGCGAGGTCGCAGTCGCAGCATTCGCAGTTCGGTCGCAGCTCGAGCATCGGCTCCTCCGTCGCGTGCGCCGGTTCAGGAGAGGGTCACCTTCGCGCGCACGACGCCCGCCTTCTCGTGGCGCGCGACGAGGTCGACCGACGCGCCGGCATTCGCGCGCACGACCCATTCGAGCTTCAAGCGGTCGTCGGTGACATGGTAGTCCGGCCAGAACGACACGCCGGTGTGCTTGTGCGCGCGGCCCTCGAGCTGCCCGTGCTCGTCGCGCGCCTTGCCGACGACCAGCGTCGCGCCATCGGTCAGCGCAATCTCCGCGACCAGCCCGCGCACGGTCTTTCGCGCGAGCGCGCGCTTCGACACGTAGGCCGGAAGCCAGCCCGTGTTCTGCACGACCAGCGTGACCTTCCAGGTGTCGCCCTCGCCTCCGCCGGCACGCTCGGCCCCCGCGTACACGAGCTCGAGCTTCGGCGAGACGAGCGCCTGCCAGACGATCCACGACGGAAAGCGCGCGATCTCGCGCTCGAGGAACGCGGGCGGAGGATTCGAGAACGCGTGGAAGCGATTCCAGCCGCCGATCTCGACGCGGCCCAGCTGCGGATGGTCGAACGGCCGCCAGCCCTTGTGCGCGATGCCGCCGAGCTTCTCGTCGCTCCAACGGATGAGCTTCAGGTCGTCGCCGGGCGGGTGGTCGCGGAACCAGTCGATGTACTTGTAGTCCGTGATTCCGGCCTCGCGCATCGGCGACCAGATCTCGACCACCCAGACGAACGCTCCGAGATGCTCGTAGAGCCAGTCGAACGTGCCGCCGATCACGTCCTTCGGATGGTAACGGAAGTCGTGGTAGACCGAGATCGCCGGATAGCCGGTGCGCCGCTCGCCCTCGCGCCCCAGCGCCTGGTAGACCCACAGGTCCTCGGCGTGCATCTCGTCGTCGGACAGGTGCTCGAACGGGCGCAGCAGCACGCCGCTCCAGGTGTGGAACGTCGTGCCGCCGGTGATGTTGCGGTGATTGACGATGAAGTCCACGACCGCGCGAACCTCCGGCTCGGAGGCCGGGTACGGCCCGGCGCCGAGCTGCTCGAACTCCTGCCGCCAGCTCGCCGGGAAGTTGCGGTTGAGGTCGAGGCCCTCCTTCGCACGCTTGATGCGCAGCGTGTGGCCGTCATAGCCGTCGTAGCGCCCCTCGGGCAGGATGCGGTAGTAGCTGCCGCCGGCCTCGGCGGGAGCGCGGCGGACCATGAGTCGCGGGTCGTCGGGATGCGCCTTCCACAGCCCGTTCGCGTCCGGAATGCGCATCTGCAGGATCAGCCCGTCGCCGTCGACGTCCTCGACGACGAGACCCTCGGGCGCCACCTCGTCGAGCGGATACGGCCGCGTGCTCGAGCGGATCCACTTCGGCTGGTCGGCGAGCGCCCATTCGGCGCCGTCCGGGTTCGAGCGCGCGAGCACGTAGAACGCCCGCGTGTCGAGCGCGCGCGTCACGTCGGCGTCCGTGCCGTACTGCGTGAGGACCGTGTGCAGGAAATAGAGCGTGGCGGCGGACGCGGCGACCTCGGTCGCGTGGATGTTGCCGTCGACCCAGAACGCGGGCTTCTCGTCGGCCGGGCCGGTCGCGGCATTGGTCACCGTCGCGAGCCACAGCTCGCGTCCCTCGTGACTCCTGCCGATCGACGCGACGCTGCAGAGCCCCGGATGGTCGCGCGCGAATCCGTGCAGCGTGTCGGTCAGCTCGGCGTAGCGAAGGAAGCGGTCGAACGGGGGAGCGGGCATGGACGGTGCGGGCGGGACGCGAAGCGCGCAGTGTCGGGGCCGCATCGCGACGGCGTCAAGCGCCGGAGGCGCGGTTGCGCGGCCGCGGCGATCGGCATAGGGTGGCAATCGGGTCAGGTTCGAGTGCGTGTTCCGCCCGATCCTCGTCGCTGCGCCCGGTCGGGAATTCGAGCATGACCCCATCGACCGGAGGGCATCATGAGACGCCGACTCTACTGGCTGCTGCCGGACGTGGAGAACGCCCGGCGAATCGCGGACGACCTGCTGCTGGCGCGGGTCGAGGACCGCCACATGCACTTCCTCGCGCGCGAGGGCACCGACCTCGGGACGCTGCACGAGGCGTCGGTGCTGCAGAAGACCGATGTTCGACACGCGGCGATCACCGGAACGCTGCTCGGCGCCCTGCTCGGCGCGGCGGCCGGCTGGCTGTTCGCGCAGAGCCCGATCGGCGGCGTGACGATCGGCGTGGGCGGCATCGTGCTGATGGCCGCGTTCGGCGCGGGATTCGGCTTCTTCGCGTCGACGCTGGTCGGCACGTCGCTGCCGAACTCGTACCTGCGCCGGTTCGAGCGCGAGATCGGCGACGGCCGCGTCCTCGCGATGGTCGACGTGCCGCTGCACCGCGTCGAGGAGATGCAGGAACTGCTCGCCCGGCGCCACCCCGAGGCGGCGTGGCGCGGCGTCGACCCGGCGGTGCCCGCGTTCCCGTAGGACAGGGGGGCCGGGAAGCCGTCCCCGGCCCGGGGCCGGCGTGTCGCACGGAGGGCGGAAAATACCGTATATTCGTACGGTATGCCGCCCGACCTGCTCGCCCCGTACGCCGAGCTTCACTGCGTCTCGAACTTCAGCTTCCTGCGCGGGGCCTCGCACCCCGAGGAACTGGTCGAGCGGGCCGCCTCGCTGGGCTACGCGGCGCTCGCGATCACCGACGAGTGCTCGTTCGCCGGGATCGTGCGCGCGCATCTCGCGGCGAAGGACGCGGGAATCGCGCTCGTCGTCGGCAGCGAGTTCGCGCTCGACGACGGCCCGCGCCTCGCGCTCTACGCGACCGACCGCGGGAGCTACGGCGACCTCGCGCAACTGATCACGCGCGGCCGGCGCCAGGCGACGAAGGGCAGCTACCGGCTGACGCGCGCCGACGTCGAGGCGCTCGCGTCGCGCTGCCTCGCGCTGTGGCTGGGAAACGGGGCCAGGCCCGATTCCCCGAAGGAGATCGAGCCTGGCGCCATCCGCTGGATTGCCGCGACGTTCCCCGGCCGCGCGTGGCTCGCCGTCGAGCTGTTCGCGCGCGCGGGCGACGCCGCGCGGCTCGCCGCACTGGAGGCGATCGGCCGCGAGCACGGGTTGCCGCTCGTCGCCGCGGGCGACGTCCACATGCACATGCGCGCACGGCGCGCGCTGCAGGACACGCTGACCGCGATCCGCCTGCGCACGCCGGTCGCGCAATGCGGGTACGCGCTGTTCCCGAACGCCGAGCGCCACCTGCGCTCGCGCGCGCGCCTCGCGACGGTCTACCCGCCTGCGCTGATGGCGGAAACGCTCGCGTTCGCCGGACGTTGCCGTTTCTCGCTCGACGAGCTGCGCTACGAGTATCCGGAGGAAGTCGTGCCGCCGGGCGAGACCCCCGCCTCGCACCTTCGCAAGCTCGTCGAGGCCGGGCTCGCGCGGCGGTACGCACGCGGTACCGGAAGTGGCGAGGGGGACTTCCTGCGCGGCGACGCGGCCTTCCGCTGCCTCTCCGCGCCCGCCGACGTGCGCGAGCTGATCGAGCACGAGCTCGCGCTGATCGCCGAATTGCGCTACGAGCCCTACTTCCTCACCGTCCACGACATCGTCGCGTTCGCGCGCTCGCAGGACATCCTGTGCCAGGGGCGCGGCTCGGCGGCGAACTCGGCGGTCTGCTACGCGCTCGGCATCACCGAGGTCGATCCCGCGCGCATGTCGATGCTGTTCGAGCGCTTCATCAGCCGGGAGCGGAACGAGCCTCCGGACATCGACGTCGACTTCGAGCACCAGCGGCGCGAGGAGGTGATGCAGTACGTCTACGCGAAGTACGGCCGCGACCGCGCGGCGCTCGCCGCGACGCTCGTCACCTACCGGCCGAAGAGCGCGGTGCGCGACGTCGGCAAGGCGCTGGGCCTCGACCTCGCGCAGGTCGACCGGCTCGCCGGCGTGTTCGCATGGTGGGACGGCCGCGCGATCCAGGCCGAACGCATCCGCGAGGCCGGCTTCGACCCGGAGAGCCCGCTCGTCCGGCGCCTCGTCGCGCTCGCGAGCGCGCTGACGGGCTTCCCGCGCCACCTGTCGCAGCACGTCGGCGGCTTCGTGATCGCGCGCGGACTGCTCGAGCGGATGGTGCCGGTCGAGAACGCCGCGATGGCCGATCGCACGGTGATCCAGTGGGACAAGGACGACCTCGACGCGATGGGGCTCCTCAAGGTCGACTGCCTCGCGCTCGGGATGCTCTCGGCGATCCGGCGCTGCCTCGACTTCGGGGTCAGAGCCGTTACTCGCGATGAAGTGCCCGGGGGCGGAGTATCGGTCTCCACGCGAATGACAGCTCTGACCCCGAAGTCGATGCCGCGCAGCATGCAGGACATCCCCGCCGAGGACCCCGAGGTCTACGCGATGATCCAGCGCGCCGACACGATCGGCGTGTTCCAGATCGAGTCGCGCGCGCAGATGTCGATGCTGCCGCGCCTGCGGCCCGCGAACTTCTACGACCTCGTGATCGAGGTCGCGATCGTGCGCCCCGGGCCGATCCAGGGCGGCATGGTGCATCCGTACCTGAAGCGGCGGCAGGGCAGGGAGCCGGTGACCTACCCGAGCCCGGCCGTCGAGGCGGTGCTCGCGCGCACGCTCGGCGTTCCGATCTTCCAGGAGCAGGTGATGCAGCTCGCGATCGTCGCGGCGGGCTTCTCGCCCGGCGAGGCGGACCAGCTGCGGCGCTCGATGGCCGCGTGGCGGCGCAAGGGCGGCCTCGAGAAGTTCGAGGAGCGCCTGATCGAGGGGATGGCGAAGCGCGGCTACGACGCGGCGTTCGCGCGACAGATCTACCAGCAGATCCTCGGCTTCGGCGAATACGGCTTCCCCGAGTCGCACTCGGCGTCGTTCTCGCTGCTTGTCTACGTGTCGGCATGGCTCAAGCGCTACCACCCCGCCGCGTTCACCGCGTCGTTGCTGAACTCGCTGCCGATGGGCTTCTACGCGCCCGCGCAGCTCGTCGCCGACGCGCGGCGCCACGGCGTCGAGGTGCGCGGACCGGACGTGGCGGCGAGCGGCTGGGACTGCGCGCTCGAACACCGCCCGGCTGAAGCCGGACCCACAAGCTTCGATGAGGCGTCCCGAGATCCTCGTGGGTCCGGCTTCAGCCGGACGCCTTCCGCCGATTCGACCTTCCTGCAGTGGGGCGCCGGCGGTCCCGCGCTGCGCCTGGGGCTGCGCATGGTGAACGGCCTCACCGAAGCCGGCGCGCGGCGGATCGAGGACGCGCGACGCGCGAGACCGTTCGCCGACGTCGTGGATCTCGCGCAGCGCGCGCGCCTGGAACGACGCGATCTCGAAATGCTCGCCGACGCGGACGCGCTCGCATCGCTCGCGGGCCATCGCCACGCCGCGGTGTGGGACGTCGCCGGCGTCGAGAAGCTTCCCGGGGTGCTCGCGGAAGGACGTTTCGACGAGACCGCGCCCGATCTCGCGCAACCCACCGAGGGCGAGGACATCGTCGCCGACTACCGGCGGCTCGGACTGACGCTGCGCCGCCATCCGGTCGCGCTTCTGCGCGCCGAGCTCGCGAAGCGCCGCCTCGCCACCGCCGCCGACCTCCTGCGCACGCCGCACGGCCGCCTCGCGCGCACCGCCGGCATCGTGATCGGGCGCCAGCGCCCGGACACCGCGAGCGGCGTCGTGTTCGTCACGCTCGAGGACGAGACCGGCGCTACCAACGTGATCGTCTGGCGCGATCTCGGCGACCGCCAGCGCCGCGAGCTGCTCGGTTCGCGCCTGCTCGCGGTCTACGGCAAGGTCGAGCGCGAGGGCGAGGTCGTCCACCTGATCGCCGGGCGGCTGGTCGACCTCACTCCCATGCTGGGATCGCTGCCCACGCGTTCGCGGGATTTCCATTAGCCGCCCGAGCCGCCCGTCGTCGCGCTTCGCCTGGCCCGTCCGGGAAGCCCTCTGCGGCGCTTCCTTCGCTGCGCCGTGGCATCGGCCTATGTAAGATCGCCGTTTTGCGGGACGACCCAGCGGGAGCGCGGCGTTCCCGCACGGGGGAGGCGACCTTGGCACGACCCGACTTCGACATCGTGGTGATCGGCGGCGGTGCAGGCGGGCTGGTCGTCGCCGCGGGCGGCGCGTCGCTCGGCGCCCGCGTGGCGCTGGTCGAGAAACACAGGATGGGCGGCGACTGCCTCTGGTACGGCTGCGTGCCGTCGAAGACGCTGATCAAGTCGGCGCACGTCGCGAACGCGATGCGCCATGCCGACCGCTGGGCGCTCGCGCCGCACGACCCGAAGCCCGACCTCGCGCGCGTGATGGAGCGCGTCGCGTCGGTCATCCGCGGCATCGAGCCGAACGACAGCCCCGAGCGGTTCCGCTCGCTCGGCGTCGACGTCGTGCTGGGCGACGGGCACTTCGTCGCGCCCGACGCGTTCGAGGTCGACGGCCGCCGGCTGACGGCGAAGACGTTCGTGCTCGCAACCGGCTCGCGTCCCGCGATGCCGCCGATCCCGGGCCTCGCCGAGTCGGGCGCGCTCACCAACGAGACCGTGTTCGACCTGCGGGAGAACGTGCCGCACCTCCTCGTCGTCGGCGGCGGACCGATCGGAAGCGAGATGGCGCAGGCGTTTCGCCGCCTCGGCAGCGAGGTCACCGTCGTCGACGTCGCGCCGCGCATCCTGCCGCGTGAAGACACGGACACCGCCGGCGTCGTCCATCGCCGAATGCTCGAGGAAGGCGTGCGCTTCCACCTCATGGCCTCGATCGCGAAGGTCGAGGGCGCGCGCGGCGACGTGCGCATGACGATCAGGGGCAAGGACGGCGCCGAGGGCGTCATCGCCGGAACGCACGTCCTCGTCGCGGCGGGACGCAAGGTCAACATCGAGGGCCTCGGGCTCGACGCCGCGGGCGTGAAGGTCGAGAACGGGCGCATCGTGACCGACGCGCGGTTGCGCACCACCCATCCGCGTGTCTACGTCGTCGGCGACGTCGCCGGCGGCTACCAGTTCACGCACGTCGCCGAGCACCACGCCGGCATCGTGCTTCGCCAGGCGATCTTCCACCTGTTCTGGACCAGGCCGTCGACGGTCGTCCCGTGGTGCACGTACACCGATCCCGAGCTCGCGCGCGTCGGCCTCTCCGAGGACGAAGCGCGGCAGCAGAAGATCGAGCACAGGGTCTACCGTTTCGCATTCGACGAGATCGACCGCGCCCGCGCCGAAGGCGAGACCGAGGGGTTCGCGAAGCTCGTCACCGATCCGAAGGGCCGCCTCCTGGGCGCGGCGATCGTCGGCCCGCACGCGGGCGAGCTGATCGCCGAATGCGTGCTCGCCGTGTCGAAGGGCATGAAGGCCGGCGACCTCTCGGCCGCGATCCACGCCTACCCGACGCTCGTGTCGATCAACCGCCGCGCGGCCGACCAGCGCCTGAAGGAGGGCCTGACGCCCTCGTCGAAGACGTGGATCAAGCGGATCTTCGGCCTGCGGGGGGTGTGACGATGGCCGGCGAGCCTCCCGTGCGCGACCGGCCGGCCCGGGCCGGCCGGTGGGGCAGGCTCGCGATGCTCGCGCTCTTCGTCGGCGGCGTCGTCGCGTTCTTCGCGTTCGGCGGACAACGCTACCTCACGCTCGAGACGATCAAGGCGAACCGCGACGCCATGCTCGCGTTCACCGAGGCCCGCTTCGCCGCCTCGCTCGCGATCGCGTTCCTGGTCTACGCCGGCGCCGTCGCGTTCAGCCTGCCCGGCGGCCTCGTGCTGTCGCTGGCCATGGGATTCGTCTTCGGCCGATGGGTGGGAACGGTGCTGGTCGTGATCGCAGCCACGGTCGGCGCGACGATCGTGTTCCTCGCCGCGCGCTACGTCTTCGCGGACGCCGCGCGCAGGCGTCTGGGTGCGCTCGGCGAGCGCATCAACGCCGGCTTCACCGAGAACGCGCTCAGCTACCTGCTGTTCCTGCGCCTCGTGCCGGCGTTCCCGTTCTTCCTCGTCAATCTCGCGCCCGCGTTCTCGACGATACCTCTCGGGACCTACGTGCTCGCGACGTTCGTCGGCATCATCCCGGGCACGTTCGTGTTCGTGAACCTCGGCCAGTCGCTCGGGCGCATCGATTCGCTCCAGGGCCTCGTCTCCGCCGAGACGCTGGGCGCGTTC
Organism: Burkholderiales bacterium; assembly: GCA_905339295.1. Classification (GTDB taxonomy): domain Bacteria; phylum Pseudomonadota; class Gammaproteobacteria; order Burkholderiales; family Casimicrobiaceae; genus VBCG01. The sequence continues at coordinate 172,397 of CAJPFI010000021.1, forward strand.
GCGCTGCTCGGCGTATTCGCGCTGGTGCCCATCGCGATCCGCAAGTGGCGCATGCGCCGCGCCGCGGCGCCGGACGGCTGACCCTCGACCTTCGGAAAGGCGTGCCCGTGCCCGTTCCCGCCACCCTAGCCGGCCCGATCGCGCGATGGCGCGCGCGGCTCGCCGGCCTCGTGCTGTGCGTCGCACTGCCGCTCGCAGCCGGCTCCGCGGTCGCGCAGGGCATCGACCACGCGCCGTTCGACGCGCTCCTGCGCCAGCACGTGCGAAACGGCGACGTCGACTACCGCGGCTTCCAGGACAGCGCGGCCTTCAAGGCCTACCTCGCCGCCCTCGCAGCGCCCGCAAGGCTCGAGACCAGGGCCGAGCGGCTCGCCTACCACATCAACGCCTACAACGCCTTCGCGATCCAGGGCATCCTCGACGGGTTGTCGCCGTCCTCGCTCCTCGGCCGCGTGCGCTACTTCCGGTTGCGCGAGTGGCCGCTGGACGGACGCAGGATCACGCTCCAGGGCCTGGAGCACGAGGTCCTGCGCCCGATGGGCGAGCCGCGCATCCATTTCGCGATCGCGTGCGCGTCGAAGTCGTGTCCGCCGCTGCGCCAGGAAGCCTACGTTTCCGCGAAGCTCGACACGCAGCTCGACGACCAGGCGCGCCTGTTCGTCAACGATCCGTTCCGCAACAGGTACGACAAGGCATCGCGCATCGCGGAGCTCTCGGAGATCTTCAGGTGGTTCGGGGAGGATTTCCGCGGCGCGGGCTCGGTGCAGAAGTACATCAGCCGTCATGTCGCGGACGCCGACGTCGCCGCGGCGCTGGCGCGCGATGCCTACCTGGTCGAGTGGATCACCTACGACTGGACGCTGAACGGGACGCCGCCGCGGCGCTGACGCCCCGGAGCCGCCGCGACCGGCCGTGCCGACCATGCCCGGATCGAGAGTGTCGATCGTGGTCCCCGCGCTCGACGAGGCGCCGCGAATCGCGGCCGCGCTCGACGCGCTCGCGCCGCTGCGCGCGCAGGGGCACCAGGTCGTCGTCGTCGACGGCGGCAGCGGCGACGCCACGGTCCCGCTCGCGATGCCGCGCGCCGATCGCGTGCTCACCGCGCCGCGCGGGCGCGCGTCGCAGATGAACGCCGGCGCGGCCGTCGCGACGGGCGACGTCCTCCTGTTCCTGCACGCCGACTCGCGCCTGCCCCCGGACGCGATCGAGGCCATCTCGCGCGCGAACCGCGCCGGCCGCCGCTGGGGACGCTTCGACGTGACGATCGACGGACGCTCGCCCCTGCTGCCCGTGGTCGCGATGGCGATGAACTGGCGCTCCCGGCTGACCGGCATCGCGACCGGCGACCAGGGAATGTTCGTCGAGCGTGCGCTCTTCGCGTCGGTCGGCGGCTTCCCGCGGATCCCTCTGATGGAGGATGTCGAGCTGTCGCGGACGCTGAAGCGCCGTGCCGGGCGTCCGGCATGCATCGCGTCGCGCATCCGCACGTCCGGGCGACGCTGGGACGACGGCGGCGCATGGCCCACGATCGCGCTGATGTGGCGTCTGCGTGCGGCCCACGCCCTCGGCGCCGATCCCGCCCGGCTCGCGCAGGCCTACCGCATGCCGCCCGGTCGGCGGCGGCGCATCCTGCAGGTCTTCGCCAGGGCGCCGGAGCCCGGCAAGGTCAAGACGCGTCTCGCCCGCTCGCTGGGCGACGAGCCGGCGGCGGATGCCTATCGCGATCTCGCGCTGCACGCGCTGAGCGTGGCGAAGCAGGCGCGCGAGCGCGGTGTCGTCGCGTCGATCGAGCTGTGGTGCACGCCCGACATCGCGCACCCGTCGCTGGTCCAATGGGCGCGCGACGCCGGCGCGACGCTGCACGGCCAGCACGGAAACGACCTCGGCGCGCGCATGCGCCATGCGCTGGGCTGCGCGCTCGCCCGCGGCGACGTGCCGATCCTGATCGGCACCGATTGCCCTGCGATCGACGCGGACTACCTCGCCTCCGCGTCGGAGGCGCTCGACGAGTGCGACGCCGTGATCGGCCCGGTCGAGGACGGCGGCTACGCGCTCGTCGGACTCGCGCGCGACGTCGACGCGTTCGCCGGCATCGCGTGGAGCACGCCCGCGGTGATGTCCGCAACGCGCGCGGCGCTGGCGCGCGCGGGGGCGAGCTGGGCCGAGCTTCCGCTGCTGTGGGACGTCGACACCGCGGACGATCTCGCGCGCTGGCGCGATCCGCCGGCCGGGCGCGCGTGAAGCCGTGCGAAACGATCCGGGGGCCCGGCGGCGGTCAGGACTGCCGGACCAGCTCCCCGACCTGCCAGTTGTGGATGCCGCGGGTGATCCAGACGTAGCGGCGCAGCGCGTCCATGCCGAGGTCGGCATGGCGCTGCAGCCTCTCGCGTTGCGCCGCCGTCACCTTCGCGTCGGCGCGGATCTCGACCCGGCGCTCGGTCGCCGTGGCATCCCGGGGCGCCTGCGCCCACGCGAGCGTGCTTGCGCAGGCCGCGGCAACGAGGACCGCCCGCGCCACGCGCGGGCACGCCTTCGCGAAGGCGGGGGTGCCCACGGTCATGCCCCTTGGGCGATCGAGCATGCGGCCGTTGCGGCCTGGTCGGCCTTCGCGATCGCGACGTTGACGCGCACGTTCTCGGGCACGCCGTTCTTGACCGCCGTGATCTCCGCGAGGATCGAGATCGCGATCTCCGGCGGCGTGCGGCTGCCGATGTAGAGCCCGATCGGGCCGTGCAGGCGCGCGATCTCGGTCGCGCTCAGGTCGAGCTGCAGCAGGCGCTCACGACGCTTCTCGTTGTTGGCTCGCGAGCCGAGCGCGCCGATGTAGAACGCACGCGACTTCAGCGCCTCCATCAGCGCGAGGTCATCGAGCTTCGGGTCGTGGGTGAGCGCGACGACCGCGCAGCGCTCGTCGAGGCGCATCGCGTGCACGGTGTCGTCGGGCATCGTGCGCACGAGCGTCACGCCGGGAACGTCCCAGGTCTCGGTGTACTCCTCGCGCGGATCGCAGACGGTGACCTGGTAGTCGAGTCCCACCGCGATCTGCGCGAGGTACTTCGACAGCTGCGACGCGCCGATCACGAGCATCCGGTATCGCGGCCCGTGGATCGTCACGAGCGTCCGGCCGTCGAAGGCGAGCCCGTCGGTCGCCTTCGCCGGGTGCAGCGTCGCGAATCCGCTGCCGATGTCGAGCTTGCGCGCGACGAGATGCCCCGCCTCGATCTCGCGCAGCAGCGCGAGGATACCCGATTCCTTCGAGAGCAGCTCGAGCACGAGCTGGATCGTCCCGCCGCAGGGCAGGCCGAAGCGCCGCGCCTCGTCCGCGGACACGCCGTAGGTGACGACCGACGACGCCTGCGCCGTCAGGCCTTCGCGGCGCACGCGGTCGATGATGTCGTCCTCGATGCAGCCGCCCGATACCGAGCCGACGACGTGGCCGTCGTCGCGCACGGCCAGCATCGCTCCCTCGGGCCGCGGCGAGCTGCCCCAGGTCTTCACCACGGTGACGAGCAGCACGCGGCGGCCGGCCTCGACCCACTCCGCGCTGCGCTTCAGGACCTCGAGATCGACGCTGTCCATCGAACGCTCCTCAGAATCGCACTCCGCCGGTCGTCGCGAGCCAGAGGATCAGCGCGACGATGGCGGCGATCGCAGCATACCGCACCCAGGTTCCGCTGACGGGCGTCTCCGGCAGCAGCGGCGCGGGCGCCGGCGTCGCGAGATCCGCGCCCGCCGTCGGCGCAACGCGCTCCGACAGGCGCGCGAAGAAGTCGTCGGCGAGCTTCGCGGCCGCGCCGTCGACCAGGCGCGAGCCGATCTGCGCGAGCTTGCCGCCGATCTGGGCGCTCGCCGTGTACGACAGCGTCGTCCCCCCGACCGCCGGCGCGAGGGTCACCTTCGCGCTGCCACTCGCGAAGCCGGCCGCCCCGCCCTGCCCGTTGAACTTGAGCGTATAGCCGTTCGGCGCGTCGACGTCGGCAAGCTCGACCCGTCCGGCGAAGCGCGCCGACACCGGGCCGATCTTCGTGGCGACCGTCGCCGACCACGTGCCGTCGGCTTCCCGGACGAACGATTCGCATCCCGGGATGCAGGCCCTGAGCGCCTCGGGATCGTTCAGGGCTTCCCAGACGGTCTCGCGCGGCGCCGGGACGAAACGGGTGTGGGAAATGTCCATGGTATCAACGCCCGCGGCCGGGGGTCGCGGGCACGCAATATGCTACTTTAGCGCATGGCCCTCGATACCGACACCCAGCCCCCGCGGGACGCCCCCGCCTCCCGCGACAGCCGTGACGTCCGCCTTGCCCAGTCGCTGATGCGGCTGGGAGCGAGCGTCGCCGTCCATTCGTCGCTCCCGCTGGCCGACCTGATCGCGCTGGCGCAGCAGGCCGCCGAACGCGGCCTGTCGCTGACGCTGCGCGGCGCCCACGAGCGTTCCACCGCCGACCTGGAGCGCGTCGCGATGGCCGGTCGCGGCCACGTGACGTTCGACCTCGCGTCCTGACCTCCGGTTTCCCCGGCCATCCCGCGGGCTCGCCTGGCGCGCCCGGCGGCGACCTTTCACGCCCCTTGTGCGCGCCCGCCCGCGCGGCGCGTCCCTGAGGGAGCGCGCCGGCCGCCCGGGGTCACCGCACCTTCCGCGGGTCGGCGCGCATTGCGCTCTCCGCACGAACGGCGCCCCGCCGGCCCGCCGCGGGCTGCGCGCGCGACAGCGTCGCCGCGAGCGCCTCCAGCGAGGCGAGGTTGTGCACCGGCAGGAAGTCGTCGACCCACGGCAGCATCGCCCGGATACCGGCCGGGCGCGCCTCGAAATCGGCATAGCGCAGCAGCGGGTTGAGCCAGACGAGCCGCCGGCACGACTTCGCGAGCCGCTCCATCTCGCGCTCGAGCCCGGCGCCCGACTCGGCATCCAGCCCGTCGCTGATCAGCAGCACGACCGCGTTCTGGCCGAGCAGCCGCCGCGACCAGCGCCGGTTGAATTCGGCGAGCGAGGCGCCGATGCGCGTGCCGCCCGCCCAGTCCGCGACCGACGTCGCGACGCGCGCGAGCGCGACGTCCACGTCGCGGTGCTTGAGGTGCCGCGTGACGTTGGTGAGGCGCGTGCCGAACAGCAGCACGTGGACGCGGTGGCGGTCGTTCGTGATCGCGTGCAGGAAGTGCAGCATCATCCGCGTGTAGCGGTCCATCGACCCCGAGATGTCGCACAGCACCACGAGCGGCGGCGCGCGCCAGGTGCGCGCGCGAAACGCCAGCGGCGCGGCGACCCCCGCGGCGCTCACCGAGCGCCGCAGCGTCGCGCGCAGGTCGATGCGCGTCCCGCGGCTCGCGGGACGCGTGCGCCGCATCGGCACCGCGGGAAGCGGCAGGCGCAGGCGCGCGATCATCCGCTTCACCTGCGCGAGTTCGCCGGCGGTCATCGTCGCGAAATCGTGCGTCTGCAGCACCTCGCGCGGCGAGAATGTGAACGCCGCGTCGAGCGTCACCTCGTCGTCGTCGTCGCGGCGCGGCGTGGCGCCCGGCGGCGGCGCCATCGCCTCGGCGAGACGTGCGGGGACGTCGGGCGGCGCGTGCTCCCGGTTGGTGCGGTCGGTGACGCGCGGCAACATCGACGCGACGATCTTCTCGAGCAGCTTCGGATTTCGCCAGAACAGGTCGAACGCCTGCTCGTAGAGGTCGAGGTGCTCGCGCCGGCTGCACAGCACGGCCGCGAGCGCCTCGCGGAAATCGGTCCGGTTGGCCACGCCCACGGCCTCGACCGCCGCCAGCGCGTCGATCACCTTCGCCGGGCCGACCGGCAGGCCGGCGCCGCGCAGCACGCGCACGAAGTGCAGAACGTTCTCGGGCAGGTGGCCCTTCGGCAGCCGCGAGACGAAGCGCGCGGCCGGCGCGCCGGTCGTCGTCACAGCGAGAGCTTCCTCAGCGTCTCGGGATTGGTGGTCACCGACTTCTGGCGCCCGGCCGGCGCACCGTACAGCCCCGCCGGCGGATGGGTCTCGAGGCGCGAGATCACGTCGGCCTCGCCGCAGGCCGGGTCGAAGCGCGCGCGAACCTCGTCGCCGCTCGTCGCCCCCGGCGCGAAGCATGCCCTGCCGAGCTTGGCGTTGAGCGGCGCGAGTACGCCCGACGATACGAGGTCCGCGGCCGGGCCGCTGCCGGCGAGCACCAGGTCCCACGCACGCGGGCCCGTCCCGGCGCGCGCGCGCGCCTCGAGGACGGCGGGCAGTCCGATGAACTCGCGCCCGACGAGATCCGCCGCGTGGCCGCCGGGCAGGCCGTCGATGGTCAGCGTGACGCGCCGGCCTGCGACGCTCACGTGCTGCAGGAAGAAATCGCGCGAGAACTCGTCGGCGATCCTCGCGCCGATCGCCTTCAGCGCCTCCTCCTCGCTCGCCCAGCTGCCCGCACCCTTCGGGAGCGCGGTGTTGTGGTAGATCTCCTCGCCCGTCGCGCGGTCGACGCACTTGATCGTCCACGACGAGAGCGCGTACTTGGTCACGGTGATCCCCGATGCCTCGAGGCGCGTCGACAGCCGGCGCACGTTCGCCACGCCGGTCACCGCGAAGTCCGCCGCCTTGCCGGCCTCGGCGCCGTCCTCGGACCAGGTGCGGAAGCCGAACGACCTGATGCGCTCCGCGAGCAGGTTCTCGGCCACCGGCGAGCGACGTGGCGGCACGTCGGGCCGGTCGGCATCGCCTGCGACGATCGAGATCGCGATGCGCGGGTCGCCGTTCGCGCGGATCAGCCCGACGCGCTCGCTCCTGGTCATCTCGTTCAGCGACTTCTGCACCGCCTTGACGTTGACGATCGCCTCGGTGGTCATCGACGCGAGCCCGTCCCTTCCGACGACGGGTTCGCTCTCGCGCACGACCGTCCGGATGAACTCGCCGCTCCTCGCGACGAAGCGCGTGTTCAGCATCTCGTAATGGGTCGCGAGCGAGTCGCGGTCGACGAGGAGTCCCAGCGCCTTCTGCACGAGCTGGCCGCGCGCATCCGCGCGCACGCCGCCCGCGAGCTTCGCCGCATCGCCCGCATAGCGCGGGTCGTTCGGATCGGCGAAGCCGGCCGCCGCAATCAACACGGCTCCCGGATCGGATGACGGCGCGGCCGTCGCGGGCGCGGCGGCCGGCGGCTGCACGGGCACGGGCGACGTCGGCGCTGCCGGCGCAGACTCGACGACCCCGGGCGCCGCCGAGGACGACTTCCTCGTCTCGCCGACGTCGGTCTCCATCCACCACCAGAGTCCGGCGGCGATCGCGAGCGCGACGACCGTCACGACGATCGCGATGGCGGGCCGTCGCGTTCCCGTCGGCGACGCGGGTGGCGACGACGCAGCGACGCGCGCGTACGACGGTTTCGCGGGGACCGTCGACACGCCGCCCGCCGGCGACGTTGCCGCCGGCGATTCCGGCGGCGGCGAGGCCGCCGGCTTGCGCGCCGACGGCGCGACAACGAAGGTTGCCTCGCCGTCGAAGGACGCGGCGGTCGGTGCGGATGCGGCAGCCGGGCGCGGCAAGGCCAGCGCGCGCAACGCCGTCGCGAACTCGGCAGCCGACGCGTATCGGTCCTCCGGGCGCTTCGCGAGCGCCTTCTTCACGATCGCATCCATCGCGTCGGGCAACTGCACGTTCAGCGTCGACGGCGGAAGCGGGTCCTCCTTCAGTACCTTCTGCATCGTCGTCGTGGTCGCCGCGCCGCCGAACGGCCGCTCGCCGGTGACGAACTGGTAGAGGATCACGCCAGTCGAGAACACGTCGGTGCGCCCGTCCACCGGCAGCCCGAGGATCTGCTCGGGCGACATGCAGCTCGGCGTGCCCATCACCGAGCCCGTCTGCGTGAGCGACGACGAGTCGAGGTGCGCGATGCCGAAATCCGCGACCTTGATCGTGCCGTCGTCCTGCAGGAAGACGTTGGCGGGCTTGATGTCGCGGTGGACGACGCCCTGCCGGTGCGAGAAGTCGAGCGCGTCGAGGATCTGCCCGGTGAGGCGCACCGCCTCCGCCACCGGGAAGCGCTCGCCCGCGTCGAAGCGCACCTTCAGGTCGCGGCCCGCGACGTACTCCATCGCGATGAACGACGTGCCGCCGTCCTCGTCGAAGTCGAAGATCGAGACGATGTTCGGGTGGTGCAGCCGCCCGGCGGCTTCCGCCTCGCGCCGGAAGCGCGCGACGACGACCGGCGCCTCGGCGCGGTCGAGCTGGTCGGCCCGGATGGTCTTGAGCGCGACGACGCGCTTGATCATCGGGTCGTAGGCCTCGTAGACGACGCCCATCGCGCCGCGGCCGAGCTCGCGCCGGATCTCGTACCTGCCGAGCTTGTCGATCGAAGGCATTCCTCGTCCCCGCGTGACCGGTCAAGACGGCGACGCCGGCACGAGCGCCGGCGTCGGCCCGCCGCCCCCCCGCGCTTGCCGCGGTGGCCGTGTCCCCGGGGGGAAGGCTCGCGCAGCGCGCTTCGGGGGTCTCACTTGTACTTGCTGTCGATCTCCCAGACCGACTTCTGCACCAGCCGCTGCACCATCGTGTCGAGGCCCACGCCGCCCTTCTGCGACTGCGACACGCCGAGCACGGACTGCGAGGTCGCGCCGACCTCCATCTTCTCCTCGGTGTAGCCCTGCGCGAGCTGCTCGGTGGTCTCGGCGTTGATGATCTTGTAACGCATCCCGATGATCCAGACGCTGGTGGCCTCGTTCGTCTGGACCGACCCGATGCCGCGGCCGGCCACGGTGCCCGCCTGCGCGCCGCGCCACGATCCGCTGAACACGCCGGCGAGCGCCGCCATGTCGCCGATCGCGCGGCCGTCGAAGCCCGACTGCGCCTGCGCGATCTGCTCGGTCTTCAGGATGTCGAACTTGACGACGTACTTGGTGCTCCTGAGCTTGCCCATGCGCAGGAACTTGCGCGCCTGGTCGGGATCGCCGAGGTTGTACGCGAGCTCGAACTCGCGCAGGACCGGCCCGAGATTCGAGCGCTCCAGCACCTGGAAGTTGGCGTTCGACAGCTCGAGCTCCGCGTAGTCCGCGATGTTGTTCGCCGTGAACTTCTGCGTGAACGTCGCGTTGTTGCTCTTGATCTCGCCGGGGATGACGACGAGCGCGGGGCCCTTCCGGTTCCGGTTCGCGTACTCGACCGACTGGTAGAGCGCCTGGTCGGCCGACTCGTTCGCCTGCTGCGAGGTCCTGCCGCCCGCGGTCGGCGACGGATTGCCGAACGTCGGCTGGGCGACGGCGATCGGCGCCCCGAGCACCAGCGCGAGCGCGAGCGAGACGGTCATGCAGCGTCGATGTCTCATGTCGGTTCCTCTCCTGTCGTTGACGTTCGGGGGCGTCGGCCGCGACGAACTATTTCTTCCTCGGCGCGGACCGGGGCGCGGTCCCCAGCCCGGCCTTGCGGCAGTAGTCGGCGTAGAGCGTGGCGACCACCTCGTCGGCCTGCTCGTTGACCAGCGTGAGCGCCATGCGCGAGACGTCGGCGCCCGCATAGGACGCCGAGTGCGCGTCGGCCGTCGAGATCTGCCGGCCGTCGGCCCCGGTGAGCGTGAAGCCCAGGCTCACCGACACCTGGTTGACCGCCATCACCGGGTGGCGCGTCGCCTGCGACGAGATCAACCCGCGCAGCACGAAGCTCGCGCCCAGGCGCTTCGACGCCGAGAGCGCGGCGTCCGGGTCGTTGCGCATCGTGGCGTCGATCTCCGCCTGCGCGATCTGGCGGCGGATCTCCTCCGGCGTGTAGGTCCTGAGCCCCAGCGCGCGCAGCCGCCGGTTGATCGCGTCGTAGTGCGGGCCGTAGTTCCTCTGCTCGGCGGAGACGACGCCGTCCGCACGTCGCTCGCCGATCACGACCATGATCTTCCGGTTCCTGAGATCCGAGCGGCACGGGGTCGAGAGCCGCTCCGCGATGCGGCTCTCGCGCGCCTCGCGCTCGGCGCGGTCATCCTCGTCGGGCGTCGAGAAGCTGAACCCCTGGGCGCCGGCATGCGCGGCGGCCAGCCACAGGACGAGCGCGATGACCGGTCGGGCGAGGCGCGGGGGCATGGCGATCCGGGGACGAGTCACGCGGCGGGAGAAAGCAATCTTGGAGCCTAGCGCAACGGCCGGCGGAAATCCACGCGGAAAATCGCACTGCAACAAACGGGCGCGCCGCGATCCGGCATGCGCCGACCGCGCGCTTCCGCTGACGGGGATCAAAGCCGGATGCCGGACGCCTGCGCCTCGGCGACGAGCTTCTCGGCGACCTCGGGCGTGATCGCGCCGACGTCGTCCTGGTACTTGAGCAGCACGCCGATCGTGTCGGCGACCGTCGCCGGATCGAGCGCGATGCGGTCGAGCGCGACCAGCGCCTCGGCCCAGTCGAGCGTCTCGGCGACGCCGGGCGCCTTGAACAGGTCCATCGTGCGCAGCCTCTGCGTGAACGCGACCAGTTCGCGCGCGAGCGACTCCGGCGCGCGCGGGCACTTGCGCCGGACGATCGCGAGCTCGCGCACCGCGTCCGGGTAATCGACCCAGTGGTACAGGCAGCGGCGCTTGATCGCGTCGTGGATCTCGCGCGTGCGGTTCGACGTGATGACCACCGCCGGAGGATGAACCGCGCGGATCGGCCCGAGTTCGGGGATCGTCACCTGGTACTCGGCGAGCACCTCGAGCAAGTAGGCCTCGAACGGCTCGTCGGCACGGTCGAGCTCGTCGATCAGCAGCACCGGCGCGATGCCGTCCAGCGGCGCCAGCGCCTCGAGGATGGGACGCTTGAGCAGGAAACGCGTGGTGAAGATGTCGTGCGCGAGGTCGTCGCGCACGACGTGCCCGCCCGCTTCCGCGAGGCGGATCTCGATCATCTGCCGCGGATAGTTCCATTCGTAGACCGCCGACGCCGTGTCGAGGCCCTCGTAGCATTGCAGCCGCACGAGCCGACGCCGCTGCGCGTTCGCCAGGACCTTGGCGATCTCGGTCTTGCCCACGCCCGCCTCGCCTTCGAGGAACAGCGGGCGCCCGAGCTTCAACGACAGGAACACCGCCGTCGCGAGGCGGCGGTCGGCGACGTAGTCCTGCGAGGCGAGGAGGTCCAGCGTCGCGTCGACCGACGCGGGCGGGGGAACGGGGGTCAGCGGATCGCTCATGGGGGCGGGCACGGCCTACGAGCGGAGCTGCACCTTCGACGCCGCCGCGGGAGACGCCCGCAAGCATACCAAGAGTCGTCTGCCCGGCCCGGCGCGACCTTTCCGGCGACGCCGCGCGACCTACGGCGGGCCGGATTCCGCAAGCATCCGCTCCATCGCGCGCTCGAACAGCGGCACCGCCTCCACGGCGACGCGTGCCCGCTCGCGGCGGAACGCGTCGGCGAGCGTTTCCGGCGTGTGCGTCACCGCGACCGACCCGTCGCGATGCGTGAACAGCAGTTGTGTGCCGTGAGGCGAGCGCCACGCGAACCGCGCGAGCAGCGGCGCCCCCGAATCCTCGCTGGTGAACACGCACCAGTCGCCGCGCATGAGCGTCTCGACGGCCTCGGCTTCCTCGTCGCGAGGCGCGCGATCCGGCGCCGGCGCACGCGCCGCGGGCGCGACCCTGGCCGGCGGATCGGGTGTCGCGTCGTCCCCCGACGCCGGAAGCTCGGGCAGCGGCGGCTTCAGCGCCTCGATGTGCAGGTGATAGAGGCGCGTGAGGAAGATCTTGCGGCGTGCACGCCCGGCGTCGTCGGCCGGCCAGCACTCGCCGATCTTCTTCACGAGCTCGGGGATGAGCTGCACCAGGCGCCGCCGGGCCTCGGCGCCCGGCTCGGGCGCGATGCTCCAGAGGAGATCGTCGATCGTCTGCAGCTCGTCCTTCCACGCCGCGCTGTCCGGTCCGTCCGCCAGGTAGACGGCCGTGAGGCGGGCGAGCGCCTCGTGTTCTAGGAACGCGCGGAGCTCGGCAGGCACGTCGTGCGTGGCGTGGCGGACCGCGATCGCCGTGCGGACGCGCGCGCGCGCCGCCTGCTCCTCGTCCAGCGCGACCAGAGGCGGGGTGGCCTGCGCCAGATGCCTGTTGAAGGCGGCCCGCTCCGTGTCGAGGAACGCGTCGAGTTCCTCGCGCGCCCGATCGAAGACCCCCGGGTCGTCGTCGAAGGCGTCGCGCACGAGCGTCGCCAGGCGGTCCGCCAGGTCGATGAACGGCGTGTCCCGGGCATCCCCCGGGCGAAGCCCCACCGACGCGCCGGCCAGCGCGTCGAAGAATCGGCGCACCGGATGCGCCGGTTGCGACAGCATCCGCGGATCGAGCAGCGAGGCCTTGAGGATCGGAATCTGCAGGCGGCCGAACACGGTCTTGATCTCCGCCGGCAGGAACGGGTTGTCGAAGACCTCGTCGAGTACGGCCGACAGGATGCGCAGCGTCACCAGGTCGATCGCCGAGCCGCCGCCTTGTGCGACCGCGCCGGCGAGCGCGGGCATCGCGTTGGACGGGCCGTCGTGCAGCATCGCCGCCTCGACGCCCCGGAGGACCCTCGACGCCTCCGTGCCCGCGGCTCGGGACTCCAGCAGGCTCAGCGCACGCAGCAGCGCCGACCACGACGCGCCGGCGTGGAATCCGGCGCCCGGATCGGCATCGGACCGCAGGTCGGGCGCCCGCCCGCCACCGGCCCCGACGCCGGCGGCGAGGTCCTCGGCCCGGGCGGGCGCGCCCGCCCCCCCCGGAAGCGGCCCTCCCGTGCCGCGTTCTTGCGGCGAGGAGTCGCGGGACAGGCGCTCCAGCACCTTGTCATAGAGGCTCCGCTCGTCGCCCTGCACGGCCGGTCCGCCGCGCTTGCGCGTACGCACGCGCAACACCGGAAGAATGTCGCGCTCCTGCAGCAGCGCGTCGATCTCGCGATGGAGCGCCACCACTTCGGGCGTGAGCCCTCGCACCAGGTGCTCCATGATCGGCCGCCAGGCGTGGTCGTGGCCCCAGAGGCGCCGGCACGCATTGCCCAGCGCGTCGCACACGAGTTCGGAACCCCACGGATTCTGGTAGTCGCCGCCGGTGGGCGGTTCGCGCATGACGATGCGCGCGCGCAGGTCGAATCCCAGTCCGACCTCGCGCGTGGCGCTCTGCATTCCGAGCACGGCGCTCTTCAGCGCGACCTGTCCGCTCAGGTCCAGGTCCTCGACGAGCGCCAGCGTCCCGCTCTCCCGGTGGCGTTGCTGGCGCTCGCGACGCCTGCCGTCCCGGCGCGCCTGGAAAAGCTCGTCGAACTCCGACCGGAAACACGAGAAGAACTTGCTGCGCTCGCGTCGCACGGCACGCGCGAGAGTCACCGCCGCCGTCTCGGGGGGTGAACCCGGCGGCGGGCCTTCCGCGTCGTCGGGTGCCGCGGTCGCCAGTTCGTCGAGCGCCCGCCAGGTGGCGGCGTCGATGCGCCGGTAGGTCAACGCGAGACATTCGCGGATGAGGCCTTCCGCTTCGGTCGGGCCGACATCGCGCGCGTCCTCGACGTCGAGGATCACGCGGCCGCCGTCCGATTCGCTGCTGGATTCGCTGGTCGTCGTCACGGGATTGCGATCGGCGAGCACGAGTGGCGCGTCGCGAGGCTCCCGGTCGGATCGGTGCCCAGGACGGCGCCCGTCGCAGCTGCGGGCGGCCACCGTGGTGACAACGCGTCATCGTCCCGCCCGCCCACCGTCGCGCCGACCCGACGGCGGCCACCCGCCAGCCTAGAGGGTCCGCCGTCCGTGTTCAAGGTCCCTGCGCCGCGTGCGAACCCCCGGCCGTCGACGAGGGATCGCGGCGGTGACGACCCGCCCGGCGGAACGGGCTCGACCCACCCGCGCCGCCCGCCGGTCATGCGGGACGCGTCAGCCCGCCGACGTCACGGCCCGCGCGGCCATCACGCTGACCAGGTGGGCGCGATAGGCCGGCGACCCGTGCAGGTCGGCGTTGAGCCCCGCCGCGTCGACCTTGACCGCCTTGGCCGCAGCCGCAGTGAAGGACCTCGCGAGAGCGTCCTCGAGCGGCTTGCAGCGGAACACCGACGACGCGGCGCCGGTGACGGCCACGCGCACCCCCGGGCCCGACAGCGCGACGAACACGCCGACCAGCGCGAATCGCGACGCCGGATTCGGAAACTTCGCGTAGGCGGCCTTCTTCGGCACCGGGAAGCTCACCGACACGATGATCTCGTCGTCGGCAAGTGCGGTCTCGTACATGCCGCGGAAGTACTCGTCGGCCGGGACCTTGCGCTTGTTCGTGTGGACCGTCGCGTTCAGGCCGAGAACGGCCGCCGGCCAGTCGGCCGCAGGATCGTTGTTCGCGAGCGAGCCGCCGATCGTCCCCACGTTGCGGACCTGCCGGTCGCCGATGCCTTCCGCGAGCGCCGCGAGCGCCGGAATCGCGCCCTTGACGACGTCCGACGAGGCGATGTCGGCGTGCCGGCTCATCGCCCCGATCGAAACGGCGTCGCCTTCGCGCCGGATGCCCTTGAGTTCGGCCAGTCCGGAGAGGTCGACGACGTGTCCAGGCTGCGCGAGCCTCAGCTTCATCGCCGCGACGAGGCTCTGGCCGCCCGCGAGCGCCTTGCCGCCGGTCTTCGCGAGCAGCGCGGCGGCATCGGCGATCGAGGCCGGCCGGTGCAATTCGAATGGGTACATGGTCGTCGCCTCCTCAGGCCCGCTTCGCCGACTGGATCGCCTGCCACACGCGGTGCGGCGACGCCGGCATGTCGAGGTTCTTCACGCCGACGGCCGCCAGCGCGTCGTGGACCGCGTTCATCAGCGCGGCCGGCGAGCCGATGGCGCCCGCTTCGCCGCAGCCCTTCGCGCCGAGCGGATTGTGCGTGCACGGCGTCACCTTGGTGCCGACCTTGAACGACGGCAGGTCGTCGGCGCGCGGCATCGCGTAGTCCATGTAGCTGCCGGTCAGGAGCTGGCCGCTCTGCGCGTCGTACACGCAGCTCTCGAGCAGCGCCTGCCCGATCCCCTGCGCGACGCCACCGTGCACCTGCCCCTCGACGATCATCGGATTGATGATGTTGCCGAAGTCGTCGCAGGCCGCGAACTGCACGACCTGCACGACGCCGGTGTCGGGATCGACCTCGACCTCGCAGATGTGCGTCCCCGCCGGATAGGTGAAGTTGGTGGGGTCGTAGAACGCGGTCTCGTTCAGCCCCGGCTCGAGCTTGTCGAGCGGGTAGTTGTGCGGCACGTACGCGGCAAGCGCGACCTCGCCGAACGCCTTGCTCCGGTCGGTGCCCGCCACGGTGAACTTGCCGTCCTTGAACTCGATGTCGCCTTCCGCCGCCTCGAGCAGGTGCGCGGCGATCTTCCTGCCTTTCGCGATCACCTTCTCGAGCGCCTTCACGATCGCGGTGCCGCCCACCGCGAGCGAGCGCGACCCGTAGGTGCCCATGCCGAACGGGATGCGGCCGGTGTCGCCATGCACGACGTCGACGTTCTCGACCGGAATGCCGAGCCGTCCGGCGACCACCTGCGCGAACGTCGTCTCGTGGCCCTGCCCGTGGCTGTGCGAGCCGGTGAACACGGTCACGCTGCCGGTCGGATGCACGCGCACTTCGCCCGCCTCGAACAGGCCCGCGCGCGCGCCGAGCGCGCCGGCGACGTTCGACGGCGCGAGCCCGCAGGCCTCGATGTACGACGCGTAGCCGATCCCGCGCAGCTTGCCGCGCTTCGCCGCCTCGGCCTTGCGCGCCGCGAAGCCGGCGACGTCCGCCATCCGGTTCGCCTCGTCGAGGCATGCGTCGTAGCCGCCGGTGTCGTAGGTGAGCGCGACCGGGGTCTGGTACGGGAACGTGCGGATGAAGTTGCGCCGGCGCAGCTCGTCCTGCGCAACGCCGGTCTCGACCGCCGCCTGGTGGATGATCCGCTCGACGACGTAGGTCGCCTCGGGACGCCCCGCGCCGCGGTAGGCGTCGACCGGCGCCGTGTTGGTGAACGACGCGGTCACCTCGCAATGGATCGCCGGCGTCGTGTACTGCCCGGCGAGCAGCGTCGCGTAGAGGATCGTCGGGATGCACGAGGCGAACGTCGACAGGTACGCGCCCATGTTCGCCGTCGTCGTCACGCGGAGCGCGAGGAACTTGCCGTCCTTGTCGAGCGCGAGCTCGGCGTGCGTCACGTGGTCGCGGCCGTGCGCGTCGGTCAGGAACGACTCGCTGCGCTCGGCCACCCACTTGATCGGCCGGTTGACGCGCTTCGACGCCCACACGAGCGCGGTTTCCTCCGCGTACAGGTAGATCTTCGAGCCGAAGCCGCCGCCCACGTCGGGCGCGATCACGCGGACCTTGTGCTCGGGAAGCCCCAGGACGAACGCCGTCATCAGGAGGCGCTCGACGTGCGGGTTCTGGCTCGTGACCCACAGCGTGTAGGCGTCCTCGGCGCGGTCGTACTTCGCGAGCGCGGCGCGCGGCTCGATGGCGTTCGGGATCAGCCGGTTGTTGACGAGGTCGAGCTTCGTGACGTGCGCCGCCTTCGCGAACGCGGCGTCGACCGCCGCCTTGTCGCCGAGCGCCCACGTGTAGCACCTGTTGCCCGGCGCCTGGTCGTGGATCTGCGGCGCGCCCGGCTTCAGCGCGTCGACGCAGTTGACCACGGCCGGCAGCACCTCGTAGTCGACGTCGATGAGCTCGGCCGCGTCCTTCGCCTGGTGGATCGACTCGGCGACGACCAGCGCGACCGCGTCGCCGACGTAACGGACCTTGCCCTGCGCGAGCACCGGGTGCGGCGGCTCGTTCATCGGCTTGCCGTCGGTCCCGGTGATGAGCCAGCCGCACGGCAGCCCGTTGACGCCCTCGAGGTCCGCGCCGGTGAACACCGCGACCACGCCGGGCGCCGCCTTGGCGCGCGACGCGTCGATGCTGCGGAGGCGCGCGTGGGCGTGCGGCGAGCGCAGGAAGACGCCCGCGCTCTGGTTGGCGGCATTGATGTCGTCGGTGAACTGCCCGGTCCCGGTCAGGAAGCGGCCATCTTCCTTGCGCCTGATCGACTTGCCGATCACGCCCTGCTCGTTCGCGCCCATGGCCTCTCCCTCACTTCGCCATGGCGGCAGCGCCCTGCGCCACGGCCTTGACGATGTTGTGATAGCCGGTGCAGCGGCAGAGGTTGCCCTCGAGCTCCTCCCGGATCGTCGCCTCGGAGGCCTTCGGGTGCCGGTTCACGAGGTCGATCGCGCTCATCACCATGCCGGTCGTGCAGAATCCGCACTGCAGTCCGTGGCATTCCTTGAACGCGGCCTGCATCGGGTGCATCGTCCCGTCCGCCGCCGCGAGCCCCTCGATCGTGACGACCACGGCGCCGTTCGCCTGCGCCGCGAGGAGGTTGCACGACTTGACCGCGCGGCCGTCGACGTGGACGGTGCATGCGCCGCATTGCCCGGTGTCGCAGCCGACGTGCGTGCCGGTAAGGCCCAGCTGGTTGCGCAGCAACTCGACGAGCAACGTCCTCGGGTCGACCGTCGCGTTGACGGCCTTGCCGTTGACGGTCAGCGATAGCGTGACGGCCACGTGCTCCTCCTCGGGTGGATGGTGCGG
This sequence comes from Burkholderiales bacterium, assembly GCA_905339295.1. Taxonomy (GTDB): domain Bacteria; phylum Pseudomonadota; class Gammaproteobacteria; order Burkholderiales; family Casimicrobiaceae; genus VBCG01. The sequence continues at coordinate 189,877 of CAJPFI010000021.1, forward strand.
AACGCGCCGGGTGTCGCGTGCCGCAGGCACCCGTGCGAGACTCGACGACTATACTGCGCCCGCCGCCTCGCGGCAATTCGCCGCCCCGCCGCGGCGGATTCGCCACGCGCCGCCAGGCTCCGGAATCCGGAGCTGCCGCGGCGTCCCTTGCGCGGGCGCCCGAGGACACGCGATGGCCGCTGCCGCACCGCAATACAACGACGCTTCGCGATGAGCGCGCGCACGATCATGCTCGCGGGCGGCGGGCATGCGCACGTCGAGGTGCTGCGCCGGTTCGGCGCGTCGCCCGCCCCGGGGGTGTCCATCGTCCTCGTGTCGCCCGACCGGTTCACGCCCTATTCCGGAATGCTGCCCGGCCTCGTCGCCGGCCACTACGCGCACGACGAGGCCCACATCGACCTCGATCCGCTCGCGCGCCTCGCCGGCGGGCGCGTGGTCCGCGACCGCGTCGTCGGTCTCGACCTCGCCCGCCGCGAGGCGCTGACCGGGTCCGGCGAACGGGTCGGGTTCGACATCGCGTCGCTGGACGTGGGCTCGGCGCCCGACATGCACTTCCCCGGCGCGCGCGAGCACGCGACCGGCGTGAAGCCGGTCGATGCCTTCCTCGCGCGCTGGACGGAGGTGCGCGCGGCCGCGATCGCAGGGCGCGTCGGCAGGATCGTCGTCGTCGGCGGAGGCGCGGGCGGCGTCGAGGTGCTTCTCGCGATGCACCATCGGCTCGTGCGCGACGATCCGCCGCGCATGCCTCGACTTGTTCTCGTGTCGGACCGGTCGAACCTGCCGGCCGCAGCGGGCCGCGCGTTGCTCGCGCGTCTCGTCGCCGCGGGCGTCGAGACGCACCTCGGCCGCGGCGCCGAGCGCTTCGACGCGGACGGCGTGCACCTCGAGGGGGGCGCGCGCGTCGCCGCCGACATCGTGTTCTGCGCAACGCCGGCGACCGCCGCCCCGTGGCTCGCCGCTGCGGGGCTCGCGTGCGACCCTCGCGGATTCGTGCGCGTCGACGACAACCTGCGCTCGCCGTCGCATCCGTTCGTGTTCGGCGCGGGCGACTGCGTCTCGCAGGACGGCCGCTCTCGTCCGCGCTCGGGCGTCTACGCGGTCAGGCAGGGTCCCCCGCTCGCCGCGAACCTCCGCGCAGCCGCGACCGGCGGCGCGCTTGCGCGCTACGTGCCGCAGGAACGCGCGCTCGCGCTCATCTCCACCGGCGGCAAGCACGCGGTCGCCGTCCGCGGACGCCTCTGCGTCGCCGGACGCTGGGTGTGGCGCTGGAAGGACTGCATCGACCGCCGCTTCATGAGGCGCTACCGCGTCGACGCGTGAGCCGTGCGTCGCGCGCCTGCGCAGGCGCTAGAATGCGCGCATGGGTCCCGGACGCCGAACGCTCCTGCGGTCCGTGGTCACGCTGCTCGCGGCGTCGTGCGCGGCTGCGGGCACGCTCGCGCAGCCTTCGATCACGCTCGTTCCCGAGCGCGTCAGCGCGCGGGCATGGATGTTCCGCGGCGAGCCCGGGATGGCGAGCGCTGCCAATCGCGGGTTCATGTCGAACGCGGGCTTCGTCGTCACCGGCGACGGCGTCGTCGTGTTCGACGCGTTGGGCACTCCCGCGCTGGGACGCGGCATCGTCGAGGCGGTGGCGAAGCTCACGCGCGAGCCGATCCGCCGCGTCGTCGTCTCGCACTACCACGCCGATCACGTGTACGGGTTGCAGGCGCTGAAGGCGGCAGGCGCCGAGGTGTGGGCGCACCGGCGCTCGCTCGATTACTTCGCGTCGGGTCTCGCCGCCGAGCGGCTCGCGCAGCGGCGAGCGGACCTGTTCCCGTGGGTCGACGAGACGACCGAACTCGTACGACCCGACGTCCTGGTCGACGGCGACACCTCGTTCCGGATGGGCGGCACGACGTTCCGCATCATCGACACGGGCGGCGCCCACGCTCCCGACGACATCATGCTTCTGGTCGAGGGCGAACGCACGCTGTTCGCCGGCGACCTGCTGTTCTCCGGACGCATCCCCTTCGTCGGCAACGCGGACTCGGGGAAGTGGCTCGCCGCCATCGAGCGGCTGATCCCGATCGGCCCCGCGGCAGTCGTGCCGGGGCATGGGCCGGCGTCGCGCGAGGTCGCGCGCGATCTCGCGCTCACGCGCGACTACCTCGCCCACCTGCGCGAGGCGATGGGGCGCGCGGCACGCGAGCTCGAGCCGTTCGAGGACGCCTACGCGAAGACCGACTGGTCGCGCTTCCGCGCGCTCCCGGCGTTCGAGCCGGCCAACCGCATCAATGCGTGGGGCACCTACCTGCGGATGGAGCAGGAGTCGCTCGACCCGGCGAGGAAGTGATGGCGGACGTCCCGATGATCGGCGATCCGGTCCTCGCGGTGGCGGTCCGCGCCGCGCGCCGGGCCGCGTCCGTGATCGTCGACGCCGGGCGCGACCTCAAGCGCCTGCCGACGTTCGCGAAGGAGCACGGCGAGATCGCGTCCTCGGCGCGCGACGAGGCGCGCAGCGCGATCGTCGCGACGATCGGCGCGGCGTTTCCCGAGCACGCGATCCTCGGCGAGGACGCGGGCGACGCGAACGACGCGAAGGGCGGTTCACCGTACAGGTGGATCGTCGACCCGATCGACGGCGGCACGAACTTCGCGCACGGCTACCCGCACTACGCCGTGTCGATCGCGCTCGCGCACGGCACCGACGTCACGCACGCCGCCGTGCTCGACCCCGCACACGACGAGCTCTACACGGCCGTGCGCGGCAAGGGGGCCCAGCTCAACGGCGCGCCGATCCGCGTTTCCGCGTGCACGCGGCTCGAGGACGCGCTCGTCGGCACGGTGTTTCCGGGACGCGGCAGCGCGCGCATCGCCGCCTACCTGCCGGTGATGACCGCCGTGATGACGCGCTGCGCCGGACTGCGCCGCGCCGGCGCCTGCTCGCTCGACCTCGCCTACGTCGCTGCGGGACGCCTCGACGGCTTCTTCGTGACCAGCCGCCAGGCCGGAGACATCGCCGCGGGCGCGCTGCTCGTGAAGGAAGCAGGCGGGCGCGTCGGGGACTTCGCCGGCGGCGTCGAGTTCCTGCGAACCAGCGAGGTGATCGCCGCCTCGCCCGGGCTGTTCGCACCGCTGCGCGAGGCGATCGCCGCGGTGCGGGCATGAGCGGCGACGGGCCGCCCCGAGGCGCCCGCCCCTTTCCTTCAGGAGGGGGGCGCGGCGTTCGCGACGCGAACGAGCCTGGGGGAGGAACCCCATCGAGCGAGGCCGCGTTGCCCCGGGTCGCCGGTGACCGGCACCTCGGACGAGGGCGCCCCCAAGTCGACGCGTCCCCGCGGCGGAAGCGAGCTCGGCTTGCTTCGCGAGGAGCGCATCCCCCGGTCCTGCAGGAGGAGCGTGCGCGTCACGCGATGCGCTGGAACCAGAGCACGGAGAGCGCCGCGGCCAGCGTCGCGAGCACCGCGGCCGCGGCCGCGAACAGCGCCGAGATCTCCGTATGGATGTGCTCGAACACGTACTGCGCGTTCAGGCCCTCGTAGACCTTGACGAGGTCGGCCGCCGACTGCGCGTGGAAGTACGTGGCCTTGGTGACGTCGGCGATCGCCTTGAGCGCCTCCTCGTCGAAGCGCATGTAGACCGACCAGCCGTCGAAGCTCACCGGCGCGCCCTCCGCCGTTCCGAAGCCCACCGTGTAGATGCGCACGCCGCGCTCGGCGGCCATGCGCGCCGAGTCGATCGGATCGGGACCGGTCGTGCGGCGACCGTCGGTCAGCAGGATGATCGCCGCGGACTTGTGCGATCCCGCGGGCACGGGCGTGAACGCCTTCTTCTCGGGCGCCGGCGGCGCGGCGTCGAGCGAGCGTCCGAGCTCGATCCCGCGGCCCGCCGCGGCGGAAACGTTGGCGGCGGTCAGGTCCTCGGCCTGCTCCGGGAACAGGGTCGCGAGCGACGCGAGGATCCCGCTGCCGATCGCCGTGTGCCGCTGCAGCTCGAGCCGCTCGATCGCCGCGACGAGGTCGTCGCGGTTGCGCGTCGGCGCCTGCACCACGGCCGCCGAACCCGCGAACGACACCAGCGCGACCCGCACTTCGGGAGGCTGCGCCTGAACGAAGGTCTTCGCGGCCGCCTGCGCGGCGGCGAGGCGCGTCGGCTCGATGTCCGCCGCGCGCATCGACAGCGACACGTCGATCGCGAGCACGATCGTCCGGTGGTCCGACGGAAGCGTGACGCGCGCGCCCGGACGCGCCGCGGCGACGATCAGTGCGGCGATGGCGAAAAGCAGCAGCACGGGCGGGAGGTGGCGCCGCCATCCGGGCGAGCGCCCGAGCGCCTCGCGCACCACGCCCAGGCTCGCGAAGCGCAGCGCGACGCGCTTGCGCCGCCGCTGCAGCCACAGGTAGGCGAGGACGAGCCCCGGCACGGCCAGGAGCAGCCATAGCATCTGCGGCCACTCGAAGGACATCGTTCGCCTCTCGCCTTGCCCGGCGCACCGGCCGGAGCATTCCCGCCGCCGCCCGCTGCTCGCCGTCAATGTACCACCGCGGCGGCGCGATGGAATCCGGGACGACGGGTCCGCCGGCCGAGGGGCCGGTGGCCGGCTGCATGGTCGCTGCGCCGTTGCCGGCAGCCGGCGGCGGAGAGGTGCCGGCGGACGTCAGGTCGCGAACAGGCGGTCGATGTCGCGGAACGCCTTGAACTCGATCGCGTTGCCGAACGGGTCGAGGAAAAACATCGTCGCCTGCTCCCCCGGCTCCCCGCGGAAGCGCACGTAGGGCTCGATCACGAACGACACGCCCGCGTCTCGCAACTTCGCCGCGAGCGCATCCCAGGCGGCGAGCTCGAGCACGACGCCGAAATGGCGCACCGGCACGTTCTTCCCGTCGACGAGGCTGGTCGCGTCGGCCATGCCGCCCGTCCCGACCCTGTGCGCGACGATCTGGTGGCCGAAGAAGTCGAAGTCGACCCAGTCCTCGGCGCTGCGGCCCTCGGCGCAGCCCAGGAACGTCCCGTAGAAGCGGCGCGCCTCGGCGAGGTCGGTGACCGGGAACGCGAGGTGGAAACGCGGGTACGGCGTGGTCGGCAGGTGCGTCGACATCGGGAGCCTAGCGGGCCGTCACGAGCTCGCGCCTGCCGGTCGTGCCGCCGGCGCTGTCGGGGTCGCGGTACCAGTCGCGATGCGGCGACACGACACCGCACGCGAGGCATTGCGTCCGATGCCAGCGCGCACCGCAGCCCGGGCACCTGCCGCCGGTCGAGAAGGTGTTCCAGACCGTGCCGCAGGCCGGCAGGCAGGTCCAGCGTGCCTCGGCGCCGGGCCGCCAACGGCATGCCGGGCAGCGGATGTCGGGTTTGCGCATCGTTCGAAACCGGCAGGTCATCGGAACGGCTGCCACGGCAGGCGGTCGAGGTCGACGTTGCCCCCTGACAGGATGATGCCGATCCGCGCGCCGGGCGCGGCCAGCGTCCGCTCGAGCAGGCACGCGAGCGGCACGGCCGACGACGGCTCGATGACGACCTTCATGCGCTCGAAGATCATCCGCATCGCGCGGACGATCGCGTCCTCGCTGCACGTCGCGACCTCGTCGACGTTGGCGCGGATCGCGGCGAGCGTGCGCGCGCAAAGCGGCGTGCGCAGTCCGTCGGCGATCGTCGCCTTGCCGGCGGGCAGCGGCTCGACCTTGCCTGACCTGAACGCGACTGCCGCATCGCCGGCATTGGCGGGCTCCGCGCCGAACACGCGGACGCCGGGCTTCACGCCCTTCGCCGCGATCGACGTGCCCGACAGGAGGCCGCCCCCGCCCACCGGCGTGATCACGACGTCCAGCGAAGGCACGTCCTCGAGGAACTCGAGCGCGGCGGTCCCCTGCCCGGCGATCACGGCGGCGTTGTCGAACGGGTGGACGAGCGTGGCGCCGGTCTCGCGCTCGACCTCGGCGCAAACCGCCGCGCGAGACACCGCGTCGGGTGCCGAGTGACGGATCGTCGCGCCGAGACGCCGCACGTTCTCCTGCTTCACCTTCGCCGCGTTCTCGGGCATCACGACCCACGCCGGGATGCCGCGGCGGCCGGCCGCGTAGGCGATCGCGGCCCCGTGGTTGCCGGAGGAGTGCGTCACGACGCCGCGCCGCGCGACGTCGTCGGGAAGCGAGAACACCGCGTTCGACGCTCCGCGCGCCTTGAACGCGCCGATCTTCTGGAGGTTCTCGCCCTTGAACCATAGCGTCGCGCCCACCTCGGCGTCGATCGCCGCGCAGGTGAACACCGGCGTGCGGTGCACGTGCGGACGGATGCGCGCCTGCGCCGCGCGGATGGCAGCGAGGTCCGGCAGCGCGAGCGAAGGGTCGAGGCGGTCGTTCATCGGGGGAACGCGGCGGCGGCTGGACGTCCGCGCGGGGGGATCGGGATGCCATTATAGTTGCGCGCGCCCCTGCGCCGCCGGTCACGTCGCGGAAAATCCGCCGTCGACGAACAGCGCCTGCCCGGTGATCGCGGCGCCGGCGTCGCTCGCGAGCAGCAGCGCCATGCCGCGGCAGTCGTCCGGCACGCCGTTGCGCCCGATCATCGTGCGCGCCGCCATCGCGGCGACCCGCGCGGGATCGGCGGACGCCTCGCGCGTGAGCGGCGTCAGCACGAACCCCGGGACGATCGCGTTGCACGTGACTCCCCGCGACGACCACCGCTCGGCGGTCGAGCGCGTGAGCGAGACCAGCGCGCCCTTCGACGCGCCGTAGGCGCCGCTGTTGCCGAACGCGCGGACGGCCTGCTGCGACGCGATGTTGACGATGCGTCCCCATCCCCGGGCGGCCATCGCCGGCGCGAGCGCGCGCGTGAGCAGGAACGGGCCGGTCAGGTTCGCGGCGATCGTCGCGTCCCAGTCGTCGTCGCGGATCTCCTCGAACGGCATGCGCAGATTGATCCCGGCCGAGTTGACCAGGATGTCGATGGGTCCTGGCGCGCGCGCCAGGCGCCCGACGAGCGCGGCGATCGACTCGCGATTCCCGACGTCGACCGTCTCGCCCGTGGCCGCACCTCCCCGCGCGATCAGCGCGGCGACCGTCTCGTCGACCGGCTCGCGCCGCCGCGCCGCCACGACGACGTGGGCGCCCGCGCCCGCGAGCACCCCGGCGATCGCACGCCCGATGCCCGAGCTGCCGCCGGTCACGAGCGCGACGCGGCCGTGGAGGTCGAAGAGCCGCGCGAGCGTCTCGTCCATGGGCCGTCCGCGTCGCGTCGCCGGTCAGGCGCCCTCGGTGCACCGCGTCAGCACGAGTGCGCGGCGTCCGGGCGCATCGGACCGCGTGAACTCTCCGCTCGCGGTGCCCTGCGCCCGGTCACCGACCTCGTCGCCTGCATCACCCATCGTGAGCTCGCATTTCAGGAGTGTCGGCGCCTCGACGTCGTCGCGCTCGCCGCGCCCGGGGTCGCGCAGGTCCCGCGTGCCGGCAGGACCGGGCCGCCGATGCCGCCGGCCGGTCCGGTCGGAACGCGTGGCCCGGCGAGTCCCGGCGCGGGCGCAAGGTTACCATCCCGACGATGGCCGACGATCCTGCGCGGCGGGCGATCGAACGCGCACAGGATCGCCTCGCGCGCGCCCTGCGGCGCGTCGCGCGCCGCAGGGCGCGGTCACCACTCGAGCGCGCGCTGCGCGACGGGCGCGAAGCTCTTCCGGTGCGCCGGGCACGGTCCGTGCCGTGCGAGCGCCGCGAGGTGCTCCGGCGTCGCGTAGCCCTTGTGGCGCGCGAAGCCGTAGGCCGGATACTCGCGGTCGAGCGCGACGAGCAGCGCGTCGCGCACCGTCTTCGCCAGGATCGACGCCGCCGAGATCGAGGGCACGTCGCGGTCGCCCCCGACGATCGCGCGCACCGCGCAGCCGACCGACGGGCAGCGGTTGCCGTCGACGAGCACCTCGGCGAGGTCCACGCCCAGCGCCTCGACCGCGCGCCGCATCGCGAGCATCGTCGCCTGGAGGATGTTGATCGCGTCGATCTCCTCGACCGCCGCCTGCGCGACGGCGTACGCGCGCGCATGCGCGCGGATCTCGGTCGCGAGCGCTTCGCGTCGCCTTGCCGACAGCAGCTTCGAGTCCGCGAGCCCCTCGATCGGCCGGCGCGGATCGAGGACGACCGCGGCGGCGACGACCGGCCCGGCGAGCGGGCCGCGGCCCGCCTCGTCGACTCCGGCGACCAGCAACAGCGCGTGCGTCACCGGACCTGCTCCCCGGCGCCCGTCGCTTCGCCGCCACCGCGCCCCCCCTCCGCGAGGAGGCGTCCGGTGCGATCCCCGCGAAGCGCGCGCTGCGCGCCTCGCGCCCGCCGGCCTGTCGGCCCGGCGGCGATCATGACGGCACGGCGAGCGACAGCTCGTGCGCGACCGCGTCGGCGGCGATCGCGCCGGTGTCGGCCGAGAGCTCGCGCGCGAAGCCGGCGAACACCTGCTCGATCGCGTGGCGCGTGACGGTGTCGTCGAACAGGTTGAGCGCGGCCTGCGCGAGATTCTCCGGCGTCGCGTCCTCCTGCATCAGTTCCGGCACGACGAAGCGGCCCGCGAGCACGTTGGGCAGACCGACCCAGGGCAACAGGAGCCTGCGGCGCACGATGCTCGCGGTGAGCGCGGTCACGCGGTAGAAGATCACGTGCGGGCAGCGGGCGAGCGCGGCCTCGAGCGTCGCCGTGCCCGAAGCCACGAGTCCGATGTCCGCCGCCTTGAGGGCGTCGTTCGCATGCCCGTACAGGAGCGCGAACGTCCCCGGATCCGCTCCCTCGCGCCAGATCGCCTGCTCGAAGGCGTCGCGCGTCGCGCGCGAGACGAGCGGCACGAGGAACCGCGCGTCCGGGCGCGCCCGCGCGATGCGCTTCGCCGCGCCGATGACCATCGACGCGTGCATCCCGAGCTCCGAGAGCCGGCTGCCGGGCAGCAGCGCGAACACCGGCGTGGCGAGCCCGATGCGCAGCCGCTCGCGCATCGTTCGGCGGCTCCAGTCGGAGGCCGCGTGCGAGGCCATCGGGTGGCCGACGTAGCTCACCGGGATGCCCGCCTGCTCGTAGAGCGGCGGCTCGAACGGGAACAGCGCGAGCACGCGGTCCGCCGCGCGGCCGATCGTCGCGAGCCGTTCGCGCCGCCATGCCCACACCGACGGGCTCACGAAGTGGATCGTGCGCACGCCGCGCGCCTTGAGCCTGCGCTCGAGCCCCAGGTTGAAGTCGGGCGAGTCGACGCCGATGAACAGCCGCACGCGCTCGGCGACAAGTCGCGCCGCGAGCGCACGGCGAAGCGACACGAGCCGCGGAAGATGTCGCACCACTTCGACGATTCCGCGGACCGCGAGCGTCTCGGACGGCTCCCACACCTCGCAGCCCGCCGCCGCCATCTTCGGCCCGGCGACGCCTGCGAAGCGGACTTGCGGCAGGCGCGCACGCACGGCGGCGATCAGCGTCGCGGCCAGCGCGTCGCCCGACGCCTCGCCGGCGACGATCCCCACGGTGACCGGCGCCGCCGTTCCTGCAGCGTCGCGCATCGTCGCCTCCGTCAGCGCACGATGCCGCGCCCGCCGGCCGACAGGAACTCGACCAGCGGCGCGAGCACGGGCTCGCTCGCCGCCTCGCGCTCGAGGCGCGCGCGGGCGTCCTCGAGCGACAGGCCCTCGCGATAGAGCGTCTTGTACGCTCGGCGCACCGCGAGGATCTGCGCGGGCGTGAAGCCGCGGCGCCGCAATCCCTCGCTGTTGGTGCCCTTCGGCACCGCCGGGTAACCCTGCACGATCGTGTAAGGAGGAACGTCCTGCAGGACGATCGCCCCCGCCGCGAGCATCGTGTGCGCGCCGACGCGGCAGAACTGGTGGACGCCCGCGTACGCGCCGAGCACCGCCCAGTCGCCGACGTGCACGTGTCCGGCCACCTGCGCGTTGTTCGACCACGTCGTGCGGTCGCCGACGACGCAGTCGTGCGCGACGTGCGTGTAGGCGAGGAACCAGTTGCCGTTGCCGATCGTCGTGTCGGCGCGGTCCTGCGCGGTGCCCGCGTGGATCGACACGTACTCGCGGATGACGTTGTCGTCGCCGATCGTCGTCGTCACCGGTTCGCCGCCGTACTTGCGGTCCTGCGAGATCTGCCCGATCGACGCGAACGGGAAGATGCGGTTGCGCGCGCCGATCGTCGTCTTCCCGTCGATCACGACGTGCGGTCCGACCGTCGTCCCGGCGCCGATCGCGACACCCGCGCCGACGACCGAGAACGGCCCGACCTCGACGTCGTCGGCGAGATCGGCGCCGGGATCGACCAGCGCCGACGGGTGGATGCGCGCCATCGCGGCCCGGGTCAGGGCGTGCCCGAGGCGGGCGCCGGCCGCAGCACGGAAAGCAGCGTGCCCTCGCACGCGAGCTGGCCGTCGACGGTCGCGCGCACCGCGTACTTCCCGATGTCGCGCATCCCCTTCAGGAACGTCGACTCGAGGATCAGGGTGTCTCCCGGCACCACCTGCCGCTTGAAGCGCGCGTCGTCGATCCCGGCGAACATGAACAGCTTGCGTCCGCCCATCGCCTCGGGGTCGCTGCGGTAGGCGACGATCGCGGAGGCCTGGGCGAGCGCCTCGATGATCAGCACGCCGGGCATGACCGGGTAGTGCGGGAAGTGCCCCGGGAAGAACGGCTCGTTGATCGTCACGTTCTTGAGCGCCTTGATGCGCACGCCAGGCTCGAGCTCGAGCACGCGGTCGACGAGCAGCATCGGGTAGCGGTGCGGCAGCGTCGCGCGGATGGCGTTGATGTCGAGCGTTTCCATGCCCCTCCCGGGCGGTCAGTCCGCGCGTTCCCGCGCGGCGAGCGCGCGCTCGAGCGCGGCGATGCGGTCCGCAAGGCGGTCGAGCTGGCGCAGGCGCGCGGCGTTGCGCCGCCACTCGCCGAACGGCTGAACCGGATAGGCGCCGCTGTACGCGCCGGGCTCCGCGATCGACGACAGCACCGTCGTCGCGCCGCCGAGCGTCGTCCCGTCGGGGATCGACAGGTGCCCGGCGATGCTCGCCGCGCCGCCGATGCGGCACCGGCGGCCGACGCGCGTCGACCCCGCGATCCCGACGCAGCCCGCGATGGCGGTGCCCTCGCCGATCACGCAGTTGTGCGCGATCTGGATCTGGTTGTCGAGCTTGACGTCGTCCTCGATCACCGTGTCGTCGATCGCGCCGCGGTCGATCGTCGTGTTCGCGCCGATCTCGACGCGGTCGCCGATCACCACGCGCCCGACCTGCGGCACGCGCAGCCACCGCCCGCCGTCCTCGGCAAGGCCGAAGCCGTCGGCGCCGATCACGGCGCCGGCGCAGAGCAGCGTGTCCGACCCGATCACGCAGCCGTCGTAGACCACGACGTGCGCGTCGAGCCGCGATCGCGGCCCGATGCGGACGTCGCGGCCGATCGCGCACCCCGGTCCGACCACGACGCCCTCGCCGATCGACGCGCCGGCGCCGACCGTCGCGTGCGGGCCCACGGACGCCGACGGCGCGATCGCAGCGCGCGCGTCGACGACGGCGGTCGCGTGGACGCCCGGCGACGGCGGCGCGGGCGGGTACAGCAGCGTCGCCACGCGGGCGTACGTGAGGTAAGGGTGCGGCGTGACCAGCTTGGGCAGGCTCGTGCGCGGCGCGTCGGCGGGCGCCACGATCACCGCGGTGGCACGCGTCGTCCCGAGATTCGCCGCATACTTCGGATTTGCGAGGAACGCGATCGCGCCGTCGCCCGCGCCCTCGAGCGTCCCGACGCTCGCGATGCGCACGGAGCCGTCGCCCTCGAGCGCGGCGCCGCTGCGGTGAGCGAGCTCGGCGAGCGTCCAGGCGGCCGGGGCGTCGTGCCGCGCCATCGCGCTGGCGCCTCGCGGGCGCGCGCTACTTGTCCGCCAGCGCCTTGATCACCTTGTCGGTGATGTCGATGCGCTGGCTCGCGTAGACCACCGGGTCCTGCAGGATCAGGTCGAACTTCTCGCTCTCCGCGATCTGCTGGATGACCTTGTTGGCGCGCTCCTGCAGCTGCCCGAGCTCCTCGTTGCGGCGCAGGTTCAGGTCCTCGCGGAACTCGCGCTGCGCGCGCTGCAGGTCGCGCGACAGGTTCGCGAGGTCGCGCTCCTTGTTGCGTCGGTCGCTCTCCGCCATCGTCGCGCCGTCCTTGTCGAGCGACGCCTGCAGGTCGCGCACCTGCTTGGTGAGCTTCTGGACCTCCGCGTCGCGCGTGGCGAACTCGCGCTCGAGCTTGGCCTGCGCGCGCTTGGCCGGCGCGGCCTCGCGGAACAGGCGCTCGGTGTTGACGAAGCCGATCTTGTAGGCCGCGGTGACCGCCTGGGCCGACGCGAGGGTCGCGGTCGCCGCGAGCGCCGCGGCCGCCGCGAGGAAGAGGATGCGTTTCACTTGGGTCTCCTGCATCGGGTCGCCCGGGTCAGAACACCGAGCCGACCTGGAACTGGAAGCGCTGGATCTTGTCGCCGGGCTTCTCGTTGATCGGGTATGCGTAGCTGAACTTGAGCGGGCCGAGCGGCGAGTTCCACGCGAGCCCGACGCCGGTCGAGTAGCGGAACGACTCGAAATCCGGTTGCAGGCCTTCCGCGTAGATCTGGCCCGCGTCGGCGAAGAACGACAGCCGGACTGCCTGCTGGCCGGCGAGGAGCGGGTAGAACAGCTCCGCATTGCCCACGATCTTGCGATTGCCCCCGAGGACGTTGCCGAAGGTGTCGCGCGGTCCGAGCGAGCTCGACTCGTAGCCGCGCACCGATCCGACGCCGCCGGCGTAGAACGCCTTGAAGAACGGCAACGGCTTGCCCGAGTACCCGTCGCCGTAGCCTGCCTCGCCGCGCAGCATGAGCACCCACGGCGAGACCACCGGCCAGAACCACTGGTGCACGTACTGCGCCTTGTAGTACGACAGGTCGCCGATCGGCAGCCCCACCTCGAGGAGCACGCTCTGCAGCCGGCCCTGGTTAGGATAGAGAATGTCGTCGCGCGTGTCACGCGCCCAGCCCAGCGTGACGATGTACGCGCTCGTCGTCGCGCCGAACCTGTCGACGTAGTCGACGTAGACCGGCGGGCTGTCCTGCAGCAGCATGAGCTTCGTGTGGTCGTAGCGGAATCCGAGGTTGACGGTGTCCGTCTCCGTCACCGGCACGCCGAAGCCGACCGCGGCGCCGATCGTGTCCGACGAGTACTGCGAGATCGACAGGAGCTGCGACGGGTCGAGCCGGCGCACGTAGAACTCGAGCGTTCGCGACACGCCGTCCACCGTCCAGTACGGCTCGGTGTACAGGGCCGAGTAGGTGCGGTTGATCTTGCTCGTGTTGAACGCGAGCGAGATCGCGTTGCCCGAGCCGAACACGTTCTGCTGCGCCACCGAACCGTTGAACACGACGCCTTCCGAGCTCGAGTAGCCCAGCCCCGCGAGCAGGTTGCCGGTCGACCGCTCGACCACCGAGAACTCGACGTCGATCTGGTCCGACGCGCCGGGCACCGGCGGCGTCTCGACGTTCACGTCGTCGAAGTAGCCCAGCCGCCGGATGCGGACCTTCGAGCGCTCGATGCGCTGGCCGTCGAACCACGCGCCCTCGAGCTGCCGCGCCTCGCGTCGAATCACCTCGTCGCGCGTCTTGGTGTTCCCGCTGATGTTCATGCGGCGCACGTAGACGCGGCGGCCGGGATCGACGTAGATCGTGAAGGCGGCGGTGGCCTTCACGCGGTCGATGTCGGGCACCGCGTTCACGTTGGCGAACGCGTAGCCCTCGGCGCCGAGCCGGTCGGAGATGTCCTTGGCGGTCTTCTGCAGCTTCTCGCGCGAGTAGACTTCCCCCTCGCGGATGCGCACGAATCCGCGCAGCTCGGACTCGTCCACGGCCAGGTCGCCGGCAAGCCGCACCTCGCCGACCGTGTAGCGCGGACCCTCGACCACGTTGACCGTGATGAAGATGTCCTCCTTGTCCGGCGAGATCGACACCTGCGTCGACTCGATCTCGAACTCGAGGTATCCGCGGTTCTGGTAGAACGAGCGCAGCGCCTCGAGGTCGCCCTGCAGCTTCTGTTTCGAGTACTGGTCGTTCTTCGTGTACCAGGTGAGCCAGCCCGGCGTCGTGAGCGTCATCTCCTTGCGGAGCTGCGCCTCGGTGAACGCCGTCGCGCCGATGATGTTGATGCGCGAGATGCGCGACGCCGAGCCCTCGTCGATCGTGAAGTTGATCGCGACCCGGTTGCGCTCCTGCGGCGTCACCGTCGTCTGCACCCTGGCCGCGTACAGCCCGCGCGTGATGTACTGGCGCTTCAGCTCCTGCTCGGCGCGGTCGAGCGCGGAGCGGTCGAAGATCCGCGCCTCGGCGAGCCCGATGTCCTTCAGCGCCTTCTTGATCGTGTCGGTCTCGAACTCCTTGTTGCCGACGAACGACAGCGCCGAGATCGTCGGGCGCTCCTGCACGGCGACGACCAGCACGTCGCCCTCGCGTTCGAGCCGGACATCGCGGAAGAAGCCGGTCGCGTAGAGGGCCTTGACCGCGGCCGAGAGCTTCTCGTCGTCGACGCGCTCGCCGACCTTGATCGGCAGGTAGGAGAAGATCGTGCCCGCCTCGGTGCGCTGGACGCCCTCGACGCGGATGTCGCGCACGACGAACGGATCGGCCGCGGGAGCGGGAAGCGGGACCGCGAGGGCGGCCGCGAGCGCCGCGGCAGCCGCGAACGCGGCGAGCCCGCGTCGGCGGCGCACCGGAGGCCGGCGGTCAGAACAGTCGGGAAACGTCATTGACGAGCGCGAGAGTCATCAGCATGGCGAGTAGCGCCATCCCGATGCGCTGCCCGACCTCGAAGGCGCGGTCGGATACCGGTCGGCCCAGAACGATCTCGGCCAGATAATACAGCAAATGCCCGCCGTCCAGCAGCGGGATCGGGAGCAGGTTGAGGACGCCCAGGCTGATGCTGATCAGCGCGAGATAGCCGATGAACGTGAGCACGCCGGCCTGCGCCGTCTGGCCGGCGAAGTCGGCCAGCGTGATCGGTCCGGACAGGTTCTTGAGCGAGGCGTCTCCGGTGACCATCCGCCCGAGCATGCGCAGCGTGAACGTCGCGAGCTCCCAGGTCTTGCGCGCGCCCTGGCCGAGCGCGTCGATCGGCCCCGACCGGACGGTGATTGCGACGCGCTGCGCCGCGGCCGGATCGACCTTGAGGCGCAATCCGGCGAGCCCGACGCGCTTGCCGTCCTGCTCGATCGACTCCGGCACCACCGTGATGTCCGACTCGGCGCCATCGCGCGCGACGCGGAAGACGATCGGGGTTCCCGGGTGCGCGTTGGTCGCTCCGGCGACATCCGACGGCGACCGCGCGGCGCGGCCGTCCACCGCGAGGATGCGATCGCCCTGCCGCATGCCCGCGGCCTCGGCGGGCTTGCCCGGCGACACCAGGTCGACGATCGGCGCGCCGAGGTCCGGCCGCAGTCCCAACGCGCCGAGCGGATTGCCCTCCCAGGCGGCCATCGACAGGCCGGATACCGGCAGCGTTCGCGTCGCCCGGCTGCCGTCCGCCCGCTCGACCTCGACCGCGACGCTGTCGCGGCCCTGAGACCTCACGATTCGCCAGCGCAGATCCTGCAGGCTCGCGACCGGATCGCCATCCACCGCGACGACCCGGTCGCTTCCGGCGAAGCCGGCCGCGGCGGCCGGCGTCCCCGGCAACGGCGGCGCGAGCAACGCCACCTGACCGGGCACGCCCGCCACGAAGGTTCCGGCGAACAGCAGGATGGCGAGCAGCAGGTTCGCGACCGGGCCCGCCGCGACGATCGCGATGCGCTTGCCGACGCCTTGCCGGTTGAACGCGCGCGGAACATCCTCCGGCGCGAGGTCGTCCTCGCGCTCGTCGGCCATCTTGACGTAGCCGCCCAGCGGGATCAGCGACAGCGCCCACTCGGTCCGGTCGGATCCGACGCGCCGCGACCACACGACGCGGCCGAATCCCACCGAGAAGCGCAGCACCTTGACTCCGCACCACCGCGCGACGAGGTAGTGGCCGAGCTCGTGGAACACCACGAGCACGCCCAGGACGACGAGGAACGCGCCGGCCTTCCAGGCGATGTCGATCATGCGGCGAGCGGGATGCCGGAAGCATCCGCGGGCAACTGGAGGATCGCGCACGCCGTCCGGCGCGCGTCGGCGTCGGCGGCAAGCGCGTCGTCGAGCGTGCGCGCCTCGCGCGAAGGCATCCGTGCGAGCGTTTCCGCGCAGGTTGCGTGGATCGCGGAGAAGCTCGCGCGTCCGGCGAGGAACGCGGCCACCGCGATCTCGTTCGCCGCGTTCAGCACCACCGTCGCGGCACCGCCCGCGGCGAGCGCGCCGTACGCGAGCACGAGGCACGGGAAGCGCGCCGCGTCGGGCGTCTCGAACGACAACGCGGCGAGAGACGCGAGGTCGAGACGCTCGACGCCGCTCGCGATGCGCTCGGGATACGCGAGCGCCTGCGCGATCGGCGTGCGCATGTCGGGATGGCCGAGCTGGGCGAGCACGGAGCCGTCGACGTACTCGACCAGCGAATGGATGACGCTCTGCGGATGGATCACGACGTCGATCGCGGCCGGCGGCACGCCGAACAGCCAGTGCGCCTCGATCACCTCGAGTCCCTTGTTCATCATCGTCGCCGAGTCCACCGAGATCTTGCGCCCCATGCGCCAGTTCGGATGCGCGCACGCCTCGTCGGGCGTGACGCCGGCCAGGTCCGCGAGCGCCCTCTGCCGGAACGGGCCGCCCGACGCCGTCAGGATCAGCCGCCGGATGCCTGCGCGCGCCGGCTCGCCTTCGTAGCCCGCCGGCAGGCACTGGAACACCGCATTGTGCTCGCTGTCGATCGGCAGCAGCGTCGCGCCGCCGGCGCGCGCCGCCTGCATGAACGCGGCGCCTCCGATCACCAGCGCCTCCTTGTTCGCGATCAGGAGCCGCTTGCCCGCACGCGCGGCCGCGAGCGTCGGCTCGAGCCCGGCCGCGCCGACGATCGCGGCGAGCACGGTGTCCGCGCCCGGAACCGTCGCCGCCTCGATCAGCCCCGAAGGACCCGCGACGACGCGAGTCGGGAGCCCCTCGCCCGCGAGGTCGCGCTCGAGCGCCCGCGCCGCGTCGACGTCGAGCAGCGCGGCGACGGCGGGACGGAAGCGGCGGCACAGCGAGGCGAGCTTGTCGGCATTGCGATGCGCGGCGAGCGCCTCGACCGAGTAGCGATCCGGGTGGCGCGCGATCACGTCGAGCGTCGAATCGCCGATCGAGCCGGTCGCGCCGAGGAGGCTCACCCTTCGCACCGCGTCAGCCCCCGAGGAACCAGTATGCCGCGAGCGCGGCGGGCGGCATCGCCGCGACGAGCGCGTCGATCCGGTCGAGCACGCCTCCGTGGCCCGGCAGCAGCGATCCGCTGTCCTTGACGCCGGCGACGCGCTTCTGCCACGACTCGAACAGGTCGCCCACGACCGACAGCATCGCGAGTGCGACCGCGATCGCGGTCCACGCGACGATCGCCGCCGGGCCGACGGGACCGCCGTAGCCCGCCGACCGCGCGAGAGGAACGAGCGCGACCGCGTAGACCGCGACGGCGGCGAGGCCGCCCCAGACGCCTTCCCAGGTCTTGCCCGGGCTCACGAGGGGCGCGAGCTTGCGCCGGCCGAACGCGCGTCCGGCGAAGTACGCCGCGGTGTCCGCGACCCACACGATCGCCATCGCGGCGAGCACCAGCCACGGCGAGCGCGATTGCAGCTCGACGAGCGCCACCCACGCGCCTGCGAGCACGACCAGGCCGGAAAGCGCGAGCACGGCCGGCGAGCGCGTGGCCCAGCGCCGGATCGTCCACGGCAACGCGACGGCGAGCCAGAACAGCGTCGCGACGCCGCACACGGCGACGAGGATGCCTCCCGGCCACCCGTCGGCGAGTCCCGGCCACGCCGCGTACAGCAGCGCCGCGCCGACGGCGAACACGACGGCGACGAACATGAGCCGGCGCGCGCCGGCGAAGCCGGCCAGGCCCGCCCACTCGTGCGCCGCGACCAGCAGCACGCCGAGCGTCGCGACCGCCCACCCCCGGGCGGGCAACAGGAACAGCGCGGCGATCACGCACGGAACCAGCACGGCAGCGGTGGCGACGCGTGTCGCCAGCGGCGTCATGGGCTCGTCGCCGGCGCCGCGACCTGCTCGCTCGTGCGCCCGTAGCGCCGCTCGCGCGTCCGGTACGAGGCGATCGCCTCGTCGAGCGCGGCCGCGTCGAAATCCGGCCACAGCCGGTCGGTGAACCAAAGCTCGGTGTACGCGAGCTGCCACAGCAGGAAGTTGGAGACGCGCTTCTCGCCGCCGGTCCGGATGAAGAGATCGGGCTCGGGCGCATACGCGAGCGCGAGGTGCGGCACGAGCGCGTCCGGGTCGAGCGGCGCGCCGTCGGCCAGCGCCTCCGGGTGCCTGCGGTAGTGCATGCGCGCCGCCTGCGCGATGTCCCAGCGCCCGCCGTAGTTCGCGGCGATCGTCAGCGTGAGTCGCGAGTTCGTCGCGGTCAGCGCCTCGCCGGACGCGATCAGGCCGCGGATGCGCTCGTCGAAGCGCGAGGTGTCGCCGACCACCTTGAGCCGGATGCCGTTGTCGTGGAGCTTGGCGACCTCGACCTCGAGCGCACGCAGGAACAGGTCCATCAGGATCGAGACCTCGTCCGCCGGGCGCCGCCAGTTCTCGCTCGAGAACGCGAACAGCGTGAGGTAGCCGATGCCGCGATCGACGGCGGCACGCACGACCGCGCGCACCGCCTCGACGCCTCGCCGGTGCCCGGCGACGCGCGGCAGCAGGCGCTGCTTCGCCCAGCGGCCGTTTCCGTCCATGATGATCGCCACGTGCCGGGGCACGTCTCGATTCTCGGGAATCTCGCGGGTGGAGGAGGTGAACACTGCGTGGCCGGGGCGACGGTGCGCGGCGCCCCGATCTCGTCCGGACGTCGTCGCTACACGGCGAGCAGTTCCGCTTCCTTCGCGTGCAGGATCCTGTCGATCTCGGCGACGGAGCGGTCGGTGAGCTTCTGGATGTCCTCCTGCGCGCGACGCTCGTCGTCCTCGGCCACCTTGTGCTCCTTCAGGAGCTTCTTCAGGTGCTCGTTCGCGTCGCGGCGGACGTTGCGCACGGCGACGCGCGCGTTCTCGGCCTCGTGCCGCACGACCTTGATCAGGTCGCGGCGGCGCTCCTCGGTCAGCGCGGGCATCGGGACGCGGATCATGTCGCCGGACGTGGCCGGATTGAGCCCCAAGTCCGAGTCGCGGATCGCCTTCTCGATCGCCGGGACGAGCTTCTTCTCCCACGGCTGCACGGTGATCGTGCGCGCATCGGCGAGCGTGACGTTCGCGACCTTCGGAACCGACGTCATCGTGCCGTAGTAGTCGACCATGATGTGATCGAGCAGGCCCGCGTGCGCGCGGCCGGTACGCACCTTGCCGAGGTCGAGCTTGAGCGTGTCGATCGACTTCGCCATCTTCTGCTCGGCACCCTTCTTGATCTCCGCGATCATCGTCCCTTCCCCCTCGTCAGCAATGCACCAGCGTGCCCTCGTCGTCGCCCATCACGACGCGCTTGAGCGCGCCGGGCTTGAAGATCGAGAACACCTTGAGCAGCATGTCCTGGTCGCGGCACAGCGCGAGCGCCGTCGCGTCCATCACCTTCAGGTTCTTGACGATCGCCTCGTCGAACGTGAGCTCGGCGTAGCGCCGCGCGGACTCGTCCTTGTTCGGGTCGGCCGTATAGACGCCGTCGACCTTGGTCGCCTTGAGCACGATGTCGACGCCCATCTCGCGCCCGCGCAGCGCCGCGGCCGTGTCGGTCGTGAAGAACGGGTTGCCGGTGCCGGCGGCGAAGATGACGACCTTGCGCTCCTCGAGGTGACGCAGCGCGCGGCCCCGGATATAGGGCTCGGCCACCTGGTCGATGCGCAGCGCCGACTGCACGCGCGACTCGACGCCCGCGCGCCGCAGCGCGTCCTGCAGCGCGAGCGCGTTCATCAGCGTCGCGAGCATGCCCATGTAGTCGGCGGTGGCGCGGTCCATGCCCGCCGCCCCGGGCGCCACGCCGCGGAAGAGGTTGCCGCCGCCGATGACGATCGCGATCTCGACGCCGAGATCGTGCACCTCGCCGATCTCGGCGACGATCCGGTCGATCACCTCGCGGTTGATGCCGTAGGCGTCCGCGCCCATCAGCGCCTCGCCCGACAGCTTGAGCAGGACGCGCTTGTAGGCCGGCACGGGTGCCGCGGTCGTCACGGCGGCAAGCGGCGTGGGCGTGGGCGGGTTCATCGCTACCTCCGAACGGACACGCAACCGGCGCAGGAGTTCACGGGCCCGGGCTGCGCGCGCCGCACGCGCCTGGGCCGGCCGGGCAACGGCCCCGGCCGTCCGCCCCTACGCCTTCGCCATCGCGGCCACTTCCGCCGCGAAGTCGTCCTTCCGCTTCTCGATGCCTTCGCCGACGACGAACATGGCGAATGCCGCGACGGTCGCGCCCTTCGCCTTCAGCACCTTCTCGACCGTCTCGTCCGGGTTCCTGACGAACGGCTGGCCGAGCAGCGTGACCTCCGCCAGGTACTTGGCGATCCGCCCCTCGACCATCTTCGCGACGATCTCGGCCGGCTTGCCCGACTCCGCCGCCTGCGCCGCGTAGATCGCGCGCTCCCTCGCGACCAGGTCGGCGGGCACCTCGGCGCGCGACACGGCCACCGGCCGGATCGCCCCCGGCGCGCCGGACGCGGCGACGTGCATCGCGATGTCCTTGCCGAGCGCGTCGTCGCCGCCGTCGAACTCGACGATGACGCCGATGCGGCCGCCGCCGTGCACGTAGCTCGCGAGTCGCGCGGCCGTGTGGAAGCGGCGGAAGCGGCGGATCGTCATGTTCTCGCCGATCTTCTGCACCAGCGCCTGGCGCACGCCCTCGACCGTGCCGCCGTCGAGCGGGAGCGCCGCGAGCGCCGCGACGTCGGCCGGATGCTGCAGGGCGACGAGCCCGGCGAGCTTCCTCACGAACGCGACGAAGTCCTCGTTCCGCGCGACGAAGTCGGTCTCGCAGTTCACCTCGACCATCGCGCCGCGCTTCGCGTCGGGCGACATCCAGACGCCGACGACCCCTTCCGCGGCGACGCGCCCCGCGGCCTTCGACGCCTTCGCGCCCGAGCGGATGCGCAGCAGCTCCTCGGCCTTCGCCATGTCGCCGCCGGCCTCGGTGAGCGCCTTCTTGCATTCCATCATGCCCAGCCCGGTGCGGCTGCGCAGTTCCATCACCATGCTTGCGGAGATGTCCGCCATGCTTCGTGCTCCGTGTCTCGCTCGACCGGCGCGGCGCCGTTGCGCGCCCCGCGCCGCCCCGCCGGAAGGCGGGACCTGCTGAAAGGATGGGGGCCGTCGGCCCCCTCGTGTCCCGGGGCCGGCCTACTTCACCGCCTCGTCGGCGACCTCGACGAACTCGTCGCTGCCCTGGACGATCTCCTGGATCACCGTGCTGCGGCCCTCGAGGACCGCGTCGGCGGCGCCGCGCGCGTAGAGCCGGATGGCGCGCGAGGAGTCGTCGTTGCCCGGGATCACGTGCGCGATCCCTTCCGGCGAGTGGTTGGTGTCGACCACCGCGACGACCGGGATGCCGAGCTTCTTCGCCTCGGTGACCGCGATCTTGTGGAACCCGACGTCGACGACGAACATCGCGTCGGGCAACGCGTTCATGTCCTTGATGCCGCCCAGGCTCTGCTGCAGCTTCGCGAGCTCGCGCTTGAGCTGCAGCGCCTCCTTCTTGGCCATCCGGTCGAACGTGCCGTTCTCGGCCATCTGCTCCAGGTCCTTCAGCCGCTTGACCGAGCCCTTGACCGTCTTGAAGTTGGTCAGCATGCCGCCGAGCCAGCGCTGGTCGACGTACGGCATCGAGCAGCGGCGCGACTCCTCGGCGATGATTTCGCGCGCCTGCCGCTTCGTGCCGACGAACAGGATCGTGCCCTTGTTCGACGCGAGCTGGCGGACGTACTTCATCGCGTCGTTGTACTTCTCGAGCGTGCGCTCGAGGTTGACGATGTGGATCTTGTTGCGGTGGCCGAAGATGTACTCGGCCATCTTCGGGTTCCAGTAGCGGGTCTGGTGGCCGAAATGGACCCCGGCCTCCAGCATCTGGCGCATCGTGACGGACATGGCGACTACCTCGTTCTCAGGGTTGAAGAGCGACACCCGGGGACAAATCTGGTTCGACGTGCGGCGGCGCCATCGCGTCGTCGCGCCCGTCGAACACCCTGAACCCCGCGGGTGCGCGGATTGCCCGTCCGGGGCGGCGCTTGCGCGGCGGGGGGATCCGTCCCTGCGGGCGGCCCCCTTCCACGCCCGGCACCGACCGGGACGAGCTAACTTGATATTCTAGCACGCTTTTGCCGTTCCCCTCCCGCCCAGCCAACCCCTCACCGGAGCCGCCGATGACCCTCTCCTCCCCCGATCCGGCCACCGCCTTCCGGGCCGCCCGAGACGCCGCCTTCGTGGCCTGGCTGCCGGGGGTGGCCGTGCTGGAGGCGGACGGTCCCGACACGATCGCCTTCCTGCACGCCCAGCTCTCGAGCGACGTCGCCGGCCTCCAGGCCGGCGCCGCGCAATGGTCCACCTACAACTCGCCCAAGGGCCGGATGCTGGCGACGCTTCTCGTGTGGCGCCCGGCCGAGGGCCCCGCCTGCCGGCTCGCGCTCGCCGCGGACCTGGCCGAGCCGATCCGCAAACGGCTCTCGATGTTCGTGCTGCGCTCCAAGGTGAAGCTCGTCGTGCCCGATCCCGCGCCGCCCGCGCTCGGCGTGGGCGGGCCGGCCGCCGCCGACGCGGTACGCCGGGCACTCGGTGTCGACGCCGCGCCGTTGCGCGCGGTCGACGTCGACGGCGGCGGCACCTCGATCGGCCTCCCCGACGGCCGCATCCTCGTCGTCGCGCCGCCGGCGGCCGCCGGGGCGATCCATGCGCGGCTCGCGGCACACGCAGCCGCGGCCGGCGAGGATGCATGGCGCTGGCTCGGGATCCGCGCCGGTGTGGCGCAGGTGACGCTCGCCACTCAGGAACGCCACGTCGCGCAGACCGCGAACTGGGAAGTGGTCGGCGGCGTAAGCTTCGCCAAGGGATGCTACCCGGGACAGGAGATCGTCGCGCGCTCGCAGCACCTCGGCATCCTCAAGGAACGCGCCCACCCTTTCCACGTTGCCGCGCCGCCACCGGCGCCCGCGACGCCGGTCTACAGCCGCACGTTCGGCGAGCAGGCATGCGGCAGCATCGTCGACTCGGTCGCGCTCCCGGACGGCGGCAGCGACCTCATCGCGGTGGTGCAGCTTGCGGCCGTCGAGAGCGGTGACCTGCATGTCGGCGCTCCCGACGGGCCGGCGCTCGAGCGGCTGCCCCTGCCCTACGCGCTGCCGGCGAGCGCGCCGAAGCGCGTAAAGCTGTGAGCGCGGCAGCGGCGAGATGAACGCACCCTCCTACTTCGTCTGGTACCGCCTGGCGGGCGACGCCTGCGAGGCGCGCTCGGCGGTCACGGCGATGATGCTCGACGTCGCGATCGACTGCGGCGTCGTCGGTCGGCTCATGAAGCGCGCCGACGACCCGTCGACCTGGATGGAGGTCTACGAGGCCGTCGACGACCCGGACGCGTTCGAACACGCGCTCGCGGAAGCCCTCGCCCGGCACGGCACGGCGGACTACGCCGACGGCGGCCGCCATGTCGAGCGCTTCGTTGCCTGCGGCGCGCTCGACGGCGAGTGACCGGCCGCCCGCCGCACCGACCATGTGCCTCGTCGCCATCGCGCTCGACGTCCATCCGCGCTACGCGCTCGCGATCGCCGCCAATCGCGACGAGTTCCACGCGCGCGCCGCGAAGCCCGCGCACTGGTGGCCCGAAGGGTGGCTCGCGGGACGCGACCTTGCCGCCGGCGGCACGTGGTTCGGCGTGCGACGCGACGGCCGCTGGGCGCTGGTCACCAACGTGCGCGAACCCGGCCGCACGGAGGCGGGCGTCGCGTCGCGCGGCGCCCTCGTGATCGACGCGCTGTCGGCGCCGTCGGTCGACGGCTTCGTCGCTGCGCTCGCGCGCGACGGGGCTCGCTACAACGGCTACAACCTGCTCGCGGGCGGCCCCGGCGGCGCGCGCTGGACGTCGAACCGTCACGGCCCGTCGCGTCAGGTCGGTCGCGGCGTGACGGCGCTTTCCAACGCCGCGCTCGGCACGCCGTGGCCGAAGGTCGAGCGGCTGACCGGCGCCGTCGCGGCATGGACCGGGCGCCGCGACGACGACCTCGAGCCGCTGTTCGACGCGCTCGCCGACCGCGAGCGCGCGCCCGACCACGCGCTGCCGTCGACCGGCGTCCCGCTCGAGCGGGAACGGATGCTGTCGGCGCCGTTCATCGTGAGCGAGGACTACGGGACGCGCTGCTCGTCCGTGCTCGCGGTCTCGCGCGACGGAAGCGCGCGTTTCATCGAGCGATCGTTCGACGCGGCCGGACGGCCGGCGGGCACCGTCGACGAGCGGTTCGACCTCGCGCGCTGACCCCCGGACGGCCGCGTCAGCGCAGCGCGCGCTCCATCGCGCGATGCGGAATGCCGGCGTCGTCGTATTCGTCGCCGGCGACGGCGAAGCCGTGCGCCTCGTAGAACGGGATCGCGTGCGTCTGCGCGTTGAGTCGCGCGACGGCGTGGCCGCGCGCCCGCGCGCGCGCGACGAGATGCTCGAGGATCGCGCCGCCCACGCCGCGTCCGCGCCACTCCCGCAGCACCGCCATGCGGCCGATGTGCCCGTCCGGCAGCAGGCGGGCGCATCCCACCGGCGATCCGGCGCCGTCCTCCGCGATCGCGTGCTCGCAGTCGGCGTCGATGCCATCCCACTCGAGGTCCTCGGGCACCTTCTGCTCGACGACGAAGACGGCATGGCGGAGCCGCCGCAGCGTCTCGTCGTCGCGCGCCCAGTCGGCCGTCCGCACCTTGCAGTCGTGCGCGCTCATCGTGCGATCCGCATGGACAGCCGTGCCAGGCCATCGCGAACGGCGAGCCGCGCCCGGCCGCCGACCGGCAGGGTCAGCTTGTCGCGCACGTGCCCGAACGGAAGTCCGGTCACGATCGGCACGCCGCAGGTGTCGCGCAGATGGCCGATCGCCTCGCCGAGGTCGTAGCCGTTGTCGTGCCCGGCAAGCTCGTAGCCGGTGAACGCGCCGATCACGATCGCGCGCTGGCGGGCGAGAATGCCCGCGTACAGCAGCTGCTGGAACATCCGCTCGATCCGGTACGGGTGCTCGGAGACGTCCTCGACGAACAGGATGCCGCCGTCGACTCGCGGCAGGTACGGCGTGCCGACGAGCGTCGCGATCATCGTGAGATTGCCTCCCCACAGCGTGCCCTCTGCGTCGACGTCCGGCCCCTCCGACGCGAACGACACCTCGTCCTCGCCCCGATCCAGCATCGCGAAGGCATGCTCGATCGTGAACGCCGAGGGCTCAGCGGCGCCGAAGTCGAACGTCGCCATCGGCCCGGCGTAGGTCCCGGCTCCGGTCGACGCGAGCATCGCGAGCTGGAACGCGGTGAAGTCCGAGTGGCCGACCCAGCGCTTGCCGCTGGCCGCGAGCGCGCGATAGTCGAGCCGGGGCAGCAGGCGCGTCCAGCCGTAGCCGCCGCGCAGCGCGAGCGCGACGTCGACGCCGGGCAGCGCCGCGGTGCGCGCGACCGCGGCGATACGCTCCTCGTCGGTGCCGGCGAAGCGCGTGTGGCGCGCGAGCGCGGACGCGTCGACGTGCACCTCGCATCCGCGCGCGACGAGCAGCGCCACCGCGCGGTCGAGCGCCGACGGGTCCTGTACATAGCCGGACGGCGCATAGATCGCGATGCCGCGCATGATCAGTCCCGCTCCCGCCGCGCGGCGAAGAACGCCGACAGGAGCGCCCCGCACTCGCCGGCGCGCACGCCCGCGTGCGTGGCCGTGTGCTGGTTGAGGCGCGGCTCGGCGAACAGGTCGACGACCGAGCCGCAGGCGCCGGTCTTCGGGTCGCGCGCGCCGAAAACGAGGCGCGCGACCCGCGCGTGCATGATCGCGCCCGCGCACATCGCGCATGGCTCGAGCGTGACGTAGAGCGTGCTTCCGGGCAGCCGGTAGTTGCCGAGCGCGAATCCCGCGTCGCGCAACGCGGCGATCTCGGCGTGCGCGGTCGGGTCGCTCGCGGCGATGGGCGCGTTGCCGCCGCGGCCGAGCGCGACGCCGTCCATGACGACGACCGCGCCCACCGGAACCTCGCCGCGCCGCCCGGCCTCGCGCGCGAGCGCGAGCGCCTCGTCCATCCAGCGCTCGTCGTCGGCGTTCGCGTGCGCCGGAGTCATGGACCGGGGCCTCCCGCACCGATCACGGCATCGGCCTCGATCTCGACCAGGATCTCCGGCGCGATCAGCCCCGAGACCTCGACCATCGTGCACGCCGGCCGGATCGCGGCGAACGCCTCGCCGTGCGCGCGGCCGACCGCCTCCCACTGCGCGATGTCGACGACGTAGATCCGCGTGCGCACGACGTCCGCGAGGCTCGCGCCCGCCTGCGCGAGCGCGGACGCGATGTTCGCGATCGCCTGTCCCGCCTGCGCGTACGCGTCGCCCTCGCCGACGATGCCGCCCTTTCCGTCGGTCGCGGTCGTCCCCGACACGAAGATCCGGTCGCCGACCACGACCGCGCGCGAGTAGCCGACGATCGGCTCCCACGGCGTCCCCGACGAGATATTGCGGCGCGTCAACGCGAGCCTCCACTGCGCGACTCGTGGCGGGCGCGGCGCTCGGCGCGTTCGCGCGCGAAGTCCGCGCGCGAGCGCGCGGCGACCGCGTCCGGGTCGATCGTCGCCATGGCCGCCACGGCGTCGGCGAAGGCCGTCGGCGTAACCGACCGGCGATACTCTCGTCCGTAGCCATCGCGCTCGAGCAGCCCCAGGTCGACGAGCCAGCGGCGCAATTCGACGTGATCGGTCGCGAGCATCGCGCCCGGGCCGGCGAGCCAGGCCAGGAGGCGATCGTTCACGTCGCGCTCCGGGATCGCGCGGTCGGCCGGAATCGCGAGCGACGCGGCGGCGACGACGGCGGCGAATTCCTCGCCCCGCGCGCCGGCGAGCGCGCCCAGGCCCACGCCCTGCTTGACCGCCACGCGCCGCCATGCCGCGGCGAACGTCGTGGCCGTCATGCGCGCTCCACCGGCCGCGCGAGACGGGTGTGGACGAACACCATGCCCGCGCGCGTCGCACCGTTCGGGTCGAACGCGTCGCCGGGGATCCCCCCGGCCTCGAGCCCGCCTCCGCGACGGTGGAGCCGCACGGCGTCGGACGCCTCGCGCGTGTCGAGCGTGAGTAGCGTGCGGCCGGCCTCGAACGCCCGGGCCGCCGCCGCCGTCATGAGCGCCCGTCCGAATCCGCGCCGTCGCATCGGCGAATGCGCGCACAGCTTCCGGGCGTCGGCGCGCTGCGGTTGGCTCGGCTTCGCGCACGGCGCGAACGGCACCGAACCCGCGGTCGTCGCGTCGACGTCCGCGGCGAGAACGATGCGCGCGCCGGCCCCGACGTCGCGCGCGGCCTCGCGCCCGTGGGCCTCGAGCTCGCCGATTCGGATGCGGCTCGCGCCGTCACTCCTGCGCAAGAGAGCGCCACCAGCCATCGCGCGCGCTCCGTCGGGCCCCGTCCGCTGAACCGGCTCGTGCATCCCCGTCGTCACGCGCGCCCGGGCATCGCAGCGGCGAAACGACCGTCGCGGCCCATCTGCGTCCGCGCCGCGGCGACCGGTTCGCCCACGAAGACGGTCGCGCGCCTGCGCTCGAGACGCGCGGCGGCGCAGCGCTGCGCGCTCGCGGATCCCACTATCGCGCAACTGCGGGGCCCTCGGCCGCCCGAGCCCAGGGCTTGATCTTCGCCAGAGCCTTGGCGAGCGTCGGTTTCGCGGTCTCGGTGTCGTGGTCGGCCTGCAGGCGCAGCCACCATCCGTCCGAGAGACCGAAGAACCGGCACAGTCGCAAATCGGTATCGACGCTGATCGCACGCTTGCCGGCGAGTATTTCGCCGATGCGTTGCGCGGGCACGCCGATCTCCTTCGCCAATCTGTAATTGCTCATGCCCAGAGGCTTCAGGAATTCCTCCGCGAGCATCTCGCCCGGCGATACCGATCTGCGCTTCCTGCTCATGCTCGGCTCCGCAAACGGCAGTCCGCGATCCTTACGTCCTCGGCGCCCACCCGGCGAAGGCAGGCGCGGAACCGGTCACCGACCCGGCTGCTCCCCCGACGCGCAAGATCACCTTCCAACTGCACGAGTCGGTTCACGGCGACGCACGCAGATCCTCCAACCCGCGGGCCGGCTCGAAATGCCCGAGCCTGCGCCGCGCGGTTCGCGCGATGCCCATGAACCGCGGCCCGCGGCGGAAACTGTGCAGGACCCCGCTTCCCGCGGACTCGAACGCCGTCATCGCGACCGACAGGATAGTAACGTGCCGCGTCATTATCGTCAAGCGCAACCACGGTCGGACCGCGGATGGCTCCCGGGTTCGACGGCACACCGTTGCGGAGTGCGCGCGTGAAGCAAACGGAAGCGCATGCAGCAGCACCGCGGTGGCATGGCCGCTCGGCTGATGACGCCCTTGCCGCCCTCGAAGCCACGCTGGCCGGGCTGAGCGCGAGCGCGGCGGCGACCCGGCTCGATGCCTGCGGTCCGAACCGGCTGCGCGAGCCGCCCGGGCGCAGCGGCTGGAGGGTGGAAGGCGACCCGATGGAAGGCGCGCGGCTGGCCTTCGCCGGCAAGGCGGGAACCGAAACGTCGGCATCTATGCCTATGCAATCGACCGCGGCTGCGCCGCGGAACCCGCCTGCACGATCGCGCTCGACACCGGTCGTGATGGAGATCTTCCATCTGTTCTTCGTCCGCAACATCCAAGGGGCCTCGCCGACGTGGAAGGCGGTGCGCGGAACGAAAGTCGTGTGGCTGACGGTCAGGTCGTCGTGGTCGCGCAGGTCTCGATCACGTACCTTCCGCCACTGCAGACGATCTTTCGAACGCAGGCAGTTCCGCTGCTCGACGGCCTGCTCGTCGTCGGGGTGGGCGTCGTACTGTTCGCGATCATCGCGATCGAGAAGCAGATCCGCCTCAGGCCAGGAGTGATGCGCGCCGCGTGACGCGGACCGACGAGTACGGCCATGCGACGCGCCAACGCGCGTCCGTTCGCGTACGATTGTCGACTTCGTCGCCGCTTTCGACCAGTGCCTTGTCGCAGTGTGTCGCTGCAAGCAGGGCCATGAGAGTGTCTCGAGCACCGGGAACAGCGCCGTGCGTGGAAGATGCTCGCGGCGGGAGCATTCCGACGAATGAGGCCCGCGTCATCGCGCGGAAAGCGCTTGCCGCCGCAACGGCGTAACCGATGAGGAAAGCGATGAAGCCGACAACCGGGATCGAGAATGCAGGCACAACGCCTGAGCCTGCATCCGAAGAACTCGCGCGTCTGGATGCATGGTGGCGCGCGGCCAACTACCTGTCGGTCGGGCAGATCTACCTGCTCGACAATCCGCTGCTGAACATCCCGCTCGAGACCGGGCACGTCAAGCCCCGGCTGCTCGGTCATTGGGGCACGACGCCCGGACTGAACTTCATCTACGTTCACCTGAACCGCATCATCGGCAAGTACGATGTCGATGCGATCTACATCGCGGGGCCCGGCCATGGCGGCCCGGCGCTGGTAGCCAACACCTGGCTCGAGGGCAGCTACAGCGAGGTCTATCCGGACGTTTCGCGCGACGCCGAAGGCATGCGGCGGCTGTTCCGGCAGTTTTCGTTTCCCGGCGGGGTGGGCAGCCATGTCACCGCCGAAACGCCGGGCTCGATACACGAGGGCGGCGAGCTCGGCTACGCGCTCTCGCACGCTTACGGCGCCGCCTTCGACAACCCCGATCTCCTGGTCGCCTGCGTTGTGGGCGACGGCGAGGCCGAGACCGGGCCGCTCGCGGCCGCCTGGCATTCGAACAAGTTCCTCAATCCCGTGAGCGACGGCGCGGTCCTGCCGATCCTGCATCTCAACGGCTACAAGATCGCCAGCCCCACCGTGCTCGCGCGCATTCCGCGCGCCGAGCTCGAAGCGCTGTTCGTGGGTTACGGTTACAGGCCGTACTTCGTCGAGGGATCCGAACCTGCGGCGATGCACCGGGAGATGGCAGCGACGCTGGATACCGTCATCGAGGAGATCCGCGCGATCCAGCGCGCGGCACGTGCCAGCGGGGTCGCGAAACGCGTGCGCTGGCCGATGATCGTGCTCAACACCCCGAAGGGATGGACGGGGCCGAAAGCCGTCGACGGCAGGATGATCGAAGGTTCCTGGCGCTCGCACCAGGTGCCGTTCGCCGACACCGCCAGCAATCGGGAGCACCTGAAGCTGCTCGAACAATGGATGAAGAGCTACCGGCCCGCGGAGCTGTTCGACGAACACGGCGCGCCGCGCCCGGAAATCGCCGCGCTCGCGCCGAGGGGTGCGCGCCGCATGGGATCGAATCCGCACGCCAACGGCGGACTGCTGCTCAGGGATCTCCGGCTGCCGGACTTTCGCGACTACGCCGTGGAAGTGCCGCTGCCCGGCGCGGTGACCGCCGAGGCGACGCGCGTGATGGGCGGCCTGCTGCGCGATGTGATGCGGCTGAACCTCGATACCCGCAACTTCCGTGTCGTCGGCCCGGACGAGACTGCCTCCAACCGCCTCGGCGCGCTGTTCGAGGCGACCGATCGCACCTGGGTCGCCGAGCGCCTGCCGGAGGACGAGCACCTGGCGCCGGACGGAAGAGTCATGGAAATCCTCTCCGAGCACACCTGCCAGGGCTGGCTCGAAGGGTACCTGCTCACGGGCCGGCACGGGCTGTTCTCGTGCTACGAGGCGTTCATTCATATCGTCGCCTCGATGTTCAACCAGCACGCCAAGTGGCTCAAGGTCTGCAACGAGGTCGCGTGGCGGCGGCCGATCGCGTCGCTCAACATCCTGCTGACCTCGCACGTCTGGCGCCAGGATCACAACGGCTTCTCTCACCAGGATCCCGGCTTCATCGACCATGTGGTGAACAAGAAGGCCGACACCATCCGCGTGTTCCTGCCGCCCGACGCGAACACGCTGCTCTGCCTCACCGACTGGTGCCTGCGCTCGCGCAACTTCGTCAACGTGATCGTCGCCGGCAAGCAGCCGCAGGCGCAGTGGCTGGCCATGGACGCCGCGATCAGGCACTGCGCCGCCGGCATCGGCATCTTCGAGTGGGCGAGCAACGACCAGGAAGGCGAGCCCGACGTCGTGATGGCGTGCGCGGGCGACGTGCCGACGCTCGAGACGCTCGCTGCCGTGGACCTGCTTCGCCGACACCTGCCGTCGCTCAAGGTGCGGGTGATCAATGTCGTGGACCTGATGACCCTGCAACAGAAGGAAGAGCACCCGCATGGGCTGTCCGACCGCGACTTCGACACGCTGTTCACGACCGACAAGCCGGTCGTGTTCGCCTACCATGGCTACCCGTGGCTCATCCACCGGCTGACCTACCGGCGCACCAATCACCCGAACCTGCACGTGCGCGGCTACAAGGAGGAAGGCACCACGACCACGCCCTTCGACATGGCGGTTCTGAACGACCTGGACCGCTTCCACCTGGTCGCGGACGTCGTCGACCGGGTGCCCGGCCTCGGCTACCGGGCCGCCTACCTGAAGCAGTTCCTGCGCGACAAGCTCATCGAGCATCGTCAGTACATTCGCGCGCACGGTCAGGACATGCCGGAAATACGCGACTGGAAGTGGCCGGCCGGCGCGGCACAGGCCTGATCGGCACCGCGAATGACCCGACGGGTCGACGTCATCGCGGGGATGCCTTCCTGCCATCCGTTTTCCGGCAGCAGCCGTCGGAGATCGAATTTTCCCGACGCGGGAGGCGAGAGATGAACGGTTGTCGTCAGCTTTCCGCGGCGGCATCGCTCGCCGTCATCCCGGGATCGCATGCCGCGAGGGGGACCGAATGATCGTGAATAGCGCGTCGGGTGCACTGGCGCTCGTCGTCGCCGTCGATGGGTCTGCCGATGCCGATGCGGCAGTGCGATGGGTTGCCGGACTTCATTCAGCGGGAATTCCGCTGCGCTGCGTGCTCGTCAACGCGCAAAAGCCGGTCATGTCGGGTGACGTGGGGGCGATCTCGCCCGCAAGCCACGTGATCGCCGAGCGTGAACGCAGCGCCGCCGAGATCCTCGAGCACGCGGGCGGCATCCTTCGAGCCGCTGGCGTGCGGTACGACCTGGACGAACGAATCGACGACCCCGTGACGGCTGTCGTGGCGTGCGCCGAGGCGCAGCGATGCGACGCCATCGTCCTCGGCAGGCGGGGCCACGGGGCGTTGCGCGCAGCGCTCCTGGGGTCGGTATCGTCCGAGGTGGTGCGATGCTCGCGGGGTCCGGTCATCATCGTCCACGCCGATGTCCCTGCACGATTTGACCCTCCGCTGCGTGTCCTGCTGGCCGCGGACGACTCCAAGGCGGCGATACGCGCGGCGGCGTTCGCAGCCCGACTCGCCGGCTCGGTCGCCGGGGGTGAAGTCCACGTCCTGCACGTGCATCCGGGCCTCACGGTGGCCGGCACCGTGCTGGGCCCGCGCGAGCATCTGCTAGAGCACTGGTCCGGAAACGCGTCGGAGCAGGTGTTTGCCTCGGTGCGCGGGATCCTCGAGCGGGCGGGTTGCACGTGCTTCACGCATCCGGTTCAAGGCGATGTTCCCGGCGAGGCGATCGTACGCGAGGCGGACAGGCTGGGCTGCGGAGTGATCGCCATGGGCACGCGCGGGCGCGGACCTGTCGTCGAACTGCTGCTCGGATCCGCCGCGCGGCACGTGGTGGAACACGCCCGCGTTCCACTCGTCGTGACGCGCTGACCACGGCGCCCGAAAAGGTCATCCGCTCGCCGGCGCTCGGCGAACCGCCAGCACGCCGCGCGCCCTTGGGTCGGGTCGCGATCCGCGGCGTGCCGCAGGTCGAGTCGCTGTCGGCGAGGAATCGCCGGACTTGCCGACAGGCGCCGGCGCGTGCCACCGATGGATGCCGTGAGATCCGGAGAGACACTTCCCGGTCGACACAGGCACTCGACGGGGAACGTGGATCGTCCCCCAAAGTCCCTGAACGACCTGGGCCCATCCCCACTCGATCATCAACGAGCCTTCCAAGCTGTTGATTGGCAAGGCACCGGGCGCTGGTTTGAAGATTTTTACCGTCACTTTAACGTCAAAGTGCTTAGCACCAGCATTGGCGCGGGTTTGCAGGCGATTCGGTCTGAAGTGACCTTTCGAGATCTATCGACATCTATCGACTCCCGCGACCATCGGCGACAGCATCGACGTGCGTCCATGTCGGTCAGGGACACGCCCAAGAAGGGCCGGGATCAAACGCCATAGGCTATTGTCCCTGCTCACTTTTCCGCCAGTTTTTTTTGACGTCGGGGACACCCATCAAGTCCCGTTCAGATGGGTCGTTTGAGGCAAGGCATGGCCTGCATAACGGGCGGCGGCTCGGCGATCCGGTAGCCCATCGCCCGGTAGCCGCGCTGGCGCTTGTCCCACATTCGCATCAAAGCCGGGTGGCCGGTATCCACGAAGTCGATGATCCGCACGCTGGCCTTGCTGGCGTGCTCCCGATGCAACCGGCCAGCGTATTGCTGTAACGTTCCCCTCCACGAGACGGGCATCGCCAAGACCATGGTGTCGAGGGGCGGATGGTCGAATCCTTTGCCGACGAGCTTGCCGGTGGCCAGCAGAATGCGAGGCGAATCGGGTGGGAGCGCGTCGAGTTCTGCAATGAGCATGGCGCGTTGCTTTCTGGACATCCGCCCGTGAAGAACGAAGGGTAGCGGGACCTCGAAACCCAGGGCCGCCCGCATGGCTTCAAGGTGCGCGGTGCGCTCGGTCAGAACCAGCACCTTGCGCCCCTGATCGAACGCCGTTCTGACTTCTGCGGCGATTGCTGCCGTCCGTGATCGATCGTTGGCGAGGTGCCGAAACACCTCCTGAATCCCCGACTCCGGCGGCAGGTCAATGCGAGCAAGGCACGATCGAGGCAGCACCTGCAGGTCATGGGGGGTCTCAACGGGTCTCGCCGCCGTGTGCCGAATCGGTCCGCACTGCATGAAGATGATCGGTTGCTGACCGTCTCGGCGGATCGGCGTGGCGGTCAGGCCAAGCACGTACTTGGCCTTGCATCGCTTCAGGATGGCGTCGAACGACACCGCGCCGACGTGATGGCACTCGTCCACGATGACGTGGCCGTAGTTCTCGACGAGGGCACTGACCTCCCCTTGGCGGGACAGCGACTGCATCACCGCGATGTCGATCTTGCTGGTGGGTTTCGCCGTGCCGCCTCCGATCGTGCCGACCACACCACCGCCAACGCCGAGAAAGGTCTGCAATCGCTCCTGCCACTGCTTGAGCAGTTCGGTTCGATGCACCAGCACCAGGGTGTTCACGCCTCGGCGGGCGATCAGCGCGGCAGCGGTAACGGTCTTGCCGAATGCGGTCGGGGCACACAGCACGCCCACATCGTCACGCAGCATCGCGGCAACGGCGGCCTCCTGATCAGTTCGAAGCGTCCCTGCGAATCCCACATCAATCGGCTCACCGGTGTTGCGCTCGTCCCTGAAATCACAGTGGACTGCATTTTCACGCAGCAAGTCTTGCGCGGCATCGAAGCAGCCGCGCGGCAGTGCAATGTGACGGGGATAGTTCTCCGCGCAGCCGATCACCCGGTGCTTGTCCCACACCGACAGCCGCATTGCCTGTGCCCGGTAGAACTCTGGGTTCTGAAACGCGGCAAGTCGGATCAGGCGGTTGGCCAATGGCTGCGGAAGCTCCGCGTTCTCGAAATAGATGAGGTTCGCCAATGTCACCGTGAGCGCCTTCGGCATCACGCCCAGCATCTTCACAGTCGGTACCGAAGTGCGCTTCCACGGCGTCGCCAGATCCTCAGCGTCGATAAAGGTCACGTCGAGAAGATGGACGCCGCCTGTGGCCCGAACGATCGTCGGCTCGATGTCGTGCGGCGACATCGGCTGGATCGATGCCAGGAACTCCCACTGGTCGGGGTTCGGTCGCAGATCGGAGTCGACAAACACAGTGCACCCGGCCTCCCGCGGCTTCTTCTGCAGCGGCAAGGCGATCAGATTGCCGAAGCCGCCCTTGGGCATGGTGTCCTGATTGGGAAACAGGCGATCGTAGGACGTGAGCTTCAGTTGCCGGGTGCGCGCGCAGGTGTGGCTGATGATGGCAGTGCCCATCCGACGCGCATCCCGCGCCGACACACGCTCGGCGAAGAAGATCCAGGCGTGCGCCCCGTTTCCCGAGCGGGAAGTCTCGATCGCAACCGGGACGCCGAGATCGGTGCACGAACCGGCGAAAGCGCGAACATCCTCTCTCCACTCGGCTTCGTCGAAATCGATCGCGAGGAAGTAGCAGCTGTCGTCCTCCAGCAGCGGGTAGACACCGATCGTGTGGTCACCGGCCAGGTGGGCGTAGATGGCAGCGTCCGAAAGCGGGATCAAAGAGCGATTCCGACAGTCTCCGCACTTGATTCGCGGCTTCTCGCATACTCCAGCGCGCCACTCGTTCGCGCAGGCAGGTGCGTAACCCGACTTGCCGGTCGTCTTGCTCTCCCAGCGCACGGGATAGACATCCGTGCGACCCCGAGACCGCCGGCGAAAGAGCGCCACTTTCGCCTCGGTGGAGAGTCGCGACGATTCGGCCTGCGGAGGAGAAGTTGTCCGTTCCGTCGCGCGACGCCACTCGATTCCGTTTGCCTCCAAGAGCGCGATCAGTCGCTCGTTCTCCGCCTGCAGCACGGCCAAGGACTCGGGCTCCGACGTCGATCGTTCGCTCGGCAGTGATCTCTCCGAAGCCGTCATTGCGACTGATTCCGATCTCGGGGCATCAGCAGCGCTGGATACCGCTTTGCACGCAATTCCTCGATGACCGCATCGGAGAGCTTCCATCTGTCTCCGCCGATTCGCGCGATCAACTCGGTCCAGACGCGCTCGAACGCCTGGATCGCATCCGCATCGCTCCAGCGCACGCTCGCCGGCAACATCGGTGCGACGTCTTCGGTCAGGCGTCGCGTCAACTTCTCCAGCATGCGCTGCTCGGCCATCGCTCGCGTGATCGGCTTGCCCTCCAGAGCCAGGTAGTGGTCGAAGCAGGCGATGACTTTCTCCGGATCCAGCGGCAGCTGTTCGAGTCCCTGGCGCAGATCGAACAGGTCACGGTTCCTGCGCCGCTGCAGCAGCGCGCGCAGCTTCGTGCCGAACAGTTCCTCGGGCTCGTAGGAGGCGATCTGCGCAGTTCCGCGGTACCAGTCGCTTTCCACGGCGAACGGATAGCGTCGAACACCAAACAAGCTCGCGTGTTCCCGAGTGTTGATCTCGACCTTCAGTTTGAGCGTCGCCTGCGCATCGATCTCGGGCGTGAACTTGAACACCAGGTGCATCGAGTGCCCGGCCTGCTCCCGGCTGCATTTCCCGAGCCACGACAGCGCCACGCGAATCGCGTCGACCGTGCCACCGATAGGCTCGGGTTGCGCCTGGACCAGATCGATATCCTCCGAGTAGCGCAGCGGCTGCTTGAAAAGCAGCTTGTGGATCGCCGTACCACCGCGGAATGCGATCTTCCCCGCCAACGCCGGCGCATTGAACAGGTCGCACAGGGCGCGACAGATGATCAGGTCCTGCTCGACCTGCCGCAGGTCCGGCCACGGCGCTTTCGTACTCCACGCTTGCAGAAAGGCGGTGGGAATCACTCCGCGATCTCCACCGCTTCATTGATCAGGAGCTTCCACCTTGGATTTCGCTCGCCAGACTGGGCCAAAGCCTTCACGAGCGGCCTGACGGACGGATCGAGCGGCAGTGCGGTCCTGGCGCGCTTCACGAAGGCTTGCAGCGCATCGGCCTGGCGCGCGTGTCCCGCCAGATCGAGCAGGTAGCCAAGCCGGCGGACCGCCGAGTTCTCGTAGGCGCCGGCCGCCTTCTGCAGCAGGCGCGGTCTGGCCTTGGCGCCGACGTCCTTGACGATCTGAGCGACGCTGCTGATGCCAGCTGCCTTGTGGAAGTAGCGCACGCTGTCGAGCAGCGTCAGCTCGACGCCAGCCACCGTGGCGAAGCCGGCGTCGCTCTTCATCTGGTCCACCAACGACGACTGATTGACCTGACTGAATGCGTCCGGACCCTGATAAAGGAACTGCAGGCGATGGCGACCCAGATCGAAGTTCCGCAACTGCCTCGGGACGACGACCTGGAAGACCATGCTGGCCTGGTGCGAGGCGCCGTGGAATGCCGCCGCGCGCAGCAACGAAACGCGGTAGTCGATCCCCTGATGCTTCATCAGCGGGTCGATCCACTTGACAGGGTCGGGCGCGCCGGCGACCCGATCTTCCGGGCGCAGGATGAGATAGAAGCCGTGCCTGGGATTCGCCAGTCGGCGATTGTTGATCGCGCGCGTGATCGCCGCCGCCAGTGCCGACGGCTTCAGGCCAAGCGCAGCGACTACCTCATCCCGGGAGAAGTAGGCTCGGCCGCGTGCGAGCAGATCGTCGAGGTAGGACTCGAGGGAAGCCATACCAGATCATACGCAAAACGCGACAAATAGTCAAGAGTTTTGCATATGCTTTGGGTCACTCCCACTCGATCGTGGCCGGCGGCTTGCTCGACACGTCGTAGACGACGCGGTTGATCCCGCGCACCTCGTTGGTGATGCGGTTCGACACCCGCGCCAGGAGGTCGTGCGGCAGCTGCGCCCAGTGCGCAGTCATGAAGTCGGTGGTCTGGACCGCTCGCAGCGCGACCGCGTGCTCGTAGGTGCGGCCGTCGCCCATGACGCCGACCGACCGGATCGGCAGGAATACCGCGAACGCCTGCGCCGTCAGGTCGTACCACGACGTCCCGCTCGCGTCGCGCGCGGCCCGCAACTCGTCGATGAAGATCGCGTCGGCGCGGCGCAGGAGCTCGGCGTACTCGCGCCTGACCTCGCCCAGGATCCGCACGCCCAGCCCCGGTCCCGGGAACGGGTGGCGGAACACCATCTCGCGCGGCAGCCCGAGTTCCAGGCCCAGCTCCCGCACCTCGTCCTTGAAAAGCTCGCGCAACGGCTCGAGGAGACCGAGGTGCAGCGTTTCCGGCAGCCCGCCGACGTTGTGGTGCGACTTGATCGTGTGCGCCTTCTTGGTCTTCGCGCCAGCGCTCTCGATCACGTCCGGGTAGATCGTTCCCTGCGCGAGCCACTTCGCGCGCGGCAGCTTCGCCGCCTCGCGCTGGAACACGTCGATGAACAGCTTCCCGATGACCTTGCGCTTGGCTTCGGGATCGTCGACGCCCTCGAGCGCCGACAGGAACTCGTCCGAGGCGTCGACGTGGATCACGTGCACGCCGAGGTTGCGCGCGAACGTGTCCATCACCTGCACCGCCTCGTTCTGGCGCAGCAGGCCGTGATCGACGAACACGCAGGTGAGCTTCGCGCCGATCGCGCGGTGGATCAGCGCCGCGGCGACCGACGAATCCACGCCGCCCGACAGCCCGAGGATCACCTCGTCGTCGCCCGCCCTGGCGCGGATCGATTCGACCGCCTCGTCGACGTAGGCGTGCATGTTCCAGTCCGCGCCGCAGCCGCAGATCTCGTGCGCGAAGCGCGCGAGGATCGCCTTGCCCTGCGGGGTGTGCGTGACCTCGGGATGGAACTGCACCCCGTAGAAGCGCCGCGACTCGTCCTCGATCGCCGCGATCGCGCAGGCGTCCGACGATCCGATCTGGCGGAAGCCGGGCGGCATCGCGGTGACCTTGTCGCCGTGGCTCATCCACACGTCCATCAGCCCGTGGCCGTCCGCGTTGGTCCGGTCCTGGATGCCGCGGAACAGCGGCGAGTGCCCGCGCGCGCGCACTTCCGCGTAGCCGAACTCGCGAACGTTCCCCGCCTCGACCGTGCCGCCCAGCTCGCGCGCCATCGTCTGCATGCCGTAGCAGATGCCGAGCACCGGGACACCGAGCGACCAGACCGCGCCGGGCGCGCGTCCCGCGCCCTCGTCGTAGACGCTCGCGTGGCTGCCCGACAGGATCACGCCCTTCGCGCCGAATCCGCGCACGAAGCCGTCGTCGACGTCGTGCGGATGGATCTCGCAGTAGACGTGCGATTCACGCAGCCGGCGCGCGATGAGCTGCGTCACCTGCGAGCCGAAGTCGAGGATCAGGATGCGGTCGTGCTGGGCGGCGGACATGGCGGGTCGGATCGCGGATCGTGGATCGCGGGGCCTCGCGCGCATCGGCGTCGCGGTGGCGACGAGGTCGGGAGAGCCGGTTCGTGCAGGTCGACGGCGCACCGGTGCGGCGCCGGGCACCCCCGACTCCCCGGTTCCCGCCCTGCGTTCCCTGCCCTCACCCCACGCGATAGTTGGGCGCTTCCTTGACGATCTGCACGTCGTGCACGTGCGACTCCTGCACGCCGGCCGACGTGATCTGCACGAACTCGCCTCTCGACGACAGCTCCTCGATCGTCGCGCAGCCGCAGTAGCCCATCGCGGCGCGCAGGCCGCCCATCAGCTGGTGGACGACGTTGACCATCGCGCCCTTGTACGGGACGCGGCCCTCGATGCCCTCGGGGACGAGCTTCTCGGCGGCCGCCGCCGGATCCTCGCCCTCGAGCTCCTGGAAGTAGCGGTCGGAGCTGCCCTGCTGCATCGCGCCGAGCGACCCCATGCCGCGGTAGCTCTTGTACGAACGTCCCTGGAACAGCTCGATCTCGCCGGGGGACTCGTCGGTGCCCGCGAACAGGCTGCCGAGCATCACGCTCGACGCGCCGGCGGCGATCGCCTTCGCGACGTCGCCCGAGTAGCGGATGCCGCCGTCGGCGATCAAGGGCACGCCGGCGGCCGACGCGCCCTCGAGCGCGTACTGGATCGCCGAGATCTGCGGTACGCCGACACCCGCGACGATCCGCGTGGTGCAGATCGACCCCGGCCCGATGCCGACCTTGACGCCGTCCGCGCCGTGGTCGACGAGCGCCTTTGCGCCCGCGGCCGTGGCGATGTTGCCGCCGATCACCTGCACGTCCGGGAAGCGCCTCTTGACCCAGGCCACGCGGTCGAGCACGCCCTGCGAATGGCCGTGCGCGGTGTCGACGACGATGACGTCGGCGCCGGCCTCGACGAGCTTCTCGGCGCGCTCCTCGTTGTCGGCGGCGACGCCGATCGCCGCGCCGACGCGCAGGCGCCCGTGCGCGTCCTTGCACGCGTTCGGATGCTCGGTCGCCTTCAGGATGTCCTTGACGGTGATGAGCCCCCTCAGTTCGCGGTCGGGCGAGACGACCAGCACGCGTTCGAGGCGATGGCGGTGCATCAGCGACTTCGCGGTCTCGAGGTCGGTGCCCTCCGGCACGGTGACGAGCTTGTCGCCGGGCGTCATGATCGCCGAGACCGGCTGGTCGAGCCGCGTCTCGAAGCGCAGGTCGCGGTTGGTGACGATCCCGACCACGCGCTTGCCTTCGACGACCGGCAACCCCGAGATGCGATGGCGGACGATCAGGTCGACCAGGTCGCGGACGGTCATCGTCGGCGGGATCGTGATCGGGTCCTTGACGACGCCGCTTTCGAAGCGCTTGACCTTCGCCACCTCGGCGGCCTGGCGTGCCGGCGGCAGGTTCTTGTGGACGATGCCGATGCCGCCTTCCTGCGCGATCGCGATCGCGAGGCGCGACTCGGTGACGGTGTCCATCGCCGCGGACACGACCGGGACGTTGATCGCGATCCCGCGGGTGAGTTGCGTTCGGAGCGAGACTTCGCGCGGGACGACCGTGGAGTGCGCGGGGATGAGCAGGACGTCGTCGAACGTCAGCGCGGTGCGGACGACACGCATGGGGTTCGGGCTCCTCGTGCGCAAAAACGGATTATACCCGCGCCGGCGCGCCCTTCCCGGGAGGCGCGTGTGTCGCGGTGGCGCCACGGCCGGACACGGGCCGGCCGCCCCGCGCGTTGACGCCGGGCGCGCCCCTCGGGTACCGTGGCCGGGTGACCATGGGAACGAATCCGGGCAAGACGCGCGGCCGCGCGGTCCTGCGGGCGGCCGCGCTGCTCGCGTGCGCGCTCGCCGCCGGGACCGCCGGCGCGGCGCTCTACAAGTGGACCGACGCGAACGGCCGGGTCGTGTACTCGGACCAGGCGCCGACCGGGAACGTCCGCTTCGAGATCGTCGGCGGGGCGCCGCCGCCCGACAATCCCAACGCCGTTCGCGAGATGGCGAACAAGGACGCGGAACTCAAGAAGCTCCAGCGCGAGCGCGCGGACGCGGCGACGAAGGCGGAGAA
Source organism: Burkholderiales bacterium (assembly GCA_905339295.1). GTDB lineage: Bacteria > Pseudomonadota > Gammaproteobacteria > Burkholderiales > Casimicrobiaceae > VBCG01. Next base: position 231,209 of record CAJPFI010000021.1, read on the forward strand.
GTCGCGCGGCGACGCGCAGCGGCGCGCCGACATCTGCTCGCAGGCGCGCGCGGCGGTCAGGATGTACCAGAACGAGAACGAAGCGCTCCACCGGATCAACGAGAAGGGCGAGCGCGTGGTGCTGGACGACGCCGAGCGCAGGCACCGGCTCGGCGAGCAGCAGAAGCTCGTCGGCGAGTACTGCCCCGGCTGACGCGTGCGGGGCCTCGCGCCCGCCCGCGGCGGCTACGGCATCATGCGCCGTCCCCCCGAGGGCCGTTTGGCGGGGGGAGTCGACGTCGTGCGGACTTCCCCTTCCTGCTTCTCGAGCAGCGCCTGGTCGATCGTGACGTCCGATCGCGCCCGCAACGACGCGAGGTAGGCGCTGACGAACTCGCGCCCGAGCTGGTCGCCCAGCCGGTCGCCGGCGAGCTTCAGGCGCGCCTCGTCGATCGCCTCCGGTTCGATCACCCTGATCACGCGGAAGATCGCGAAGCCGCCGCGCGGCGTAACGCCGGTCACGTAGGACGGGAGCGACGACGGGGTGACCTGGAAGATCTTCGCGAGCGCGTCGGGCGGGACGCCCGCCGCCGGCTGGTTGCGCGAGAGCTCGACGGGTTTGCCGAATGCCAGCCCCGCCTCGCGATCGGACTTGCCCTGCTCGAGCAGCGCGAGCTTCTCCCGGCCGACCCGCGCGGCCGCGTCCGCGGCAGCCTGTCGCTCGAGCTGGCGGCGGATCTCGGCCTTGACCGCGTCGTAGGGCTGCGGCGCCGCCGGCCGGTACTCGACGATGCGTCCGGCGACGAGCGTGCTGGGCGCGACCTCGATCGCGTCGGTGTTGCGCTTTCCCTGCACCGACTCCGGCGAGAACAGCGCCTCGGCGAACTTCGCGCTATTGCCGGCGAGTTGCTGCGCCTGCGTGCGCGTGACGAAGTCCGTGGTCTGGACCGCGATGCCCAGCGCCTTGCCGACGCCCTGCAGCGAGTCCGCCTGCTCGTAGACGAGGTTCTGGAACTGGTCCGCCGCCGACTGGAACGCCTCCTGCGCGGCCGCGCGCCGCAGGTCGGCCTCGATCTGGGCCCTCACCTCGTCGAACGGCCTCTGCGTGGCGGCCCTGGCGCCGGTGACGCGGATCACGTGCCAGCCGAAATCGGTTTCGACCGGCCCGACGATGTCCCCCGCCTGCGCCGCGAACACGGCGTCCTCGAACGGCTTGACCATCGATCCGCGCTGGAACGAGCCCAGGTCGCCGCCCTGTCCCGCCGAGCCGGGGTCCTGCGATTCCGCCCTGGCGATCTCCGCGAAGCGCGCCGGGGCCGCGCGCACGCGCGCGGCGACGTCCCCGGCCTTCTTCTTCGCCGCGGCCTTGTCCGCATCGCTCGCGTCCGCGCGCGCCGCGATCAGGATGTGCGCCGCGCTGCGCTCCTCCGGCGTCGTGTAGGTCGCGAGATGGTCGTCGTACTGCTTGCGCACGGCGGCCGCATCGACCGCCGACTTCTCCGCGATCGCGTCGATCGACAGCGTCGCAATCTCGATCTTCGCCTGCTCCGGCGTCATGAACGCGTTAGGGTTCTGGTCGTAGAACGCCTTCACCGCGTCGTCGTCGACCTTCGCGTCCCTGGCGAACGACTCGGCGTCGATCAGCGCCGCGGCCACCTCGCGGCGCTGCTCGAGCAGGCTCAGGTAACGCAGCGCCGAACTCCGCGCGACGAGGCTTCCCGATGCGAGCGGCTCCTGCAGCGGCGCAAGTGCGAGGTCGCGTCGCAGGCGCTCCTCGAACCCCGCCGGCACCATGTTCTGCGCCTGCAGCACGTCGCGGTAGCGCTCGGGCGAGAACTTTCCGTCGACGTGGAAAGCCTCGATGCCGGCGATGAACTGCGCGAGCTGCACGTCAGACACGCGGAACCGCTCGCGCGTCGCCTCGCCGACGAGCAGGCGCTGGTTGACGAGGTTCTCCACCACTGCATAGCGCACTTCGGGGTTGTCGAGGAGCGCGGGATCGTAGCCGCGACCGAGCGACTGGCGCATCCGGTCGCCCTGGTCGCGCAGCGCCTGGTCGAACTCCTGGCGCGTGATCGGGTCGCCGCCGACGGTCGCCAGCGGCGGCTCGTCGCCGCCGCCGCCGTACCGGTCGACGCCGAAGAACAGGAACGGCAGCACCGCCAGCGTCAGCAGGACCTGGACGATGCGTTTGTGCTTGGCAAGGAAGTCGTACATGGTCGAAGGCCCGGTGTCGGTTCGCCGCGGCGGGGCCCCTGGCCCCTGCACTGCCGCGCGCGGGTTCGTGCGCGTTCAGGGTACCGGATGCGCGGCGGCACCGGCACGAAAAAGGGCGAACTCGCGTTCGCCCTTCGGGATTTGGCGGAGTGGACGGGACTCGAACCCGCGACCCCCGGCGTGACAGGCCGGTATTCTAACCAACTGAACTACCACTCCCTTCCGGGCGACTCGCCGGCCGGCTCTCGCCGGGTTCCGCGCAGGCGCCTGCAACGAACAGCTGGTGGGTGCTGACGGGATCGAACCGCCGACATTCGCCTTGTAAGGGCGACGCTCTACCGGCTGAGCTAAGCACCCGCTCGTGCGAGTCCCGAGCACCCCCGCCGCTGCCGCCCGCTCCCGACTTCCGCCGGGTGCGACGCAGCGTCGACAGCCGGTTATTTTAGCTCATCCTTGAGCGCTTTGCCAGCCCGGAACTTGGGCACCTTGGCCGCCTGGATCCGGATCGTGTCGCCGGTGCGCGGATTGCGCCCGGCGCGCGCCGTTCGCCGGCCCACGTAGAACGAGCCGAAGCCGACCAGCGTGACGATGTCGCCCTTCTTGAGCGAGACCCTGATCGAGTTCATGGTCGCATCCAGCGCGCGGCCGGCGGCCGCCTTGGAGATGTCGGCGTGGCGCGAGATCGCGTCGATGAGATCGTTCTTGTTCACGAATGCGTCCTCTGACGGATGCCTGATGGAATGCGCAGCGGCCGGGGCGCGCGCGCGTCGCTCGTCCTGATCGGGGATCGGCGCGAAGGCACGCGCCGCAGGCTTCGTTATATCGCCCGCGTTTTTCGAGTGTCAAGCGACGAATCGCGGGCGCGCGCCGCCGTCGTCACGTGGCGCATGAGGTTGCACGCGCTAAGTGGTTGACGCGTCGCGCGGCACGCGCGTTCGAGCGTGTGCGGCGAAAATGCAACGCGCGCGGGCACGCTTCGTGCCTCGCGCGCGTCGCGCCGCGATCAGTGCTTGAGGAGCGCGCCCTGGTCCTCGGGGACCGGCGCGGCGGGCACCGGCGCCTCCGCGTCCTTCTTGTCGTCCGGCAGCGGCGTGGGCTGGCGCTCGAGCGCCGCCTCGAGAACCTGCTCGATCCAGCGAACCGGCCGGATCTCGATGCGGTTCTTGATCTCGTCGGGAATCTCGGCGAGATCCTTGACGTTCTCCTCGGGAATCAGCACGGTCTTGATGCCGCCGCGGCCGGCCGCGAGCAGCTTCTCCTTCAGCCCGCCGATCGGCAGCACCTCGCCGCGCAACGTGATCTCTCCGGTCATCGCGACGTCGCAGCGAACGGGAACGCCGGTGAGGATCGACACGATCGCCGTGGCGATCGCGGCGCCCGCGGAAGGCCCGTCCTTGGGCGTCGCGCCCTCGGGCAGGTGGACGTGCAGGTCCGTCTTCTGGTAGAAGTCCGGCGGGATGCCGAGCGTGCGCGAGCGGTGGCGGACGACTGACAGCGCCGCGGCGATCGACTCGTTCATCACCTCGCCGAGCTTGCCGGTGCTCGTGGTCTTGCCCTTGCCGGGCAGCGCGACCGCCTCGATCGTCAGGAGGTCGCCGCCCACCTCGGTCCACGCGAGGCCGGTGACCTGCCCCACCTGGTTCCTTCTCTCGGCGATGCCGTAGGTGAACCGGCGCACGCCCAGGTACTTGTCCAGGTTCTTCGACGTCACCTCGACCGGCCCCTTGGCCCTGCGCGCCTTGCCCTCGCTCTCCTTGAGGAGCAGCGCCTTCACCACCTTGCGGCAGATCTTGCTGATGTCGCGCTCGAGGTTGCGCACGCCCGCCTCGCGCGTGTAGTAGCGCACGATGTCGCGCAGCGCGCTCTCGGCGACGTGCAGCTCCTCCGGCTTGATGCCGTTGTGCTTCATCTGCTTGGCCAGCAGGTACTGCTTCGCGATCGCGATCTTCTCGTCCTCGGTGTAGCCCGAGAGCCGGATGACCTCCATCCGGTCGAGCAGCGGCGCCGGGATGTTCATCGTGTTCGCGGTCGCCACGAACATCACGTCCGACAGGTCGTACTCGACCTCGACGTAGTGGTCGACGAAGGTCGAGTTCTGCTCGGGGTCGAGCACCTCCAGCAGCGCAGAGGACGGGTCGCCGCGGAAGTCCATGCCCATCTTGTCGACTTCGTCGAGCAGGAACAGCGGGTTGCGCACGCCGATCCGGCTCATGTTCTGCAGGATCTTGCCCGGCATCGAGCCGATGTACGTGCGCCGGTGTCCACGGATCTCCGCCTCGTCGCGCACGCCGCCCAGCGACATGCGCACGAACTTGCGGTTGGTCGCCTTCGCGATCGACTGTCCGAGCGAGGTCTTGCCCACGCCGGGCGGCCCGACGAGGCACAGGATCGGCCCCTTCAGCCGGTCGACGCGCTGCTGGACCGCGAGGTACTCGATGATCCGCTCCTTGACCTTCTCGAGACCGTAGTGGTCGGCGTCGAGCACCTTGACCGCGTGCGCGAGGTCCTTGTTGATCTTGCTCTTCTTGCGCCACGGCAGGCCGACGAGCGTGTCGACGAAGTTGCGCACGACGGTCGCCTCGGCCGACATCGGCGACATCATCCGGAGCTTCTTCAGCTCGCCCATCGCCTTGGCCTCGGCCTCCTTCGACATCTTCGCGGTCTTGACCTTCTTCTCCATCTCCTCGAGGTCGGCGTTCTCGTCGCCTTCGCCCAGCTCCTTCTGGATCGCCTTGACCTGCTCGTTCAGGTAGTACTCGCGCTGGCTCTTCTCCATCTGCCGCTTCACGCGGCCGCGGATGCGCTTCTCGACCTGAAGGATGTCGACCTCTCCCTCGAGCAGCCCGAGCAGGTGCTCGAGGCGCTTGACCGGGTCGCTCATCTCGAGGATCTGCTGCTTCTGCTCCAGCTTGAGCGGCAGGTGCGCCGCGATGGCGTCCGCGAGGCGGCCGCCGTCGTCGATCCCGGACATCGAGGTAAGGATCTCGGGCGGGATCTTCTTGTTGAGCTTCACGTACTGATCGAACTGGGCGAGCAGCGCGCGGCGCATGGCCTCGACCTCGTGCGCCGGGCCCGCGTCGACCGCGATCGGCCGCGCCTCGGCGTTCAGGAGGTCGGCCAGGTCGCGGACCGACTCGATCCGGGCGCGCTGCGTTCCCTCGACCAGCACCTTCACGGTGCCGTCGGGCAGCTTGAGCATCTGCAGCACGGTCGCCACGCTGCCGATGTCGTAGAGATCCTCGGCACCAGGGTCGTCCTTGGCGGCCTGCTTCTGGGCGACGAGCAGGATGTGCTTGCCCGACTCCATCGCGGCGTCGAGCGCCTTGATCGACTTCGGCCGCCCCACGAAGAGCGGGATCACCATGTGCGGGAAGACGACGACGTCGCGCAGCGGGAGCAGCGGGAGGGTCATCGGCTCGTTCGAAAGGGGGGTGTCCTCGGCCATGCTGGGAACCTCTCAGGGGGATACGGCCAACATGGGGCGGGCAGGCGGCCTTGTCAAGCCGCCCGTCGCACCACGTTGGTGCGCCCGGGGAATTACGAATGCGCCGACGCCACCTTCGGCGGGTCGGCGAACATCAGGAGCGGCTTGCCGTCGTGCGCGATCGTCGACTCGTCGACGATGACCCGCGACAGGTTGGTGAGCGACGGGAGGTCGTACATCACGTCGAGCAGCGTCTGCTCGAGGATCGAGCGCAGGCCGCGCGCCCCGGTCTTGCGGGCGAGGGCCTTGTGGGCGATCGCGCGGAGCGCTGCCTCGCGGATCTCGAGCTCGACGCCCTCCATCCGGAACATCTTCTGGTACTGCTTGACCAGCGCGTTCTTGGGCTCGACCAGGATCTGGATCAGCACCGACTCGTCGAGCTCGTCGAGCGTGGCGACCACCGGCAGGCGGCCGACGAACTCGGGGATCAGCCCGAACCGGATCAGGTCCTCCGGCTCGGCCTGGCGCAGCAGCGCCGTGATGTTCTTGCGGTCGTCCGGCGAGGCGACCTCGGCACCGAAGCCGATGCCGGTCTTCGCGCTGCGCTGGCGGACGATCTTCTCGAGCCCGTCGAACGCGCCGCCGCACACGAACAGGATGTTGGTCGTGTCGACCTGCACGAACTCCTGGTTCGGGTGCTTGCGCCCCCCCTGCGGCGGGACGCTCGCGATCGTGCCCTCGATCAGCTTCAGCAGCGCCTGCTGGACGCCCTCGCCCGAGACGTCACGCGTGATCGACGGGTTGTCGCTCTTGCGCGAGATCTTGTCGATCTCGTCGATGTAGACGATTCCGCGCTGCGCCTTGTCGATGTCGTAGTCGCACTTCTGCAGGAGCTTCTGGATGATGTTCTCGACGTCTTCCCCCACGTAGCCCGCCTCGGTGAGCGTCGTCGCGTCGGCGATCACGAACGGGACGTCGAGCAGCCGGGCGAGCGTCTGCGCGAGCAGCGTCTTGCCCGACCCGGTCGGGCCGATCAGCAGGATGTTCGACTTGGCGAGCTCGACGTCGTCCTCCTTGGCGCCGGACTCGAGCCGCTTGTAGTGGTTGTAGACGGCGACCGAGAGGATCTTCTTGGCCGGCTCCTGCCCGATCACGTACTGGTCGAGGATCGAGCGGATCTCGTGCGGCGTCGGGAGCTTGTTGCGCTCGCCGCGCGCCTGCTCGCCGGTCGCGCCCTCCTCGCGGATGATGTCGTTGCAGAGCTCGATGCACTCGTCGCAGATGAACACCGACGGGCCCGCGATGAGCTTCCGCACCTCGTGCTGGCTCTTGCCGCAGAACGAGCAGTACAGAAGCTTGTCGCCGGAAGATTTGTCGGCCATTCAACGACCTGCGTCGATATCCTGTAAATGCACTTTACGCGCTCTGCGCCCGCTTGTGCAAGACCTGGTCGATCAGCCCGTAGGCCACGGCGTCCTCGGCGGTGAGGAAGTTGTCGCGGTCGGTGTCGCGGTCGATCTTCTCGACCGACTGGCCCGTGTGCTGCGCCAGGAGCTTGTTCAGGCGCTCGCGCAGCGACAGGATGTACTTGGCGTGGATCTCGATGTCCGACGCCTGGCCCTGGAATCCGCCCAGCGGCTGGTGGATCATCACCGTCGAGTTCGGCAGCGCGAAGCGCTTGCCCTTGGCGCCCGCCGCGAGCAGGAACGCCGCCATCGAGGCGGCCATCCCGGTGCACAGCGTCGACACGTCCGGCTTGATGAACTGCATCGTGTCGTAGATCGCCATCCCCGCCGACACCGATCCGCCCGGGGAGTTGATGTAGAAATGGATGTCCTTGTCCGGGTTCTCGGACTCGAGGAACAGCATCTGCGCGACGACGAGGTTCGCCGTCGTCTCGTTCACCGCCCCCACCAGGAACACGACACGCTCCTTGAGCAGGCGCGAATAGATGTCGTACGCGCGCTCGCCGCGTCCGCTCTGCTCGATCACCATCGGGATGAGCCCGAGGCCGCGTGGTTCGCTCATGTGCCTGCTTTCTGCGTTGTAGTTGACAACACGGCGGACGGAGTGCCCGACGCTGCCTTCAAGATGGGACTCCTGCGGGCGGTCGTCAAGCGGTCTCGCGCCGACGGGCGTGCCCGTCAGCCGCGCGACGGCCCCATAAGGGCCTCGAAGGTCGTCGGGCGATCGACCACGCGGGTCCGCGAAAGCACCCAGTCGACGACGTTCTGCTCGAGCGCCGCCGTCTCGAACTCGGCGATGCGCTCGGGCTTCTCGTAGTGCCAGCGCACGACCGCCTCGGGCTGCTCGTAGGTCTGCGCGGCCGCCTCGACCCGGGCGCGGACCTGCTCGCGGGTCGCGGCGAGACCGTGGTTGCGCACCAGGTCGCCCAGCACCAGGCCGGTGACCACGCGCGCTTCGGCCTCCTCGCGGAACATGCTCGGCGTGAGCCGCGCCTCCTCCGCCTTGATGCCCTGCTGCCGGAGCGACTCTCCCAGGCGGTCGGCCAGCGCCTGCTCCTCGGCCTCGACGAGCGCGCGGGGCGGCGTGAACGTCGCCTTCGCGCGGAGCGCGGCGAGCGCCTGGTCCTTCACCACCGATTCGATCTTGCGCGCGAGCTCGAGCTCGAGGTTCTGGCGGATCTCGGCGCGCAGGTCGGCAAGCGATCCGGAGGCGATGCCGAACCTCAGGGCGAACGCCTCGTCGAGCGGGGGCAGCTCGGGCGCCGAGACGCGCTTCGCGGTCAAGTCGAACTCCGCCGACTTCCCGGCGACTTCCTTGCCGTGGTAGTCCGCGGGAAACGTCAGCGGAAACGATGTCCGCTCGCCCGCGCGCATGCCGTGGATCGCCGCCTCGAACTCGGGCAGCATGCGGTGCTCGCCGAGCTCGATCGTGAAGTCGCGGGCCTGGCCACCCGCGAACTCGACCGCGTCGATCGTGCCGGTGAAGTCGACGAGCACCCGGTCGCCCTCCTGCGCGCCGCGGTCGACGTCGTGCCACGTCGCGTGCTGGCGGCGGAGGACCTCGACCGTGCGGTCGACGTCGCTCTCGGCCACGTCGACCTGCGGGCGCTCGATCGTGACGCCCGCGAGATCGCCCAGCGTGATCTCCGGATAGACCTCGAAAACCGCCGAGAACTCGAGCGCCTGGCCCGGCGACGTCGGGTTCGGGCTGGGCTCGATGCGCGGGTAGCCGGCGATGCGCAGGTTCTGCGCGCGCACCTGCTCGCTGAAGCGCGACTGCACCGCCTCCGAGATCACGTCGGAGCGGACCTGCGGACCGTACTGCTGTGCGACCATCTTCATCGGGACGTGGCCCGGGCGGAAGCCCGGCAGCTTCACCGTCTTCGCGAGGTTGGCGAGTCGCTTCTGCACCTCGCCGTCGATGTCGCTCAGCGGAATGGCCACGTCGAGGCGGCGCTCGAGGCCGGTGGCGGGAGAGGTCTCGGTCATGGATGGGGTCGATGAAGTCGTGGAAGGGACGGGGGCGTGTCGGGAGCGCGGATCGCCCGTGCTACAGTCGCCGCCGGCTCGCCCGTCGCCCGAGGCGACGTCGGCGGCGTTGGTGCGAAAGGGGGGACTCGAACCCCCATGGGTGACCCCGCCGGAACCTAAATCCGGTGCGTCTGCCGATTCCGCCACTTTCGCGGCGCGCGGGTCTCGAAGGAAGTCCAGCCGACCCCGGCTGCCAAACGTAAAATTATAGCCGATCGGGGCCCCGCCTTCCAGCGGCCAGCCGCGACGCCCTCCCGGGAAGGATTGCGCGTGTCCGTCGGCCATTACGAGAACTTCCCGGTCGCGTCGTTCCTCGTGCCCGCGCGCGAGCGACGGGCGGTCGTGGCGATCTACCGGTTCGCGCGCGCCGCGGACGACCTCGCGGACGAAGGCGACGACCCGCCAGAGGCACGGCTCGAAGCGCTCGCGCGCTTCCGGCGCGCCGTCGACGCGATCGCCGCGGGCGTCGACGACCCGCTCGTCCGGGAGCCGCCCTTCGCCGAGCTCGCGCGCGCGGTGCGCGAGCACGCGCTGCCGACCGCGCCGCTCGCCGACCTGCTCTCCGCGTTCGCGCAGGACGTGACCGTGCTGCGCTACGCCGACTTCGCGGCGCTCGCCGACTACTGCCGCCGCTCGGCCGACCCGGTGGGGCGCCTCCTGCTCGCACTCTATCGGCGCGATTCCGCCGCCAACCTTCCCGCGAGCGACGCGATCTGCACCGGGCTCCAGCTCGCGAATTTCTGCCAGGACGTCGCGATCGACCATGCGAAGGGCCGCGTCTACCTGCCGCAGGACGAGCTCGCCCGCCACCGCGTCACCGAGCGGCAGATCGCCGACGGGCGCGTGGACGATGCCTGGCGTGCGCTGATGCTCGAGCAGACCGCCCGGGCGCGCGCGCTGCTCCTGCGGGGCCGGCCGCTCGCGTCGCGGCTTCCGTGGCGCCTCGGCCTCGAGCTCTCGGCAATCGTCGCGGGAGGCCTCGCGATCCTCGATCGCGTCGACGCCGTCGGCGGCGACGTGTTCCGCGCCCGTCCGGTCCTCTCGGGGCTCGACTGGGCGCGTGTCGGATGGCGCGCGCTCGTCCCGCACGCCGGCGCGGCATGACGCCCGACCAGTACTGCGAGTCGAAGGCCGCGCAAAGCGGCTCGTCGTTCTACTACAGCTTCCGGCTCCTGCCGGCGGAGCGGCGGCGCGCGATCACGGCGCTCTACGCGTACTGCCGCGAGGTCGACGACGTCGTCGACGAGACGCACGACCCGGCGGTCGCGCGCGCGAAGCTCGCGTGGTGGCGCATCGAGATCGCCGCGGTCTACGATGGCGCGCCGCAGCACCCGGTCGGGAAGGCGCTGGCGCCGGTGGTCCGCGCCTACCGCCTGCCGCGCGAGCACTTCGACGCCGTGATCGACGGGATGGCGATGGACCTCGAGCAGCGGCGCTACGCGGACTTCGCGGAGCTCGAGCGCTACTGCCACCGCGTCGCCGGCGTCGTCGGCCTGATGTCGGCCGAGATCTTCGGCTACGAGGAGCGGTCGACCGCGGGTTTCGCGCGCGACCTCGGCATCGCGTTCCAGCTCACCAACATCATCCGCGACGTCGGCGAGGACGCGCGTCGCGGCCGCGTCTACCTGCCGCAGGACGAGCTCGCGCGCTTCGGCGTCCAGGCGTCGTCGATCCTGCGCGCGCGGGCCGAGCCCGGTTTCGCGGCGCTGATGGCCTTCGAGGTGGCGCGCGCCCGCGAATGGTACGACCGGGCGATGCGTCAGCTCGCCCCGCGCGACCGCAGGGCGCAGCGCGCGAGCCTCGCGATGGCGGCGATCTACCGGACGCTCCTCGACGAGATCGAGCGCGACGGCTTTCGCGTGCTCGACCGGCGCATCGCGCTGACGCCGCTGCGCAAGCTCTGGATCGCGTGGCGCACCGCGCGCGCGGCATGACGATGGCGCACGGCGAACCCGCGCCGCGCGACGCGCGCGGGCGGCCAGTCGCGGTGATCGGCGGGGGCTGGGCCGGGTGCGCGGCCGCGTGGACGCTCGCGAGCCGAGGCGTCCCGGTCGTGCTGCACGAGGCCACGGGAGCGCTGGGCGGGCGCGCGCGCCGCGTCGAGCGCGCCGGTCTTCCGATCGACAACGGCCAGCACCTACTGGTCGGCGCCTACGAGGCGACGCGGTCGCTGCTGTGGGCCGTGCACGGGCGCCGCGTCGATCCCGGCATGCGCCGCCAGCGCCTCGCCATCACGCCGTTCGCACCCGCCTCCGGCGCGCCGGCGCTCGCCACGGCGGGCCTGCCCCCGCCGTGGAACCTGGTGATCGCGGTCGCGCGCGCGCGCGGGCTGAGCTGGGACGAGCGCGTCGCGACGTTGCGCTGGATGTCGGCGCTGCGCGCCGCGCGCTACGAACGAGCCGCGGGCGAGACCGTCGACGCGATGCTCGACGCGTTGCCGCGCCGCGTCGCGCGAGGCATCTTCGCGCCGCTCGCGCTGGCGGCGCTCAACACGCCGACCGCGCGCGCGTCTTCGCGCGTGTTCGCGCACCTTCTCGGCCGCATCTCGCGCGGTCGCGGCGCGTCGGACTTCCTGCTGCCGGCACTCGACCTTTCCGAGCTCCTGCCGGAGCCGGCCGCGCGCCGCGTCGAGGCGCGCGGCGGCGAGATCCGCCTGCGCGCGGCGGCCGTGGTCACGTCCGCGACCGATACCGGCGTCGACATCTATGCGGGCGGCGGACGCTGGCGCGCCGCCGCCGCGATCGTCGCGGTCGGGCCGCACCAGCTCGCGCACGTGTTCGCGCCGGGCGTCACCGCGCATCCCGATGTCGCCGACGCGCTCGAGGCGGCCGCGGCGATGCGATTCGAGCCGACCGCGACGATCTACCTGGGCTTCCGCGAGCGCTACCGCATCCCCGGACGGATCGCGCGGCTCGACGACGCGCCGGGCCAGTGGATCTTCGACCGGCACGACGTGCTCGACCGCGCGCCGGAGGCCGCGACCGCCCGCGCACTCGAAGGCCTGGTCGCCGTGGTGATCTCGGCGGGCGCCGCGTCCGACGACCTCGATGCCAGGGCGCTGGCGGCTCGCGTGCAGTCGCAGCTCAAGCGCCTCGACGCCTCGTTCCCGGTCGCGGTGTGGTCGCAGGTGATCGTCGAGCGGCGGGCGACGTTCGCCTGCGAGCCCGGGCTGCGCCGGCCGCGAACCGCCGCGATCGGGCCGCGGATCCACCTCGCCGGCGACTACCTCGACCCGAACCTGCCGGCGACGATCGAGGCGGCCGTCGCGAGCGGCGAGGCGGCCGGTCGCGCGATCGCGCGCGCGCTCGCTGCGACGTAGCAGCCTCGGGGTCAGAGCGCCTTCGCGCGCTCGCGCAGCGCGAACTTCTGGATCTTGCCGGTCGACGTCTTCGGCAGCGGGCCGAACACGACGCTGCGCGGTGCCTTGAAATGCGCGAGCCGCTCGCGGCACCACGCGATGATCTCGTCGCCGGACACGGCGCTCGCGTCCGGCTTCAGCGTCACGAACGCGCACGGCGCCTCGCCCCAGCGCTCGTCGGGCCGGGCGACGACCGCCGCCTCCATCACCTGCGGATGGCGGTAGAGGCACTCCTCGACCTCGAGCGAGCTCACGTTCTCGCCGCCGGTGATGATGATGTCCTTGCTCCGATCGCGGACCTCCGCGTAGCCGTCGGGATGCCACACCGCGAGGTCTCCGGTCGCGAACCAGCCGTGCGCGAACGCCGTCGCGGTCGCCGCCGGGTTCTTGAGGTAGCCCTTCATGATCGTGTTCCCGCGGAGCATCAGTTCACCCATCGTCGCGCCGTCGCGCGGAACCGGCGTGCCGGTCGCGGGATCGGCGACCTGGATCCCGGAGAGCGTCGGCATCGCGACGCCCTGCCGCGCCATGCGGCGCGCCCGGTCCGCGAGCGGGAGCGCCGCCCAGTCGTCCTGCGGCGCGCACAGCATGGCCGGGCCGTAGGACTCGGTGAGCCCGTAGAGATGCGTGACGCGAAAGCCCATGGCCTCCATCGCCTCGATGACGGCCGACGGCGGCGCCGCGCCGCCGGTCGCGACGTCGACCGTGTGATCGAAGCGGAGCTTCGCCCCGGCGGGCGCGTGGATCAGCATCGACAAGACGATCGGCGCGCCGCACAGGTGCGTGACGCCGCGGTCGCGGATCGCGCGAAAGATCGCCGCCGGCTCGACGCGCCGCAGGCACACGTGCGTGCCGCCGGCGGCCGTGACCGCCCACGTGTAGGTCCACCCGTTGCAGTGGAACATCGGCAGCGTCCACAGGTACACGCTCTGCGCGGAAAGCCGCAGCGCGAGCGCGTTGCCGAGCGCGTTCAGGTACGCGCCGCGGTGGTGGTAGACGACGCCCTTCGGGTCGCCGGTCGTGCCGGACGTGTACAGCAGCGCGATCGAGTCCCATTCGTCGAGCGGTCCCGGCCACGCGTACGCCGGATCGCCCTCCGCGAGCAGCGCCTCGTAGCTCACGCCGCCGAGCCGCTCGCCGCCCGGCCCCTCGGCATCGTCGATGTCGACGACCAGGATGTCCCGACCGAGCGCCGCGAGCGCGGCGCGCATCGTCGGCGCGAACTCGGGATCGGTGACGACGACCTTCGCTTCGCCGTGCGCGAGGCAGAACGCGAGCGCCGCGGCGTCGAGGCGGACGTTGAGCGCGTTCAGCACCGCGCCCAGCGCAGGCACCGCGTAGTGCAGTTCCAGCATCGCAGGGATGTTCGGCGCCATGACCGCCACGGTGTCGCCCCGACCCACGCCGCGCGCGGCGAGCGCGCTCGCAAGGCGGCGCGCGCGGGCGCCGAACTCGGCGTAGGTGTACGCAAGCCGGCCGTGCCTGACGGCGATGCGGTCCGGCCAGACCGCCGCGCTGCGCTCCAGGAACGAAACCGGCGAGAGCGGGACGTGGTTGGCCGGCGCGCGAGCGAGGTCGCGCACGAACGGGTGGCCGGGGTCGAGCGGTCGGGTGTCGGTCATCGGCGTCATCCTTGCGGGGTGTCGCGCCCGGCGGTGGCCCGCAAGCCCTCCGCCGGCGCGGACTCGTCAGCGGGCGCGCGTGCTTCCCGGACGCTGGCGCAGCAGGCGCTGCTGCTCGCGGTCCCACTCGCGCTCGCGGATCGCGGCGCGCTTGTCGTGCTGCTTCTTGCCCTTCGCGAGCCCGACTTCCAGCTTCACGAGCCCGCGCTTGTAGTGCAGGTCGAGCGGGATGAGCGTGTAGCCCGCGCGCTCGACGCGCCCGATGAAGCGGTTGATCTCCTCGCGGTGCATCAGCAGCCGGCGCGTGCGCGTCGGATCCGCCTGGACATGGGTCGAGGCCTGGGCGAGCGGCGAGATGTGCGCGCCGACGAGCGCGATCGCCCCGTTCCTGACGACCACGTACGCCTCCTTGAGGTTCGCGCGACCCGCCCGGATGGCCTTCACCTCCCAGCCCTCGAGCGCGAGACCGGCCTCGACCCGTTCCTCGATAAAATAGTCGTGGAACGCCTTCCGGTTCTCGACGATGCTCATGGCCGGATTGTAGCCAATGCCCCCGCCTCCGCCATGAAGCGCCTCCAGCACTCGGTCCTCGTCCCCTATGCCGCACGCGAGATGTACGACCTCGTCGACCAGGTCGAGCACTATCCGCGGTTCCTGCCGTGGTGCGGCGGCGCGCGGGTGGTCGACGACGGCCGGCCGGGCCGGCTCGTGCGGCTCGACATCGATTACCACGGCATCCGTGCGCACTTCACGACCTCGAACGTCAACGTCGAGGGCGAGTCGATCGTCGTGACCCTGGTCGACGGCCCGTTCCGGCACCTGCACGGCGAGTGGCGCTTCCGCGTGCTCGCCGAGGCCGCATGCAAGGTCGAGTTCGAGTTCGCCTACCAGTTCGCGAGCGGACTGCTCGAGCGCGCGGTCGGCCCGGTGTTCGACCACATCGCGTCGACGTTCGTCGACGCGTTCGTGCGCCGCGCGGAATCGGTGTACGGCCCGCGATGAGCCTCCTGCGCGTCAGCGTGGCGTGGGCGTCGCCGCGGTCGACCGGCACCGTCGCGCTCGACCTGCCGCGCGGCGCGACCGTCGCCGACGCGGTGTCGGCGTCGGGCGCGCTCGCGCGCGCGGGCGTCGACGAGGCGACGGCCGGCTTCGCGATCTTCGGCCAGACCGCGCATGCGTCCACGCCGCTCGCGGACGGCGACCGGGTCGAGGTCACCCGCCCGCTCGTCGCCGACCCCGGGGCCGCGCGGCGCGACCGGGCGGCGGCCCATCCGCTGCCGCCTGCGCACCTGCGGCAGAAAACGCCGAGGCGCCGCTGACGGACGGCGTCCGACTGGCGCGCCCGCGCCCGTTCGGCCACAATTCGCCGATGCCCGGGTTCCCGAAGCGCGCCGCCTCGCTGGTCGCGCTGGCCCCCCTTGCGCTCGCGCTGGCCGCGCCGCCGGCGCGCGCGCTCGACGGCGCGGACGCCGCGTTCGCGCCGCGGGCGCGCGCGGGCGTAGAGCGCGCCTGGCACGACGCGCAGGACGTCGCGATCTTCGCGCTCGGCCTGATCGGCGTGAGCTACCGCTACGGCAGCGAGTCTCCCGAGCGCGGGCTCGATTGCAGCGGCCTCGTGCGCCATGCCTTCCAGCAGGTCACCGGCGTGACGCTGCCGCGGACGTCGAAGGCGATGAGCGGCGTCGGCGAGCCGGTCGCGCACGCGGACCTCGCGCCGGGCGACCTCGTGTTCTTCGACACGCGCCGCTTCGCCTACTCGCACGTCGGCATCTACCTCGGCGAAGGGCGCTTCGTGCACGCGCCGGCGCGCGGCCGCGCGGTCCAGGTCGCCGAGATCGACAACGCCTACTGGCGCAAGCACTTCAACGGCGCGCGCCGCCTGGTCGGCGTGCTGCCCGGCCTCGTCCCGGAGGCCCGAGCCGCGTCGGTCGCCGCCGCGGCGGCCGCCCGTCGCTGAGAGGGCGCGAAGCGCGTCAGTCGCGCGCGCCGGCGCGCTTCAGCCGCTCGATCATCGCCTCGTCGCCGTTGCGCGTCGCCCATCCGAGCGCCGACGCGCCGTTCTCGTTACGACGGTTGACGTTCGCGCCGCGCGCGATCAACAGGATCGCCGTCGAGTAACGGTTCTCGCGGACCGCCATCATCAGCGCCGTCGTGCCGTTCGGGGACGCCGCGTCGATGGCGGCCCCCTCGCCCAGCAGCCAGCGCACGATGTCGTCGTGGCCGCCGGTCGCGGCGTAGATCAGCGGCGTCCAGCCGCTCGGCGTCACCGAGGCGCCGCGCGCCCGCAGCGCCCTGGCGACACCCGCGTGGCCGTTCAGGCACGCGACCATCATCGCGGTGTCGCCCCAGCGGTTTCGCCGGTCGGGCTCGGCCTTCGCGGCGAGCAGTGCGTCGACTGTCGCCGCGCTGCCTTCGCGCGCCGCGACGACCAGCGCCGGCTCGCCGTTCGCGTCGACGCTGTTCGGGTCGATGCCGCGCGCGAGGAGTTCGCGCACCTGCCCGACCCGGTCATTCCTGATCGCGATGAAGAAGTCGTCCAGCAATCCCTGCGCGGCGAGCGGGAGCGCGCAGGCGAGCGCCAGGATCGCGAGCGGAAGGCGGAGGTCAGGGCGCATCGGGATCGATCCTGAAAAGCCGGAAGAAATTGGCCGACGTCGCGTGCGCGACGGCGGCGAGGCCGTCGCCGCGCAGGCGCGCGATCGCCTCGGCGACGTGCACGACCCACGCGGGCTCGTTGGTGCGGCCGCGGTGCGGCACCGGCGCGAGGTACGGGCTGTCGGTCTCGATCAGCATGCGGTCGAGCGGCACGCGGCGCGCGACCTCGTGCAACGCCGACGCGTTCCTGAACGACACGATGCCGGAGAACGAGATGTGGAAGCCGAGGTCCATCGCGGCGGCCGCGACCTCCCACGATTCGGTGAAGCAGTGCATGACTCCGCCCACCTCGTGCGCGCGCTCGTCGCGCAGGATCGCGAGCGTGTCGTCCGCGGCGCTCCGCGTGTGCACGACCAGCGGCTTGCCCGCCTCGCGCGCCGCGCGGATGTGCGTGCGGAACCGCTCGCGCTGCCAGCCGAGGTCTCCCGTGAGGCGGTAGTAGTCCAGGCCCGTCTCGCCGATCGCCACGACCTTCGGCCGTGCCGCCAGCGCGACCAGCGTCGCCACGTCCGGCTCGGTCGTGTCCGGGTAGTCGGGGTGCGTGCCCGCGGTCGCGTAGAGGTTCGCGTGCCCGGTCGCGAGCGCGTGCACGCGCGGCCAGTCCGGCAGGTCGACCGAGATGCACAGCGCGTGCGTGACGTTCGCCGCGCGCATCGCGTCGAGCCTCGCGGGCAGGTCCGCCGAGAGCTCGGGGAAGTCGAGGTGGCAATGGGAGTCGACGAACATCTCGGGTACCAGACATCAGGCATCGGGCACCAGGAAGAGCGCGGCGCGCTGCGCTGCGTCACCGATCGCTGACTGCCGATCCCCGACGCCTACAAGGTATGCGTCGACCGCGACGACGCGAGCGACTCGCCCAGGATCCTCTCGATGGTCGCGCGCGCGGCCGCGCCGGTCTCGTCCAGCGTGAACTGCACGCCGATGCCCTGCGTGCGGCTGCCCTGCACGCCCTCGGGCGTGATCCAGACGACCTTGCCCTGCACGGCGATGCGGTTCGGGTCGTCCATGAGCGACAGCAGCATGAACACCTCCTCGCCGAGCAGGTAGCTGCGCGACGTCGGGATGAAGATGCCCCCGCCCTTCAGGAACGGCATGTAGGCGGCGTAGAGCGCCGCCTTCTCGCGGATGTTGAGCGACAGGACGCCGGGGCGCGCTACGCCCACCGGCGGAGTGACGCTCCTGGGCTCCGCCATCGTCAGCCGAACAGGGCGCGATAGTCCGCCAGCAGGGCCTCGGCGACGAGCCGCGGCTGCAGCGGATGGGCGAGACGGGCGCGCTGGACAAGCACCGATCGATGATAGCGGCAAAGACCGATCCTCGCCACCTTCGGCGCGAGCGAAGCCAGCGCCGCCGCATGGACGGGCAGCCGCTGCGGCGCCCCGCCCGCCGACACGCGCGCGAGGTCCGCCGTCCAGCGCGCGAGCGCGTCGACCGCGACGGCGAGCCGCGGCCGCCGCTCGTCCTTGCCCCCGCTCTCGATGCGCGCGCCCAGCGCGATCGGCGCGAGGCGCTCGGGGCGCGCGAACGCGTCGTACCAGGCCTTGCGCTCGGCGCGGCCGCCGGGCTCGGCCAGCGCGAGCGCGGCCATCGGAGCCCCCCCTGCTTCGGCGAGGACGTCGGCCGGCTCGGCGACACCCTGCGATCGCAGCCACGCGATCGCCTCGTCCGTCCCCGGGACCGGCGCCGGCACGCGCAGGCAGCGGCTGGTGACGGTGGGCATCAGCCGTCCGGGCTGGTGGGAGACGAGCAGGAGGGTCGTGCCGGGCGGCGGCTCCTCGAGGGTCTTGAGCAGCGCGTTCGCCGCCGACGCGTTCATCCGTTCCGCGGGCACGATCACGGCGACGCGCCCGCCGCGGCGATGCGTCGAGACCTGCATCATCTCGACGAGATCGCGCACCTGCTCGACGTCGATCTCCTGGACCGGCTTGCGCTCGCCGGTGTCCCTGTCGGTCCTGAAAAGCTCGAGCACGCGCAGGTCCGGATGGGTTCCCGCCGCGACGTAGCCGCATCCCGCGCAGGCGCCGCAGGCGAGGCCTCCCTCGCGCGGCGCCTCGCACAACAGCGCCTGCGCGAGGTTGAGCGCGAGCCCTTTCTTGCCGAGCCCGGCCGGGCCCGCGATCAGGTACGCGTGATGCGCGCGGCCGCGGTCACGCAGCCGGTCGGCCAACCACGCCGCCTGCCACGGCAGCGGCGGCACCCAGGGTTCCCTCGCCGGGGCGTCGTCGTCGCTCACGGCGCGGCGAAAAGGCGCGCGAGCTCCTCGCGCACCGCGGCCTGCGGCTGCGTCGAGTCGACGACGCGGAACCGGTGCGGCTCGGCGCGCGCGCGCTCGTGGTACACCTCGCGCACGCGCTCGGCGAACGAGACGCCTTCGCGCTCGAACTTGTCGAGCGCCCGACCCCCGTTCCGCGCGCGTTCGAGGCGCTCCCGCGACACCGCGGTCGGCACGTCGAACAGGATCGTGAGATCCGGCTCGCAATCGCCGTGCACCCAGCGCGCGAGCTCGGCGATGCGCGCGCGCTCGACGCCATGGCCGCCGCCCTGGTAGGCCCAGGTCGCGTCGGTGAACCGGTCGCACAGCACCCAGTCGCCGCGCGCGAGCGCCGGGCGGATGACGCGCTCGACGTGCTCGCGCCGCGCCGCGAACATGAGCAGCGTCTCGGTGTCGTGGCACATCGGCTCGTGCAGCAGGAGCCCGCGCAGCGCCTCGCCGAGCGGCGTGCCGCCCGGCTCGCGCGTTGTCACGACGGCGTGCCCTGCGGCGCGGATGCACCCGGCGATATAGGCGACATGCGTGCTCTTGCCCGCGCCGTCGATGCCTTCGAGCGTGACGAACCGGCCGCGGCGGGGACGATCGAGGCGCGTCATGGGCGAACGTGACGTTGGCGTGGGTGGGCGGCGGCGACCGACGGGACTCCCCGGCGTCGCCGGGCGCCCGCCGCGCAAGGCGCGCGAAACGCGTTTCGGGGGGACGTCATCGCTTCTGGTACCTTGCCACCGCCCGGTTGTGGTCCGCGAGATTGGTCGAGAACTCGCTCGACCCGTCGCCGCGCGCGACGAAGTAGAGGTACTGCGTGACCGGAGGATCGACGACCGCGGCGATCGACGCCTGCGACGGCAGCGCGATCGGCGTCGGCGGCAGCCCGTCGCGCGTGTAGGTGTTGTACGGCGTGTCGGCCTCGAGGTCGCGCTTGCGCAGGTTGCCGTCGAACGCCTCGCCCATCCCGTAGATCACCGTCGGGTCGGTCTGCAGCCGCATCCCGAGCTTCAGCCGGTTGACGAACACCGACGCGATCGCCGGCCGGTCCGACGCGCGCCCGGTCTCCTTCTCGACGATCGACGCGAGGATCAGCGCCTCGTAGGGCGTGGCCAGCGGCAGCCCGGCGCTGCGGCGTTCCCACGCCGCGCCGAGTCGCTCCTGGAGCAGCCTGTGCGCGCGCATGAGCAGGGCCCGGTCGGCGCTGCCGGCCGCGTAGAAGTAGGTGTCGGGGAAGAACTGGCCCTCGAGCGACGGCGCGTCGATCGCGAGCGCCTTCGCGATCTCGTCCGCGGGTCGGTCCGCCAGCGTCGTCGCGAGCGTGGGCTCGGCCGCGACGCGGCGCAGCAGCTCGGCGGCCGTCGTCCCCTCGACGAACGTGAGCGAGGACTGCGTGACGTCGCCCTGCGTGAGCCGCGCGAGCAGCGCGGCGAGGTCGATCGGCGGGTCGAATTCGTATTGGCCGGCCTTGATCGTGCGGTCGACGCCTTTCGCGCGAGCGAGCAGCGTGAGCGCGATCGGGTGGTCGATCACGCCGTCGTCCGCGAGCTTTCGCGCGACCGCCGCGAGCGTCGATCCCGATCGCACCTCGAGCGCGTACGGGACGCCCGGCAACGCGAGCGGACGGTCGAGCCACCACCACGCCGCCGCGGCCGCGATGCCGACGATCACCGCGAGCGAGAACAGCGTGCGCGCAACGTAGCGGAGGAGCGGGAAGCCGGGCATCGGGAGGGGACCGCGAATCGGCGCGCGGCGGCGGGGCGATTATAATCCGCCGATGCCCGCCCCATCGCTTCGCCGACGGAATGCGCGGGGCTTCACGCTGATCGAGATCATGGTCGTCATCGTGATCCTCGGCGTGCTCGCCGCGCTGGTCGTGCCGCGCGTGCTCGACCGCCCGGACGAGGCGCGTCGCGTCGCGGCGAGGTCGGACGTCGCGGCCATCGTCGGCGCGCTCAAGCTCTACCGGCTCGACAACCAGCGCTACCCCAGCGGCGAGCAGGGACTGGCCGCGCTCGTCGCGAAGCCCGAGTTGCCGCCGGTGCCGGGCAACTGGAAGCCCGGCGGATACCTCGAGAAGCTGCCGAGGGACCCGTGGGGCCGTCCGTACGTCTACCTCCATCCGGGACTGAAGGGCGAGATCGACGTCTACAGCACGGGCGCCGACGGCGAGCCGGGCGGCGAGGGCCAGGACGCCGACATCGGATCGTGGGATCCCTGACGCCTTCGCGCCGCTCGGGGGCCTCCGCCCGCGTCGCGGGATTCACGCTGGTCGAGATCATGGTCGCGCTCGCCATCGTCGCGATCGCGTCGGGAGCGGCCTGGCTCGCGTGGCGCGGCGGCGACGCGTCGCTGCATCGCGAGGCGACCCGCTTCGCCGGAGCGGTCGAGTACGCGGCGCAACGTGCGCAATGGCGCCACGAGGACCTCGGCGTGAGTGCGGACGGCGGCGGCTGGCGGTTCTGGCGTCGCGATCCCGAGCGCGCCGCGTGGGCGCCGCTCGCCGACGACGACGCGCTCGCGGCGCGCACGCTGCCCGGCGGAATGCGGCTCGACTCGGCCGCGCTCGCTGGCCGGCCGGTCGCGCGCGACGCGGTCGTTCCGTTGCGCGCAAGCGGCCGCAACGATCCGGCGACCTTCGTGCTCGCGCTGGGCGAGATGCGCATGCGCATCGACACCGACCCGCTCAATCGCGTAGCGGTCACGCGGGACACGCCGTGACGCGGGCCCGCGGCTTCACCCTGGTCGAGATCCTCGTCGCGCTCGCGGTCGTCGCGGTCGCGCTCGCCGCCGGCATGCGCGCGCTCGCGCAATCGGCCGACGGCGCCGGCACGCTCAAGGCGCGCACGCTCGCGATGTGGGTCGCGCAGAACCGGCTCGCGGCGGCGGAGTTCGCGCGCGAGCTGCCCGCGCCCGGACGGCGCACGGGCGACGCCGCGCAAGGCGGCACGGCATTCGTCTGGCGCGAGACGGTCGGCGGCACGCCGAATCCGTTGTTCCGGCGCATCGACGTGGAGATCGCCGAAGCCGCGTCCCCCGACTACGTGCTGGCCAGGCTCACCGGCTACGTGGCCGGCCCCCCTCCCCGATGACGCGCGCGCGCATCGCGGGATTCACGCTGGTCGAGGTGCTGGTCGCGCTCGCGGTCCTCGCGGTGTTCGCCACGTTCGCGTGGCGCGCGACCGCGTCACTCGTCGACGGCGAGGCGCGCCTCGCGTCGGAGTCGAGGCGCTGGCAGGAACTCGACGCGATGTTCGCGCGGATCGAGGCCGACGTGCGCGCCGCGGTGCCGCGCGCCGTGCGCGTGGCGGAGCGACGGGAGCGCGCGTGGGTCGGCACCGTCGGGACCGACGGGCAATCGGCGTTCGCCTTCACGCGCGCCGGCGGCACGCCCCCCGACGCGGGCACGGAGGGGGTCAGGCTCGCCTACCGGATGCGCGGCGACAGCGTCGAGATCCTCTACTGGCCGGCGCTCGACCGCGCCGCTGGCGTCGAGCCCGCCGCATGGGCGCTCGCGGGCGGCATCGCCCGTCTCGACGTGCGCTACGCCGACGACGACGGCGGGTGGACCGACCGCTGGCCGCCGGACCGGCGCGACGCCCTTCCGCGCGCGCTCGTCGTCGGCGTGACGCTCGCCGACGGCGCGCGCCTCGAGCGCTTCATCGTGCTGCGATGAACGACGCTCGCCAGCGCGGCGCGGCGCTCGTCGTCGCGATGCTCGTCGCGGCGATCGCGGCCGCGGTCGCGACGACGCTGACGGTGGAAGGCGCACGCTGGCAGTCGATCGTCGAAGGGCGGCGCGACCACGCGCGCGCGGCGTCGCTGGCGTCCGCCGGCATCCAGTGGGCGCGGCAGGCGCTCGCCGACGATGCCGCGCGCGGGCCGGTCGACCACCTGGGCGAGCCATGGGCGATCCCCCTCCCGCCGACGCCCGTCGACGGGGGCCAGGTCGAGGGCCGCATCGAGGACGCGCAGGCGCGCCTCAACGTCAATGCGATCGCGGGCGACGACGCGGCGGCGGCGATCCTCCGCGAGCGGCTCGCAGTCCTGTTCGCGCGCCGCGGCGTCGATCCCGCCCTCGTCGACGCGATCGCCGACTTCGTCGATCCCGACACGACGCCTCGCGAGCGCGGCGCCGAGGACTCCGCCTATGTGCGCGAGGGCGCCGTCGCGGCCAACGCGCCGCTGACGCGCGCCGGCGAACTGGCGGCCGTGCGCGGCGTGACGCCCTCGATCCTGGCGCGCATCGCAGGCGACGTGGTCGCGCTGCCCGCGCAAGCCGCGCTGGACGTGAACACGGCATCGGCGGACGTCCTCGCGTCGACCTTCCCGACGCTCGACGGCGACGCGATCGCCGCGATCGTCGCGTCGCGCCTCGAGCGACCGTACGCGTCGATCGCCGAGTTCCGCTCGCGCGCCGCACGAAGCGGCTTCGCGCCCGACACGAGCGGGCTCGCGGTAGGCAGCGACCACTTCCTCGTGACCGTGCGCGCGCGGCATGGCCACGCGGTCGTGCGCGCGGAGGCGCTGATCGTCCGCGGCGATGGCCGATTGCCGGCCGTCGCGTGGCAGGTCCTCGACTGACGCCGCGGCTGGCTTACACTCTCGTTGCGATGACGATCCTGCGTGTCCGCCTCCCCGTGCCGTTCGACCCCGCCGCGCCCGCGGCATGGTGGCGCGTCGACGGCGGCGGGCGCATCGTGGATCGCGGCCGGTCTCCCGCGGCGTCGTGGCCCGCCGCCGACCGCGTCGAGGTCGCGCTCGGCGCCGCGGACGTCCGGATCGTCGCGCTCGCCCTGCCGCCGATGAGCGATGCGCGCCGGACCGCCGCCGCGGCGTACGCGCTGGAGGACCAGCTCGCCGCGCCCGCCGAGTCGCTGCACATCGGCGTGCGCGCGCCGGCATCGCCCGGTGGCGCGACGATCGCCCGCATCGCCGACCGCGCGACGATCGCCTGGCTCGCCACGCGCCGACCGGCGATCGATCGCGTCGTGGCGGAGCCGGACCTGGTGGCCGCCGACGGCACGTGGCACTGGTGCGCCGACGCCGACGGACGCGGTTTCGTGCGCCGCGCGGACGGCAGCGCGTTCGCGGCGGAGACGCCGGCGGGGTCGGCGCTGCCCGCGGAACTCGTCGCCGCGCTCGCGCGAGCGCGGCGCGACGCCGCGCCGCATGCGCAGGCGCCCCTGCGCGTCGTCGTCGATTCGACCGTGGACGCCGAGGTGCTTCCCGCGTGGTCGCAGGCGACCGGCGCGACCTTCGTGCGCGGCACGCCGTGGTCGCCCGAGCGACTCCCCGCCTCGGCGTGGGCGGCCGCGCCGGACCTGCGCGAGGGCAGCGTGAGCGCGCCTTCCGACGAAGGGGCCCCGGTCGCGCAACGCTTCGCCCCCGCCCTCGCGCTCGTGCTCGCCGCGCTTGCGCTCCACGTCCTCGCCACGTTCGCGGGCTGGGCCCACGATCGCCATGCCGAATGGCGCGCCGATCGTGCGGTCGTCGAGCTGGCGCGTGGCGCGGGCGTCGACCCGGTCCCCGACGCGCGTGCGGCGGAGGCGGCGCTCGCGCGGCGCGCGGCGAGCGCGCTCCATGCGTCCGGCCGCATGGCCGACGACGACGTGCTGCCGCTGATCGCACGGGCCGCGCAGCCACTGGGGGCGCTCCCCGCCGGGTCGCTGCGCCGGCTGAGCTACGGCGACCGGCGTCTCGTAGCCGACCTGGCTGCGCTCGACGACGCGCGCCTCGGACGGTTGTCGCGCGAACTCGCCGCCGCGGGGCTCGTGCCGGTCGCTGCGCCGGTCGGCGGCGGCGTTCGCGTCGTCGCCACGCTGGGTCCGCGATGAGCTCCGCCGCGCCGTTCGCTCGCGCCCGCCGGCCCGCCCTCGCGACGCGCCGCACGCCGGAAACGTCCGCACGATGCGCGCTTCGGGGGGCTCGCATGCATGGCGTACGAGCGCCGGGGCGCGGATCGCGTCGGGCGACGAACCTGGCGGAGCTACCCCGATGATGTCCGACACGCTGCGAGCGCGATGGAACGGTCTCGAGACGCGCGAGCGCCGCTGGCTCGTCGCCGGCACCGCGGTCGTCGTCACGGCGCTGGCCTTTGCGTACGTCTGGCATCCGCTGGTGCAGGACGTGCCGCGCGCCGCGCGCGACGCCGAGCGCGCGCAGGCGCGGCTCGCACGGGCGGGCGCAATGGCGTCGGCCGCGGCGACGCGGGCGTCGACGCCGGCGCGCGAGCCGATGGAGGCCGCGGTGCGCGGTGCGCTCGCCGGCGCCGGTATCGCGCCCGTCGATGCCACGCTGGTCGTCTCGGGCGCCCGGGCGGCGCTGACGCTGCCGTCGATCCGCTTCGCCGAGCTCGCGGGCCTGATCGACACGCTCGCGCGCGAGCGCGCGGTCCACGTCGTCGACGCGACCATCGCCGCGCGCGTCGAGGCCGGCCGTGTGCGCGCGGAACTGTCACTCTCGCGCTGATGCCTCGGCCGCCCGTCACGCCTCCCACGCTCGCCGCGCCGGCGTCCCGGACCGGCGACCACTGAACCGGAGACCGCCATGGGCCGCCTCGCCGCACTCGTGCTGTTCGTCCTCGTCGTCGCGGTCGTCGTGCTCGCGCTGCAGGCGCCGGCATCGTGGCTCGCCCATCGCGTGTCGCTGGCCATCGGCGAGTCGGTGCGCGTCATCGACGCCGAGGGCACCGTATGGAACGGCCGCGGCGTCCTCGCGAGCCCGGACGGCCGCTGGAAGGTGCCGGTCGCCTGGCACCTCAAGGCCGCGCCGCTGATCCGCGGCGAGGTCGAGCTCGAGCTCGTCGCGCAAGCCGGGCGCGACACGCCACGCGGCACGCTCAGGCTCTCGCGCACCGGGTTCACCGCGCTCGGCCTCGTGCTCGACGCGCCGGCCACGGTGCTCGAGAGCGCCTTCGCGGGCAAGTCGCCCGCCGCGTTCGGCGGCGATGTGAGGCTCGAGGCGCGCGAGCTCGCGATGGAAGGCGCGGTCGGGCGCGGCGGCCTGACGCTGCGCTGGGAACGCGCGCGCCTCGCCTCGTCCGACGGCAGGAGCGTGTCGCTCGGCACCGTGACCGCGACGCTCGCTCCGCAGGACGGCGCGCTCGCCGGGCGAATCGACAACAACGGCGGCGAGGTCGCGATCGACGGGACGACGAGGGTATCCGCGAGGAGCGTCGCGCTCGACGCGCGGCTCGCCCCGCGCCCCGGCGCGAGCGAGTCGGCCTCGCGGGTGCTTGCCCAGCTCGGTCCGCCCGACGCGAACGGCGCAGTGCACCTGCAGTGGCTGTCCGAGCGCCGCTAGCGCGGGCCGCGAAGGAGGCGCAGGCGGGCGCCGGCGCGCGCCTGCGCCCGCCCGCCCGCGTGGCGGCGGTCGACGCGCTGCGCGGCATCGCGATCGTGGCGATGATCGGTTACCACTTCTCGTTCGACCTGCGCCTGTTCGGGCTCGCGCGCTTCGACTTCGAGAACGGTCCGCTCTGGCTCGCCGCGCGCGCGGCGATCGTCGCGACGTTCCTCGCGCTCTGCGGCGTGTCGCTCGTGCTCGCACGGCGGGACGGCGTCACGGCGGCACGGCGCTGGCGGCGCATCGGCGTGATCGCCGCGTGCGCGCTCGCGGCGAGCGCGGCGAGCTGGCTCCTGTTCCCACGGAGCTACATCTGGTTCGGTGTCCTGCACTGCATCGCCGTCTCGAGCGCGGTCGCGTGGCCGTTCACGCGCCACCCGCGGCTCGCGCTGGCGTGCGGCGTGGCGGTCATCGTCGCGGGGCTCGCGCTGACGCATCCGGCCTTCGACGCGCGCGCGCTCGCGTGGATCGGTTTCACGACGACGAAGCCGGCGACCGAGGACTACGTGCCGCTCTTCCCGTGGCTCGGCGTCGCGCTCGTCGGCGTGGCCGCGGGCGACGCGATTGCGAGGCGTTCGTTCGCGCCGCTCGCGTTCCTGATGCGCGCGCCGCGAACGATCGCGTGGCTCGGGCGCCACAGCCTCGCCGTCTACATGGTGCACCAGCCGGTGCTGATCGGCGCGCTGGCGCTCGCGCTGCGCCGGCTTCCGTGACCGGCGCGGCAGGAGACTGCTCAGTAGCGCCGGATGCGATCCTGCTCGACGCGCACGCTGTCGCCGACGCGCAGGCCGTCGAGGCTGTCCTGCATGAAAGACATCGTGCTCCGGTCGTCGAAGCGGACACGGATGACGTAGACGTCCCGTCCCCCGCCCGACCTGCCGATTTCGTGGCCGACCACGGCGCCCCCGACGGCACCGGCAACCGTCGCCACGTCGTTGCCGCGTCCCGAGCCCACCTGGTGCCCGAGGACGCCGCCGATCACGCCTCCGATGACCGTACCGGCCAGGGCGTTGTTCCTGCTGTCGACCGGGGCGACGTCGATCGCGTCGATGACGCCGTAGTAGCCCTCGAACGAGCGGGCGGGCGCGTATCGGCGATCGTAGTTTCCGTAGTAGCGATCGTTGTTTCCGTAGTAGCGATCGCCGCTTCCGTAGTAGCGCGCGTCCGGACTGGCGCAGCCGGCCGCGAGAACGGTGGCCGCGAGCAGCGGCACGATGATCATTCGAGCGGTCATGGTCACTTTCCAAGTTGCGTTCGAGTGCATGCACGATAGGGGAAACCGCGGACGGAGTCGGTGCGGCGGCGCACACAGGCGCGGGCCGCTTGCAGGCGCTGCCCGCTCCCGTGGTCCGCGCCCGGCCGGAATGCCGGCATCGGGTCCGCGAGGGGTCCTGCGCGATGTCCTGCGCGCGCCCGCCGGCCTCTGCGCGATGCCGCACATACGGTCCCGCCGGGCGGGCTGGAGACGGACCGCCGGATGCGGTAAAATGTCACCGCTAACTTGGAGCTTTCGCGACGCGGCACGGGACGCGCGCCGGACGACGCCCCGAAGTGCGATTCGGTCCCGCCGGGGGGTTGGAAACGAAGGGCCCGGTGCGATAGGATTTTGTCGATGGGATTTGAACCTTCTCGACGCGGCACGAAAGGCGCTCTCGACGACGCTCCGAAGAGCCGTTCGGGCACGGTGGCGCGCGCGGTAAGCAGCCCCCACCAGAACCACCTGCTGGATGCGCTGCCCGCGGGCGACCGCGAGCGGCTCGCCCCCCATCTGCAACTGGTGCCGATGGCGCTCGGCGACGTGCTCTACGAGTCGGGATCGTCGATGCGCTACGTCTATTTCCCCACCACGTCGATCGTGTCGCTGCTCTACGTGATGGAGGACGGCGCCTCCGCCGAGATCGCCATCGTGGGCAACGAGGGCATCCTCGGCATTTCGCTGTTCATGGGCGGCGAGACGACTCCCAGCCGCGCCGTGGTGCAGAGCGCCGGGCACGGCTACCGGCTCAATGCCAGGGTGATCAAGGCCGAGTTCGCGCGCTTCGGCTCGACGATGCACCTGCTTCTGCGCTACACGCAGGCGCTGATCACGCAGATGGCGCAGACCGCGGTCTGCAACCGGCACCATTCGGTCGACCAGCAACTGTGCCGGTGGCTGCTGATGAGCCTGGACCGCCTGTCCTCGAACGAACTCACGATGACGCAGGAACTGATCGCCAACATGCTGGGCGTGCGCCGTGAAGGCGTGACCGAGGCCGCCGGGAAGCTGCAGGACGCGGGCCTGATCCGCTACCACCGGGGGAAGATCACGGTGCTCGACCGTCCGGGACTCGAGGCGCGCACCTGCGAGTGCTACGGCGTGGTCAGGAAGGAGTTCGACCGCCTCCTGCCCTACGTCCGCTAGCGGCCGCAACGAGGCCGGCGGCGGACGACAACCGCGGTGCCCGCGCGCACTCGCGCGTTCAAGCCTGGCGCTTGCTCCGAAGCGGGCGTCGCGTGACGAGCGTCAGCGTCCGGCCCGACTCCACGATGGACGGGCCGATGCGCGTTTCCGGGCGCTGCTCGAGACGGATGCGGTCGAACGTCTTGGCGATGTCGGTGTGCGTGCTCGGCGTGTAGCGGAACGTCGGGTCGAGTATCGACTTCATGGAACCTCCTTGGGGACGGGGCGAGGACGCCTCGACGACCGCGCGGACTCGTCGGCGGTCGCTGCGTCGCTGGATTCCGGGATTCGCCTCGCGGCGGGGCCGATCACGTTGACGATGCTGCCCACTCGCCAATGGCGCGGGGTGGCCGCGTCGAACGTCGTCGTCGAGCCGTCGCGAAAGCGAACAGTGACCTCATGACCGCCTCGCGCGGCCTCGCGAGCCGGGATGGCGCTGCCCGTGGCGTCGGCGAGCGGCCGCACCGACTCGATCACGCCGCATTCCGGGCAACGCGGCCACGCGCGCGGTTGTTTCGCGGTCGACGGCTCCGACGTGCGCCGGGACGCTTCGGCCGCCTCGGCAGCGTCGGGTCGTTCCGCCACCGCGGCGTGACCGGACTGCGGACCGGCGACGGCAAGGCTGGCGTTCGAGGCTCCGGACCACGGAGCGATCGCGAACAGGGCCGCCCCCGCCAGCACGCCGAGCACGATCGCGCCGAGCCACAGCGGCGAATGCGCCGGTCGCTCGATGCTCGTGGGAACGTCGACTTCCTTGTATCGTGCCATGCGGAACGCGTCGTGCGCGGCTTCCATCGTCGAGACCGACGAAGTGTGGCCCACTCCGCGCCCAGGCTCGGTGCGCTGGCGCACACAGTGCCGCGCGAGCCTACCGGGCGATCCGCATCGAGATCCCTTCCTGCGGGTGCGCCAGCGTACAGACGCACTCCGGCGGTGCGCCCAACCTTGGTGTCCTGAAGGAATCCGCTCCCCGTCGCACGCAGGACTCGCCGGCCGCATTCTCGGTCCGCGGGGCCGCGATCCGCGACGGTCGCCGTCGCGGCGCCTGCGTCCAGCGACAGGATTCCCGACAACGTACGTGAATCGACAGGAAACTCCATGTCCAGTCTCATGACCGCCCTGATGGTTGCCGCCGGGCTCGGCATCGCCGGTTTCGCCTCCGCGCAGACGGCCTCGCCGATGCCCCCCACCATGCCGATGTCGAAGGACGCCCACACGACGGCGATGAAGCATGCCGACACGCAGTTCAAGGTCGACATGGACGCCTGCGCGGCGTTCGGCGGCAACGCCAAGGACATTTGCGTCGCCGACGCGAAGGGCCACGCGAAGACGGCCAAGGCCGATGCGGACGCCGCCTACGCGAACACGCCGAAAGCCCGCCAGAGCGCGCGCGTGGCGCACGCCCAGGCCGCCTACGACGTCTCGGTCGAGAGATGCGACGACCTGGCCGGCAACCGCAAGGACGTCTGCGTGAAGGAAGCGAAGGCCGAGCTGGTGAAGCGCAAGGCGAATGCCAACGTCGACCGCGTCGCGGCCGATTCGAACCGGGAAGCCGCCACGAAGCAGGCCGACGCCAGGAAGGAAGCGACCGCCGACAAGCGCGACGCCGAATTCACCGTCGCCATCGAGAAGTGCGATGCGCTCGCGGGACCGGCGAAGGATGCCTGCATCAGCACCGCGAAGGTGCAATACGGCAAGTCCTGAGTTCGATGCGGGTTCGGCGCGTCGCCCATCCTGCGTGTGACGAACGGACCTCGAGGTACGACCGGGGATGACCTTCTCCGGTCGTTTTTTTTTCGCCCGCGCAGCGTCGAGCGTCACCAACCGCCGTGAAGGCGCGGCGTGACGAGCACCGGCAGCGCGATGCCGAGGACGACGGGCGCGCCGAGGACCAGGGCCGCCTGCCAGGCGACCGTGCTCGTATCGGTCGGCGCGAATGCGGCGATCGCCGACCCGAAGCCGATCGGCTCGCCGGCGGCCAGGCGGCCGCAAGGACGGAATCGCCGGTGACGCGTCATCGTCGTCCCGACTTCGCTACATGCTGTCGGCGCGCCGCATGATCGAGCGCGTCGTGTTCGCCCATGCGGAGTCGTGGCCCGGGTGCGCCGAGCGAAGTGCTTCCATGTCGTCGCACACCTGCGTGTCGTCCGCGTAGCCGATCATCCATTCGGGGTACCAGCGCTCGCCGCAGGGCTCGTCGCCGAGCCGGATCACGTCTTCGTGCCGGGTGTCGCTGTTCACGCGCGACCAGAGCTCGTCGAGGTCGCGCGCCTCGCCCTCGACGATCTCCAGGATGTGCGCACCCGTGAACAGGAGCCGTCCCGAGACGTGGTTGCGGTGGTTGCTGATGCGCGCGAGCGCGATGACTTCGCCGAGGCGCGCGGCCGAGAACGACGGTGATGGAACACAGGACCAGGCCATTCTCTGCAGCATGCTCTCGCTCCTTGCGACGGGCGACTCCGAAGGTCGGCAGACGCCACGCTGACGGGAAGCCGGACTTGCCGGCTCGTGCGCCGAGAACAGCGACGCGGCATGCGACGCGGCCCCCTTCGGAACCTGCGCACCGCGGCGACGCGCTCGGCTCGATTCGCAGAGCCAGCGTGACACGCAGGCAATTCCGTGTCGGTGCGCTGGCGGACATAGGTCGTCCGCCCGCGATGGAAAGCGCGCACACGTCGCCGTGGGCGCGATGACGGCGGGCGAAGTCGGCGGCGCGACGCTTCAATCCGACGAGCGAGGCCGCCTCGAACGGCGCGCGGAAACGAAAAAGGGGCCGATGCGCGTGCACCGGCCCCTCGCGTCCTGCCAGCCGCGCTACGCGACTGACGGTGGTCCTCTCATCGCGTGCGATTCTCCTGCTCGCGCTTCCTGTTGTCGCGGGCCTTCTTCGGGTCGTCCGTCTCGTCATCGGCGGCCTTGTCCCTGGCATCACGCGACTGCGCCCTCGGCGCCGCCCGGGATTGCACCGCCGGAGGCGTCGACTTCGGCGCCTCGGCCAGAGGACGCGGGTCGGCCTGGCGTGCGGCAACGGCCGGCGCATTCCTCTCGTCTCGCGCCCCTGGCGTCGAACGCTGCGCCGCCGAGGCCTGCGGAGCGGCTTGCGGCTCGACGGCGCGCTGCGGTGCCGACGCTGCCGGCTGCCCGCGCGATTCTCCGTTGCGGCGCTGCGCCGCCGGTCCGGTAGCCGGGGAAGGCGGCACCGCGGGCTGCGCGCGCTGCTCCGTCCTGTCGCGCTGCTCGCGCTGCGCCGCCGGTCCGGTGGCCGGGGAAGGCGGCACCGCGGGCTGCGCGCGCTGCTCCGTCCTGTCGCGCTGCTCGCGTTGCGCCGCCGGTCCGGTGGCCGGGGACGGAGGTACCGCGGGCTGCGCGCGCTGCTCTGTCCTGTCGCGCTGCTCGCGTTGCGCCGCCGGTCCGGTGGCCGGGGACGGCGGTACCGCGGGCTGCGCGCGCTGCTCTGTCCTGTCGCGCTGCTCGCGTTGCGCCGCGGACGCGGGCGGCGTCGCTTCCGGCGCGCCGGAAGTTACCGGCGCTGCGGGCGAGCGTCGCTCGTCGGACCTCGCGCGCGCCTCTCCCGGCTTGGCGCCGGCGGCCACGGCCGGCGGTCGCGCAGTCGGCGGCGCCTTGCGCGCTTCCGTGACCACCCTGACGACGGGGGCCGTAGCGGTCGCGGCGGGCTTGAGGTCCCTGCGCGCAGCCGCGTCGAGCGGCTTGCCGCGGTTCGCCGTCAGTTGCTGCTGTTGCGCGGCGAAGCCGATGGGTGCGGAAGGCGGCGCGTTGCGGGCGACGACAGGTCGCTCGAACGCGCGGGCGGGCGGCTTGTTGCCCTGGCGGGCGGCGCCGCGCACGCTCGTCTCGGTGGGCGCGACGGGAGCGATCGCCACGACCGGCGCGGACGTGATCCTTTCGCGCGAGACACGGACCGCCGTCCTGGCCACCGGCTGCGATTGCACGAACGTGGTCGTCGGCACGGCGATGACCGCACCCGGCACCTGCCGGTTGGCGTACACGACGTTGGTCACGTTGACGTTGTTGTAGTAGTTGTTGATCACCGTGGTGTTGATCACCGTGTTGCTTCGATTGACGTTCTCGAAATAGCCGCGGCTCACCTGGTACGACGGCCGATAGACCTCGCGCGGTCCGAGCGGGAACCAGCCGATTCCGCCGACGTTGCCGCCGGAGATCGAAAGCTGAAAGTCGTCGCCGCCCACGAAGACCACCAGTGCCGGCGCGTAGTACGCTCGGCTGCGCACCGGGCCCGGGATCCATCCCCACGTCCCGCGCAGATTCGTCCACCGTCCGTAGTGGGTCACGGCGAAGCCCCAGGGCGCGTCGTCCACCCAGGTCCAGCCCCACGGGTCGACCCAGGCCCAATGCCCGTCGCGATAGGGCGCCCACCCGGCATCGACCCGGCTCGGGAACCAGACGTTTCCGTAGGTTGCGTCGACGCGCCACGCGCCGTATTCGTCGAGGTCCTGGTAGCCGATCACGTCGCGCGACACGTAACGCGCCGACACCGAGTTGTCGTAGATGCGGTCGCGGTCGCTCGCCCAGCGGTCGAACTCGTCGCCGCGCGGCGCGCTGTAGTACTCGTACTCGCGCAGGCCGGTCCCCATGAACCGGAACGGCTGGCGCGAATCCACGATGTACGAGGCGCCTTCGCCGTACACCTCTCCCCGGCCGCTGCGCACGACGATCGTCGTCGCGTTGCCGTCGGGATCCACTTCGATCCGGAAAGCGGCGGGCGCGCGGACGGTGAAGGCGAGGTTCGGCGTGGCGACCTCGAACACCTGGTTGGGCTCGAGATGGCGCACGCGCACGTTCAACGCGCCCTGCGTCAGCTGGAGCTGGGCGATTCGGTCGTCGAGATTGAGAACGGACACGCCCGTGTCGGCGGCCATGCGCACGATCGCGCCGCCGACCTGGATCTCGGCCCGCGCATCGTTGTCGAGCCAGAGGCGATCCCCGCTGGTCATCGGGCGATTGACCGTCGCGTGCACCCAATCGTTCTCGCCGGCCGGCGAGAAGCTGACAGCACCTGTCATGTAGCCGAGCCGCGCGACGCGCGACGGCGGATCCGCGCTGGC
Organism: Burkholderiales bacterium; assembly: GCA_905339295.1. Classification (GTDB taxonomy): domain Bacteria; phylum Pseudomonadota; class Gammaproteobacteria; order Burkholderiales; family Casimicrobiaceae; genus VBCG01. The sequence continues at coordinate 265,089 of CAJPFI010000021.1, forward strand.
CCATCCGCTGCCGGCCAGCACCGCGATGCCGGCCGCGAGGGCCAGCGTGCGAAGGGTGAGATCGTGCATGGAGTTGGACATGAGGTTTCGTTGCTCCGTGAGTGCGGTATCAGACCGGTCGCAGGGTATCCTGCACGACGGTCGTCGTCTGTTCGCTATCGCACCGAAACGGCCCGATCGGCAGCGAAGCGTCGTGGGTTCGCCGTGAAGCTCGGCGACTCGTACCGCCGCGCACTGACGTGATTCGTCGCGCGGAGCGGCGTCGTATGGCAATGCGACCGCTCGCATCGCGAAACGTTCCCGGGTTCCGCGCCGGATCCCGTCGGCATCGTGGATTCCGTCGCCATTCGGCGACACGACGCCTGGCGCACGCACGCGGCGCATCCTCTGTGTACGCCAGCGAACAGACCATTGCGGGGCCGGCGGATAGCCTTGCGCCTTGTCGCTGGCAGATGCCGACGGCCGGGGTGGTACTGCGTCGTCGATCGGCGACTCTCGACTCTCGTTCGTCGCGCGAGCGCCCGCGCGCACACTGCGCCGCACACCCACACACACTGCGCCGCACACCCTTTCGTCGCCTGCGCGATGCGACGACCTCATTGAAGCGAAACGCGGAAAATCCGGGGCCACGAATGCCGCCGACAAGCGCGACGACGACCGCGACTCCCGAGCGACCGACGGTCGCGGACGCTCCGCCGGGCCTCCCTCCCGACGCCGCCGGCGCCGTCCCGACGGTCCGCATGCCGGTGAACGCGCGCGGGCTCGCGCTCACGACGCTCGCCGTGATCGCGGTCGTGGGGGCGCTCGAGCTCGCGCAGGCGTTCTTCGTCTCGCTGCTGCTCGGCATCCTCGCCGCGTACACGCTCAATCCGCTGATCGCCTACCTCGAGCGGCTGAGGATTCCGCGCCTCGCCGGCACCGTCGTCGTGATGGTGAGCGTGCTCGGTTTGCTCGCCGTGGGCGTCTATGCGTTGCGGGGGCAGGCGCAAGCCATCGTCGAACAGCTTCCCGAGGCCGCGAAGACGTTCTCGACCGCGCTGGCGCGGCTGAGCGCCGATGCCGGCGGCAATCTCCAGAAGATGCAGAGCGCCGCGGCCGAGGTCGAGAAGGCGACGGCGCGGGCGGCCGGCAGCCCGCCCGCCAAGCAGGCGGCAACGCATGTCGTCGTCGATGCACCGGGCTTCAAGCTCGGCAACCTGCTGCTGGTGGGCTCGATGGGAGCCGCCGGCTTCCTCGGCCAGGTCGTCATGGTAGTGTTCCTGACGTTCTTCCTGCTCCTCGGCGGCGACATGTTCAAGCGCAAGCTGGTGCGCCTGACCGGTCCCACGCTTTCGAACAAGAAGATCACCGTGCAGATCCTCGACGACATCAACGACACCATTCAGAAGTACATGTTCATGCTGCTGGTGACCAATGTGCTGGTCGCGCTGCTCGCCTGGCTCGCCTTCCGCTGGATCGGCCTCGAGAACGCCGGGGCCTGGGCCGTTGCCTCGGGATTGCTGCACGTCGTCCCCTACCTCGGTCCCGGCGTCACCGCCGCGGCGACCGCCATGGCCGCGTTCATGCAGTTCGAGTCGTTCCCGGCCGCGTTGCTGGTCGCCGGTGCGTCGCTCGCGATCGCCACCTTCGTGGGAACCTTCGTCACGACCTGGATGACCGGGCGGATCGCGAGCATGAACTCCGCCGCCGTCTTCATCGCGCTCCTGTTCTTCGGGTGGCTGTGGGGCATCTGGGGCATGCTCCTCGGCATTCCGATCGTCGTGATCGGCAAGGTCGTTGCCGAGCACGTCGAACAATTGCAGCCGGTGGCCGAGCTGCTGGGGGAATGATGCGGCGGAACCTGCCCCGTCGCGACCGCTCGTGGGGACTGGAAATGCCGACTTGAACGCGAGCGAGTCCACGCGGTTCGAGCGGCTGCTCGACTTCATCGCGCGCTTCGGTCGCGCCGACGCGTCCGGAAAGTACGACCGCGAGAAGCCGCCGCTGCGGTCGGCGTTGTTCAGCGCCGACCAGATGGAGCAGCACGGCAAGGACCTCGCGGCCATGCACCGGCTTGCGCCCAGCCGCGACGACACGCTGCTGACGCGGCTCGCCGAGAACGAACGCGTCGTGGTCGAGGTCTGCGACCTGCTGATCGGGGCGGTCACGGCGAACCGCCGCATCACGCCGGCCGCGGAATGGCTGCTCGACAACTTCTACCTGATCGACGAGCAGATCCGCACGGCGAAGCGGCACCTGCCCAAGGGGTACAGCCGCGAGCTGCCGCGCCTGGCGCACGGGCCCTCGGCCCGGCTTCCGCGCGTCTACGACCTCGCGTTCGAGGCGATCTCGCACGGCGACGGCAGGGTCGACGCGGAGACGCTGTCCCGATTCGTGGCGGCCTACCAGACGGTGAAGCCGCTCGAGCTGGGGGAGCTGTGGGCCGTTCCCATCATGCTGCGCCTGGCGCTGATCGAGAACCTGCGCCGCGTCGGTGCGCGCATCGCGGCCGCGGCGATCGACCGCAGCCGCGCGGACAGGTGGGCGGACCAGATGATCGACGTCGCGGACCGCGATCCCAAGAGCCTGATCCTGGTGATCGCGGACATGGCCCGTTCGAATCCGCCGATGGTGAGCTCGTTCGTCGCCGAACTGGCGCGCCGGCTGCAGGGCCAGAGCGCCGCGCTGGCGCTGCCCTTGACCTGGATCGAGCAGAGGCTTGCCGAGTCGGGCGAGACGATCGAGCAGCTGGTGCATGCCGAAACGCAGGAGCAGGCCAGCGACCAGGTCTCGATCAGCAACACGATCGGCAGCCTGCGGTTCCTGGGATCGATGGACTGGCGCGACTTCGTCGAGGCGATGAGCGTCGTCGAGTCGACGTTGCGCGACGACCCGGGCGGACTCTACGGCCGGATGGATTTCGCCACGCGCGATCGTTACCGGCACGTCGTCGAGAGCCTCGCGCGCCGCAGCGATCGATCCGAAACGGACGTGGCGCGTCGGGCCGTCCACCTGGCGCGCGAAGCAAGCGCGCGGGCGGACGGCGGCGACGGCGACGTCGACCGGACGGCCCACGTCGGGTTCTATCTGGTCGACGAGGGACGGCCGCTCCTCGAAAAGGCGACCGGCGTGCGACACTCGCCCGCCGCGACCTTGCGGCGCATCGGTCGGCGCCACGCGCTGTCGTGGTACCTCGCTGCGATCGGCCTCGTCACGATGGCGCTCGCGGCGGCGCTGCTCCTGCAGGCGCACGGCGACGGGGTGAGCCTTCCGCTGCTCGTGACGCTCGGCTTCCTGCTGGTGCCGGCCGCCAGCCAGCTGGCCGTGGGGATGGTGAACTGGCTGGCGACGCTGCTGGTGACGCCCCGACCGCTGCCGCGCATGGACTACTCGCACGGCATCCCGGCGCCCTCGCGCACGCTGGTGGTCGTTCCGTCGATGATCACGAGCGCCGAAGGCATCGACAGCCTGGCCGAGGCGCTCGAGGTCCGCTACCTCGCCAATCGCCACGCCCACCTGCACTTCGGGCTGCTCACCGACTTCCAGGACGCGCCCGCGGCGGCGATGCCCGGGGACGAGGACCTGGCGGGGCTCGCGCGTCAGCGCATCGAAGCCCTCAACCGGAAATATCCGGGCGCGACGAACGCGGCCGACGGCGGCGCGGCCGGGGACGCGTTCTTCCTGTTCCACCGTCCGCGCCGCTGGAATGCGCACGAGCGCACGTGGATGGGCCGTGAGCGGAAGCGGGGCAAGCTCGCGGACCTCAACGCGCTCCTGCGCGGCCGCGGGGACGGGCGCTTCTCGCTCGTCGTCGGCGACACCGCCGTGCTGGCCGGCGTCAAGTACGTGGTCACGCTCGACACCGACACGCAGCTGCCGCGCGATTCGGCCCGCCAGTTCGCCGGCGCGATGGCGCATCCGCTGAACCGGGCGCGCTTCGACGCCACCCGCGCGCGCGACGCCGCCGACCTGGTGGTCGCGGGCTACGGCATCCTGCAACCGCGCGTGAGCATCAGCCTGCCGGCCACGAACCGGTCGTTGTACGCGCGTATGCACGCCGGCGACCCCGGCATCGACCCCTACACGCGCGCCGTCTCCGACGTCTACCAGGATGCCTTCGGCGAGGGATCGTTCATCGGCAAGGGGATCTACGACGTCGACGCGTTCGAGCGGATCTGCGATGCCCGCTTTCCCGACAACCGGATCCTGAGCCACGACCTGCTCGAAGGCTGCTACGCGCGATCGGGGTTGCTGAGCGACGTCCAGCTCTACGAGGAGTATCCGTCGACGTACGGCGCCGACATCGCCCGGCGCCATCGGTGGATCCGTGGCGACTGGCAACTGGCGGGCTGGCTGCTGCCCTTCGTCCCCGGGCCGGACGGGCGCCGGGCGCGCAACCCGCTGTCGGCGCTCTCGCTGTGGAAGATCGCCGACAACCTGCGCCGCAGCCTGGTCCCTGCCGCGTTGACGGCGATCCTCGTACTCGCGTGGACGGTGCTGCCGCGCGCATGGCTCTGGACCCTCGCCGTGATCGCGATCCTCGCGCTTCCCGCGATCTGCACCATCGTCGTCGATCTGCTGCGAAGGCCGGACGAGGTGCTGTTCCGGCAGCACATCGCCTCCGTCGCGAGCACCGCCGGACGGCACGCCGCGCAAGCGGTGCTGACGCTCGCCTTCCTCCCCTACGAGGCGGCGGTCAACCTCGATGCGATCGCGCGCACGGCGTGGCGGATGCTCGTCTCGCATCGACGCCTGCTCGAATGGAGCCCGTCGGCCCCCGACCTGCCCGAAGGCGACGACGCCGACCGCAAGCGCGAGCGCCCCGCCGTCGCCGCGGCGCTCGCGTCGATGTGGATCGCGCCGTTCGTCGCCATCGCAGCTGCGACCGTCATCGCCGCAACGGCGGTGTCCGCCTTCGCGGCCGCTGCACCGGTCCTCGTCCTCTGGCTCGCGTCGCCGGTCGTCGCGTGGTGGATCAGCCGGCCGCTCGTCCGGCGCGACGTCCGGCTCACCGGCGACCAGACGCTCTTTCTGCGCAAGCTCGCGCGCCGGACCTGGGCGTTCTTCGAAACCTTCGTCGGACCGGAGGATCACTGGCTCCCGCCGGACAACTTCCAGGAGCATCCGGCGACGACCGTCGCGCATCGAACGTCGCCGACCAACATGGGGCTCGCACTGCTGGCGAACCTGACCGCCCACGACTTCGGCTACATCCCCGCCGGACAGCTCATCGAGCGCACCGCGAACGCGCTAGGCACGATGAGCGCGATGGACCGGTACGAAGGCCACTTCTACAACTGGTACGACACGCGGTCGCTGAAGCCGTTGTCGCCGCTCTATGTCTCGGCGGTGGACAGCGGCAACCTCGCGGGCCACCTGATGACGCTGCGGCCGGGGCTGCTCGCGCTCGCCGACGAACGCATCGTCGTCCCGCAATGGTTCGAAGGCCTGGGCGACACGATGCACGCCCTCGCCGACGCCCTCGGCGGAACGGCTCCCGCGCCGCTGGTTCGCGTGCAGGAGGAGCTGCACGCGGCCTGCCATGCACCGCTGACGACGATCGCGGAGGTACGGCAGCGGCTCGACCGCCTCGACGCCGGCATCGCCGCGGTGGCGGCCCATGTCGAGCGCGCCCCTGCCGCCGACGCGCCGGTCGCCGTTCGTGGTGCCGGCGACGCCGCGTTCTGGGCCGCCGCGCTCGTCCGGCACTGCCGTGTCCTGCGGGACGAGCTCGCGTTCCTCGCGCCGCCGAGCGCGTTGCCGGCGGCACCCGGCGAAGCGGGCGAGCCGATGGACGCGCGTGGCATCCCGACGTTGCGCGAGCTCGCGGCGCTCGACGTCGAGCGGCTTCCCGCCCTCGATCGCGCAGGCTCGACCGAGGGGTCCGACGAGGAGGCGCCGCGGATCGACGAACGCGACCGGCTCGCCGCGGTGGCGCGCCACCGCGCCGCCGAAAGGCTGGCGGAGATCGAGCGCCTGGCGATGGAATGCGAAGCGATGGCCCGCATGGAGTACGGCTTCCTCTACGACGGCGCGCGTCACCTGCTCGCCATCGGCTACAACGTCGACGAGCGCAGGCGCGATGCGAGCTACTACGACCTGCTCGCGTCCGAAGCGAGGTTCGCGAGCTTCGTCGCCATCGCCCAGGGTCAGGTGCCGCAGGAGAACTGGTTCGCGCTCGGGCGCCTGCTCACGACCGCGTCGGGGCAGTCGGTGCTGCTGTCGTGGAGCGGCTCGATGTTCGAATACCTGATGCCGCTCCTGGTGATGCCGACCTACGACAATACGCTGCTCGATCGCACCTGTCGCGCGTCGGTGGAGCGCCAGATCGCCTACGGCAAGCGGCGCGGCGTGCCCTGGGGCGTCTCGGAGAGCGGCTACAACGCGGTCGACGCCGGCCTCAATTACCAGTACCGCGCGTTCGGCGTGCCCGGCCTGGGCCTGAAGCGCGGTCTCGCCGAGGATCTCGTCGTCGCGCCCTACGCCTCGGCGCTCGCGCTCATGGTGGCGCCGGAGGCCTCGTGCCAGAACCTGCAGCGGCTCGCCGCGGACGGTCTCGCCGGACGGTTCGGACTCTACGAAGCGATCGACTACACGCCGGCGCGCGTGCCGCGCGGACAGGCCAGCGCAGTGGTGCGCTCGTTCATGGCCCACCACGAGGGGATGATCCTGCTCTCGCTCGCGCACGTCCTGCTCGCTCGCCCGTTCCAGCGGCGCTTCGAGTCCGACCCGCAGTTCAAGGCCACGCTGCTCTTGCTGCAGGAGCGCATTCCGCGGGTCGCCGGGGTGTTCTCGCACCCGGCCGAGCTCTCCTCGATCCGCGGGACCGCGGGCGGACCGGAGGCGCCGGTGCGCATCTTCGGCAGCGCCGACACGTTGATCCCGGAGGTGCAGCTGCTGTCGAACGGGCGCTACCACGTCATGGTCACCAACGCGGGCGGCGGCAGCTCCCGCTGGAAGGACCTCGCCGTCACCCGGTGGCGCGAAGACAGCACCTGCGACAACTGGGGGACGTTCTGCTACCTCCGCGACGTCGAAACCGGCGAGTTCTGGTCGACCTCGCATCAGCCGACGTCGAAGCGTGCGACCAGCTACCAGGCGATCTTCACCGAGGCGCGCGCGGAGTTCCGCCGGCGCGACAACGACCTCGAGTCGCATACCGAGATCGTTGTCTCGCCGGAGGACGACATCGAGCTTCGCCGCGTCCGCATCACCAACCGGTCGAATTCGCGGCGCGTCATCGACGTGACGAGCTACGCGGAAGTCGCGCTCGCGCCGGCCGCCGCGGACGCGCTCCATCCGGCGTTCTCCAACCTGTTCGTGCAGACGGAGATCCTTCCCGGGCAGCAGGCGATCCTCTGCACGCGCCGCCCCCGCTCGCTCGACGAGGCGGCGCCGTGGATGTTCCACCAGATGACGGCCCACGGAGCGGCTTCGCTGGACGTCTCCTGCGAGACCGACCGCATGGCGTTCATCGGACGCGGACGCACGGTCGCCGCGCCGCGCGCGATGGTCGAGCCGGGAAGGTTGTCGTGCCGTCAGGGATCGGTCCTCGACCCGGTCGTCTCGGTTCGCCACCGGCTCTCGCTCGATCCGCAGCAGACGGCGACGATCGACATCGCCTCGGGCATGGCCGAGACGCGCGAGGGCGCCGTGAGCCTCGCCGGCAAGTACCAGGACCGGCACCTGGCGGACCGTGTCTTCGACCTGGCCTGGACGCACAGCTGGGTGACGCTGCGCCAGATCAACGCGACCGAGTCCGACGCGCAACTGTATGCGCGCCTCGCGAGCTCCGTGATCTACGCGAACGCGTCGTTGCGCGCCGAAGGCGGGGTGCTCGCGCGCAACCGGCGCGGCCAATCGGGGCTGTGGAGCTACGCGATCTCGGGGGATCTGCCGATCGTGCTGCTGCAGATCGGCGACGCGGACAACATCGATCTCGTGCGCCGGCTCGTGCAGGCGCACGCGTACTGGCGCCTCAAGGGTCTCGCGGTCGACCTCGTGGTCTGGAACGAGGACCGCGGCGGGTACCGGCAGGTCCTGCAGGACCAGATCATGGGACTGATCGCCGCGGGCGTCGAAGCGCACGTGATGGATCGGCCGGGCGGGATCTTCGTGCGCCGGGCCGAGCAGATCTCCGACGAGGACCGCATCCTGCTGCAGTCCGTGGCCCGTGCGATCGTCACCGATCGCCGCGGGAGCCTGGTCGAGCAGGTCGGCCGCCGTGCCGCGGCGGAAGTTCGCGTGCCGCGCCTCGTGCCGACGCGAAGCCCGCGCGTCGAGGCGCCGGAGGCGGCGACGCCCACGCGCGAGCTGATCCTGTTCAACGGGCTCGGGGGATTCACACCCGACGGCACCGAGTACGTCGTCACGACCCACGCGGGCCAGACGACGCCGGCGCCGTGGTCCAACGTGCTCGCCAATCCCTCGTTCGGGTCGGTGATCTCCGAGAGCGGCTCCGCGTACACATGGAGCGAGAACGCGCACGAGTTCCGGCTCACACCCTGGCACAACGACCCGGTGAGCGACGCGAGCGGCGAAGCGTTCTACCTGCGCGACGAAGAGTCCGGTCAATGCTGGTCCCCCACCGCGCTGCCGCGCCGCGGCACCGGCGCCTACGTCACGCGCCATGGGTTCGGCTACAGCGTCTTCGAGCACGCCGAGGACGGCATCGCCACCGAGCTGTGGGTGTACGTGGCGCTCGACGCCGCGGTGAAGTTCTCGGTGCTGAAGGTCCGCAACGCCTCGGGCCGGCCACGCCGGCTCTCGGTCACCGGCTATGTCGAATGGGTGCTCGGCGACCTGCGGCCGAAGACGACGATGCACGTGATCACCGAGATCGAGGCCAGGAGCGGAGCGCTGCTGGCGCGCAATGCGTACAACACGGAATTTCCCGACCGCGTCGCGTTCTTCGACGTGGACGACCTCTCGCGCAGCGTGACCGGCGATCGGGCCGAGTTCCTCGGGCGCAATGGCGTCCCCGGCCGTCCCGCCGCGATGGCGCGTGCGCGGCTTTCGGGCAAGGTCGGCGCGGCGCTCGATCCCTGCGGCGCGATCCAGGTCCCGTTCGAGCTGGCGGACGGCGAGGAGCGCGAGATCGTCTTCAGGCTGGGCGCGGGACGCAACGCCGCCGACGCCGTCCAGCTCGTGCAGCGCTTGCGCGGGCCGCTCGCCGCTCGCGCCGCGCTCGAGGCGGTACGCGCCCACTGGACGAGTCTGCTGGGCGTCGTGCAGGTGCGGACGCCGGACCCGTCGCTCGACGTCCTTGCGAACGGCTGGCTGTTGTACCAGACCGTGGCGTGTCGCCTCTGGGGCCGCAGCGGCTACTACCAGTCGGGGGGCGCCTACGGCTTCCGCGACCAGCTGCAGGACACGATGGCGCTGGTCCACGCCGACAGCGCGCTCACGCGCGAGCAGGTGCTTCGCTGCGCCGGCCGCCAGTTCGTGGAAGGAGACGTCCAGCACTGGTGGCATCCGCCGTCGGGCCGCGGCGTGCGCACGCGTTGCTCGGACGACTACCTGTGGCTGCCCCTCGTCGCCGCGCGCTACGTGCAGGCGACGGGCGACGTCGCCATGCTGGACGAAACGGTCGCGTTTCTCGAAGGCCGCGCGGTAAGCCCGGAGGACGACGCCTATTACGACCTGCCGCGCCGGTCGCAGGAGTCGGCGAGCGTCTACGAGCACTGCGTGCGCGCGGTCGTGCACGGCCTGCGATTCGGCGTGCACGGGCTGCCGCTGATGGGATCGGGCGACTGGAACGACGGCATGAACCGCGTCGGCATCAAGGGCACGGGCGAGAGCGTCTGGCTCGGCTTCTTCCTCTACACGGTGCTCAAGCGGTTCGCCGACGTCGCGCGCATGCGGGGCGACGCGGCGTTCGCCGACCGGTGCGAGGCCGAGAGCATCGACCTGCGCCGCAACCTCGAGCTGCACGGGTGGGACGGCGAGTGGTACCGCCGTGCGTACTTCGACGACGGCACGCCGCTCGGCTCCGCGACCGGCGACGAGTGCCGGATCGATTCGATCGCGCAAAGCTGGTCGGTCCTCTCGGGCGCGGCCGACGAGCCGCGCGCGCGCAGCGCGATGGACGCCGTCGACGAACACCTGGTGCGCCGCAAAGACGGGCTGATCCAGTTGCTCGATCCGCCGTTCGATTCGTCGGCCCTCGACCCGGGCTACATACGGGGCTACGTCCCCGGCGTGCGCGAAAACGGCGGCCAGTACACGCACGGCGCGATCTGGGCGGCGATGGCGTTCGCCGCGATGGGCGACGGCGAGCGCGCCTGGGAGCTCGAGACGATGATGAACCCGGCGAATCGCGCACGAACGCCGGAAGGCGTGGCGACCTACAAGGTCGAACCGTATGTCGTCGCCGCCGACATCTATGCGCTGGCGCCACATACCGGACGAGGCGGATGGACCTGGTACACGGGGTCGGCCGGCTGGATGTACCGGCTCATCGTCGAGTCGCTGCTCGGTCTCGCGCGCGAACCGGGCCGGCTGAGGATCACCCCATGCCTGCCCTCGACATGGGCCGCCTTCTCGATCCGCTACCGGTGCGGAGCGACGTTCTACGACATCGCGGTCCGGCGGCCGACCGCCGGCGACGACCACGCCGCGATGCGAGTGACCGTGGATGGGATCGCGCAGGAGGACGGCTCGGTGCCGCTCGTCGACGATGGCGCGGACCACCGCGTCGTGGTCGAGATCCCCGCCGTCACGCCACCGCAGGCACCGCCGCCGTAGCGTCGTCCGCGCGCCGGCGTCCTTCGTGTTCCGGCGCGGACCCTCGCCGTGACGCCGCTGCGTGCGCCAGCGCACCGACTTCGCGCGCGCGCACGAGTATTGTCTGCCCAGGGTGCCGCGCTGCGGCATGTCCCGCACTGCTGCTGCTTGCCGTTCCGGATGAATCGACCATGAAACTCGACAGTGCCTGGCTTGTGTTGCTCGCCATCGCTACCGGCGCGGCGTGCGGCGTGGTCGCCGTTTCGACTTCGCGTCGCCGCAGACACCGGTCCGCCCGCGACCGCGACGACCGTTCGCAGATCGGCGCGTGGGAAGACGAGGGCGGCAACGTGGCGCCGGTCGTCGCCCGCGCCGACCGTGACGTGACACCCACTTACCGCGCGGCGACCCGGCCGCGATTTCCGAATGGCCCACCTCACCCAAAGGCGACACCATGCGACATCACCTGACACCCTTGTTGATCGGCGTGCTGATGGCGGCCGCCGGTCCGGCCGCTGCCGACAGCATCACGTTCTACCAGGACGACAATTTCCGCGGGCGCCAGATCACGGCGGACCGCCCGGTATCGAACTTCGCCCGTGACGGACTCAACGACCGCTTCCATTCGGCCGTCGTGCACGAGGGGCGTTGGGAGATCTGCGTCGATGCGGACTTCGCCGGCAGCTGCGGCGTGCTCGCTCCCGGCGCGTATCCCAACCTCGGCGCCTACGCCGGCCGAATCAGCTCGGTCCGCCCGGTCGACGGGCGTTATCCCGGCAACCGCGCCGACGACCGTGGCCGCAACCGCGATGCGCGCGCCACGCTCTACGAAGGTCAGAACCTGTCCGGGCGCTCCTATGCGCTCGACGAGACGATGCCGAACCTGGGCATGACCGGGTTCAACGACCGCGCGTCCTCGCTGCGGGTCGAGAGCGGCTACTGGATCTTCTGCAGCGATTCCGAATTCCGCGGCGAATGCCAGACCTTCGGTCCCGGCGAGTACGCGTCGCTGCCGGGCCTGAACAACGCCATCTCGTCGGGACGCCGGATCGCCAACGCCTATCCGTACCAGGACAAGCCGAACTGGCAGCGCGATTCGTACCGCCAGTCGCAGAATTTCGAAGGCCGTCGCTGACCGTCGGCTCGATCCACGCACGACCGGGGGCGCATCGCGCCCCCTTTTTTTCGGTGTCGGCGGCGTGGATCGGCGCCGCGCGGCGACCGCGGGGCACGAAAAAAGGCCCTCGGACGTGATCGTGATCCGAGGGCCTGCGTCCGCCACTTTGCCTGCAGGAGCGGCAAGCACAGGTGAACACCGTCTCACCATGCGCCGATGCCGCGGAGAATTCTGTGCGGCATCGCACACAACGGAAGGCACCCGACGAACCGGCGCCGCGCGCGGCGTCGCGAAGCGCGGCGCCGTCACACCACCGTGCCGAACACCTTGCCCACGCCCGCCGTCAGCGCCATGGCGAGTGCGCCCCAGAAGGTCACGCGCATCGCGCCCTTGGCCACGCTCGCGCCGCCCACGCGGGCGGCCAGCCCGCCCAGGAATGCCAGGAACGCCAGCGATGTCCCGGAGACGACGGGCACCAGGCTCGCCAGGGGAACGAGTGCGACCACCGCAAGCGGCAGGGCCGCGCCGACGCTGAAGGCGAGCGCGGAGGTCGCCGCGGCCTGGATCGGGCGTGCACTGTGCATCGCGGAGATCCCGAGCTCGTCACGGGCATGGGCGCCCAGCGCGTCGTGGGCCATCAGCTGCTGCGCCACCTGGCCGGCGAGCGCGGGATCGAGGCCACGGCCGACGTAGATCGCGGTCAGCTCGCGGACCTCGCCGGGAACATCGGTGTCGAGCTCCGTGCGTTCGAGGTCGAGCGCCGCCTTTTCGGAGTCGGCCTGCGACCGGACCGACACGTACTCGCCGGCCGCCATCGACATCGCTCCCGCGACCAGGCTGGCGATGCCCGCGACCATCACGCCGGCGTGCGTCGCATCCGCGGCTGCGACGCCGAGCACGAGGCTCGCGGTCGACACGATGCCATCGTTGGCGCCGAGGACCGCGGCGCGCAACCAGCCGATGCGGTCGGTTCGGTGCCACTCGCTATGACGCAAGAACGCTCCGGGACATCGGGTCGTGACCGGAGCCATGGTCGTTCCGCACGAGCCCGATCGCACCGGCACGGTGCGTTCGCCCCTGTGCCGGCATGGTCGGGCGAAGCAGGCGGTCGTACTCGCGCCTGACGACGGCGTAGCACTCGCACAGCCGCGCTTCCATGAGCTGCCGCTCGACGACGACGATGTGACCACGGCCGCAGCGGATCAAGCCCGCGCGCTTCAGCCTCCCGACGGCCTCGGTGATCCCCTCGCGGCGCACGCCCAGCAGCTCGGCGATCCGCTCGTGCGTCACCGTCAGCTTGTTCGAGGGCAACCGGTCCAGGCACGACAGGATCCAGCGGCAGAGGCGCTGTTCCAGCGTATGGCGCCGGTTGCACACCGCGATCTGCCCGACCTGGGCGATCAGTGCCTGGATGTAGCGCAGCAGCAGCTGCGGCAGCGGGCCGTCGTGCTCGAACGAGCTTTTCAGGCGATCGGCGTCGATGCGGAAACTGTGGCCATCGCTCAGCACCACCGCCCGGCTCGGCGTGCTCGCTCCGCCCAGGAACGACGCGACGCCGATCACCCCTTCGCTTCCCGTAACGGCGAATTCCGCCGAGACGCCGCCTGCCGTCGCGTGGCAGCGCGAGACGATGCCCGCGGTGACGAAGTACAGCGCGTTCTCCCGGGCGCCGGCGACGTGGATCTCCCAATCGAGCGGCAGCGGCACCGGCTCCAGGTCGGGCAGGAGCCGGTCGTAATCGTCCGGCGGCAGCGCCGCGAGAAGCAGGTTCCGCCTCGGTGAAAGCGGTCCGGGCGCGCTGGGATTCATCGTCGCGATCAACGCTTGTGTCCTGGAACGGGAACGACCCCTGCATGGCCTGCCATGCGATTCTCGGCATCGTGATGCGGGGCGCCCGCCAAGCTCACTACAACCTATCCCGCCCCACGGAACACCCGGTTGACCTGGATCAAGTCCTCGGTGCGCTGGCGAACGGAGCGAAGCAATCGGAACAGAGTGGACGCTCTAGCGTGCGTCAGCGTACAGACCCCGCCAGCGCCATCAGCGAGATTATGCCTTGCCGGCACGGCACCTCGCCGCATGCCGGCACTTCAGGAGCGAACCATGAGCATCAACAAAGGCCAGATCAAGGGACGGGTCACGGAAGCGAAGGGCATGATCAAGGAGGCCGCGGGCAAGCTCGTCGGCAACGAGCGCCTGGAAGCGAAAGGCAAGATCCAGAAGGTGATCGGCAAGACCCAGGCCAGGATCGGCGACGTCAAGGCGGACATCAAGGACGCGGCGAAGAAGAAAGGCCTCTGACGCACGCGATGACATTCGTCGCGCGTCGTGACGCACCGTCTGCATCGTCGGTCGTCGCGCTCCGATGCCGTGCATTGTCGAGCGCGCGCGGCCGCGTGGATCCGCGTCGCGTGCCGATCGACGGGTTGCGAAGACCCGGTGGGTCGCCCCGTCGGTCGACCCATGCGCGATCGCCCATCCGACCGAGGAGCAACGCATGCCCACTCATTCCACCGACATCGACCATGTGCTGAAGAGCCTGGCGAGCGAATCGGTCAAGCAGGGCGGCAATGTGCGCGCCGCCGTGCGGGACCTGACCGTCAATGCGCTGCAACAGCGCGAGCTCACGCTGGACCAGATCCGGAGGGTCCTGCGAAGTGTCGCCGCAGGCGTGAATCTCGGCGTGGCCGAGCGCGAGGTGAAAGTCGAGAAAGCGCTGGCCGATACGGTAGCCGGCATGGACGACGCCTTGCTCAAGGCGGTCCAGGCGAGCAACGTGGCACTCCGCAAGTTGACGGGGAAAGGCTACGACTACCAGGACTCCAACCTGAAGCAGGCGCTCGACGAGCTGGAAGGCGTCGAGGATGCGATGTTCAGGAGCATCGCGACGGCGACGGAAAGCGCGGGCGAGAAGGTCAGGGCGCCGTGGGGCCGGGTGCTGAAGGCGGCCCGGCTGTCCGGCACCGCCGCGGGCGCCCAGGTGGCGTCGACGCTCCGCGACTACGCCGAGCGGGCACAGGCGGCCATGCGGGAGCAGCGCGAGACGAGCTTCAAGACGGCCCATCTGCTGACGCAGAATTTCGCCACGCTGGCGAGCGGGATCCTGATCGGAATGTCGGAAGGGCTGGGCGCGAAGTCGGTAGCCGCCAGGAGAAAAACGCGTCCGGCGAAGAAGCGCACGATCACGAAGGCCCCGCGGAAGCGGACGGCCGCGTCACCCCGGACCACGGCGGCGAAAGCCGCGAAGCGCCGCAAGACCACGAATCGTGTCGGGACGGCGAGGCGACGCAGCGCGAAGTAGTGCCCGACCACGGATGACCGGGCGACGGTCGGCCCGGTCCGCGTCGGCGGCCGGCCGACCCGTCTGCCGCCGCCGTCGGTTTCGCTCGGAGCGAATCCGCGAGGTGTCAGCGGCTCTCGGTGGGCGAGCGCCCGTCGCGAGCGACGACCCATCCGAGCGCGAGGCCGGCGACGGCCCCGATGCCGATGAGTGGCCACGTATTGGCACGGACCCACTGGTGCGTTGCGCGTCCGGCTGCGCAGGATGTCGCCAGCGCCGTGTCACGCAGATCCGCCATGTGCACCTTCGCCGCCTGCAGCGATTCCTCCGCCCTGCCACGCACCTGCGCGAAGCGTTGACCGGTCTGGCCGGCGGTGGCGTCGAGCAGCTGCTCCAGGTCAGCCGCAAGCTTTCCGATGGCGGCCATCACGTCGTGGGCCGCGATACGGCCAGGCCCGCCTTCCGTTACCCGTTCTGCCGTCTTCACGACACCGCTCCGTTCATGTTCGATGCGCGCCCACCCATCCTGCGGGTTCGCGCCCGACTCCGTCATTGCCCGACGTCCTTCGCATCCTGGATCTGGCGACCGGCATCGTCGGGCTGCTGAACGGCGCGCCCCGCATGGTCCCGCCGATTTCCTTGCCGGCACGTTCGGCCGGACCCTCGTTCGTCCCGCGGGCCGGCAGTCCCGGGATCGGCACGCTGGCGGCCATTCCTGCGCTGACGCGGTTGCGGTGGCGGGTCATGGCTTCTCGTCCGATGGCTGGTCGCCTCGAGCACACGCGTCGCTCCCGGCGGTTTACGCCGCCTAGCGCCGGTGCCGCGACCTCATCCTGCCGGCCACATGGAACGAGGCGCCTTCGCGCCTCGTTCCTCGCACGCCGCCACAGGCTCGCGCATTCGACGCCGCCGGCTCGCCGTTGCCGCCCTCGCCGCTGTTGCTTCGTCGCGCGTCCGGCACGCTCCACAGGCCGATCGCTGCGGCGCCCGCGCCTGGATGCCGACGGGGAGCGCAGCCTATTTCACCCGCATGTCGTTCTTGACCGACGAGACGCCGCCGACACCGCGCGCCACGGCAACCGCCGTGTTCACAGCCGCGGGAGAGCTCACGAATCCGCTCAGCTGGACCACGCCCTTGAATGTCTCGACGTTGATCTCGGCCGACTTCAGCGTGGGTTCGTTGAAGATGGCTGCCTTCACCTTCGCGGTGATGACCGTGTCGTCGATGTATTCGCCGGTGCCTTCCTTCTTCGCCGTCGAGGCGCAGCCGAGCGCCGTCGCCATGAGAAGCACGCCGGCCAGCGTCGCCCACTTGCGGGTGATGATGTTCATGGTGTTGCCTTTCGTTGAGATGTTCCGCCGTCGCCGCGCGGGATTACAGGCGTCCCATCAGGAACAGGACGATCAGGATCACGAGAATCACGCCGAGGATCCCGCTCGGGCCGTAGCCCCAGCCGCGGGCGTGCGGCCACGTGGGCAGGACGCCGATGAGAATCAGGATGACGACAATCAACAGGATGGTGCCGAGGCTCATGACGTGCTCCTTTTTCGCCGTGGTCGCCGTGTCGGCATCGCTCGAATCGCGCTATCGCGCATCCGGGAACGAGCCGTCAGTCGGGTCGGATACGAGCATGCCGACGTTGCGCGGCCGCGTCTGTTCGCTGGCGTACACAAGCGCGCGGCCGTCGCGGGCCGCTCGATCGCGCTCAGTGAAACGTCGCGTCGTCGGACGGGCCCTCGCGCTTCGCATCGGCGGGACGCCGCGCCCTTGCGCAGGCGACCGCGACGGCGCTGCCCGCGGGCGTCGCCGATCCCGCGGCGCCGGTCGACGGCCTTGCGAGCCTGACGAGGAATCCATGCACCAGGCACGCGCGAGCGCGCGTCGGCATGCGGACCGGTGCCGGTCGCGCGGTGCGCGGCGCACGCCCCGCCTTCACCGGTACCGCCGGGAAACGCTTGTGGGCCACGGGCAGTCTCCGTCGGGGATGACGCGATTCGCAGGTCGGCAACGATCGTGCGGGATTGGAGGACGGGCCCGGCCGCGCCAGGGAGGGGGCGCGGCCGGGACCGGTGGAGGGCGCGGACCATTGCATTGAGGCGCCTCCTCCAGGAAGCAAGACGCTTCCGGGTGCAAGATTGGCGGGCGCGACGGCCTCCGTCTGTACGGCATCGCACATAGGTGGCGCAATCCGTCATGGCGGACCCTTCGCGGCCGACGGTTCGGACGCGCAGGGCGGCGACCGCCTGCGGCGCACTGCGGCCGCCCCTCGTGCGAGTTCGGGCGCCTTGCGTACGGTAGGCAACAGACGACGCCACGGCGGCGACGCACGATGCGTCAGGATCTGCGCCTTCGCAGGAATCAGGCCGCCATTGCCGTGCCGGGCGCGCCGTCGCGAGCGTTCGCCGCGAAACGGCCGTCGTTCGAGCGGCCCGCAGTCGCGGTCACCTTCGGAAAGTCATCGTGCCCGACCCCGCGGTCAATCACCTGCTCGCCTCCCTTCCGAGCAAGGACCGGCTTCACATGATTGCCGGCTGCGAGGAAGTCGAGCACGTCGTGTCCGAGGTGCTCTTCGAGCCCGGCGACCGGCTGCGCCATGTCCACTTCCCGACCACCGTGCTCTTGTCGCTGGCGACCCCGATCGACGGGTCGAACGGCATCGAGGTCGGATTGGTCGGCGACGAGGGCATGGTGGGAACGCCCCTCGCGCTCGGGATCGCGATCACGCCGTTGCAGGCGCTCGTTCAGCGTTCGGGCGCGTCGCTGCGCATGGGCGCTGCGCCGTTCCGGCACGCGCTCGGACACCGTCCCGCGCTGCGCCAGTTGCTCGATCGCTACCTGTTCGTGCGCATGACCCAGCTCGCGCAGGCGGCGGGATGCACGCGCTACCACCTCGTCGAGGCGCGGCTCGCGCGCTGGCTTCTGATGACGCAGGACCGGGCGCACTCGAACGCGATGCACATCACGCACGAGTTCCTCGCGCTGATGCTCGGCGTTCGCCGCGCCGGCGTCACCAAGGCCGCCATCTCGCTGCAGAGGCGCGGACTCATCCGCTACAGCCGCGGCGACATCGAGATTCTCGACCGCCCGGGACTCGAGGCGGCGGCGTGCGCCTGCTACCGGGTCGACCGGGCGATCTACCGTCGCGTCCTCGGTTCGCTCGACGGAACGGCGCGGCGTGCCACGCATCCGGCATCGCCCCTGTCGACGGCAGGATCGGGGGGGCGCGCGACCCGTCCGCTCGCGCGGTCATCCGCCGCGGGGTCCCGGGGCGGTCCATCGCCCTAGGCTGGCACCCGGCGGCCGATCGGGGTCGCGCCGCCGCGAGACGCCCCCCGGACGTCCTGCAAACCCGCGCTGTCCACGCGGGGTCGGTACCGCCTCCCCGACGCGACGCGCCCGAACACCCCCGACGTCGCCCTTGACGCCCGGAGTTGAACCGGTTGCCCCGTCCGGCTAGAATCGCGTCTTTTGCAGGCGCGTAGCTCAGCTGGTTAGAGCACCACCTTGACATGGTGGGGGTCGTTGGTTCGAGTCCAATCGCGCCTACCAGGACCCCACTGCCCCATCCGGACCGCGTCGCGCGAGCCGGGTCGGCCCGAAGGTCGACGAACCACCCGCTCCCCCGATGGGGATGCCACCGCGAGATCGCGAGGCGGCCGCCCGGCGGCCGGACACGAAAGGGGCCCGGTTATGACACCGCGAACGCGTTTCGTCCCGAGGTAGACGGTCGGCGAGCCCCCCTTCCCCGCAGGCACGGCGCCTGCGACGCACGAAGGAACGCGGCTCGACCGCGTTTTTTTTCGCTTGCGGGACGGAGAAACCCATGCCAGCCATAAGACTGCCCGACGGATCCGTGCGCGACTTCGACGCGCCGGTCACCGTCGCCCAGATCGCCGCGTCGATCGGCCCCGGCCTCGCCAAGGCCGCCCTCGCCGGCAAGGTCGACGGCAAGCTGGTCGACACCTCGTACGTGGTCGATCGCGACGCCGCCGTCGCGATCGTCACCGACCGCGATCCCGAGGGCCTCGAGGTCGTGCGCCATTCGACCGCGCACCTGCTCGCCAGCGCCGTCAAGGAGCTCTTTCCCGACGCGCAGGTCACGATCGGCCCGGTCATCGAGGACGGCTTTTACTACGACTTCAGCTACAAGCGCGCGTTCACGCCCGAGGATCTCGCCGCGATCGAGAAGCGCATGACCGAGCTCGCGAGGAAGAACGAGCCGATCGTTCGCAGGCTCATGCCGCGCGACGACGCCGTGGCGTACTTCGAGGGCATCGGCGAGCACTACAAGGCCGAGATCATCGCGTCGATCCCCGCGAACGAGTCCATCTCGCTCTACGGGCAGGGCGGCTTCGTCGACCTCTGTCGCGGACCGCACGTGCCGTCGACCGGCAAGCTCAAGGTGTTCAAGCTCACCAAGCTCGCCGGCGCGTACTGGCGCGGCGATTCGCGCAACGAGATGCTCCAGCGCATCTACGGCACCGCGTGGGCGAGGAAGGAGGACCTCGAGGCGTACCTGCACCGCATCGAGGAGGCGGAGAAGCGCGACCACCGGCGCCTCGGCCGCCAGCTCGACCTCTACCACCAGCAGGACGACGCGCCCGGGATGGTGTTCTGGCATCCGAACGGCTGGACGGTCTGGCAGCAGGTGGAGCAGACCATGCGCCGCGTCTACCGCGAGAGCGGCTATCTCGAGGTGCGCACGCCGCAGATCATGGACCGGTCGCTGTGGGAGAAGTCCGGCCACTGGGGCAACTACACGGCCAACATGTTCACGACCCAGTCGGAGAAGCGCGACTTCGCGATCAAGCCGATGAACTGCCCCGGGCACGTCCAGATCTTCAACGCGGGCCTCAGGAGCTATCGCGAGCTGCCGCTGCGCTACGGCGAGTTCGGCGCGTGCCACCGCAACGAGCCGTCGGGCGCGCTGCACGGGATCATGCGGGTGCGCGCGTTCACGCAGGACGACGGCCACATCTTCTGCACCGAGGCGCAGGTCGAGTCCGAGTGCGTCGACTTCCACCGCCAGGCGCTGGCCGTCTACCGCGAGTTCGGCTTCGACGACGTGGTCGTGAAGCTCGCGCTGCGGCCGGAACCCCGCATCGGAACGGACGATCAATGGGACCGTGCGGAGGCGATCCTGCGCTCGGCGCTCGGCGCGTGCGGGGTCGCGTGGACCGAGCTGCCCGGCGAGGGGGCGTTTTACGGTCCCAAGATCGAGTACCACCTGAAGGACTCCCTCGGACGGTCCTGGCAACTCGGGACGATGCAGGTCGACTTCCAGCTTCCCGGCAGGCTCGGGGCGGAGTACGTCGCGGAGGACAACACCCGGCAGGTGCCGGTCATGCTCCACCGGGCGATCGTCGGCTCGCTCGAGCGGTTCATCGGGATCCTGGTCGAGCACCATGGCGGGGCGTTCCCGACCTGGCTGGCGCCGATCCAGGCGGTCGTGCTGACGATCACCGACCGGCAGGCCGGCTACGCCCTGGAGGTGGAGGCCGCGCTGAAGGCGGCCGGCTTCCGCGTCCGGGCGGATTTGCGGAACGAGAAAATTACCTATAAAATACGAGAACATAGCCTCCAGAAGCTTCCCTGGCAGCTCATCGTGGGCGACAAGGAGCTGGAGGCGAAAACGGTGGCCGTGCGCACCCGAAGCGGCGAGGATCTCGGCGCGATGGCGCTCGACTCCTTGATCGCACACCTCCGCGACGAGGTGGCCGCACGGCGGTAGCGCTCGCGCGCACCGCCGGCGGAAGGGGGCACGGTCGTTTTTTTCCTGGCGCGGAGATTCTCCACTGGACATCAAGCATCAGCGTATCAATCGCGAAATCACGGCGCCTCAGGTACGGCTCGTGGGCCTCGAAGGCGATCAACTGGGGATCGTCAGCATCACCGACGCACTCGCGAAAGCGGAGGCGCTGGAAGTCGACCTCGTCGAGATTGCGCCACTGGCCGAGCCTCCCGTCGTCCGCATCATGGACTACGGCAAGTTCAAGTACCGCGAGTCGAAGCGGGCGCACGAGGCAAGGCTCAAGTTGAAGCAGATCCAGGTGAAGGAAGTGAAGTTCCGGCCCGGAACCGACGAAGGCGACTACAAGATCAAGCTGCGGAACCTGACCCGCTTCCTCTCCGAAGGCGACAAGGCCAAGGTGACGATGCGCTTCCGGGGCCGCGAGATGGCGCACCAGGAATTCGGGGTGCGCCTGCTGGAACGGATCCGCAACGAGCTCGAGCCGTATGCGCAGGTCGAGCAGTTCCCGAGGCTCGAGGGCCGGCAGATGGTGATGCTGCTGGCTCCGAAGAAGACGCAGGTGCAGAAACCGCACCCGCCGGCAAATCACCCGAACAAGCCCGAGGCCGGTCAGGCGCACGTCGCCAGCGAAGCCTCCCCGGTGAAGAAGCCGGAGAGCACCGCCGTGGGCAGCAAATAAGGAGCGGTACCATGCCGAAGATGAAGACCAAGTCGGGCGCGAAGAAGCGCTTCCGCGTTCGCGGGAGCGGCTCGGTGAAGCGCTCGCAGGCGTTCAAGCGCCACATCCTCACCAAGAAATCGACCAAGAGCAAGCGGCAGCTTCGCGGCTCCGCCGGCGTCCACGCGACCAACGTGGCGTCGGTGATGGCGATGATGCCGTACGCGTAAGGGAGCACGACGATGCCTCGCGTCAAACGTGGAGTCACCGCGCGCGCCCGACACAAGAAGGTGATCGCGCAGGCCAAGGGATACCGCGGCCGCCGCAACGCCGTCTTCAGGATCGCGAAGGAAGCGGTCATGAAGGCGGGTCAGTACCAGTACCGCGACCGCCGCACGAAGAAGCGCGAGTTCCGCGCGCTGTGGATCGCGCGCATCAACGCGGCCGTGCGCGAGCTGGGCATGAGCTACAGCGTGTTCATGAACGGACTCAGGAAGGCCGAGGTCGAGATCGACCGCAAGGTCCTCGCCGACCTCGCGGTCCACGACAAGGCCGCGTTTGCGAAGATCGCCGAACAGGCCAGAGTCTCCCGGGCCTGACCGGACGATCGGGAAACGAGGGAGGCGGGCGAGCCTCCCTTTTTTTTTGCGGAGCGTGGCGCGATGCCCGTGCGAGCGAGGGTCGGCGAGCCGCAGGCGGGAAAGCCGCGGCGCGACGCCCATGGATCGAATGCGGCGAGCCGCCGGTCGTCCTGCGAACGACATCGAAGCTCGCCCGCCCCCGCTCCCTGCGCCCTGCTCCTCCGACCGCGAGCCCATGTCCACGCTTGACGACCTCGTCGCTTCCGCGCTTGCCGACTTCGCCGCCGCGGCCGATCCCGCCGCGCTCGAGAACGCGAAGGCCCGCTACCTCGGCAAGGCCGGCCTGCTCACCGCGCAACTGAAGTCGCTGGGGGCGCTCGCGCCCGACGCGCGGCGCGAGGCGGGCGCGAGGATCAACGACGCGAAGTCCCGCCTCGACGCCGCGCTCGACGCGCGACGCGAAGCGCTCGCCGACGCGAGGCTCGCCGGCCAGCTCGCCGCCGAGGCGCTCGACGTCTCGCTGCCCGGGCGCGGCCCCGGCGCAGGCGGCCTGCACCCGCTGTCGCTCACGCTCGAGCGCATCGAGTCGCTGTTCGCATCGCTGGGCTTCGCCGTCGCGGAAGGGCCCGAGATCGAGGACGACTTCCACAACTTCACCGCGCTCAACACGCCGGAGAACCACCCTGCGCGCTCGATGCACGACACGTTCTACGTCGACGGCGGCCTGCTGCTGCGCACACACACCTCTCCGATCCAGGTGCGCTGGATGGAGGCGCATCCGCCGCCGATCAAGATCATCGCGCCGGGCCGCGTCTACCGCGTCGACAGCGACGCGACGCATTCGCCGATGTTCCACCAGGTCGAGGGGCTGTGGATCGACCGCGACGTGTCGTTCGCCGACCTGAAGGGCGTCGTCGCCGAGTTCCTGCGCCGCTTCTTCGAGCGCGACGACCTCGAGGTACGCTTTCGGCCGTCGTTCTTCCCGTTCACCGAGCCGTCCGCGGAGATCGACATGAGCTTCGGCGACGGCTGGCTCGAGGTCGCCGGCGCGGGCCAGGTCCACCCGAACGTCCTGCGTGCCGTGGGCATCGATCCCGAGCGATGGCAGGGCTTCGCCTTCGGCATGGGACCGGACCGGCTGGCGATGCTGCGCTACGGCGTCGACGACCTGCGCCTGTTCTACGAGAACGACCTGGCGTTCCTGCGCCAGTTCGCCTGAGGCCGCGACCGTGCGCATCTCCGAGACGTGGCTGAAGACGTTCGTCGACCCGGGGCTCGACACCGACGCGCTCGCCGAGCGGCTCACGATGGCCGGCCTGGAGGTCGAGACGGTCGAGCCTGCCGCGCCGCCGTTCTCGGGCGTCGTCGTCGCGCGGATCCTGTCGGTGGCGCCGCATCCGAACGCCGACCGCCTGCGCGTGTGCACGGTCGACGCGGGCGGCGCGCCCCTGCCGATCGTGTGCGGCGCGCCCAACGCCGCCGAGGGCATGACGGTCCCATGCGCGCTCGAGGGCGCGACCTTGCCTGGCGGTCTGACCATCCGTCGCACGACCGTGCGGGGCGTCGAGTCGCACGGCATGCTGTGCTCCGCGAAGGAGCTCGGGCTCGCCGACGACGCGAGCGGGCTCCTCGCGCTCGACGACAGCCTCGCGCCCGGATCGAACCTGCGTGAAGCGCTCGCGCTCGACGACGCGATCCTGACGCTCAAGCTCACGCCCAACCGCGCCGACTGTCTGTCGATGCTGGGCGTCGCGCGCGACGTCGCGGCGCTCACCGGCGCGCGCCTCTCGGTCCCCGACACGTCGCCCGCGCCGGTGGCCTCGCAGGCGCGGCGCGACGTGCGCATCGACGAGCCGGAGGCCTGTCCGCGCTTCGGCGGACGCGTCATCGAGCACATCGACGCGTCCCGGCCCACGCCCGCGTGGATGAGGACGCGGCTCGAGCGCGCGGGGATCCGCTCGATCAGCGCGGTCGTCGACGTGACCAACTACGTGATGCTCGAGCTCGGCCAGCCGATGCACGCCTACGATGCGCGCCACCTCGACGGCGCGCTCGTCGTGCGATTCGCGCGCGCCGGCGAGACGCTCACGCTGCTCAACGGAGACGTGCTCGACCTCGAGTCCGACCTGCTTCTCGTGTGCGACCAGAGGAAGCCGCTCGGACTCGCGGGAATCATGGGCGGCGAGCACTCGGGCATCGCGGCGGACACGTCGACCGTGTATCTCGAGGCGGCCTGCTGGAACCCGGCCGTCGTGCAGGGCCGCATGCGGCGCCTCGGGTTCACGAGCGACGCGGGCTTCCGGTTCGAGCGCGGCGTCGATCCCATGATCGGCCCCGCGGCGATCGAACGCGCGACCGCGCTGATCCTCGGGATCTGCGGCGGCCGCGCGGGCCCGCGCACCGACGCGCAGGCGGCGCTGCCGCCGCGCGCGTCGGTGCGCGTGCGCACGTCGCGCGTCGCGCGGCTGCTCGGCGTCCCGATCGTTGCCGCGGACGTGGCGGACGTGTTCGCGCGACTCGACCTCGCGGCACGGCGCGACGGCGACGATTTCGACGTGACGCCGCCGACCTGGCGCTTCGACCTCGCCATCGAGGAGGACTTCGTCGAGGAGGTGGCGCGCGTTCGCGGCTACGCGTCGATCCCGGCGGCACCGGCCGCGCACGTCCAGCACATGCTCGCGCGCCCCGAGTCGCGGCGCTCGCCGTTCGCGCTGCGCCGCGCGCTGGCCGCCCGCGACTGGCAGGAAGTGATCACGTTCTCGTTCGTGTCGTCGGAAGCCGAGCGCGCGATCGACCCCGAGGCGGCGCCGGTCGCCGTGCTCAACCCGATCGCCGCGCACCTCGACGTGATGCGCACCTCGCTCCTGCCCGGCCTGATCGGGACGCTGAAGTCGAACGCGAGCCGGCGCGAGCCGCGCGTGCGCGTCTTCGAGGTCGGCTGCGCGTTCCGGCGCGGCGCCGACGGCATCGCCCAGCCGATCCGGGTGGGCGGTCTCGCGTGGGGCACCGCACTTCCAGAGCAATGGGGGTCGGCGCCGCGCGGCGTCGATCTCTTCGACGTCAAGGCCGACCTCGAGGCGATCGCGCACCCGCTCGGCGTGACGACGGCCGCGGCAGCGCATCCGGCGCTGCACCCGGGCCGATCGGCCGCCGTGTCGATCGGCGGCGCCGCGGCCGGGTGGCTGGGCGAGCTTCACCCGCGCCTGGTCCGGGCCTTCGAGCTCACGGGCGCCCCCGTGGTCTTCGAGGTCGGCCTCGCCGCGCTGCTCGCCCGGCCGATTCCCGCCGGCCGGGCGGCGTCGCGCCTGCCGGTCGTCCGGCGCGACCTGGCGCTCGTGATGGACGACGCCGTCCCGGTCCAGGCCGTATTGGACGCACTCGCACGCTCCGGGCCGCCGTTCGTCGTCGCGCTGCGACCGTTCGACGTCTTCCGCGGCGGTTCGCTGCCGCCTGGCAGGAAAAGCGTTGCGATTCTTGTGCTTATGCAGGATACTGCACGTACTTTGACGGACGCCGAGATCGATGCGGCAGTGGGTTCGCTGGCGGCGGCGGCCCATCGCGAATTCGGCGCAACGCTTCGCAGCCAGGATTCGCGATGACGCTCACCAAAGCTGAACTGGCCGACCTGCTGTTCGAGCAACTGGGCCTCAACAAGCGCGAAGCGAAGGACATGGTCGAGCGCTTCTTCGAGGAAGTGCGCATCGCGCTCGAGGCCGGCGAGAGCGTGAAGCTCTCCGGCTTCGGCAACTTCCAGTTGCGCGAGAAGCCCCAGCGACCCGGGCGCAACCCCAAGACCGGCGAGGAAATTCCGATCACGGCGCGACGCGTCGTGACGTTCCACGCCAGCCAGAAGCTGAAGGCCATGGTGGACGCCGCCGACCATGTCGGATCTCAGCCGGGCTAGGCCCGACCTCCCGCCGATTCCGGCGAAGCGGTACTTCACGATCGGCGAGGTCTCCGACCTCTGCGCGGTGAAGCCGCACGTGCTCCGCTACTGGGAGCAGGAGTTCACGCAACTGAAGCCGGTCAAGCGCCGCGGCAACCGGCGCTATTACCAGCATCACGAGGTGCTGCTGATCCGCCGCATCCGCGACCTGCTCTACGAGCAGGGGTTCACGATCAACGGGGCGCGCCACCGCCTCGAGCACGAGGTCGACGAGGCGCGCGCCGCCGCCGCTCGCCCGACCCCGTCGACCACGTCGGTCCCGGCACGCGCCCCTGCCGACGGGCCGGCCGCCGCGCCCGCCTCCCCTGCCGCCTTGCGGCAGGCGCTGGCGGAAATCCGGCAGCTTCTCGATCCCGGCGAGCGCTAGCCGTCCCGGCCATGCGACACCGAACCGGTATAATCGATCGTTTCGGTCGGGGCGTAGCGCAGCCTGGTAGCGCACCTGCATGGGGTGCAGGGGGTCGGAAGTTCGAATCTTCTCGCCCCGACCACACGGAATCGTCGCGGGGACGCGCAACGGCGGCGTCGCCGGCCCGGGCCTCCTTCGAGGCAGCCGCTCGGCACGGTTCCCGGCGCAATTATTGCTTCATTCCGTTTCCGCCGTCTCGGTGCCCGAGGGCACGACCATGACGCCACCCGTTTCGCTGCGCACGGCCCCGTCGTCCGGCACCGTCTCTGAGCTCGCGTTCGCGCGGGCGCAGCGCAACACGGTCCTGATCGTCGACGACCTGTTCAGCAGCCGGCTGCTGCTCGCCGAGATCGTCCGCCAGATCGACGGCAAGCTCAATCTCGAGCTGTTCGACACACCTTCGCGTGCGCTCGAGTTCGCGCGCAACAACCGCGTCGACATCGTCCTGACCGACTACAAGCTGCCCGAGTTCGACGGCATCGAGCTCGTGAAGCAGCTTCGTTCGCTGCCGCATTGCGTCGACGTGCCGATCGTCGTGATCACCGTCGTCGACGACCGCAAGATCCGCTACGACGCGCTCGAGGCCGGCGCCACCGACTTCCTGATCAAGCCGCTCGACGAGCACGAAACGCGCGCGCGCTGCGCGAACCTGCTCGAGTTGCGCCGCCACAAGATCGTGCTCTCCGACCAGGCGCGCGTGCTGCAGTACCAGGTGGACAAGTCGGTGACCGAAATCCACGAGCGCGAGCTCGAGACGCTGGCCAAGCTCGCGAAGGCCGGCGAGTTCCGCGACAAGACGACCGGCAACCACCTGATGCGCATGGCGCGCTACTCGGCGCTGATCGGAACCAACCTCGGACTGGGCGCCGAGACGGCGCACGTGCTCGAGGTCGCCGCGCCGATGCACGACATCGGCAAGATCGGCATCCCCGACGCGATCCTGCTCAAGGGCGGTCCGCTCTCGCGCGAGGAGGACGAGGTGATGCGCACGCACCCGCGCATCGGCTACGACATCCTGAAGGGCAGCCCGTCGAAGTACCTGTCGATGGGCGCGATCATCGCGCTCGGCCACCACGAGAAGTTCGACGGCTCGGGCTATCCGAACGGCCTGCACGGCGACGATATCCCGCTCGTCGCGCGCATCGTGGCGGTCGCCGACGTGTTCGACGCGCTCGTCTCCGAGAGGCCGTACAAGCACGCGTGGCCGCCCGCGGAAGGCGTCGACTACCTGAAGACCCAGCGCGGCCGCCACTTCGACCCCCGCTGCGTCGACGCGTTCCTCGCCGATCCGTCGAAGGTCGACGCGATCATCAGCGAGCTGGGCGACTAGCGGCGTCGCTTCGGCGGCGAGGGGCCCCGGCCGCACTGCGGACGGGGATCGACGCCGAGAGCCTGCGATCGCCGCCAGCGGCCGACACGCAACCTCGCGCAATCCATCGGACGATCGACGAGGCCGGCGGCCAAACGAGTCGGCGCATCCTGCCGCCTCCCGTCACGATGCACTCGCGTCATCCGGTGCGCGCGGCAACGCTGACCTCGTTGCCGCGCGACGCCAGACGCACCACGCGATCGGCCGTCAACGTCGGCGGCACGACGTGGCTCACCGCAACGATCGTCGTCTTTCCCCTGAGCGACGTGATCGTCGCGCCGATCTCCGCGGCCGCGACGGCGTCGAGCTGGCTCATCGGCTCGTCGAGCAGCAGCATGCGCGGCGAGCGCATGAGCGCGCGGGCGAGCGCCAGACGCTGCTTCTGGCCGCCGGACAGTCCGATGCCGCGCTCGCCCAGCCGCGTGCGGTAGCCGTCGGGCAGCGCCTCGATCGCGTCGTGGACGCCGGCCAGCCGGCAGGCGCGCTCGACGTCGCCTTGCGACGCGTGCGGCTCGCCGACCAGCAGGTTGTCCAGCACCGTGCCGGCGAACAGTACGGTTTCCTGCGGCACGATGCCGAGCGCGCCGCGCAACTCGTCCGCCGCGAGCGCGCGCGTGTCGCGCCCGTCCAGCCGCACGCTCCCTTCGCCGGGAAACGCGAATCCGGCGGCGAGCCGGCACAGCGTGCTCTTGCCGCAGCCGGAAGGCCCGGTGATCACGACGCACTCGCCCGGCGCGACGTCGAGGTCGATGCCGCGCAGGAGCCACGGTCCCTCGCCATGGCGGAACCCCAGTCCCGTGAACGAGAGCGCGGCCGGACCGCGCCGCGCCGGCGCCGCGCCGGACCGCGGCTCGACCGGCACGTCCATGATGTCGGCCAGCCGACGCACCGCGATGGCCGCCTGCTGGAACTGCTGCCACAGTCCCGCGAGGCGCATTACCGGCTGCGACACGCGCGAGGCGAACATCTGGAACGCGACCAGCATGCCGATCGTGAAGTCGCCGCCGCGCATCACCAGCCACGCCCCCATGCACAGGATCGTCGCCGAGAGCGCCTGCTCGAGCGCGCCCGCGGCCGACTGGTACCCGTTGGCCAGCTGGCGCGTGGCGAACGTGGCGCGCAGGTACGGTGCCAGCGCGTCGTCGTAGCGGCGCGAGAACGCCGATTCCAGTTCGAGCGACTTCACCGTCTCGATGCCGCCGACCGATTCGGTGGCCAGCGCCTGAGTCCGCGCGCCGGCGAGGAACTGCTCGTTCAGGCGCCTCTGCAGCGGCGGCGCCACGGCGAGCGAAAGGAACGCCATCGCGGCGATCGCTGCGAGCGCGATCACGGTGAGCGGCAAGCTGTAGAACGCCATCACGACGACGAAGACGAACGCGAACGGCACGTCGAGGGCGACGGTCACCGCCGCGCCGGACAGGAATTCGCGCACGGTCTCGACGCCGTTCAGCCGGGCGACGAGCACGCCGACCGGCCGGCGCTCGAAGTATCCGAGCGGGACGCGCAGCAGGTGCGCGTATACGCGCGAACCCAGCACCGCGTCGACGCGCGTGCCGGTGTGCGTGACGAGGTACTGGCGAAGCCAGGACAGCGCGGCGGAGAACGCGATCAGGAGCGCCAGCGCAGCGCCGACCACCGCGAGCGTTCCGGTCGCCCGATGGACGATCACCTTGTCGATGACCACCTGGCTCGCGAGCGGCAGCGCGAGCGCGACGACGTGGAGCGCGAGCGATGCGGCGAGCACGTCGCGCACGACCTCGCGATGGCGCGCCAGCTCGACGAAGACCGTGCGGAAACCGAAGGCCGCCTCGCGGCCGTCGGCGGGATCCGCGCACGCGTCGTCGGCGCGCGGACGCACGAGGACCGCCACGCCTGTCGCCTGCGCCGCGCAGGCCTCGGGCGCGGCCTCGGTGGCGGTGCGCGATCCCGCCCGGAACCAGACGATGCGGTCGGCCGACGCGGCGACGACGAGCGCGGGCCGCACGGCGGGGAGCGGCGGTGCGGGCGCGTGCGGGACGACCCCGGCATCGATCCCGCCGGCGCGCAACAGCGCGATGCAGGGCAGCGTCAGCCGCGCCAGCGCGTCGACGCCGACGCGCGCCACGCGCACCTCGAATCCGGCGTCGCGCAGGCCCTCGACCAGCGTGACGAGCGTATGCGGCGACGGCGTGCGGCGAGCGTAGGCGGCGGCGTCGAACGGCCGGCGATGCAGGTTGCACAGACTGCCGATCGCCCAAAGCACGTCGCCTGCGGCGAGCGGCGTGTCGTCCCGCGCGGAAGGCTCGTCGCGCATCGTCGCCCGATCGCCGGATCAGGCGTCCCGGTGCCCCTGGCGGGGACGGGACCGGCCGGCGCGCAGCGCACGAGGCGCCGACGGGGCCGTCAGTGCCCTGAGGCCGCGCAGGGCACGCCGGCGGCCCCCCGCGTGCCGGCGATCGCCGCGATCCACCGTGCGATCCTGCGGCGCGACGCGTCGGCGTCCGTGTGCCAGCACGCCCGCTCAGCGCTCGCGCGCCGCCTCGTGCCAGGCCTTCTGAAGCGGGGACAGCAGGTACTCGATCACGCGCCTCTCGCCCAGCCGGATCTCGGCGCTCAC
Organism: Burkholderiales bacterium; assembly: GCA_905339295.1. Classification (GTDB taxonomy): domain Bacteria; phylum Pseudomonadota; class Gammaproteobacteria; order Burkholderiales; family Casimicrobiaceae; genus VBCG01. Next base: position 295,502 of record CAJPFI010000021.1, read on the forward strand.
CTGCATGCCGGACGCGAGGACCAGCGCCAGGTCCGCGTTGCGCAGCAACTGGCCGTCGAGCGCGATGCGTGCGCGGTAGCCGGACGGCGCGGCATCGGGCATCCGGTCCCGCGCCGGCTCGGTCGCGTCCGCCGCGACGTGCACGACGCGGCCGTCGACGGTGCCGTACTTCTGGAACGGATAGGCCGCGAGCTTCACGCGCGACGCCTGGCCGACCCGGACGAATCCGGCGTCCTCGTGCCGCACGATCACGTCGGCGACGAGCTCCTCGCCGGCGGGAACGAGCGTGACGAGCGGCGTGCCCGCGCCGACGACCGCTCCCGGGCTGTGTGTCGCGACGTCCTTGACGACGCCGGCGGACGGCGCGCGCAGCTCGACCTGCTCCGCGCGGTGGAGCTGTCTCGCGAGCGCTTCGCCGATGCGCCCGAACTCACCGTCGGCCTGCGCGCGTTCCGCCCGTAGCTGCGCGCGGTACGCGGACGACACCTGCGCGAGGCGGCGGCGCGCCTGCGTCAGCGCGGCCTCGACCCCGGCGACGACGTGCCGCTGCGCGGCGAGATCCTGCGTCTTCTCGATGTGCTCGCGCTCACGCTCGAGCGCCGAGAGTTCGCTCACGAACCCGTCGGCTCGCAGCCCGGCGTAGCGCTCTGCCGCCGAGCGCACGATCGGCAGGACGCGCTCCAGCTTGCGTTCCGACGCGCGCGCGGCGGCGAGCTCCTGCACGAGCCGATCGACCGCCGCCGTCTCGTGCGCGACCGCATCGAGATACGCGCGGCGATTCGCGTGATAGAGCGCGAGCGCGGCCGCGTGCGCGTCGACGGCGTCGTCGGGCCTGCGGTCGGGCGGGACGGCGTCGAGCTCGGCGTCGATGCGCCGCAGCTGCAGGTCGCGGCGCTGGAGCTCCGCGCGCAGCGCGCGGGTCTCCGACTCCGCCAGCACGGCGTCGAGCCGCACGAGCAGCTCTCCGGCGAGGACCGAGGCGCCCTCCGCGACGAGAACCTCGCGCACGACGCCGGCGTCCGGCGGCTGGACGATCCGGAGTTGCGTGCGTGGCGCGAGCCGCCCCTCGGCCACGACGACCACGTCGAGCCTGCCGAGCCAGGTCCATGCGACGGCGCAGGCGAGGAGCGCCAGGAGCGCGTGCAGCAGCCGGCGCCGTCCCGGCGACGCCGGCGTGTTCTCGATGCGCTGCCAACCCGGCGCGAACGTGGTCGCTTCGTCGCCGGCACGATGCATGAGGACGGCGCCGGGCATCGCGTCACCGCGCCGGTCGCATGCCGCGCGCTCCGATCGCCGGCATCGCGTGTCCGACGTCGTGCGCTACCGTGCCGGACGCGTCGGGGCGTCAGGCGGCGCGAGACCGGGCGGCCAGTCGTCGATCCACGACCACGCTGGCGCCAGGCCCCCGGACGCAACGGCCTCGCCGCCATCGTGTGCCCCGGCGTGATCGGCGAGCGCGCCGGCGACCTCGGCCGCGCACACCGCGTCGGGCCCTGCCCCGGTCGACGGAAGTGGCGCGACATCCGGCGGAGCGCTCGCCGCGCGCAACGCGCGCGACCAGTCGGCGATGTCGAGCGGTCGAACCGATTCCCTGTCCGCACGATACGCGCCGCCGGTCCCTTGCGCGGCCCGATCCGCGGCCGCGACGCCCGATGCGCCGTCGATCCATGACGCGATCCCGTTCGACGGCGGCGCGCCCGGACCCCACCCCGATTCGTTCCCGGGCTCGCGCTCCCCGTCCGCGCGCCACTCCGCCGCCCGCTCGACTCTCGGCCTCACCTGCGGGGCGACCGCGGACGCGGCACTGCCGAGCACGCTTTCGCCGCCGGGCGCCATGTCGTCGGACCAGGAGATCCGCGGCTTCAAGCGAGGCAGCGGCGCGCTGACGACATCGTTCGGCGCACCGGCGGCCGCTTCCGGCGCGCCGGACAGGTCGATGCCCAGCATTCCCTCGCGCCAGTCGCGAATGCGAATCTCGCCGGTGCCGGCGCCGTCGCCATCCCGCACGCCGGTCCGGATGATCAGCGTCGTGCCGCCGGCGCCGTCGTCGTGCGTCAGGTAGCTGACGTGCGCGCCGTCGTCGCCTGCCGGACCGGTCAGGCGCTCGCCGTCGAGCCGGATCTCGCCCGATCCGTCCGCGTCGACGACGAGGTCGCGGCCATCGCCGCTCGAGAACGCGTAGACGTCGTGCCCGTCGCCGCCAGCGAGCATGTCGTCGCCGCGACCGCCGTCCAGCGTGTCGTCGCCCGAGCCGGCGTCGAGCACGTCGCCGCCCTCGCCTCCCGCGAGATCGTCCGCGCCCGCGCCGCCATCGACGCGATCGCGGCCGCGGTCGCCCGACAGGATGTCGTCGCCGTGCGCGCCCTCGACCAGGTCGTCCCCGTCGCCGCCGCGCAGCGCGTCGGCGCCGTCGCCGCCGTGCAATCGGTCGGTCGTCGCGCCTCCGTCGACGAGGTCGCCGCCGTCCCGCGCGAACACCACCTGGGCGACATCGCCACGGTCGTCGCCGACGACGACCGGCCCATCGTCGGGCCGCGACCGATCGACGAAGCGCCATGCGCCGTCGACGTCGCGTGCCGCGTGCGGATCGTCGGCGAGCGCCTGCCGCCACGCCAGGAGCTTGGCACGGTCGTCGATCCACGCGTCGCTCACGAGCGCCTCGCCGGTGGCCGGGTCGAAGCGCGACCGCGCGGCGGCCCCGCCGCCGGTGACGTCCGCGAACGCGAACGCGTCGAGCGCCGCCAGCGCGCCCAGCACGCCGGGATCCGCTCGCGCGCGCCGGGCGAGTTCGACGCTGCCGAGCGACGCCAGCGACACGAGCGTCGCGCGCGTGCCGTTGCGCTCGATCGCCGCGCCCAACGCACCGGTGTCGTCCGCCTCGGAGCCGCCCGCCGGCCCGCCGGTCACCGTTCGCCACACGAGACCTGCGATACGCGACGCTCGCGACGCATCGTCGTCGCCCGCCGACCGCCACCATGCGTCGAACGTCGCGTCGTCGAGCGACGGGTCCATGCGCCGGACGAGCGAAAGGTACGCGGTGCGCGGATCCGGGGAATCGCCGGACGCGCCGTCGCCGGCGTCGTCCGGGGCGAAGTCGTCGGATGCAGGCGGCGACGGCGCGTCCTGCGCGATGCCGCCCGAGACCGCGCCCGCCGGCAGCCATCCGGGAGGCGCGCCGGCGGGCGGCGAGATGGAACCGCTGCGCAGCCCCGCGACGATGTGTTCGAGCGTGAAGCCCAGCCACGACGCGACGACGTAGGGAATCGGGGGTACCGCGGTCGTCGCGGGGGCGGTCGAGGTCATGGCGCGCTCCTTGCGGCGACTCGCGAGTCGCGCTCGCCGGTGACGCCAAGCTAGGTGGCAAGCGCGCCGGCGTCAATTCGTCCGAATGGACGATAGGCGTCGCCGCACGGGCGGCAACGACGCGCGCCGCGCGGAGGTCAGGCGGGAGGGCGTCGGCCGCGCGTGGCGAGGGCCGCGAGGGCCAGCGCGACCAGCGGAACGGCGACGACGAGCGCCATCGACGGGAGCCGCGGCAGGCCGTCGCGCGCCTCGCCGCCCAGCACGAGGTATCCGGCGAACGCCGCATAGCAGGCGAGCATTGCCGCGCCGGCTGCACGCCCGATCCGTCCCCCCGCGAACGCGAGCGGAAGCAATGCGCATGCGGAGGCGACCAGCACCCATGCGTCGAAGCGCAGGAACGCGGGCGCAACCGCGAGTCCGGCCGGCGAGAGCAGCGCGGCGACGCCCAGGCCCGCGAACACGTTGGAAGTCCCCGCGACGACGACCGTCCCCACGGCGAGGTTCCGCTCGCCGCGCGCGAACGCCGCCAGCGCGAAGGCCGCGGCGGGCAGCGACACGCCTGCCGCGACGACCGTCAGGCCGACCGCCGGCTCGGCGGCGCCGCTCGCCTCCGCGACGCGCAAGGCGGCGCGGAGCAGCCCGCGCGCACCGGGCGCGAGCAGCGCGATGCCTGCGACGACGAGTGCCGCGGCGATCGCCGTCGGTGGCGGTGGACGCGCCTCCCGTGCAACCGGCTGCGCGTCGAGCGCGGCGAGCGCGGGACCGCGGCCGGCGGAGAAGGCCGCGACGGCGATGCACGCGACGAACAGCAATGCGAGGATCGCCCCGTCGACGTAGCCGATCACGCCGTTCCACGCCGCCGCGACGAGCAGCGATGCGGCGACGGCGATCCACGGCGTCCGACGGCGTATCGAGCGCGCGTCGACGACCACGGGCGCGACCAGCGCGCAGGCGGCCAGCACGAAGAGGATCATGAACACGTTCGCACCGACGACGACGCCGAGCGCGATGCCGGTGGCGCCGGCGCGTCCGGAGGCGATCGCCACCGCGACGACCGGCGCGCTCGCCGCGGCCGCGCATGCGGCGAGCTGCCACTCGCTGCGTGCCAGGCCCGTCGACGACGCGAGCCGCGGCGCGGCGCGGGCGAGGCACAGGGCGCCGGCCGCGAGCGCGGCGAGCGCGACGACGAACTGCGTGATCGCGGAGGGCACGACGACGACGAGTCAGCCGACGACGACGATGTGGACGCGGAACGGTCCGTGCGCGCCGACGACGATCGTCTGCTCGATGTCCCCGGTGCGCGACGGGCCGGACACCAGGCTCACGGCGCGCGGCAGGCCGGGGTGCTCGGCGCGCACCAGCGCGAGCGCCTCCTCCATGCCCGCGACGATCCGACCGGCGCGCACGACCGCGACATGCGTGTCGGGAAGGAGCATCGACGCCGTCGGCGTCGCCGCACCGCTCGTGATCACGAGCGTGCCGGTCTCGGCGATGGCGCAGAACGACCCGGTGATGCCGAGGCGGTCGTCGCCGTTCGTGGGTCGCGCCTCGATCGCGAGGCCCGCGCCCTCCCAGTCGAGATCGGCGAACTCCGGCCAGCAGACGCCCTGCCGCGTCCTCTGCGACGCCAGCGCAGGCGGCAGGTCGAGCGCGTCGAGGTAGCGCGCGATGGCGCCGGGGAACTGGGCAATCGAGGACAGCCGCTCGACCGTGCTCTCCATGTCGGTCGCCCGTTGCACGAACCGCGCCACGAGATCGCCGGCCATCGCGGGGCGCGGCCCCTGCGCGCGGGCCGCGACGTACGCCCGCGCGGCCGCGGCGGCATCGCGCCGGTCGCCGTCCTTGCCGAGCGCCGCGCGAACGCGCGCGAGGATCGCCTCGCGCGACGCAGCATTGCCGTCGATCGCGCTCGTCACGCGGCAGCCTTCCTCCGATTCATCGCCGCGCATGCCCGCGCACGAACGCGTCGACGCGGCGGACGCCTTCGGCGATCGCCTCGGTCGACGCCGCGTACGAGAAGCGGATGTGCTGGCCGTCGCCGGGAACCCGGCGGCCGAAATGGATGTCGGCCAGCACCGCGACGCCCGCCTCGTGCAGCAGGCGCTTGCGGAACGCCTCCGAGTCGTCGCAGCCGGTGATCCGGCACGCCTCGGTGACGTTGGGCCACGCGTAGAAGGCCCCGCCCGGCGTCCTGCAGGTCACGCCCGGCACGCCGTTCAGCAACCCGACGATGAAGTCGCGCCGCTCGAGGAAGCTCGCGCGCATCGCCTCGGCGGCGTCCTGCGGGCCGTTCACCGCCTCGACGGCCGCCCACTGCGAGATCTGCGACGCGCACGAGTCGGTGTTGGTGATCCAGCGGGTGAACACCGGTGCGAGCGTCCGGTTGGCGGCGAAGCCGATGCGCCAGCCGGTCATCGCCCAGGTCTTCGAGGCGCCGTCGCAGATCACGGTGCGCTCGAGGAGCCCCGGCCGCGTCGCGATCGAGTCGAACGCGCCGTCGTAGGCCAGCCGCGAGTAGATCTCGTCGGCGAATACCCAGATGCGCGGGTGCCGCTCGAGGATCGTGGCGATCGCGTCCAGGTCGGCCTTGCGCAGGATCCCGCCGGTGGGGTTGTGCGGCGTGTTCAGGATGACGAGGCGGGTCCGCGGCGTGATCGCCGCCTCGAGCTCGGCAGGGTCGAACGCGAAGTCGCGCGACTCGCGCAGGAACACCGGCACCGGCACCGCGCCGTTGGCGTGGATCTGCGATTCGTAGATCGGGAATCCCGGCACCGGGTAGATCACCTCGTCGTCCACGCCGTAGTCGGTCACCGAGGCGACCGTGTAGGCGATGAACGGCTTGGCGCCCGCGCCGACGACGACGTCGTCCGCGGCGATCGCGAGGCCGCGCCGGGCCCCCATGTCGCGCGCGGCCGCCGCGCGCAGCTCGTCGATCCCGGCCGACGGCGTATAGCCGTGCCTGCCCGCGCGGATCGCGGCGATCGCGGCTTCCTGCACGTTCGGCGGCGTCGGGAAGTCCGGCTGGCCGATGCAGAACGAAACGATGTCGGCGCCGCCGCGCACGAGCGCGTTGACCTCGGCCAGCACGACGAAGGCGTTCTCGGTACCCAGCGACTCGGCGCGCCGCGACAGCGGCGGGACGGTCGCGTGCGGCGAGCGCGGCGCGTTCATGGCAAGTCCCCCCCGCGGCGGCGCGCCGCGTAAAGCTCCCGGAACGTCCGCCCGGCCGGGGCCGGCATGTCGCGTCCCCTCGTCCATCCGCCCCCAAGCGGCAGGCGCCGGATCATCCCGTTGCCGCCGCGCAGCAGCCGCAGCGCGCGCACGCCGACGCGCGACACGGTCGCGTAGAGCGACGGCCGACGCGCGAGCCATGCCCACGCCCTCATGCCGGCGCGCTCGCTCCAGGGGCGCAACTCGCGCGCGAACGCCTGCTCGCGCAGCTTGCGCTGCAGGTCGGGCAGCGGGATCTTCACCGGGCATACGACGCCGCACTGGTTGCACATCGTCGAGGCGGCGGGCAGGTCGTGCGCGTTCTCGAGCCCGACGTACATGGGCGTGAGGATCGAGCCGATCGGGCCCGGGTAGACCCAGCCGTATGCCTGCCCGCCGACCGCCTGGTAGACCGGGCAGTGGTTCATGCACGCGCCGCAGCGGATGCAGCGCAGCGCCTCGCGCACCTCGCTCGCGAGCACGCCGGTGCGCCCGCCGTCGACGAGGATGAAGTACATGTGCTGCGCGCCGTGGTACTCGCCCTCGCCCCGTACGCCGGTCAGAAGGTCGACGTAGTTCGAGATCGACTGGCCGGTCGCCGAGCGCGGCAGCAGGCGCATCAGCGTCGCCACGTCCTCCAGCGTCGGCACGATCTTCTCGATGCCGGAGATCGCCACGTGCACCTTCGGCAGCGTCGTCACCAGCGACGCGTTGCCCTCGTTGGTGACGAGCACGACCGATCCGGTCTCCGCGACGAAGAAGTTGCCGCCCGAGATTCCCATGTCGGCGGTCAGGTAATGCCGGCGAAGGACCGCGCGCGCCTCGAGGCACAGCTCCTCGATGCCGTCCTTGCGCGGCGTGCCGTGCCTGCGGTGGAAGAGCTCGGTCACCTCCTCCTTCGACTTGTGCAGGGCGGGGCCGACGATGTGCGACGGCGGCTCGTAGCCGTTGATCTGCAGGATGTACTCGCCGAGGTCGGTCTCGACGACCTCGAGCCCCGCCTCCTCGATCGCGAGGTCGAGCGCGGACTCCTCGGAGACCATCGACTTCGACTTGACGATCTTCCTCGCGCCGTGGCGGAACGCGATCTCGAGGACGAGGCGGTTGATCTCGTCGGGCGTCTGCGCCCACAGCACCGTCGCCCCACGGGCCGTCGCGTTCGCCTCGAACAGCGCGAGCCACGCATCCAGGTCGTCGAGCGCGCGCTGCCGGATCGCGCGGCCGGCCTCGCGGGTGGCCTCGAAGTCGTCGAGCTCGGTGATCGCGGCGCGGCGCTTCGCGACGAACTTGCCCTTGATCTTCTGAAGGTTGCGCTGGAGCCGCTCGTCGCCGAGCTTCTCGTGCGCGCGCTTCCTGAAGTGCATCGACGCGACCTGCATGCGACGCCTTCGGTCAGCCCCGGACCGCGCCGCGGCGCGTCACGGCTGCACGCCCGCCAGCACTTCGGCCACGTGCAGCACCTGCGTCGACGCGTGGCCGCGCCGACGCAGGCGCCCCTCGATGTTCAGCATGCAGCCCAGGTCCCCCAGCACGAGGGCGTCGGCGCCGCTCGCCTCGACGTGGCGGCACTTGTCGTCCGCGAGGCGCGACGAGATCTCGCCGAACTTGAGCGAGAACGTCCCGCCGAAGCCGCAACAGGTCTCGCACTCGGTCATCTCCGCCAGCGTGAGTCCGGGCACGGCCGCGAGCAGCGCGCGCGGCTGGGCCTTCACGCCCAGCTCGCGCAGCCCGGCGCAGCTGTCGTGGTAGGTGACGGTCCCGTCGAAGCGGCCGGACACGGACTCGACCCCGAGCACGTCCACCAGGAACTGCGTGAGCTCGTAGGTCTTCGCGGCGAGACGCTCGGCGCGTGCCTTCCACGCCGGGTCGCCGGACAGGAGCTCCGGATAGTGCGTGCGCACCATGCCGCCGCACGAACCGGACGGGGCGACGACGTAGTCGAACTCCTCGAACTCGGCGACGAACTTGCGCGCCAGCGCGATCGCGTCGGGCCGGTCGCCCGAGTTGTACGCGGGCTGGCCGCAGCAGGTCTGGCGCCCGGGAACGACGGTCTCGACGCCCGGCCGGTCGAGAAGCTTCAGCGCGGCGAAGCCGATCGACGGCCGCATCATGTCCACGAGGCAGGTGACGAACAGACCGACGCGCATGGCGATCCGATGGTAGCACGGCCGCCGCCGCTCCCGGCGCCCCGGGCGCGACGCCCGGCGCTCAGAAGTACGACTGGGTGACGGCCAGCGTGCACAGCCCCATCAGGTACTGGGGCAGGATGCCGAGGACGAGCAGCGCGATGCCGTTCGCCGACAGCAGCGCGCGGGCGTCGCCCCGCGCGACGATCGGCGAGTCGTCGACCGGGTCGTCGAAGTACATCAGCTTGACGATGCGCAGGTAGTAGAAGGCGCCGACCACCGAGGTCAGCACGGCGACCACGGCGAGCCAGACGAAACCCTGGTTGACGGCCGCCTCGAGGACCGCGAACTTCGCGTAGAAACCGAGCGTGGGCGGCACGCCGGCGAGCGAGAACATCACGAGGAGCATGATGAACGCCCACCACGGCGAGCGGCGGTTGAGCCCGCGGAAGTCCTCGATCAGGTCCGCCTCGAAGCCCTCGCGCGACAGCAGCAGGACCACGCCGAAGGACGCCAGGCTCGTCAGCACGTACGCGACCGTGTAGAACAGCGCGGCCGAGTAGCCGTTCAGGTCCGCGGCGAGGAAGCCCATCAGCATGAAGCCCATGTTCGCGATTGTCGAGTACGCGAGCATGCGCTTGATGTTGGACTGGGCGATCGCGACCAGGTTGCCGAGGACCATCGACAGGAGCGCGAGAACGACGAGCATCCCCTGCCAGTCGAACTCGAGGCCCTTGAGCGCCCCCGCGAGCACGCGCAGCGTGAACGCGAACGCCGCGAGCTTGGGCGCGGTCCCGATCAGGAGCGTCACCGCCGTCGGGGCGCCGTGGTACACGTCGGGCACCCACATGTGGTAGGGCACGACCCCGAGCTTGAACGCGATGCCCGACACGACGAACACGAGCCCGAACGCGAGCAGCGTGCGGTTGCCCTGCCCGCCCAGCGTCGCCTCCGCGACCCGGTCGAGGTCGACCGAGCCGGTCGCGCCGTAGATCATCGAGACGCCGTAGAGCAGCATCCCGGACGCCAGCGCGCCCAGAACGAAGTACTTCATCGCCGCCTCGGACGGCGCGCTCGAGTCGCGCTGCATCGCGACGAGCGCGTAGAGGGACAGCGACATCAGCTCGAGCCCGAGGTAGACCGTGAGGAAGCTGCCCGCCGACATCATCACCATCATGCCCAGCAGCGCGAACAGCGTCAGCACGAACATCTCGCCGCGGAACAGGCCGCGCGCCATCAGGTAGGCGCGCGAATAGAACAGCATCAGCGACACGGCGACGAGCGCGAACAGCTTGAGCACGTCGGAAAGCATGTCGTCGACGACCATGCCCGAGAACGCGCGCACGGGGGCGACCTGCGCGGTCGCCACGACGATCCAGATCGTGGCCAGCAGCGCGAACTGCGTGAGCCAGAAACTCACGTGGCGCTTCGCCTGCGGGACGAACAGGTCGGCGATCAGGATCACGCACGCCGAGACCAGGACGGCGATCTCGGGCAGGATGGCGTTCAGCTCGGTCTTCATCGGCGTTCCGGGCGGCTCAGAGCTTGCTCTTCGCGACGAGGGCGAGCAGGTCGACGACCGAGACGTGCATCACGTCGACGAGGGGCTTCGGCCAGATGCCCATCGCCAGGACCGCGGCGGCGAGGGTCGCGAGAAGCCAGAACTCGCGGCGGTTCAGGTCCGCGAGCGCGGCGACCCCGGCGCCGGCGACCGCGCCGAAGATCACGCGCTTGACCATCCACAGCGTGTACGCGGCGCCGAGGATCAGCGTCACCGCGGCGGCGAAGCCGAGCCACGGGTTCGCCTTCACGGCCGCCAGGATCACCAGGAACTCCCCGACGAAGCCGGACGTCCCCGGAAGGCCCGCGTTGGCCATCGCGAACAGCACGGCGAACGCCGCGAACTTCGGCATCGTGTTGACGACGCCTCCGTAGTCGGCGATCTGGCGGCTGTGCATCCGGTCGTAGAGCACGCCGACGCACAGGAACATCGCGGCCGACACGAAGCCGTGCGAGATCATCTGGGCGAGCGCGCCCTCGACGGCGAGCGGGCTGAACAGGAAGAAGCCCAGCGTCACGAATCCCATGTGCGAGATCGACGAATACGCGATCAGCTTCTTCATGTCGGCCTGGACGAGCGCGACGAAGCCGATGTAGATCACCGCGATCAGCGACAGCGTGATCACGAAGCCCGACAGGTAGCGGCTCGCGTCGGGCAGGATCGGCAGGATGAAGCGGATGAACCCGTATGCGCCGATCTTGAGCGTGATGGCGGCCAGGATCACCGAGCCGCCGGTCGGCGCCTCGACGTGGGCATCCGGCAGCCACGTGTGCACCGGCCACATCGGCACCTTGACCGAGAAGGCGAGGAAGAACGCGACGAAGAGCGCGATCTGGACCGGCAGCGACAGGGGCGCCCGGTACCAGTCGTGAAGCGCGAAACTCTCGGTCACGTTGTACAGGTAGACGAGCGCCACCAGCATCAGGAGCGAGCCGAGCAGCGTGTAGAGGAAGAACTTGATCGCCGCGTACACGCGCCGCGGCCCGCCCCACACCCCGATGATCAGGTACATCGGGATCAGCATCGCCTCGAAGAACACGTAGAACAGCACGCCGTCCATCGCGGCGAACGCGCCGTTGATGAGGCCGGACATGATCAGGAACGCGGCCATGTACTGGGCGACGCGCGACTGGATCACCTCCCAGCCGGCCCACACGACGAGCAGCGTCATGAGGCTGTTCAGGATCACGAACAGCACCGAGATGCCGTCCACGCCGAGGAAGTACCAGACGTCGAAGCGCGGGATCCACTCGCCGCGCTCGACGAACTGCAGCGCCGACGTGCCGGTGTCGAAGTGGACGAACAGCGGCAGCGTGACCAGGAAGCCCGCGACCGCCCCGGCGAGCGCGACCCAGCGCGCCCGCGGCGCGTCGCTTTCGCGGTGGAGCACCAGCACCGCGAGGCCGGCGAGGATGGGAACCCAGATCGAGAGCGAGAGGTACGGGATCATCGTGATCGCCCGCCTAGTAGCCGACCCACCAGGTCAGGAGCGCGAAGACGCCCACGATCATCGTGAATGCGTAGTGGTAGACGTAGCCGGACTGCAGGTGGCGCACCAGCGCCGAGGCGAGGCCGACGACCTTCGCGGTGCCGTTGACGAAGAAGCCGTCGATCACGTCCCGGTCGCCGGTGTCGGACAGGATGCGCCCGACGAGGCGCGAGCCGCCGGCGAAGAACCAGTCGTTGAAGCGGTCGGCGTAGTACTTGTTGTCGAGCAGCGTGTAGACCGGGCCGGCCAGCTTCCGCAGCCGTTCCGGCAGCGCCGGGTTCGCCAGGTAGCAGTACCACGCCGCCGCGATGCCGGCGAGCGCGAGCCAGAACGGCGCCGACGTCACGCCGTGCAGGAGGAAGTCCGTCACGCCGTGCCACTCGCGGCCGAGCGCCGCCAGCACGTCGTGCTGCGGCAGCACGACGATCGACGCGCCGAAATGCCCGCCGAACAGCATCGGCTCGATGTACGCCCAGCCCGCGTAGACCGACGGGATCGCGAGCAGCACGAGCGGGACCGTCACGACCCAGGGGCTCTCCTTCGGCGGGTGGTCGGCGTCGACGCCGTGGTGCGTGTCGTCGTGGCCGTGGCCATCGCCGTCGTGCGCCGGCTCCGCCCAGCGCGGCTTGCCGTGGAACGCGAGGAACAGCATCCGGAACGAGTAGAACGCGGTGATGAACACGCCGGCCATCACCGCGACATACGCATAGCCGTGCCCGGGGACCGTCGACAGGTGCACCGCCTCGATGATCGCGTCCTTCGAGAAGAATCCGGCGAACGGCGGGATGCCGGCGAGCGCGAGCGACCCGACGACCGCCGTGGCCCACGTCACCGGCATGAACCTGCGCAGGCCGCCCATCCTGCGCAGGTCCTGCTCGTGGTGCATCGCGATGATCACCGAGCCCGCGGCGAGGAACAGGAGCGCCTTGAAGAACGCGTGCGTCATCAGGTGGAAGATGGCGGCCGAGTACGCCGAGACGCCGAGCGCGACGGTCATGTAGCCGAGCTGCGAGAGCGTCGAGTAGGCCACGACGCGCTTGATGTCGTTCTGCACGATGCCGAGGAACGCCATGGACAGCGCGGTCGTCGCGCCGATCACCGTGACCACCGACAGCGCGGTCTGCGACAGCTCGAACAGCGGGCTCATGCGCGCGACCATGAAGATTCCGGCCGTGACCATCGTCGCCGCGTGGATCAGCGCGGAGATCGGCGTCGGGCCTTCCATCGAGTCGGGCAGCCACACGTGCAGTGGCACCTGCGCGCTCTTCCCCATCGCACCGACGAACAGGCAGATGCAGGTCACCGTCATCAGCGACCAGGCCGCATCGCCCCAGATCGCGATCGTCGTCCCGGCGAGCTGCGGCGCCTTCGCGAACACCGTCGCGTAGTCGAGCGATCCGGCGTACGCCAGCACGAGGCCGATCCCGAGGACGAAGCCGAAGTCGCCGACGCGGTTCGCGAGAAACGCCTTCAGGCTCGCGTAGTTCGCGGTGGGGCGCTCGTACCAGAAGCCGATCAGCAGGTACGACACGAGGCCGACCGCCTCCCAGCCGAAGAAGAGCTGCAGGAAGTTGTTGCTCATGACCAGCATGAGCATCGAGAACGTGAACAGCGAGATGTAGCTGAAGAAGCGCGTGTAGCCGGGGTCGTCGGCCATGTAGCCGATCGTGTAGACGTGCACCATCAGCGACACGAAGCTCACGACCAGCATCATCGTGACCGTCAGCGGATCGATCAGGAAGCCGATCGAGAACGAGAGGTCGCCCGACGCGAGCCACGTGTAGACGTCGCCATTGAAGACGTTGCCGGCCTGCACGTCGCGCCACGCGACGATCGACGCGAGGAACGACACGGCGACGCCGAGGATGCACAGCCAGTGCGACGCCGCGCGACCAAGCCTCGGCCCCCAGAGGCCCACGACGACCGACGCGACGAGGGGCGCCAGCGCGACGACCAGGGCCAGTGTCTTGATGTCCATCGCGTCAGGGCCCCGTGGCCCGCGGGCGGCCGGACGGCGTCGATTGTCCCGTCATCGCGCTAGCCCTTCAGCTGGCCGAGGTCCTCGACGTCGATCGAGCCGACGTTGCGGAACAGCAGCACGAGGATCGCCAGCCCGATCGCGGACTCCGCGGCGGCGACGGTGAGGATGAAGAACACGAACACCTGCCCGGTCATGTCGCCCAGATGGTGGCTGAACGCGACGAAGTTGAGGTTGACGGCGAGCAGCATCAGCTCGATCGCCATCAGCAGGATCAGCACGTTCTTCCGGTTGAGGAAGATGCCCACCACGCTGATCGCGAACAGCATCGCGGCCAGGATCAGGTAGTGCGCCAGCGTGGGCGCGGCCATGAATGACACGTCGCTTCTCCCCGTTTCCGCGCCCCCGCTTCCGCGGCGGCGCGCCTTTCTGTCAGCCGTCGCGCTTCTCCGCCGGCATCTCGAGCAGCCGGACGCGGTCCTCGCGCCGGACCTTCACCTGCGCGCCCGGGTCCTGCACCTTCGCTCCCCTGCGCCGGCGGTAGGTGAGCGCGATCGCCGCGACGATCGCGACGAGCAGCAGCACCGCCGCGAGCTCGAACGGATACACGTAGTCCACGTACAGCAGCCGGCCGAGCGCCTGCGTGTTGCTGCCGGCGGGGAGCGAGCCGGCGCTGCCCGCGCCCGCGGTGCCCGCCACGATCACCAGCACCATCTCGAGCAGCACGAGGAGCCCGACCGCCGCGCCGACCGGCAGGTAGCTCCGGAAGTCCCGCCGCAGGTCCTCGAAGTTGACGTCGAGCATCATGATGACGAACAGGAACAGCACCATCACCGCGCCGACGTAGACCAGCACCAGCGTGATCGCGAGGAACTCCGCGCCCAGCAGGAGCCAGATCGCCGCCGCCGTGAAGAACGAGAGCACCAGCCACAGCGCCGCGTGCACCGGGTTCCTCACGGTGATCACGCACAGCGCCGCGAACACGAGGATCGCGGCGAAGACGTAGAAGACGGCGGTCGAGAACAGCATCGGGGCAGGCGGCGGGAGGTCGGGAGGGGAATCGGGTCGGACGGTGCAGGCGGCGGCCTCGGTCCGGGCGCCGCGGGCCGGCTGTGCCGGTCGGGGCGCGCGCCGCGTCGCCTATCGCCAGTGTCCCGTCCCCCTCCTCCCCGCGTCAGCGATACCGGGCATCTTCCGCGCGATCCGCGGCGATCTGCGCCTCGTGGCGGTCGCCCACCGCGAGGAGCATGTCCTTCGTGTAATGGAGGTCGCCGCGCCGCTCGCCGTGGTACTCGAGCACGCGCGTCTCGACGATCGAGTCGACCGGACAGCTCTCCTCGCAGAAGCCGCAGAAGATGCACTTGGTGAGGTCGATGTCGTAGCGCGTCGTGCGGCGCGTGCCGTCGGCGCGCTGCTCGGACTCGATCGTGATCGCGAGCGCGGGACAGACCGCCTCGCACAGCTTGCAGGCGATGCAGCGCTCCTCGCCGTTCGGGTAGCGGCGCAGCGCGTGCAGGCCCCGGAAGCGCGGCCCCTGCGGCGTCTTCTCCTCCGGGAACTGGACGGTGATCTTGCGCGCGAACATGTGCCGGCCGGTGAGCATGAGCCCCCGCCCCAGCTCGAGCAGGAGCCAGGTCTGCAGGAAATCGCGGACGCGCTGCATCATGGCGGTCAGTGGAACATCGGCGCGAATCGCGTCTGCATCATCGTGCCGATGAAGCCGATCCACACGAGCGTGAGCGGGATGAACACCTTCCAGCCCAGGCGCATCACCTGGTCGTAGCGGTAGCGCGGGAATGTCGCGCGCACCCAGAGGAAGATGAGCAGGACGAAGGCCATCTTGACGCCGAGCCACAGAAGGCCGTCGCCGAGCGGCGCGAACCCGCCGATCGCCAGGTCGTTGAGCTGCGGGAACGGCGACAGCCAGCCGCCGAGGAACAGGACCGACGCGAGCACCGCGATCAGGATCATGCTCATGTACTCGGCGAGGAAGAACACCGCGAACGCGACGCCCGAGTACTCGACGTGGAAGCCGGCGACGATCTCGCTCTCGCCCTCGGCCAGGTCGAACGGGTGCCGGTTGGTCTCGGCGATTCCCGAGACGATGTAGACGACGAACATCGGGAGCAGCGGCCAGACGTACCAGTGCGCCGCCCCGCCTTCCTGGCCGGCGACGATCTCGCGCAGGTTCAGGCTGTTGGCGCACATCAGCACGGCAACCAGCGCGAAGCCCATCGCGAGCTCGTAGCTCACGATCTGCGCCGCCGAGCGCAGCGCTCCCAGGAACGCGTACTTCGAGTTCGACGCCCAGCCCGCGAGGATGATCCCGTACACGCCCATCGACGTCATCGCGATGATGTACAGGAGTCCGGCGTTGATGTCCGCGATCACCAGCGTGTCGGTCAGCGGGACGACTGCCCAGGCCGCCACCGCGGGCCCGATCGCGAGCATCGGGGCGATGAAGAAGAGATAGCGGTTCGCCCCGGTCGGGACGACGATCTCCTTGAACATCAGCTTGGCCGTGTCGGCGAACGGCTGCAGGAGCCCCCAGGGGCCCACGCGGTTCGGACCGATCCGCACCTGCATCCAGCCGATGACCTTGCGCTCCCAGAAGGTCAGGTAGGCGACGCCGATGATCAGCGGCACGACGAGCGCGACGATCTTGACGAGCGTCCAGACCGGCAGCCAGGCGGGTCCGAGCAGGTCGCGCACCGGGGCGATCAGCGCATCCATGACGCTATGCGCGCTCCACGGTCACCGGGCCGGACAGGCCCTCGAGGCCGCACGTCGACGCGTGCGCCGCCGCGAGCCTCACGACGCCGGGGGGGACGGCCGCGTCGACCATCGCGGCGACGACCGCTTCGCCCCGCCCCTGGCGTATGCGCACCTGCGCGCCGTCGGCGATACCCAGCTTCTCGAGCAGCGCGCGGTGGACGCGGGCGCGGGGCGGCTTCGCGTCCGCGGTCAACTGCAGCGAGGCGGCGCGCCGCACGAGAGGGTCGGCGAAATAGATCGGAACATCCGCGACGCGTTCGAGCGGCGCGGGATGCGCGGCGGGCGCGGTGACGGGCATCGAGGTCGCGTTCGAGAGCCGGTGCGCGATCGCCCCGGCGTCGGGGGTCAGCGCGCGGCGCACGTCGTCGACGGACTCGAAGGCGAAACCCTCGAGGTCCAGCAACGTGCCGAGCACGCGCAGCACCTTCCACGCCGGCCGCGTCTCGCCCGCCGGCTTCACGACGCCGTTGAACGACTGCAGCCTGCCCTCGCAGTTCACGAACGTGCCGGCCGTCTCGGTGAACGGCGCGACCGGCAGCAGCACGTCGGCATAGCTCGTGCCGTGCGCGAACGGGCTCATCACGACGACCAGGTCGGCCTTGCCGAGCGCAGCGCGCGCCGCGACGGGGTTCGCGCAGTCGAACTCCGGCTCGGCGTGCAGGAGCACGTAAGCCTTGCGCGGGTCGGCCAGCATCGCCTGCGCGTCGAGTCCGCCCGCGCCGGACTGGGCGTCCACCAGCGCCGCGCCGATCGCGTTCGCGGACTCGACGAGCGTGCCGAGCGTGCCGCCGACGATGTCGGCGAGCGCCTGCGCGAGCGCACGGATCCTGGCCGCGTCGGCGTGCTGGACCGCCGCGTTGCCGAGGAACACGGCGCGCTTCGATCCCGACAGGAGGCTTGCCGCGATCGCCTCGGCCGAGGGCGACGGCACGACGCCGGCGAGCGCGGGCGGCGCCGGCCTGCCCGCGCCCTTCGCGGCGGCGACGACGATGCCCGCGAGCGTCGCCGGCACGAGCGACGGCGCGACGATCGCCTTGTGCGCCACCGGCATCAGCCAGTCGTCGTCGACCGCATGCAGCATCGACACCTGCGTTCCGCGCTTCGCCGCCAGTCGCAGCCGGGCGGCGATGAGCGGATGGTCCTTGCGCAGGAAGCTTCCGACCACGAGCACCCGGTCCTGCGCGCCGACCTCGGCGATCGGCATCCCGAGCCACGGGACGCCCGCGAGCGCGCCGTCGTCCGAGAAGTCGGACTGGCGCAGCCGATGGTCCACGCTCTCGCTGCCGAGCCCCCGCGCGAGGCGCGCGACGAGCGCGAGCTCCTCGAGCGTCGCGTGCGGCGAGGCGAGCACGCCGATCGCGTTGCCGCCGTGCTTCGCCGCGATGTCCTTGAGCCCCCGCGCGACGACGTCGAGCGCGGTCGGCCAGTCGACCTCTCGCCACTCGCCGTTGTGCTTGACGCGCGGCGCCGTCAGGCGCTCGTCGGAACCGAGCGCCTCGTAGCTGAAGCGGTCCTTGTCCGAGATCCAGCACTCGTTGACCGCCTCGTTGTCGAGCGGCAGCACGCGCATCACCCGGTCGCCCTTCACCTGCACGACCAGGTTCGACCCGAGCGCGTCGTGCGGCGACACCGACTTGCGGCGCGCGAGCTCCCAGGTGCGCGCCGCATAGCGGAACGGCTTGCTCGTCAGCGCTCCGACCGGGCAGAGGTCGATCATGTTTCCCGACAGCTCCGAGTCGACGGTGCGCCCGACGAACGTGACGATCTCCGAGTGCTCGCCGCGCCCCATCATGCCGAGCTCCATCACGCCGGCGATCTCCTGCCCGAAGCGGACGCAGCGGGTGCAGTGGATGCAGCGCGTCATCTCCTCGGCCGACACCAGGGGTCCCAGGTTCTTGTGGAACACGACGCGCTTCGGCTCGCCGTAGCGCGACCCCGACGCGCCGTAGCCGACCGCGAGGTCCTGCAGCTGGCACTCGCCGCCCTGGTCGCAGATCGGGCAGTCGAGCGGATGGTTGATCAGCAGGAATTCCATCACGCCCTTCTGCGCGCTGACCGCGAGCTCGGAGTGCGTGTGCACCTTCATGCCGTCGGCGACGGGCGTCGCGCACGCGGGCAGCGGCTTGGGCGCCTTCTCGACCTGGACCAGGCACATCCGGCAGTTCGCGGCGATCGACAGCTTCCTGTGCCAGCAGAAGTGCGGCACGTAGATGCCGAGCTTGACCGCGGCGTCCATCACGGTGCTCCCGCTCGGAACCTCAACCGGCCTGCCGTCGATCTCGAGAGTCGGCATGGTCTAGAGGTACGGCGCCACGACGCAGCGCTTGTGGTCGATGTGGTGCTGGAACTCGTCGCGGAAGTGCTTGACGAAGCTCTTGACGGGCATCGCGGCCGCGTCGCCGAGCGCGCAGATCGTGCGGCCCATGATGTTGTCGGACACCGAGTTGAGCAGGTCGAGGTCCTCCTGGCGTCCCTCGCCGTTCTCGATGCGGTCCACCATGCGCCACAGCCAGCCGGTGCCCTCGCGGCAAGGCGTGCACTGGCCGCACGACTCCTCGTAGTAGAAGTACGAGAGCCGGCACAGCGACTTCACCATGCAGCGCGTCTCGTCCATCACGATCACCGCGCCCGACCCGAGCATCGATCCGGCCTTCGCGATCGAATCGTAGTCCATGTCGGTCGCCATCATGATCGCGGCGGGCAGCACCGGCGCGGACGAGCCGCCCGGGATCACCGCCTTGAGCCTGCGCCCGCCGCGCACGCCGCCCGCCATCTCGAGCAGGCGCGCGAACGGCGTGCCGAGCCTCACCTCGTAGTTACCCGGGCGCTCGACGTCGCCGGAGACCGAGAAGATCTTCGTCCCGCCGTTGTTCGGCCTGCCGAGGTTCAGGAACCACTCGCCGCCGTGGCGCACGATCCACGGCACCGACGCGAAGGTCTCGGTGTTGTTGATCGTCGTCGGCCTGCCGTAGAGGCCGTAGCTCGCCGGAAACGGCGGCTTGAAGCGCGGCTGGCCCTTCTTGCCCTCGAGCGACTCGAGCAGCGCGGTCTCCTCGCCGCAGATGTAGGCGCCGAACCCGTGGTGGTTGTGGAGCTGGAAGTCGAACCCGCTGCCCAGGATGTCCTTGCCGAGGAATCCGGCGGCGTACGCCTCGGCGACGGCTTCCTCGCAGCGCTCGTAGACGTCCCAGATCTCGCCGTGGATGTAGTTGTAGCCGCGCGCGCAGCCCATCGCGTACGCGGCGATCGCCATCCCCTCGATCAGGCTGTGAGGGTTGTAGCGCAGGATGTCGCGATCCTTGAACGTGCCCGGCTCCCCCTCGTCGGAGTTGCACACGACGTACTTGTCGCCCGCGTACTGCTGCGGCATGAAGCTCCACTTGAGGCCGGTCGGGAAGCCGGCGCCCCCGCGGCCGCGCAGCGCGCTCTTCTTCACCTCGGCGACCACGGCGGCAGGCGGGACCTTCGCGGAGAGGATCTTCGCGAGCGCCTCGTAGCCCCCGCGCTTCACGTAGTCGGCGAGGCGCCAGTTGTCGCCGTTGAGCCCGGCGAGCAGCACCGCGTCCGGCCCGAAGTCGAGAAACTCGCGCGGCGCGTTCATCGCCCGCCCTCCCCGCCGCGCGGCGCGCCTTCGCCGCGGTCGGCGGCCGCCGCGAGCTCGTCGACGAGCCGGTCGAGCTTCTCGCCTCCCGCCCAGCTCTCCATCCGGAGATTGTTGACGAGCAGCACGGGCGCGTCGCCGCAGGCGCCCATGCACTCGCCTTCCCTGAGCGTGAAGCGGCCGTCCGGCGTCGTCTCGCCGAAATCGACGCCGAGCCGCGCCTTCAGGTGCTCGGCCGCCGCGGCGCCGCCCGACAGGGCGCACGGAAGATTCGTGCAGACGGTCAGCTTGAAGCGCCCGGTCGGCTTCAGGTCGTACATCGCGTAGAACGTCGCCACCTCGTAAACGGCCACCGGCGGCATGCCGAGGATCGACGCGACCTCGTCGATCGCGGCGGTCGACAGCCAGCCCTGCTCGCGCTGCGCGATCGCGAGCGCCGACATCACCGCCGACTGCCGCTGGTCGGCCGGGTACTTGGCGATCTCGCGGTCGATCCGGGCGCGCGCGTCGGCGGAGAGCATGGAAGTCAGCGGAGTCAGCGGTCGATGGAGCCGAACACGATGTCCTGCGTGCCGATGATCGCCACGACGTCCGCGATCATGTGGCCGCGCGACATCTCGTCGAGCGCCGCGAGGTGGACGTAGTCCGGCGGGCGGAGCTTGATGCGGTAGGGCTTGTTCGCGCCGTCGGAGATCGCGTAGACGCCGAACTCGCCCTTCGGGTGCTCGATCGCCGCGTAGACCTCGCCGGGCGGGACGTGGATCCCCTCGGTGAAGAGCTTGAAGTGATGGATCAGCTCCTCCATGTTCGTCTTCATCGCCTCGCGCGAGGGCGGCGCCACCTTGTGGTTGCCGGTGATCACCGGCCCGGGATTGCGCTTCAGCCAGTCGACGCACTGCCGGATGATGCCGTTCGACTGCCGCATTTCCTCGATGCGCACGAGGTAGCGGTCGTAGCAGTCGCCGTGGACGCCTACCGGGATGTCGAAGTCCACCCGGTCGTAGACCTCGTAGGGCTGCTTCTTGCGCAGGTCCCACGGCACGCCCGAGCCGCGCAGCATCGGGCCGGTGAAGCCCAGCGCCATCGCCCGCTCGGGTGACACGACGCCGATGCCGACGGTCCGCTGCTTCCAGATCCGGTTGTCGGTCAGCAGCGTCTCGTAGTCGTCGACGTACGCCGGGAAGCGCCGCGTGAAGTCCTCGATGAAGTCGAGCAGCGACCCCTGCCGGTTCTCGTTCATCGAGGCCAGCGCGCGGGCGCTGCGCGTGTGCTGCGCGGCGTACTGCGGCATCCGGTCGGGCAGGTCGCGGTAGACGCCGCCCGGGCGGTAGTACGCCGCGTGCATCCGCGCCCCCGAGACCGCCTCGTAGATGTCGAACAGGTCCTCGCGCTCGCGGAACGCGTACAGGAACGTCGTCATGCCGCCGACGTCGAGCGAATGGGACCCCAGCCACAGCAGGTGGTTCAGCAGGCGCGTGATCTCGTCGAACATCACGCGGATGTACTGCGCGCGGATCGGAACGTCGATGCCGACCAGCCGCTCGATCGCCAGGCAGTACGCGTGCTCGTTGCACATCATCGACACGTAGTCGAGCCGGTCCATGTACGGGAGCGACTGGATCCAGGTCTTGTGCTCGGCGAGCTTCTCGGTCGCGCGGTGCAGCAGCCCGATATGCGGGTCGGCGCGCTCGATCACCTCGCCGTCGAGCTCGAGAACGAGGCGCAGCACGCCGTGCGCCGCCGGATGCTGCGGGCCGAAGTTGAGCGTGTAGTTGCGGATCTCGGCCACCGGCTACTCGCTGTCCGCGTAGTTCTGCTCGCGCACGATGCGCGGCGTGACCTCGCGCGGCTCGATCGTGACCGGCTGGTAGATCACGCGGCCCTGCTCCGGGTCGAAGCGCATCTCGACGTGGCCGGACAGCGGGAAGTCCTTGCGGAACGGATGCCCGACGAACCCGTAGTCGGTGAGGAGGCGGCGCAGGTCCGGGTGCCCCTCGAAAACGATGCCGTACAGGTCGAACGCCTCGCGCTCGAACCAGTTGGCGGACGGCCACACGTCGATCACCGACGGCAGGACCGGGAAGTCGTCGTCGGGGGCGAACGTGCGCACGCGGAGCCTGGCGTTGTTCGACAGCGACAGGAGGTGGTAGACGGCGGCGAAGCGCGGAGCGTCGCGGGCGGCGTTGCCGAAGGTCGAGTAGTCGACGCCGCACACGTCGATCAGCGTCTCGAAGCGGAAGGCGGCGGCGTCCCGCAGCGTGCGCATCGTCGCGTGGAGGGCCGCGTGCGCAACGACCGCGGTGACCTCGCCCAGCGCGACCGCGACCCCGGCGAGGGAATCGCCGAATGCGGAGCGGAGCGATCCGGCGAGGGCGTCGGGGGCGGCGGCCATCAGCGGGCGATCGTGTTGGTGCGCCAGATCTTGTTCTGGAGCTGCAGGATGCCGTAGAGCAGCGCCTCGGCCGTGGGCGGGCATCCCGGGACGTAGATGTCGACGGGGACGATGCGATCGCAGCCGCGCACGACCGAGTACGAATAGTGGTAGTAGCCGCCGCCGTTCGCGCACGATCCCATCGAGATCACCCAGCGCGGCTCCGGCATCTGCTCGTAGACCTTGCGCAGCGCGGGCGCCATCTTGTTGCACAGCGTCCCGGCCACGATCATCACGTCCGACTGGCGGGGGCTCGGCCGGAAGACGATGCCGAAGCGGTCGAGGTCGTAGCGCGCGGCGCCGGCATGCATCATCTCCACGGCGCAGCACGCCAGGCCGAAGGTCACCGGCCACATCGAGCCGTTGCGCGCCCAGTTGATGACGCTGTCGAGCGTCGTCGTGACGAAGCCCTTCTCGAGGACGCCTTCGATCGCCATCGCAGGTCCCTAGCGGAGCATCCCCGGCGAGATCATTCCCACTCGAGCGCGCCCTTCTTCCACTCGTAGACGAACCCCACGACCAGGATCGCGAGGAAGATCATCATCGCCGCGTAGCCGAAGAAGCCGATGTCCGGGAGCACGACCGCCCACGGGAAGAGGAAGGCGATCTCGAGGTCGAACAGGATGAACAGGATCGCGACGAGGTAGTAGCGCACGTCGAACTTCATGCGCGCGTCCTCGAACGCCTCGAAACCGCACTCGTAGGGCGAGTTCTTCCTGGGGTCGGGCCGGTGCGGGGCGACGAGCCGGCCCACCGCGAGCAGCGACCCGCCGACGGCGAGGCCCACGGCGATGAACATCAGGACGGGGAAATAGTTTTCGAGCATCGGTCGCCTTGCGCCGTCCTGCGACGGCGACGGGTTGCCTGGGTCCGGCCCGGCGGCCGGGGTGTTGCCGATACCGCTCCTCGATCTGGTGCCGACGGGGAGACTCGAACTCCCACGGCTTTCGCCACTGCCCCCTCAAGACAGCGTGTCTACCAATTTCACCACGTCGGCGGTGCCTGTTTCTTGCGGCGCATCAAGGAGACCGGGCGCCGCCGGCGGCGCCCGGCCCGCCATCCTACTTCGGAACGTCCCCGGCCTTCGATCCCGGCGCCGCGCCTTCCGTGGTCCCGGCCGGCGCCGCGGGCACGTCCGGCGCCTTGGTGGCCGGCGGCGGGACCCGGTCGAGCACGCTCTTGTCCATCACGGCGGACGGCGACCTGTTCGCCGACGCGTACCAGGTGAGCCCGACGCTCGTGAGGAAGAAGACCGACGCGAGGATCGCGGTCGAGTGCGACAGGAAGTTCGACGAGCCCGCCGAACCGAACACGCTCCCGGCGGAGCCGCTGCCGAACGCGGCTCCCATGTCCGCGCCCTTGCCGTGCTGCAGCAGCACGAGGCCGCAGATTGCCACGGCCACGCCGATGTGCAGCATCAGCAGGAAGAATTCCATCGCGTTCATGACGTTCCTCGTCTCCACGTTCGCGCGTCAGGCGCGCGCGATCGCCAGCAATTCGTTCGCGTCCAGCGACGCGCCGCCCACCAGCCCGCCATCCACGTCAGGCATCGCGTAGAGCGCGGCGGCGTTTCCCGCCCTCACGCTGCCGCCGTACAGCACCTTCACGTCGCGCGCGCCTCCGCGGTCGAGCAGGCGCCGCAGCGCCGCGTGCACTTCCTGGGCCTGGTCCGGCGTCGCCGTGCGTCCGGTCCCGATCGCCCAGACCGGCTCGTACGCGAGGACGATTCCGGCCACCCCGGCCCCCAGGACATCGACCACCGCGCCAAGCTGGCGTTCCACCACGGCCCCGGTCGTCCCGCCGTCCCGCTCGGCGGCCGACTCGCCGACGCATACGATCGGTGTGAGCCCGGCCGCCAGGGCCGCGAGCGCCTTCGCGCCGACGTCCCCGTCGCGCTCGCCATGGTACTGGCGTCGCTCCGAATGCCCGACGATCGCGTACGCGCAACCGAACTCCGCGAGCATCGGTCCCGACACGTCGCCGGTGTAGGCGCCGCCCGCGTAGGCGCTCACGTCCTGCGCGCCCCACCGGATCTCGCTGCCCGCGAGGGCCTCGCGCGCCTGCGCCAGGTACGGAAACGGCACGCAGACCGCGACTGACCGGCCGGGACCCCCGCGCCACCCGCGCGCGAGCGCCGCGAAGCGTCCCGCGTTCTCGGCGAGCCCGCCGTTCATCTTCCAGTTTCCGACGGTGAGCTTGCCGCGCATGGCCGTTCGTCGCACGCGGGTCGGGCGCGCCGGGGTCGGCGCGGCGCGCCGTCCGCACGCCGGACGGTGCGCGATCCGCAAAACCGCTCGATTATACCGCGCTGCGGCAGGGCCCGGCAATCGCGCGTCAGGCGCGCGCGACCCGCCTCAGGCGGCGGACGACCGGGGGCAGGAACCAGGCGGCGAGCGTCAGCACGCCCAGCGTCGCCGCGATCGGCCGCGTGAAGAAGGCGGCGAGGCTCCCGTCGGACTTGATCATCGACGTGATGAAGTTCTCCTCCAGCATGCCGCCCAGCACGACGCCCAGGATCGCCGGCGCGACCGGGAAGCCGTTGTGCTCGAGGACCCAGGCGGCGACGCCTGCCGCGAGCATCACGCCGACGTCGAACGGCGTGTTGTTGATCGCGAACGTCCCGACGATGCAGAACAGCAGGATCACCGGCATCAGGATCTCGCGCGGCACCTTCAGGATCCGCTTGGCGACCTTGATGCACAGGAAGCCCAGCGGGATCATGATCAGGTTGGCGACGATGAACAGCAGGAACACCGCGTAGATGTTCTGCGGGTTCTGCGTGAACAGCGTCGGCCCGGGGTTCATGTTCTTCATGTAGAGGACGCCGATCACGATCGCCGTGATCGAGTCGCCCGGGATCCCGAACACCAGCGCGGGAATCCACGAGCCGGCGAGCGCGCTGTTGTTCGCGGCGCCGCTCTCGACGATGCCCTCGACGTGGCCCGTGCCGAACTTCTCCGGCTCCTTCGAGGTCTTCTTGCTGATCGCGTAGCTCATCCACGCGGCGATGTCCGCGCCGGCGCCCGGCAGCGCGCCGACCAGCGTGCCGACCGTGCTGCCGCGCAGGATCTGCACCGGGTACTTCCTCGCGAGCGCCCACATGCCGCGGAAGACGTTGCCGATCGGCTGGGTGTCGATCACCGTCCGGGCGCCGACGTGGGTGGCGTAGCGAAGGATCTCCGACAGCGCGAACATGCCGATCAGCATCGGGATCATCCCGATGCCGCCCATGAGCTCGGTGCTGCCGAAGGTGAAGCGCGGGAAGCCCGCCGGGTTGCCCAGGCCCACGCAGGCGACCAGGAGGCCGAGGAGCAGCGACACGACGCCCTTGAGCGGCCGCTCCGACGTGACGACGATCGCGCAGGTGAGCCCGAGGAGCACGAGCCAGAAGTACTCGAACGACGAGAAGCGCAGCGCGAAATCGGCCAGCATCGGCGCGCAGACGATCAGAACCGCGGTGCCGAACAGCCCGCCGACGGCCGAGAACACGAGGCCGGCGCCGAGCGCGAGCTCCGCCTGCCCCTTCTTCGTCATCGCGTAGGCCTCGTCGGCGTACGCGGCCGACGCCGGCGTGCCCGGCATCCGCAGCAGGCATCCGGGGACGTCGCCCGAGAAGATCGCCATCGCGGTCGCCGTCACGATCGCCGCGATCGCGGTGATCGGCGGCATGAAGAAGGTCACCGGCACGAGCAGCGCGGTCGCCATCGTGGCGGTGAGTCCCGGCACCGCGCCGACGAACAGCCCGAACAGCGACGCGCCGAGCATCACCCACAGCGTCTGCGGCGCGAACACCATCTCGAACGCGAGGAGCAGTGCATCCATCGCTCTAGCGTCCCTCTCCGCGGGTCACGACGGCCGGGGAGCGTCCGGGTCGCGCAACGGCGCACGGCGGCCGATCGGGCGAGTGCGCGGAACGGGGCGCCGGGGCCTGCCGGCGCCATCGGGGCACTCGCGCCCGGGTGATCGCAGGAAACGGGCGCCCTCGGCGCTGCGAAACCTCGCCGCAGCGGAAACCCGTGCCGCGGTTCGCGCGCCGACGACACCCGTTTCCTGAGCCCCGCGAGCGTCCCGATCGCATCGACGGGCCCTAGAACGCGAACGGCGTGAGGACGCCCCAGGGAAGCGGGACGCGAAGGAGCTTGTAGAACGCGAACCAGATGGCCAGCGTCGCGACGATCGCGATGATCGCCGCGAGCGGCGCGCGCACGCCGAAGGTCACGCACAGCGCGAACAGGATCGCCGGGCCGACGATCAGGAAGCCGACGACCTCGGCGAGCGCGATGTAGACGGCGACCGCGGCGATGACCGCGAGGAACGCCGCCACGTGCCGCTTCGACCGCGTCCAGCGCTCGGCGGCGATCCACGGTTGCGACGCCCGGTGCCGCAACCCGCTCAGGACCAGGAGGAACCCGCAGATGCCCAGCGCCGCGGCGACCAGCCCCGGGAACAGCGCGGGGCCGACCTGCTGGCCGGGAATGGTCGGGAACGCCTGCACGTGCACGACGATCGCGAGCGCGATCACGACCAGGATCGCGCCGAAGACGGCGTCGTTGAACTTCATCCTGCCGCGGGCGCGGGGACGGCCGCCTCCGGCGGCCGTCCCGGATCACGCGCGCGGCTGCCCGCCAGCGCGGGGAGGACGATCGCGCGAGCGATCGTCACTTGGCGAGCCCGAGCGCCTTCATCACCTCGCCCATGCTCCGGTCGCCCTTCGCCATGTAGGCGGCGAAATCGCCCTGCGCGGCCCATTCGGTGCCGTACCCTTTCGAGGTGGCGAAATCCTTGAACTCCTTGCTGTCCCAGATCTTCTTGATCGTCGCGACGAGCTTCTGCTCGACGTCCCTCGGCAGGCCCTTCGGGCCGGCGATGCCGCGCCACGCGGACACGGTCCAGTCGCTGCCGGCCGCCTGCTTCATCGTCGGGACGTTCGGGAACAGCGCGGAGGGCTTCGTGTCCATCACCGCGAGCGGCTTCGCCTTGCCGGCATCGATCAGCGCGCGCGCCTCGGGCAGCGAGCAGGTCACGACGTCGACGCCGCCGGCGACGAGATCCTGCATCGCCGGTGCTGCGCCGTTCGACGGCACCCACGGAATCGCGGTCTGCGGAATCTTCGCGTCGTTCATCAGCCCGGCCAGCGCGAGGTGCCAGATGCCGCCCTGGCCGGTGCCCGACGCCTTGAGCTTGCCGGGGTTCGCCTTCGCGTAGTCGAGCACTTCCTTCACCGACTTGTACGGCGAGTCGGCGCGGACGGTAAAGCCGGCCGGGTCGGCGTTGACCAGCGCGAGCGGCGTGTACGACGTCGGGTTGAGCGCGGTCAGGCCCTGCCAGTGCATCATCGAGATCTCGACGGTGATCATGCCCACCGTGTAGCCGTCGGCCGGCGCCTGTGCGATCGCGCTGTGGCCGACCACGCCGCCGCCGCCGGTGCGGTTGACGACGTTGACCGGCTGGCCGAGTTCCTTCTCCATCATCGCCGCGAAGTAGCGCGCCGTCGTGTCGGTGCCGCCGCCCGCGCCCCACGGGACGACGAACGTGATCGGGCGCTCGGGATAGGCCGCGGCGGCGGCGCCGGCGGAAACGGCGAGCGCGAGGGCGATCGCGCGGACCAGGGTCTTCATCGGGTGCTCCTCCAGTGAGTGTCGGGCCCGTCCCCCGGATCGTCGCTCCCCGGGGTCGCGGGCAACCCGCTGACGTTAGCGCACGGCGGGAACGGCGGTCAAGTGGCCAGACCAGTTTCCGGTCCGGGCGCGCGTGCGCGCGCATGCGTTGCGATCGCGGAGGCCCCCTGCGCCAGGTCGCGCTCGGGGCGCGAGCAGCCGATGCGGCTCGAGCGTCGCCTCGTCCATGAAGAGCGTTCGTTTCCCTTCGACCTGCAGGCTGCCGCCCTTGCGCCGGCCGCCCGTGGCAGCGAACGAATTCGACGCCCTTGCCGGGATCGTCGACCGCGACCGAGTATCCGAGCGTCGCGAACGCGTCCGCGACCCGTCGCGTGAACGCCGGCTCGCGCGTCGTGCCCCGCGGTCGCCCGGCACGACGTCCGCCCGCTCGCGCCCCGGATCGTCCGACAGCGCGTCACCCACCGCCCGCGTCGAGCGGCGGTTGACGTGTCACGCGGCGCCGAACGCGCGATGGCGCTCGTCGAGCGCGCCCGCGACCGCGTCGTGGTACGGATGCCGGCATTCGCGTATGCGGCGCAGGACCTCGTCGACGCCGGGCGTGCGCGCGTACATCGACACGCCGCCGCGCGCGAGGCGCCAGACGAGCCCGATGCCGAGCTCGGCCTCGCGCACGAACGCCCGTGGGGCGACATGGCCGACGGCGTCCGGACAGTCGTCGCAGGCATGCGGCGATTCGGGCACGAGCGGCGCGGGTGCGCCACGCGGGTCGTGCCGCGTGCAGGGCCGACTCATCCGGACGGCGCGGCGCCCGCGCCGTTCAGCCAGCACGCCGCCGTGCGGCCCGGCGCGATCTCGACGAGCGGCGGCGCGGCCTCGCGGCAACGCGCCATCGCATGCGGGCAGCGCGGATGGAAGTGACACCCGGAAGGCGGGTCGAGCGGGGACGGGATCTCGCCCTTCACGGGGACGTAGGCGCGCTTGCGCGCCTCGACGCGGCCGACGCCGGCGAGCAGCGCCCGCGTGTACGGGTGCGCGGGCGCGGCGAACAGCTCGACCGACGGTCCGTGCTCGACGACGCGACCCAGGTACATGATGACGACGCGGTCGCTCATGTGCCGGACGACGCCGAGGTCGTGGCTGATGAAAAGGTAGGTGAGCGAAAGCGCGCGCCGGAGCTCCATGAACAGGTTGAGCACCTGCGCCTGGATCGACACGTCCAGCGCGGCGACCGACTCGTCGCAGACCAGGAACCCGGGGTCCACCGCGAGGGCGCGCGCGATGCCGATGCGCGCGCGCTGTCCGCCCGAGAACTGGTGCGGGAAGCGGCGCATCATCGTCGGGTCGAGGCCGACGCGATTGAGCTGCAGCCCCACGTACTCCACCTGCTGACGACGCCCGATGATGCCGTGCGCGACCGGGGCCTCGCCGACGATGTCGACGACGCGCATGCGCGGGTTGAGCGACGCGTAGGGATCCTGGAAGATCATCTGCATGCGCAGCTGCTGCCTGCGCGCGGCCGCCGGCGCGAGGCCGTCGATCGGCTCGCCGCGCCAGCGCCGCTCGCCTTCGGTGAGAGGGATGAGGCCCACCGCGAGGCGCCCGAGCGTCGACTTGCCGCAGCCCGACTCGCCCACCAGCCCGACGACCTCGCCCGGCGCGATCGCGAGGTCCACGCGGTCGACCGCGTGCACGACTTCCTCGCGCACGCCGGCGCCGGCGAAATTGGCGATCCGCTCGGCGAGGTCGAGCGACTTCACGAAGCGCTTCGACACGCCCCGGAGCTCGACCAGCGGCGACGCGGTCACGGACACGGCCACGGCACGAGCGGATGATGGCAGCGCGCGCCGCGGCCCGGATCGCCGCCGGCGACGCGCATCGGCGGCGCCTCGCCGCACGCGCCGTCGGCGCGGTCGCAGCGCTCGCGGAACGCGCATGCGTCCGGCAGGTCGACGAGCGACGGCGTCATCCCCGCGATCTGCCTCAGGCGCGCGCCGCGCGCGTTGCGCGACGGGACGCTGTCGAGCAGCCCCTGCGTGTACGGGTGCAGCGGCGCGTCGAGCACCTGCGCGGTCGTCCCCTGCTCGACGATGCGGCCCGCGTACATCACGCACACGCGGTCGGCGAGCCCGGCGACCACCGACAGGTCGTGCGTGATCCAGACGAGCGCCGTGCCGGCCTCCCTCGCGAGCTTCTGTATCTCGTAGAGGATCTGCCCCTGGATCGTGACGTCGAGCGCCGTCGTGGGCTCGTCGGCGATGACGAGGTCCGGGCCATTGAGCAGCGCGATCGCGATCGCGACGCGCTGCCGCATGCCGCCGGAGAACTGGTGCGGATAGGCCCTGAGTCGCTCGTCCGGCGACGGGATGCCCACGCGCCCGAGCGCGTCGCGCGCGCGCTCGAGCGCGGTCGCCCGGCTCACGTCGTCGTGCGCGAGGATCGCCTCGGTCATCTGCCGGTCGATGCGCAGCACCGGGTTCAGCGTCATCATCGGATCCTGGAAGATCATCGCCATCCGGTTGCCGCGCAGCCTGCGCATCGACTCGGCGTCGAGCTCCCTGATCTCGCGCCCGTCGAGCCGGATCGATCCCGCGACGATGCGCCCCGGTGGGTCGACCAGCCCCATGATCGAGTAGCCGGTGATCGACTTGCCGGAGCCGGACTCGCCGACGAGGCCGAGCACCTCGCCGCGGTCCACGGCGAAGCTCACGTCGTCGACCGCCTTCACGACGCCCGCTCTCGTGAAGAAGTGCGTGCGCAGTCCCTCGACCTGCAGCAGCGGGGTCATCGCCGTTCCCCGGCCGATCGCGCCGCGACATCGCGCGTCCCGACCCGACCGAGGGGGCACCGCGCGGGGAACGTCCCGGCGGGGCTCCCACGGGGGACGGCGCGCACGCCGGGCGGCCCCGCCTTCGCGGGGGCGACGCCGCGTTCACCCCCGCTCACCGCTGCAGCCTCGGGTTCAGCACGTCGCGCAGCTGGTCGGCGACGAGGTTGATGCTCACGATGGTCAGGAGCAGCGCGATGCCCGGGAAGAAGCTGATCCAGTACTTGCCGGACAGCAGGTACTGGTAGCCGTTGGCGATCAGGAGGCCGAGCGACGGCTCGGTGATCGGGAGGCCGAGGCCCAGGAACGAGAGCGTCGCCTCGAGCGCGATCGCCGCGGCGACCTGCACGGTCGCCACGACGATCAGCGGCGGCAGGCAGTTGGGCAGCAGGTGGCGGAACACGATGCGCGCGGGCGAGAGCGCGAGGCAGCGCGCCGCCTCGACGTACTCCTTGCGCTTCTCGACCAGTGCCGCGCCGCGCACCGTGCGCGCGTAGTACGCCCACTGGATGGTGACGAGCGCCGCGATCACCTTGCCGGTCCCCTGCCCCAGCACCGCGATCAGGATCAGCGCGATCAGGATCGCCGGGAACGACAGCTGGATGTCGACGATCCGCATCACGACGGTTTCGACGCGACCGCCGAGGTACGCGGCCGCGAGTCCGGCCGCGAGCCCGATCGCCAGCGCGAGCACGGTCGAGGCCGCGCCGACCGCGAGCGAGATGCGCAGCCCGTAGAAGATCGCCGACAGCATGTCGCGACCCTGGTCGTCGGTGCCGAGCCAGAACGTCCCGCCGGAGGCCGACGCCGCGCCCGGCGGCAGCCGGCTGTCCATCACGTCGATCTGCGCGAGGTCGTAGGGATTCTGCGGAGAGATCGCCGGCGCGAAGACGGCAAAGACCACGAGGGTGCACAGCAGCCCGAAGCCGAACGCGGCGACCGGGTTCGCGAAGAAGTCGCCGGCGACGCGGCGCAGCGGCGACTGGGCCGCCCGCGACGCGGGTGCCGGGGCCGGGTCGGCGTTCATCCGCCGGATCCGCCGGGTCGCGATGGCACGCGCGGCAACGCTCAGCCCTTGCTGTCCGACAGGCGTACGCGCGGATCGAGCGCCGAGTACAGCACGTCGACCGCCAGGTTGATCGCGATGAAGATCGCGACGATCACCAGCAGGTAGGCGACGATCACCGGCCGGTCGAGCAGGTTGATCGAGTCGATCAGGAGCTTGCCCATCCCCGGCCACGCGAACACGCTCTCGGTCACGATCGCGAACGCGATGACCGAGCCGAATTCCAGCCCGATCACGGTCACGATCGGGATCAGGATGTTGCGCAGCACGTGCACGCCGATGACGCGCGCGTTGGAGAGCCCCTTGGCGCGCGCGAACTTGACGTAGTCCTGCATCAACGCCTCGCGCGTCCCGGCCCGCGTGAGCCGGATGAGCAGCGCGAGCTTGAACAGCGCGAGGTTGGTCGCGGGCATGACCAGGTGGCGCCAGCCCTCGAGCGACAGGAACGACACGTCGACGCCGAGGATCTCCACCGTCGGACCGCGCCCGTTCGACGGCAGCCAGCCCAGCATTACCGAGAACACCATGATGAGCATCAGGCCGACCCAGAACGTCGGCAGCGAGAACCCGAGGATCGAGCCCGCCATGATCGCGCGGCCCGAGAACGCGTGCGGCCTGAGTCCCGCCCACAGGCCGAGCGGGATGCCCAGCACGACCGCGATCAGCATCGCCGCGATCGCGAGCTCCATCGTCGCCGGCATCTTCTCGACGATGAGCCGCAGGGCGGGCGTCGAATGCACGAACGAATGGCCGAGGTCGCCGGTCGCCGCACTCTTCAGGAACACGACGTACTGCTCCCACAGCGGCTTGTCGAGCCCCAGCGCCGCGATCGCGCGCTCGCGGTCGATCTGGTCGGCCTGGGGATTGATCAGGATGTCGATCGGGTTGCCGATCGCGTAGACGCCGAGGAACACGATGAGCGACATCGCGAACAGAACGACGACGCTCTGGAGGCCGCGGCGGACGACGTAGACGGACATCGGGCGTCAGCCACCGGACCGTGGACGGCGATCGGCGCCGCGCGACAGATCGGTGGCGATCACGACGGGCGCACGCCGCGCGGGCGCCGCGCGCGCGGACCCGCGGCGACGCCATGGCGCGCGGGGTCGACGACCTGCTGCAGCTTCCCGCTCGCGGCCGACACCTGCGGCGGGGCCGCGTCGAGCGACAGGTCGACGTTGTCGAGGCCATGCGCCTCGAGCAGCGCCGACAGCGCGCCGCGCGCGGCGCTCCACGACGCGCGCCGCGCTCGCGCCGGAGCGTCGGGCAGCCGGATCGCGAGCGCGTCGTCGGACACGCGGACGACCTGGAACACATGCAGGCCGGAGCCCTCCTCGATCGCCGTGGTCAGCGCCATCGGCAGCAGCGGGACGCGCACGCCGTCGCGGCGCCTCAGCGTCACGACGTCGTCCCGGCGGCCCTCGACGTGCAGCGCCGGCATCGCGCTGCCGCATTCGCACGGCTCCGGCCGGAACACGACGCGATCGCCGACGTCGTAGCGGATGACCGGCTGGACGCGGTTCGCGAGGTTGGTCAGCAGCGCGGTGTGCGACAGCGTCCCGGGCGACACCGGACGGTGGTGCACGTCGACGGGCTCGAGGATCACCCAGTCCGCGTTGAGGTGCAGCCAGCCGTGCCTGCAGCCCACGGCGATGCTCAGGCACTCGGAACTGCCGTACTCGTCGACGACCAGCGCGCCGAACGCGTGCTCGATCGCGCGCCGCGCGGCGGCAGTGAGGTGTTCGCCGCCGGACCACACGATCGACGGCGAGATGGCGAGCCTCCGGGCCGCCTGCTCGTGCGCGAGCAGCACGAGCGCGGTCGGGTACCCGGCGAGGAACGCCGGCTGGAACGCGTTGAGGCGCCCTACCCACTCGGCGACGGGCCGCAGCACCGACAATTCGCAGCTCTCGCCGCCGGGCGCCCACTGCGTCAGCGCACGCCACGTGACCACGCCGGCGAAGTGTTCGCCGGTCGCCGCGACGAGCGCCCTGCGTCCGCCGTGCGCGCATTGCCCGAACGCCCAGGCCATCGACACTTCCGGCCTTTGCATCGCCGCGGCGATGAGCGCGTGATAGGTTGCGCACGCGTCCGCGTCGTGCAGGTAGAGGCCGGGCTCGCCGGTCGTCCCCGAACTGCGCCACGCCGCATAGCGCCCGAGGAACAGCTCGCCGACGCGAGTCCGGTCGGCGAGGAAGTCGGCCAGCCGCGAGCGCGTCACCTCGGGGTCGGTGACCCAGTCGTCGAAGCAGCCCATCAGCTCGTTCCTGGTGAGCGGCGGCAGCGATTCCAGCGCGGCATCGTCGGGCAGGCCCGCGTAGCGCTCGGCAAGGTAGCGCGACCTCTCGCGCGTGAACCGCAGCAGGTCGTGCAGGCGCTGTGCCTGTGTCTGCCGGATGGCCGCGTTGCCGCCCCATCGCGTCCACTGCAGCGCGGACATGCGCGCGAGCATGTCGAGCATCGCGGTCGGATCGCTCATGTCGGCGCGGCGCGTCGGCCGTCGGAAAGCCGGGAGGGCGAACGCCGGCACGGCCGCGCCGCCGTCGCGGCCACGGATTGCGGAAAGATTGTCAAATCAATCGCTTGCGCCACACGATGCTCCTGCCACGTCGCGCGCCCCCTGCATGACCTGCGTCATTACGCCGCCGCGTTGACGTCGATAGAATGGTTTATCGTAGTCGAATCCGATGCCATGCCGACGACTTCACGTCCACGCCGCGCGCCTGCCCGGGTGCGGGCACCTCGCCGCCCGGCCGTCGCGCAGACGGCAAACCTCCCGGTCCCGGTAACCCCGCCCGCCGGGGCGGGCCGGGCCGCGCCCCGGGTGCCGCCCGACGGCACGTTCTCGGTCGATCGCGACTCGATCGCGCTGACCGCGTTTCCGTCGATGGTCGACCGCGCGGTGCACGCGACGCTCGCCCGCGCGACGGCCGGGCTGTCGCCGATGGCGATGGGCGAGGCGTATTTCAACTGGTGGGCGCACATGGCGACCTCGCCGGGCAAGCAGATGCAACTCGTGCAGAAGGCCGCCCGCAAGCTCGCGCGGTTCCAGGGCTACGTGTCGCGATGCCTCCGCGAAGGCCGCGTGGCGGAACCCTGCATCGAGCCGCTGCCGCAGGACCGGCGCTTCCGCGACCCGGCATGGCAGTCGCCGCCGTTCAACTTCATCCACCAGGCGTTCCTGCTCCAGCAGCAATGGTGGCACAACGCGTTCTCCGGCGTGAGCGGCGTCGCGCGCGGCAACGAGCGGATGCTCTCGTTCGCGGCGCGGCAGGCGCTCGACGTGATCGCGCCGTCCAATGGTCCGCTCACCAACCCGGTGGTGCTCGACCGGACGATCCGCGAGGCGGGCCTCAACCTCGTGCGCGGTTGGCAGAACTGGCTCGAGGACTGGGAGCGCGCGTCCGGCGGCCACAGGCCGGTCGGCGCCGAGAACTTCGCGGTCGGCCGCGACGTCGCGGTCACGCCGGGCAAGGTCGTGCTGCGCAACGAGTTGATCGAGCTGATCCAGTACTCGCCCGCGACCGACACGGTGCGCGCGGAGCCGATCCTGATCGTGCCGGCATGGATCATGAAGTATTACATCCTCGACCTGTCGCCGCGCAACTCGCTCGTGCGGTACCTGGTCGGGCGCGGTCACACGGTCTTCATGATCTCGTGGAAGAACCCGGACGAGAAGGACCGCGACCTCGGGATGGACGACTACCGGCGTCGCGGCATCGGCGTCGCGCTCGACGCGATCGCCGACATCGTCCCGAGGCGCCGCGTGCACGCGGTCGGTTACTGCCTCGGCGGGACGATGCTCGCGATCGCCGCGGCGGTGCTGGCGCGCGACGGCGACCGGCGGCTCGCGTCGATGTCGCTGCTGGCGTCGCAGGTCGATTTCACCGAGGCCGGCGAGCTCACGCTGTTCATCAACGACAGCCAGGTGGCGTTCCTCGAGGACATGATGTGGGCGCAGGGCTTCCTCGACGGCCGGCAGATGGCCGGCGCGTTCCAGATCCTGCGCTCGAACGACATGATCTGGTCGCGGCTGGTCAGCGAGTACCTGATGGGCGAGCGCGCCCCGCTCACCGACCTGATGGCGTGGAACAGCGACGCGACGCGGATGCCGTACCGGATGCACTCGGAGTACCTGCGCAAGCTGTTCCTCGACGACGATCTCGCGGAGGGGCGCTACGTGGCGGACGGCAGGCCGGTCGCGCTGGGCGACCTCGACCTGCCGATGTTCGTCGTGGGGACCGAGCAGGACCACGTCGCGCCGTGGCGGTCGGTCTACAAGATCCACCTCTACGCGCGCGGCGACATCACGTTCGTGCTCGCCTCGGGCGGCCACAACGCCGGGATCGTCTCCGAGCCCGGGCACGCCCGGCGAAGCTACCGCGTGGGTCCGCGCTCCAACCACCGCTACGTCGACCCGGACAGCTGGCTCGGCGCCGCGACCGTGAACGAGGGGTCGTGGTGGACCGAATGGGCCGGCTGGCTCGAGAGCCACGCCTCGGGCGCGCGCATGGCCGCTCCGAAGCAGGCGGGCAGCGCGGGCCACCGTCCGCTCTGCGACGCGCCGGGATCCTACGTGCGGGTCGACTGACGCCGGGCGCCGGCGCTACGCCCGCCGCTTCGCCCACCACTCGGCCAGCTCGCCGACGATTCCGCGCCGGAACGCGAGCACGCAGATCACGAAGATCGCGCCGGTGATCACCGTCACCCACTGGCCGCGGTCGGCGAGATAGTGCTCGAGCGAGATGATCGTGAACGCGCCGACCACCGGCCCGAACACGGTGCCCATCCCGCCCAGCAGCGTCATCAGCACGACCTCGCCCGACATCTGCCACTGCACGTCGGTGAGCGAGGCCAGCTGGAACACGATCGCCTTGGTTCCGCCGGCGACGCCCGAGAGCGCCGCGGACAGCACGAACGCGATCAGCTTGTACTGGTCCGCATCGTAGCCGAGCGAGATCGCGCGCGGCTCGTTCTCGCGGATCGCCTTCAGCACGTGGCCGAACGGCGAGTGGATGATCCGGCGCACGGCCAGGAATCCCGCGAGGAAGATCGCCAGCACCACGTAGTACATCGTCAGCGCGTTGGCGAGATCGAGGACCCCGAACATGCGGCCGCGCGGCACGCTCTGGATGCCGTCCTCGCCGCCCGTGAACGGCGCCTGCAGGTAGAAGAAGAAGATCATCTGCGCGATGGCCAGCGTGATCATCGCGAAATAGATCCCCTGCCGGCGGATCGCGAGCGCGCCGGTGACTGCCCCGAGCAGCGTCGACGCGGCGGCGCCCGCGAGGATGGCGAGCTCGGGCGGCAGGCCCCAGACCTTCGCGGCGTGCGCGGACACGTAGCCGGCGGTCCCGAAGAACATCGCATGGCCGAACGACAGCAGGCCGACGTAGCCGAGCAGCAGGTTGAAGGCGCAGGCGAACAGCGCGAAGCACAGCGCCTTCATCAGGAACACCGGGTAGATCCCGGCGAACGGCGCGGCCGCGAGCGCGATCGCCATCGCGAGCGTCGCGATGCGGAACGTGCGCAACGACGGGTCGGCGGCACGCAGCGCGATCCCGGGCGCGGGAGCCGCGGCCGCCGGCGCGGCCGGACCGGGCGTGGCGGGATCGGGCGCGTCCATCATCGCTCCTTGCCGAAGAGGCCGGCCGGCCGGATCAGCAGCACGATCACCATGATCACGAAGATCACGGTGTTCGACGCCTCGGGGTAGAAGACCTTCGTCAGCCCCTCGATGACGCCGAGGCCGAAGCCGGTGAGGATCGCGCCTCCGATCGACCCCATCCCGCCGATCACGACCACCGCGAACACGACGATGATCAGGTTCGCGCCCATCTGCGGGCTCACCTGGTAGATCGGCGCCGCCATCACGCCGGCGAGTGCCGCGAGGCCGACGCCGAAGCCGTAGGTCAGCGTGATCATGCGCGGCACGTTGACGCCGAACGCCTGGACGACGGTCGGGTTCTCGGTCGCCGCGCGCAGGTAGGAGCCCAGCTTCGTGCGCTCGATCACGTACCAGGTGGTCAGGCACACGATCAGCGACGCGACGACGACCCAGGCGCGGTACCGTGGCAGCATCATGAAGCCCAGGTCGAACGCGCCGGCGAACTCCTGCGGCAGCCGGTACGGCTGCCCGGACGACCCGTACTCGT
Organism: Burkholderiales bacterium; assembly: GCA_905339295.1. Lineage (GTDB taxonomy): Bacteria > Pseudomonadota > Gammaproteobacteria > Burkholderiales > Casimicrobiaceae > VBCG01. The sequence continues at coordinate 333,639 of CAJPFI010000021.1, forward strand.
TCTGGAACAGCCCCTGGAGGACCAGCGCGAGGCCGAACGTCAGGAGCAGGCCGTACAGGTGATCGAGCTTGTAGAGCCTGGACAGCATCGTGCGCTCGATCAGCACGCCGAAGGCGCCCAGGGCGACCGGCGCGATCAGGAGCGACCACCAGTAGCCGATGCCCAGCTTGCTCAGCAGCAGCCACGCCGCGAACGCGCCCATCATGTACTGCGCGCCGTGCGTGAAGTTGATGATGTTGAGCAGGCCGAAGATGACCGCGAGGCCGAGCGACAGCATCGCGTAGAACGCGCCGTTGATCAGGCCGATCAGGAGCTGGCCCGCCAGCGCCTGCGTCGGAATTCCGAAGATCTCAGTCATCCCGCCGGTCGCGCCACGCGCCCCTCGGAGCGGACGCCGCGCGCGGCTCTCCCGGCGCGAGCGCTCGCGATCCCGCCGCGCACGCCGGCGATGCGCGGACGCGTGAACCGGACGACGTCACGGCGTCGACTCCCGGGCGTCGACCAGTGCGGGCCATGGCCGGGCAGCCAGCGCGTCCGCGCGTCGGGAGACGCGGCGAGCGCTGCAACGCGCGGAGTTCCGTCACGCCGACGCCCGGGACATCGGGGCCACCGCATGGGCCGGCGTGACGGACGACCGCTACTTGACGAGGGGACAGCCGCCATCGGCCATCGGCCGGAACGCCTGTTCCGCGGGAATCGTCGCGCGGACCTTGTAATAGTCCCACGCCCCCTTCGACTCCGAGGGCTTCTTGACCTCGAACAGGTAGACCTGATGGATCTTGCGACCGTCCTGGCGCACCACGCCCTTGCCGAACAGCGGATCGTCGGTCGGCAGCTCCTTCATCTTCGCGACGACCTTGACGCCGTCGTCGGTCTTCGACGCCTCCACGGCCTTCAGGTAATGCAGGACCGACGCGTAGACCCCGGCGTGCGCCATCGTCGGCATCGCACCCTTGTGCAGCGCACCGAAGCGCCGCGCGAAGGCTCGCGTCTGGTCGTTGAGATCCCAGTAGAAGGACTCGGTCAGCAGGAGGCCCTGCGCGGTGTTGAGGCCCAGGGCGTGCACGTCGGTCAGGAACACGAGCAGGCCGGCGAACTGCTGGCCGCCCTTGACGATGCCGAACTCGGCGCCCTGCTTGATGGCGTTAATCGTATCCGCGCCGGCGTTGGCCAGGCCGATGACCTTCGCCTTCGACGCCTGCGCCTGCAGCAGGAAGCTCGAGAAGTCCGAGCTCGGGAACGGATGCCGGACCTTGCCGACGACCTTGCCGCCGTTCTTGAGCACGACCGCCTCGGTGTCGCGCTCCAGCGCGTGGCCGAACGCGTAGTCGGCGGTCAGGAAGAACCACGAGTCGCCGCCGGTCTTGACGATCGCGCTGCCGGTGCCGTTGGCGAGCATCCAGGTGTCGTAGGTCCAGTGGACGGAGCTCGCGTTGCACGCCTTTCCGCTGAGGTCGGACGTGGCGCCGGTGGACACGAGCAGCGCCTTGCCCTTCTGCCGGGTCACCTCGTTCACCGCGAGCACCACCGACGAGGTCGGCACGTCGACGATCACGTCCACCTTGTCGACGTCGTACCACTGCCGGGCGATGTTCGAGCCGACGTCGGGCTTGTTCTGGTGATCGCCCGACAGGATCTCGACCTTCATGCCCTTGGCGGCGGCCCTGAAGTCCTCGACGGCCATCCTCGCCGCGACGACCGACCCGGGTCCGGCGAGGTCCGCGTAGGTGCCGGACATGTCGTTCAGCACGCCGATCTTGATGACGCCGTCGGATATCTGCGCCTGCGCCGCGCCGGCGGCGAGTGCCGCACCGATGGCGAGCGAGACGATGCTTCGCTTGAGAGAATTCATGGTTCCTCCGCGTTGACGGGCGACCCAGGACAAGCGTCCTAGACGCCCAGGTAATCGTGCAGCTTTCCCATCGACGCGCCCAGCGCCTCGTTCGGGATCATGTCGATGATTCGTCCGTGCTCCATCACGTAGTGCCGGTCCGCGACGGTCGCCGCGAAGCGGAAATTCTGCTCGACCAGCAGGATCGTGAATCCGCGCTCCTTGAGCTTCGCGATCGTGCGCCCGATCTGCTGGACGATCACCGGCGCGAGGCCCTCGGTCGGCTCGTCGAGCAGCAGCAGCCGGGCGCCGGTCCGCAGGATGCGGCCGATCGCGAGCATCTGCTGCTCGCCTCCCGAGAGCTTGGTGCCCGGGCTGTGCAGCCGCTCGCGCAGGTTCGGGAACAGCTCGAAGATCTGCGCGACCGGGAGTCCGCCCTCGCCGACCACCGGCGGGAGCATCAGGTTCTCCTCGACGTCGAGGCTCGCGAAGATGCCCCGCTCCTCCGGGCACCATGCGATGCCGCTTTGCGCGATCCGGTTCGACGACATCCGGATCGTCTCACGTCCCTCGAACACGATCGACCCCTCGCGCCGCGGCACGATGCCCATGATCGACTTCAGTGTCGTCGTCTTGCCCGCGCCGTTGCGCCCGAGCAGCGTCACGACCTCGCCACGCGCGACGTCGAAGTCGACGCCGTGCAGGATGTGCGACTCGCCGTACCAGGCGTTCAGGCCCCGGACCGCGAGCATCGGCGCCGTCGTGGACTCGCGCGCGATCGCGGCGTCAGCCATGGCTCGTTCCCAGGTAGGCCTCGACCACCGCCGGGTGGCGCGACACCGCCGCGTAGTCGCCCTCGGCCAGGATCTCGCCGCGCGCGAGAACGGTGATCCGGTCCGACAGCGTCGCGACCACCGACAGGTTGTGCTCGACCATCAGCACGGTTCGATTCGCCGCGACGCGCTTGATCAGCGCGGAGATCCGGCCGACGTCCTCGTGCGTCATCCCCGCCGTCGGCTCGTCGAGCAGCATCATCTCCGGCTCCAGCGCGAGCGTGGTCGCGATCTCGAGCGCGCGCTTGCGACCGTAGGGAAGCTCGCCCGCCGCGGTCGCCTCGAACCCGGTGAGCCCGACCGCGTCGATCAGCTCGTCGGCGCGACCGTCGAACGCGCGCAGCACCGATTCGCTGCGCCAGAAGTCGAACGAGCTTCCGCGCGCCCGTTGCAGCGCGATGCGCACGTTCTCGCGCACCGACAGGTGGGCGAACACCGCCGAGATCTGGAACGAGCGCGCGAGCCCCATGCGCGCGATCGCGGCCGGGCGCGCGCCCGTGATCTCGCGGCCATTGTAGAAGATCTGGCCGCGCGTCGGCGCGAGGAAGTGCGTGAGCAGGTTGAAGCAGGTCGTCTTGCCCGCGCCGTTGGGACCGATCAGCGCGTGGATCGACCCGCGACGGACCCGGAGGCTCACGTTGCTGACCGCGACGAAGCCCTTGAACTCCTTCGTGAGCCCGCGCGTCTCGAGGATCGTGTCGTCCGCCATCCGGCGCCGGCGCGCTCGGCGCACCGCCCCCCTTCGTGTTGCGAGGGCCGATTATGGCGGCGCCCCCCCGGGTTGGCAACGTCGCAGCGCCCGGCCGCGCGGAACGCAGTCGCTCCGCGCGTCGCGCCGTCCCGAGCGTAGACTTGGCCGGTCGCCGCCCGCGCAGGCGCGCATCACGGGCGGCGTCCTCGCGGCGGGACGGACACGACGGCGCGGGCAACGTGAACGCCAGCCGCTTCGGCGCCCGCGCGCCCGGTTGCGGCGGATTCATCAACCTGAGCCAGAACGGCAGGAAGGTCGTCTTCCTGGGCCCGTTCCCGGGGGGCGGCCTCAGGACGTCGATCGCCGCGGGACGGCTCGCGATCGAACAGGAAGGCAAGCACCGCAAGTTCGTCGCGGAGGTCTCGCAGGTGACGTTCAGCGGGCGGCAGGCGGCGAAGCGGGGCCAGGAAATCCTCGATGTCACCGAGCGCTGCGTGTTCCGGCTCGACGGCGACGCGCTGCGGCTCGCCGAGGTGGCGCCGGGCATCGACGTCGAGCGCGACGTGCTGCGCCTGCTGCCGTTCCGGCCGCGCGTCGACTCGCCCGTGCTGATGGACGCTGCGATCTTCGATCCGGCACCGATGCGTCTGCGGGAGCGGATGCTCGACATCCACATCGACGATCGGCTGTCCTACGATCCCGGGACGAACACGGTGTTCATGAACTACGCCGGGATGCGCGTGCGGACGGAGGCCGACATCCGCTCGATCCTCGACGCCGTCGACCGCCTGCTCGCGCCGCTCGGCAGGCGCGTGATCTCGATCGTCAACCACGACCGCTTCTCCGTCGACGACGACGTGATCTCCGCGTACATGGACGCGGTCAAGTACGTCGAGGAGCGCTACTACCTCAAGGTCACGCGCTACACGAACAGCGGGTTCCTGCGGCTCAAGCTCGGCAAGGAGCTGGAGAACCGGCGCCTGTCCTCACGCGTCTTCGAATCCGCGGCCGAGGCGAGGCACGGTCCGACCGGAGGCGCCTGACGCCCGCGCGGGACGGGCGCCGTCGACCACAGCACGCGGGACCGGAGGACACCTCCTGGACGAGTCGACCTTCCGCCACCTCCTCGTCGAGCGCGCCGACGGGATCGGCTGGCTGCGCTACCACCGGCCGCCGGTCAACGCGGTCGACTGGGACATGCTGTGCGAGCTGCCGCGCGCGCTGGAGACGTTGATCGCGGCGCGGGACACGCGGGTGATCGTCGTCGCCAGCGCGCTCGACCGTTACTTCAGCTCGGGGGCGGACCTGCGGTCCTTCGGCGCGTGGCGCGGCCCGCGCATGCGCGAATGGGTGACGACCTGCCACCGCATGGTCGCCCTGCTGCGCGCGTCCCCGAAACCGCTGCTCGCGGCGATCAACGGCGTGGCGGTCGGCGGCGGGGTCGAGATCGCCTGGCACTGCGACGTCCGGTTCGCCGCAGCGGACGCGAGGATCGGCCAGCCCGAGATCGATATTGCCTACGTTCCGCCGATCGGCGCCACCCAGGCGCTCGCGCGGCTCATGGGGCGCAACCGCGCGCTTCGCTTTCTCTACGAGGGCGATCTGGTCGGCGCCGCCGAGGCCCGGGCGCTGGGCCTCGTCGATGTCGTCGTTCCGCCCGGGCAATTGCACGCGGCCGTCGCCGGGTATGCGCGGAGGCTCGCCGCGAAGCCGGCGAACGCCCTGGCGGCGATCCGGCGTTGCGTGACCCTCGGCGGGGCGCTTCCCTTCGACGCGGGGCTCGACCTCGAGCTCGAGGAGGCCGTCGCGCTGGCCGGTTCGCCGAACTTCGCCGAAGGCATCGAGGCGTTCCTGGCCAAGCGCCCTCCGCGCTGGACCTGAGCGCCCGGCGGCGCCGCTGGGGTCATAGGTCCCAGCGCGGCTTGCGCTTCTCGACGAACGCGCCCACGCCTTCCTGCGCGTCCTCCCCGAGCATGTTGCGCGTGATGACATCGCTCGCGAGCTCGTAGGCGCGCTCCAGGTTGCGCTCGAGCTGGTCGTAGAAGAACCGTTTGCCGGCGGCGATCACCGCCCGCGGCTTGTCCATCATCTGCCCGGCGAGCGCCGCCACCGCGGCATCGAGGTCGGCCGGCGGAACGACACGGTTGACGAGTCCCCAGTCGAGCGCCGTCCTCGCGTCGATGAACTCGCCGGTCATCAGCATCTCGAACGCGCGTTTCTGCGACACGTTGCGCGACACCGCGACGCCGGGCGTCGCGCAGAACAGCCCGAAGTTGACGCCGGACGTCGCGAACCGGGCGCCCTCCTCCGCCACGGCGAGATCGCAGCCCGCGACGATCTGGCAGCCCGCCGCCGTCGCGATGCCGTGCACCCGGGCGATGATCGGCTGCGGGATGCGCTGCATCGTCAGCATCACGTTGCAGCAGCGGCGGAACAGGCCGCCGATGAAGTCCTCGGTCGAGTTGGCGAGCATCTCCTTGAGGTCGTGCCCCGGGCAGAAGGCCCGCCCCGCCCCGCCGATGACCACGACGCGCACCGCCGGGTCGTTGCCGACCGCGTCGAGCGCCGCCTGGAGCTGCGTCAGCATCGCGCCGCTGATCGCGTTGAACTGCGCGGGCCGGTTCATCGTCAGCGTCGCGATCCCGCCGCCGTCGGCGCGCAGCACCATGGGCTCGACGATCGGTTCAAGGGGGGCGTTCATGGCGTCTCCTCGTCATTCGATGGCGGCCGCGGACTTCGCCTTCTCGCGCAGCACGAACTTCTGGATCTTGCCGGTCGAGGTCTTCGGCAGCTCGCCGAACTCGTAACCCTTCGGCACCTTGAAGCTCGCGAGGTGCGCGCGGCAATGCGCGTTCAGCTCGTCGGCGGTCACGGTCGACCCCGGCTTCAGCTCGACGAACGCGCGGGGCGTCTCGCCCCACCTGGGGTCGGGCTGCGCCACCACGGCGGCGGCGAGCACGGCCGGGTGCCGGTAGAGGACGTCCTCGACCTCGAGCGAGCTGATGTTCTCCCCGCCCGAGATGATCACGTCCTTGCTGCGGTCCTTGATCTTCACGTAGCCGTCGGGCTGCAGCACCGCGAGATCTCCCGAATGGAACCAGCCGCCCGCGAACGCCTCGGCGGTCGCCTTCGAGTTCTTGAGGTAGCCCTTCATCGTGATGTTGCCGCGGAACATGATCTCGCCCATCGTCTCGCCGTCGCGCGGCACGGGCGTCATCGTGACCGGATCCATCACGGTCATCCCTTCCTCGAGCGTGTAGCGCACGCCCTGGCGGCCGTTGCGCTCGGTGCGCGCGCCGATGTCGAGCCCCGACCACGCGGCGTGCTTCGCGCACACCGACGCGGGGCCGTAGGTCTCGGTCAGTCCGTAGACGTGCGTGAGGTCGAAGCCGATGCGCTCCATGCCCTCGATCATCGCGGCAGGCGGCGCCGCGGCGGCGACCAGCCCCGACACCTTGTGGTCGATGCCCTGCCGCCATTCGGCCGGCGCGTGGATCAGCATCGAGTGCACGATTGGCGCGCCGCAATAGTGCGTCACGCGGTGCTTCCGTATCGCGTCGAGCATCGCCTTCGCCTCGACGCGCCGCAGGCAGACGTTGGTGCCGGCGTTCGCCGCCATCGTCCACGCGAAGCACCAGCCGTTGCAGTGGAACATCGGCAGCGTCCACAGGTAGACCGAATGCCGCGGCATCGCCCAGTCGACGATGTTCGACACCGCGTTCAGGAGCGCGCCGCGGTGGTGGTAGACGACTCCCTTCGGGTTGCCGGTCGTGCCCGACGTGTAGTTGAGCGAGATCGCGTCCCACTCGTCGGCCGGGAGCTTCCAGGCATACGCAGGATCGCCTCCCGCGAGGAACGCCTCGTAGTCGGTCGAGCCCAGCCGCGCCGCGGGATCGTCCGCGTTCGGCCCCTCGGGGTCCGCGACGTCGATGACCAGCGACTTCATCGGCGTCATCTCGAGCGCCTTGCGCGCCACCGGCGCGAACTCGGTGTCGGTGACGAGCACCTTCGCCTCGCCGTGCCCGAGCATGAACGCGAGCGCCTCGGCGTCGAGCCGCGTGTTGAGCGTGTTCAGCACCGCGCCGCACATGGGCACGCCGAAATGCGCCTCGACCATCTCGGGCGTGTTCGACAGCATCACGGCGACCGTGTCGCCTGCGCCGATGCCGTGCTTCGCCAGCGCGGAGGCAAGCCGCCGGCAGCGCTCGTAGGTCTCGCCCCACGTGTAGCGCCGCCCCCCGTGGATCACCGACGGGTGGTCCGGCCAGACGTCCGCGGTGCGCGCGAGGAGCGAGAGCGGCGTCAGCGGCGCGTGGTTGGCCGGGTTGCGGTCGAGGTCGCGGGCGTAGAGGTTCGACATGGCGGCATGCATCCGGACGGACCGTCGCATCGTATCCTAGCAGGGCGGACCGGGCGCCGGTTCGGCCGCGCGGGAGATTCGCGCCGCTTGCCCGCGGCGTCCGCTTTCGCTATGGTCAACCGATTTGCCGACAGGGCGCCATGGGACACCGACTCTCGAAGATCGTCACGCGCACCGGCGACGCCGGGACGACCGGGCTGGGCGACGGCTCGCGCGTGGCGAAGGACGCCGCGCGCATCGAGGCGATCGGCGCGGTCGACGAGCTCAACTCGTCGATCGGCGTGCTGCTCGCCGAGGGGCTGCCCGCCGAGGTCGCCGCCTGCCTCGTCGACGCCCAGCACGACCTTTTCGATCTGGGCGGAGAGCTGTCGATCCCCGGCTACGCCGCGGTCACCGGCGATCACGTCGCCCGCCTGGAGGACCGCGTCGAGCATTTCAACGCCGACCTCGCACCGCTCAAGGAGTTCGTGCTGCCGGGCGGCACCCGGGCCGCGGCGCTGGCGCACGTGGCCCGCACGGTCTGCCGCCGCGCCGAGCGCGCGGTCGTGCACCTCGGTCGCGCCGAGACCGTGGGCGATCCCGCGCGGCGCTACCTCAATCGCCTCTCCGACCTGCTGTTCGTGATCGCGCGCGCCCTCAACGCCGGAACGGGCCGCGGCGACGTGCTGTGGCGGAAGGGGCGCGCGGGCGGTCCGGCGGACGCGTGAGGCCATGGACGCCGACCGCTCCCGCCACGACGCCCACCTCGCCGAACTGATCGCGCGCGTCGCCCTTTCCGACCAGCAGGCTTTCGCCGAGCTCTACCGCGTCACCTCGCCGCGACTGTACTCGGTCGCGCTGCGCATCGTGCGCGAGCGCGGCGTCGCCGAGGAACTGCTGCAGGACGCGTACGTCAGCGTCTGGCATCACGCCGCCCGGTACGCGGCGGATCGCGGGCAACCATCGACCTGGCTCACCGCGATCGTGCGCAACCGCTGCCTCGATCACGTCCGCAGGCGCGAGCTCGACACCGTGTCGATGACCCGCGACGACGGCCAGGACGCGCCGGAGCTCGCGCTTCCCGACGGCGCGCCCGGACCCGCCGAGATGCTGCTCGCCGGCGCCGACGCGCACGCGATCCGCGACTGCGTCGAGCGCCTGGAGGGCGGCAGCCGCCAGGCGATCGCGCTCGCGTTCTTCCAGGGGCTGTCGCACGGCGAGCTCGCAAGGCACCTCGCGCAGCCGCTCGGCACCGTCAAGTCCTGGATCCGCCGCGGCCTCGAGCGCCTCAAGGGCTGCCTCGAGCGCGCGAACGTGACGCGGTGAGCGACCGGTGAACCTCTCGCGTCACGATCGGCGGTCGCGCCTCGACGCGCTCGCCGCCGAGTACGCGCTCGGCACGCTGCCCGCGCGTTCGCGCGCGCGGCTCGACCGCAGCGCGCGCGAGGATCCCGTCGTCGCCGGCGCGCTGCGCGAGTGGGAGCGCCGCCTCGCGGCGCTCGCGGACGGCGCGCCGCCGATCGCGCCCGCGCCGCGCGTCTGGACGTCGCTCGCGCGCCGGCTCGGCCTCGACGCGGCGTCCGCCGCGCCGCCGTGGTGGCAGCGGCTCGCGTTCTGGCGGCCGTTCGCGCTGGCGAGCTTCGTGGCCGCCTTCGCGTTCGCGGTCACGCTGTTCGCGCCCCGCACCGAGCGCCCGGTCGAGTCGATCGTCGTCGTGCTCGCCGGTCCCGACGCGCGCCCGGCGCTGGTCGCGAGCGCGCCGCGCGGCGATCGCTTCCTCGCCGTCAAGGCGCTCGCCCCGCTCGCGGTTCCGCCGGATCGCGCGCTCGAGCTGTGGCTGTTGCCCGGCCAGGGCGCGCCGCGCTCGCTCGGCCTCGTCCCTCGCGAAGGCGTGCGCCAGGTGCGCCTCGACGCGCCGCCCGAGCTCGCGTTCCGCGGGGTCGACGCGCTGGCCGTGAGCCTCGAGCCCGCCGGCGGCTCGCCCACCGGGCAGCCGACCGGGCCGGTGCTCTACACGGGCAGGCTCGAGCGCCTCTAGCAGGTCGGCGCGCGGCGCGGCCAGTTCGCGTCGTCGTAGATGTCGGCTTCGGACCACGCCGCGGAGTCCGGCGCGGTCCGGCGCACGAGCCGCGGATCCAGGAATCGGCGGTGCTGGACGACGAAGCTCATCGCCGTGGGCATGTTGGCAATCCGCCAGCGCTGCATGACGAGTTCGTGCGACCGGAGGGCGAGCCGTTCGTCCCAGCGAAAGCGAAAGTACTCGGCGTCGTCGTCGCGGATCGGAGGCAGCACGTAGGCGGCCCGGGCGCGCTCGTTCACGTAGGCGACGAAGTCGCGGGCATGGGCGTGCACGGCCAGGTCGACGTGCTCCCGCGAATTGATGGCCGGCAGCGGCGACATCTGCCTCGCCGCGCGGGTCGTGAGCATCAGCGTGTGGAGCTCGAAGTGGCGGATGCGGCGCACCTCGGAAAGCGTCGGCGGCAGGTCGCCGGCCGGGACCTGGACGAGGAGACGGCCGCCCTGCCGGACGATCCCGGTGTCGGTGTACTCGTGACGGTGCGGGCGCATCGCGCCCGTTTCGCCGTCGATCTCGTCGGTATGCGGCTGCACGATGTCGCAACCGTGGCGCGCGAACGTCGCGAGCTGCTCTCCTAGGAAGCCGCGCCCGACCAGGACGTCGTTCTGGACGATGCAGACGTAGCGCTCGGTCACGCGAGGCAGCAGCAGGTTCAGCGACTCGTTGGGCAGCAGGAATGCAGGGCTCACGAGGCGCACGACGTTGTCCTTGTCGGCGAGGAACCGGTCGATCTCCGCGACGACCGGCTTCGGATAGCCGCAGTCGACGAAGTACAGCCGGAACGCCACGTCGGCGAAGCGATAGATGCGCACGAGGCTGGCGAGCGCCCAGCCGAACTTCTCCCGGACCACGAAGGCGACGGCGACCTGCGGCTCGTTCGACATGCGCTGCTCCGTTCCAAGGGCCGCGGGCGCACGATCGCATTGGTGCTTCCGCCGGGGCGCCGTTCGGGCGCCGAGCGGCGGCGCCGGACGCCCTTCGCGGGTTCGGCGTCGACCGAGGCGAAGGGAGCGTCGTGCGGACTCCCGGCCTGCCGCACGCGACGGCAGGCCGCGCCGCCATCCGGCCACCGCGCGCCCGAGCGTATCGTTCCGCGTGCGCGCCGTGCAAACCCCGGCAACGGCAAGCCGCGATCGCGGCCCCCCCCTGCGCGGCATGCGCCGAACCCGTGCGCGATCCGCCGCGGATGCAGGCAGGCGCGCGCGCCATGCTAGTGTGCCGTCCCGCGCGTCCGTTCGATCGTTCGCGGCGATGCGGGCAGGCAGGAGGCCCGGGTCGGGTAGGGTCCCCCGCGTCGGCCGGCTGCCCGTATCCTCCGCACCCCCGTCGTCGAAACCTGCGTGAGCGCACACCGAACCGGACGGCGAACTCGCGATGGCAAACTTCCTGCTGGCCTGGGAACTCGGCGGCGGCCTCGGTCACGCCGGCCGGCTCAAGACGCTCGCCGTCGAACTCGGACGCCGGGGCCATGACGTGACGATCGCGCTGCGCGACCTCGTCCACCCGCGCACGCTGTTCCGCGACGTTCGCTGCCGGCGCCTGCAGTCGCCGGTGTGGCTCCACGACACCGTCGGCGTGCCCGCGAAGGCGGCGAGCCTCGCCGAGATCCTGCTCGCCGAGGGCTACTTCGACGCGGATGCGCTCGACAGCCTCGTCGGCGGATGGCGCGATCTCGCCGGCGCCGTTCGCGCAGAACTCGTCGTGGCCGACTACGCGCCGACCGCGATCACCGCCGCGCGCACGCTCGGCGTGCCGAGCGTCGCCGTCGGCCTGGGCTTCTACCTGCCGCCCGCGCGACGTCCGCTGCCGAGCATCCGCGACTGGGCGCGGCTCCCGGAAGGGCGCCTCGAGGAGAGCGAGGCGCGCCTGCTGCAATCGGTGAACGAGGTCCTGCGGCGCCACGGCGCCGCGCCGTTCGCGCAGGGCTGGCAGCTGTTCGCGGGCGACCGCTCGCTGCTCTGCGCGTGGCCCGAGATCGACCACTACGCGCGCGGCGCGCTGCCGCCGGGCGAGCACTGGTACGGTCCGACGTTCCTCGCGGGCGGGGGCGTCGCGCCCGACTGGCCCGACGGCGGCGGGCCGCGCGTGTTCGCGTACGTGAAGAGCGGCTACGCCGAGCATGCCGCGGTGCTCGAGGCACTCGTGCGCCAGGGATGCCGAACGCTGTGCTACCTGCCGGACGTCGCCGCAGGCAAGTCTCCGCCGGTCGACCATCCGTCGATCCGCTACGCGCCGGGTCCGGTGGACCTGTCACGCGCGTTCGCCAAGGCGCAGCTGTGCGTCTCCCACGCCGGCGGCGCCACGATGTGCCAGGCGCTCCTCGCCGGACTGCCGCTCCTGCTCCTGCCGATGCAGGGCGAGCAGTTCCTGCTCGCGCGCAGCGTCGAACGCCTCGGCGCGGCCATCAACGCAGGCGCCCGGCCGAAGCCGGTCGACTACGGCGCACTCGTCGCCACGCTGATCGGCGACGCTTCGGCGCGCACGGCCGCGCGCGCGTTCGCCGACGCGCATCGCGGGTTCTCGCAGGAGCAGCAGGCGGCCGACCTGTGCGATGCGATCGAGGCGATGCTGCCGTCCTCCGCGCCGGGCTAGCGTCCGCGGCCGCTCGCGTGTTCGATCGTTCGCGCGATCGGTCAGCCGCCGGCGGACGCCGGACCCTCCGTGCTCGCCGCCGCGGCGCCGCCCCCCGATCGCGCGGCCGACTCGATCGCGTCGCACAGGTCGAGCGTCTGGCGCGCGTTCGAGAAGTCCCGGTGATTCGCCGCGAACGCGCGCGCGGCAGCGCGCGCGGTCCCGTCGTCGAGCAAGGCGGCGAGCGCGGCACGGTAATCGAACGGCTTCGGCTGCGGAAAGGCCGCGACGCCGGCGCGCATGCGCACGACGCCGAGCGCATTGAGTCCCTGCTCGTTCTGCCGCGGCATCAGGAGCAGCGGGACGCCCGCGAGCAGCGACTGCGCGACCGTCCCGCCGCCGGCGTGGCAGACGGCGAGATCGCATTCCCGCAGCACCGAGGCGAGGTCGACCGGACCGTCCGAATAGCGGATCGACGCATCGACCACGGGCGCGGGCTTGCCCGACTCGACGTCGGGCATGAAGCAGAGCGTCCGGCATCCGCGCGCGGCCAGTGCCCGCAGCACGGCGGGAACGTCCGGGTGCGCGCCCTTGAGGTAGGCGAACACCCGCGGGCCGCCTCCCTCGGGCCACCGCGGGGCCTCTCCGCCGCCCGCGTGGAAACCGCGTCCGTGCCAGCGCTCGCCTGCGGGCAGGGCGCCCCTCGCGTAGCAGTCGAGTTCCGGCCATTCGCAGAGCAGCGAGCGGCCGCCGGCGAACAATTGCCACCCTTCCGCGAGCGGAGGCGATCCGTAGCGTTGCAGCACCCGCCCCGCGGTCCGGACGACGTGCGCTTCCGCGGCTTCGAGCCGACCGGGCGCCACGGGCTCCCACGGCCTCAGGCTCGGCAGCGGGCGGCCGATCGGAGGCATCTCGAAGCCGAGCCCGGCCGACACCGACGGTATCCGCAGCGTGCGCGCGGCCAGCAAGGCCGTCGGCGCGTAATCCGCCACGAGCAGGTCGGCGCGGGCGCAGGCGAGCGTGTCGCGCCAGCCGCGCACCAGCGCTTCGAGCGTGTGCGCGTCGTGATAGCCGCAGCCCTGCAGGATTTCCGCGAGGCTCATCGGATCGCGGATCGGCACGCGGCCATGGAGCAGAACGGGCGCCTGCAGGCACGGATGCGGGAACTCGCGCAACATCGAGTGCGTGCCGACGAGATCGAGCAGGGACAGCGCGACGCCGTGGCCGCGCCGCGCGAGCTCGTTCGCGAGCGGCACCAGGCGCCCGGCGTGTCCCAGCCCGGAACCCAGCTCCCACGCGAAAAGGATCTGCGCCATCGGATGCGGAGTGTCGTGGGGAGGCGGGACCTGTCGGCGCGACCCGTGGGCCCGTGCGAGACCCGGGAGACGGACAAGGCCCACGCGCGAAGCGCGGCCGTAGCTTAGCCTACCGCGGGCATCCGCGACGCCGAGGGCGTGCGTTTCCCGCGGACCCCCGCCGGGCCCGGACCGCGGGGTCGCGCGAGCCCGCGAATGACGCAAGGGCCGGCAGCCCGAAGGCTGCCGGCCCCGCGCGCTTCTCTGGGGGAGAGGAGCGATGAACCGTCGTTCGTTCAGCCGCGGCTGCCCGGCGTCGCGTTGTCGGCGGTGCGCTCGGTGCGTACGCCGATGACGTCGATGCGGCCGGGCAGGATCGCGACTTCGGTCGCCGCCTTCCCGACGGCGCGCGCGGCGATCGTCTCGAAGGCATCACCGGCCGCAGGGGCGATCCTCCCGGCGACGAAAGCGGCGCCACCCGGCGCGGCGAGCGTCAGCGTCACGGCGGACAGCGCGAACGCGAGGGCGAACGCGGCGATCCTGAGGGTCGTCGGGCGCTTCATGGCAGGTGCTCTCGTCGTGTCGGTCGTCGTCACGTCGCCGCCGGCGTCATCCTCAAGCGGCCTGTTGTCGACGGTTGGATGCCGCGAGGGCGGCGTCCGGTTTCACGCTGCGGGAACTCCGCGCACCGGGGCATCGTGTCGACGCAGCGGACTGTAGGGGGCGCCGACGGCCTCGCCAAGGCCGACGCGACGAAACGTCCCGGACCGAGGATGAACCGTACGCCGGGACGGATGGACCGGCGCGCGGGCGGGCCGACCGGGCCGGGCGCTACGCCCGGCGGCGCACGCGCTGGTCGATCGCGCCGAACACCGACTGCCCGGCGGCGTCGAGCATCTCGATGCGCACGCGGTCGCCGAAGCGCATGAACGGCGTCGACGGCTTGCCCGCGACGATCGTCTCGACGGTGCGCTGCTCCGCGATGCACGAGTAGCCGGTGCCGCCCGCCGACGCGGGACGGCCGGGCCCGCCGTCTTCCCGGTTGGACACCGTGCCCGATCCGACGATCGTGCCGGCCGCCAGGTCGCGCGTCCTGGCGACATGCGCGATCAGCCGCCCGAACGAGAACGTCATGTCGACGCCGGCGTTCGGCCTTCCGAACGGCTCGCCGTTCACGGACGTGACGAGCGGCAGGTGGACCTTCCCGTCGCGCCACGCGCCTCCCAGTTCGTCGGGCGTGATCGCGACCGGCGAGAACGCCGACGCGGGTTTCGACTGCAGGAAGCCGAATCCCTTCGCGAGCTCGGCGGGAATCAGGTTGCGCAGGCTCACGTCGTTGACGAGCATGACGAGGCGCACTTGCGCGAGCGCGTCCGCCTCGCCCGTGCCCATCGCCACGTCGCCGGTCACCACCGCCACCTCGCCCTCGAAGTCGATCCCCCACGCCTCGTCGTCGAGCACGATGTCCTCGCACGCGCCGAGCATGTGGTCGGACGCGCCCTGGTACATCAGCGGGTCGGTCCAGAACTCCGGCGGCATCGTCGCGCCGCGCGCCCTGCGCACCAGCTCGACGTGGTTGACGTACGCCGACCCGTCGACCCACTGGTACGCGCGCGGCAGCGGCGCCATCGCCTTCCCCGCGTCGAACGCGTGCGCGTCGTGCAGCCGCCCCGCGTCGAGCTCCGCCGCGATCGCGGCGAGCGCGGGCGCGACGCGCATCCAGTCGTCGAGCGCGGCCTGCAGCGTGCGCGCGATCTCGGGCACGGCGACGCAGCGCGCGAGGTCGCGCGACACGACGACGAGATGCCCGTCGCG
Source organism: Burkholderiales bacterium (assembly GCA_905339295.1). Lineage (GTDB taxonomy): Bacteria > Pseudomonadota > Gammaproteobacteria > Burkholderiales > Casimicrobiaceae > VBCG01. The sequence goes on from CAJPFI010000021.1 coordinate 349,091, forward strand.
CCCGCCGTCGTGAAGGGTCGCGAGTTTCACGCTGGCTTCTCCTGCCTGCGCCTGAGCGCGTAGCCGTCGGCGCGGTCCTCGATCTCCCAGCCGGCCGCGTGCAGCTCGGCGCGCAGCCGGTCCGCCTCCGCCCATTGCTTCGACATGCGCGCCGCGAAGCGCGCGTCCGCGATCGACGTCACGGTCGCGGGCGCGTCGACCGCCTTCGGCACCCACGCCGCGAGCCCGAGGCCGAAGACCTCGTCGAAGCGCGCGAGCGTCGCGCGCCTGACCGCCGGCGCGAGGTCGCCGCGCATCGTCTCCCACGCGACCGCCAGCGCTCGCGGCAGGTTCAGGTCGTCGTTGATCTCGCCGGCGAACCGGTCGAGCAGCGCGGGATCCGGCGCCGCGCCCGCGTCGGGCAGCGCGCGGAATCCCTGCCGCATGCGCTCGAGCCCGGTCGCCGCAGCGTCGAGCGCGCCCCACGTGAAGTTGAGCTGGCTGCGGTAATGCGCCGTGAGGCACAGGTAACGGTACGCGAGCGGGTCGTAGCCCCGGTCGTCGAGCGAGGCGAGTCGAAGGAACTCACCCGCCGACTTGGCCATCTTCGCGTCGTTCGCGAGCAGGAAGTAGCCGTGCATCCAGAAGTTCGCGAGCCGACGCCGCTCGCGCGGGACCGCCGGATGGTTCGCGAGGCGCCCTTCCGTCTGCGCGATCTCGTTCGTGTGGTGGACCGGGATGTGGTCCTCGCCGCCGCAGTGGATGTCGAAGTAGTCGCCGAGGTACTTCTGCGCCATCGCCGAGCACTCGATGTGCCAGCCGGGGAAGCCGCGGCCCCACGGGGAGTCCCACTCCATCTGGCGCGCCTCGCCCGCCGGCGAGAACTTCCACAGCGCGAAGTCGGTGGCGCGCCGCTTCTCGCCCAGCCCGACGCGGTGCCCGGCCTCGAGCCCCGCGACGTCGAGCCGCGCGAGGTAGCCGTAGTCGTCGAGCTTCGACGTGTCGAAGTAAACGCCGTCGGTGGTCGTGTACGCGAAGCCGTTCCTCTCGATGTCGGCGATGAACGCGACCTGCTCGGCGATGTGGTCGGTGGCCTTGCACAGCACGGTCGGCGGCTCGATGCCGAGGCGCTTCGCGTCCTCGACGAACGCCTCGGTGTAGAACGCGGCGACCTCCCACGCGGTCTTGCCGGTGCGCCGCGCGCCCTTCTCGATCTTGTCCTCGCCCTCGTCGGCGTCGGAGACGAGGTGGCCCACGTCGGTGATGTTCATGACGTGGACCACGTCATGGCCGTTCCAGCGCAGCACGCGCTTCAGCAGGTCCTCGAACAGGAACGTGCGGAAGTTGCCGATGTGCTGGTAGTCGTAGACGGTCGGGCCGCAGGTGTACAGGCCCACCGGCCCGCCGGGCGTGAGCGGCGCGAACGGGCGCAGGCGCCGTTCCCAGGTGTCGTAGAGTTCGAGGGGTCGGGACATCGACGAGGAAGCCGCCGGGAACGACGCCCGGGCGGCTCGGCCCGGGGAAGCGGGTCCGGTCCCCGAGCCATGCGGGTGTGCCGGCGCGTGCGGGTCGCAAACCGAGTGATGGTAGCCGCTTTCCGCCGCGCCGGGCAAGCAACGCCGCGCGGTCAGAGCGCCTTCGCCATCACGTAGTCGTCCATCACGTATCCGCCGCCGATGTCGACGACGCACGCCGCGCGCGTCGCGTAGCCGCACGCGCGGTATGCGGCGATCGACGCCGCGTTGCCCTTGTTGACGTTGAGGATGACCGTGCGCGCGCCGTCGACGCGCGCCGCCGCCTCGACGTGGGCGATCAGCGCCCGCCCGATGCCCCGGCCGTGCCGCGCGGGCAGCACGTAGAGCTTGTCGAGCTTCGTCGTCTCGGGCTCGTCCGGCCGGTACCATGCCGCGAATCCGACGGCCTCGCCGCCGGCGCGGGCGATCGCGATCCCCGCCCCCGGCTCGCGCACGAACTTCGCGAGCGCCTCGTGCGCATAGCCGTGCGCGAGCATGTAGTCGATCTGGCCGGCCGAGAGGATCCCGGGGTAGTGCTCGCGCCAGATCGCGTCGGCGAGCCGGGCGACGAGCGGGATGTCGGCGTCGGTGCCAGGCGTGATCTCGAGGTCGGCTGGGGAGGCTCGCGGCATGGCGCGGCATGGGGAGGTGCCGCGCAGAGGCTAGCATGCGGCGAACGGTACAATCGCGCACGGCGCACGCAACGGACGACGCGCCATCCCCCGCATCCTTCGTGCTCGCCTCCCTGCCCCGTTCCGCCTGGGCGATCGTCATCGCGATCGTCGCGTTCGCCTGGTTCTCGGCGCTCGACCTGCGCAAGCTCCAGCATCCCGACGAGGGACGCTACGCCGAGATCGCGCGCGAGATGGCGGTGTCCGGCGACTGGCTCACGCCGCGGCTGAACGGCATCAAGTACTTCGAGAAGCCGCCGCTGCAGTACTGGGTCACTGCCGCGTCCTACCGCGTGTTCGAGATCGACCAGTGGACCGCGCGGCTCGCCCCCGCGACCGCGGGCTTCCTGACCATCGTCGCCGTGGGCCTGACCGCGGCGAGCCTCGCCGGACCGACGGCGGGCGCCTATGCCGCCCTCGTGCTCGCCGGATGCGTCTGGCACATCGGGCTCTCGCACTTCGTCACGCTCGACGCGCTGCTCTCGTTCCTGCTCGCCTGCGCGCTGTGCGCGTTCCTGCTCGCGAACCGCGAGGGACTCGCGCGGGCCGCGGTGCGCCGCTGGATGCTCGCCGCCTGGGCGTCGATCGCGCTCGCGATGCTGACGAAGGGGCTGGTCGCGATCGCGATCCCGGGCGCGACGCTCGTGCTCTACACGGTCGTCACGCGCGACGCCGGCCCGTGGCGCCGGCTCCACCTGCTGCCCGGTCTCGCGCTCTGCCTCGCGATCGCGGCGCCGTGGTTCGTGCTGGTGTCGCGCGGGAATCCCGGCTTCGCGGAATTCTTCTTCGTCCACGAGCACTTCCAGCGCTTCCTGACCTCCGAGCACCGGCGCACCGGCGCGTGGTGGTACTTCCTGCCGATCTTCGCGGTGGGCGTGATGCCGTGGCTGTCGATCATGCCGTGGACCTGGCGCGGGAGCTGGCGCACCGGCGCCGCCGCCAACGGGTTCCGCTGGGCCGCGTTCTGTCTCGTGTGGGCGGCATTCGTGTTCGTGTTCTTCTCGATGTCCGGCTCGAAGCTCCCGTCGTACATCCTGCCGATGTTCCCGGCGCTGATGCTCGCGTTCGGCCCTGCGCTCGCCGCGATGCCCCCGCGGCGCATCGCCTGGCTCCTGTCGCCGCTCGCCATCGGCGCCGCCCTGCTGTTCGTGGCCACGCTCACGGGCTACGAGCGGCTGATCCCGCGCGTGTCCGACGCGCGCACGCCCGCCGCGTTGTTCGAGGCGTACGCGCCGTGGGCCAGGATCGGTACCGGCGTCATCGCCGCCGCCGCGCTCGCCGGCTGGTTCGTGCTGCGCCGCGGCGGCGAACGCGCGAGGACCGTCGGCCTCGCCGTGGTCGCCGTCGGGACGCTCGCGGGGTTCCAGGTCCTGTTCGTCGGCCACGACGCCTTTCGCCCGACCCGCTCGGGCTACGATATCCTTCGCGAGGCGCAGGACGCCCGCGGAGCGCCGTTCGATCGCGCGGTCCCGTTCTACCAGGTGGGTGGCTACGACCAGACCGTGCCGTTCTACCTCGGCCGCACGACGACGCTGGTGGCGTTCCGCGACGAATTCGCGATGGGACTCGACATGGAGCCGGAGCTCGCAATCCCCGACGAGCCGACGTGGATCGCCGTCTGGGACGCACTGCCCGACGGCTACGCGCTGATGCCGGTCTCCGACCACCGGCGGCTCGCCGCGCAGGGCGTCCCGATGCACGTCGTCGCGACCGATCCCCGGCGCGTGCTCGTCGTGCGGCGCTGAGCCGCCATGAGCGCCGCCGGGCCGCCCCAAGGCGCTCGCCCCCTCCTTCAGGAGGGGGGGCGCGAAGCCGCGCGAGCGGCAAGCCCGGGGGAGGCTTCCCGGTGAGCGCCGCCGGGCCGCCCCGCGTCGCACCGGCGGCCATCCCGGACGCGGCTGTCCGTTCCATGCGCGA
>CAJPFI010000022.1 GCA_905339295.1 Burkholderiales bacterium
GTATTCACCTCGGTGCCAGATCTGAAGAGGAAGCTCATGCGTTACATCCGCCAATACAACAAGCAGGCCAAACCCGTGAAATGGAAGTACTTCGATCCATCGCGCCGAATTACTCCCGATTCAATCGTTACAGTCCACTAGACCTGCCTGATCAGCGCCGGCAGGTTGCGCACGTCGATCGTCTTCGCGCGCTCGGCGATCTCGCCGCCGTAGCGCTGCATCATCCCCTGTCCCTGCTCGAGCAGCGGTGCGAACGCCGCCTTGAGCTTCGCGGCATCGAGCGTTCGGCCGCCACCGTAGTACTGCTTCGCGACCTGGCCGAGCGCCCACGTCGTCGCGAACGACATCCCCGAGCTCGCGGCCTGGCGGCCGATCGCGCGGCCCAGGCCGCCGAGCACGGCGCCGAGGAGCCCGCCCAGGAGCTTGCGGCCGAATTCCTCGAGGTACTGGCCGGTGAGCCCCACGCCGAGCGTCGCGATGAACTCCTTGATGTGGCCCTGGTCGAGCGGGTAGCCGTAGGCCTGCCCGACCTTGTAGACCAGGCGCACCTGCAGCGGCAGGATCGCCATCGAGGCGAGCGAGTCGGGCAGAAGCTCGAGCGCCGCGTTGGTGATCGACGCGTTGACGATCCTGCGGTCCAGCTCGGCGACATCGGGCATGACGCGGCCCACCACCAGGCGAGCCGGCGCGCCCGGCGCGTCGGCCGTCGGCGCCGCAGCGATCGCGTCGGCGTCCGCGACGACCCTTGCGGCGGCGTCGGCGGGCAGCCCGAGCGCCGCGGCGAGATCGCGCAGGAACGCGCCTTCCGCCTCACCGTGGACGCCGTCCGAGTCGACGACCGTCACCGCGAGCTCGAACGCGTACTGGCGCAGCGCCGGCGTCGAGAGCGGGCGCACCACCTCGGCGAGCGGCGCTCGCTCGAGCAGCACCTTGCGATCGAGCTCGGCCAGGTCGACCCGGCCGCCGCCGAGCTTCGAGGCGAGCTCGCGCATGCGCAGGCGCTCCGGCTCGTGCTTGGCGCCGTCGGCGAACGCCGCCATGAGCGCGATCGTGAGCAGGCTGTTGAGTTCGGCGTCGGGCATCGTCGGCTCCGCGGGGCGTGCGTGGTCAGTGGGCGGATCGTACCGCGGCGCGCGCACGCCGGGACCGCCGATGCGACGGCACGCGACCGCGTGCGACGGGCGGGGCGCCGCGCCGCGCGGCTACGCGGCCAGCGCCGTGCCGACGCGCCGGGCGTCGAGATGCACCTCGACCGACAGGTGCTCGCCGGTGCGCACGAGGGCAGGACCCGGCGCGTGGCGCTCGAGCAGCGCGATCATCGGGTCGTTGTCGGGCTGCACGATGCCGGTGAGCCGCTCGACGCCGCGCTCGAGCGCGGCGCGCGCGAGGCGCGCGAGCAGCCGGCGACCGAGGCCGACGCGCTGGAAGTCGTCGACGACGAGGAGCGCGATCTCGGCGACGCGCGGGTCGTCCGCGACGCGGGCGAAGCGCGCGATGCCGGCGCCCACGGGGCCGTCGGGACCGCGCGCGACGGCGCCCAGCGCGAATCGCCGCCAGCCGTCGAGCCGGGTCATCTCGTCGAGCTCCCGTTCGGAGAAACGGCGGCGGACGGTGAAGAAGCGCCGGCGGCTCGACTCCGGCGACACGCGCGCGATCCCTTGCTGGATCAGGTTGCGCGCCTCGGGCGTCACCGGGCGGATCGTGACGGCGCGGCCGTCGTCGAGCGAGAGGGATTCGGGCAGGTCGGATGCGAGCGGCGCCGCCGGGACGAGGGGGGCCGCGACGGCGATCGGGGCGGGCAGAGCAATCATCGTGGCGTTCCTTCCGGGCCGGGCCCCCGCCGGCACGGCGTTGCCGACGGGGGTTGACGTGAGATGACGCACATAATATTATGTGCATCATGGCACGATATCCGGCGGAGCACAAGGGGGAGACGCGCGCGAGGATCCTGGCGGCGTCCGACGCGCTGATGAAGGACCGCGGCATCGAGGCGGCGAGCGTCGACGCGGTGATGCGCGCGGCCGGACTCACGGTCGGCGGCTTTTACGCGCACTTCGCGTCGAAGGAGGAGCTCGCGAGCGAGACGCTGCTCCACGGGCTCACCCGGAGCTTCGACCGGATGGTGGATCGGCTCGATGGCGCGACCGGCGGCGAATGGGTGCGCGGCATGATCAGCGCCTACCTCGCGCAGGCCGAGGACCCGGACCTGGCGCACGCATGCCCGATGACGCTGCTGCTCGCGGACGTCGCGCGCTCGGAGGACACGCGCAAGCGCCGCTTCGCCGACGTGACGCGGGCGATGCTCGACCGCGTCGTCGGGCATTTCCCGGCACGCGGCGGGTTGTCGCCGCGCGAGACGGCGCTCGCGACCTACGCGACGCTCGTGGGGGCCGTCGCGCTCGCGCGCACGACGCCCTCGCGCACGTCGCGACGGACGATCGTCGCATCGTGCGAGCGGATGCTCCTCGCGTGGCTCGGCCTCGACGGTGTCGCGCCGCCGTCGGAGCCTCCCGCAGCGGCGCCGGCCCGCGGGCCCGGCGCCGGCGCTAGGACGCGGCGATCTCGATCACGCCGCGCCGGCTGAGCGCATCGATCGCGTCGTCCGCGTAGCCCAGCTCGCGCAACACCTCGCGCGTGTGCTCGCCGAGCCGCGGGCCGCCGCGTGCGAACCCGCCGGGCGTGGCCGACAGCTTCGGCACGACGCCGGGTACCTTGAGCGTGCCGCCGCCGGCAAGCGCGATCTCGCGGATCATCCCCCGCGCGGCGTACTGCGGATCGGCGACGATGTCGCGCACCGTGTAGATGCGCGAGGCGGGCACCTCGGCGCGGGCCATCGCGTCGAGGACCTCCGAGGGCGACCGCGCGCTCGTCCACGCCTCGATCTCGCCGTCCAGCCACGCCTGCCGCGCGCCTCGCCCGTCGTTGTGCGCGAGCGAGGCGTCGTTCGCGAGGTCGTCGCGGCCCATCGCCGCGGCGAGGCGCCTGAAGATCGAGTCGCCGTTGGCGGCGATCAGCACGTAGCTGCCGTCGCTGCAGCGGTAGGCCGACGTCGGCGCGATGCCCGGCAGGATCGAGCCGGTGCGCTCGCGCACCGCGCCGAACGCGTCGAACTCCGGCAGCATCGATTCCATCACCGAGAACACGCTCTCGTGGAGCGCGACGTCGACCACCTGCCCGTGGCCGGTCCTGCGCCGGTGCTCGAGCGCCGTCAGCGCGCCGATCACGCCGTAGAGCGCGGACAGCGTGTCGCCGATCGACACGCCCACGCGCGACGGCGGCCGGTCGGGCGTGCCGGTGACGTGGCGCAGGCCGCCCATCGCCTCGCCGATCACGCCGAAGCCGGGACGCGACGCGTAGGGTCCGGTCTGGCCGTAGCCCGAGATTCGCACCATCACGAGGCCGGGGTTGGCGCGCGCGAGCGTCGCGTAGTCCATCCCCCAGCCTTCGAGCGTTCCCGGCCGGAAGTTCTCGACCAGGATGTCGGCGCGCGAGGCGAGCTCTCTCGCGATCGCCTGGCCTTCCGGCTTGCGCAGGTCCAGCCCGACCGAGCGCTTGTTGCGCGACTGGACGTGCCACCACACCGACGTCCCGTCCTTGAGGTAGCGCCACTTGCGCAGCGGATCGCCCTGGCCGGGCGGCTCGATCTTGACCACGTCGGCGCCGAACTCGCCCAGGAGCTTGGCGCAGAACGGGCCGGCGATCAGCGCGCCCAGCTCGAGGACCCTGAGGCCGGCAAGCGCGCCGGGCGCGGGGAGGGGGGCGGGAGCGTCGCTCATGACCGACAGTGTAGCGACCAAGGCGTCGACCCCTGCGGTACCGACGGGCGCCGGACCGCGACTGTGGAATAATCGGACGCCCGCCGCTCGGTCGAGCGCCGGGACGTCCCGACGACGCCTCGCCCATGCTCGATTCCTACGTGCAAGCCGAGCTCGCGGCGCTGTTGCCGCCCTCGGCGCTGCTCACCGCGCCCGAAGACACTCGGCCCTACGAGTGCGACGGCCTGACGCTCTTCCGCGAGCGTCCGGCGGCGGTCGCGCTTCCCGAGACCGAGGCGCAGGTCGCGGGGATCCTGCGCGTCTGCCACGCCGCGCGCGTTCCTGTCGTCGCGCGCGGGGCGGGCACGAGCCTGTCGGGCGGCGCGCTGCCGGACCGCAACGGCCTCGTCCTGTCGATGGCGAAGTTCCGGCGCATCCTCGCGATCGACGCGCTCGCGCGCACGGCGGTCGTGCAGCCGGGCGTGCGCAACCTCGCGATCTCGGAGGCGGCGGCGGCGCACGGACTCTACTACGCTCCCGATCCGTCGTCGCAGATCGCCTGCTCGATCGGCGGCAACGTGGCCGAGAACGCGGGCGGGGTGCACTGCCTCAAGTACGGGCTCACCGTCCACAACGTGCGGCGCGTCCGCGCACTGCTCGTCAACGGCGACGCGGTCGAGTTCGGCGGCGCGTCGCTCGACTCGGCCGGCTACGACCTGCTCGCGCTCGTCAACGGCAGCGAGGGGCTGCTCGCCGTGATCACCGAGATCACCGTGAAGCTCCTGCCGAAGCCGCAGCACGCGCAGGTCGCGCTCGCCGCGTTCGACGATGTCGAGAAGGCCGGCGCGGCGGTCGGTGCGATCATCGGCGCCGGGATCATTCCCGCCGGGCTCGAGATGATGGACCAGCCCGCGACGCGGGCGGTCGAGGAGTTCGTGCATGCGGGCTACCCGCTCGACGCCGCCGCCGTGCTGCTGGTCGAGTCCGACGGCACGATCGAGGAAGTCGGCGACGAGATGGCGGAGATCCGGCGGCTGCTGACCGAGTCCGGCGCGACGTCGATCCGCGTCTCGCGCGACGAGCGCGAGCGCCTGCTGCTGTGGTCCGGCCGCAAGGCCGCGTTCCCGGCGGTCGGCCGCATCTCGCCCGACTACTACTGCATCGACGGCACGATCCCGCGCAAGGCGCTGCCGCTCGTCCTGCGCCGCACCGCCGAGTGGTCGAAGGAATTCGGCCTCGCGTGCGCGAACGTCTTTCACGCCGGCGACGGCAACCTGCACCCGCTGATCCTGTTCGACGCGAACCGGGAGGGCGAGATCGAGAGGACGATCGCGTTCGGCGACCGCATCCTCGGGCTGTGCATCGAGGTCGGCGGCACCGTGACCGGCGAGCACGGCGTGGGCGTCGAGAAGCTCTCCGCGATGTGCGCGCAGTTCGCGCCCGACGAGCTCGAGCGCTTCCACGGCGTCAAGGCCGCGTTCGACCCGTCCGGCCTGCTGAATCCCGGAAAGGCGGTGCCCACGCTCGCGCGCTGCGCCGAGTTCGGCAGGATGCACGTCCACCACGGCGAGCTCCGCCACCCGGACCTCCCGCGCTTCTGATCCGCGAGCGCCCGCCATGAATGCCCCGATCTCCGCGCGACGCCCGGCCCCCGAGGCCCTCGCCGCCGTGATGGGCGAGCTCTCCGCGCGCTTCGGGGAGCGCGCCGTCGTCAACGCGTCGATACGCGAGCAGCACGGGCACGGCGAGGGGCTCGCCGACGCCGCGCTGCCCGACGTCGTCGTGTTCGCGCACACGAACGAGGAGGTCGCCGCGGTCGTCAGCGCGTGCGCGGCCGCGCGCGTGCCGGTGATCGCGTTCGGCGTGGGGACGTCGCTCGAGGGCCACGTCGCCGCGATCCACGGCGGCGTGTGCGTCGACCTCTCGCAGATGAACCGGGTGCTCGACGTCAACGCCGAGGACCTCGACTGCCGCGTCCAGGCCGGCGTCACGCGCGAGCAGCTGAACGCGGAGCTCAAGGGCACGGGGCTGTTCTTCCCGATCGACCCCGGGGCGAACGCGACGCTCGGCGGCATGGCGGCGACGCGCGCCTCCGGAACGAACGCGGTGCGCTACGGCACGATGCGCGAGAACGTCCTGGGGCTCACCGTCGTCACTGCGGACGGGCGAATCGTGCGAACCGGCGGTCGCGCGCGCAAGTCCTCCGCCGGGTACGACCTGACGCGCCTCTACGTCGGAAGCGAGGGCACGCTCGGCATCATCACCGAGGTGGGTCTCCGGCTCTTCGGCGTCCCGGAGGCGATCTCGGCCGCGGTCGCGCAGTTTCCCGACCTGCGCTCGGCGGTGAGCACGGTGATCGTCGCGATGCAGATGGGCATCCCGGTCGCGCGCATCGAGCTGCTCGACGCGGTGCAGATGGACGCGTGCATGCGCTACTCGAAGCTCGAGGGCTACGAGGCGAAGCCGACGCTGTTCTTCGAATTTCACGGGACGGGCGCGGGCGTCGCCGAGCAGGCCGGGCTGATGCAGCAGGTCGCCGCAGAGCACGGCGGCGGCGCGTTCCGCTGGGCGACGGCGCAGGAGGAGCGCACGAAGCTCTGGAAGGCGCGTCACGACGCGTATTACGCCGCGCTCGCGCTGCAGCCGGGGTGCTTCGGCTTCTCGACCGACGCGTGCGTGCCGATCTCGCGGCTCGCCGACTGCGTGCTCGAGACGCGCGAGGACATCGACGCGACCGGCCTTACCTGCCCGATCGTCGGGCACGTCGGCGACGGCAACTTCCACGTGCTCGTGCTGTTCGATCCGGACGACCCGGCCGAGCGCGCGAAGGCGGAGGCGCTCGCGCACCGCGTGTCGATGCGCGCGATCGCGATGGGCGGCACATGCACCGGCGAGCACGGCGTGGGCATCCACAAGCTCGACGCGCTCGTCGCCGAGCACGGCGAGGCGGTGGACCTGATGCGCACGATCAAGCGGGCGCTCGATCCGCTCGACATCATGAACCCTGGAAAGACGGTACCGCTTCAGAAGGCGGAAGCCCGTTGACCGTCGGCAGTCATGTCGGCGGCTCCCGTGGCGGCGCGTCTTGCGCCGGCGCGGGTGCGTGACTGGCATCGAGGAACCCGTCGCATGTCGCAAACCGAGGCCCATGGCACCGAGTCGTCTTCACCACGTCGGCACCCGTCATCGGCGCCTGCCGCGCCGGCGCGCGGGACGCCACGGTCAACCGAGTCCTGACCCCTGATGTATACCCTCTACCTCGGCAACAAGAACTACTCGTCCTGGTCGCTGCGCGGCTGGTTCGCGACGAAGCTCTCCGGCGCGCCGTTTCGCGAGGTCGGCGTGCAGCTCGTCGGTCAGGGCCGCAATCCGGCGAACCGGAGCTTCTCGCCGTCCGGCTTCGTGCCCGCGCTGCACGACGGCGAGACCGTCGTCTGGGACACGATGGCGATCGCCGAGACCCTCGCGGAGCGGCATCGGGGCCTGTGGCCCGCCGAGTCCGCCGCGCGCGCGTGGGCGCGATCGATCTCGGCGGAGATGCACAGCTCGTTCCAGGCGCTGCGCAGCGAGATGACGATGTGCGTGCGCGAACGTCTCGACGTGCGGCCGTGGTCGGACGCCCTCGCGGCGGACATCGCGCGCGTCGAGGAGATCTGGAGCGAGAGCCGGCGCCGGTTCGGGCGCGGGGGGCCGTACCTGTGCGGCGCGGCGTCGCTCGCGGACGCCTTCTACGCGCCGGTCGCGTTCCGCTTCCAGACCTACCGGGTCGCGCCGGCGGGCGAGGCGGGCGGATATCTCGCGACGCTCCTCGCGCACCCGTTCATGCGCGAATGGGAGCACGACGCGGTCGCCGAGACGATCGTGATCGAGGCCGACGAGCCGCGCACCCTCTACCGCGACAAGCTCGCGGCGCGGGCCTGACGGGCGCGTCGCGCGCGTACGCGATGACCGACCCGGCGATCGAGGCGCTGCAGGCGACGGTGCGCCGCGCCGCGGCGACGCGCGCGTCGTTGCGAATCGTCGGCGGCGGAACCAAGGAATTCTATGGCGCGAGCCTCTCCGGCGAGACGCTCGACGTGCGCGCGGTGACGGGCGTCGTCGACTACGATCCCACCGAGCTCGTGATCACCGCGCGCGCGGGAACGCCGCTCGACGCGATCGAAGCCACGATGCGGGCCGCCGGCCAGATGCTGGGATTCGAGCCGCCGCGTTTCGGCGCGGGCGGCACGCTCGGCGGCGCGATCGCGTCCGGCCTGTCGGGACCGAGGCGCCCGTACGCGGGCGCCGCGCGCGACTTCGTGCTGGGCGTCGGGGTCGTCGACGGAACCGGCCGCGCGCTGTCGTTCGGCGGGCGGGTGATGAAGAATGTCGCGGGATTCGATGTCGCGCGCCTGATGACCGGCGCGATGGGCACGCTCGGCGTCATCACCGAGGTCTCGCTCAAGTGCCTGCCGCGGCCGCACGCGGAGGCGACGCGGCTCTTCGAGCTGTCGGCGGACGAGTCGATCGCGCGGGTCAACGAATGGGGCGGACAGCCGTTGCCGCTGTCGGCCACGTGCTTCCACCAGGGCCTGCTCGCCGTGCGCCTGTCCGGCGCGCCGAGCGCGGTCGCCTCGGCACGCGCGAAGCTCGGCGGCAGCGAGCTCGAGGGGGCGGATGCGCTCTGGTCGTCGGTGCGCGACCATCGGCATGCCTTCTTCGCGTCCGCGGCGTCCGCGGCCGCGCCGCTGTGGCGGCTGTCGGTCGCGTCGACCGCGCCGTACACGGACCTGGGGGGCGAGCAGTTGATCGAGTGGGGCGGCGCGCTGCGCTGGCTCGCCGCGGGCGCGCGCACCGACGCCGCGAAGGTGCGCACCTGGGCGCAGGCGCAGGGCGGGCACGCGACGCTGTTCCGCGCCGCGGCGAAGCCGGTCGAGGTCTTTCACCCGCTGCCGTCCACGCTCGCGGCATTGCACAAGCGCCTCAAGGCGACGTTCGACCCGCACGGCATCCTCAATCCCGGCCGACTCTCGGCCGCCTTCTGATGCAGACGAATCTCGCGCCCGAGTTCCGCGGCACGCCGGACGGCGAGGAAGCCGACGCGATCCTGCGCGCGTGCGTGCACTGCGGCTTCTGCACGGCGACGTGCCCGACCTACCAGCTCCTCGGCGACGAGCTCGACGGGCCGCGCGGGCGGATCTACCTGATCAAGGAGATGCTCGAGGGCGCGGCGGTCAGCGCGAAGACGCAGCTGCATCTCGACCGCTGCCTCACCTGCCGCAGTTGCGAGACCACCTGCCCGTCGGGCGTGCGCTACGGCCGGCTCGTCGACATCGGCCGCAGGATCGTCGACGAGCGCGTCGGACGCGGGACCGCCGAGTCGGCGCTTCGCTGGTCGCTCAGGAAGGGGCTCGTGTCGAGGCCGCTGTTCGGCGGCGCGCTCGCGCTGGGCCGGATCGCGAAGGCGTTCGTCCCGTCGCAGATGAGCCGCCGCATCCCGGCGTCGAGCCCGGCGGGCGCGTGGCCCGCGGCGCGGCATGCGCGGCGCATGATCGCGCTGGAGGGCTGCGTGCAGCCGTCGATCGCGCCGTCGATCGACGCCGCGCTCGCGCGCGTGCTCGACCGCGTCGGCATCTCGCTCGTGCGCGTCGGCGGTGGGGGCTGTTGCGCGGCGCTCCCTTTCCACCTCGACGACCACGACGGGGCAAGGGCTTACGCGCGGCGGAACATCGACGCGTGGTGGCCGCACGTCGAGGCCGGGGCCGAGGCGATCGTGGTCACCGCGAGCGGCTGCGGCGTCATGGTGAAGGACTATGCCCACCTGCTCGCGCGCGACCCGGCGTACGCCGCGCGCGGCGAGCGCGTCGCAGCGCTCGCGCGCGACACGATCGAGGTCGTCGCGCCCGAGTGGAAGTCGATCGCGCCGCTCGTCGCGCTGGACAAGGGCCCTCAGCGCGTCGCGTTCCACGCGCCGTGCTCGCTCCAGCACGGCATGAGGATCCGCGGCGAGGTCGAGGAGATCCTGCGCGCGATCGGCCACGAGCTCCTGCCGGTCGCCGACGCGCACCTGTGCTGCGGTTCGGCGGGCACCTATTCGATCCTGCAGCCGGAGCTCTCGTCGCGGCTTCGCCGCAACAAGCTCGCGGCGCTCGAGGCCGACCGGCCCAACGTGATCGCGTCGGCGAACATCGGCTGCCAGACGCACCTCGCGGCGGGCACGTCGCGACCGGTGCGCCACTGGATCGAGCTGCTCGACGAGCGCATGTTCGGCGGCTCGCCGGCCGGCCGGCGATGAAGCCCGGCCGCGCGGAGAGCGTTTCGCCCGCGTCCCTTGAGGGAGGGGTGCAGCGCCGGGAAGCGGCGAGTCCGGGAGAGGCCGGCTTCTCCCGTTCGGCGTACCGGCGCTTCCTCGCGATCCCGACGCGCTGGATGGACAACGACGCCTACGGCCACGTGAACAACGTGACCTACTACTCGTACTTCGACACCGCGGTGAACGAGCACCTGATCCGCGACGGCGGCCTCGACATCGCGGGCGGCCCGATCATCGGGCTGGTCGTGGAGACCGGATGCCGGTTCCACGCTTCGCTGTCGTTTCCCGAGACGATCGACGCGGGGCTCGCGATCGAGAGGCTCGGGACGACGAGCGTCGTCTACCGCATCGGCCTGTTCCGGCGCGGGACCGACTCCCCGGCGGCGACCGGACGGTTCGTGCACGTGTGGGTCGATCGCGCGACGCAGCGGCCGGCGCCGGTGCCGGAGCGCATCCGCGCCGCGCTGGCGCCGCTCGTCGTGCCGCCATGACCGGGATGGCGCCGAGCTCCGCCGCGATGGCGATCGAGTGCGAGCCGATGACGGCCGCGACGCGGAGCGACGCGTCCGCGCTGCTCGGGGAGTTCCTCGCCGCCGACGAGCACTACCTCGCGTCGTCGGCCGCGTACGGCGACGGGGGCGCCGACGCGCTCCGGCGCGCACTCGACATGTTCGTCGCGCGCCCGGAGCTCGGCTTCGTGTGGATCGCGTGGGCGCGGGAGCGGGGCCGCAGGATCGCGGTCGGCGCCTGCGTCGTGTGCCGCGCGATCTCGACCTCGCGCGGCGGCATCGTCGCGAAGCTCGACGACGTCACGATCCGCGGCGGCTGGCAGGGGCGCGGCGTCGGCAGCGCGATGCTCGAGGCGCTCGCCGGTCACCTTCGCGGCGAGGGCGCCCGCCGGATCGACACGGCGTGCCATCGCGAGAACGCGCTCGCGTGGCGTTTCTACGAGCGCATGGGATTTCGGCCGCTCGACGAGGCGCGGCTGGCGAAGCTGATCTGACCGGTCGCGGCGATTCCGTGGACCGCGCCCGCCGCATCCCCCCGGATCGTCCCGACCGGAACGAGGCTCCCCGATGACGCGCCGCCCGACGATCGCCGCCGCCATGCTCGCCGCCGCGCCAGTTTCGCCCGAGATACCGCTTCGAGACTTCGTCCGCAACCCGGCGCGCGCGCACTTGCACGCGTCGGGCGACGGCAGGACGATCGCGTACATGCCGCCGCGCGAACGGCGCATGAGCCTCCCCGTGCAGCCGGCGGGTTGCGACGCCGCGCCCGTGCGCGCCACGGCCGGGAAGGAGCGCGACGTCGCGGACTGCTTCCGGAAGGGCGCCGGCCGCGTCGTCCGCCTGAAGGACCTGGGCGGCGACGAGAACACGCTGGTCGTCGTCTCCCACCGCCGTGGCCGCGACGCGAAGGACCTGACATGAGCGTGACGAGGCGCTTCGCCATCGTTCCCGCGGCGGGCGGCGGCACCCGCGCCGGCGTCGCGTTGCCGAAGCAGTACCACCAGATCCTCGGCAAGCCGATCCTGGCGCACACGCTCGACCGACTCGCCGGGGCGCTCGCGCTCGACGGCGTGCTCGTCGCTCTCGCGCCCGACGACGTTCGCTACGCCGGGGCGATCGGTCCGCGGCCGGGCGTCGAGCCGCTGCCGTGCGGCGGCACCACGCGCGCGCGGACGGTGACGAACGCCATGGCGGTCCTCGCGTCGCGCTGCGGCCCGGACGACTGGATCCTCGTGCACGACGCCGCGCGGCCCTGCGTGCCGGTGGAGTCGCTGCGGCGGCTGGTCGAGGCCGTCGGGAACGATCCGGTCGGCGGCCTGCTCGCGATGCCGGTGGCCGACACGCTCAAGCGCGGCGACGGCGACGCCGAACCGCGCGTCGCGCGCACCGAGGGCCGCGAGCGGCTGTGGCAGGCGCAGACACCGCAGATGTTCCGCCACGGCGTCCTCGCGCGGGCCTATGCCGCGCCGGACGCCGCCGACGCCACCGACGATGCGCAGGCCGTGGAGCGGCTCGCCGCGCGCGGCGGGTGCCGGATGCCGCGGCTCGTGCCCGGCAGCCGCGCGAACCTCAAGATCACCTGGCCCGAGGACTTCGCGCTCGCCGCGGCGATCCTCGCGGCGCAAGCCAGGGAGCGCGCATGAGCACGCCTCGCGTCGGCAGCGGATTCGATGTCCATGCGCTCGTCCCGGGGCGCCCGCTCGTCATCGGCGGCGTCACGATCCCGTTCGATCACGGACTCGAGGGGCACTCGGACGCCGACGTGCTGATCCACGCGATCGGCGACGCGATCCTCGGCGCGCTCGCCCTGGGCGACCTCGGCATGCACTTTCCGGACACCGACCCGCGCTGGAAGGGCGCCGACAGCCGTGCGCTGCTGCGCGCCATCGTGACGATGGCTGGCGAGCGCGGGTTCCGCGTCGGCAACGTCGACGCGACGGTGATCGCGCAGGCCCCGAAGCTCGCGCCGCACGTCGGCGCGATGCGCGCGAACCTCGCGGCGGACCTCGGCTGCGAGGTCGGCGACGTCGGCGTCAAGGCGACGACCACCGAGCGGCTGGGCTTCGCCGGCCGCGGCGAGGGCATCGCGGCGATGGCGAGCGTGCTGATGGTCCGCGAGTCCGCCTGACACCGGGTCCGGCGCACGCGCCCGCGGGCCGGGCGTCGGCCCGGCCCGCACCAGGGAAGCTCTGTGCCGGCCCGCGGCGCGGACGTGCACGGGGATTCCCCGGTGCGCTGTCCCGCAAGCTCGCTCGACCGGTCGCGGCGAACTCGGCCGCCATGCCGCGTTGCGCGGCCTCGCCGCATGGGGGGCACGGTCACGGCCACGCGCCTCGCCTGGCGAGCGATTCCATCCGTTCCCCTGTCGTCGGAACCTGCGCGACGGGAGCTAGCGCGCGCCGGTGGCGAGCGTCACCCGCGCGACCGTGCCGCCGCCTTCGCGCGGCGCCAGGTCGAACGTCCCCCCGTGCATGCGCGCGATGCGCTCGACGATCGCGAGGCCGAGCCCGGCGCCGGCCGCGCCGTCGTCGCGCGCGCGCGCGTCGCTCGAGCGCGTGAACGCGCGCTTGAGCCGCTCGACGTCGCCGGGCGGAACGCCGGCGCCGCGATCCCGCACCTCGATCGTGGCGAACGCGACGCCGTCCTGCGTCTCGACCTCGACCGGCGGCGCGCCGTAGGCGAGCGCGTTGTCGACCAGATTGGCGACGAGCCGCGCGACGGCAGTGGCCTTCATCGGCAGCGGGCGCACGCCGCCGGGCCGGAACGTCACGTCGTGCCCCGCCGCGGCGTAGCGGTCGACGCGCGCACGCACGATCGGGTCGAGCTCGGCGATCTCGTGCCCCGAGGTGTCGTCCGCGCGGGCGAAGTCGAGGAACTGCCCAATGATGCGGTCCATCTCCTCGATGTCGGCGACCATGCCGGCGCGCACAGACGGATCCTCGCCCGCGGCGCCCATCTCGACGCCCAGTCGCAGGCGGGCGAGCGGCGTGCGCAAGTCGTGCGAGACGCCGGCGAGCAGGACCGCGCGGTCGCGTTCGATCTGGCGCAGGTTCGCGAGCATCGCGTTAAAGCGGCGGTTGACCGCGGCGATCTCGGTCGGGCCGGTCTCGGGCAGCGGCGACGGCGTCCCGCCGCGCCCGAGCTCGTCGACCGCTGCGTTCAGCTGGCGCAACGGGCGCGACAGGTAGAGCGCGAACGCATACGCCGCGGCGAGCAGCAGCGCGACGATCGCGAGCGACCACAGGAGGCCGCGCGACGGCGCGTTGTCGAGCTCGCGCGCGGCGGGCATCGGGAAGGCCGCCCAGTACGCGGTGTCGCCCGACATCAGGCGCACGAGGAACTGCTGGCGCCCGGGCATCGCGCGGACCTCGGTGCCCGGACCGAGCGCCGCGCGCAGGCGGTTCTCGAGCTCGGCGACGAGCGGGCCGCGCGGCGGGCCGCCCATCGCGAGCCCGGGCCGCTCCGCTTCGGGAATGATGCGCGCGCCGAACTCGCGCCCGATGCGCTGGAGCGTCTCGCGTCGCTCGGGACCCTCCGCGCCCTCGAGCGCGGCGCGCAAAGCCTTGAGCTGCGCAATCTTGGTCTCGCCGAACTGGCGCTCGACGAGCGCCGCGCGGTCCTGGCGGAACAGCACGATCATCGACACCGTCGCGATCGCGACCACCGCGACGAGCAGCAGCGTCAGGCGACCGAACAGCGAGCGCGGGAGGAGCGTCACGCTGCGCTCCCGGCGCCGGGGCGTCGACGGCGACGCGTCACGGCACCTGTCCCGGCCCGGCGTCGTCGGGAACGTACACGTAGCCCATGCCCCAGACCGTCTGGATGTAGCGCGGGTTGGCCGGATCGGGCTCGACCAGCTTGCGCACGCGCGACACCTGCACGTCGATGGCCCGGTCGAACACCTCGTGGTCGCGCCCGCGCGCAAGCTGCATCAGCTTCTCCCGCGCGAGCGGCAGGCGCGGGTGCTGCGCGAACACGCGTATCAGCGAGTACTCGCCGGTCGTGAGGTGGGTGACGGTCTCGTCGAGCACGAGCGTGCGCGCCGCGTGGTCGAGGCGGTGGCGGCCGAACGCCACCACGCCGGACTCGTCCGGCGTGCCCGGCGCGGGCCGCAGCGCATGGCGGCGCAGCACTGCGTGGATGCGCGCGACCAGCTCGCGCGGATTGAACGGCTTGCCGAGATAGTCGTCGGCGCCCATCTCGAGGCCGACGATGCGGTCGACGTCCTCGCCCTTCGCGGTGAGCATGATGATCGGGACGTTCTCGCCGGCACCGCGCAGCCGCCGGCAGACGGCCAGCCCGTCCTCTCCCGGGAGCATCAGGTCGAGCACCACGAGGCCCGGGGGGTCGCGCTGGAGCCACTTGTCGATCTCGCGGGCATCGGGGATCGCGCGCACCTCGAATCCCTGGCTCGCGAGGTAGCGGGTCAGCAGGTCGCGCAGGCGCACGTCGTCGTCGACGACGAGGATTCGCGTGGGCGGGGGCGGAGGTCTCGCGTTGCTCATGGGCACGTCTCGATTGGAACGCAATGCGGGTCGATCGGCGCGACGCGGGCTGTAACCGAGTGTAACGATCCGGGCGCGCCGCAACGACCGGTTGCACGCGCGGCCGCCGGCGGCGCAACTCCCGGCGCATCCTGCGTTCGAACTTCACGACCCCGCCGAGCGGAGATGCCGCCCCGCGGGACGATTTCCGTCACTTCCGAAAGGTACCCGACATGACGCACGTTTCCCGTTCCATGCGCCCGGCCGCCCTTGCCGCCGCATTGCTCCTCGCCTCCACCGTCGCCATCGCGGGCCCGGGCCCGGGGCGCGGCCCCGGGATGCACGGCCCCGCCGGCGGTCCGCCCGCGTCGGGCGAGATGGTCGAGCAGATCCTCGCGACGATGAAGGACAAGCTCGCGCTCGACACCACGCAGCAGGTGATGTTCGACAACGCGCGGGCGCAATCGCTCGCCGCGCGCGAGAAGATGCACGCGAACCGCACCGGCATCCGCGCGAAGGTCGAGACCGAGCTCGCGAAGACCGAACCCGACCTGGCCGCGATCGCCTCGGCGCTCGACGCGGTCGAGGAGCAGGCGCGCGCCGCGCGCCGCCAGGCCCGCGACGAGTGGCTCAAGCTCTACGCGACCCTCCGCCCCGACCAGAAGGCGGTTGTCCGCGACGCGATCAAGGTCCGTCTCGATCGCGCCGAGACCATGCGCGGCCGGATGCAGGAGCGGATGCGCGAGCGCTCGCCGCGCGCGCCGTCCTGAGCGACCCGAGGGGAGCGATCCCCTCGCCCCGGAAACGCCGCCCGTCCGGGCGGCGATTCAGGGGTCTTCCGCGCTTGTCGTGCGCTGCACCGGGCAACCGGCTCTTCGACCGCACGCCCTCCTGCAGCGCACCGTCGCGATGCCGGCCATCGGAGACCGTGAAGGGCACCCGATCGTCGCGACCGGCGATCCGCAATCCCGCGTAACCCTCGCCACCTGGAAGGCACAGTCGCGTCGGCGTGGCCTTCTGACACCGGAATGGATGGGCGACCGCGAGGTCCTGGCCGCGCCGTTCCGACGATGGACGCCCGGGTCCCCGCGTCTTGCTCGCTCGTCGCTGCCGCCGGTCCGCACGCCGGTGCGCGTGGCCGTGTTTCGGCTCGCGGGGGGGGGGGGCGACGGCATCGCGACGCGGCTTGTCCGCGCGTTCGCGGCGGCTTCCCCGGCCCCGTCGCGACCGCCACCCGTGCCGAACGGGCCCGTTGCCCGGACCCATGAGGCCGTTGGCGACGTTCCCGGCGCGCGATGCGTCCCGCTCCGCGAGCCTGCGCCATTCGCGCGGCGTTGCGCCGGGGCGGCCGACCCGGCGATCGAAGCGGACCTTCCTG
Organism: Burkholderiales bacterium; assembly: GCA_905339295.1. GTDB lineage: Bacteria > Pseudomonadota > Gammaproteobacteria > Burkholderiales > Casimicrobiaceae > VBCG01. The sequence continues at coordinate 16,419 of CAJPFI010000022.1, forward strand.
CGGGCGATGTCGAGATCCCGGGCGCGCGCCGGTGCCTCCGCGCCATGCCTGGTTCGCCTCGCAGGCCCGGTCTTCGTGCCCCGGGGCGCGCCCGGCGTGGCCATTCCCATGTCATAGGAGTTCGTCCGGCGCGCCCCGGCACGTCGCGGGCGGCCACGACAGGCATCTTCTCCCGCCCTCTGCCGGGCGAGTCTGGCGCGCTCCCCTAGGGCGGGCCGCCATTCGAACGTCATGAACCGCTGGCCAGCGAACGGGATCGATAGCCGATCATCGTAAGTAATCACAATGTTAACAACAGGTTAAGCGACAACTTTCACGGACTTCTGGCAGAAACGTCGTTCAGTGGCCGGCTTTCGTCCCTCAGGCGACAAACGGGACTTGTCAGCCACTTTATGCCGATGGAATAATGCGCCGAGGACTGCAGCGCGCATCGCGGCGCTCCGGAAGGCACAACGGCGGGGGAGGTCCGTAGCGATGCATCAGACGAGCAAAGCCGGCGTCGGCGTCCGCGCATTCGCGCGCGGTTGCCTCGGATTCGCGGTCCTCGCGTTCGCCGCGTTCGCCGGCGCCGCGCAGGCGCAGCTCCCCAATCCGGTATTCCGCTTCTACAACACGGCGACCGGGACGCACTTCTACACGATCTCGACCCCGGAGCGCGACCTCGTGCTGTCGCGCTATCCGCACTTCGCCTACGAGGGGCCCGCGTACTACGCGCACCCGGCGCCGACGGCGGGCAACCTGCCCGTCTACCGCTTCTACAACACGCGGACCGGCACGCACTTCTACACGCAGTCGGAGGAGGAGAAGAACTTCGTCCTCGCGACCTGGCCGGTGTTCGCGTTCGAGGGCCCGGCCTACTACGCGCCCGCGGCCGCCGGCGCGGGCCGGGTCCCGCTGTACCGCTTCTACAACACGAACACGGGCGCGCATTTCTTCACGACCAACGCGGCCGAGCGCGACATGGTGCTGCAGCGCTGGCCGTTCTTCGCCTACGAGGGCACGGCCTATCAGGTCTACCCGACCGGCGCGACGGGCGGCAACATCGCGCCGATCGCGAAGCTCAGCGTCACGCCGACGACGGTGCCGGTGGTGCCGGCGATCGTCACGCTCTCGGTCGACACGAGCGATACCGACGGGCAGGTGGTGCGCGTCGAGTTCTACGCGGGTGCCGCCAAGGTCGGCGAGACGGTCGTCGCGCCGCACACGATGAACTACCCGGTCACGGTCGCCGGCATGGTCGCGTTCCGCGCGATCGCGTTCGACAACCTGAACGCGGCGACGACGACCACCACGGTCAACGTGCAGGCGGGGCCGGTCTCGGTGAACGTTCCGCCCAAGGTCACGCTGTCGGCGTCGCCGGCGACGCTCCCGGGTCCCGGCACGGTGTCGCTCGCGGCGAGCGCGACCGACGACGACGGCAGCATCGCCAAGGTGACGTTCTACGAGGGCAACAACAAGCTCGGCGAAGTCACGTCCGCGCCCTTCGCGATCGCCTACAACGCGGCGACGGCCAGGCTCTACAAGTTCCGGGCGGTCGCGGTCGACGACGATGGCGCGAGCACGACCTCGACCGAAATCGGCGTCACCGTCGGGACGCTCACCAACGTCGCGCCGAAGGTCACGCTCTCGGTGTCGCCCTCGTCGCAGGCCGCGCCCGGGCCGCTGACGCTGACCGCGACGGCGAGCGACGACGACGGAACCGTCGCGAAGGTCGAGTTCTACCAGGGCGGCACCAAGATCGCCGAGAAGACCGCCGCGCCCTGGACCGCGTCGTTCACGACGACGGCGACGGCGATCTACAAGTTCAGCGCGAGGGCCACCGACGACAAGGGCGCCACGACCACGTCCGCCGACGTCAACGTCTCGGTCGGCAACGCGACCAACATCGCGCCGAAGGTCTCGCTCGCGGTCTCCGGGACGCAGATCCCGTTCCCGGGCACCGTCACGCTGACCGCGACCGCGAGCGACGACGACGGCACGATCACGCGCGTGAGCTTCTACCAGAACGGGACCAAGCGCGCCGACGTCACGACGCCGCCGTACACGTTCGACTACACGACGACGGTGCCGGGCGTCTACAAGTTCAGGGCGGTCGCGGTCGACAACAAGAACGCCTCGACCTCGACGGCGGAGATCGACGTGACGTCCGGGACGGCGATCCAGCTCAACAAGAAGCCGGCGGTGTCGCTGTCGCTCTCCAACACGCTCGTGATGGCGCCCGCGACGATCACGCTCACCGTGAGCGCGAGCGATACGGACGGCACGATCGCGAAGGTCCAGTTCTACCGGAACGGCGCGAAGCTCGGCGAGAAGACCGCCACGCCGTTCACGTGGACCGACACGGTCGCCTCGCCGGGACAGGTCACCTACCACGCGGACGCGGTCGACGACGTCGGCAACGTGAACACGACGCTCGGGCAGGTCGTGTCGGCGCAGACGCCGCCGCCGTCCGCCCCGCGCAGCGCCGACGTCTGGCGCCTGCTCAACCAGGCGACGTTCGGCGCGTCGCAGGGCGAGGCCGCGAACGTGGTGTCGAAGGGCGTCACCGGCTGGATCGACGACCAGTTCGTGAAGCCGATGTCCGGCTACCCGGCGACCCGCTACAACAGGATCCAGCTCTCCGAGACCGCCGACTGCACGACGCGCGACCCGCTCGGCGGCAGCTACCCGGGGAACTCGCCGCAATCGACCTGCGTCCGCGACCACCTGTCGCTGCAGATGATGCAGCGCGACCTGTTCACCCACGCGGCGTTCGGCGCCGACCAGCTGCGCCAGCGCGTGGCCTGGGCGCTCTCGCAGATCCTCGTGATCTCCGGGGTCGAGGCCGACCTGTCGCGGGCGCACGTGATGGCGCGCTACCAGCAGATCATGTTCGAGAACGCCTTCGGCAACTACGAGACGATCCTGAAGAAGATCTCGGTGTCGCCGGCCATGGGCAACTGGCTCGACTCGGTGAACAACGACCGGCCGAACCCGACGACGGGCAAGGTGCCGAACGAGAACTACGCCCGCGAGATCAAGCAGCTCTTCAGCATCGGCCTGCACGAGCTCAAGGCCGACGGGACGCCGCTGCTCGACGCGTTCGGCGACCCGATTCCGACCTACGACCAGGACGACATCAAGCAGTTCGCGCGCGTGTTCACCGGCTGGACCTACGCGAACCCCGACGGCAGCGCGATCACGAAGAAGAACGGCGTCTACTACGGCGCCGACATGGGCGTGTATCCGGGCACCGCGACGACCGGCCACGATCCCGACGCGAAGACGCTGCTGAACGGCACGGTCCTGCCCGCGGGCCAGACGCCGCAGAAGGACATGGACGACGCGGTCCACAACGTGTTCGTTCACCCGAACACCGGCCCGTTCATCGGCAAGCAGCTGATCCAGCGCCTCGTGACGGGCAATCCGTCGCCCGCGTACGTGGGACGCGTCGCCGCCATCTTCAACAACAACGGAGCGGGCGTTCGCGGCGACCTGAAGGCGGTCGTGCGCGCGATCCTGCTCGACAGCGAGGCGCGCGGACCGACCAAGGCCGATCCGGGGTTCGGCACGCTGCGCGAGCCGGTCCTGATGATCACCGGGCTCGTCCGCGCGCTCAACGGCGTGACCGACGGCACGGCGCTGGGCGACCGCGCGTCGACGCTCGGCCAGCGGCCGTACTACTCGCCGACGGTGTTCAACTACTTCCAGCCCGACGAGACCGTCCCCGGGACGTCGATCCTCGCCCCCGAGTTCGGCATCCACAACAGCAACTCGGCCGTGGCGCGGACCAACCTCGTGTACTCGCTCGTCTACAGCGGCATCGCGCCGGACGGCAACCTCGCCAACGCGACCGGGACGCGGCTCAACACGTTCCAGTTCGACCCGTTCGCCACCGACGCGGCGCTGCTGACGGACAAGGTCTCCGAGGCGCTCCTCGGCGGGCCGCTGCCGCCCGCGTCGCGCGATGCCGTGATCGCGGCCGTCAATGCCGTCGTGCTCTCGGCCACGCCCACGCAGGCGCAACTGACCGATCGCTCCCGCGCCGCGGTCTACCTGATCGCATCGTCGTTCCACTACCAGGTGCAGCGCTGACATGAGCGCGAACCGTCGACAGTTCCTCTCGCGCACCGGCGCGCTCACCGGCGCGGCGATGGCCGGCGCCTTCGGCCGCTTCGGCATCGAGTCCGCCTGCGCGCAGTCGGTGTCCGACTACAAGGCGCTCGTCTGCCTGTTCATGTTCGGGGGCGCGGACAGCAACAACATCGTGGTCCCGGACACCGATTACGCGCAGTACTCGCTGGTCCGCACGACCGCGTCGCAGGTGGGCATCCCGCAGGCGAACCTGCTGACGTTCACCGCGTCGAGGCAGGGGGGGAAGTCGTACGGCTTCCACCCCAACCTGCAGCCGCTGCGCGAGCTCTACGACCAGAAGAGACTCGCCGTCATCGCGAACGCGGGCACGCTGATCGCGCCGATCACGATGGCCGAATACAAGGCGGGCATCAATCGGCCGCCGAACCTGTTCTCGCACTCCGACCAGCAGATGCTGTGGCAGGGACTGCTGCGCGGCGAGGTCGTGCGCACCGGCTGGGGCGGCCGCCTCGCGGACCGTCTCACGTCGGCCAACGCCGGGCAGAAGGTCCCGACGATGGTGTCGGTGTCGGGGACGCAGATCTTCGGCTCGGGCCACCAGACGACGCCGTTCGTGATCCCGGCGTCCGGCGGTGTCCTGCTCTCCGGGCAGTCGACCGCCCCGGCGGCGGTGGCGCGCTACAACGCGCTTCGCGCGATGCTGGCGATGAACGGCGGGAACAAGATCTACGAGGGCGGCGCGTCCATCCTCGAGTCGGCGCTCACCGCGGCGGACGCGGCCAACCCGTTGCTGACGGCGGCGCAACCGGCGATCATCACCAACGCGTTCACCGTCGACGGCGCGCTGCTCAACACCGGGCTCGCGAACCAGCTGAAGCAGGTCGCGCGCATGATCGAGGGCCGCGCGGCGCTCGGCGTCAAGCGCCAGGTCTTCCTGGTCAACATCGGCGGGTGGGACAACCATTCGAACCTGCTGACCGCCGAAGGCAATCTCCTCACCACGGTGGCCCGCGCGACGCGCGCGTTCTACGACTACACGGTGGCCGCCGGCCTCGCGAACAGCGTCACGACGTTCACGATGTCGGACTTCAACCGCACGTTCATCGGCAACCAGTCGATCGGCACCGACCACGCCTACGGCGGCAACTACCTGGTGATGGGCGGCGCGGTGAAGGGCGGCGACATGTACGGCACCTACCCGCAGCTGTTCCTCAAGGGTCCCGACGACACCGGCAGCAATGGCGCGTGGTTGCCGACGACGTCGGTCGACCAGATCGGCAACACGCTCGCGACGTGGTTCGGCATGGCCGCGGCCGACATCGCCTACGCGTTCCCGAACCTCTCCAACTGGTCGGCGGGCGTGCGCAACGTCGGCTTCATGGCCTAGGACGTCCCCCGCGGTCCTGCCGATTCGCCCCCCGGCCGAGAACCCCCCTTCGACGCCGGCGCAGGACCGCGCCTTCCAATGGCCGGCGGGATCCGCCGGCCGCGGGCGCGACGCCCCTCGCGCCCGGGCGCGTGGCGCGCGGCGATCCGCGCTACGCGCGATCCGCCATCTGCGACACGATCGTCCGCAGCTTGCCGCCGGGCGTGAGGTCAATCCGCTCGACCCGCTCGACACGCGGTGGCACGGGCGGACGGACCAGGTCGTGCAGGATGGCGGCGATGCGCGCGCGGTCCGCTTCCTGTCGCGGCGATGCGCGCTGGACGACACGGGCAAGAAGGCGCGACTGCGAATCCTGCACCACCTGGATATCCACGACGCTGCCGTCCAGGCCCGGGCGAACCGCGTCCACGACCTGTCGCGGGCCGATCCTCGCGCCGGTCGACGCGCGCAGGAAGTCGTTGCTGCGCCCTGCGACCGCCCCGAACACCGGGAGGCCGCGACCGCAGGCGCATTGCGGGCGCGGCGGCGCGATCGCCCGGTCGCCGACGCGATAGCGGATCAGCGGCGTGGCGCGGTTGCGCAGCGCGGTCACCAGCACGTCGCCGGTCTCGCCCGCCGCCACCGGCGTACCGTCGGGCGCGACGATCTCGACGATCAGGCCCTCGGCGGGCACGTGCAGCGAGCCGGCCTCCGGGCACTCGTGCGCGACGACGCCGGTTTCCATCGTCGCGTACCGCTCGAACACGCGGCAGCCGAACGCCTCCTCCATCGCGTGCCGGTAGTGCGGGTGCAGGTGATTGCCGCCGCTGACGCACGAGCCGACGCGAACCCGGGTTCCGTGGTCGAGCAGCGCCAGCGCGACGGCGTAGAGCGTGTTCGAGACGCCCCACACCATCGACGGCGGCCGGCGCTCGATCGATCGCGCGAGGCGATGCAGGACGGCGGGGTCGGCGACCGACGGCGCGTGCAGCGCGCTGGTGTTGAGGATCGCCGCGCTGATCGCCTGCGCGGGACCCACGGGACGGCAACGCACCTCGACGCGCCGCTCGCCGATGCCCGAACCGAACCACGAGCGCGCGCGCGCTTCGCCGGCATCGAGCCAGCGCATCTGCGAAAGCGGCCACAGGAACTCGACCGGCTTCCCGAGCGAGCCCGAGCTCCTGGCCCGGAGGCCCCAGCTGCCGGGCGTGCGCATGCCCTCGACGCCGAGCCGCACCAGATCGTCACGCTCCAGGATCGGGAGCCGGGCGAGATCGTCGATCGTGCGCAGGTCGTCGGCGCGGATGCGGGCCGCCGCGAACCGCTCGTGGTGGAACGGCACGCGATCCGCCGCGCCCACCAGTTGACGCAACGCGGCCAGCTGCAGGTCGACGAGGCGCTCGTGCGGCCACCACTCGCTCTCGCGCAGGAACGCATACTCGGGGCCCGGGCGCGCCGGATGCGCGTGCCACAGCAGGCGCGCGGTCGATTCGCGCCACGAGCCGCTCGCCGCGGGCGCCGGCATGCCGGAAGTCCCCATCGTCGTGTCCGCTTACGCAGCCTCGAGGAGCGAGGATCCGGCGAGACCCGCCCGGTCGGCGTCCAGCAGCTCGCAGGCGGTGGCGCCGATGTCGGCGATCCCGGCGGGACGACCGAGGTCGCGCGGGCGTGAGCGGCCCGGCACGACGATCGCCCAGGCGTCGTCGGTGTGATTGCCGGATCGGCCGCTGCCGGAGCCCTGCCGCGCGACCGTGCCGAAACGCGGCGACTCGACCCTGGACAGGCGCGCCGCGGGCCGATCGCACCAGCTGACCACGAGATCCGGCAACTCCGGTACCGAAGGACGGTCGGCGAGCGCGGTCATCCGCTCCACCTTCCTGATCGAGGGCAGGCCGTCGGGATCGCGAAACGACGCGAGGCCCTCGGCGATCGCGTCCAGCAGGGCGTCGGCCTCGGACGGGTCGACGCTGCCCTCGCGCTCGCGCCCGCGGAGATTGAGCCGGACGTAGCCCTGGTTCTCGCCTGGGACGGCCATCGCGCGCGTGTTCGACCAGTCGGCCTGCAGGTAGAGGCGCGTCGTCAGGTTGGCCACCAGGTCGTCGGGCAGGGCGCTGGCGATCCATGAACGCCACGCGACCGGCACCCGCCCGCGCAATGACCAGATCGGGGAGCGCGATCCGCGGCGCATCGACGCGCTCCCGCGCGCGTTGCCATTCAGCACGGCCTCGAGCATGCCCGGAAGCAGGTCGGCGCGGCTGAGGTTCGGTCCCATGCCCGTCGGCGAGAACGCGATCACGTCGGCATGTCGCGGCAGCGCGTCGAGGACGCGCGCCATCGCCCGATCGATGGCGACGTACACCGACTCCAGCCCGTCGCGCAGCGCACGCGAGGCGCCCTCGCCGATCGGGCCATCGACGACCGAGGCGGCATCCCACAGGTGGTGCCCCGCCTTGTGCGCGGCGCCGAAGGTGAGCCACAGCAGGTCGAACTCGTCCTCGCGCAGCAGGTCGACGACGGCCGCGGCCACGCGCTGCGGCGAGCGGACCAGGTGATCGCGCAGGCCGACGAGCGACGCGACCCGCGGCCGGCCGTAGACGTCGTCGAGCCGCGGCGGCCGGCCGTGCCGCGCGGCGAGATCGCGGTGCACATGCGAGGGGACCGAGCGGCGCGGCAGCACGATCCGGTCGACGAAATGGCAGCCGCTCAGGTACACGCCGGCCATCTCGCGCGGCGCCCACGACAGGTACGGATCGACGACGAGCGAACGACGGCCGCAATCGGTCAGGCGCTCCCATACGGTGGGCGGCTTGCGAAACCGCTGCACCGGGAACGCACGCTGGTCGGCGGACGACCACGGGAACGCCGAGTACAGGCCATGATCGCGGACATCCATGCCGGTGTAGAGCGTCGGATGCGCCGCCGACTGCAGGAGCGGCGCGTCGAGGCGCATCCACGTTCCGCGCCGCCGCAGGTCGGCCAGCGTGGGCAGCCTGCCGTCCGCCATCATCTGCGCGACCAGCGGAAGCGCGGCCGCGTCGAACTGGAGCAGCGCGAGCATCGCCGCTATTCGACGACCTGCAGCGGCTGGATCTTGCCGCCGGACGTGACGTGCGAATCGCCGCGCAGGACCTCCAGCGTCCGTCCCTGCGTCCACATGCTGGCGATCATCGCGGCGGCGAGCCCGCGGCGGCGGAGGAAGTCGAGCACGGTCTCGACGACGAGCGCGGCATCGAGCTTGCCGACGGCGCGGCTGACGACGAGGCTGACCTTCGGCAGGCCCGCCTGCTCCCGCTCGACGAACTGGTAGTAGGTCGGGTAGCCGCCGAAGCGGGCCGGCAGCACCTGCTCGACGAGCGTCAGCAGGTCGCCGCCGAGGAAGCTCATGCCTTCGCTGGTCAGCTTCTCGTAGCTTCGGATCGTGTGCAGGTGACGGCGGAACGGCGGCGGAAGCGCGCGGCAGCCGCAGTCCCGATCCTCCAGCACGCCGTAGTCGCCGCTCTCCACGTTGAGCATCACCTTGGGCGACGCGTGCAGCAGCGTCGTGTGGAACAGCGCCGGCAGCGGCCTGCCGGAATCGCCGACGACAAGGTCGCGCCGGATCGTCGCGACCTTGTCGCCGAGCAGGTGCACGTCGTCGGGATGCGTGGCCGCCTGGCAGGCGACGCCGATCGCGCCGGCCTCCACCATGGCGTAGTGACTCGCGGCCCGGCTTCCCGTGCGGGCGATCAACTCCGCCTTGGCCGGCGTGAACGGCTCGCCGCCCAGGATGAACAGCGTGTCGCGGATGTCCACGCCGGCGTCGATCGCCGCGGTGCAGGTGCGCACGCCCGCGCTCGCGGTCGTGACCAGGATCGCCGGTTCGCCCTGCGCGCACTTGCGCGCGAGCCACGCGACGACGCGGCCGACGTCCTGCGCCGGCGTGTACTCGGGCATCGGCACCGGCGCGCCGCACAGCCGCGCGGTGAGGACCGTCGCGCGCGTGAACGCCGCATGCTTGAGCGAGCCCGCGTTGAGCGGGGTCTGCGAGAACCATTTCTCGGCCGGTCGCGCCAGCTTCGAACGGATCAGCGCCGTCTTGATGCCGACCGCGCCGGGCGGCGCCGGATGCCAGATCGCCAGCGCGCGGTCGCCGGTGCCGGTCGCGGCCAGGAACGACGCGTGGTAGGCGCTCTCGTGCTCGAGCAGACCGAGATCGACGAGGATGCGGCGCGCGGCGCCCGAGGATCCTCCGGTGCGCGCCTCGTATTGCCGCGTGGTCAGCGGATTGTCGAAATCCTCGGCGCGCACCTCGAGGTCGAGTCCGGGCCGCACGATCGGCCGCCTGCCCTTGAATTCATCGAGATGGACATGGACGCCCGCATCGTGGAGCCGCTCCAGCGTGCCTTCGACGCCCGTTTCGGCCAGCAGGCGCGCGACGTCGGCCTGCGTGATCCGCGCCCACGCGAACAGCCGCCGGTACGGACTCCCCGGATTCTCGAAGACGGCGCGCTGCAGCACGTCCGCGAAGGTTCGCTGCCGCCGTGCCATCTGACGCTCGAGTCGGCCGCGGCCCTCCTCGAAATCCTGCGGCCGCGTCAGGAATGCTCCCAGCCCTCTGAGATAGCCGCCGGCGGTGCGCAGTTCGCTGATGCTCCCCCCTGCGGGCGCGGGCTGTTCGCCGCGCACGGTCGAGCGCATGGTTCGTCCTCCCGGCACCGGCGCGATTCTACACGCCGGGCGGACCGCACGCGAACCCGGCCACGGCTCCGCGGCCGTCGAATCGTCGCGCGCCGGCAACGTGCGCCTCCGTCCGGAGTTCGTTCGCCTTCACCGGCGTTGCGAGCCGGGGGCACTCGCGGGCGGCGGGCGCCGCGACCGGCGGCCTTCCGGTGCAAGCGAGATCGGCTGCGAGCAGTCACCGGGCGATGCCCGGGGCCTCGACCAGCGTGGACGCGGCGGCCTCCAGCGACGCCGGAACCACCGGTTTCGCGAGCAGCATGAATCCGGCCGAGCGCACCTCGCGCTCGGCCGCGGCGCGCAGGTCGCCGCTCACGACGAGCGCGGGCACGCACACGCCCAGCTCGTCGCGCAGGCGGGCGATCGCGGCGAGCCCGCTCGCGTCGTCGTCGAGGCGCAGGTCGGCGACGATGAGGTCCGGGTAGCGCCCGACCTCGCCGAGCGCGGCGAGGACCGCGTCGGCGTGCGCGCCGCCGGCGATCTCGGCGCCCCAGGTCGAGAACAGCGCGCGCATGCCTTCCACCGCCGCGGGATCGTCGTCGATCACCGCGATGCAGGCGCCCGCGAGCGTCCTGCCGTCGGGTGCGCGGCGGATCCGCGGCGGCGGGGCGTCCGCGGCGCGCGGCGCGACGATCCCGAACCGCGATCCGTGGCCGGGCATGCTCTCGAGCGTGAGCCTCGCGCCGACGAGCGCGGCGAACCGGCGCACGATCGCGAGCCCGAGGCCCATGCCGCCCGCGCGCGGCCGGTCGGCGCGGCCGGGCACCTGGAAGAACTCGTCGAACACGCGCTCGCGGTGTTCGGGCGCGATGCCCACGCCGCTGTCGACGACCTCGACGGCCACGTTCGCACCGCGGCGCCGCGCGCCGACGATCACGCCGCCGTGGCGCGTGTAGCGCAGCGCGTTGGACACCAGGTTGCGCAGCATCCGCTCGAGCAGCAGCGGATCGGAGTCGACCGCGAGCCGCGTGCGCACGAACGTCAGCGAGAGCCCGCGTGAGCCGGCCTCGACGCCGAACTCGCGCGCGAGCCGCTCGAACAGCGGCGCCAGCGGCACGCGCTCGCGCGACGGGGAGAGCGCGCCCGCCTCCAGCCGCGACAGGTCGAGCAGTTGCGCGAACTGCGCCTCCAGCGCGACCAGCGCCGCGCGCACGCTCGCCACCAGCGGCGCGAGCTCGCCGTCGCGCGCGCTCCTGCCGAGCGCCGCGACGAACAGCCCGAGCGCGTGCAGCGGCTGGCGCAGGTCGTGGCTCGCAGCCGCGAGCAGCTGGCTCTTGCCGCGGTTGGCCTCCTCGGCCGCCGCACGCGCGTCGACCGCCGCGCGCGTCCGCGCCTTGAGCTCGGCGATCAGGTCGGTGTTGCGGTGGCGCGTCGCGAGCGCGTCGGTGAGCACGTCGTTCAGCCGGTGGCCGAACGCGAGCACGAACGCGAGCACGACCGCCATCACCAGCGCGGTGTACAGGTGAACGGGGCCGCCCTCGAGGCCGACGCGGACGATCAGCGGCACCAGCGCGGGCAGCACGAAGCCGTAGAACGACGGCTTGTACACCGCGGTGAGGTTGAGTCCGCCCAGCACGACGCCGAACAGGCAGACGATCGACAGCGCCTGGTGCGGCGGCGACGCCGGGAACATCGCGATCGCCGCGGCGCCCCAGAGCGCGCCCGCCGCGGTCGAGCCGACCGACCAGTAGCGACCCCAGCGCCGTATCGCCGACGCACCGGGTTGCGCGCGCCGCCACGCGCGCACGAGCAACGCGCGCCAGCCCTGGTTCGCGACGACCAGCGCGATCCACGCGGCCATCAGCGCGGGCGGCGCCTGCCCCCACATCGCCGCGCAGAACAGCGCGGCGCCGAACAGCATCGACGCCGTCGTGCGCGGCCAGCTCGCGTAGAGCGTCGCGACCTGGTCGGCGCGCGCCCGCCCGAGCGGGGAGGGCGACGCGAGCGCGGATGCGCGATCCGCGTCCATCGGCTCGGCCGGCGCGTCAGCGCAGCGTGAGCGTGTCGGCGCCGACGCCGCGCCGCGCGAGCTCGGCGATCGCCTGCGCGCGCGTGTGCACGTTGAGCGCCCTGAGGATCGCGCTCACGTGGACCTTGACGGTTCCCTCGGACAACGCGAGGTCGCGGCAGATGAGCTTGTTGGGCTTGCCCTGCACGAGCAGGCGCAGCACGTCGGATTGGCGTTGCGTGAAACCGATCTCGAGGCCGACGGGCCATGCGCCGGCGGGGCGCGAGCGCGGGTCCGTCGCGCTCGCGACCGGGCGGCCGCCGCGCGCGGTCGCCTTGACCGCCGCGATCACCTCGGCCGCGTCCGCGCGCTTCGCGACGTAGCCGCGCGCCCCCGCGGCGAGCGCGCCGTCGATGGTCGCGCGGTCGTGCGTCGCCGAGAGCACGACGATCGGCAGGCGCGGGCGGTCGCGAACCAGCTCGGCGAGGAACGCGAGCCCGCGCGTGCCGGGCAGCGCGAGGTCGAGCAGCAGGACGTCGCAGTCGGGGTGCAGCGCGAGCGCGCGCAGCGCCTCGTCGCGCGAGCACGCGGTGACGAGCGTCCAGTGCGGCTCCGCTTGCGCGACGTAGGTCGCGAGCGCCTCGAGGATCAGCGGGTGGTCGTCGACGACGACGAGCTTCATGGCGGTCTCCCGGCAAGCGCACCCGGAAGGGTGACGCGAAGGACTCTAGGCCGGCGCCGGTCGCCCCGCTACTGTCAGTTCTGACAGGTGGCTCGCCGCGTGAGCCCGCGCGCGGCGCATGCGATCACTCGTGCCGCAGCGCCTCGATCGGCACGAGCCGCGACGCCTTGCGCGCCGGGTAGAAGCCGAAGAACACGCCGACCGCCGCGGAGAACCCGAACGCGAGCAGCACGGCGTCGGCGCCCATCTCGGTGCGCCATCCCGCGAACTCGCCGACCAGCACCGACGCGATGGCGCCCAGCACGATGCCGACGATCCCGCCGATGAGCGACAGCGTCACCGCCTCGACCAGGAACTGCGTGAGGATGTCGCGCGACTTGGCGCCGACCGCCATGCGCAGCCCGATCTCGCGCGTGCGCTCGGTGACCGACACCAGCATGATGTTCATGATGCCGATGCCGCCGACGAGGAGCGACACCGACGCGATCGCCGCGAGCAGGATCGCGAGCACGCGCGAGCTCGCCTCCTGCGCGGAGAGCACCTCGGAGAGGTTGCGCACGAAGAAGTCGTCCTCCTGGTTCGCCTGCAGCCGGTGTCGCTGGCGCAGGAGGTCGCGCATCAGCTGCTCGGCGTGCGCGACGTCCGCGCCCTGGCGGACCTTCACCGTGATCGAGCCGACGTTGCGCGCGCGCACCTGCTGGCCGCCGAGCACGCGCTTGCGCGCGGTCGAGATCGGGATCAGCACGACGTCGTCCTGGTCCTGGCCGATCATGCTCTGACCCTTGCGCTCGAGGAGGCCGACGATCTCGTGCGGGACGTTGCGGATGCGGATCGTCTCGCCGACCGGGTCGGACTCGCCGAACAGCGTCCGCGCGACGGTCTGTCCCACGAGCACGATCTTCGCCGCCGCGTCGATGTCGGAGCCGGTGAACTCGCGGCCGGACTCCAGCGCCCACTCGCGCGCGACCAGGTAGTCGGTCGTCACGCCGAGGATCTGCGTGGCCCAGTTGCTGTTGCCGAACACCACCTGCCCGCCGCCGCGCAGCTGCGGGGCGGCGACCTCGATCTCCGGGATCTCGCGCGGCAGCGCCGCGGCGTCGTCCTCGGAGAGCGTGAGCTGCGCGCCGCTGCCCATCCGCACGCCGCCCGACGTGATGTTGCCGGGCAGCACGATGATCAGGTTCGACCCGAGGCTGCGGATCTGGTCCTCGACGCGCGCCTGCGCGCCCGCGCCGATCGCGGTCATCGCGATCACGGCGCCGACGCCGATCACGATGCCGAGCATCGTCAGCGCGCTGCGCAGCTTGTTGACGCGCAGCGCGGCGAGCGCGATCCGGAGCGTCGCGAGCAGGCTCATCGCGGCGCCTGCCAGCCGGCGCGCGCGCCGTCGCGGGACCCGGCTCGCGCGGACGGCGGCGCCGGGTCCGTCCAGGCCGCGCGCGGCACGTGCCGCGCGTCGGACACGACGCGGCCGTCGCGGAACTGGATCGTGCGCGAGGCGAACGCGGCGATGTCGCGTTCGTGCGTGACGACGACGATCGTGATGCCGTCGCGATTGAGCGCCTGCAGCAGCGCCATCACCTCGATCGAGGTCGTCGAGTCGAGCGCGCCGGTCGGCTCGTCGGCGAGGATCAGCTTCGGCTCGTTGACGAGCGCGCGCGCGATCGCGACGCGCTGCTGCTGGCCGCCGGAGAGCTGCGACGGGTGATGGCCGGCGCGGCCATCGAGGCCGACCATCGCGAGCTTCGCGCGCGCGCGCTCGTGCCGCTCGGCCGGGGGAACGCCGGCGTAGAGCAGCGGCAGCTCGACGTTGTCGAGCGCGGAGGTGCGCGGGAGCAGGTTGAACTGCTGGAACACGAAGCCGATCTTGCGGTTCCGGATCGACGCCAGGTCGTCGGCGCGCAGCGCCGCGGTGTCCTCGCCGTCGAGCCGGTAACTGCCCGACGTCGGAACGTCGAGGCAGCCGATCATGTTCATGAACGTCGACTTGCCCGATCCCGACGCTCCCATCACGGCGACGAATTCGCCGCGCGCGATGTCGACCGACACGCCGGCGAGCGCGTGCACCTCGGTGTCGCCCATCCGGTAGACCTTGACGAGGTCGCGCGTCGCGACGAGGGGGGTCGGGTCGGTCATCTCGACGATTCGCCCCGGCGCCTGGGTCGGTGCGGGCGCCGCGCCTAGAACGGCAGCCGCGGGCCGCTGCCGGCCTTCGGCGCGGCGGCGTTCGCGATCTGCGTCCCCACGATCACCCCGTCGCCCTCGGCCAGCGCGCCGGACACGACCTCGGTCGCGTTGCCGTCGGTGAGCCCGGTGCGGATCGGCACCTCGACCGGCCTGCCGCCGACGACCTTGTGGACGCGGCCCGTGCCGGCGCTCGCGCGGCCGGTCTCGGCGGCGACGATCTCGGCGTAGCGCTTCTTCTGCTCGGCGTCGAGGATCGCGTTGATCTTCTGGCGCGCCTCGCCGCGCATCCGCTCGCTGCGCTGGCGGCGGTCGGCGTCGGTCAGGTCGCGCAGCTCGGCCATGCGGTTGCGCTGCTCGGCGAAGATCTCGTCGACGCGCGCCGACTGGGCGGCGTCGAGCTTGAGCTCGTCGACCAGCCGCTGGCGGCGCGCCTGCGCGTCGCCCGCGCCGGCCGCGCCGCCCCCGTTCGCCACGGCGTCCGCCGGCGCCGCGGCGCCCAGCGGACGCCAGCGCAGCGCCGCATTGGCGACCTTGAGCACGTTCTCGCGGCTGTCCGACACGATCCGCACGTTGGCGGTCATGCCCGGGACCAGGCGCAGGTCCGGGTTGGGCGTCGAGACGATCACCGTGTAGGTGACGACGTTCTGCACGGTGGTCGCCGACTTGCGTATCTGGTCGACGCGCCCCTCGAACGTGCGCCCGGCGTAGGCGTCGACGGTGAAGGTGACGCGCTGGTCGGGCCGGATGCGGCCGATGTCGGTCTCGTCGATCGCCACGGCGACCTGCATCTTCGAGAGGTCCTGCGCGATCGTGAACAGCGTGGGCGTGTTGAGGCTCGCCGCGACGGTCTGCCCGGCGTCGACCTGCCGCGAGATCACGACGCCGTTGACCGGCGCGGTGATCGCCGTCTTGGCGAGGTCGTTGCGCGCGGAGGCGAGCGCGGCCTCGCGCTGCTTGACGATCGCCGCGGCGTTCGCGACCTGCGCGACGGCGGACTTCACCTGCGCGTCGGCCGTGCGAATCGCCTCCTCGGCCTCGCGAGCGACGAAACGCGCCTTGTCGCGCTCCGCCGTCGAGATGAACCCCTTCTGCACGAGCGACTCCTTGCGCTCGAGGTCGCTTTTCGCGTCCTCGAAGCCGATGCGCGCGCGCAGGACCTGCGAGCGCTGCGCCGCCGCGTCGCTCTCGCGTTGCAGGTGCGACGTGCGCGCGGCCTCGAGGTCGGCCTCGGCCTGCCGCACCTTGAGCTCGTAGGTCTCCGGATCGATGCGCGCGAGGAGCTGGCCCTCCTTCACGACGCTGTTGAAGTCGACGAGCAGCTCCTTGATCTGGCCGGAGATCTGCGAGCCGACCTGCACGGTCGTCACGGCCTGCAGCGTGCCCGACGCCGACACGACCGAGGCGAGTGCGCCGCGCTCGACCTTCGCGAAGCGGTACGCGGGCGCGCCGGTGCCCTTGCCGAGCAGGGTCCACGCGCCCCAGCCGGCCGCGGCGAGCGCGGCGACGACCAGCAGGGCAACGAGGGGGCGGCGCCACGCGGGGCGGCGCGGTCCGGAAACGTCGGCGGGCATCGGGGAGTCGGGGAGGGTGGCGGGGACCGGCGTGGCGCGGCGGTAGCGGGGATCCGGGGTGGGCGGCTAGCCTTCGGTTCGCCCGAACCCCTCGCGCTGCTGCTCGGCCTGCTCGCGTCTGAGCGTGCGCAGCCGCGTTTCGACCACCGAGCTCTCGTAGAAGTTCGCGTCGCCGGCCTTGATGGCGAGCTCGAGCTGGTCGATCGCGAGGCGCAGGTTGCCCTGCCAGGCGTAGAACTCGCCCAGGTGCTGGTGCTGCCTCAGCGTCCTGCCCTGCGCGGCGTACGCCTTGGCGGCGATCTGGTGCAGCAGCCCGTCCTGCGGGAAACGCTGGAGCTGCGCCTCGGCGAAGGCCGACGCCTGCGCCGCGCGGCCAGCCTTGATGAGCGCGTCGGGGTAGTCGTAGACGAGCTGCATCTTGTTCGGGTAGCGCGCGAGCGCCTTCTCGAAGCGCCCGACCGCGGCCTCGATCTCGCCGCCCTCGAGCAGCACGTGGCCGGCGATCGCCTCGATCATCGGGTGCGGCGGCGCGATGCGCTCGAGCGCGGCCAGCTCCTTTCGCGCTCGCGGGATCCTGGCATCGCGCAGCAGCGCGGCGACCAGCCCGTAGCGCGCCGAGACCTCGCTGTTGTACTTGCGCTCGGCGAGCGCGGCGTCGAACCACGCGACCGCCTCGTCCGGGCGCCCGACGTAGCTGCGCAGGAGCGCTCGCACCATCTGGAAGTCGGGCGAGTCCGCCACCTGCCGGTACGACCGCGCCTGCGCGCGCGACTGCGCCTCGGCGATCCGCTCGTAGGTGATCGGGTGCGTGCGCAGGTAGGTGGGCACGCTGCCGTCGGCGAAGCGCGAGGCCTTCTGCAGCCGCTCCATCAGCGCGGCCGCGCCGGCCGTGTCGAAGCCCGCCGCCTCGAGGCGCTGGAAGCCGATGCGGTCGGCCTCGTACTCGTTCTCGCGCGTGAAGTTGAGCTGGTTCTGCACCGCGAGCGCCTGCGCCGAGGTGATCGCCGCGCCGAGCATGTCGGAGGAGGACGACGAGTTCGACCGCGCCGCGATCACCGCGAGCGCCAGCGCGGCGAGCGACATCCACAGCGAGTTCTTCTGGCTCTCGAGCATCCGCGCCATGTGGTTCTGCGTCACGTGCGTGATCTCGTGCGCGAGCACGCTCGCGAGCTCGGACTCGGTCTGCGTGAGCAGGATCAGGCCGGTGTTGACGCCGATGAAGCCTCCCGGGATCGCGAACGCGTTGATCGACGCGTCCGGCACCGCGAAGAACTGGAAGTCGAACCGCGAGTCGGCGCGGGCCGCGACCAGGCGCTGCCCGAGGTCGTTCAGGTAGTCGTTGACCTCGGGGTCGTTCAGGTAGGCGCCCGCCGCGCGAAGCTGCTTCAGCGCGGTCTCCCCGAGCTTTCGCTCCTGCGCGGGCGACAGCGCGGCGCGCGCCGAGTCGCCGAGTTCCGGCAGTCCGGGCGCGGCCGCGCCCGCGGACGGGGCGGGGGCCTGCCTCGCCGGACCGAACAACGATCCCTGCGCCCACGCCGCGGGCGGCGCGACCGCCGGGGTCGCCGCGAGCACGAGCGCCATCAGCGCGGCGAGCGCGCGCCGCGGGCGCGGCACGCTCGTCGTCTCGATCGGAAGAGGGCGCGAGGGCATGCTGCTATGATGCGCGAATGGCCGCGGGAGTTCACCGCCGGCCGGAAACGCGACAGCTCCCGACCGATGCCGAAGTCTCCGCCGCCCCCGCGCACGCCGTCGAAGCGGCGCCGAGGCGGATCGGCGCATTTTACCCACTTCGACGCGACCGGGCAGGCGCACATGGTCGACGTCGCGGGGAAAGATGTAACCCATCGTGTCGCGCGGGCGGTCGGGCGCATCGCGATGCGCCCCGAGACGCTCGCGCTGGTTCGCCAGGGCGACGCGAAGAAGGGCGACGTGCTGGGCGTCGCGCGCGTGGCGGCAATCGCCGCGGCGAAGCGCGCCAGCGACCTGATCCCGCTCTGCCATCCGCTGCCGCTCACGCATGTCGCGGTCGCGTTCGCGTTCGCCGAGGACGACTCGGCGATCGAGATCGAGGTGACCGCCGCGACGCTCGGGCGCACCGGTGTCGAGATGGAGGCGCTCGCCGGCGCGGCGGTCGGTCTTCTCACGATCTACGACATGTGCAAGGCCGTCGACCGCGCGATGCGCATCGAGGACGTGCGGCTCGCGGAGAAGCGCGGCGGCCGCTCGGGGCACTACGTCGCGCGGTGAGATCGCGGCACGTTCCGCTGCAGTGGTTGGACCACTTGACCGCTGGACCGGCGTGCCGGTAGAGTCCCCGGGCGTCGCGACCGCCGCCCCGAGGCAACCCGGGAGACGCCGTCCGACCGGCCGTCCCCTGGCGGCCCGCAGGCCGCCGCCGCGAGGAGGATCCCGAGTGCCGCTCACGATGGTCGAGCCGCTGCGGCTCTACCGCCGCATCGCCGACCAGATCGCGGAGCTGATCGACCGCGGCGAGTTCCGGGCCGGCTCGCGACTGCCCGCCGAGCGCGAGCTCGCGCGCGAGCTGGGCGTGTCGCGCACGTCGGTGCGCGAGGCGATCATCTCGCTCGAGATCGCGGGCAAGGTCGAGGTTCGCGTCGGCAACGGCATCTTCGTGCGGACGCGCCCGGCCGGCGCGCGGCGCGACGCCGACGACGGACCGGGCCCGTTCGAGCTGCTCGCGGCGCGCCGCATGATCGAGGGCGAGATCGCCGCGGCGGCCGCGAAGCTCGTCAAGCGCTCCGACCTCGCGGCGCTTCGCGCGACGCTGGACGCGATGCGCGACGCCGACGGCGACGCGGCGCGCCGCGACCTCGCCGACCGCGAGTTCCACGTCCGCATCGCCGAGGCGACGCGCAACGGCGCGCTGGCGCACGTCGTCGATGCGCTCTGGGAGCAGCGCCGCGGCGAGCTGTGGACGCGCATCGAGGGCCACTTCCACACGCCCGAGCTGCGCCTGCGAACGCTCGAGGATCACGCCGCGATCGTCGATGCGCTCGCCGCCGGCGATCCGGTGGCCGCGCGCGCGGCGATGCGGCGCCACCTCGCGCGCGTCGCGCGCGAGTTCCAGCGCCGCCTCGAGCCCGGGGCGGGCGCGCACGGCGCGGCCCGCGGCCCGGCGGACGCCGATCCGGCCGATCGCAAGTCCGGCGCCGTCGCCGGTGACGAGTGATCGCATGTTCCCGATCCTCGCGCCGGCCGTCACGCCGTTTCGCGCCGTTCGCGACCGGGGCCCGGCGCGATCCGGGAGCGTGGCGGGGATCGGCCGCGCCATCGGCGCAGCCCCGGCCGGCGCGGCGATGCGCGCGATCGGTCCGTCGCGCAACGTGCGCGCGCCGATGCGCGTGACCCGCACGCCGGGCCTCTCGCGGCGCCGGCGCGACGCGGGATGAAGCCCGTCCGTCCGGCGCTCTCGCGCGCGACGCTCGCCGGGCTTCCCGGCGAGGTCGCGCAGCCGCGCTACGACCCCGGGTCGGTCGACGTCGGGATCGTCCACCTGGGACTGGGCGCGTTCCATCGCGCGCATCAGGCGGTCTGCGTCGACGACCTCCTCGCGCGCGACCCGCGCTGGGGCATCTGCGGCGTGTCGATGAAGACGCCGCGAGCGGTCGCGGCGCTCGCGGCGCAGGACGGTCTCTACACGCTGCTCGTCAAGGACCCGTCGGGCAGCTCCGCGCGCGTCGTCGGATCGCTGCGCGAGACCGCGTTCGCGCCCGCGGACCCGTACGCGCTGGTGCATCGGATGGCCGATCCGCGCGTGCACGTCGTGACGCTCACGGTGACCGAGAAGGGCTACTGCCACGACCCGGCGACCGGCCGGCTCGCTCTCGCGCATCCCGACATCCGGCACGATCTCGAGCACCCCGACCGGCCGGTGTCGGCCGTGGGGTTCCTGGTCGCGGCGCTCGCCGTGCGCCGGCGCACCGGCGTCGGCGCGCTCAACGTCGTGTGTTGCGACAACCTGCCGCACAACGGGCGCGTGCTGGAGGGGCTCGTGGCGGCATTCGCAGAGGCGCGCTCGCCCGACCTCGCGACATGGATCGCCGCACACGCGGCGTTCCCGTGCACGATGGTCGATCGCATCGTCCCCGCCACGACCGACGCGGACGTCGCCGACGTCGAGCGGCGCCTGGGCGTGCACGATGCCGCGCCGGTCGTCGCCGAGCCGTATTTCCAGTGGGTGATCGAGGACCGGTTCGTCGCCGCGCGCCCCGCGTGGGAGGAGGCGGGCGCCGAGATCGCGGCCGACGTCGCCCCCTACGAGGCGATGAAGCTGCGGCTTCTCAACGGCAGCCACTCGACGCTCGCCTACCTGGGCTTCCTCGTGGGTCACGCGACGATCGCGCAGGCCGCGGGCGATCCGCGCCTCGGTCGCCTCGTCCTGCGCCAGATGGCCGAGGAGATCGTGCCGACGCTCGCGAGCCCGCCGGGCACCGACCTCGCGCGCTACTGCGAGACGCTGCTCGCGCGCTTCCGCAATCCCGCGCTTCCTCACCGGACCGCGCAGGTCGCGATGGACGGCTCGCAGAAGCTGCCGCAGCGGCTGCTCGCCACGGCGCGCGACCGCCTCGCGGGCGGCGGCTCGATCCGGCACCTGTCTCTCGCGATCGCGGGCTGGATGCGCTACGCGACCGGCGTCGACGAGCGCGGCGCCCGCATCGAGGTGTCCGATCCGCTCGCGGCCCGGTTCGCGGAGATCGCCGCGGCGGCGCACGGCGACGCCGGAGCGCTCGCGCGCGGCTTCCTCGGCATCGCGGCGATCTTCGGCGACGACCTGCGCGCGAGGCCCGCGTTCGTCGACGCGGTGACCGGGAACCTCGACTCGCTCCTTCGGCGCGGCGTCGGCGCGACGCTCGCCGACCACCTCGCGTCCGGTTGACCGGCCACCCGCGCTTCCGGCGGCACGAAGGATCCACGATGCCCGCGCTCGCCCTGCATCCCGACCGCCTGTTCCCCGCCGATCCCGCGGTTCGCGCCATCGCCCGCCGCCTGTACGCGACCGTCGCGCACCTGCCGATCGTGAGCCCGCACGGCCACACCGATCCGCGCTGGTTCGCGGACGACCTCCCGTTCGCCGATGCGAGCGCGCTGTTCATCACGCCGGACCACTACGTGTTCCGGATGCTCTACAGCCAGGGCGTGCCGCTCGAGTCGCTCGGCATCCCGCGGCGCGACGGCGGGCCGGTCGAGACCGACGCGCGCGCGATCTGGCGCGTTTTCGCCGCGCACTGGCACCTGTTCCGCGGCACGCCGACGCGCCTGTGGCTCGACCACGCGTTCTCGACGGTGTTCGGCATTCGCGAGCGGCTGTCGCCTGCCACCGCCGACGCGATCTTCGACGCGATCAACGCAGCGCTCGCCACGCCCGCGTTCCGCCCGCGGACGCTGTTCGAGCGCTTCAACCTCGAGGTGATCGCCACCACCGAGAGCCCGCTCGACACGCTCGAGCACCACGCGAGGATCCGCGCCTCCGGCTGGAAGGGTCGCGTCGTCACTGCCTACCGTCCCGACCCGGTCGTCGATCCGGAATTCGAGGGCTTCCGCGACAACGTCGCGCGCTTCGGCGAGCTGACCGGCGAGGACACGGCGACGTGGGCGGGCTACCTCGCCGCGCATCGCATCCGCCGCGCGTACTTCGCGTCGATGGGCGCGACGTCGACCGACCACGGCCACCCGACCGCGCGCACGGCAGACCTCGACGCGGGCGCGTGCCAGGCGCTGCTCGACCGCGCGCTCGCGGGCACGGCGAGCGCGGACGAGGCGGAGGCCTTCCGCGCGCAGATGCTGACCGAGATGGCGACGATGAGCCTCGAGGACGGGCTCGTGATGCAGATCCACCCGGGCAGCTTCCGCAACCACAATCCGCGGCTCTTTGCCGCGTACGGCCGCGACAGGGGCGCCGACATCCCGACGCCGACCGACTACGTGCGCGCGCTGAAGCCGCTGCTCGACCGCGTCGGCAGCGAGCCCGGCCTCACCGTGATCCTGTTCACGCTCGACGAGACCAGCTACGCGCGCGAGCTGGCGCCGCTCGCCGGCCACTACCCGACGCTGAAGCTCGGGCCCGCGTGGTGGTTCCACGACAGCCCGGAGGGGATGCTTCGCTTCCGCGAGCAGACGACCGAGACGGCCGGCTTCTTCAATACCGTCGGCTTCAACGACGACACGCGCGCGTTCCTGTCGATCCCGGCCCGGCACGACGTCGCGCGGCGCGTCGACTGCCGCTTCCTCGCGACGCTCGTCGCCGAGCACCGCATCGACGAGGACGAGGCGTTCGCGCTCGCGCCCGAACTCGCTTACGGACTCGCCAAGCGCGCCTACCGGCTCTGATCGCGGCCGGGGCGCGCCGCGAATGCCCAGTCGGCGCGCGTGACCGCGTCGATCCACCACGCGAGCGCCCGGCCGGGCCGGTTCTCGCGCCACGCGAGCTGCAGCGCGACGTCGTCGCGCGGTACCTCGGTCGCGAGCGCGACGAGGGAGCCGGCCGAGAGCGGCCGCGCCGCGAGCGACATCGGCAGGAAGCCGACGCCCAGGCCGCGCGCCTGCGCCTCCAGCTTCGCGTCGAGGTCGGGAACGACGAGCATGTCCTGCCCCGCGAGCACGCCGGCAGTCCTGGCGGGCAGGCGGCGCGAGCTGTCGGCGGCGATCACGGCGCGATGGGCGGCGATCGTCGCCTCGGAGAGCGGCTCCCTAGCCCGGGCGATCGGATGCGACGGCGCGACGGCGAACACCATGGCGACGGCGGCCAGCCGGCGCGTGCGCCAGCCGCCGCCCGGCGGCGGATCGCCGGTCGCGCCGATCGCGAGGTCCGCGCGCCCCTCGGCGACCGCGTCCCAGGTGCCTCCCAGCACCTCGCGCGTGATCGCGAGCCGCGTGTGCGCCGCGTCCTCGGCCTGGCAATGCGCCGCGAATGCCGCGACCCACGGCCAGACGCGGGCGTACGGCACCATCGCGTCGATCGCGACGCCGAGCGTCGACTCCCACCCGGTCGCGACGCGCTTCACGCGGCGAGCGAGCGCGTCGGCGTCGTCGAGGAGCCGCCGCCCCGAGGCCAGCAGCTCGCGGCCGGCGGGCGTGAGCCGCGCGCGGTGGCCGCGTCGGTCGAACAGCAGCACGTCGAGCGTGTCCTCCAGCCGGCGCACCGTGTAGGTGATCGCCGAGGGCACGCGGCCGAGCTCGTCGGCGGCCGCGGCGAAGCTTCCGCGCCGGTCGATCGCGTCGAGGACCGCCAGCGCATCGAGCGTCGGCAGCATATTCAGAATTTTCGAATGATTCAGCCAATAGAGTACCGGTGAACTCGACGGCCGGCAACGCTATGCTGAGGACCATGCAGGAAGGCATGGCGATCGCGCCGATGCCCGACGACACAGGAGATTCGAATGATCGACCGACGACCGGCCGCCGAACGCGGCCATGCGAACCACGGGTGGCTCGATTCGCGCCACAGCTTCTCGTTCGCCGAGTACCACGACCCCGACCACATGGGCTTCGGGCCGCTGCGCGTCATCAACGAGGACCGCGTGGCGCCGGGCGCGGGCTTCGGCACCCACGGTCACCGCGACATGGAGATCCTGTCGTACGTGCTCGACGGGGCGCTCATGCACCGCGACAGCATGGGCAACGGATCGACGATCCGCCCGGGCGACGTGCAGCGCATGAGCGCGGGCCGCGGCGTGATGCACAGCGAGTCGAACCCGTCGACGGACGCGCACGTGCATTTCCTGCAGATCTGGATCGAGCCCGACCGGCGCGGCATCGCGCCCGGCTACGAGCAGGTCAGCGTCCCCGACGAGGCGAAGCGCGGCCGCTTCGCGCTGATCGCCGGGCCCGCGGGCGCGGGCGGCGCGGTCACGATCCACCAGGACGCGCGCGTCTACGCGGCGCTCGTCGACGGCGACGAGGAGGCCACCCACGCGTTCGCGCCCGGGCGCCGCGGCTACGTGCACGTCGCGCGGGGCAATGCGACGGTCAACGGCGTGCCGCTCGCCGCCGGCGACGCGGTCAGGCTGACCGGCGAGGCGAGCGCGCGGATCGAGCGCGGCGAGCGCGCCGAAGTGCTACTGTTCGACCTGCCGTGAGCGGGTCGTGCCGCGGCGCGCCGCCACGGCCCCGGGGCGAACCGAACGGAGCTCGACATGACGACGAACAGGGACTGGGCGGCACTGCTGGGACGCATCCTGCTCTCGGCGATCTTCATCCAGGCGGGGTTCGCCAAGATCGGCGGCTTCGCCGGCAACGTGGCCTACGCGGCGGGCGCGGGCCTGCCGATGCCCGAGGCCGCGGTGGCGCTCGCGATCGCGATCGAACTGGGCGGCGGGCTTCTGGTGCTCGCCGGCTACAAGGCGCGGCTCGCCGCGCTGGCGATCGCGGTGTTCGCGCTGGTGGCGGCCCTCGTGTTCCACCGCTACTGGAACCTCCCCGCCGACAAGCAGATGGTCGATTACCTGTTCTTCTGGAAGGACCTGGCGCTCGCCGGCGGCATGCTGATGGTGTTCGCGTTCGGCCCGGGGCGGCTGTCGGTCGACAGGGGCTAGCGCGGCGCGCGCACCCCGCAACGCAGGACGGAGAACGGAAACATGGCGAACAGGAAGGCGAAGGCGGCACGGCACGCGGCGGGCGCGCCGCCGATGGACACCGGCATCGGGACGAAGGACCGCGCGACGATCGCGACGGGGCTCTCGAGGCTCCTCGCGGACAACTTCGCGCTCTACCTCAAGACGCACAGCTTCCACTGGAACGTCACCGGGCCGATGTTCAGCACGCTGCACCTGATGTTCGAGACGCAGTACAACGAGCTGTGGCTGGCGAACGACCTCATCGCCGAGCGCATCCGCTCGCTCGGCCACCACGCGCCGGGCACCTTCGCCGAGTACCTGAAGCTCGCGTCGATCCGCGAGACGCCGGGCCGGCCCGGCGCGGAGGACATGGTGCGGCTGCTGGTCGAGGGCAACGAGGCGGCCGTGCGCACCGCGCGCAAGGTCTTCCCGTCGGCCGACGCCGCGAACGACGAGCCTACCGCCGACCTCCTGACGCAGCGCATGCAGATCCACGAGAAGAACGCGTGGATGCTGCGCAGCCTACTCGAGGCCTGAACGCCGCCCGCGCCGCCGCCGGACCGCCCGTGCGCGGGGACGCGATGCCGACGCGGCAGGGCATCCGATGAGCGCGCCGTCCGGGCCCCGGATGTCGGTCGTCATCGCGACGCCCGACACGTTCGCGACGATCCGCCGCACGGTCGAGCACCTCGCGCGCCAGAGCGCGCGCGACGTTCTCGAACTGGTCGTCGTCGCTCCGTCGCTCGCGACGCTTCGCGCCGACGCGTCGCTGCTCGGGGCGTTCGCGCGCGTCGAGCTCGTCGAGGTCGGCGCCGTCGACTCGATCGGCGCCGCCAATGCGGCCGGCGTCCTGCGCGCGTCGTCGCGCGTCGTCGTGCTCGCCGAGGACCACGCGTTCCCGGCGCCGGGCTGGGCCGCGGCGCTGATCGCCGCGCACGAGGGTCCGTGGGCCGCGGTCGGACCGGCGGTGCGCAACGCGAACCCGGCGACCGCCGTCAGCCGCGCCGACCTCCTGATCGGCTACGGGCCGTGGATCGCGCCGGCGGAGGCGGGCGAGCGGCCCCTGCTGCCGGGGCACAACACGAGCTACAAGCGCGAGGTGCTGCTCGCCTGCGGAGAGCGGCTGCCCGCGATGCTCGACGCGGAGACGCTGCTGCACTGGGAGCTGCGCGCCGGCGGCCACCGGCTGTGGCTCGAGCCGCGCGCCGAGATCGCCCACGCCAACTTCTCGCTGTGGCGCTCGTGGCTGCCCGCGCAGTTCCACTACGGCCGCCTGTTCGCCGGATTGCGCGCGCGCGACATGCCGGCGGCGCGGCGCGTCGCCTACGCGATCGGCGCGCCGGGGATCCCGCCGCTGCGCCTCGCGCGACTGTGGCGCGACGCGCGCGCGCGAGGCGCGTCCGCGCCGGTCCTGTCCTGCCTCCACGCGCTTGTCGCCGGACTCGCGATGGACGGGCTGGGCCAGTGGATCGGCTACGTGGCGGGCACGGGCCGCGCGGGCGAGCGCGTGGCGCGCTACGAGTTCCGGCGCTTCCTGCACGTGCGGCCGGACGAGCGCCGCGAGCTGTGGCCGGCATGAGCCCGAACCCGGACGCGGTGATCCGGTGAGTGCCGACGTGCCGCAGCGCGGCCGCGGTTCGCCGCGTGCCTTGCGCCTGGGAATCGTCGGGTGCGGCCGCGTCACCTCGTCGCTGCACGTGCCAGCGCTCGCGCCGCTGCGCGACATCCGCGTCGCGGCGCTGGCGGACACGAACGCCGGCGCGCTCGCACGCGTCGCAGGACAGGTGCGGCCCGAACGCACCGCGTCGCATTACCGGGAGCTGGTCGACGACCCGACGCTCGATGCGATCGCCGTCTGCGTGCCGGCGCGCTCGCACGCCGAGATCGCGCTCGCCGCAATCGAAGCCGGCAAGCACGTGTTCGTCGAGAAGCCGCTCGCGCTGACGCTCGCCGATTGCGACGCGCTGGCCGCGCGCGCCGCGAAGGCAGGCGTGTGCGCGATGGTCGGATTCAACACGCGCTGGCACGCGCAGGCGCGCCGTGCGCGCGACGCGATCCGCCGCGGCGAGCTGGGCGCGATCGACGCGATCGCGAGCCGGCTCACCAGCTGCCACGACGCCGTGCCCGACTGGCAGAAGGCGCGCGCGACCGGCGGCGGCGTGATGCTGGAGCTCGCGATCCATCACGTCGATCTGTGGCGCTGCCTGACCGGCGCGGAGATCGACGAGGTCTCGGCGTTCGCCCGTTCCGGTGAGCGCGAGGACGAGACCGCGACGCTCGTCGCGCGGCTGTCGGACGGCTCGCTCGCGACCGCCGTGTTCGCCGAGCGTACGAGCCGCGCCAACGAGGTCGACGTCTGGGGGCGGTCGGGATCGATCGCGCTGTCGCTCTATCGCTTCGACGGCTATGCGACGGCGGACGCCGCGAGCGTGGCCGGCGACGGCCGGGCGCGCCTGCGCTCCGCGATGCGCTTCGCGCGCGCGCTGCCGCGCGCGGTGCTCGACGCGCGACGGGGCGGGGCGTGGCCGCTGACCTATCGCGACACGTGGCGCCACTTCGCGGCGGCGATCCGCGGCCGCGTGCCGGTCGAGTCCACGCTGGACGACGGCCGTCGCGCGCTCGCCGTCGTGCTCGCGGCGATCGAGTCGGCGGCGACCGGCCGCAGCGTGAAGGTCGCGCGGAGCTGACGATGCCCGCGCAAGGCGCGCCGCCGATCGCGTCGTCGCCGCCGACGCCGCTCGCGCAGACGGTCGCCTCCGTCCCCCTCCCGGCTCCGGAAGTCGCTCCGCCGTCGTTCTCGATCGTCGTCCCGACCTGCGACCGCCCGCGCGAGCTCGCCGCCTGCCTCGCCGCGCTCGCGGCGCTCGACTATCCGGTGGAGCGCTACGAGGTCATCGTCGTGGACGACGGCAGCAGGCCGCCGGTCGTGCCGATCGCGCTTCCCTGCCGGCCGGGGCTGCGCGTGACGTGGCTGCGCCAGCCGAACGCCGGACCGGCCTCGGCGCGCAATGCGGGCGCGCGCGCCGCGGCGGGCGACATCCTCGCGTTCACCGACGACGACTGCGCCCCCGCGCCCGGGTGGCTGCACGCGCTCGCCGCCGCCGTGACCCGCGAGCCATGGGGCCTGCACGGCGGCGCGGTCGAGAACGCGCTCCCCGACAACGCCTGCTCGGCCGCCAGCCATGCGATCGTCGACGTGCTCGTGCCACACCTGATCGACGCCCGCAGCGAGCTGCGCTTCGTCACGTCGAACAACGTCGCGATGACCGCCGAGCGGTTCCGCGCGATCGGCGGCTTCGACGCCTCGTTCCGCACCGCCGAGGACCGCGAACTGTGCCAGCGCTGGCTGCTGGCCGGCCAGCCGGTCCTTCGCGTGGCGGCGGCCATCGTTCGCCATCGCCACGACCTCACGCTTCCCGCCTTCTGGCGGCAGCACTTCGGCTACGGACGCGGGGCCTGCCGCTTTCACCGCCAGCGGAAGGCCCGGGGACTCGCGCCGTTCCGGCCGGACGTCGCGCTCGTCGCGAGGACGTTCCGGCGCCAGTTCGCGGAGCATCCGCCGTCGCGGGCGATGCGCATCGCGGCACTGCTCGTCGTATGGCAGCTCGCGAACGCCACGGGCTACCTGTGGCAGCGAGTGAGCGGCGACCGGCCGCGACCGTCGTCGCGCGCCTGACGGCACGTCGACCGTCCGGCGACGCCGGCGCCCGTCGCGGACGCCGGGTCACTCGGGCCGATGCGCGAGGTTGGGCGCGTCGCCGGCGATCTGCCCGTCGATCAGCTCGACGATGCGGTCGCAGCGCTGGGCGAGCCGCGGATCGTGCGTCACGATCAGGAACGCGGTGCCGCTGCGCTCGTTGAAGCGGCGCATCAGCCGGAAGATGTCGTCGGCCGAGTGCGTGTCGAGGTTGCCGGTCGGCTCGTCGGCGAGCACGAGCGGCGGCGCGAGCGACAGGGCGCGCGCGATCGCGACGCGTTGCTGCTGGCCGCCGGAGAGCTTGCGCGGCAGGTAGTCGAGCCGGTCGCCGAGGCCGACGTCGCGCAGGAGATCGCGCGCGCGTTCGCGCCGCTCCGGCGTCACCGGTCCGTGCGCGATCAGGCCGGGCATCAGCACGTTCTCGGTCGCGGTGAAGGCGGGCAGCAGGTGGTGGAACTGGAACACGAAGCCCAGGTGCGTCGCACGGAGCGCCGTGACGTCGCCCTCGGCCAGCGTCGCGGTTTCGCGGCCGGCGATCCGGTAGCTGCCGGCGGTGGGCGGCTCGAGCAGGCCGATCAGGTTGAGCAGCGTCGACTTGCCCGATCCCGACGGGCCGACCAGCGCGGTGAACTCGCCCGGCGCGAGGGCGAGATCGATGCCGTGCAGCACCTCGACCTCGACCTCGGTTCCGGCCCCGTAGGTCTTGCGGACGGCGGAGAGCTCGACGAGTGGCGCGGACACGGGTTGGGACAGGCCCTACATCCGGATCGCCTGCGCCGGATCGAGCCGCGCGGCGGCGCGTGCCGGCAGCGCGGCGGCGGCGATCCCGCCGGCGATCGCGCCGGCGACGGCCGCGCCGTACAGCCACGGCGGCATCGCGATCAGGTCGAACAGCGGCGTCCCGTCGGCGTTCTGCGCGAGGCGCAGGAACGCGAACAGCATGGCCGAGGCGAGCGCGCTGCCGATGAGCGAACCGCTCGCCGCCACGATCGCGCCCTGCAGCAGGAAGACGCGCTGCACCCGGCCGCGCGAGGCGCCCATCGCGCGCAGGATGCCGATCTCCCGCCGCTTCTGGACCACCCAGACGACCAGCACGCTCGCGATGCCGACGGCGACGATCAGGATGACGAAGGCGCGGATCGTCCGCGTCGAGATGTCCTGTGCGCTGATCGCGGCGAGGAGCTGCTCGTTGGTGCGCATCCACGACTCGACCGTGAGGCCGGTCTGCGCCTCGAGCCGGCGCGCGAGCGTCTCGGCGCCGAACAGGTCGGCGACCTTGAGGTCGATCTGCGAGGCGCCGCCGGGAAGCGCGAGCATCGTCTGCGCGGTGCGGAACGCGACATACACCGAACGCCGGTTGAGGTCGCGAACGCCCATGTCGACGATGCCCGACACGACGAACGTCGCCGCCACCGGCTGCGCGGACTCGGCGGTCAGGATGCGAAAGCGGTCGCCGACGCCGATGCCCAGGTCCTTCGCGAGCTCCTTGCCGATCACCGCGTCGTCGGGCCCCAGCCGGAATGCGCCGCCGACGAGCTTCTCGCCGATCGCGACGATGCGGTCGTAGCGCGCGGGCTCGACGCCGAAGATCGCGATCGACTTCGACGCGTCGCCGCGCAGCGCGAACGCGGGCCCGGACACCATCGGCGAGACCGCGGTGACCCCCGGCATCGCGTCGAGCATCGGCTCCAGCGCCTGCCACTGGTCGATCGAGCGCAGGCGCTGCGCGCGCGCCTCGATGCGCGGAAGCATCGTCTCGCCGGCGCCGGGCTCGCGCTGCGGCCGCGCGAGCTCCTCGGCCGGGCGGATCACGATGTGCGCCTGCGTGCCGAGCACGCGCTTGATCGTGTTGGCCTGCAGGCCCTGCACGAGCGCGGTGATGAACAGGACGACGGCGACGCCGGCCGCGGCGCCGCCGATGATGAGGGCCGACTGCAGGCGTCCCTCGCGAAGGAAGCGCAGCGCGACGACCCACTCGAACGGCATGTCAGCGCTCGCGCACGCGGTCGCCCGCGACGACGGCGGGGTCGACGATGACCGGCACGCCGGCCGTCAGCCCCTCAAGGATCTCGACGTGCCCGGACGCGCGTGCGCCGGTCCGCACGCCCACGCGCGCGGCGATGCCGCCGCGGATCACCAGCACCGACGGCTCGGGCGCGGCGGGGTCGCGCACGGCCGATGCCGGCACGACCAGCGCGTGGTCCTTGTCGGCCACCGCGATGTCGATCGACACGGTCATGTCGGAGCGCAGGAAGGGCGGCGGCGCCGCGACGCTGAACTTCGCCTCCACGGTGCCGCGCTGCAGGTCGATGCCGGGCGAGAGCGTGTCGAGCACGGCGTCGAAGCGGGTTCCCGGGAACGCGTCCGCCGACACGCGCGCCGGCTGGCCGGGCCTGAGCACCGCGAGGTTCTTCTCGTCGATCGGGGCGACGAGGCGCACCGGACCGTCGAGCGCGAGCACGATCAGCGTGCGGCCCGGCTGCGCGATGTCGCCGGGCTCGACCGAGCGATCGAGCACGATGCCGTCCGCGGGCGAAGCGATGCTCGTTTGCGCGAGCTTCGCGGCCGCCGCGTCGCGCGTCGCGCGCGCGGTCGCGAGCTGGTCCTCGAGGAGCTGGCGCTCGGCGCCGTCGTCGCGGTTCGCCGCGACGGCCGCGCGGGCGGCCGCGAGCTGCGACTGCGCGACGGAGAGCGCGCGACGCGACTCGTCGAGGCGGGCCTGGCCGATGAACCCCTGCGCGAACAGCGCGTTTTGCCGCGCGTGCTCGCTTTCGGCCATCGTCGCGTTGGCCTCCGCCTGCGCCAGCTGCTCGCGCGCGTTCGGGACGCCGACGCTGCGCCATTGCCGGATGCGGGTCGCGGACGCGCGTTCGGCGGCCTGCGCCTGCGCGAGCGCCGCGGCCAGCTCGGCCGATTCGAGCCGGACGAGGACCTGGCCCGCGCGCACGCGATCGCCGTCGTCCACGCCCACCGACACGACGCGACCGGTGATCGTCGAGCCGATCTCGACCTTCGCGGGCGCGAGCACGCGCCCCGACACGACGACCGACTGCTTGAGGCGCGTCGTCGCGGCCGGGACGACGTCGACCGCACGGCCCTGCGAGGCGCGGAACGCGACCGCGGCGAGCGCGATCGCGACCAGCGCGCCTGCGGCGAGGACCCAGCGGGGAGGGCGCGGGATGGACATCGGGGGCGCCCATTATAGGCGCGCCGCCGTGCTCACTCGCGCCGTCGGCTGTCGATCACGATCGTCACCGGGCCGTCGTTGACGAGCGCGACCTGCATGTCGGCGCCGAACGCGCCGGTGGACACCGGACGGCCGAGCTCGCGCGCGAGCGCCGCGACGAGCGCGTCGAACAGCGGGCGCGCGACCTCGGGCGGCGCAGCGCCGGACCACGACGGGCGATTGCCGCTGCGCGTCGACGCGTGGAGCGTGAACTGCGACACCGCGAGAATCTCGCCCCCGACGTCGGCCACCGACCGGTTCATGACGCCGGCGCCGTCGGGGAACACGCGCAGGCGCACGATCTTGCGGGCGAGCCAGTCGCGGTCGTCGTCGGCGTCGTCCGCCGCGGCGCCCGCGAGGACGAGGAGTCCGCGGCCGATCGCGCCGACGACGCGCCCGTCGACGGTGACGCTGGCACGCGAGACTCGCTGCAGGACGACGCGCAAGGAGGCGGAAGGCGGTGACCGGGGAGGCCGACGTTAGCTCAGGTCGGCGCGCGGTGTCGAGTCCGCGTCCGCGCCGGAACGCGGCGCGCGGCGGCGTCACCGCTTGATCACCGTGCGCTCGATCTCGACGGCGCGGCCGACCTCGAACAGCACGACGGTGATCGTGTCCGGGTCTCCGTGGGCGGGCATCCAGGTCCAGCGTGCGAGCCGCCGCCCCTTGCCGGTCGTGAGGTCGGGCGGCCCGATGCGCGCGATCACCTCGCCCTCGCTCATCCCGGTGCGCAGGTGCCTGCGCTCCGAGGGGTTCCCCGTGCGGACCGGCTCGGCGCGGCGCGCGCGCTCGGCGCGGACCGGCTTCGGCGCGCTGTCGCGGCGCACGAGCGTCGTTCCCTGCGCCGGCGAGGGTGTCACCGACAGCGGCGCCGTGGTGCCGTCGAACGCGGCGGGCGTGTCCTGCGGACCGCACGGGCGGTCCTGGTAGGTCGTTCCGCCCGTCCCGGCGCACTTGTGGATCGCCGACTGCGCCGCCGGCGCCGGGAACGCGAGGACGAGCAAATGCACGAGGATCGCCACGGCCGGGGCGCCGCGCGCCTTCAGGCGGAGCATCGATGCGGTCACGGTGCGATCGTGTGGCGGTGCGTTGCGGCGACAAGGCGGGCGGCGCGCGCGGAGCGTGCGACGCTCGGCGTACCATACGGAATCGGCGCCTCCGCCGCCTTCAGCCATTCGACCGATGGATACCCGAACGCGCCTCGCCGCACGCGTCGCCGACATCGCGCCGTTCCACGTGATGGAGGTGCAGACCGCCGCGCGCGCGCTCGAGGCGGCCGGCCGCAGCGTCGTGCACATGGAGATCGGCGAGCCCGATTTCCCGACGCCCGAGCCGGTGCTCGACGCGGCGCGCGCGGCGCTCGCCGACGGCGGCATCTACTACACGTCGGCGCTGGGCATTCCCGAGCTGCGCGCCGCGATCGCGCGGCACTACGGCGACCGCTATGGCGTCGACGTCTCGCCCGAGCGCGTGATCGTGACCGCCGGGTCGTCGGCGGCGCTGCTGCTCGTGGTGGCGCTGCTCGTCAACCGCGACGAGCAGATCCTGATGGCCGATCCCGGCTACCCGTGCAACCGCCACTTCGTGCGCACGCTCGAGGGCGAGCCGGTCGGCGTCCCCGTGGGAGCGGACACGCGCTACCAGCTGTCGGCGGACCTGGTCGCGCGCCACTGGTCGGCGCGCACGCGCGGCGTGCTGATCGCCTCGCCCTCGAACCCGACCGGCACGACGGTGGAGCGCGAGGAGATGCGGCGCATCGTCCGCGAGGTCGACGACCGCGGCGGGCGGCTGATCGTCGACGAGATCTACCTCGGGCTCACCTACGACCTCGCGCCGGGCGGGCGTCCGGCCTCCGCGCTCGCGCTGTCCGACGACATCTTCGTCGTGTCGAGCTTCTCGAAGTATTTCAACATGACCGGCTGGCGGCTGGGCTGGGTCGTCGCGCCCGAGCGCCACGTGCGCGACATCGAGAAGCTCGCGCAGAACCTCTACATCTCGCCGCCCACGCTGTCGCAGCGCGCGGCGCTCGCGTGCTTCGAGCCGGCGACGCTCGCGATCCTCGAGTCGCGCCGCGACGAGTTCCGCGCGCGGCGCGACCTGCTCGTGCCGGCGCTGCGCGAGCTGGGCTTCGGCATCCCGGTGATGCCGACGGGCGGGTTCTTCGTCTACGCCGACACGTCGCGCTTCTCCGGGGGCAGCCGTGCGTTCTGCCGCGACGTGCTCGAGCGCGCCGGCGTCGCGATCACGCCTGGCATCGACTTCGGCGCCTGGCGCGCCGGGGCGCACGTGCGCTTCGCCTACACGATCGCGCGCGAGAAGATCGCGGACGGCATCGCGCGGCTGGCGCGCTTTCTCGGGAGCCGGCCTCTCGCCGACCGCGCGATGGGCGGGGAGGAGCGTGGGGACTGACCGCGGCTTGCGTCGACGGACCGCCGCGCGCGCGCTGCCGCTCGTCGCCGCGCTCGCGCTCGCCGGCTGCGGCGCGGTCGACACGGCGGACTACTACTGGCAGAGCGCGTCCGGGCAGCTCGACCTGATCGCGCGCGCGAAGCCGCTCGACGAGGCCATCGTCGCCACCGGGGATGCGCGCCTGAAGGATCGGCTGGAGCGCGCGAGAGCGATCCGCGCGTACGCGAGCCGCGAGCTCGCGCTGCCGGACAACGGGAGCTACACCCGCTACGCCGAGCTCGGGCGCCCGTTCGTCGTGTGGAACGTGTTCGCCGCCCCCGAGTTCTCGCTCGTGCCGCGCGAGTGGTGCTTCCCGGTCGCCGGATGCGTCGCCTACCGCGGCTACTTCCGCGAGGAGGAGGCGCGCGCCGAGGCCGCGCGGCTGTCCGCGGAAGGCTTCGACGTTCACGTGGGCGGCGTCCCGGCCTACTCGACGCTCGGCTGGTTCGACGATCCGCTGCTGTCGTCGTTCATCCGCTACCCGGACGTCGAGCTCGCCCGGCTCGTCTTCCACGAGCTCGCCCACCAGGTCGCCTATGCGAAGGACGACACGGCGTTCAACGAGTCGTTCGCGACGGCGGTCGAGGAGGCGGGGCTCGCGCGCTGGATCGCCTCGCAACCGCCGGAGGAGGCCGCGCGGCTTTCCGCCGGCCGCGAGCGTGGCGACCGGCTGCGCGCCGGGTTCCGCCGGCTCGTGCGCGAGACGCGCGCGGCGCTGGCGGCGGTGTACGCGGGTGACGGCGCCGACGACGCGAAGCGGCGCGCGAAGCAGGCGGCGTTCGACGCGATGCGTGCCGCCTACGAGCGGGCGAAGGCGGGCGACCCGGGACTCGCGGGCTTCGACCGCTTCTTCGCGGGCCACCGCGGGTCCGGGCCGAACAACGCGAGCCTGGCCTCGGTCGGTCTGTACACCGACCAGCTGCCGGCGTTCCGCGCGCTGCTCGCACGCGATGGCGGCGACCTGCCGGCGTTCTACGCGCGGGTGCGCGGGCTCGCCGCGCTTCCGAAGGCCGACCGGCACGCCGCGCTCGCGGCGCTCGCCTCGCCGGACGCCGAAGCGCAGGCGCGCGCGCAATAGCGACTCCGGGCACGCGCCACGAAGGCGCGCGCCCGGAGGCAGACGGCGCGATGCCCCGCGCGAAGCGCTACGGCAGCTTGACCGCCTTGATCTCGGCCTCGGCGCCGAGCCCGAGCGTCTTCACGAACGAGACATGGTGGCCGCGCGTCGTGATGTTGTCGTCGTGCACCGCGAAGCCGACGTTGTACACGCCGCCGTCCTTGAGCATCTTGTCGTCGGCATTCGCGAGGCCGAGCGGGCGGATGATCACGACGGTCCACATCCCGTCCTTCCAGCTCGCGATCGCCTTGTTGTCGGCGGCGGAGCCGGCGGCCGCTTCGCGGCTGGTGACGTAGTCGGGAATCATGTCGCCCGCCTTCCAGCCCGCGTTCGGATCGAACGGCACCGCGTTCTGGCCGGCGATCAGGAAGTGGTCGCCCTTGCGCAGCGCATCGGCCGTGATCGACCTGTAGCCGACCTTCTTCTCGTCCCACATCAGCTTCGGCTGGTGCGTGCTCCGGTCCGCGTTGCCGCTGAACATGTCCTTCCCCGCGTCCGCGAGGCGAAACTCGAGGACATGGCCGTCGTCCGCCATGCCGACCGGGTACGACCGGTGCGCACGCCACTGGATCAGGTCGACGAAGCCGCCCGCCGCCTTGATCTTCGCGATGTCGGCGACCGCGAGCCCGGTCTTCCAGTCGGTCGGGTCGGAGCGCGTCGCCGGCAGGTACTTGCGCACGTCGGACTTCTTGATCGCCGTGAGCAGCGGATTGGCGGCCACCTGCTCCTTGGTGAACTGCTTCGCCATGTCGCGCGAGCCGTCGTGGCAGGTCAGCCAGCATCCCTGCTTCGAGAATCCCGGGACCTTGCCGTCGTCGATCATGATCGCCAGGCGATCCTCGTAGATGCCGGGTTGCGCGCCGTCCTGCACGACCTTGTCGAGCTTCGGGTAGCCGTAGACCTTCCACTCCTTGCCGTCGTAACGCAGGTACTGGTGCTCGGTGCCGCCGTACGGTTGCTGCGTCTTCCACTGGAAGCGCAGGTAGGCGTTCGCGGCGTCGTACGCGGCCTGGACCGCGAGATCGATCGTGCCGTTCTTGCCCTTGACCGGCGTCGGCTCGAGCGGACCGCCCTTCACGAGCGCGTCGCCCAGGTCCTTTTCCTCGCCTTCGTGGCACTTCTCGCACGCCTGCCCGCCCGCGGCCGCCTTCGCCCCCTTGCCTCCCTTGTGGTCGTTGCGCACCCACTCGTAAGAGGCCTGCCCCGGAAAGAACAGCGTCAGCTTCGTCGCGGGAACCTGGGTCCAGTCGATCCTGGCCGGATCCGCGGCCAGGGCGGTGCCGGCGGCCATGGCGGCCACGCCGACGATCATCGCGGTCTGCTTCATCATCGCTCTCTCTCCTGATTGGGGTGCGCCTACACTGCGCCGCGTTCGCGCGAGCCGTGTTGACGCACGTCAACACGGCCATGGCCTTCGCGGAACGACGGGCACCGGACGACTATCGCCCGGTCGCGCGTCCGCGACTGTTCGGTCGCGCACACAGGGCGGGCCCTCGCGGCGACGGGGCACGGCGCCGGGCACCGGGAGCGCACCCCGTTGATCCGTCGGCAAATTCCGGGCTATAATCACGGGCTTCCTTGCCTCACCCGCCGCAGACGGGGAGGCCGATGTGCCGGGGCGGCCCCCGCCCGTCATCCCGACGGGGCCGGGGCTTCAAGCGCTGCCCCCGATGACCGAAAGGAGCGTCTGCATGCGTCACTACGAAATCGTCTTCATCGTGCATCCCGACCAGAGCGAGCAGGTGCCCGCGATGGTCGAGCGCTACCGCACGATGGTGACCGGCCGCTCGGGCCGCGTCCACCGCCTCGAGGACTGGGGCCGCCGCCAGATGGCCTACCCGATCCAGAAGCTGCACAAGGCGCACTACGTGCTCATGAACATCGAGTGCGACCGCGAGACGCTCTCCGAGCTCGAGCACGCGTTCAAGTTCAACGACGCGGTGCTTCGCCACCTGATCGTCGCGACGAAGGAGGCGGTTGTCGCCCCCTCGCCGATGATGAAGGAGGAGAAGTCGCGCTCGCTGACCGACAGGTCCGGCGAGAAGCCGCCCGAGCGAAGCGGCGACCGGGCCGAGCGCGCGGTCGCGCCGGAGACCCCGGCCGCCGCCTGACGACGTGCGCGAGCGCGCGCCGGACACGAACCGGCTCGCGATCGACGCCACGCTCGCGACGCGCGACGCGCTGCGCCACACGCCCGCCGGGCTCGCTGCGATCGACGCGGTGCTGCTGCACCGCTCGGAGCAGCCGGAAGCCGGCGGCAGGCGGCGGGTCGAGTGCGAGATCGCGGCGGTGGCGTTCGGCGGAGTCGCCGAGGCGATCGCGAAGCTGCCCGTCGGGTCGGCGGTCCGTTGCGAGGGCTTCGTCGCCCGCCGCTGGCGCACCGGACTCACGCTCGCGCTGCACATCGACCGCATCGAGCCGCTCGACGAACACAACTGATTCGCCTACGCAGAGGATTCCATCATGCCCCGTCCGTTCAAGGGTAAAGGCAAGGACAAGAACAAGGCCAAGCGCCGCGACCGCGGCAACGCGCTGTTCAAGCGCAAGAAGTTCTGCCGGTTCACCGCCGAGAAGGTGGTGCAGATCGACTACAAGGACATCGACGTCCTGAAGGACTTCGTGCAGGAGAACGGCAAGATCATGCCGGCGCGCGTCACGGGCACCAAGGCCCGCTACCAGCGCCAGCTCGGCACGGCGATCAAGCGCGCGCAGTTCCTCGCGCTCCTGCCGTACACCGACCGCCACTGACCGGGAGAGCGACGATGCAGATCATCCTCCTGGAGAAGGTCGCCAACGTCGGCGACCTGGGCGACGTCGTCAAGGTCAGGAACGGGTTCGCGCGGAACTTCCTGATCCCGACGGGCAAGGCGAAGCGGGCGACGCCCGAGAACGTGCGGATGCTCGAGGAGAAGCGCACCGAGCTCGAGCACGCCGCCGCCGGCAAGCTCGCCGCGGCGCAGGCCGCCGCGACCCGGCTCGAGGGCCTGACGGTGCAGGTCACGCAGAAGGCCGGCGTCGACGGCCGGCTGTTCGGCTCGGTCGGCACCGTCGACATCGTCGAGGCGCTCAAGGCGCACGGGATCGCGGTCGAGAAGTCCGCCATCCGCCTGCCGTCGGGACCGCTCAAGCACGTCGGCGACCATCCGGTCACCGTCCAGTTGCACACCGACGTGCTCGCGCACATCACGGTGGGCGTGCTCGGCGACACCGCGCAGGGTTGACGCAGGCGCCGCCGTCGCGGCGCGCACCGGGGCAGCACCGAAGGGCTCCCGGGAGGGAGCCCTCTTGGCTTGTACGGCGGTGTCGGGCGACGGGCGACAGGGACCCGCGGGGGGACCGCGCCCGCGGAAGGAAACGGCGCGCGCCGCCGGCGCGCATGTCCGACCGACCATCGCCGATCTCCGGTATCCCGGCCTTGCGCTACGATGCGACGTAGGAGAAGGCGAGTATGTTCTCGTTCGTCGTCTGCAGCGTCGACGCCGCGAAGCTGGCGGTGATGAAGCCAAGCCTGGCCGCCTGTGCCGGCAGCGGACGCTACGAAGTCGTGGACATCGACGACGCTCCTTCGCTCTGCGCCGGCTGGACGCGAGGACTCGAGCGCGCG
The DNA here is from genome assembly GCA_905339295.1 of Burkholderiales bacterium. Classification (GTDB taxonomy): domain Bacteria; phylum Pseudomonadota; class Gammaproteobacteria; order Burkholderiales; family Casimicrobiaceae; genus VBCG01. The sequence continues at coordinate 55,625 of CAJPFI010000022.1, forward strand.
GCGGGCGATCCGGTCGTGTTCTGCCATGACGACATCAGCTTCGTCGTGCCGGACCTCCTCGCCCGTATTGCACGACATCTCGAGCGCTTCGACGTCGTCGGCGTCGTAGGCACGGACCGCTGTGCGGGCGCGGACTGGTCGGAGGCCCGGATCGAGCACGCGTACGGCGCCATCGTTCACGACCGGGGCCGTTCGCCCGACTTCTGCTTCTACGGTGCGGGGGCGGACGCGGTGGCAGACGCCGTCGGCGGCATCCAGGCGATGGACGGCGTGTTGCTCGCGGCGAGGCGCGCCGCCGCCGAGCGCATCGGCTTCGACGCCGCGACGTTCGACGGCTGGCATGGCCATGACGCGGACTTCACGTTCCGAGCGCGCCTCGCCGGCCTTCGGCTCGGCGTCGCGCTCGACCCCCGATCGTGCATCGCTCGATGGGGCGCGATGACAGGCGATGCAGCGCCACCACCGGCGTTTCGCGGAAAAACATGCCTCGAGCCTGACTCCGGGATGCGGGCCGCGGGTCGACGCGTGCATCCCGATCACTGTGCCCGACGGCATCGGTGCCGCCTTCGACCGCGCGAACCTCGACCGCCTGCACGCGTGGTCGCGCGACGAGGCCCGGCGTCGCCGGCTTGCGGCCGAGCGGCCGCACGCTGCCGGGCGCAACGACTCGTGCCACTGTGGCGGCCGGCTTCGGTACAACGGGTGCCACGGAGGGCAGCGTTCCGCGTCGGCGCGGTAGAATCAACCTCCCGCTGGGCCCCCGCGATGCCCGATCACGCCGACGTCGACACGCTGCGCCTGCCGCCGCACTCCCTCGAGGCCGAGCAGTCGGTGCTCGGCGGCCTGCTGCTCGACAACGAGGCCGCCGACCGGATCGGCGACGTCGTCTCGGCCGTCGATTTCTACAGCGAGGCGCACCGGGTCATCTTCGACCACGCCGTGCGGCTGATCGCCGAGGCGAAGCCGGCGGATGCCGTCACGCTCGCCGAGTCGCTCGCCTCCGCCGGGAAGCTCGATCACGTCGGCGGGCTCGCCTACCTGGGCGCGCTCGTCCAGGGCGTGCCGACCGCCGCGAACGTCCGCCACTACGCGCAGATCGTGCGCGACCGCTCGGTGCTGCGCCAGCTCGCGTCCACGGCCGCCGAGATCGCCGAGTCCGCCTACCAGCCGAGGGGGCGCAACGCGTCGCAGCTGCTCGACGAGGCGGAGACGCGGGTGATGCACATCGCCGAGGCGGGCGCGCGCGGGCGCAAGCAGTACGCGAAGCTCGGCGACCTGCTCGCCGGCGTCGTCGAGCGCATCGAGGAGCTGTTCAACCGCGAGCACCCCGACGACGTCACCGGGATCGCCACCGGCTTCACCGATCTCGACCGGATGACCGCGGGGCTGCAGGCGGGCGACCTGGTGATCGTCGCCGGCCGCCCGTCGATGGGAAAGACCGCGCTCGCCGTCAACATCGGCGAGCACGTCGCGCTCGAATCGAAGCGTCCGGTCGCGATCTTCTCGATGGAGATGGGCGCGCACCAGCTCGCGCTGCGCCTGATCGGCTCGGTGGGCCGGCTGCCGTCGCAGAGCCTGCGCACCGGACGGCTGCAGGCCGAGGACTGGACGCGGCTGTCGAGCGCGCTCGGCCGGCTCAACGACGCGCCGATCCTGATCGACGAAACGCCGGCGCTCACGGTGATGGAGCTGCGTTCGCGCGCGCGGCGCATCGCCCGCGCGCACTCGCCGCTCGGCCTCATCATCGTCGACTACCTGCAGCTGATGCAGGCGTCCTCGATGGGCGAGAACCGGGCGACCGAGATCTCGGAGATCTCGCGGTCGCTGAAGGCGCTCGCGAAGGAGCTGCAGGTTCCGGTGATGGCGCTGTCGCAGCTCAATCGCTCGCTCGAGCAGCGGCCGAACAAGCGGCCGGTGATGAGCGACCTCCGGGAATCGGGCGCGATCGAGCAGGACGCCGACGTGATCCTGTTCATCTACCGCGACGAGGTCTACAACCAGGACACGCCGGACAAGGGCGTGGCCGAGATCATCATCGGAAAGCAGCGCAACGGGCCGATCGGCACGGTGCGGCTCACCTTCCTCGGCGAGTACACGCGCTTCGAGAACTTCGCGGCGCCGGGCTCGTACTGACGATTCCGCGCCGCGCGCCGACATGCTCTCGTTCGTGATCAACAGCATCGACCCGGCGAAGTTCGCCGCCGTCGGCGCCACCATCACGCGGGCGACGGGCGGCGCGCGCTTCGAGATCGTCGGCATCCACGACGCGAAGTCGATGTGCGACGGGTACCGGCGCGGACTCGCGATGACCCGCGGCGATCCGGTCGTGTTCTGTCACGACGACATCGAGCTGCTGATGACGGACCTTCCCGCGCGCCTCGCGCGCCATCGGGAGCGGTTCGACCTCTTCGCGCCGGTGGGGACGCGCAAGCTGGTCTCGATGAATTGGGCGGACGCCGGGGCGGAGCACCTCTACGGCGCGATGTCCGGCGAGAACCCGGACGGCACGTTCGGCACCGGGTTCTTCGGCGGCGACGCGCGCGAGATCGACGGCATCGTCGCGCTCGAGGGCGTCTTCATCGTCGCGCGGCGCGACGCGGCGCTCGCGGTCGGCTGGGACGCCGAGACGTTCGACGACTGGCACGGCTACGACGCCGATTTCAGCTTCCGCGCGCACCTCGCCGGCTGGCGGGTCGGCGTGGTGCTCGATCTCGCGATCATCCACCGCTCGCGCGGGAGGAAGGATGCCGGCTACCAGCGGTCGAAGTCGCTCTTCGCGCGCAAGCACGCGGGGCGGCTTGCGCAGGGCAGCAGCGGCGTCAACGTGATCACGGGCATCGCGATGAAGGACCGCGCGGCGATCGCGGAGTTCTTCGACCGCGGCGACCTGCGCCGATGGCACAGGGAATCGCGACTGCGCATCGACCGTGCGCGCAACTCGCCCGGCATCCGCCCGCCAGCGGGATTGATGCAGGGCGCCTGGGATCCGGCGCACGCCAAGTCGGGCGGCGCGACGCTGGTTCGGGAGCCGCCGACGCGCAACGGGGCGTGCCCCTGCGGCAGCGGCAAGCGTTACCGGGAATGCCACGGTGCCGCCGGCGCGGGCGAGCGCCGCTAGAATCACGCCGACGTCCGTCCCGCTTCGCGCGAATGACACTCCTCCGGCCGACCCGCGTCGCCGTCGATCGAGCGATCGAGGGCGATCGCGCGCGTCCCGGTGCGCCGGGCCGGGCCGCACCGGCAACGCCCGACGCGCTCGGCGCGCGGTCGTCGTGCGCCGCGCCTGGCGCCTTCGTCGCATGAGCGCGACCGTCGCGGCGCCGGCCTCGCGCAATGCCCCCTGTCCTTGCGGCAGCGGGCGGCGCTACAAGGAATGCCACGGCCGGCCGTCGGCACCGGCCGCGCGGACGGCGGCGGTGGACGACGCGACCGCCGAGCGTCTCCATGCCGCGCTCGCCGCGCAGCAGGGCGGCCGGGTCGCCGAGGCGATCGCGATCTACGACGACGTCATCGCCCGGGTCCCGGCGATCTTCGACGCGTGGCACATGCGAGGCGTCGCCCACTTCCAGCTGATGGAGTTCGACGCGGCGGAGCGGGACATCCGGCGCACGCTCGACCTCCGGCCCGACCTGTTCGCGGCGCGCAACAACCTGTCGCTCGTGCTCGAGGGCAGGCGCATCGCCAGGCAGGAGGCGGCGCTGTGTCGCGAGACGTTGCCGCGCTACGGGCCGCTGCTGGCGGATCCGCCGCTGTCCCCGTTCGATGGCACCGGTGCCGGCACGCGTGTCTTCGTGCTGGGCGCAGGCGCGCGCGCCGGGCTGGTCGAGGCGCTCGTGCGCGATGCGGCCGCGCGCGGCGCCGACGTGACGACGATCGCGGTGGGCGACGGGCGCGCGATCGAAGGCGACGAGGCGGCCAGGCTGGCCGCGACGTCCGGGCGCGATGTCGTCGTCTGCGCCGGGTGCGCGCGGCCGCTGGGAGACTGGACGCTCGACGCCAGGCCCGGCGTGACCGCGCTCGTGTGCGACGGCGCGGACCTCGCGTCGTTCATCGACCGGCTGCGCGAGGTTTCCGGGCAGGCCCGCAGGCGGGTGCGCGTCGCGGTCGCCGCGGACGCCTCGATCGACCTGCGCCCGCTGCCGCACGTGCGGAGCGACGCATGGTAGGCGCAGCGGGTCGCGGCGACGCGCCGGTGCGCGCGATCGCGTTCTACCTTCCGCAGTTCCACCGGATTCCCGAGAACGACCGCTGGTGGGGCGAGGGTTTCACCGAGTGGACCAACGTGCGGCGCGCCAGGCCGCTATTCCCGGGACACGAGCAGCCGAAGGCGCCCGGCGCGCTCGGATGGTACGACCTCACCGAACCCGGCGTCGCCGAGCGGCAGGCGGCGCTAGCCCGCGAGCACGGCCTGCACGGATTCTGCTACTACTTCTACTGGTTCAACGGCAAGCGTCTGCTCGAGCGCCCGCTCGAGGCGATGCTCGCGCGCGGCACGCCCGACTTCCCGTTCTGCGTATGCTGGGCCAACGAGAACTGGACGCGTCGCTGGGACGGCCGCGAGCAGGACGTGCTCATGGCGCAGCACTACAGCGCCGAGGACGGCGTGCGCCTGTTCGACGAGTTCCTGCGGCTGTTCCGCGACCCGCGCTACATCCGGGTCGACGGCCGCCCGCTGCTGCTCGTCTACAAGGCCTCGCTCATCCCCGACGTCGCGCGGATCACCGCGATCTGGCGCGAGCGCGCCGCCGCGTCGGGCGTCGCCGAGCCCTATCTCGTGTACTGCGAGACCGGGGAGCCGACGGATCCGCCGTCGCTGGGCTTCGATGCGTCGGTCGAGTTCCCGCCGCACCGGCACCATGCGCACTGGCTCAACGCGCAGGTGCGGGGCCTCGATCCGGGCTACACCGGCATGCTGACGAGCTATCGCGCGCTCGTCGCGCAGTCCGTGTCGCGTGACGTCTCCGGCGCGAGACGGCTGCGCTGCGTCGCGCCTTCCTGGGACAACACCGCGCGGCAGGGGCTGCGCGGCACGGTGTTCGTCGGGTCGAGCCCCGAGCTCTTCGGCTACTGGGTCGAGACGATGGTGCGCGACACGCGGCGCCGCCTCGACGGCGACGAGCGGCTCCTGTTCGTGAACGCCTGGAACGAGTGGGCGGAAGGCTGCTGCCTCGAGCCCGACGCGCGGTACGGGACGCAGTACCTCGAGGCGCTGCACGCCGGCCTCGCCGCCGGGGCCCGGCTCCCGGTCGTCTCGCTCGAGCGGCCGCGGTTCCGCGATGTCGTGCGCGACACGCGAGCCGAGATCGATGCCGGGGAACTCGTCGTCGCGCGTCACGGCGCGACGCCGGAGGACGGCGCGCACGGCGTGTCGGTGGTGATGCCCGTCTACAACCACGAGCGCTACCTCGGGCGCGCGCTCGCCTCGCTCGCCGCCCAGACGCTCGCGCCGTGCGAGCTCGTGGCGGTCGACGACGGCTCGAGCGATGCCGGCGACGCGGTGATCGAGCGGTTCGCGCGCACGGCGCCGTTCCCGGTGACGCTCGCGCGGCAGCGCAATCGCGGCGCGCACGTCGCGCTCAACCGCGGGCTGGCGCTCGCGCGCGGACGGACGATCGCGCTCCTCAACTCGGACGACGAGTTCCACCCGCGCCGCCTCGAGCGCCTGTCCGCCGTGCTGGACGACGCCACCGGGTTCGCGTTCTCCGACGCCGAGCTGATCGACGACGAGGGCAGGCCGGCGCACGGCGCGGACGCCGATTCGCTGCGCGCGGCGATCGCACGCGCGAACGCGCATGCCACGATCGTGGAAACGCTGCTCGCGCGGAACGTCGCGATCTCGACGGGGAACTTCATGTTCGGGCGGGCGCTGCTCGACGCGATCGGCGGATTCGCGGCGCTGGAGATCTGCCACGACTGGGACTTCGTCCTCGCGGCGACACGGCATACCCGCGTGCTTCGCGTGGCCGAGCCGCTGTATCGCTATCGGCTGCACGGCGGGAACACCGTGACGATGCGCGTGTTCACGGGCCTGATGGACGTCGAGCGGCTGCTGCGCCGTTTCCTCGCGACGCTGCCGACCCATCCGCGGGTCGACGACCTCGCGCGCGCGCGAATCCACGACCAGGTCGAGGACCGGGGTCAGAAAGGCCTGATGCCGGCATGACGGACACCGTGCCCGGCGCGTCGACGGCGCGTCCCGTCTGGTGGACGCACCTCGCGGCCGAGGCGCCGATCGACGACGCGTATCACGCGACCGCGCGCGTCGAGATCGCGAGCTTCTTCGACGCCCCGCCCGGGCTGGTCGTCGACGTGGGTTGCGGCGCGGGCGCGACCGGCCGCCTGCTCAAGCAGAAGTTCCCAGGCACGCGCGTCGTCGGCGTCGAGCGCAACCCGCGCGCGGCCGCGATCGCGCGCACCAACCTCGACGCCGTCGCCTGCGCCGACCTCGCGGACGTGCGTCTCGACGAGCTCCTGGGCGGGCAGCCGGTGGGCGCGCTGCTGCTGCTCGACGTCCTCGAGCATCTCGTCGATCCGTGGCGCGCGCTCCTCGCATTGCGCCGGTGGCTCGCACCGTCGTCCCGCGTGCTCGCCAGCGTGCCCAACGTCCGCAACCTGCTGACACTCGAGCAGCTTGCGTCGGGTCGCTTCGAGTACGAGGCGAGCGGCGTGCTGGACGTCACGCACCTCCGGTTCTTCACGCGACCGACGCTTCGGCGCATGTTCGAGGAGACCGGCTTCGAGGTCGTGTCGATCGAGCCGCTGCTCCACCCGGCGCCGGACGAGCTCTCGGTCGAGCGCGGGGCGGGGTGGGTGCGCACGCGCGGCCTCGCGATACGCTGCGCGACGCTTTCCGACCTCGAGGACCTGCACGCGTTCCAGTTCGTCGTCGACGCCCGGCCGTCGGGCAGCGAGCCGCTCGCGTGAACGCCGCCGCCGCGGCGCCGGTGTCGCGCAACGCGCCGTGCCCGTGCGGGAGCGGGCGTCGCTTCCGCGACTGTCACGGCGCCATCGCGGTCCCCGGGGCGACGCCGCCGCCGCGCGCCGAGGCGACCTACCGGCCAGGCGGTTCCGAGTGGGATGACGTCGATCCGGCCGGCCGGGCGCGCCTCGCCGCGATGATGGAGTCCGCGCTCGCGCGGCAGGCCGTCAACGACCAGGCCGGCGCCGAGGGGCTCTACCGCGCCGTCCTGGCGGTCGCGCCACGTACGCACGATGCGCTGCACATGCTGGCCGTGGCGCGATGGGGTCTCGGCGATCTCGACGACGCGTGGCGGCTGATCGAGCGCGCGCTCGACCTGCGCGAGCCGGATCCCGCCATCCTCGCGAACCGGGCCACGCTGCAACGCGCGCGCGAGCACCGGGCGCGGATCGATGCCGGGAAGCGGGAGAAATCGGCCATGGCGGGCCTGCTCGCGACACTCGCGTCGCGCGTGCCCGCGGGCGCGGAGCGCGTGCCGCTGGCGCCGGGGGAACCGCTCCACGTGATCCTCGGCACCATCGATCCCGGCGACGATGCCGCCTGGCTCGCGAATCGGCTGGTCCGGGTTCTCGCGCCATGGAACCCGATGGCGTGGGTCCTCGACAGGTCGATGTGCGCCTCCGCGCCGGTCGGCGCGCACGTCCTCCGGCCCGGACTCGGCGCGATTCCGGCCGGCGGCGTGCACGTTCACGTCGGCCTCGATCTCGTCGGCGAAATGGACTGGCTTGCGCGCGCGTCGCCGAGCCGCGTCGTTGCGATGGGCGTGCGTGCACGCACGGCCGACTGGCTCGCCGGACTCGCGAAGCTCGCCCGCGATGGCGCCGTGCCGCTGCTCCCGGTGTTCCTCACCTCCGCGCAGGCATCCCGATTCGGGGTGGACGGCCCGACGCTGCCGTGCCTCGAGGCCGGCCTTCCCGGCCCGCCTGCGCGGGGTGCGCGACGCTGGACGCTCGGCGTCGTCGCCGGGAACCGGCAGGCGCTCGAGGCCGTTCCCGACGGCCCCCTTCTGCGGCGGATTGCCACGCGCGGGATCGCGGTGGCGATCCGCGATCCGGGACGCTTGCGCTTCCAACTCGGCGACCTTCCGGACGTGCGCTTCGAGCCGCGCGACGCCCGATCGGTCGAAGCGTTCGTCGCCTCGGTCGACGCATTGCTCGTTCCGGCGCGGCGCTGGCACGACGAGGGACTCGAGCGGGAAGTCGCGCTCGCGCTCGGGTCGGGTCGCCCGGTCGTCGTGCGACGCCCGTCGATCCACGCGCCCCTCGTGCGCGAGGGGGTCGACGGCCGGATCGTGCGCGGCGACGACGAGGCGCTCGAAGCGGTCTGCTCGCTCGCGCGCGACGATCTCGCGCCGGACCGGACCCCTCGCGCGTCGACGGAGGCGTTGCTCGAGTCGGCGCGCCGCGTCCTCGGGGCGGCGCTCGGGCTGGGAGCGCCCAGGACGGCGCCGTAGCCGCGCGCCGGCCGCGATGGCGCGGGGGGCGGGCGGTTCGCGTCCCGGGGTGGCGCGGCGAACGCCGCTAGCGCCCGCCGCCGCGGAACACGAAACCGGGGCTCTCGTGGACCGGCGCGCGCGCGCCGGACGACGGCGCGAATCGCGGGATCGGCTGCCCGCGATTGTGCTGGAGCGCGAACGGATCGAAATCGCGGGCGAGCTCGCCCGCGCCGCGCGTCACGTAGATTGCGACCGCGTCGAACGCGACGCGCTCGAACGCCGAGGGCGCGCCCGCCACCAGGAGCATGAGGTCGACGAGCAGGTTCGACAGCGGGGACCTGTCGGCGAAGTGCGGGCCCCCGAAGTCGCGCTGCCAGTGCGGATCGGGCCAGTGCGCCCACGCCCAGTCCTCGATGACGTAGCACCCGCCGGTCGCCAGGCGCGGGAACAGCGCCGTGAACGATGCGAGCGTCTTCGCGTACCAGTGCGACGCGTCGTCGATCACGAGGTCGATCGGCGCGTCGCCGAACGTCCGGTCGCAGGCAAGGTGCACGCTCTTGCGGTCCGCCTGGTCGATGCCGCGCGCCCACCTCAGGCGCCCGCCGCCGCGCTCGACGAGGTATCGCGTGAGCGGAGCGATGTCGGCCGCGTTGATCTCGAGGCCGAGCAGCGCCTCGGGGCGGAACAGCTCGTTGAGCAGCACCATGCTGCCGCCCTTGTAGACGCCGATGTCGACGATTCGCGCCGGCGTCCGTCCGCCCAGCTCGCGAAGCAGCGCGCGCAGCATGCCCGGCGTCCTGCCGACGATGAACCGGCCGTCGACGCTGTCGCGCTCGTAGAGCAAGGGGGGCGCGCAGAACTCGACGGCGACTCCGTCGAAGACGAGGCGGTCGGGCCCGTCCCAGGGAAGGCGGTCGAATTCGGGAAAGGTCATCGGCGTCTCGCGGGTCGAAGGGCGATGATAGCGCGTGCGCGGAGCGCGCCGCCGCGCGGATCAGGGGCGGAACACCCACCAGCGCGCGAGCGCGAACGTCACGGGGGGCACGAGCGCGATGCCGAGCGCGAGGCCGACGTAAGGGGACCAGCGCTGCGCGTGGACCGCGAACGCCATGATCGCCGCGTTGAGCGCGAGGCCGGCGAGCTGCGCCACGAGGTAGCGCGGCAGCTGCGCGAGCGGATCGCCGCGCGAGGCGAACGTCCAGTGCCGGTTCATCGCGAAGCCCGCCGCGAACGCCACGACGAACGCGAGAACCGTCGCCGCGACCGGATCGATCGGCGTGGTCTCGATCGCCAGCGCGAACACGGCCGCGTGAATCGCGGTGACGATCGCGCCGACGGCCGCGAAGCGGGCGAACGCGCGGGCGAGCGCCATGCGCCGGCGGGTCAGGCGCCGTCGCCGCCGGGCGGGAACCCCAGCCGGGCGCGCACGACGTAGAGCGGCCGCGCCTTGACCTCGTCGTACACGCGTCCCAGGTACTCGCCGATGACGCCGAGCGACAGGAGCTGCACGCCGCCCAGGAACAGCACGACCGCCATCAGCGACGCGTAGCCGGGCACGTCGATGCCGTGGACGAGCGTGCGCACGACGAGCCACGCGCCGTAGGCGAGCGCGACCAGCGCGAACAGCGCGCCGAGGAAGCTCGACACGCGCAGCGGCAGCGCCGAGAACGACACGATGCCGTCGACGGCGAGCCGCCACAGCTTCAGCAGGCCGAACCGCGAGGCGCCCGAGGCGCGCTCCTCGACGTCGTAGCCGACGCTCGCCGTGCGGAAGCCGACCCAGGCGTACATGCCCTTCATGGAGCGCGTGCGCTCGGGCATCGCCGCGAGCGCGTCGACGACCGGGCGCGACATCAGCCGGAAGTCGCCCGCGCCGCGCGGCACCGGGACCGCGGAGACGCGCGAGAACAGCCGGTGGAACAGGTCGGCGGCGATGCGGCGGGTCGGCGAGTCGGTCGCGCGGTCGCGGCGCAGCGCGATCACGACGTCGTAGCCTTCGCGCCAGCGCGCGACGAGCTCGGACAGGAGCTCCGGCGGATGCTGCAGGTCGGCGTCGATCGGGATCACGGCGTCGCCGCGCGCGTGGTCGAGGCCCGCCGCGAGCGCGACTTCCTTGCCGAAGTTGCGCGACAGCGCGACGACGCGCACGCGCGGGTCGCGGTCGGCCAATGCGGAGAGCACCGCGAAGGTCGCGTCGCGGCTGCCGTCGTCGACGAATATCGCCTCGGCCGGATCGTCCAGCGCATCGAGCGCATCGGACGCGCGCGCCCAGAACGACGCGAGCCCCGCCGCCTCGTTGAAACAGGGAACGACCAGCGACAGGACCGGCTTCGCGCTCACGGGCGCGATTGTCCCACGGGAGGCGGAGGTCGTCGGGCTGAAGGCCGACCCAC
>CAJPFI010000023.1 GCA_905339295.1 Burkholderiales bacterium
CGTTCGCTTCCCCCCGGGGGGTGCCGCGCCCTTGGGGCGGCCCTGCGGGCGCGTCAGCGGCGCCCCATCGCGATCGCAGCGATCACGAGGCCGGCCGCGACGAAGGTGGTCGGGTCGAGTGCCTCGGAGAGCAGCAGCGCCGAGGCGACGATGGTGAGGAACGGCTGCAGCAGCTGCACCTGGCCCACGGCCGCGATGCCGCCCTGCGCGAGCCCGCGGTACCACGCGAAGAAGCCGAGGTACATCGACACCGCCGCGACGTAGGCGAAACCCGCCCACGCCGACCACGGCGCGGTCGCGAGGCGTTCGTCGGCGGCGAGCCAGGTCGGAACGGCCAGCAGCGGCGCCGAGAGGACGAGCGCCCACGAGATGACTTGCCATCCGCCGAGTTCGCGCGTGAGCGCGGCACCCTTTGCGTAACCGATCGCCGCCGCAGCGACCGCGCCGACGAGAAGCAGGTCGGCTTCGTGCGGCGCGCCGCCGCCCTGCCAGAGTGCGAACGCCACGACGACGAGACTGCCGAACGCGGCCCACGTCCAGAACCGCGCGCTCGGCCGCTCGTGCGCCAGCCACGCGGCGGCGGCGGCGGTCGCGAGCGGCAGGAGGCCGGTCAGCACCGCCCCATGCGAGGCGGGCACCTGGCGCATCGCGTAGGCGGACAGCAGCGGGAAGCCGACGACCACCCCCAGCGCGACGATCGCGATGCCTCGCCATTGCGAGCGTGTCGGCCGTGGGCTGCGCGTGGCCGCGAGCGCAATCGCCGCGAGGACGGCGGCGACGACCGCGCGGCCCAGGCCCACGAAGACCGGGTCCAGATGGGTCACGGCGGCGCGCGTCGCAGGCAGCGTCACGCTGAACGCCGTCACGCCCACGAAGCCCCAGGCGAGCCCGACGCGGCGGTCGCGGGCACCGGGGTCGGCTGGCCGAACGGCCCGGGAGCGGTCCGACGCGCGGGTGGCGACCGGGTCTGAGCCGCGCCGGTCGTCGGCAGGGAAGCGGGCTTCAGGGCGCATCGGCCGGACTGTGCCCGAAGTCGACGACACCGCCAAGCGTCTAATGTCTTCTCCGAAACAATGGGTTGGAAGAGAGCGTGCACTCACATTCATGTGCCGCGACGCCCTGGCGACCCGGTACGGCGCGCCTGCTGCGGTGCGCCTTGACTTTGGGTTCGAACATACATAGGCTTCAAACAATCGTTTGATTGATGTTTGGACGATGGACGGGTCCGCGACCACCCGGTGGCCGCGAAGTGATCGAAGCGGGTGCGACACGACGCGTCGTCGGGCGACGCAAGCGAGGGAGCGACGGGCATGTCGGTAACGGTGATCCCCCTGAACGAGGGGCGCAGTCCCACGGCGACCAAGGACCGCATCCTCGACGTCGCCGAGGGCCTGTTCATGGAGCACGGGTTCGAGGCCACCAGCCTGCGGTCGATCACCGCGGCGGCCGACGTGAACCTCGCGGCCGTGAACTACCACTTCGGCAGCAAGGAAGAGCTGTTCCAGTCGGTGCTCACGAGACGGCTCGACCCGATGAACCTGCGGCGCGTCGCGCTGCTCGATCGCTTCGAGCGCGAGGCGGCGCCCGACGTGCTGTCGTGCGAGCGCATCATCGTCGCGCTGTTCGTGCCGGCCCTCGAGCTCGCGCGCGACCCCGAACTCGGCGGCAAGAACTTCCTGCGGCTGCTCGGCCGCGCGTACGCGGATCCCGCGCCGTTCATCCGCCGCTTCCTGTCCGAGCAGTACGCGGCGATGATCGCGCGCTTCAAGGCCGCGTTCGGGCGCGCGCTGCCGCACCTCCCGAAGAAGGAGCTGTCGTGGCGCCTGCACTTCATCATGGGCGCGCTGTCCTACACGCTGGCGGGCACCGACGTGCTCAAGCTCATCGCCGAGCTGAACCCGACGGAAACCACCAACGACGAGGTCCTGCTGCGCCGACTCGCGCCGTTCCTGCTCGCGGGCCTCCAGGCGCCGCTTCCCGACCTCTCGGAGGTAACGCGCGAGATCGACGGCGCGCTCGACGCACCGGTGAGGCGATGACCCGCGCCTGCACCGTCATACAACGACGGAGATTGCGATGCTGACCATCCTGTGGCTGATCCTCGTTGGCGTCACCAAGTGCACGCTCGCCTACGTCCGCGCGGGCGGAATCGCCTGGGCGATCGCCGCCGCCGCGTTGATCGGCCTTTCCTGGGCCGGCGGGCTGCTGCCCCTGTGGCTCAACCTCGCCGTGTCGCTCGTCGCGGTGTTCGTCGCGATCCCGCTGCTCGTCCCGTCGCTGCGTCGCGCGCTGATCAGCGACGCGCTCCTCGCCGGCTTCCGCAGGATGATGCCGCCGATGTCGCAGACCGAGCGCGAGGCGATCGAGGCCGGCACGGTCTGGTGGGACGGCGAGCTCTTCTCCGGCCGGCCCGACTGGAAGAAGCTCCTGTCGCTGCCGCCGCCGACGCTCACCGCGGAAGAGCAGCGTTTCCTCGACCACGACGTCGACGAGCTGTGCGCGATGGTCACCGACTGGGAGACCACGAACGTCTACAAGGACATGCCGCCGCACGTGTGGCAGTTCATCAAGGACCGCGGCTTCCTCGGCATGGTGATCCCGAAGGAGTACGGCGGGCTCGGGTTCTCGGCGTACGCGCACTCGCAGGTGATCACGAAGCTGTCGACGCGCTCCGGCTCGGCCGCGGTCTCCGTGCTCGTGCCGAACTCGCTCGGTCCCGCCGAGCTCCTGCTGCACTACGGCACCGACGCGCAGAAGCGCCACTACCTGCCGCGGCTCGCGAAGGGGATCGAGATCCCGTGCTTCGCGCTCACCAGCCCGAGCGCCGGCTCCGACGCGGCGTCGATCCCGGACCACGGTGTCGTCTGCTGGGGCGAACACGAAGGAAGGCGCGTGCTCGGCCTGCGCGTCACCTGGGACAAGCGGTACATCACGCTGGCGCCGGTCGCGACGCTGCTCGGCGTCGCATTCCGCGCCTCGGACCCCGAACGCCTGCTCGGCGATCGCGAGGACATCGGCATCACCTGCGCGCTGATCCCCGCCTCGCATCCCGGCGTGCGCATCGGCCGCCGCCACATGCCGCTCAACTGCGTGTTCCACAACGGGCCGACGTCGGGCGACGGCGTGTTCATCCCGATGGAGTGGGTCATCGGCGGGCAGCCGATGCTGGGCCGCGGCTGGCGGATGCTGATGGAATGCCTCGCGGCGGGACGCGGGATCTCGCTGCCGGCGTCGAACACGGGCGCGGCGAAGCTCGCCGTGCGCACGACCGGCGGCTACGCGCGCGTGCGCACGCAATTCAGGACCGCGATCGGCCGGTTCGAAGGGGTCGAGGAAGCGCTCGCACGCATGGGGGGCAACCTCTACATGATGGACGCGACGCGCGTGCTCACCGCCATGGCGGTCGACCTGGGCGAGAAGCCTGCGGTGCTGTCGGGCATCGCGAAATACCACATCACCGAGCGCAACCGCCGGATCGTCAACGACGCGATGGACGTCGTCGGCGGCAAGGGCATCTGCATGGGTCCCTCCAACTTCCTCGGCGCCGCGTACATGCAGATGCCGGTGTCGATCACCGTCGAGGGAGCGAACATCCTGACGCGCAGCCTGATCATCTTCGGCCAGGGCGCGATCCGCTGCCATCCGTACGTGCTGAAGGAGATCGAGGCGACGCGCGAGACCGATCCCGCGAGGGCGTCGGTCGCGTTCGACGAGGCGCTGTTCGGCCACGCGCGCTTCGCGGTGTCGAACGTCGCGCGCACGCTGGTCATGGGCCTCACCGGCTCGCACTTCGTTCGCGTGCCCGACGGCGTGGCCCCGGAGATGCGCCGCTACTACCAGCAGCTGACGCGCTTCTCGGCCGCGCTCGCGTTCCTCGCCGACGTGTCGATGGGCACGCTGGGCGGCGCGCTCAAGCGCAAGGAGAAGCTCTCGGCCCGGCTGGGCGACGTGCTGTCCGCGCTGTACCTGTGCTCGGCGACGCTCGCGCGCTTCGAGCGCGAGGGCCGGCAGGCCGCGGACGCGCCGCTCGCGCACTGGGCGATCTGGGACGCGATGTTCCAGGCGCAGGGCGCGTTCGAGGGCGTGATCTCGAACTTCCCGAATCGCGCGATCAGCGCGTTCGTGCGCCGCATCGTGTTCCCGCTCGGCCGGCCGTACGTCGTGCCGTCCGACAGGCTCGGCCACGAGGTGGCAAGGCTCCTGATCGAGCCGTCGGCCACGCGCGACCGGCTCACGATGCCGATCTACCTCGCGACGGCGGACGACGACCCTGGTGCGCAGATCGAGCGCGCACTCGCGGCGACCGTCGCGGTCGAGCCGATCGAGGCCAAGCTCAAGGCGGCCTCGAAGGCCGGCGCGTTCGACGCGGCCGCCTCGCCGGGCGACGGGATCGAGGAACTCGCGAACCGCGCGGTCGCCGACGGCGTGATCGACGCGGACGAGGCGCGGGCGCTGGTCGAGCAGCGCCAGCTCGTGGAGGCGGTGATCCGCGTCGACGACTTCGCGCCCGACCTCGGCACGAGCCTGCTCCGGGTCGCGCTTCCCGGCGAACCGGCGCAGGCGACCGCCACGCCCTCGCCGGCCCGCGTGCACAAGGCCGCGGCCTGACGCCATGGACGAACCCGTCTACATCGTCGACGGCGCCCGCACGCCGTTCCTGAAGGCGCGCAACCGGCCGGGGCCGTTCGCCGCGTCCGACCTCGCGACCGCCGCCGGCCGCGCCCTCCTGCTGCGACAGCCGTTCGCGCCGACCGAGCTCGACGAGGTGATCCTCGGATGCGCGGCGCCTTCGCCGGACGAGGTCAACATCGGCCGTGTCGCCGCGCTGCGGATGGGCTGCGGCCAGAAGGTCCCGGCGTGGACCGTGATGCGCAATTGCGCGTCGGGCATGCAGGCGATCGACTCGGCGATCGCGCAAATCCGCTCGGGCCGCTCGGGCCTCGTGCTCGCCGGCGGCGTCGACGCGCTGTCGCGCGCGCCGCTGCTCTTCTCGGACGCGATGGTCGCCTGGCTCGCGAACTGGTACGCCGCGAAATCGGTCGGCCAGCGCGCGGCGCTGCTCGCGAAGTTCCGCCCGCAGTACTTCGCCCCGGTGATCGGGCTGATGAAGGGGCTCACCGACCCGATCGTGGGCCTGCTGATGGGGCAGACCGCGGAGAACCTCGCGTACCGCTTCGGCATCACGCGCGCGGAGATGGACGCGTTCGCGGCGGAAAGCCACGCGAAGGTGCTCGCGGCGCAGCGGGCCGGGCACTTCGCGCGCGAACTCGTCCCGCTCTACGACCGCAGCGGCAGGCTTCACGCCGCGGACGACGGCGTGCGCGAGGACTCGACGCCCGAGAACCTCGCCAAGCTGAGGCCGTTCTTCGACCGAAAGTACGGCAACGTGACGGCCGGAAACAGCTCGCAGGTGACCGACGGCGGCGCGTGGCTCGTGATCGCTTCGGAGCGCGCCGTCGAGAAGCACGGACTCGCGCCGCGCGCGCGCATCGTCGACTCGCAGTGGGCGGGCCTCGACCCGGCAGAGATGGGGCTGGGGCCGGTGCACGCGGCCACGCCGATCCTCACGCGCCAGGGCATGGGCCTGAACGACGTCGACGCGTGGGAGATCAACGAGGCGTTCGCCGCGCAGGTCATCGCGTGCCTGCGGGCGTGGGAGAGCGACGAGTATTGCCGCGCGGAGCTCGGCCTGCCGGGCGCGCTCGGCAGCCTCGACCCCGCGAAGCTGAACGCCGACGGCGGCGCGATCGCGCTCGGCCATCCGGTGGGCGCGTCGGGTGCCCGCATCACGCTGCACGTGCTCGAGACGCTCGAGCGCACGGGCGGCAAGCGCGGGATGGCCGCGATCTGCATCGGCGGCGGCCTGGGCGGGGCGATGATGGTGGAGAGGGTCCGATGAACGCGCGCGACGAAGCGACCGAGATCCATCCCGCGACGGCGGCCCGGACGGCACTGCGCCATTGGCGCATCGACCGCGAAGCGGACGGCCTCGCGGTCCTCGTGCTCGACAAGGCGGACGCGACGACGAACACGCTGTCTGCCGCCGTGCTCGCGGAGCTGAACGACGTCCTCGGCATCCTCGACCGCGACCGGCCGCGCGCGCTGCTCATCCGCTCGGGAAAGGCGAACGGCTTCATCGCCGGCGCGGACATCGACGAACTCGGCGAGATCGCGACCGAGGAGGGCGCGGCCGCGCTCGTCCGGCGCGGCTGGGACACGTTCGAGCGACTCGCGGCGGTTCCGTATCCGACGCTCGCGCTGATCCGCGGCTTCTGCCTGGGAGGCGGGCTCGAGCTCGCGCTCGCGTGCCGATACCGGGTTGCGGTCGACGAGCCGTCCACGCGCATGGGCCTGCCCGAGGTGATGCTGGGCATCGTGCCGGGCTGGGGCGGCATCAAGCGCCTGCCCCGGCTCATCGGCGGGCCCGCCGCGCTCGACCTGATGCTGACTGGCAAGACGGTCGACACGCGTCGCGCGCGGAAGCTCGGCCTCGTCGACGAGGCAGTGCCCGCGCGCATCATGGAGAACACGGTGCGCGGTGTGCTGAAGGCGCTCCCGCCGCCGCGCAAGCTGCCGTTCGCGCTCGCGCTCACGCTGAACCCGCTCGCGCGCCGCGTCATCGTCGCGCAGGCGGAGAAGGCGGTCGCGAAACGCGCGCGCCGCATGCACTACCCCGCGCCGTACGCGATCCTCGAACTGTGGAGGCGCCACGACGGCAACGCGCTCGCGCCGGCCCCGGGCGATGCGGCGAGCATCGTGTCGCTCGTGCGCTCGCCCACGGCGGCGAACCTGATCCGCGTGTACAAGCTGCAGGAGCGGCTGAAGTCGCTCGGCAAGGAGGACGCCGCGACGTGCTCGCACGTGCATGTCGTCGGCGCGGGGACGATGGGAGGCGACATCGCCGCGTGGTGCGCGCTGCGCGGCCTCACGGTCACGCTGCAGGACCAGAGCGCCGAGCGCATCGCGCCGGCGATGGGCCGCGCGGTGAAGCTCTTCGGCGAGCGGCTCAGGGATCCGCGGCGCGCCCGGGACGCGGCGGACCGGCTGATCCCGGACGTGGCGGGAGACGGCATCGCGCGCGCCGACGTGATCGTCGAGGCGATCTTCGAGAACGTCGACGCGAAGCGTGCGCTGTTCGCCTCGGTCGAGGCGCGGGCGAAGCCCGGCGCGCTCCTCGCGACCAACACGTCGTCGATCCCGCTCGAGGAGATCGCTTCGGCGCTCGCCGACCCTTCGCGCCTGATCGGACTGCATTTCTTCAACCCGGTGGCGCGTATGATGCTCGTCGAAGTCGTCGTCGGCGCGGCGACGCGCCCCGCGCTGGTCGCGCCCGCCGCGGCATTCGTGCGCCAGATCGACAGGCTGCCGCTGCCGGTGAAGAGCGCGCCCGGCTTCCTCGTCAACCGCGTGCTTGCGCCGTACCTGATGGCGGCGATGCGCGCGGTCGATGAAGGCATCTCGCCCGAGACGGTCGACGAGGCGGCGCTGGCGTTCGGCATGCCGATGGGACCGATCGAGCTGGCCGACACGGTGGGGCTCGACATCTGCGTGGCCGTCGGCAGGCTGCTCGGCACCGACACCGCGCCGCCGCGCGAGCTGACCAGGCATGTCGAGGCGGGCGAACTCGGCAGGAAGTCCGGCAAGGGCTACTACCGCTGGGAGGCGGGCAAGGCGGTCAAGGGCGCCGCCGGGACCGTCCCCGACGGGCTCGCCGGGCGCCTCGTCGGACCGTACGTCGACGAGGCGAAGGCGGCGCTCGCCGAAGGCATCGTCGCCGACGCGGACCTGGTCGACGCCGGCGCGATCTTCGGCACCGGGTTCGCGCCGTTCCGCGGCGGTCCGCTGCACTACTCGGCGACGCGCCAGGACTGACGATCCCTCCGACCCGGCTCCGCCGGGTCCGGTGTACGATGGCCGCGGCGGCTGCGCGCGCGCATCGCGTCCGCCGGCCCGGCCGGAACGTTGCGCGATCGGGGCGGCGACGCCGGCGGGCGAAACGGACGCTCGCTCAGGGAGGAGGGACGTGGACAGGATCTGGCTCAAGAACTACCCGCCAGGCGTTCCGGCGGAGATCGACGTCAACGAGTACGCGTCGCTGCGCGACGTGTTCGACGAGAGCGTCGCGAAGTTCGCGTCGCGGCCCGCGTTCACGTGCATGGGCAAGTCGATCACGTTCGGCGAGCTCGACACGCTCTCGGCGGCGTTCGGCGCCTGGGTGCAGGGGACCGTCGGCAGCAAGGGCGCGCGCGTCGCGCTGATGATGCCCAACGTCCTTCAGTACCCGGTGTGCCTGTTCGGCGTGCTGCGGGCGGGCGCGACGGTCGTCAACGTCAATCCCCTCTATACGGCACGCGAACTCGAGCACCAGCTCGTCGACTCCGGTGCCGAGGTGATCGTCGTCCTCGAGAATTTCGCGCACACGCTCGCCGAGGTGGTCGGCAGGACGAAGGTGAAGCACGTCATCGTCACGTCGATGGGCGAGTTGCTGGGCCTCAAGGGCGTGCTCGTGAACTTCGTGGTTCGCCGCGTGAAGAAGATGGTCGAGCCGTGGTCGATCCCGAACGCGATCCACCTGTCGGACGCGCTGGCCGAAGGGCGCAAGCGCACGCTGGAGCGTGTGCCGCTCGCGCACGACGACATCGCGTTCCTGCAGTACACGGGCGGCACGACCGGGGTCGCGAAGGGCGCGATGCTGCTGCACCGCAACATCATCGCGAACCTGCTGCAGGCGCGCGCGTGGCTGGGCCCGGTGCTCGCCCCCGGCGTGCGCGAGATCATCATCACGCCGCTGCCGCTCTACCACATCTTCTCGCTCACCGCGAACTGCCTGATCTTCATGACGCTGGGCGCGGAGAACATCCTGATCCCCAATCCGCGCGACATCCCCGGGTTCGTCAAGACGCTGCGCAAGTACCCGTTCACGGCGATCACCGGCGTGAACACGCTGTTCAACGCGCTCGTGAACAATCCCGATTTCGCGAGCGTCCCGTTCAAGTCGTTGCGCATGGTGCTGGGCGGAGGCATGGCGGTGCAGGAGGCGGTCGCGAAGAAGTGGAAGGCGATCACCGGCGTGACGCTGGTCGAGGCGTACGGGCTGACCGAGACCTCGCCGGCCGCGACGATCAACCCGCTCAACCTCGCCGAGTACAACGGCTCGATCGGCCTGCCCATCCCGTCGACGCTGATCACGCTGCGCGACGACACCGGCAAGGACGTGCCGCTCGGCTCGCCCGGCGAGATCTGCATCAAGGGGCCGCAGGTGATGGCGGGCTACCTCAACCGGCCGGACGAGACGGCGAAGGTGATGACGGCGGACGGTTACTTCATGTCCGGCGACATCGGCGTGATGAACGACCAGGGCTTCGTGACCATCGTCGACCGCAAGAAGGACATGATCCTCGTGTCGGGATTCAACGTGTACCCGAACGAGATCGAGGGCGTGGTCGCCACGCACCCCGGCGTGCTCGAGTGCGCGGCGGTCGGCGTGCCGGACAAGAAGTCCGGCGAGGCGGTGCGCCTCTACGTCGTCAAGAAGGAAGAGAGCCTGTCGGCGGGCGACGTGATGAAGTACTGCCGCGAGCACCTCACCGGCTACAAGGTCCCGCGCGACGTGCTGTTCCGCGACGAACTGCCGAAGTCGAACGTCGGCAAGATCCTGCGCCGGGAACTGCGCGAGATCGCCCGGAAGGAACTGATCTAGCCGGCCGCCCGCGCGGCGCCCGATCCGATGCACACGCTCCCGCAGCGCGAGCCGGTGTTGCGCGTCGTGCCGATGCCGGCCGACGTCAATCAGCACGGCGACATCTTCGGCGGGTGGATCATGTCGCACGTCGACGTTGCCGGAGGCGTCCTCGCCGCGAGGCGCGCGCGCGGCCGAGTCGCGACCGTCGCGGTCAACTCGTTCACGTTCAAGCAGCCGGTGCTCGTCGGCGATCTCGTCACGTTCTACGGCGAGATCGCGCGCGTCGGCACGACGTCGGTGACCATCGCGGTCGAGGTGTACGCGCAGCGCAACCCGCGCGACATCGTCACGGTCAGGGTCACCGAGGCGAGCCTCACCTACGTCGCCGTCGGCGCCGACGGCCGTCCGCGGCCGTTGCCACCGGAATGATGCGCCGCACCATGCCCGTCCAGGATACCCCGTGTATAGTCGTCCGGCCCGCGAGGAATCGGCGCGACGCCCGAGGCAGCGGCGCGCTGCGGCCGAGCCGCCACCACCCCCCAGAAAACCGTCGCGAGACAGCACCGTCCCGACGCCAGAGAGGAGAGAATCGATCATGACCCCCCCGATCTTCCGGCCCCGCCGCATCGCGGTCTCCGTCGCCGCGGTGTGCGCGCTCGGCGTCGGCCAGGCCCACGGCGCCGGCTTCGCGCTCCAGGAGAACAGCGGCAGCGGACTCGGCAACGCGTTCGCCGCGGGCGCCGCCGGCACCGAGGACGCAAGTTCGATGTGGGCGAATCCGGCGTCGCTCTCGAAGCGCATGTCGATGGAGGCCGCGGCCGCGATGCACCTGATCACGCCGTCGATCAAGTTCCGCGACGACGGCTCGCTGCCGGCGTTCAACCAGCCGCTGGGCGGCACCGGCGGCGACGCGGGCGGGCTCAACTTCGTGCCGAACATGTACATCGCGGTGCCGATCAACCGGCAGTGGACGTTCGGGCTGGGCGTCAACGCGCCGTTCGGGCTGGTCACCGAGTACGACGGCGACTGGATCGGCCGCTACCAGGGCGTCAAGTCGTCGATCAAGACGATCAACGTGAATCCGTCGGTCTCGTTCAAGCCGGCCAACAACGTAGCGATCGGCCTGGGCGTGAACTTCCAGCGCATCGACGCGGAGTTCACCGGCAAGGTGAGCTACTCGGGCGCGATCGCCACGGCCGCGCAGGCCGCGGCCGCGGGCGGCCAGATCCCGGCCGAAGCGGTGCCGTCGGTGATCGCGGCCACGTCGGGCCTGGACTCCAGCGCGAAGATCGAGGGCGACGACACGGCGTGGGGCTGGAACGTCGGGGTCCTCGTCGACGTCACGCCGGCCACGCAGGTCGGCGTCGCGTACCGCTCCGAGATCAAGTACAAGGTGACCGGCAACGCCAACATCGACAACCCGACGCCGGTCGTGCCCGCGCCGCTCGCGCCCATCGTCGGTGCGCTCACGGGCGCCATCAACGGCACGGCGCTGTACAGCAGCGGCATCACGGCGGACGTGAAGCTGCCGGCGATCGTCAACGCGTCGGTGTTCCACCGCGTGAACGACCGCTGGGATGTCATGGCCGACGTGCAATGGACCGGCTGGTCGTCGATCAAGGAGCTCAAGTTCGTCCGCACCGACGGCGCGGTGCTGTCGAACACGCCGGAGAACTTCGACGACGCGTGGCGCGTGTCGGTCGGCGCCAACTACCGCCACAACGACCGCTGGATGTTCCGCGGAGGCGTCGCGTTCGACCAGTCGCCCGTCAACAGGGCCGACCGCACGCCGCGCCTGCCGGACGAGGACCGCGTGTGGGTGTCGTTCGGCGCGCAGTACAAGTATTCGAAGAATCTGAAGCTCGACGCCGGGTTCACCTACATCGACTCGAAGGACTCGTCGATCGAGCAGAACGCCGGCAGCACCGCCGCGAACGCGTTGATCAAGGGCAATTACGAGGCCTACACGACGATCTTCTCGGTCCAGGGCACCTACACGTTCTGACCCGCTGAACGCGTGACCGCCTGAACGCGGGCCGGCGCGACGCCGGCCCGCGCATCCGCTGCCCGCGACGCGCCCGCCTTCCGGCGTCCGCGCGTCGCGAGCCGGCCCGCGCCGGCCCCCCGGAACTCCGACCGTGGCCTTTCCTCTCCTCGTCCACCGCGCGGCGGTCCTCGGCGCCGGCGTCATGGGTGCCCAGATCGCGGCGCATTTCGTCAACGCCGGCATCCCGGCGGTGCTCTTCGACCTGCCCGCGAAGGAGGGCGATCCGTACGGCGTCGTCCGCAGGGCCATCGACGGACTCGCGAAGCTCGAGCCCACGCCGCTCGGCACGAAGGATCTCGCGGCCCAGATCGTTCCGGCGCACTACGGCGCCGACCTCGCGCTCCTTTCCGGTTGCGACCTCGTGGTCGAGGCGATCGCCGAGCGGCTCGACTGGAAGCGCGATCTCTACGCGAAGGTCGCACCCCACCTCGCGCCGCACGCGATCCTCGCGACGAACACGTCGGGGCTCTCGCTCGCGGCGCTGGCGGAGGCGGTGCCGGCGGTGGCGAAGCCGCGCTTCTGCGGCATCCACTTCTTCAACCCGCCGCGCTACATGCACCTTTGCGAGCTGGTCGCGGCGCCGGGCTCCGACGGCGCGATGCTCGACGCGCTCGAGGCGTTCCTTACGACAGCGCTCGGCAAGGGCGTGATCCGCGCGAAGGACACGCCGAATTTCGTCGCCAACCGTGTCGGCGTGTTCTCGGTGATCGCGGCGATGCTGCACACGCAGCGCTTCGGCCTGGGCTTCGACGTCGTCGACGCCCTGACCGGTCCGGCGATCGGGCGCGCGAAGAGCGCGACGTTCCGCACGGTCGACGTCGTCGGCCTCGACACGACCGCGCACGTGATCGGAACGATGCGCGACACGCTGCCGGACGATCCCTGGCGGCCGCATTTCGAGGTTCCCGCGTTGCTGGCCGCGCTGGTCGCGAAGGGCGCGCTCGGCCAGAAGGCGAAGGCCGGCTTCTATCGCAGGCAGGGCAAGGACATCCAGGTCCTCGATCCCGCGGTCGCCGACTACCGGACGGGCACCGGGACGGTCGATCCGGAAGTCGCGGCGATCCTCGCGATCGAGTCCCCGGGCGAGAAGCTCGCGAGGCTTCGCGCGAGCCCGCATCCGCAGGCGCGGTTCCTGTGGGCGATCTTCCGCGACGTGTTCCACTACTGCGCGCACCAGCTCGCGTCGATCGCGGACAACGCGCGCGACGTCGACCTCGCGATCCGCTGGGGCTTCGGCTGGCAGATGGGGCCGTTCGAGACCTGGCAGGCGGCCGGTTGGACGGAGGTCGCGGACTGGATCGCGGAAGACATCGACGCGAAGAGGACGCTGGCCGGCGTGCCGCTGCCGGCGTGGGTGCGCGGCGACAAGGTGGCGGCGGCGAAGGGCGTGCACGCGCGCGACGGCGCGTACTCGGCGGCGGCCGACCGTTTCGTCGCGCGGTCCGCGCTGCCGGTCTACCGCCGCCAGCGCTTTCCCGACCCGGTGCTGGGCGAGCGCTTCGACCGCGGCACGACGGTGTTCGAGACCGACGCGCTGCGCATGTGGCATCTCGACCGGGACGTCGCGATCGTCTCGTTCCGCACCAAGCAGCACACGATCGGCGACGACGTGCTGGAGGGCATGCTGCGCGCGCTCGACGAGGCGGAGCGCGGCTTCGCGGGCCTCGTGATCTGGCAGGCGAAGGAACCGTTCTCGTTCGGCGCGAACCTCGCGTCGCTCGCGCCCGCCGTGCAGTCCGGGCGCTGGGACCGGGTCGAGGCGGTGGTCGCGCGGTTCCAGCAGACCTCGCTCCGGCTGCGCTACAGCCTCGTGCCGACGGTGGCCGCCGTGCGCGGCATGGCGCTCGGCGGCTCGTGCGAGTTCGTCATGCACTGCGACCGCGCGGTCGCGGCGCTCGAGTCGTACCTCGGGCTCGTCGAGGCCGGCGTGGGCCTGCTGCCGGGCGGCGGCGGCACGAAGGAGTTCGCGGTGCGCGCGGCCGAGGCGGTGAGGCAGGGACCGACCGGCGGTCAGGCCGATCACTTCCCGTTCCTGCGCGCCGCCTTCCAGACGATCGCGATGGCGACGGTCGCGAAGAGCGCGCTCGAGGCCCGGGCGCTGGGCTACCTCAGGGCGTCCGACGTCGTCGTCATGCACCCGCACGAGATCCTGCACGTCGCGATCGGCCAGGCGCGGGCGCTGGCCGACGCGGGCTACCGTCCGCCGCTGTCGCCGGTCGGCATTCCGGTCGCGGGGCGCACGGGCATCGCGACGCTCGAGATGATGCTCGTCAACATGCGCGAGGGCGGCTTCATCACCGCCTACGACTTCGAGGTCGGCCTGTCCATCGCGCGCGTGCTGTGCGGCGGCGACGTCGACGCCGGCTCGACCGTCGACGAGCGCTGGCTGATCGACCTCGAGCGCGCCGGGTTCATGGCGCTCGCGCAGGATCCGCGCACGCAGGCGCGCATCGCGCACACGCTCGCGACCGGCAAGCCGTTGCGGAACTGACGACATGGCGCGCACGCTCATGGACGCCTACATCGTCGCCGCGGCGCGCACGCCGGTCGGCAAGGCGCCGCGCGGCGCGTTCCGCACGACACGCCCCGACTCGTTGCTCGCGCACGCGTTGCGCAGCGTGCTCGCGCGCGCGCCGGGGCTCGACCCGGCCGCCGTCGACGACGTGATCGCCGGATGCGCGATGCCCGAGTACGAGCAGGGGATGAACGTCGCGCGCATCGGCCTGCTGCTCGCCGGGCTGCCGAACGCGGTCGCGGGCATGACGGTCAACCGCTTCTGCTCGTCCGGCCTGAACGCGGTGTCGATCGCCGCGGACCGGATCCGCACCGGCGAGGCCGACATCGTCATCGCCGCGGGCACCGAGAGCATGAGCATGATCCCCATGCTCGGAAGGCTCGCGCTCAACGCCGACGTGTTCGCAGGCGACGAGAACGTCGGCATCGCCTACGGCATGGGGCTCACCGCCGAGAAGGTCGCCGAGCGCTGGAAGGTGTCGCGCGAGGACCAGGACGCGTTCGCGCTGGAGTCGCACCGCCGCGCGCTCGCGGCGCAGGCCGCGGGCGAGTTCGACGCGGAGATCGCGCCGTTCACCGTGCGCGAACACGTGCCGGACGCCGCGGCCTCGCGCGTCGCGGTGCGCGAGAAGACCGTCGCGCAGGACGAGGGTCCGCGCGCCGACACGACCGCCGAGGGCCTCGCGAGGCTCCGGCCCGCGTTCGCCGCGAAAGGGTCGGTGTCGGCGGGCAACAGCTCGCAGATGTCCGACGGCGCCGGAGCCGTGATCGTGGCCTCCGAGGCGGCGATCCGCGCACACGGCCTTGCGCCGCTGGCGCGCTTCGCGGGTTTCGCGGTCGCCGGGGTCGCGCCGGAGATCATGGGCGTGGGGCCGATCGCCGCGATCCCGAAGGTTCTGAAGACGACCGGCGTGCGTCAGCAGGACCTCGACTGGATCGAACTCAACGAAGCGTTCGCCGCTCAAAGCCTCGCGGTGGTCCGTGATCTCGGCCTCGATCCGGCGAAGGTCAACCCGCTGGGAGGCGCGATCGCCCTGGGGCATCCGCTCGGCGCGACCGGGGCGATCCGGACGGCGACGATCGTCCACGGGCTCGCGCGGCGTGGCGGGCGCTACGGGATGGTGACGATGTGCGTGGGCACCGGCATGGGTGCCGCGGGCATCTTCGAGAGGGTGTGACACGAGGAGGAACAGGCGATGCGCGGATCCGGACTGTGGATGGCAGCGGTGGCGCTGGCGTGGAGCACGGCGGCGTCGGCCATGGAGGTGGGCGGGGTCAACCTCGAGGACAAGGCGAGCGTCGGCGGGCAGGAACTCGTTCTGAACGGTGCCGGGCTGCGGACGCGCCTGATCTTCAAGGTCTACGTGGCGAGCCTCTACGTGCCGGCGAAGTCGGGCTCGCTGCAGGGCGTGCTCGCCAAGGGGCCGCGCCGCATCCAGATGAACATCCTGCGCAACCTCTCGGCCGACCAGTTGGTCGACGCGCTGGTCGACGGCCTCAGGGACAACAACAGCGAGACCGAGCTCGCCGCCGTCAGGGAACAGCAGGACCAGATGGTCGCGACGATGAAGGCGTTCAAGGACGTGAAGGAGAAGGACGTCGTGACGCTCGACTACGTCGACGGCGCCACGCGGATCTCGCTCAACGGGCAGGCGAAGGCCTCGATCCCGGGCGACGCGTTCAATGCGGCCCTCACGAGGGTCTGGCTGGGCGACAAGCCGGTGCAGCCCGACCTCAAGAAGGCGATGCTGGGCGGGTAGCGCCGGCAGCCCGTCGATGACCCCGACTGCGCGCGAGGCGCCTCGCGGACGCGACTACTGGGCCGGGTGCGGGTACCGGCACCTGACCGTGGGGGCCGACGGCCGACTCACGGTCACCGATGCGTTCCTGCGCGCCTACCTGCTGCGCCCGGAACTCGCACCCGTCCCCGCGTCCTGCGATGCGGAGCTCGCGCTCTCCGACGCGCTGACGGCGAGTCCGCGCCGTGCGGTCAGCGAGCGCGAGATCGCCGCGATCCGCGACGAGGACGCCCGCGAGAACTACCGCGTGTGGCTGCGCTTCCGCGACCGGCTCGCCGGCGCACCGTCGCTCGAGGCCGCGTACTCGCGCCTGTTCCAGGGCGACGGCGTCGACGTGCCGCCGGTGTTCGTGCACGAGCTGACGCAGGTGTTGCTGCGCCACATCCTGGGCGACGAGGCCGACCCGATCGAGGCGCGCGCCGCGGAGATGCTGTTCCGCGTTCAGACGGTCGCCGTGCTCGAGGACGGCGCCGTGATGGCCGCCGACGAGGCCGCCGTCGAGCGCTACGCGACCACCGGCGGATTCGGCACGCTCGGCGAGCTGCTCACGACCGGCAGGACGCCGCTGCGCAGCGTCGACCTCGACGTGCTCGCGCGCGAGAATGCCGACGAGTACTGGCAGCGCGACGAGCGCCACGACCTGTCGATCAGCCTGAACCGCGGCCAGCCCGCGCTCGACGCGCTCTGCCGCGTGCTCGAGCGCTGGGTGCACCACTTCCTCGATGCCGAGGTGCGGATCGCGCCGCAGCGGCGCATCGACGACGAGCGCTGGGCGTGGCACGTCGGTCTCGACGCCGAGGCGTCGGCCATCCTGAACGACCTGTACAATCGGGTGGATATCGACGACACGCGCATGGGGCGGCTGCTCGCCCTGTTCCGGCTCGACTTCGCGAATCCGGCCGACATGCGCGCGGCGATCGCGGGTCGCCCGGTCCACCTCGCGATGGCGATCGACGAACGTCGGCGCCTGCGCCTCAAACCCCAGAACCTGCTGCTCAACCTGCCGCTCGCGCGGCCGCAATGACCATGATCCCCTCGCGACTCCGAAGCGCCGCGGCCGACGTGCAACGCCTGCTGCCGATTGCCCTCATCGTTCCCTTCGTCGCCTTCGCCCAGGCGCCGCCCGCGCAGGAGCCTGCTCCCGTGCCCGCGCCCGCGCCCGCGGCCGAGGCGAAAGAGGCCCCGACGGGTGCCGCGCCGGTGCCGGCGGAAGCGGCGAAGGATCCGGCGAAGGACCCGGCGAAGTCACCGCCCGCGGGCAACGCCAAGGACGCGCAGGCGGCGAAGGACGTGGCCGCGCCCACCGGGCCGCTCGCGCCTCTGGCGTGGCTGTCGGGCTGCTGGCGGGGCGAGGTGAACCGGCGCGAGTTCCGCGAGTTCTGGCAGCCGCTGCGCGGCAACCTGATGGTCGGCGTCAGCCGCAACGCCCTTCCCGAGCGCACGATCAGCTTCGAGTACCTGCGGCTGGAGCCGAGGGCGGACGGCGTGTACTACGTGTCGTCTTCGATGGGCAAGAGCGAGATCGCGTTCAAGCTCGTGTCGAGCACGCGCGACGGCGCCGACGAGATCTTCACGTTCGGCACCGGGTCGACGACCGGGTTCCCGACGGCGCTCACCTATCGACGCGCCGGCGGCGGATGGCTCTACGTCGAGGTTGCCGGGCAGGCGCAGGGCAAGGACCACAAGGTGATCTACCCGTTCCGGCGCGTGGACTGCGAGACCGGCGAGTTCATCAGGAAGTAGCGCGGCAAGGCGCCGTCTCGCCGGTCCCGCGCGAAGCGTGCTCGGGCGGCGGCCCGCGCGGCCCATGCGGCCGGCGAACGCGGGCGTCCGGCGTCAACCCCGCACCGGCACGCCGCGATTCGCGAGCGCGTCGGCGCGAAGGTTGCCTTCGCTGTCGGCGTGTCCCCGGACCCAATGCCAGCGCACGCGATGGCGCGACGCGGCGAGGTCGAGCTCGCGCCACAGCTCGGCGTTCTTCACCGGCTTGCGGTCGGCGGTCTTCCAGCCGTTCCTCTTCCAGCCGTGGATCCACGACTCGATGCCGTTCTTCACGTACTGGGAGTCGGTGTGGACCTCGACGTCGGTCGGCGACGTCAGCGCCTCGAGCGCGCGGATCACGGCGGTGAGCTCCATCCGGTTGTTCGTGGTCGCGGGCTCGCCGCCGAAGAGCTCCTTCTCGCGGCCCCCAGCGACGAGCAGCGCTCCCCATCCGCCGGGCCCGGGGTTGCCCTTGCACGCGCCGTCGGTGTAGACGACGACGGCCCTCATTCCGCGTGCCGTTCCGAGGCGGTCAGCCCCCCCCTGGCGCGGGCCGCCGGCGCAAGCGCCTTCTTGCGCCGCTCGCGGCGCTCCCACGCCGGCGTGATCACGCGCATGCCCGCGATCTTCTTGGTCGCGCGCAGGAAGTAGACGCCGCCGGCGATCGGCCACCAGCGGTCGCCGGCCTTCTCGAGGAACGCGAAGCGATGGAGCCATCGCGCGCTCGCGAGCGGCGGCGCATAGGCGTCGAGCCTGCCGCCGATCACGTCGAAGCCGAGCAGCGCGAGCCAGTCCTTGAGCCGCCACAGGCCGATGAAGTTGCCGTTCCAGGGCGGCGTCTGCTCGCGGCCGAAGTAGCGCTTCATCCCGTAGAGCGAGAACGGATTGAACCCCGCGATGACGATCTGGCCCTCGGGACGCATCACGCGGTATGCCTCGCGCAGCATCAGGTGCGGATCGTCGGTGAACTCCAGCGCATGCGGCATCACGACGAGGTCGATCGTGTTCTCGGGGAGCGGCAGCGCGTGCGGGTCGGCGATCAGCTGCGCCGGCGGATCGTAGTCGACGGTCCAGCGCGACGGGATGCGGCTCTGCTGGAGCGTCGGGTGCTCGGGCAGCCCGACCTGGATCGCGTAGTAACCGAAGATGTCGGCGACGGTCTCGTCGAAATACGCCTGCTCGCGCTCGCGCACGTAGCCTCCGAGCGGCCCCGCGAACCACTCGGCGAGCGTCGTTGACATGCCCGGCGCGCCCTCCGAAGATGCGTCCATGCCCGCGATTATCCCGTTGGCCGCGTTCAGCGACAACTACATCTGGGCGATCCGCGAGGGCGTCCGCGCCGCGGTCGTCGACCCGGGCGACGCCGCGCCCGTCCGCGCGTTCCTCGACCGGGAGCGCATCGCGCTGTCGGCGATCCTCGTCACGCACCACCACGGCGATCACACCGGCGGCATCGTCGACCTGCTGCGCGACCGCGCGGTGCCGGTGATCGGGCCCGCGCGCGAGGCGATCCCGGGCCGGACGCTCGCCGTCGGCGACGGCGCCCGCGTCGAAGTGCCCGGGCTCGGCCTCATGCTCGACGTGCTCGACATTCCCGGCCACACGGCGGGTCACGTCGCGTTCGTCGGACGCGATGCGGCGTGGGGCGGCCCGGTCCTTTTCTGCGGCGACACGCTGTTCGCTGCCGGCTGCGGACGGCTGTTCGAGGGCACGGCCGACGAGATGTGGCGCTCGCTCTCGGCGCTCGCCGCGCTGCCGGACGATACGCGCGTGTATTGCGGGCACGAGTACACGCTCGCGAACCTGCGCTTCGCGGCGGCGGTCGAGCCATCCAACCCGGCCGTCGCCGAGCGCGCCGCGCGCGAGCGGGCGAAGCGCGACCACGGGCTTCCCACGCTGCCGTCGACCATCGCGGAAGAGCGCAGGACCAACCCGTTCCTGCGTGCCCGCGAGGCGCGGGTGCGGGCCGTCGCCGAGGCCCATGCCGGGCGCAGGCTCGCCCGCGACGCGGACGTGTTCGCGGCGCTGCGCGACTGGAAGAACGCGTTCTGACCCGCGGAGGCGGGTTGCGCGCCGGGCGCGACGCGCCTACCATCGCGGGCACGCGGGCCCGCCCACACGCTACGTTTGCGGGTTTCCTGGCATCGGCATCGCCGGAGACGACGTTTGCGACAAGGACTGGCCATCGCATTGCTTTCCATGGCGCTCGCCGGCTGCGCGACGGTCGCGCCGCCTGCCGAGCCGCCTCGCCCGCCGCTGCCGGCGCCGCTCCCGCCGCCCGTCGCCGCGCCCGCGATCGCTATCGCCGCGATCCCGGCGCCCCCGCCCGCCGCCGTTCCCGCGCCCGATCCCTTCCCCGCCGCCGCCGGCGCGGAGCTCGAGCCGCTTCCGCCGTCCGCGACGAGCCTGTGGGAGCGCATCGTCAAGGGCTACGGCATCCCGGATCTGACCGACGACCCGCTGGTCGCGAAGTGGGAGCAGTACTACGCGGACCGGCCCGACTATGTCGCGCGCATCGTCGATCGCGGCCGGCGCTATCTCTACCACATCGTCAGCGAGGTCGACGAGCGGCGTATGCCGCTCGACCTCGCGCTGCTGCCGATGATCGAGAGCGCGATGAACCCGAATGCGCTGTCGCGCGCGCGCGCGGCCGGCATCTGGCAGTTCATGCCGTCGACCGGCCGCCACTACGGGCTCGCGCAGAACTTCTGGTTCGATTCGCGTCGCGACGTCATCGCCGCGACCGAATCGGCCCTGGACTACCTGCAGAAGCTGCATGGCGACTTCGCCGACTGGCAGCTCGCGCTCGCGGCGTACAACTGGGGCGAGGGCAACGTCTCGCGCGCGATCGCGAAGAACCGCGCGAAGGGCAAGCCGGCCGATTACGCGTCGCTCGCGATGCCCAACGAGACGCGCAACTACCTGCCGAAGCTGCAGGCGGTGAAGAACATCGTCCGCGACCCCGAGAAGTACGGCCTCGTCCTCGCCGAGATCCCGGACTCGCCCTACTTCACCATCGTGAAGACGACGCTCGAGATGGACGTGAAGGTGGCTGCCGAGCTGGCCGAGATGTCGGTCGACGAGTTCCAGTCGCTCAATCCGCACCACAACCGGCCGGTGATCGCGGGCGGTGACGAGCACTCGATCCTGCTGCCGATCGACCGCGCCGAGGTGTTCGCCGCCAAGCTCGAGCTGACCGCGCAGCCGCTCGTCACCTGGCAGGCCTACCGGACGCGCGCGGGCGAGACGGTGACGCAGGTGGCGGCCAAGTTCGCGCTGCCGGTCGAGTCGCTGAGGGCGGTCAACGGGCTCGGATCGCGGGCGTCGCTGCCGGCCGGTCACGCGCTGCTCGTGCCGGCGCAGCGCCCCTCCGACGCGACCGCGGAGTCGGTGGCGAACACGGTGTTCACGACGGTGCCGTCGGGCCGGACCTTCTACCACACGGTCCGTCGCGGCGAGTCGCTGACCGCGATCGGCCGGCGCTACGGCGTGGCGGCCGGGGACCTGCGGCGGTGGAACGGCATGACGCAGAACGCGGTCCGCGTCGGGCAGCGGCTGCGGGTGACGACGGACGTCGTGACCGGCGGCAAGAGCCCGAGGCGCGCGACGAAGGCGCCACCGGGGCGCGTGTCGGGGACGCTTCCACGGCGGGGCGACGGGGACGCCGGCAGCCCGCCGGCGGGCCGCAGCGCGACGATGCGCGCGCCGCGCCGCTGAACGCGCGAGGCAGCCGCAACCCGGCACCCAATGAAACGGGCGGCGCCTTGGCGCCGCCCGTTTGCTGTCCGCTGCACGCTTGCGGCGGACGATGGGCCGCTCGCGCTTACTTCTTCTTCGCGGCCTTGCGCTTGGTGGCCTTGCGCTTGGTGGCCTTGCGCTTCGGGGCGGCCTTCTTCCTGGTCGCCTTCTTCGCGGCCTTGCGCTTGGTGGCCTTGCGCTTCGGGGCGGCCTTCCTCTTGGTCGCCTTCTTCGCGGCCTTGCGCTTGGTGGCCTTGCGCTTCGTGGTCTTCTTGGCGGCCTTGCGCTTCGTGGTCTTCTTGGCGGCCTTGCGCTTCGTGGTCTTCTTGGCGGCCTTCTTCTTGGCGGCCTTGCGCTTCGGGGCGGCCTTCTTCGTGGCCTTCTTCGCTGCCTTGCGCTTGGCGGCCTTGCGTTTCTTCGGCGCGGGGGCCGCAGCCGCCGGCGCCATCATCGACATCATGTCAGCCAACATCGTTTTCTCCTGTCTGAGTTGCTGGATGTTATGTGGTCCTTCTTCGCAGGCGTCGTCCGATGTACGGACCACTTGACAAATCCCTTGGCACCTGCTGCCTGCATTCTAGCCAAGTTTCAACGATTTGCAAGATTTGAACCGGCAGAAACGGCGTGGACCGGCGTTTGTTGCGTATTCGCACACGCGCCGGCAGCGTCGATCAGCGGGGCAGCGTCGATTCCGCGGCGTGGATTTCAGCGGCGGTTTCGCGCCGTCGCACGAGATGAACGCGGTCGCCGTCGACCATCACTTCCGGCGCTCGCGGCCGGGCGTTGTAGTTCGAGCTCATCGCCATCGCATACGCGCCGGCGGTCCGGATCGCGAGCAGATCGCCCGCTGCGAGGTCGAGCGCGCGATCGCGCGCGAGGAAGTCGGCGCTCTCGCACACCGGCCCGACGATCTCCCAGCGCATCGGCGCACCCGGGCGCGGACGCACCGGCTCGACGCCGTGCCACGCGTCGTAGAGGGCCGGCCGCAGCAGGTCGTTCATCGCGGCGTCGACGATGGCGAAGTGCTTCGCGGGTCCCGGCTTGAGGTACTCGACGCGGGTGAGGAGCACGCCTGCATCCGCGACCAGGTAGCGTCCCGGCTCGAGCACGAGCGTCTCCGACCGGCCGGCGAACAGCCCGCGCAGCAGCGCCGCGTACTCGGAGATCGGCACCGGCGTCTCGTCGCGGTAACGGACGCCGAGCCCTCCGCCGAGGTCGACGTGGCCGAGGCGGATGCCTTCGCCGGCGAGCCGGTCGACGAGGTCGAGCACCTTGCGCGCCGCCTCGCGGTACGGCGCGAGCTCGGTGATCTGCGAGCCGATGTGGATGTCGATGCCGCGGATCGCCACCCCCGCCATCCCCGCCGCGCGCCGGTAGAGCGCGAGGGCGTCGCCGTGGGCGACGCCGAACTTGCTCTCCTTCAGGCCCGTCGAGATGTACGGGTGCGTCCTCGGATCGACATCCGGGTTGACGCGGAACGACACCGGCGCGACGCGGCCGCGCTCGCGGGCCACCGCGTCGAGGCGCTCGAGCTCGGCCTCCGACTCGACGTTGAAGCAAAGGATGCCCGCATCGAGCGCCTGGCGCATTTCGGCAACCGTCTTGCCGACGCCGGAGAACACCGTCTTGCCCGGGTCGCCGCCGGCGGCGACCACGCGAGCGAGCTCGCCGCCCGAGACGATATCGAAGCCGCTGCCGAGGCGGGCGAACACGTCGAGCACCGCGAGGTTCGGGTTCGCCTTCATCGCGTAGCAGACGAGGTGCGGAAGGCCCGCGAGCGCATCGTCGAGCGCGCGCCAGGCACCTTCCAGCGCCGCGCGCGAATAGACGTAGCAGGGCGTGCCGTAGCGCTCGGCGATCGACGCGAGCGGGACCCGCTCGGCGTGGAGCTCGCCGTCGCGGAGGGCGAACGGCGTCATTTCGACCTGGGTGCGGCGGGGTCCGGCTTGCCGGCGGGCGGCGCGGATTCGGCAGGTGCCGCGTCGGGGTGCTTGAGCGGCCCCTTGATGCCGCATCCGGACATCGACACGGCGAGGAGCGCCGCCGCCGCGGCCGCGGCCGCGAGTCGGCGCGTCGTGCGCGATGCGTGGCCGAAATCACGTAACATCGGCGGCGATGGTAACACGCACCCCAGCCCCCTTCGGGAGGGCGACGTGAGCGCGGATTCCGCGTTCCTCGCCGCCGCGGACGCCACGCTCGCTGCGATCGGCGCCGCGCTCGACCGCGCGCTCGAGGAGAGCGACGCGGACGTGGACTGGAGCCTCGTCGACGGCATCCTCGAGATCTCGAGCGAGGGCGGCGGCAAGGTCATCGTCAACCGGCATGCGCCGAACCGCGAGATCTGGGTCGCCGCGCGCAGCGGCGGATTCCACTTCCGCGAAGCCGGCGGTCGCTGGCTCGACACGCGCGGCGGCACCGAGCTGGGGTCGTCGCTCGCCGCGATCCTGCGCGAGCAGGCGGGGCTCGCGGTCGACCTGGGCGAGTTGCGCGCGCCCCGGGGGCCCGAGCCGGATCGCTGACCCCGGGGTCAGGCGGCCAGCAGCGCCGTCCAATCCTCGAGGGCGCGGCGGTGCGCGTCGTGCCCCGGCATCAGCGACTCGACCAGCGCCCAGAAGCGGCGCGAGTGGTTGAGCTCGACCAGGTGCGCGACCTCGTGCGCGACGACGTAGTCGGCGAGCGCGGGCGGGAGCTGGATCAGCCGCCAGTTGAGCCGGATCTCGCCCTTGTGGTTGCAGCTGCCCCACTCGCTGCGGGCATTCGACAGACGGACCTGCGGCAGCGCGTCGGTGACGTTGCGGGCGAAGCTCGCGACGCGCGGCAGGATGCGCTGCGCGGCCTCGTCGCGCAGCCAGCGGGCGACCGTGTCGGCGACCTCGCGCTCGTCGTGCGCCGACGGGTGCAGCACGGTGAGGTCGAACAGGTCGGAGCGGATGGCCGTCGACCGCGACGGGAACACCGCGAGCCTGAGCTCGGCGCCGAGGTAGAGGATCGGCGCGCCGGTACGCCACTCGCGCGGCAGCACGTCGCGCTGGCGCGAGCGCCACTCGGCGAGCGTGCGAAGAATCCAGGCGCCGCGCTCGGCCAGCGCATCCTCGATCTCGCGCAGCGTGACCCAGCGCGGCGCGCGGACGGTGAGCCCGTCGAGGTCGACCGACATCCCGATCGTGCGCCGACGGGCGCGGATCAGCCGGTAGTCGACCGCCTCGCCGCAAAGCGCGATGCGCCGCGCCGGCGACGCGCGGCCGCCCTTGCCCGACGGCCGGCCGGTCAGGCCGGCTCGCCGAGTCTCGCGACCTCGCCCTCGATCCATTGCTCGACTTCCGCGGTCAGGGCGCCCGGATCCTTGCCCCGCGAGGCGATCGGCTTGCCGAACACCATCGTGATCACGCCGGGCCGCTTGCCGAGGACCCCCTTCGGCCACAGCCACCCGGCGTTGTGCGCCACCGGCAGGATCGGCACGTCCAGCGCGATGGCGAGCCGCGCGCCGCCGGTCTTGTACTTGGCGCGCCGGCCCACCGGGATGCGGGTCCCCTCCGGGTAGACGACGATCCAGAATCCCTGCGCGAAGCGCAGGCGCCCCTGCTCGGCGATCTGCTCCATCGCCGTGCGCCCGGCGCGGCGGTCGATGGTGATCGGCGAGGCGAGCGCGAATCCCCACCCGAAGAACGGCACCCTGAGCAATTCCTTCTTCGCCACGAACGCGAGCGGCGGCAGGTAGATGCCCAGCGTCAGCGTCTCCCAGGTCGAACTGTGCTTCGCCATCACGACGTGCGGGGTCGTGGGGAGGTTCTCCAGTCCCTCGACGCGCCAGCGGATGCCGCAGATCCAGCGCGCTCCGTACGCGACCGTCCGGCACCAGTGCGCCGCGATCCGGTGGCGTGGCACACGCGGCAGCCAGAACGTCGCGAGCATCAGCGCCGCGTAGATCGGCGTCACCAGCGCCTGCCAGCCGAGGAAGACGATCGAGCGGAGCGCCGACATGATCCGGCGTCAGTCGCGCGTGAGCAGCGCGGAGGCCGCGAACGCGAGGTCGGGGAAGATCACGGTGGCGTCGGGGAACCCTCCGTCGCGCAAGGTCTTCTCGCCCTTGCCGGTCAGCACGAGCATCGGCTGCGCGCCGGCCGCGTCGGCCGCCTGGAGGTCGCGCAGGCTGTCGCCGATGCAG
Source organism: Burkholderiales bacterium (assembly GCA_905339295.1). Taxonomy (GTDB): domain Bacteria; phylum Pseudomonadota; class Gammaproteobacteria; order Burkholderiales; family Casimicrobiaceae; genus VBCG01. The sequence continues at coordinate 25,707 of CAJPFI010000023.1, forward strand.
GGCACGGTCGCCAGGTCCGCGCCGAAGCGGCGACCCGCCTCGATCAGCATCGCCGGCTGCGGCTTGCGGCATTCGCAGCGCGCGTCGGCCGTGTGCGGGCAGAAGAACACCGCATCGACGCGCCCCCCGGCCAGCGCGAGCGCGCGGTGCATCCGGTTGTGGATCGCCGCGAGTGTCGACATGCCGAACAGGCCGCGGCCGATGCCCGACTGGTTGGTGCACACGGCGATGCGGTAGCCGGCGTGCGACAGGCGCGCGATCGCCTCGAGGCTGCCCGGGATCGGCCGCCACTCGTCCGGAGACTTGATGAACTGGTCGCTGTCGTGATTGATGACGCCGTCTCGATCGAGGATGACGAGCCGCGCGGAGCGCGTCTGGGCGACGGTTTCGTTGGCGAACTGGACCACGGGCGTAACTGTAGCTTGAAGTGCGATTCGCGGGTGCGCGAAGGCCCGTGCCTCGGGAACGCATCGCGCGCCCGGCCGGTCCCCGAGCACCGGGAGAACCGGGGTCGGACCCCGACGAGGCCGGAATCGGACGCCTTACAGCTTCGAGAGGTCGGCGACCCGGTTCATCGTCGCGGCCACGCCGGAGAGCAGCGCGAGCCGGTTGGCGCGCACCGCGGGATCGTCGTCCATCACCATCACGTCGTCGAAATAGCGGTCGACCGCGGGCTTCGCGGTCGCGAGCGCCATCAGGGCCGTGGCGTAGTCGCCGGCCTCGCAGTTCGCCGTCACCGCCGGGTCGAGCTTCTGGAACGCGAGGTAGAGGTCGTGCTCGGCGCCGTCGGCGAGGCGGGCGCGGTCGACCGCCGCAGCGGCCTCCGAGCCGGACTTCCGCAGGATGTTGACGATGCGCTTGTTCGCGGCGGCGAGCGCGGCGGCTTCGGGCAGTGCCTCGAACGCCTGCACCGCGGCAAGCCGTTCGGGCAGCGACGCGAGCGTCGCCGGCCGCTGCGCGAGCAGCGCCTCGACCTGGTTCGCGCTGCCGCCCTGCTCGCGCAGGTAGCCGCGCAGGCGCTCCAGCACGAACGCTTCCAGTTCGACGGGTGCCGCCTTGACCGCCGCGACGGTTCCGAACGCGTCGAACGCGGTGGCGATCGCGCCGGACAGCGGGAGCGCGAGCTTCTTCTCGACGAGGATGCGCACGACGCCCAGCGCCGCGCGCCGCAGTCCGAACGGATCCTTGTCGCCGGTCGGCGTCTGGCCCAGGCCGAAGAGTCCGGCGAGCGCCTCGAGCTTGTCCGCGAGCGCCACCGCCTGCGCAACCGGCCCCTCGGGCAGCGCGTCGCCGGCGTAGCGCGGCCAGTAGTGCTGCGCGATCGCGTCGGCGACCGCCGCGTCCTCGCCGTCGTGCAGCGCGTAGTAGCGGCCCATCGTCCCCTGCAGCTCGGGGAACTCGCCCACCATGTCGGTCACGAGATCGGCTTTCGCCAGCATCGCGGCGCGGTCGGCAAGCGCGGGATCCGCGCCCACGGCGGGCGCGTACGCGCGCGCGAGGAAGCGCAGGCGCACGACGCGCTCGCCCTGCGTGCCGAGCCGGTTGTGGTGGACGACCGCGCCGAGCTTCGGCAGCCGCGCATCGAGCCGCTGCCTGCGGTCCTGGTCGTAGAAGAACCTGGCGTCGGCGAGCCTCGCGCGCAGCACCCGCTCGTTGCCGGCGACGATCGCGGCGGGGTCGCGCGTCTCGAGGTTCGACACCACGAGGAAGCGCGCGCGCAACCGGCGGTCGGCGCCGGTCAGCGCGAAGTACTTCTGGTTCTGCTGCATCGTGAGGATGAGGCACTCCTGCGGCACCGCGAGGAACGCGGGGTCGAACGTGCCGGCGTAGACCGCCGGCCACTCGACCAGTGCCGTCACCTCGTCGAGCAGCGCGTCGGGCGCGATCGGCGTGTCGCCCTGCGCATGCTTCGCGAGTTCCGCCTCGATCGCCGCACGTCTTGCATCGAAGGAGGCGATCACCTTTCCTTCGGCCCAAAGCGTGTCCGGATAGGCGTCGGCGGTCGCGATCTCGACGTCGCGGCGACCCAGGAAGCGGTGGCCGGCGGACGTGCGGCCCGCGGCGAGGCCGAGCGCGCTGACCGGCACCACGTCGGCGCCGTGCATTGCGACCAGGCCATGCGCGGGGCGGACGAACTTCTCGTCGTTCCAGTAGCCGGAGGCGGCGTAGCTCATCACCTTGGGAATGGGAAGGCCGCCGATCGCCTCCTCCAATGCCTCCTGGAGACCGCGTTCCAGGGCATGGCCTTTGGCGCGGCTGGCCAGGTAGACATAGTCGGCCTTCCCGTCGGATCTTGTATAACGACGATCCGATCCATCCCTGGCTTCCGCCTCGCGCGTCGCCAGATGCCCTCGGCCCAACGACGCAAGCTTCTTCCTTAGCGCTTCGGTCGGTTCTCCGTCCGGCGAGAACGCGACCTTTGCCGGCATGAGCTTCTGTTCGTCCGGACGATCCGGCGCCTTCGCGAGCACGAGGGTGACCGTCACCGCGAGCCGCCGCGGCGTCGCGTAGGGCGTGACGACCGACGCCTCGGTGAGGAAGCCGCGCTCGCGCAGCCCAGAGGCGAGCGTCCCGGAGAAAGCGTCGCCCAACCGGCGCAGCGCCCTGGGCGGAAGCTCCTCGGTGACGAGCTCGACCAGCAGGCTCGCCGCCGTCATGCGTCCGCCTTCGCGTACTGCGCGGGCAGTCCGGCGCGCTCGCGCTCGGCGAGCATCGGGTAGCCCAGTGCCTCTCGCGACGCGACGTACGCGGTCGCGACGAGCCTCGACAGCGCGCGGATGCGGCCGATGTAGCCGGCCCGCTCGGTGACCGAGATCGCGCCGCGCGCGTCGAGCAGGTTGAACGTGTGCGCGGCCTTGAGGATCATCTCGTAGCCGGGCAGCGGAAGCTTCGCGTCGAGCAGGCGCTTCGCCTCGCCCTCGAACAGCGCGAACTGCGCGAACAGCTTGCCGGCGTCGGAGGCGTCGAGCGCGTAGGTCGTCTGCTCGACCTCGTTCTGGAAGAACACGTCGCCGTAGCTCATCGTGCCGGTGTACCGGAGGTCGTACACGGACTCGACGTCCTGCAGGTACATCGACATGCGCTCGAGGCCGTAGGTGATCTCGCCGGTGATCGGGTTGCAGTCGAGGCTGCCGACCTGCTGGAAGTAGGTGAACTGCGTGATCTCCATCCCGTTCAGCCACACCTCCCAGCCCAGCCCCCAGGCGCCGAGGGTGGGGTTCTCCCAGTCGTCCTCGACGAAGCGCACGTCGTTCTTCGCCAGGTCGAACCCGAGCGCCGCGAGCGAGCCCAGGTAGAGGTCCAGGATGTCGGGCGGCGAAGGCTTCAGCACGACCTGGAACTGGTGGTGCTGGAACAGGCGGTTCGGATTCTCGCCATAGCGGCCATCCTTGGGACGGCGCGACGGCTGCACGTACGCGGCGCGCCACGGCTCGGGCCCGAGCGCGCGCAGGAACGTGGCGGTGTGCGACGTGCCGGCGCCGACCTCCATGTCGTAAGGCTGCAGGAGCGCGCAGCCGCGCGAGCCCCAGTACTCCTGGAGGCGCAGGATCACTTGCTGGAACGTGAGCATCGGGCTTCCGGCCGGCGCTCGGCGCCGGGGAGGGATCGGAAAACCTGACATTCTACCGGCTGGCGACCGGCGGCCGGCCGGGCCGGGTGCGCGGGGCGCGACGGTCAGGACGCCGGGGCGAGCGCCTCGACGCCGTCGTCCTCGTGCGCGCCGGCACGGGCTCGCATTGCGATCCGGCGGCGCGGGTTCGGCCGCCAGTGGTCGCGGTGCCGTGACCACCGCTCGTGCGGTCCGTCGGCCGTGACGGTCCACTCGTAGCCGATCGCGAGCTCCTCGACGAACACGCGTGCGAGGAACAGCGCGACGTGCCCCCCCATGCAGCCGTGCGCATGACCGCCGAACGGCGAGTACTCGTTCCGCGACCAGGCACGGTCACGGAAGCGGGCGGGGTCGAACACGTGAGGATCGGGATGCACCGAAGCGTCCCGGTGGCTTTCGTTGACGCACAGGCGCAGCAGCCAGCCCGCGGGGATCGTGTGGCCCTCGAACGCGATCGGCGCGACGACGCGGCGGTAGACGAACTCGCTCTGCTCGAGGCGCAAGGTCTCCATCGCGACGCAGGTCGCCGGGTCGAGCGGCAGCGACGACTGCGCCCCGCCGTGCGTGCGGCCGTGCCGGCGCACCTCGTCGCGCCAGCGCGGCGAGTCGCCGAGGAAGAGGACGATCCAGTCGAGCAGTCCGGCGAGGTCGCCGGTCGCGAGGCGCTCGATGAGCACCATGTTCTCGGCGCGCGCGGGGCGGTCGAGCGCGTCGGGCTCGGCGGCGAGCAGCAGCGCGATGACCGACCCGGGCGCAACGCGCGGCGACCCCGCGGCGTAGTCGTCCGCGACTTCGCGCAGGATCGCGGTCATGCCGGCCATCGCATCGAGGATGCGGCGCCGCCAGGCCGTGCCGCCGGCGCGATGGAGGTGAAGCAGCGGCAGGAGGGCGGCGATCCGCTCGACGCGCGGATCGTCGTGCCCGACGCCGAGGAACAGGCGCGCCACCGCGCCCGCGAGCCAGCGGAACCCGTAGTCGCGCGGCGAGACGCCCGCGGGGATCGCCTGCGAGTCGGCGCACAGGCGATCGAGCTGCGCGCGCAGCCCCGCGCGCACCGACGATTCGGCGGCTTCGAGATCCACGTTCGCGAGGATCGCGCGGAAGAGCGGCGCTTCCTGGCGATGGTCGTCCCGGCCCATGTAACGCAGCAGTCCCTTCGCCAGCAGGCGATTGTAGGGAAGCTTCGCCGGCGCGAGCGCGCCCGCGTGCTCGGCGAAGAGGCGCCGTCCGCGCTCGTGGCCGACGACGCACGCGACCGGCCGCCCGAACTGGCTCATCTTGAACACCGGGCCGTGTCGCTCCGCCTGATCGCGGTAGTACGAGCGGTCGTCGATGGCGGCGAGCGAGGCGCGGAGTCCCAGCGATCCCGGTGGCCATCCGCGGCTCGCCCCGTGGCCGGGACGCGCGCGCCACCACGCCGCGATCATCGCGGCGAGCGAGCAGGCGCTCGCGACGTGGCGCGCTTCGGTCCACGCGGCGACGGCCCACGCGATGGCCGCCGCGGCCGCGGCCATCATCGTGCCGAGGGCAAGCGCGAGTCCAGGATGCGCCGCGGCGTCCGCGCGCAGCGGGCGCATCGTCGCGATCCGCAAGGCGAGCATCGCCGCGAGCCCGAGGATCGCGTACTCGGCGGCCGTCAGGAGCGTCGCGGGAATGGTCGTTCCTCGTGTGCGGGATCCGGCGCGGGGAGGCCGGCCGCGGGCATCGAGCCGATTTTCCTGGGCGGGCGCGGTCGGCGCAAGGCGCGGGAGGATCCGCCGGCTGGGCAATTCCCCGGTAGCATTCCCGCTGGACCCATGCGCGCCTCCACGACGATCCCGATTCCCGGTCCGGCGGTTGCTCCGCCGGCGCAAGGCGTGGCGCGCGCCCGGCGGCGATGAACGGCGCGACGAAGATCGCGCTGAGCGTGATCGTGCCGGTCTACAACGGCGAGGCGGTGCTGGGGCGCTGCCTGGCGCCGCTCGTCGCGATGAAGCTCGACCGCGCGATCGACGAGATCATCGTGGTCGACGACGGCTCGACCGACGCCTCCGCGTGGGTCGCCGCCGAGGCGGGCGCGCGCGTCGTGCGTTCCGGCGGGCGACTCGGGCCCGGCGGCGCCCGCAATCGAGGCGCGGAGGTCGCGACGGGCAACGTGCTCTGGTTCGTCGACGCGGATGTCGTGGTCCATCCCGACGCCGCGCAGGTGCTGAAGGAGGCGTTCGCGCGCACCGGGGCGGCGGCGGTGTTCGGCACCTACGACGAGTTCCCGGCCGCGACGAACTTCCTGTCGCAGTACAAGAACCTCGCGCACCGCCACCACCACGTCCGTTCCGGTCGCGACGCCGAGACCTTCTGGGCCGGCTGCGGGGCGATCCGCGCCGCGGCGTTCTCGACCGTCGGCGGATTCGACGCGGCGCGCTATCCGCAGCCGTCGATCGAGGACATCGAGCTGGGCCTGCGGCTGCGCCAGCGCGGCTTCGCGATCCGGATCGAGCCGGAACTGCAGTCGAGGCACCTGAAGGAATGGCGGCTCGCCAGCCTGCTGCGAACCGACGTCGTGCAGCGCGCCGTGCCGTGGGCACGGCTGCTCGAGCAGCATCGCGTCCCGGCCACGCTCAACGTGAGCCTGGGCGAGCGGGTGCGGGCGTTGCTGGCGTGGGCGTTCGCGCTGTCGGCCGGCGCGTGGCTCGCGAGGCTCGCGCCGTTCTACCTCCCGGCGCTCCTGTTCGTCGCGGCCGTCGCGGCGAGCGCTCACCTGTTCGCGCTGTTCCATCGCGCGAACGGCCTCCTGTTCGCGCTCGGCGCGATCCTGTTCCACCAGTTCCAGTACCTCTACGCGTCCGCGGCCTTCGTCGCCTGCAGGCTCGGCTGGTCGCCGGACCGGCCTCGTCCCTCGAAATAGACGAACAGCGTGTAGAACGCCAGCGGCGGCGCGAGGTGCAGCAGGAAGCGGTTGACGAGCGTCTCGTTGGCCACGCCGATTGCCGCCGCGGTGAAGAAGTACACGACGACGACGAGGCCGGCCGCGGCGAGCATCGTCATCGTCATCGGCGCGATGCGCGGCTCGAACAGGAAGCGCCGGCGCCACGCGAGGACGCCGATCACGCCGTAGCCCATCAGGTGCCAGTTGTCGAACGCGAGCACGTGCTCGAGCACGGTGTCGAGGACGTTGATCGGCCGCGTCAGCAGCATGTAGCCGAGGACCATCGTGCGCTCGGGACCGAACGCCAGGTAGGCGAGGAACGCCAGCGCGGCGGCGCCCGCGAGGGCGACTCCCGCGCGGCGGTGGAGCGCCGTCACGACGCCCGGCACGAGCGTCGCCATCCAGAGCATCCCCTCGACCTTGACTTGCAGTCCGGCCACCGCCGCGATCAGCGCAAGCCATGCCATGGGCGCCTCGCGTGTCTGCGACCAGCGCCACGTCGCCATCGCCGCCATGCCATACGCCGCGCCCATGAAGATGTCCGCGGCGCCGGCGAGCCGGACGTGGATGTCGAGGATCGGCAGCGACATCAGGAGCCAGGTGCCCACCATCGCCATCGGCGCGCTCGCGCCGGCGTGGCGCAGCTGCGCGTAGAAGGCGACCCCGAGCGCCGCCGCGATCGCCAGCCAGGGCGCGTTGATCAGCGACTCGTTCCATCCGGTGAGAAACGTGGCGGTCCATGCCTGCAGCAGAGGGATCGTTCCCGGGTGGCCCGGGTTGGTGTCGGTGTAGAGCGCCGGGTCGCCGCGCGCGAGCCACACGTCGGGCGGCACGAACGCCATGATGCGGCCCTGATCGAACCACACGCGGGCCTTGGTCGCCCAGTGCGCCCACGCGTCGTAGGCGCGCAGCGGGCTCGCCGCGATCTCGACCCCGAGGCCCGCGAGCCGGACGACGATCAGCGCGAGGGCGATCGCGAAGAGCCAGCGCATCGCCGGCGCTTCCGCCGCGAGGGTGTCGCGAAGGGTCGTCGCGCGCGGCCAGGCGGCTCGCGCGTGCCGCGCGAGCCACCAGGCGACGGCACCCAGCACGACGAGGCTGCCGGCCAGCATCGGCAGGCTCCAGGGGATGCCGGCATACGACAGCGCGCGCATGACGAGCGTGACGGCGAACGTCCCGACGAGATAGCCGTAGCCGATCGCGAGGAGCCCGGGACCGCCGGGCGCGCCGCGCCACAGCGCGCGCACCACCAGGGTTCCGGCGACCCACGGCAGGAGCACGCTCGCGGCGATGCCGATGGCGTCGGTCATCGGCGCTGCGTCCACACGTGATCGGCTCGCGTCGGGCTCGTCACGTGATCTCGACCAACGAGAACTCGGGCCCGTCGTACAGGATCTCGCGCGCGGCGCGCGTCCGGCCGTCCGGCCACGCGAGCACGCCTCGTTCGCGATCCCAGGTGATGTGCCCATAGAGCAGCAGGAGGACCTGGTCGCCCGTGCGCAGCTGCTCGGGCGCGGGAACGGTCGCGCGGCTGTCCATCCGCGAGTCGTAGTAGACGTTCTCGGGATAGAGGAACCACGCGATCCGCGTGCGCAGCCCCGTGCTCGGCGTCAGCAGCAGAATCCGCGCGGGGCGCGCCCGGGGGGCGTCGCGAACCTTGCGCGCGATCTCGAAGACCTTCCCGTCGGCGTCCGCCAGGTATTGCTCGTCCGGGCTCTTGCCGGCGAACTGCGCGACTGCCGCCGCGTGCTGGCGCCAGAGAATCATCTGCCAGCGCAGGTCGAGGACGAGCCACCCGGCGAGGAACAGTGCCGCGACGGCCCACGGCGCCACCGTCTCCTTGCGGCGCCTCGCGCGGAGCATCAGGAAGGCGACGCCGAGGCCGACGCCGCCCGCGACCACCGTGAGCATCGGCGCGACGTGCTCGCTCTCGTGACTCATCTGCGAGATCGCGGCCCGGCCGCGATACCGACCGGGCGAGAACCACTGGCCGACGATGTCCGCGAGCGTCGCGCCCCACGCGTTCGACCGGGCGGCGAATCCCCCGATGGCGATCGAGGTCGGCGTCTGGCTGCGCAGGACGAGCGCGACACCGTGGATCGAACCCGACCAGTCGGCGTGGCCGCCGAGGTCGGCGATCGCGTCGCCGTCCGACGCGGTCAGCGGTGCCGTGAACGTTCGCCCGGGGCGCTCGCGCTTGCGCCAGATCATGTCGAGCTCCACGCCCGCCGGCAGGAGCGACTCGATGCGCCACGCGACGCGCGTGTACTCGTCGCCGTCGAACGTCGGCGTCGCCGCCGAGATCACGCCCATGCCGTCGGTGTCCGGGGCGTCGAGGACGAAGGCCGACTTGTCGACGTGACCGCGGCCCTTGACGGCGCGCATCGCGCTGCCCGGCACGTCGATCGACGCGGGCGCGCCGCGCAGGCGCGGGCCGGCGTGCAGCGCGACCGCGAGCGCGAGTGAGACGGCGAACGCCGCGACGAAGAGCGCGGCGATGCGCCCCCACTGGTCGCGCTGCTCGTTTGTATGCGCGGCGTCGAGTTTCAAGCGAAGGACACGGCGCGATGGGCGCGACCGTGCGCAGCCTAGCATTGTCGACGGGCGGGAGCCATCGGCTGCGCCCCGCGCCGCGTTGGCCGTGCCCGCTCGCCGACCGATATACTGCGCGATCGGGTCGCCGGACGGGCGCCGCGTGGGGTGCCGAGCCTGCTCGCCGCAGCGTCGCCGGCGCCGCGGGACCGGCCGGCGCACGCCGCGCGCCCATGCAATCGAACCCACCTGACCCACGCGCGCCGGCGAGAGCCGTCATCGTCGGCGCCGGGCCCGCGGGGCTCACCGCCGCGCTCGAGCTGCTGCGCTGCACCGGTGTCGCGCCGACCGTCGTCGAGGCGTCCGATTCGATCGGGGGCCTGTCGCGCACCGTGAACTTCCGCGGGTACCGGATGGACCTGGGCGGCCACCGGTTCTTCTCGCGCTCCGACTGGGTGATGGACTGGTGGCAGGAGATCCTGCCCATCGATCCTTCCGCGGCGGGCGAGGGCGAGCGCATCCGGCTTGCGTACCGGGCACGCCACCGGGAGGTCGAGATGCCCGCGAGCGCCGGCGCGGTCGATTCCGATCTCGTGCTGCTCGTGCGCAACCGGCTCTCGCGCATCTACCACCGAAGGCGATTCTTCGACTACCCGATCCGGCTCGACGTGCGCACGATCGCGAGTCTCGGGGTCTTCCGCTCGATGCGCGCCGGCATCTCGTACCTGCGCGCGCAGGCGTTCCCGCGCCGGCCCGAGCGCAACCTCGAGGACTTCCTGATCAACCGCTTCGGGCACGCGCTCTACGAGACGTTCTTCAAGTCGTACACGGAAAAGGTGTGGGGCGTGCCGTGCGCGGGCATCAGCGCGGCGTGGGGTGCGCAGCGCATCAAGGGACTCTCGCTCACGCGCGCGCTCGTGCATGCCGCGGGTCGGGCGCTCGGGCTCGCGCCGAGGATCGCGCACACGAGCCTGATCGAGCGCTTCCTGTACCCGAAGCTCGGCCCCGGCCAGCTCTGGGAGGAGGTCGCGCGGCAGGTGCGGGAGCGCGGCGGAACGATCGCGATGGAGCGCCGCGTCGAGCGGATCGCGCTCGCCGAGGGCCGCGTCGTCGCGGTCGATGTCCGCGCCGGCGGCACCGGTGCCGTCGAGACCCTGCGCTGCGACTACGCGATCTCGACGATGCCGGTGAAGGACCTGGTCGCGTGCATCGATCCGGCGCCTCCCGCGGACGTGCGCGAGATCGCGAGCCGGCTGCCTTACCGCGACTTCATCATGGTCGGGCTGATCGCGCGCAGGACGGCGATCGCGCGCAACGGAGCGGCCGCGGGCGCGACGGCGATGCCGCCCGACAACTGGATCTACATCCAGGAGCCCGACGTCCGCCTCGGCCGGTTGCAGGTGTTCAACAACTGGAGCCCCGGCCTGGTCCCCGATCCCGCGACGGTGTGGCTGGGCCTCGAGTACTTCTGCGCCGAAGGCGACGACCTGTGGTCGCTCGCCGACGCAGGCATGCTCGCGCTCGCGAAGCGCGAGCTGCAGCAGATCGGCATCGTCTACGCCGCCGACGTGCTCGACGGCGTCGTCGTGCGCGTGCCGAAGGCGTATCCGGCGTACGTCGGCGCGTACGAGCAGTTCGACGCCGTGCGCGCCTGGCTCGACGCGATCCCCAACCTGTTCCTGGTCGGCCGCAACGGAATGCACCGCTACAACAATCAGGACCACTCGATGCTGACCGCGAAAGCGGCGGTCGACAACATCGCCTCGGGGCGCACCGACAAGGCGAACCTCTGGGACATCAACGTCGACGACGACTACCTCGAGGAGAAGTGATCGCGGACGTCCGGCCGGCGATCGGCTCTGTGGGTCGGGCGTCAGCCCGACGCGGGGCGTCCGGCCCACGATCGGCCCTGTGGGTCGGGCTTGAGCCCGACATGCGAGGTCCGGCCGGCGATCGGTCCTGTGGGTCGGGCTTCAGCCCGACATGCGAGATCCGCCCGGCGATCGGTCCTGTGGGTCGGGCTTCAGCCCGACATGCGGCTTC
>CAJPFI010000024.1 GCA_905339295.1 Burkholderiales bacterium
CGAGGAGCGTGTCAACGGCCTGCAGGACGCGCCGATGCGCCCGATCAGCGACCGCTTCCTCGAACGCGGCGGCATGCTGGAGGTGGCCACCGACGACATCTACGAACGCGACCCGCACGCCATCCTCGAAACCTTCTACACCTACCAGACGACGGTGGGCCCCAAGGGCCTGTCGGCACGTACGCTGCGCGCGCTCTACAACGCACGCGAGCTGATGAACAGCGAGTGGCGCCACGACCCGGTGAACCGCGCCATCTTCATGAAGATCCTGCAGGCGCCCGAGGGCCAGACACACGCCTTCCGCCTGCTCAACCAGACCTCCGTGCTCGGGCGCTACCTGTGGGTGTTTCGCCGCATCGTCGGGCAGATGCAGCACGACCTGTTCCACGTCTATACGGTCGACGAGCACATCCTGATGGTGATCCGCAACCTGCGCCGGTTCACCGAGGCGCAGCACGCGCACGAGTATCCGCTCTGCTCGCGCCTGATCGCGGACGTGCCGCGCAAGGAGGTCCTCTACCTCGCCGGGCTGTTCCACGACATCGCGAAGGGCCGCGGCGGCGACCATTCGGCGCTGGGAGCGCGCGACGCGAAGCGCTTCTGTCGCGCGCACGCGATGCCGGAGGACCACGCCGCCGACGTCGCCTGGCTGGTCGAGCATCACCTGACGATGTCGTCGACCGCGCAGAAGCAGGACATCTCGGACCCGGACGTCGTCGCCGCGTTCGCAGCGAAGGTCGGCGGCGAGGAGCGGCTCGTGCTGCTCTACCTTCTCACGGTCGCCGACATCCGCGGCACGAGCCCGAAGGTATGGAACGCGTGGAAGGCGCAGCTCCTCGAGGATCTGTTCCACGCGACGCGGCGCGTGCTGGGCGGGACGGACGCGAAGCGCACGCTCGGCGACTCGCTGCAGGCGCGGCAGGCGGACGCGCAGCGGCTGCTCCGCCTCTACGCGGTGCCGGATGGCGCCGAGGGGAAGCTGTGGCGCCACCTCGACACCCCCTACTTCCAGCGCCACTCGGCCGACGAGATCGCGTGGCACGCGCGCAACCTGTACTGGCGCGTCGACCGCACCGAGCCGGTCGTCAAGGCGCGGCTCGCGCGCACGGGCGCGGGGCTGCAGGCGCTCGTCTACATGCCCGACCGCAAGGCGCTGTTCGCGAGCGTCTGCGGCTACTTCGGCCGCGCCGGCCTGTCGATCCTCGACGCGAAGGTGCACACGACGCGGCACGGCTACGCGCTCGACACGTTCGCGGTGCAGGACGCGGCCCCGGGCGGCGGCGCGTCGCGCGAGACGGTGACGCGGGTCGAGCACGACCTGCACGAGCTGCTCGTGTCGGGCGCGCCGGTCGAGCCGCCGTCGCCGGGCCGCGTGCCGCGCCAGCTGCGACACTTCCCGCTGACGCCGGAGATCCGGATCTTTCCCGACGACAAGGGCACGCACTACATCCTCGAGGTCGTGGCCGGCGACCGGCCGGGCCTGCTCGCGCGCGTCGCGTGGGTGCTCGCGAACGCGAACGTCAACGTCGCGAGCGCGAAGATCAACACGCTGGGCGAGCGCGCCGAGGACGTCTTCCTGGTCGACGGCGCGCGGCTGCACGACGAGCACGCGCTGCTCAGGCTCGAGCAGGCGCTCTACGAGCAGCTGCGGGTGGCGTGAACGGGTGGCGGCCGACGGGTCCGGCCCCCTGCCCGCGCGCGGGGCAGCGGAACCCCGGATGTCGGGCACCGGAGGATCAGCGCCCGGCCCCGATCGACTTCCTCTTCAGTCTTCTTCCCCCGCCGCATCGGGGAACAGGATCTCGGTGTACCCGAACCGCCGCATGTCGGTCATGCGCATCGGGTAGAGGATGCCGTCGAGGTGGTCGCACTCGTGCTGCACGACGCGCGCGTGGAAGTCGGTCACCTCGCGGCGGATCGGTCGGCCGTCGGGATCGTAGCCCTCGTAGCGCAGCGCGGCGTAGCGCGGCACGACGCCGCGCAGCCCGGGCACCGACAGGCAGCCTTCCCAGCCCTCCTCCATCTCGTCGCCCAGCGGCGTCAGGACCGGATTGACGAGCTCGGTGTAGGGGACCGGCTCCGCGTCGGGGTAGCGCGGGTTGAAATCGACGCCGAAGATCACGACGCGCAGGGGCACGCCGATCTGCGGCGCGGCAAGCCCCGCACCGCTCTGCGCGGCCATCGTGTCGCGCAGGTCCTGCACCAGCTCGGCGAGCTCCGGCGTTCCGAAGCGCTCGACCGGCGCGCTTACGCGCCACAGGCGCGGATCGCCCATCTTCAGGACGTCGCGGATCATCGCGATGCCTCCGCGGCGTTGCCGGGCGGCGTCATGATCGGCGCCAGGTGCTCGAGCAGCGCGCGTACCTTGTCGATGCCGGATTCCAGCGTCCTCGACAGCGCGTCCATCGAGATCGTCTCGGCGCTGTCGCCGCGGCCGGCCGCGTGGTTGACGACGACGCAGATCGCCGCGTACGGAAGGTCGAGCTCGCGCGCGAGCACGGCTTCGGGCATCCCGGTCATCCCGACCATCGTCGCGCCGTCGCGGTCCATTCGCTCGATCTCGGCCGCCGACTCCAGGCGCGGGCCGTTGACCGCGCCATAGACGCCGCCGTCGGCGAGCGCCAGGCCGGCGCGTGCCGCCGCGTCGAGGCAGCGCGCGCGCATCCAGGGCGAGTACGGGCGCGTGAAGTCGACGTGCACGACCTTGCCCTCCTCGCCGTCGAAATACGTGGCCGCCCGCCCGCTCGTGTAGTCCACGAGCTGGTCGGGCAGCACCAGCGCGCCGGGCAGCGCGTCGCGGATGCCGCCGACGGACGCGACCGCGAGCACCGCCGTCGCCCCGCGCGCCTTCAGCGCCCAGAGGTTGGCCCGGTAATTGACCCGGTGCGGCGGAATCGTGTGGCCGTGGCCGTGACGGGCCAGGAACACGGCCGGCCGGGCGGCGATGCTGCCGAACAGGAGCGGCGCCGACGGCTCGCCGTAGGGCGTCCGGACCACCTCGCGGCGCGTGACCGCCAGCGTGGAGAGTTGCGTGAGGCCGCTGCCTCCGATGATTGCAAGCATGGAAATTGCTTGGGAAACGGGTCCGAAGGGCATGGCGGCCCGCAGGGCCGCCCCGGAAGGAACGGGCACGGCGCCCCAAGTGGCCCCTCGCCCGGAAACATGACATCATCATGGCGCCGCTCGCGGGCCCGGACGCCGGGCCCCGGGGGGCGCGCCGACCATTGTAGCCGCGGGAACCTGCGCCCATGTACCTTGACCGCCTGTTCAAGCTGATGGCCGAGAGGCAGGCCTCGGACATCTTCATCTCGTGCGGCGCCCCGATCAACATCAAGATCAACGGGGTCGTCTCGCCGGTTTCCACGCAGCCGATGGACCCCGAGACCGTCCGCCGCATCGCCTACGAGCTGATGAGCAAGGAACAGGCGCGCGAGTTCGAGAACGAGCTCGAGATGAACCTGTCGCACCTCGACCGGGCGGTCGGCAACTTCCGGATCAACATCTTCCGCCAGCGGGGAACGCTCGCGCTGGTCATCCGCTATGTCCGCAGCAGCGTCCCGCCGTTCGAGCAGCTGCGCCTGCCGCCGGTGCTGCTCGACATGGTGATGGAAAAGCGCGGCCTCGTGCTCGTCGCCGGCGCGACCGGCTCGGGCAAGTCGACCACGCTCGCGGCGATGATCGACTTCCGCAACTCCGGCAAGTCCGGGCACATCCTGACGATCGAGGACCCGATCGAGTACCTGTACGAGCACCGCCGGAGCATCGTCAACCAGCGCGAGATCGGCATCGACACGCAGAACTACCAGCTCGCGCTGCAGAACGCTCTGCGCGAGGCGCCCGACCTCATCATGATCGGCGAGATCCGCGACCGCGAGACGATGCAGTCCGCGCTGCTGCACACGCTGACCGGCCATCTGTGCCTGTCGACGATCCACGCGAACAACAGCTACCACGCGCTGTCGCGGATCATCAACCTGTTCCCGTACGATTCGCGCTCGGCGGTGCTGTCCGACCTTTCGATCGGGTTGCGTGCCATCGTCTCGCAGCGGCTGGTCCGCAACGTCGACGGCGAGCAGCAGCCGGCGGTCGAGATCCTGATGAACACCTCGCTGATCGCCGAGCTGATCAAGAGCGGCGAGTTCGCGCAGATCAAGGAGGCGATGGAGCAGTCGCTCTATCCCGGATCGCAGACCTTCGAGCAGTCGCTGTGCCGCCTCTACCTCGACGGCGCGATCTCGTACGACGAGGCGATGAGCGCGTCGGACTCGCCGACCAACCTCGCCTGGCAGATCAACCAGAGCAGTCCGACGGCGCGCGTCGAGAACCTCGAGACCTCGATGGCCGACCGCGAGGCGCGCCGCCCCGGCGCGGACTTCGCGACGATGACGATCGACCCGGCGATGCTCGACCGGCAGCAGCAGCACTGAAGCAGCTCCGCACAGGTCCGCGGCGGCGAGCGATGTCGAACGCCGCAGTGGCCGATGCGCGAACGTATCCTTCGACCCGACCGCAGGCGCGGCGGCGTCGCCCGCCGGGCGGGCGCTGCGCGCCGTGACGGCACGCAGGCCTCTGATACCATCGCGCGCATGGCCACGCGTGCACGCCCCACGCTCGCGCTGACGCGCGAGCTCGTCGCGCGGCCGTCGGTCACGCCCGACGACGGAGGCTGCCAGGCGCTCATCGCGTCGCGGCTCGCACCGCTCGGCTTCGCCTCCGAGACGATCGCCTCGGGCGGCGTCACGAACCTCTGGGCGCGGCGCGGCACGGCCGGACCGCTCGTATGCTTCGCCGGCCACACCGACGTCGTTCCCAGCGGTCCGCCCGGCGCATGGTCGTCGGACCCGTTCGCGCCGGTCGTACGCGACGGTCACCTGCACGGCCGCGGGGCCGCGGACATGAAGGGCTCGCTCGCGGCATTCGTCACGGCGATCGAGGCGTTCGTCGCCGCGCACCCGCGCGCGCAAGGCTCGATCGCGCTCCTGCTCACGTCGGACGAGGAAGGCCCGGCGACCGACGGCACGGTCAAGGTCGTCGAGGCGCTGAAGGCGCGCGGCGAGACGATCGACTGGTGCATCGTCGGCGAGCCCTCGTCGGTCGAGCGCCTGGGCGACACGATCAAGAACGGCCGGCGCGGCACGCTGTCGGGAGTGCTCACGGTGCGCGGCGTGCAGGGCCACGTCGCCTACCCGCACCTCGCGCGAAACCCGATCCACCTCGTCGCCCCGGCGATCGCCGAGCTGGCGGCAATGCGCTGGGACGACGGAAACGCGTACTTCCCGCCGACGACGTTCCAGTGCTCGAACGTCCACGCCGGCACCGGCGCGACCAACATGATCCCCGGCTCGCTCGAGCTGCAGTTCAACTGGCGCTACTCGACCGAGAGCACGCGCGAGAGCCTGGTCGCACGCCTCTCGGAAGTGCTCGACCGGCACGGACTCGACCACTCGCTCGCCTGGCTGCCCGACGGCAAGCCGTTCCTCACGCCGCGCGGGCGGCTGGTCGACGTGGTGATCGACGCGGTGCGCGAGGCGAACGGCATCACGCCCGAGCTCTCCTGCGCCGGCGGCACCTCGGACGGGCGCTTCATTGCGGAGGTCTGCCGCGAGCTGGTCGAGCTCGGCCCGCTCAACGCGACGATCCACAAGATCGACGAACGCGTCTCGATCGACGATCTCGAGACGCTCTCCGGCATCTACCGCGGCGTGCTGGAGCGCCTGCTCGTCCGATGACCCGGCGGGCAACGATCGCCGCCGGACCGCGGCCCCTCCCCTCGGGGAGAGCGTGCGACGCCGCGAAGCGGCTGGCCCGGGGGAAGCCGACATGACGTCACCGGTCCACGAGCTCGAGACGGTCCGCGACTGGCTGCGCTGGTCGGTGACTCGATTCACCGAGGAGAAGCTCGACTTCGGCCACGGCACGACCAACGCGTGGGACGAGGCGGCCTACCTCGTGCTGCGCGCACTGTCGCTGCCGCTCGACCGGCTCGAGCCGTTCCTCGACGCGCGGCTCACGCAGCACGAGCGCGCGCGGCTGGGCGAACTGCTCGCGCGCCGCATCGACGCCCGCGTGCCCGCTGCGTACCTGACGCGCGAGGCCTGGCTGGGCGACTTCCGCTTCTACGTGGACGAGCGCGTGATCGTCCCGCGCTCGTACATCGCGGAACTGCTGCCCGGTCGGCTCGCGCCGTGGATCCCGGACCCCGACGCGATCCGCGCGGCGCTCGACCTGTGCACCGGGTCCGGCTGCCTCGCGATCCTGCTCGCGCACGCGTACCCGGAGGCGGAGATCGACGCCGCGGACCTGTCCTCCGACGCGCTCGCGGTCGCGCAGCGCAACGTCGCCGACTACGGACTCGACGGGCGGATCAACCTGATCCGCTCGGACCTCTACGCGAACCTGGTCGAGAAGAGCTACGACCTCGTCATCAGCAACCCGCCGTACGTGACCGACCGGTCGATGGAAACGCTGCCGGCCGAGTACCGGCACGAACCGGCGCTGGCGCTCGCCGGCGGCGAGGACGGGCTCGACGCCATTCGCGGGATCGTGAAGGACGCGCCCCGCTTCCTCAATCCCGGCGCGTTGCTGGTCGTCGAGGTCGGCCACGGCCGCGCCGCGGTGGAGGCGGCGTTCCCGCGCATGCCGTTCGTCTGGCTCGGCACCGAGGGGCACGACGACGCAGTGTTCGCGATCCTGCGCGAGGACATCGTCGCGGGCCGCTGACGCGCCCCCCGTCCTCAGCTCTTGAGGCCGAAGAATTCCCGGATCTTGCGCACGAAATCGCCGGCCGAGCCGGCCGCCTGCCGCGCCCGCTCCGCGTCGAGCGCCTGCATCGTCGCGAGGTTCGCCGCCTGCCGCTCGGCAAGCACCTCGGACATCGCCGTCGCGATCTGCGGGCGCGCCTGCAGGACCGTGTCGAAGCCGCGCCGATCGAGCTGGTAGCACATCACGACGCCCGACGCGACCACCGTCGCCCCGCGCGGCGCACCGAGCAGCAGGCCCATCTCGCCGAAGTACGCCGGAGCGTCCAGCGTCGCGAGCCGGCTGCGCGTCGCCCCGTCCGGCGCGTCGCGGACGACGTGGACCCGCCCGTGCGCGAGGAGGTAGAGCGAGTCGGCCTGTTCGCCCTCGCGGAACACGATGTCGTCGGCGACGAACGGCACCGTCCTGAGCTGGCCCGCGAGCGCGTCCTTTTCCTGCGGCGTGAGCGACGCGAACAGCTCGGCATGGTCGAGCGCCGCGCGCTTGAGGGTGAAGTCCTCGCGCGCGTGCCTGCCGCGCTCGTCGCGGATCAGCTCGATGACCTGGCGCGGGTACGGGATCGGCATCTTCGCCCGCACCAGCGCGGCGTAGATGTGCGCGAGCACGTCCGACTTCGTCGGCCACTCGCGCCGGGGATCGATGAGGAAGTACACCGCCGCGTACTCGGCGCCGCTTTCCCGGTAGGCCTCGCACAGACACATCGGCGCCGGATCGCGCGCCACGTTCGGGATCTCCGCGCGCTGCAGCGCCTCGGTGACCGCCTCGCACACGCGCGCGGGCGTGTAGTCGTAGTCGACGCTGAACAGGCAGCTGCGCCGCCACACCGCGCGCTCGTCGCCGCGGCGCGCGACGACGATCACCTTGTCCTTCATCAGCACCGAGTTCGGGATGACGATCGTCTCGTTGTTGTTCGTCACGATCGCCATCGAGCGCCAGCGGATGTTGACGACCTGCCCGACCTCGTTGCCGACCTTGATCCAGTCGCCCAGGCGCACCGTGTTCTCGAGCTGCAGCGAGATCCCGGCCCACAGGTTGCCGAGCGTCTCCTGCGCCGAGAACGCGAGCGCGGCGGAGAGCACGGCCGACGTCGTCACGATGCCGGCGAGGTTGACGCCGACCGCCTTCAGGCGGAACAGCGCGTAGACGATGAGCAGGATGACGAGCAGGAACTCGGACAGGATCCGCGGGACCGTGAAGCGCGCGAGCAGCGTCGACAGCACGAAGATCATGAACACGCGGATCACGGCGAACGCGATCACGAACAGCAGGAACTCGCGGAGGAACACGGCGATCGTGTCCGACCCCAGGGTGTCCTGGTAGCGCATCTGCGTCCACAGCGCGCCGACGCCGATCGACGCGACGACGGCCATCGTGAGCAGCCCGCGGCGCCGCTCGGGAGGGAACAGGAACGACACGAGCGCGACCGCGAGCGCGATCGCCGCGAACGTGATCGCGTCGTGCAGGGTGTCGGGCGAGACGGTCATCGGAAGGCGCGCCGGTCGCGGCAACCGGCGGCTCGCGGATTATAGGCGGACTGGCGGGGCCGTTCGCGTAGAATCCGCCGCTTCCCCCGAGGAACCCTTTCCCCGATGCAACAGCGCTCCGGCGGCGAGATCCTGGTCGCGAGCCTCGTCGCGCAGGGTACGAGGCACCTGTTCGGCGTGCCGGGCGAGAGCTACCTGCCGGTGCTCGATGCACTCGTCGACGTCGCCGCCCGGCTGACCTTTGTCGCCTGCCGGCAGGAAGGCGGCGCCGCGTTCATGGCGGAGGCCGCCGGCAAGCTCACCGGACGGCCGGGCGTGGCGATCGTCACCCGCGGGCCGGGCGCGGCCAACGCCGCGATCGGCGTCCACGTGGCCCGGCAGGACTCGACGCCGATGGTGCTCCTGGTGGGCCAGGTCGGCGCCGACGTGGTCGACCGCGAGGCCTTCCAGGAAGTGGACTACCGGCGCATGTACGCCGACGTCGCCAAGTGGGTGGCCCAGGTCGACCGGCCGGACCGCATCCCCGAGTACGTCGCGCATGCATGGCGCCTCGCGATGTCGGGCCGGCCCGGCCCGGTCGTGCTCGCGCTGCCCGAGGACGTGCTCTCGGCGAGCGCCGGCGTCGGCGATCCCCCGCGCGCGACGCACTCGCCCGCCGCCGCCGACGTCGCGCAGGTGGCCGAGGTCCGGGAGCGGCTCGCCGCCGCCCGCGCACCGCTCGTGCTCGTCGGCGGAAGCCGCTGGGATCCCGACGCCTGCGCGGACCTCGCGCTGCTCGCGCGACGCTGGTCGCTCCCGGTCGCCTGCGCGTTCCGCCGGCAGGACCTGCACGACAACCGGCTGCCGACCTATGCCGGCGACCTCGGCATCGCCCCCAACCCGGCGCTCGTGGCCCGCGTGCGCGACGCCGATCTCCTGATCGTCATCGGCGAGCGGCTGGGCGAGATGACGACGTCGGGCTACACGCTCCTCGACATCCCGTCGCCGCGACAGGCGCTCGTGCACGTCCATCCCGGACCCGAGGAGATCGGCCGCGTCTACCAGCCCGCCGTCGGCCTGTGCGCGACGCCGGGCGCGTTCCTCGGCGCGATGCTCGCGCAGGGCGGCCCGGAGCGCCCGGTGGCGTGGCCGTCGAGCGTCCCGGCGGCGCACGCGGACTACGAGCGCTGGCGCGAGCCGCGCCCGGTCCCCGGCGCGGTCGACCTCTGGCGCATCGTCCGCTGGCTCGACGAGCGGCTGCCCGACGACGCGATCCTCGCCAACGGCGCGGGCAACTACACGACGTGGCTGCACCGGATCTACCGTCATCGCCGGTTCGGGACCCAACTCGCGCCGTACGCGGGTGCCATGGGCTACGGCGTCCCGGCGGCGGTCGCAGCGAAGCTCCTCAGGCCGGACGCGACGGTGGTCTCGTGGAACGGCGACGGGTGCTTCACGATGAACGGGCAGGAGCTCGCGACCGCGGTGCAGCATCGCCTCGCCATCGTATTCGTCGTGATCGACAACGGCATGTACGGCACGATACGCATGCACCAGGAGCGGGCCTACCCGGGGCGCGTGTCGGGCACAGCGCTCGTCAATCCCGATTTCGCCGCGCTGGCGCGCGCCCATGGCGCGCGCGGGGAGACGGTCGCGACGACCGACGAGTTCGCACCCGCCTTCGAGCGCGCACTCGCGCACGACGGTCCGGCGCTCGTGCACGTCCTGCTCGACCCGCAGGCGCTCACGATGAACGCGTCGCTCGACGCCCTGCGCGAGACCGCGCTGCGCGCCCGGCCGTAGCCCGCGACATGCCGCGCCTCGAGCCGGCGACGCGCGCCCTGGCCGACGACGGCACGCCGATCTCGCCGCGCTACGGCGACGTCTACCACAGCGCCGATTCCGGCCCCGGACAGGCGCATCACGTCTTCCTGGGCGGCAACGGCCTGCCCGAACGCTGGCGGGGGCGCGCGTCGTTCACGATCCTCGAGACCGGATTCGGCCTGGGCGTCAATTTCCTGGCGACGTGGCAGGCATGGCGCGCGGACCCCGCGCGATCGCGACGCCTGCACTATGTCGCGATCGAGAAGCACCCGTTCCTGCGCGACGACCTCGCCGCGTTGCTCGCCGCGTATCCCGGGTTCGCGGAGCTCGCCGACGAGCTCGCCGGCCGCTGGCCGCCGGCGCTCCCGGGCACCCACCGCCGGGCGTTCGACGACGGCCGTCTCGTGCTCACGCTCGTGCTCGACGACGTCGAGTCCGCGCTGCGCCGGCTCGACGCCGTCGCCGACGCGATCTACCTCGACGGGTTCGCGCCCGCGCGCAATCCCGCGATGTGGTCGCCGCAGGTGCTTCGCGGCGTCGCCCGGCATGCGCTGCCCGGCGCGACCTGCGCGACGTGGTCCACCGCGCGCGCGGTGCGCGACGCGCTGGCGGACGCGGGATTCGCCCTCGAGACGCGACCGGGCTTCGGCCACAAGCGCGAGATGCTCGCCGGTCGCCGCCTCCCTCGCGGGACGCCTCGCGGCCCGACGACACCGTCTCCGCCCGACGGCGAGCGGCACGCGATCGTCGTGGGCGCCGGGCTTGCGGGGGCGTCCGCTGCGTGGCAGCTCGCGCGCCGCCGCTGGCGCGTCACGCTCGTCGACGCCGCCGCCGGTCCCGCGACCGGCGCGTCGTCGCTGCACGCCGGCAGCTTCCACCCGCTCGTCGCGCGCGACGACAGCCTGCTCGCGCGCCTTTCGCGCGCCGCGTTCCTGCACGCGCTCGACGCGTGGCGCGAGCTCGAGCGGCGCGGGCACGCGATCGCCTGGTCGCGGTGCGGCGTCCTCCAGCTCGCGCGGCGGCACGGCGGCGACGCCGCATTGCGCGCCACCATCGACGAGCTCGGCTTCCCCGCGTCGTTCGTCGAGTTCGTCGATGCCGACACCGGCAGCGCGCGCGCGGGACTGCGCGTCGACAGGGCCGGCGCGTGGTTTCCCGAGGGCGGCTGGGCGCGCGCATCGTCGATCGTGCGGGCCCAGCTCGACGAGGTATCGAGCCGCCACGACGCGCGGTTCCTCGCGTCGCGGCGCGTGGCGTCGCTCGCGCGCACCGCCGACGGCTGGCGCGTGATGGACGCGAGCGGCGAGTGCATCGCCGACGCGCCGGTCGCCGTGCTGGCGAACGCCACCGACCTCGCGCGCCTCTCGCCGATCGGCACGCCGGTCCGCTCCGTTCGCGGGCAGGTGAGCCACGTGCCGGCCGCGGCGCTCGCGCCGCCGCGCGCCGTGGTCATCGGCCATGGCTACGTGCTGCCCGCGATCGGGGGCATCGTCGTCGCCGGGAGTTCCTACGACGTCGAATCGACGCAGGCCGAGCCGACGCCGGCGTCGCACGAGGGCAACCTCGCGCGCCTGCGGGCGCTTTCGCCGGAGATCGTGATCGACGCGGAAGCGGCGGCGCTCGGCGGCGGCGTCGGGTTCCGCGCGGTCGTCGCCGACAGGCTGCCGATCGTCGGCGCGCTGCCCGACCTCGAGCAGCCCGGCGGATCCGTCGATCGCGTCGCGTTGCGCGACGGGCTGTTCGCGATCGGCGCGTTCGCGTCGCGCGGTCTCGTGTGGTCCTCCCTCGCCGGCGAGATCCTCGCCGCCCGGATCGACGGCGATCCGTTGCCCGTCGAGACCGACCTCGCCGCGGCGATCGACCCGGCGCGATTCGTGCGGCGCGCACGCCGCCGGGCGGCCGGCTAGCGAACCTCCGCGCAATCCCCGCATGGCGTCGGCGTGCATCAACCCTTGTGCGGAGAACCCGCGTGCCGTCGGTGGGTCGACCGTTCGGCAAGCGCCAACCGTGGCGCGGGCTTCGTCGCCGCCCCTGGGTACGGGGCGTGCGGCACCCTGCAGGCGTCGTCCCGCCATCGTCCACGGGCGCCGCGTCCTCGACCGGTGACACCGCCGGGCGCTGCTGTCACACTTCCCCCGCCGCGTCGTCGCACCCGTCCGGAGGCCCCATGATTCGCGCCCTGCCGCTCCTCGCCGCCATCGTGTCCGCGCGCATGGGCCGGCGCCAACAACCTGTTCGTCTTCAATGCCGTGCCGACGCTCGACGAGATCGGGCTCGGCATGCTCATCGCGCTGGTCGCGGGCGTGGCGGGATGGGCGGTGCGCCGGCGCGGGCGCCGCTGATCGGCGCCGAACCAGGGGGGAACACCTTGATCCGACTTGCCGCATTCGCCGTGGCCGCCGCCGCCAGCACGCCGGCGTGGGCCCTCATGAACAACGCCTTCCTGTTCGTGGCGGTTCCGACGCTCGACGAGGTCGGGCTCGGCCTGCTCATCGCGCTGGTCGCGGGCGTGGCGGGATGGGCGGTGCGCAGGCGGTCGGGCCGCAGGTGACGGGCCGGACGCGCCGGAGCCCGGGATCGGCGCGATGACGGCGGAAGGCGTCTCGCTCCTCACGTCGATCTACCTCGGCCTGTTCGTCGGCGGCCTCGCGTTCTTCTGGCTGTGGGAGGACGGCGCGCCGCTGCGGCCGTTCCCCGACGCGCGCGCCCGCCGGCGCCACGCGCTTCGCAACCTCGGCGTGCTCGCGGCGGTGATCCTGTTCGCCGACCTCCTCGTCGGATCGTGGCTGCTGCGCGCCGGCGAGCGCGTGC
This sequence comes from Burkholderiales bacterium, assembly GCA_905339295.1. GTDB lineage: Bacteria > Pseudomonadota > Gammaproteobacteria > Burkholderiales > Casimicrobiaceae > VBCG01. The sequence continues at coordinate 12,858 of CAJPFI010000024.1, forward strand.
TCGAGACCCCGCCCGGCCTCCTCACCCCGCTCGCGCTGCCGATCGCGGCGCAGGTCGCGATCGCCTTCGTCCTGATCGACGCGATCGAGTACGGGCTGCACCGGCTCGCGCACGCATGGCGCCCGCTGTGGCTCATTCACACCGTGCACCACAGCGACCCTCACGTGGATGCGACCACCGGCGTGCGGAACCACCCGCTCGAGACGACGGTCGCGATCGTCGTGCGTGTCGGCCTCTACCTCGCGCTCGGCCTGCCGTTGTGGATCGAGCTCGTCCGCGTGATCGTCGTCAACACGCTCTTCCTCTGGCAGCACTCGAACGTCGTGAGCCCGCGCTGGCTCGAGGCGCTGCGCTTGGTGTTCGTCACGCCTGCCGTCCACCGGCAGCACCACAGTCCCGTGCCGCCGTTGATCGACCGCAACTTCGGGCAGATGTTCTCGCTCTGGGACCGGATCTTCGGCACCTACGCCGAGCCGCAGTCGGAGGCGCCGCCCGAGTACGGATTGCGCAAGCTGGCCGGCGAGCACTGGCAATCGCTGCCGGGGCTGCTGCTCACGCCGCTGCGCGCGCGCCTCGTGCCCGACCCGCTCTGATCGTCCGGCACGCCGCCGGCGTACGCGCATCCGCGCACCCGGCTGCAGCGGCGGGATCCGCAACGCGCCGGAGCGCTCCGAATGCCCCGGCAGAGCGCCGTGACCCCTGCAGGGCCGGCGTTTCGGGCTCCGCGCGGCGCCCGGACGCGTTCGCCCGAGATGCGCTGCAGGGTGCGGCCACCTGCGGCGAGTGCCCGGCGCACGCTCGGCGCGCCACACGGCGACAGGCCGGTCGTCGTCGGCGCGCCGCGGCGCGGTCGCGCACCCGGGCTCGTGCGCCCCCGCGTGCCCCCGTGCCCCCGTGCCCGCCGCCATCCGTCGGGCGGCCGGGCCCTCTCGCAGGAATCCATGCCAAATATTGATCCAATTTTATAAAAATTAATCGCTTGCGGTTATGTATCGCGTGTTTGCATACTCGCCGGGCGTCCCGCCGGTGCGTCGCCGCGCCTCGGCACGACGCGTTCGAACACGGACCGCGGAGGAACGATGTTGCGCGAAGACCTGAAAGTCGCCGAGGCGGCGTGGCGAGGCAGGCACGCCGCCGAGCTGGCCGACGCGGCGGCGACGCCCGCCCGGTGCGAGGACGGCCTGCCGCTGAAGGTCGTCTACACGCCGCTCGACCTCGAGGACGGGTCCGCCGACGTCGCCGGATTCCCGGGCGAGTTCCCGTACACGCGCGGCAACGACGCCACCGGCTACCGCAGGAAGCTCTGGACGATCAGCCACTACGCCGGGTTCGGCAGCCCGCGCGAGACCAACGTCCTGTTCCGCAAGATGATCGACCACGGGGGCGTGCCGCCCTACATGGCGCTCGATCTCCCGACGCAGCTCGGGCTCGATCCGGACGATCCGATGGCGGCCGGCGAGGTCGGCCTCACCGGCACGTCCATCGCGTCGTTGCGCGACTGGGAAACGATCTTCGACGGCATCGCCCTCGAGAGCACGTTCGTCGGCACGGTGATCAACGCGCCGGCCGCCGTGATCCTCGCGATGCACATCGTGCTCGCGCAGAAGCAGGGGGCGGACCTCGCCAAGGTGCGCGGCAACCTGCAGAACGACATCCTCAAGGAGTTCACGGCGCGCGGGAATTTCATCTTCCCGGTCGCCCCTTCGCTGCGGCTCGTCACCGACACGGTCGAGTACTGCGCGCGACACCTGCCGTCGTTCTGGCCCCTCAACGTCACGGGCGGCCATTTCGCCGAGGCGGGCGCCGACCGCGTCCACGAGGTGGCCTTCGCCTTCGCCGACGCGTTCACCTACATCGAGCGCCTCCTCGAGCGCGGCGTGCCGATCGACGCGTTCGCCAGGAACATGTTCTTCCTGATGAAGACCAACCACTTCGACCTGTTCGAGGAGGCGGCGAAGTTCCGGGCGATGCGCAGGATCTGGGCGACGCGTCTGCGCGACCGCTACGGCGCGCGCGACCCGGAGAGCCTCAAGTGCAAGGTGCTCGGACACAGCGGCGGCTCGCAGATGACGCGCGAGCGGCCCGAGCTCAACATCGCGCGCACGACGCTGGCGTGCCTCGCCGGTGCGCTCGGCGGCATCCAGCTGATCGGGCTGCGCACGATGGACGAGGTGTTCGGCATCCCGACCGAGAAGTCCGAGATGATCGCGATCGGCACCCAGCACGTCGTCGCTCACGAGACGGGCGTGCCCGACGTCGTCGACCCGCTCGGCGGCTCGTACTACGTCGAGTCGCTCACCCGCGAGTTCGAGGCGCGCGTCCAGGCGGAGCTCGACCGCATCGAGAGCGAGGGCGGCGTGGTCCGCGCGATCGAGACCGGCTCGATCAGACGCGAGATCGCCCGGGACGCCTACGAGGCGCAGCGCGCGGTCGAGCGCGGCGACAAGGTGAAGGTCGGGGTCAACAAGTACCGCATCGACGAGGTCGAGCCGCCGCGCCGGCCCTACAAGCTCGATCCCGCCGAGGAGGGCCGCCGCGTGGAGGACGTGCGCGCGGTCCGCCGCGAGCGCGACAACGCGACCGCGATGGCCGCGCTCGAGGAATTGCGCCGCGTCGCCCGGATGCCCGAGGGCAGCGACAGCAACCTCATGGGACCGATCATCGAGGCGGTCCGCGCGTACGCGACGATGGGCGAGATCTGCGGAGCGCTGAAGGACGTGTTCGGCGAGTACGTCGAGCGCGGGCGCGTCTGAGGGAAACGGCGATGGACAAGCGAGTACCCCGAGTCCTGATGGGCAAGCCCGGGCTGTGCGGTCACGACCGCGGCATCATGCTCGTCATCATGGCGCTGCGCGACGCCGGCATGGAGGTGATCTACTCCGGCCGGCACAATTCGCCCGAGCAGCTGGTCGACATCGCCGTGCAGGAGGATGTCGACGTGCTCGGCGTCTCGATCCTGTCCGGCGCCCACATGGCGCTGTGCGCCCGCATCGCGGAACGGCTGAAGGAACAGGGCGCCGGCGACATCGTCCTGCTCGCCGGCGGCTTCATCCCGCCGGAGGACATCCCCGCCCTGAAGGCGCTGGGCGTGCGCGAGGTGTTCACCGAAGGGGCGAGGCTCGACGACGTCGTCGCGTTCGTCCGCCGCGCCAGCGAGGAGCGGCTGCCGGCATGAACATCTCCGAGTGGCTGGTCCGCAACGCGGCCCGCGATCCCGCCGGTCCGGCGATTCATTTCGAGGGCCGCACGATCACGCACGGCGAGCTCGCCTCGCGCGTCGAGGCGTTCGCGTCCGCGCTCGCCGCGCTGGGCGTCGGCCCCGGGGACCGCGTCGGGCTGTTCCTCGCCAACTGCCCCGAGTTCCTGATCGCCCGCTGGGCGGCGATCCGTCTCGGCGCCGCCGCCGCGCCGATGAACGTGATGTTCCAGGCGCGCGAGGCGCAGTACGTGCTGAACAACGCCGCGCCGCGCGTGCTCGTCACCGAGTCGTCGCAGCTTCCGCTCGTCGAGCAGGTCTGGCCCGACTGCCCGCACCTCGCCCACCTCGTCGTCACCGACGCCGCGATCCACGGCGCGCACTCGTTCGCGACGCTCGAGCGCGAGCATGCGGGACGCAGCGTGCCGATGCACGACTGCGGCCCCGACGACGTCTGCGACCTCTACTACACGTCGGGCACGACCGGGCGGCCGAAGGGCGTGATGTGCTCGCACTTCAACTTCGAGAGCCTGCTGCGCTACGAGCAGCTCATATGGAACATGGGGCCGTCCGACCACACGATCGTCGCGCTCCCGCTGTTCCACGCGAAGGGCCTCATCATCCCGTGCCTGCTCGCGACCTACGTCGGCTGTCCCCAGACGCTGCTGCGGCGCTGGGACACGCGCGCCGTGCTCGAGCTGATCGAGCGCAACAAGGTCACGTTCTTCGCCGGCGTGCCGACGATGTACGCCTACCTCAACGCCTTCGAGGACTTCGAGCGTTACGACATCGGCTCGCTCCGGATCTGCCGCGTCGGCGGCGCCCCCATGCCCGTCGAGATGCAGCGCGTGTTCGAGCGGCGCACCGGCGCCGCGATCATCGAGGGTTGGGGCTGCACCGGCTGGACCGGGACCTCGAACCCGCTCGACGGCGACCGCGCGATCGGGTCGATCGGCAAGGCGCTGGGCGAGCTCGACCCGTCGATCCGCTGCGAGATCCGCATCGTCGACGACGCCGGAGCCGACGTGGCCCCCGGCGGCGAGGGCGAGGTCGTCATCCGCGGCGACCAGATCCCGAAGGGCTTCTGGCGCATGCCGAACAAGACGGCGTCGGATTATCGCGCCGGGTGGTTCCACACCGGCGACATCGGCCGGCGCGACGAGCGCGGATTCATCTTTCTCGTCGGACGCAAGGACGACCTGATCATCACCGCGGGCTTCAACGTCTACCCGCGCGAGGTCGAGGAGGTGCTCTATGCGCATCCGTCGGTGGACGACGTCGCGGTCGTCGGCGTTCCCGACGGCGACAGGGGGCAGTCGATCAAGGCGTTCGTCGTGCGCAAGCCCGGCACCGATGCGAGCGAGGCCGCGCTGATCGAGCACTGCCGCTCGCAGCTCGCGAAGTACAAGGCGCCGCGCGCGGTCGAGTTCCTCGACGCGCTGCCGAAGACCGCGTCCGGCAAGGTTCAGCGCTTCCTGCTGACCGGCACGCCACCCGGCCGGGGATGACATGTACGCGAAGAATCCCCGCTGGTTCCTGACCGAGGAGCAGGATGCGCTGCGCATGAGCGTCGCGCGGCTCGCCCGCGAGCGCGTGGCGCCGCGCGCCGCCGAGGTCGACGCCACCGCCGCGTACCCGCAGGACATCTTCGAGCTGCTCGCGCAGAACGGGCTCACCGGCATCACGATTCCCGAGCGCTACGGCGGCGCGGGCGCCGGCCTGCTCGAGCTCTGCATCGTCGTCGAGGAGCTCGCCAAGGTCTGCACGACGACCGCGCTGATGCCGGTGATGTCCAACATCGCCGGCGTCATGCTCCTGCGCTTCGGAAGCGACGAGCAGAAGTCGACGCTGCTTCCGAGGCTCGCGCGCGGCGAGTACCGGTTCTCGAACGCGTTGACGGAGGCGGATGCCGGGTCGGACGCGGCGTCGATCCGGAGCAAGGCGGTCGCGACGGCCGACGGCTACGAGATCACCGGCGCGAAGTCCTACATCACAGGCACGACGCTGTCGGACATCTTCATCGTGTTCGCGAAGCACGTGGACGGCGACGCCGCCGGTCGCGTGTCGGCCTTCCTCGTCCCGCGCGACCGTCCGGGCATCACGGTCGGGCCGCTCGAAAAGAAGATGGGGATCCGCGGCATGCCGACCGGCGGACTCTTCTTCGACAGGGTCACGGTGCCGCGCGACGCGCGCCTGGGCGCCGAGGGCCAGGGACTGTCCGTCCTGCTGAGCTCGATGACCGGCAATCGGCCGGCGATCGGCGCCCGCGGCGTGGGTCTCGCCCAGGGCGCATTCGAGATCGCCGTCGACCACTGCCTCAGCCGGAAGATGCTGGGCGGCACGCTGATGGACCTCCAGGGGCTCCAGTTCAAGCTCGCCGACCTGGCGATCGCGATCGAGGCGTCGCGCCAACTCGTCCACGCGGGCGCGCGGCTCGTCGACCGGGGCGTGGCCACGAAGGACCTGATGGGGATGCTCGCGATGGGCAAGTGCCTCGCGACCGACACGGCGATGCAGGTCGCGATCGAGGCGGTCCAGTGCCTCGGCGCCACCGGCTATTCCAGCGATGCTCCGGTCGAGCGTCTGATGCGCGACGCCAAGCACCTGCAGCTCGTCGACGGATCCAACGAGATTCAGCGCGTGCTGATCGGTCGCGCGCTAAGGGAGTGGCGCACGCATGGATAACCAGAGACCGGCGACGCTGTCGGAGTCGTTGTGGCGCCGGGCGAGCGCGTTGCGCTACGACGCCCTGCCCGCCCCCGTCGTCGACAAGATCAAGGATCTCGCGCTCGACACGCTCGGCGTCGCGCTGGGGTCGGCCCGGCTCGACTTCGGCGTCGCGACGCGCGCGCTCGTGCGCTCGTGGGAAAGCGCGGGGGGCGCGAGCGTCTGCGGCGAGCCGCTCCGCGTGCCCGCCCACGCCGCCGCGCTCGTCAACGGCGTGCTCGCGCACGGCCAGGACTTCGACGACACGCACACCGAGTCGGTCACGCATCCGAGCGCGTGCATCGTGCCGGCCGCGCTCGCGGTGGCCGAGTCGCGCGGCGCCAGCGGCCGCGACGCGATCCTGGCGATGGCCGCGGGCTTCGAGTCGATGATCCGGCTCGCGCTGCCGGCGCGCAACCGGTTCCACCTGCGCGGGTTCCACACGACCTCGATCGCGGGCACGTTCGCCGCCGCCGTCGTCGCGTCGAAGCTCGGCGCGCTGGACGACGCCGCAGCCGCGAACGCGATCGGCGTCGCCGGCAGCTTCACGAGCGGACTGCTCGAGTGCGTCCCCGCAGGGGCCGGCTCGAAGCGCCTGCACGCCGGCTGGGCCGCGATGGGCGGCATCATGGCGGCGGATTTCGCGGGCCGGGGACTGACGGGACCCGCGACGGTGTTCGAAGGCAGGCTCGGCGTGTTCCATTCCTTCCTGCGCGGCGAGTCGATCGCCGTCACGGAGATCCTCGACGGGTTCGGCGTCGACTGGACGCTGCTCGACACGCGGCCGAAGCTCTACCCGTGCTGCCACTACCTGCAGTCGTTCATCGACTGCGCGCGCCGGCTGCGCGACGAGCGCGGCGTTCGCGCCGCCGACGTCGCGGCCGTCCGCTGCCGCGTCGCCGAAGGCTCGGTCAACATGATCTGCACGCCGTGGGCCGCGAAGCAGGCGCCACGCGACGCCTACGAGGCGAAGTTCAGCCTCCCCTTCGCCGTGGCGATCGCGCTGCACGACGGGCGCGCAGGCACGTCGGAATTCACGCTGGACAATGCGCGGCGGCCCGAGATCGCCGCGCTGATGGCGCGCGTGACGCACGAGGTCGATCCCGCGTTCAGCGTCAAGGACATGCCGGGCGACGTCGAGGTCGTGCTCGCGGACGGGCGCACCGAGCGCTGCGTGCAGCCCCGCGTGCGCGGCGATCGCGGCGCCCCGGTGTCGCGCGCCGAGCTCCTCGACAAGTTCCACGACAACCTGCGCCCCACGCCGTTCTCGCATCGCGCGGATGCGATCGCCGCGACCGTGCTCGGCCTCGACACGCAACGGGACCTCGACGCGCTGGGCGCGCTCCTGCGCGGCGCGGAATGACCGCGCCGCCTCGACCGGCGTCGGGTGCGCCGAGGCTGCCGATCCGGACCGCGCAAGGCGTGCTCGCGGCGACGTTCGCGCTGCACGCGCTGCAGGCGAGCGCACCCTACGGCCTTCCGGCGCTGCTCCCGTTCGTCCGCAGCGACCTCGGGGGCGGGTACTTCGAGGCGGCGCTGGTGTCGTCGGCGTTCCTGCTCGGCATCGTCGCGGGCTCGCCGATCGCGGGCGGCGCGGTCGACGCGTTCGGCGTCCGGCGTTCGATCGTCGGCGGCACCGCGCTGGCCACGGTCATGCTGGCCCTGGTCCCCGGCGCGCCGTCGCTGTGGCTGGTGTGCACGCTGCTCGCCGTGGCGGGCATCGGCTACAGCGTCCTCACGCCCGGGACCAACACCGCGATGCTGGGCTGGTTCGCGCATCGCCATCGAGCGACCGCTGCCGGCATCAAGCAGACCGGCGTGAGCGCCGGCGGCATCGCCGTGGCGAGCTTCGTGCCCGCCGTGTCGCTCGCGTGGGGCTGGCAGGCGTCGTTTCACGTCATCGCGCTCTTCTACGCCGCGGCGTTCGCGATCGCGTGGATCACGCTCCTGGACGGACCGTCCGGGCCCGCGCCCCGCGCCGCGCGGCCGTCCCTGCGCGATGCCATCGCGGCGATGCTCGGCGACCGGCCGACGATGCTGCTCGCGGCCGACGGCTTCCTGCGCGTCGGCATCCAGTACGCATTCCTCACCTACCTGATCGCCTACGCGATCGACAGCCTCCACTCGCCGGTCGCGTGGGGCGCGCTGATCTACGCGCTTGCGCACCTCTTCGGCGCGGTGGGCCGCGTCGGGTGGGGCTGGGCCAGCGACCGGGTCTTCCACGGGCGCCGGCGCGGGCCGTATGCCGCGATCGCGATCACCGCGGCCGCCGGGTTCGCGCTGCTCGCGCTCGCCGCGCCGCTGCACTGGGCGTTCCTGCTCGGCTCCGTCGCACTCCTCGGCCTGTCGGCCGCCGGATTCCAGGGCGTGGGCCTGTCGCTTCTCGCGGAGGTCGGCGGCGCCCGCGCTGGCACGGCCTCGGGACTGGTCAACGCGCTGTCGTTCCTCGGCGCGGCGGTGATGGTGCCGCTGTGCGGACAGTTGCTCGACGCGGGAGCGTCGTTCGCGACGCTGTTCGGCGTGCTGGCGGCGATGTCCGTCGTGACGGCGGCAATCACGCTTGCGTTGCCTTCCACGACGGACGGGGCGCCGGTCGTCCATGCTGCCCGCTGACGAAACCTCTTCGGCGCGCAACGGTGTCGTGACCGCCGAGGACGCCGGCGGACTTGTCGCAGGGATCCGCGCCGGACGCGCGCGCGCCATCGGTCGCGCCATCAGCGAGGTCGAGCGCGATTCCGAGGTCGGACGCAGCGTCGTCGCCGCCCTCGCCGAGACCACGGGCCGCGCGCACCGCATCGGCATCACCGGACCGCCCGGCGCGGGGAAGTCGTCGCTCGTCGGCGAATTGATCCAGGCGTACGGGCGCCGCGGGCATCGCGTGGGGGTCATCGCGGTCGACCCGTCGAGCCGTGGGAGCGGAGGGGCGATCCTCGGCGATCGCGTGCGGATGGAGAAGCACGCCGGAGGCGGCGGCGCGTACATACGCTCGCTGGGCTCCCGAGGCGATACGGGCGGGCTCTCGCTCGCCGCATCCCGCGCCGCCGACATCCTCGACGCAGCCGGCTACGACCCGATCGTGATCGAGACGGTCGGCGCGGGCCAGGCCGAGATCGAGGTGGGCGAGGTCGCGCACACGCGCGTCGTCGTCCTGCCGCCCGGACTGGGCGACGAGGTCCAGGCCGTCAAGGCCGGCATGATGGAGATCGCCGACGTCTTCGTCGTCAGCAAGTCGGACCACGAAGGCGCGGAACGCACGCGCGCCGACCTGATCGCCTTTCTCCGGCTCCGCGGCGCCGACGCCCCCGAGATCCGCGTGATCGCGACCTCGATCGTCGACGGCGCGGGCGTCGATGCATTGGTCGATGCGCTGGTCGAGCGCGACGCACGCCGGCCGGCGGGCGTCGCCGACGGCGCGCTGGCGCGGCTCGTCGTCCGCCGCGCGCTGCGCATGACCGAGCTCGAGCTCGCCACGCTGCCGCAAGCCTGCCTGCAGGACCTCGGTGCCGGCGTGCGCCGCGGCGAGCTCACGCTCGCGCAGGCCGCTCGCGCCGCGCTCGACGGCGCACGCGCGACCGCGAATTCGCCGCCCTCCGCGCGATCTGCCGACGCTTCGGAAGCGCTGGACGGCTGAACGCGACAGGCTGCCGCGCGACGACGAACCGAAGGCGCCGCCGCCATCGTCCGTGGCGAGCCGGCCTGCGACGACGGACTCGCCGCGCTGCGGAAGCACGCCGGGCCGACCCGCGAGCGCCGCGCGCGTCGACGTCCCGGGCAGCGGGCGCGTCGAGCCGTCAGATGGCGCGCGCGAGCTCGAGCAGCAATCGGTGAACGGCCGGATCGACCTCGACGTCGCCGTCGCCATGATCGCGCCGCGCCTGCTGCGAGCGATCGCCAGGCATTCGAACCTCGGCGTGTCCCACGGCGGGCCGAGAGCGCCGCACGGCATCGCGCAGGGCCGCCACGCGGGTCTCGAACGCCTCCGCCGGCATCAGCAGGTCGGGCTTGAGCGCCAGGAAGAAGAACCCCGAGTTGCGGGTCTCGCGGAGCACCGGATCGCTTCCGGCGAGCATCCCGAAAAGCTGCGCGGCGAACGCCAGGCAACTCCCGCGCGGGCCGCCCCAGCTCAGGAACGCGCCGGCGAGCGCCGCCGCCGGATCGGTCGTCTCGCGCCCTTCCGCGTCGACCGCGGTGCCCGCATCGAGCGGCCGACCGGTCGCCTGCCGGAGCAGCGCCTCGCCCCAGGTGACGCCGCTGGTGCCGATGTCGAGGACCACCGGATCGTCGCCGCAGGGGAACGCGAACGCGACCGGATTCGTGCCGAGGATGCGCTCGGCGCCACCGAAGGGAGCCACGCGCGCCGTCGTGTTCGCCGTGTGCATCGCGACGAATCCCGCGCGCGCCATCCGCTCGACGTAGTACGCGAGCCGTCCGCTGAACCAGGTGTTGCACGCGCCGACCACCGCAATCCCCGAGGTACTGGCGATCTCGATCGCCTTGTCGGCCGCCGCCAGCGACACGACATAGCCGTTGACGTCGCCCCCGTCGATCGTGGCCGAAACCGGCGTCTGCGTCGTCACGCGGATCGCGCCGCCGGCCCCCTTCCTGACGAGCTCGGCGACGATCGCGGGCACGCGCGGGAGTCCCGCGAACGCGTGGCCGGTGACCATCGCGTCGACCAGGTGCGCGGCCACGTCCCCGGCGTGGGCGGGCGGCATGCCGTGGCGCACGAGCGCCGCGACGGCCAGCGCGCGGGCGTCAGCCTGCGACAGCCTGATCATGCTTCGGCCCGGTGCCGGTCCACGCATGCGCGCGCCGGCGTTCCAGCGCGTCGAGCAGCGGCGCGAGCGTGGGCTGCCGCTCGAGATCGAGGACGAAATCGCGCACCCGGTCGGTGTCGTCGCCCAGCACCGGGCCCGCCAGCTCGTCGTACTTGCGGCACAGCGCCTCGGGCGCGACGGGATTCTCCGGCTCGCCTGCCGGATAGTCGAGCGAGAGCGTGTGCACGCCCGACGCCGTCTCGATCGCAACGCGCGATGCCCGCTTCGCAGGGTAGCCGGCATCCAGCGCCGGATCGTACAGCACCGCGATCCGGGCCATCAGCGCGCGGACGCGCGGATCTTCCAGCCTGCGCTGGGTGAACGCGAAGGCGCTCGTCTCGCCGTGCACCGCGGCGACGGCGATCGCGAACGCGATGCTGAACTGCGCCTGCGCGGGCGTCGCCGGATGCTCGATCTCGGCGGCGAGCGTGTAGCGGTCGACGTGGACCGACACCGAGCGAAGGTCCGCGGCCGGCGCCGGGTGCTGCCGGCTGAGCGCGAGGAACGCGTCGAGCGGCGCATGGTTGCCGCGGCAGCCGCCGTGCATCTTGACGTAGGTCCCGAGCATCCGCGGGACGGAAGGCTCCGGCACCACGCGCTCGCCGTTCGCGTACGCAGGGAAGAACCCCTCCGCGAGAATCGACTCGTGCCCGCGCGCGCCGGCGGCGGCCATCAGCGCCGCGACGCGGCCCGCCTCGCAGCCCTGGGCGACCTGGAGCGGCTGCGTCGCCGACGCCCGCAGCGCCGCCTTGAGACCAGCGCCCAGGCTCGCCGCGATGGCGAGCGCGTGCATCGTCTCGGTTTCGGGGAGGCGGAGCAGCCGCGCGGTCGCCGCGGCGGACGCAAGGGGCGCGAGCACCGCCGTGCTCTGGAAACCGCGATCGACGATGGCGGGATACGCGCGCTCGCCCACGCGCAGGAACACCTCGTAGCCGGACGCGACGGCCGCGAGCAGGTCGTCGGGCCGCGGAAGCGCCGCCCGCAGGCCGCCCGCCACGGTGAGCGCGGTGGGCGTGACCACGCAGGACGGATGGCCCCCGGTCGAGCGCGAGCCGTCCTCCATGTAGGCCGCGTGCGACATGAACACGTTCACGCGCAACGCGTCGGCGGTCGCGCGTTCCGCGCCCTCGAACCAGCTATGGGCGGGTCCCGGAGCGTCGAGCGCGCGCGCGAGACTCCGCCAGGTGCCGATCCGGTATCCCGCGCAGGCGCACCCGATGAGGTCGAGCACGCGCAGCCGGGTCGCCTCCCGCACCTTCGCATCGGGCGCGCCCGCCTCCGCCGCGCGCTGCGCGAGCGCGCGGACGTCCAGCGCGTCCGCCGTCATCGCGCCGCGTGCAGCCGCGTCCGCCGCAGCGTCATCCACTGGCGCCCCAGCACGGCCAGGAAAGCGATCATGCCGACCGCATCGGAGACGTGCCCCGGAAAGGCCATCGCGCACCCGGCCGCGACCAGCACGATGCGTTCCCAGGTTGCGAGGGGCGCGATCAGGAAGCCGATCATGCCGGCGCCGTACGGAATCGCCGCCAGAAACAGCATCGCCCACGTGTATACGACGCTGCCGTTGAATCCGTCGGGCATCAGCATCGGCGTGTACACGAACATGAACGGCATCAGGTAGAGAAAGGACGAGAGCTTCATCGCATGGAAGCCGGTCCGATAGGGGTGCCCCCCCGCGATTCCCGCGCCCGCAAACGCGGCCATGCAAACCGGCGGAGTCACGTTCGAGCTCTGGCTGAACCAGAACACCACGAAGTGCGCTGCGATGAGCGGGACGCCAAGTTGTCCCAGCGCGGGCACCGCGAGCAGCGCCAGGATCAGGTAGTCCGCCGTCACCGTGATGCCCATGCCCAGGATGAAGGTCGCGAACAGCACGAGCAGCAGCGCCAGCCACACCATCCCGTAGGTCTGCGCCATCACGATCTCGGAGAATCGGAACGCCAGTCCGGTGAGCAGCGCGATTCCGACGATGATCCCGACCGGCCCGGCCGTCACGCCCACGATCAGCGACTTCTCGCCCCCGCTGGCGAGCCCGTCGTACAGGGCCGGGAAGAATCGGCGCACCTGGCCGCTCATCGCAAAGCGCGTGAACATGAGCGCGACGAAGCTCACGATCGCCCAGAACGCGGCGAACGAAGGCGTGTAGCCCTCGAACAGGGTCACGAACAGCACGACCAGCGGCAGCAGGTAGTACCAGCCTCCGCGCACGACGGCCCCGATCGCAGGCCTCAGCGACTTCGGTATCGCACCCAGCCCCGAGCGGCCCGCTTCGAAGTGGACCATGACCAGCACGGAGAAGAAATACAGGATTGCCGGCACGAACGCGATCTTGACGATGTACGCGTACGGGACCTTGAGCATCTCCGCCATCAGGAACGCGCCGGCGCCCATCACCGGCGGCATGAACATGCCCCCGGTCGACGCTGCCGCCTCGACCGCACCCGCCACCTCGGGCCGGTAGCCCGTCTTCTTCATCAGCGGGATCGTGAACGTGCCCGTGGCGACGGTATTGGCGACGGCGCTGCCCGAGATCATCCCGAACATGCCGCTTGCCACGACCGCTGCCTTGGCGGGGCCGCCGCGAAAGCGGGCGGTCAGCGCCACCGGCAGGTCGATGAAGAAGCGTCCGGCGCCGAACTGCTCGAACAGCGCGCCCATGATGATGAACAGCATCACGTACGCGATGAACACGTAGGCGACGAAGCCGAAGATGCCGTTGGTGGACGCGTAGCTGTCGCCGATCACCTGGCTGTAGCCGAACCCCTGGTGCGCGAGGACGCCCGTCGGCAGGACCTGCCCGAGAAGCGCGTAGACGAGCATGGCCAGCGCGAGGATCGGCAGGACCACGCTCATCGCGCGGCGGCACGCCTCCAGCACCAGCGCGATCGCGATCGTCCCGAGCACGAGGTCGCGGGGCGTCGCCGTGCCGGCGCGCCAGGCCATGTTCTCGTAGTCGACGATGAAGTTGCCGAACGCGAGCACCGTGAGCGCGATCAGGACGAGGTCCAGCGCGCCGGGGCGGTCGCGCGGCGCGTGCCGCGTCGCCGGATAGCGCAGGAAGACGAGCGTGAGGATCGCGAGCAGGAAGCCGCCGCGCAGCGTGGACGTGCCGACGTCGTCGACGAGGACGACGAGGATCAGCAGCAGGCTGTAAGTCGCGGCGAGCAGCTTGTAGGCATGCTTCCAGAACCCCTCGAATTCGCGGACCGCCCGGGTCCCTTCGGCCTCTTCGAGGAGCTGGAGAAAGCGCGACGGGCGTGCTCCTGAGGGCGTCGGCATCGCGTGGCCTGGATCGGGCGGTGGAGAGGACGCGCGGCGGGCAGGTGACCCGCCGCGCGACATGCCGTGCTACTTCAGCGCGGGCTCCGGGACCTTGACGTTGAGCTCGTTCCAGAACTTCGCGGCGCCCGGGTGCAGCGGGCCGATGTTGCCCTCGAGCGGATTGGCGCGGTTCAGGTTGGCGCCCTTGAACGCCATCCCGACCTTGCTGACCGCGCCGTCCGAGTAGGCGAGGCGCGTGAACTCGTAGACGAGCTCGTTGGGAACGTCCTTGTGCGCGATCAGGAAGCCGGCGTTGCCGAACAGCGTGACGTCCCTCTCCTGCCCCTTGTAGGTGCCCGCCTTGACGACGACCTTCTGGTAGAACGGGTACTTGTCGAGGAACTTCGAGCGCTCGAGCTCGGGACCGAAGTCCACGAGGTTGATCGGACGGCTCGCCGCGACCTCGTCGACCACCGCGGCGGGCACCGAGCCCAGCCGGCTGAACGCCTGGATCTTGCCGTCGAGCAGCTGCGACGGATAGTCCTGGTGGCCTTCCATGCGGATGCGCACGTCGTTCTTCATGCCGACGTGGTCGAGGAACAGCGACATCGCCATCGTCGACCCGGAGCCCGGGGCGCCGATCGCGAACGTCTGGCCCTTGAGGTCCGACGCCGTACGGATGTTGTCCTTCTGCAGCGCGATCACGTGGTTGGCCATCGGCGGCGTCACGACGCCGATCACGCGCCAGTTGCGCATCGGCTTGTCGAACGGCTTCTCGCCGTTCCAGGCCTGCGACATCGTCTCGGGCTGCGTCATGCCGAACTGCGCCTGCCCGGACTCGACCCGGCGCAGGTTCTCGAACCCGCCGCCCGACGTGCTGGGCGACACGCGCAGGATCTTCGAGTTCTCGTTGATGAAGTTCGCGAGCGGCGCCGCGATCATGTAGTAGGTGCCGGTCACGCCGCCGGTCGTGATCTGCGTGGCGGTCTGGGCGGCCGCGGTCGCGGCCCCCCCGGCAGCGCCGAGCGCGAGCGCCGCGGCGGCCAGTGCCTGGGCAGCGTTGCGGGCAAAGGGAATGCGACTCATGGGTTCCTCCTGTGACGCGGGGTTCCGGGTCCCGGTGAGCGCGCCGCCTCGCGCGATCGATGCGTTGTTCGAACTTGTCGACCCGATCGCGGCTATACTACTCATCGACGATTCATCATAGCAAATTGTATTATTTGATCCGATTCGATCAAATATCGTGATGCACGGCCGATGACGCTCAAGCACCTGGAAGCGCTCTACTGGGTCTGGCGACTCGGGAGCTTCACCGCGGCCTCCGAGCGGCTGCACTCGACGCAGTCGGCCATCTCGATGCGCATCCGCGACCTCGAGGAGGCCCTCGGGCAGGAGCTGTTCGACCGCACGGCGCGTGCCGCCCGACTCACCGCCAAGGGCCAGGAGCTCGTCGGCTACGCCGAGCGGGTGATGGAACTGATGGCGGAGATCAAGGCGCGCATCGGCGACCCGACGATCGTGTCCGGCATCGTCCGCGTCGGCGTCACCGAGTACGTGGCGCTCACCTGGCTTCCGGACCTGGTGCGCGAGCTCAACGCCCGCTACCCGAGGGTGACGCTGGAAATGAACGTCGACCTCACGCTTTCCTTGCTGGAGAAGCTGCGGGGCGGCGAGATCGACCTCGCCCTTCTCCCCGGCCCGATCGCGCAGCCCGGGCTTCGCAACATCTCGCTCGGGCTCGTCGAGTTCGCGTGGATGGCCAGCCCCGCGCTCAAGATTCCCGACCGCAGCCTGACGCCGCGCGACCTCGACAACTGGCCGATCCTGACGCTGTCGAAGACGTCCAATCTGTACGCGGTGCTGGAGCGATGGTTCGAGGAGTCCGGCGCCGTCGGACGCCGGACCGACACCTGCAACAGCCTTTCGGTCCTCGCGTCCTGGACGATCGCCGGGCTCGGCATCGGCTACCTGCCGGTCGCGCATTTCGGCCGCGACATCCGCGCGGGACGGTTGCGCATCGTCGACGTGACGCCGAGGCTGCCGGACATCGAGTACGTCGCGGCGCTGGACCTTCGCCATCCGCAGCCGCTCACGCAGTCGGTGGCGGAGCTCGCGGTGGCGGTCAGCGACTTCGAGCGCAGGACGCCCGGGCCCGCGGTTCCGGCGAAGCCGGCCCCGGCCGCGAACGGCCCGCGTCGAAAATCGGCGGCGGGCGGCCGTGCGCGCTGACACGCGGCTGGCGCCAAGGGGAGCGCGCAGCGCAGGGACGCACGCATCGCGTTCCCGCCAGCGACGACCCGGCGACCGGCGCCGGCGCGCTCGCATGCGCCATGGCGGTCGACGAACCGCACCGGAGGCGCCATGGACGCAAGCGCCGCGGACGCCTGGGTAGGCGACCTGCTCGCCGCGGTCGACGCGAAGGACGCCGACCGCTTCGTCGGCTTCCTGACCGAGGACGCCGCGTTCTCGTACGCGAACGCGCCGGCGGCGGTCGGCCGGGAGGCCGTGCACGCGGCCGTCACCGCGTTCTTCGCCGCGGTGCGCTCGCTCGCGCACACGCCTCGGCGCGTCTGGCCGGTGCCGGGTCACGTCGTCGTCGAGGGAACCGTGCGCTACGAGCGGCTCGACGGCCGCGTCGTGACGCTGCCGTTCGTCAACGTCCTCTCGCTCGAGGGCGAGCGGATCGACGACTACCGCGTCTACATCGACGGCTCGCCGCTCTTCGCGCCGTGAGCGCGCCGCGCACGGCCGATCGGGCCACACGCCCCCTGCCCCGCCGATGCGCGCGGAGCGCGTGGGACAATCGCCGCCCATGCCGATCCATTTCGACCTCGTCGACCTGCGCCTGATGGTGCACGTCGCCGAAGCGAACAGCCTCACCCGGGGCGCCGAGGCGTCGCACATCTCGCTCCCCGCGGCGAGCACGCGCATCAGGAACCTCGAGGAGAGCATCGGAACCAAGCTGCTCTACCGCACGAGCCAGGGCGTGACGCTGACGCCGCCGGGGCAGGCGTTCGTGCACCATGCGCGGACCGTGCTGGGACAGCTCGAGCACCTGCGCGGCGACCTTCAGGAGTACGCGCGCGGCATCAAGGGGCACCTGCGCGTCTTCGCGAACACGACGGCGCTCGGCGAGTTCCTGCCGCCGGTGCTGCGCAGCTACCTGCTCTCCCATCCGGACGTCAACATCGACCTGCGCGAGCAGCTGTCGCACGACATCGTCCGGGCGGTGACCGACGGGAGGACCGACCTCGGCATCGTCGCGGGCCTCGTGCGCACCGAGAACCTCGAGACGCTTCCCTACCGGCGCGACAGGCTGGTGCTCGTCGTGCCGCGGACGCACCGGCTGGCCGGCGCCGCGTCGGTCGCCTTCGCCGACACGCTCGACGAGGACCACGTCGGCCTGCACGAGTCGAGCGCCATCCACGTGTTCCTGCGGCAGGTCTGCGACCAGTTGCACCGGCCGCTCAAGCTGCGCATCCAGGTGGGCAACTTCGAGGCCGCCTGCCGGATGGTCGAGGCCGGCGTCGGCGTGGCGATCCTGCCCCGGTCCGCGGCGCGGCGGCATGCGCAGGCGATGGACATCGCGATCGTTGCGCTGTCGGATCCCTGGGCGATACGCGAGATGCTGATCTGCATGCGCAGCCTCGATGCGCTGCCCGTGTTCGCGCGCGAGCTGGTGGACCTGCTGGTCGAGGACGCGCGTCGTGCCGCCACGCAGGACGAGGCGCACTGAGGCGGCGGGCCAGGACGCGTCGGCGGGCGGCTCGAGATCGCGGCCGTCGCGCGGGTCGGCGGCGATTGGGCGCAGTATGCAGGGTGTGCCGGCCAGAGCCGCCGCCTCCCCGGGGCGGCCGGGACGACCGTCGACCGGGCCGCCCTCCGCGGCTGCCCCGGACCGAAGCACCAAGTCAGGCAGCGGCAGGAGGCGATGATGGCGGACCGGATCTGGCTCAGGAGCTACCCCGTCGGCATGCCCGCCGAGATCGACGCCGACGCGTTCGGGTCGATCCCGGACCTGCTCGGGAAGATCGCCGTCAAGTTCGCCGGCCGACCGGCCTTCCACAATCTCGGCCGCACCGTGAGCTATGCCGAGCTGGAGCGGCTGTCGCGCGACTTCGCCGCGTTCCTGCAGACACTGCCCGGCATGGGCAAGGGCGATCGCGTGGCCATCATGTCGCCCAACCTGCTGCAGTACCCGGTGGCGCTGTTCGGCATCCTGCGCGCCGGCATGACCGTGGTGAACGTCAATCCGCTCTACACGCCGCGCGAGCTCGAGCACCAGCTCAAGGACTCCGGCGCCAAGGCGATCGTCATCCTCGAGAACTTCGCGAGCGTGCTGCAGCAGGTCGTCGCGAGCACGCCGGTCGAGCACGTGATCACTACCCAGATCGGCGACATGCTGCCGAGGCCGAAGCGCTGGCTCGTCAATCTCGTGATCAAGAAGGTGAAGAAGATGGTGCCGGCCTGGCGCATCGAGCGCGCCATCCGGTTCAGGACGGCGCTCGCGCGCGGCGCGGCGACGGCGCTCCGGCCGGTCGAGGTGTCACGCGAGGATCTCGCGTTCCTGCAGTACACCGGCGGCACCACCGGCCTGTCGAAGGGCGCGATGCTCACCCACCGCAACATCCTCGCCAACCTCGAGCAGACCGGCGTGTGGGTCTCGGCCAGCTTCAGGGAGGGCGCCGAGGTCGTCATCGCCCCGCTGCCGATGTACCACATCTTCTGCCTCACCTCGACGCTGTCGTTCATGAAGTGGGGCAGCCTGATCGTGCTCGTCACCAATCCGCGCGACCTGCCGGCCCTTGTCAAGGAGCTCGGACGATGGAAGTGGAGCGTCATGACCGGCGTCAACACGCTGTTCAACGGTCTGCTGAACGCACCGGGCTTCGACAAGCTCGACTTCTCCACGCTGAAGGTCGTGGTCGGCGGCGGCGCGGCCGTCCAGAAGCCGGTGGCCGAGCGCTGGGAGCAGGCCACGCGGCGGGGCATCACCGAGGCCTACGGCCTGACCGAGGCCTCGCCCGGCGTCTGCGCCAATCCGCTGGGCGCGCCGTGGAGGGGCACGATCGGCCTGCCTTTCCCGTCCACCGACGTGTCGATCCGCGGCGCCGACTTCGCTGAACTCCCGCCGTGGACCGGCGAAGGCGACATCGAGAAGCACACCGGCGAGATATGCGTGCGCGGCCCGCAGGTGATGAAGGGCTACTGGAACAACGCGGCGGAAACCGCCAAGGTGATGCAGGACGGCTGGCTCAAGACCGGCGACGTCGGTCATCTGGATGCCGACGGCTACTTCACGATCACCGACCGCAAGAAGGACATGATCCTGGTGTCCGGGTTCAACGTCTACCCGAACGAGATCGAGAGCGTGGTCGCCATGCATCCGGGCGTGCTCGAATGCGGGGTGGTGGGCGTGCCCGACGCCAGGACGGGCGAGGCGGTGAAGGTGGTGATCGTGAGGAAGGATCCGGGGCTCACGCCGGACGCGGTGCTCGAGCACTGCAGGCTCCAGCTCACCGGCTACAAGCTGCCGCGCCACGTGGAGTTCCGCGACGCGTTGCCGAAGACGCCGATCGGGAAGGTCCTGCGGCGGGAGTTGCGCGGCACGCCGAATCCGTAGCGTCGCCTCTGCACCGGCACCCGGCGGGGCAGGGAAAACGTCACGTCGGGCACAACGTCGATCGCGCGGAACCTGCCGCCAGGAACCCTCCGACGGATGCGAAGGCCCGCGGACTCCTCCCGAACGCCGGGCAGGCTCCTCTCGCCACTGACGATGCGGGCCCTGCCCCGCGGACGCTCGCCGGGGCTGGTCCGGCTCCTTGTCGTCGCCCTCGTCCAGTGGGGAGCGGGGATCGCCCATGCCGACGATCCGGCCACGAACGCCGCATCGCTGCACGCCAGGTACGAGTCGCTGCGCGAGCGATTGAGCGACAACCCGTACGGGACCCCGATCCACGTGGAATCGCGTCAGGCCGCGGACCATCTGGAAGGTGACCTGTACGGCGTGATCGATCATCCGTTCGCGACCGTGAGTCCGGCGCTGAAGGGGACCGCTCACTGGTGCGACATCCTCGTCCTGCATCTCAATGTCAAGGATTGCCGGCCCTCGGATCAGGGATCGACGAGCTCGCTCGCGGTGTTCGTCGGCGGCAAGCACGCCCGCACGGCGGACGCGGCGACGCGCATGGACTACGCCTATCGCACCGTCGCCGACGCGCCCGATTACCTTCGGATCATGCTGGTCGCCGACGCGGGTCCCTTCGGGACAAGGGAGTACCGGATCATGCTCGAAGCGATTCCGCTGGGGCGCGAGCAGGCCTTTGTCCACCTCGGCTATTCCTATGCGTACGGCCCCATCGCCCGGTTCGCGGTCGAGGTCTATCTCCAGACGATCGGGCACGCCAAGGTGGGCTTCACCGTCACCGGATGGCGGCCCGACGGCCGGCCCATCCACGTCGGTGGCGTCCGTGGCGTGGTGGAACGCAACGCGATGCGCTATTACCTGGCCGTCGTCGCCCACCTCGGCGCTCTGTCCGACGTGCCGCACGAGCAGTTCGACAAGCGCCTGCGCGACTGGTTTGCCTTCACGGAGCGGTACCCCCGCCAGCTGCACGAGCTGGAGCGGGACGAATACCTGAGCATCAAACGCGGGATGGATCGGCGTCCGTAACGCCGCGGCTTCCTTCCAACCACGCGCCCCGCGCCCTCGTCGCCGGCGTCAGCCGCAGCTCCAACCGCACCCCTGTCGCAGATCCGAGGCTCTCCACCGCGGCACGCGCCGAGCGCCTGTCACTGCCGAACCGCGGTCGACCCGGGCGGATCGCCGCCGCCATGCCGGGGGACGGTGGCCGCGACGGCTCGCGACTCCTTGTGAAATACTCCCGCTCTGCGCGGGAGGGAGCCGCTGCAGCGTGTCGCGGCGCAGTCCGTGCGCGGAAGGCGCGGACCGCGCGCCGCGACCATCTCGCGTGGCCGGCGCAGTGCCGGGCCCGACAGCCGCGGGTGCGGCCGCCGGCTGCCGCCCGCCCTGGAAGGCATGGCGTCGAAGCAGGAGGGCAATCGTGCGATTCGCGCAGACTCGACTTGCGACCGGCCCACGGATCCACTATGCCGAGCAGGGCGATGCCGGCGGCGAAGCGATCGTGTTCCTGCACGGCTGGCCCGACTCCTGGTTCTCGTTCAGCCGGGTGCTGCCGTCGCTGCCGACGCAGTACCGCTGCTTCGTTCCCGATCAACGCGGTTTCGGCGACTCGGAACGTCCCGAGCGCGGCTATGCCACGCGCGACCTCGCGGCCGATGCCGTCGCCTTCCTGGACGCGGTCGGCATCGGGCGCGCGACCATCGTGGGGCACTCGATGGGAAGCTTCGTCGCGCGACAGGTCGCCATCGCTTCCCCTGACCGGGTCGCGCGACTGGCGCTGATCGGCAGCGGCTGGTCGTCGAGGAATCCGGTGACGCTCGAGGTTCAGGCATCGCTGCGCGACCTTGCCGATCCCGTGCCGATGGCGTTCGCGCGCGACTTCCAGGCGGGCACCGTCCACCGATCGGTACCCGGGCCGTTCTTCGAGCGGATCGTCGCGGAGAGCCTGAAGCTGCCGGCCCGTCTCTGGCGCGACGTGCTCGACGGCCTGATGGAATACGACGATCTCGGTGAGCTGTCCCGGATCGCGGCCCCGACGCTCCTGGTGTGGGGAGAGCGCGACGCCTTGTTTCCGAGGGAGGATCAGGACCGTCTGTTGGCTGCGATCCCCGGCGCCACGCTGCGGATCCATCCGGAAACCGGCCACTGCCCGAACTGGGAGTGCCCGGAGCAGGTCGGCGCCGATCTCGTCGCGTTCATGTCGGCGCATCCGGCGAGCCCGCGATAGGCGCGATCGCCGGATATCGGTCGCGGATGCGGCGCTAACCCTGCGCGCGATCGAACACCGATTTCACGATCTGGTAGCAGGTGCAGGACGACGCCTTGAGCCCCTTGGCGTCCAGCACCCGCAGCGAGCCGCGCGAATAGCTGATCAGGCCGCGTTTCCTGAGCGCGCCGGCCGCCTCCGTGACCCCCTCGCGCCGCAGGCCCAGCATGTGCGCCAGGAACTCCTGCGTCAGCAGGAATTCGTCCGATCCCACGCGATCCCGCGTCATCAGCAGCCAGCGGGCCAGGCGCGCTTCCGCATCGTGAAAACGGTTGCAGGCCGCGGTCTGCGAAATCTGCGCCATCAGCGCGTAGGTGTACCGGTACAGCGCGTCCCGCAGCGGCCGATTCCGGTCGAACTCGATGCGGAATGGCGCCGAGGCCATGCGCAGCGCGTCGCCACCGCCCTGGACGAGCGCCCTGACCCCGGAAACGCCCATGCCCAGGATGAACGGCATTCCGGCCATGCCCTCGTTGCCCACCATGCCGACTTCGAGCGTGCGGCGCTTGTCGACCGCGGTAAGCAGCGACACGAGGCAGCCGAGCGGAAAGTAGACGTGCCGTATTGCCTTCCGGGGCTCGTAGAGCACCTGCCCGAAACCCAGGGTCACCGGCTCGAGATCTCGCTCGAGGCGGCGGAAATCCTTCGTCGGAATGCTGGCCAGCACCCGATTGCCCATGTGCGTTCGAACGGTCATTCGGTGCTTTCTCGTCGTTCACCGGGCCTGCCGCAACGTCCGGACGACTTGCGATGGGTGTCGATGGAGACGCCGACGCTGACCGGATTCGTTGCGATGACATTGCCCGCGAGCGAGCATGCTGCGCCGAACGCGCGGCACTGTATGTGCGGCACCGCACCCGCCGTTCGCGCGCGCAACCACGCGCTGCCGCGTTTCCTTCCAGCGACGCGATGGTGACGCGAAGACGCACACGATGCCATGGGCGCGCGGACGTGCGAGCCGCGCGCCCCCGGCGAGTTCGCGATGCCCACCCGACTTCGAAGCGGTCGTACGGACATGTCGGGCGTTCTGCAGGTGCCGCCCGCGGCAGAGGCAGACGGCGTCCGGCCCGGTCCCCGGCGTCCGACCGCGTCAGCGCCGGCGAGCGCTCCCGGGCCGGGCGCACGCCCCCGAATCGTCGCGACGCGGTAATCGCCGGGGGGCGCCGCCGCCTTGGCGGTCCGGTTATTCGTAGCGGCTTGACACGTCCGTTGTTTCGATTATCATAGAAATATCGAACAATATTGAAAGAACGGTCGTGACCCCGAAACCCGCGCTGGACGACGTGCCCCGCTACGCCGACATGCTGTCGGCCATGGGGACCGAGCCGCGCCTGCGGATCATGCGGCTGCTGCTCTCGGCCCATCCCGAGGGGATGGTCGTGGGAGACATCGGCGCCGAGCTCGAGATCCCGAACTCGACGCTTTCGCACCACCTGGAGAAGCTCCGCAACGAGGATCTGGTCCGGGTCCGCCGCGAAGGAACGTTTCTCCGCTATTCGGCCAACGGTGCGGCGCTGCAGGAACTGCTCCGCTTCCTCTACGCCGAGTGCTGCACCCGCAACCGGGCGATCGAGCCGCTGACGATCGTCGCCAACCCCTGACGAAAGGAAGACCCATGTCCCAGCCGGGCGATGTGAAGGAGATCGTGCGCGAGAAGTACGGCCAGGCCGCGTTGCGCGTGCAGGCGGGCCAAGGCAGCAGCTGCTGCGGGAGTGCGCCGAGCGCAACGAGTTGCTGCAACCCGATCACCTCCAACCTCTACGAGGCCGGACAGGCGGGCGAAGTGCCCGATGCGGCGCTGAAGGCGTCGCTGGGGTGCGGCAATCCCACGGCGCTCGCCGAGCTGAAGCCGGGCGAGACCGTGCTCGACCTCGGGTCGGGCGGCGGGATCGACGTGCTGTTGTCGGCGCGGCGCGTCGGGCCAGCCGGCAAGGCCTACGGCCTCGACATGACCGACGAGATGCTCGCGCTCGCCGAGGAGAACAGGCGCAGGAGCGGACTTGCGAACGTCGAGTTCCTGAAGGGCGAGATCGAGCACATCCCGCTGCCCGACAACTCGGTGGACGTGATCATCTCGAACTGCGTCATCAACCTCTCGGGCGACAAGGACCTGGTGCTCAAGGAGGCGTTCCGGGTGCTGAAGCCGGGCGGTCGCTTCGCCGTGTCGGACGTGGTCGTTCGCGGCGACGTGCCCCCTGCCATCCGCAAGAGCATGGAGCTGTGGGTGGGCTGCGTCGCCGGCGCGCTCTCCGAGACCGACTACAGGAGCAAGCTCGCGAGCGCCGGATTCGGCGACATCGATCTCGAGGTCACGCGCGTGTACGACAGCGAGGATGCCCGCGCCTTCCTCGCCGCCGAAGGCATCGACCGCGACAGGATCGCCGGCGAGGTCGAAGGCAGGTTCGTGAGTGCCTTCATCCGTGCCGCGAAGCCCGCATCCTGCTGCGCGCCGGGTTGCTGCGCGCGCTAGGGGCTCCCGGAGCTGACGTGCGCGATGCCGGCCATGTCGGGCCAACCGTGGCCCCATCGCTGCACCGCCGCGTCTGCCCACCGACGCGGTCTGCTGCGGGAATCGTCAGGTTCGCTGCGGTCGCGCGCTGATCCGCGCCGAGGTCGGCGAGGCGCGCGCGTGCCCGCGCGATTCGCCCGCAGCATCCGGACGAGTCCGAGGCGCCGGCGTGGCGCTCGACCTGCCGATCGACCGAGGCTCGATCCATCCCGGGGTGATCGCGCGATGCATCCCCCAGCCGCGCTCGAGCATCGGGCAGTCCGCGCACTCCATGGATCGCACCTCGCACAGCTTGATGTCGCACAGCACGCTGCGGCCCTGCAGGATCAGCCGCACGCGGTCGAGCTTCTGTCCCCGCCGCCCCTTGAGCAGCACGACGTCGCCGGATTGCAGCATCGCCTGCATGGCCGCAGCCGCTTCCTGAACCGTGCGGCCGCCGTCGGTGACGGCGTGCCTCGGCATGCCGGCCCGCCGCGCGCCCGTCCAATAGCGGCGGAAGCCTCGGCCGACCAGCACGAGCCGCGATGCGACCGCGGCGACCCGCATGCCGATCGTCACGTAGACCGGCCACTCGCGGCCCTGGATCTCCGACATGTCCCCGAACAGGACGATGCGGCGGTCCGCGGGAATCTGCGCCAGCACGTCGAGGGCGGCGTGGATGGTTTCGAGCGTTGCCTTGTGGTCGTCGCGCAGCACGACGGCCCCGCCGGGAAGCAGGACGGGCTCCATCCGCCCCGGCGTGGGCGCGAGCGCCCGGCAGCGCGACAGCGCCTCGTCGAGGGAAACGCCTTCCGCCAGGGCGACGGCGATCGCGGCGAGGACCGGATAGACCATCTGGCGGCCGATGAGACCGATCTCGACCTCCCGTTCCTGGCCGAACGCGCTCAGGTGGAACCGCATTCCGCGAGGCCAGTCGAGACGATCGTCGGTCGCGCGCACGTCGCACAGCGGACCGAACCCGAACGTGACGACCGATCCGGGCGCATGCGCCTTCATCCACATGACGTTGGCGTCGTCTCCGTTCAGGACGGCAACCCCCGAAGCGGGGAGCGCCCGAACCATGCGCGCCTTTTCCGCGCGAGTGATGTCCAGCGTCGGCATCAGGGCGTGGTGCTCGCTGCCGATCGACGTGACGACGGTGACCTCCGGCCGGATCATGCGCGCGTAGCGCTCCATCTGGCCGGGTCCCGAGATGCCCGCCTCGATCACCGCATGCCGCTGCGACGGCCCGATGCGAAGCACGGCCATGGCGACCGAGGTCCACGCGTTGTGCGTCATCCTCCGGTGCGCCGGCGCCGCGATCGCCGCGGCGACGGCGCGTGCCGCGGTCGACTTGCCGAACGATCCGACGACCGCCACGACGCGCGTGTTCCGCGCCACGGTACGGCGGTACAGGCGGGCCAGGCGCGACAGCGGCGGCCACAATCGATAGAGGATCCCGTCGCTCACCTGTCGCCGGCCACCCGGCGTACGGAGCATCGTCGGGATATCCCTCAGTCGATAGCGCATCGACAACGGTTGCGTCCTTGGCGGTCGGGGACGACGTTGGAATCGCGCTGCGTGTCGCCCCGGGCGCCGCTGCGCGGCCCGAGGTGCGGGGGCGCGCACGCGCGTTGCATCGCCGAAGGTAGCACAGGATGAATGGCTGGCTGCCGCGCCGGGACGGATCGCCGACACGCACGAAAGCGTCGGCGCGACGCCGCGGGAGCGTGCGTTGGCGGCGCGCCTGGTCGTGGCGCGGGACGACTTCCACGCGCGCCCCGGACCACGGGACGAAGGGCCAATGCGGCGCCGTTTGGATCGGTGTATTGCGGAGCGTGCGTTGCGGAACCCGGCAGGATCGTGCCGAGCCGAGGGGGGCCGATTCCCGCACGAATTGCACGGTGAACCCGGCGACGAGCCTCGCCGAAACCCTTTCATCACCCCGACCAGGGCGAACGCTGCGCGGGCCGGAATCCGGCGGTCCGGGATTCTCGGCGCAGGTCACGGCTACCTCGGACGCAAGCCGGGGACCGTGAGCCGCGCGATCCCGCGCTTCCGGGAGAACGATCTCGTCGCGGTCCGGCACCGCTGCCTCGAGCGGGGGGACGTTGTCGGATTGCGCGCGGAGGAGGATCGGCCATCACGCGACGCGCCACCGGCCGGAGACGCTTCGACCGATCGTCGCGGCGTTCGCAGCCGCGCCGGACGTCAGCGGCGCCGCGGCGATCGATCGCCGCGCCTCGATCCGGGTCGTCGCTCCCGGGTCGTCGCTCCCGGGTCGTCGCTCCCGGGTCGTCGCTCCCGGGTCGCGCCTGCGATTCGCCCGGCATCCGGGCCGAAACGGCTGCGGCGACCGCACGCCGCCGAATTCGCCGCGGGGCTAAGGCGCGCTTTGCAGGGCCAGCGTCGCGCTGGCGATGTCCTGGCTCACACGGGCAGCGGCACGGCTGTGGGCGGCCGCCAGCGCTTCGTAGCCGCTCTCCGTAACCGTTTCGCGCGCCGACGTGCGGCCGGTCTGCGTCCTGCCGTCCTTCGCCCGCCGCACCGTCCACACCGCGTCGAGCACCGTCGACTTGCCCGGC
The DNA here is from genome assembly GCA_905339295.1 of Burkholderiales bacterium. Lineage (GTDB taxonomy): Bacteria > Pseudomonadota > Gammaproteobacteria > Burkholderiales > Casimicrobiaceae > VBCG01. Next base: position 39,821 of record CAJPFI010000024.1, read on the forward strand.
GTCGATTCGAACGTGCGGACTTCGATCGCCACGCGATAGTCCGGCTCGGTGGCGAGCGTCTGCGGGAACCGGACCACGCGCGGCGTGCCCAGGATCGCCACGAGGTTCTCGGCGACCGCGCGCGTCAGGCTGTCCTGCAGCGGCGACGCCCACCGGTTGAAATCGTCGAGCCGCACCTCGTTGGGGCCGGTGCTCACCACGAACTCCGGCCGGTCGACGACCGAGGGCACCGTCACCGGGCCCACCGCGATCACCAGCGTCGACGGCTGCGACGTGGACGTTGCTGTAGCCGTCGCCGTCGCGGCCAGCGTGTAGAACCGCGACGGCGGCGGCGTGCTGCATCCCGCCGCGAGCCCGACGGCGACGGAAAGTGCCGCAAGGGCAACTCGTAGGCGCATCATTTGGCCCCGCTCCTGTCTTCGAGCTTGCCGCGAATCGGCGATTCGGGGTGGCGCTCGAGGTAGTCGAGGAACACGCGCATGCTGCGAGCCGCGCGCGTGAACTCGTTCAGCGCGTCGCGCAGCTCCTGCTGCGCCGGCGCGTCGGGCCCGAGGAGCGTCGCATCCGCGTTCCTGAGCGTGCGCTCCATGCTCCCGAGCGCGCGGTGCAGCGCCTCGAGGTCGGCCTTGAGCGTCGGCACGAGCTCGGTGTCGACGCGCTTGATCAGGCTGGTCGCGCCGGTCAGCGCCTCGTCCAGCGACACGAGGTCTCTCCTGAGCTCGGTCGCGATCTGGTCGAGCGGGAGCTTGTCGATCTTGTCGAGGATGCTCGCCAGCTTCGCCTCGAGGTCGACGAGGCCGCTCGGCACCACCGGCAACTCGGCCACGCCGCGGTTCGAGGTGATGCTCGCCTTGGCGGCCTTCGGGAAATAGTCGAAGGCGACGTAGAGCTGGCCGGTCAGCAGGCTGCCGGTCCTCAGCTGCGCGCGCAACCCGCGCTCGTCGACCATGCGCTGCAGGAACGCATTGCGGCGCCTGTCGTCGCCCTTGAGGACCTGCTCGATCCGCGCCTGCTGGCCCGGGTCCTTGACGGTGAGCAGGCGCTCGGGATAGAAGGTGATCGTCACGCGCGGGACGATGTTCGCCTTCTCCGGCTCGAAGTCGAAGCCGATGTCGACGACCTCGCCGATCTGCACGCCGAGGTAGGTCACGGGGGCGCCGACCGCGAGGCCGCGCAGCGACTCGTTGAAGCGGAGCACGTACAGGCGCGTCATCGCGTCGCGCGCCTTCATCGCGATGGCCCGGTCGTTGTAGAGCTGGAAGACCGCGGCGGACGTCGCGATCGTCGTGTCGTGCAGGAACGGCGGAGCGTCGAACGCGAGGCCGCCGACCAGCAGCGCCGCGAGCGACTCCGTGCGAACGTCCACGCCGTTCGCATCGACGGTGACCTCGATCCCGCTCACGCGCCAGAACCGCGTGCCCAGGCTCACGAACTGGTCGTAGGGCGAATTGACGAACACGTGCAGCTCGACCGACTTGCCGTCCGGCGTGAGGTCGAAGCTGACGACCTGGCCCACCGGAAGGCGGCGGTAATAGACCGGCGAGCCCACCGCGAGCGAGCCGAGGTCGTCCGCCCTGAGCTTGTACTCGTGTCCCAGGCGGCCCGCGACGAACGGCGCCTTCTCCAGTCCCACGAAGTCGGTGTCCTCGACGGTCGACGTCCCGGGCTGGAAGCCGATGTAGTTGCCGGACAGCAGCGTGTTGAGCCCCGAGATCCCGCTGAGGCTGATCGTGGGGCGCACGACCCAGAACTGCGCGTCCTCGACCATCAGGCCGGCCGCGCGTTTGCTCATCTTGGCCGTGACCTCGACGTTCGCGTAGTCCTCGGTGAACTGCACGGTCTTCACCTGGCCGATGATCACGTCCTTGTACTTGATGAACGTCTTGCCTGCTTCGATACCTTCGGCGGCCCGGAAGATGATCGTGATCGTCGGGCCCTCGGCGCGGATGCGCTGCACGACGATCCCGATGCCCACCAGCACCGCGAGCACCGGGATGATCCACACGATGGACAGCCGGCTGCGCCGGGGCTTCACCACCATCGCTTGCGGCAGTTCGACGTCGTCGTTGGGTTCAGCCACGCGGACTCCGTTGCGTCACGACAGGGTTCCAGATCAGGCGCGGATCGAACGTGTGGGCGGCGATCATCGTCAGCACCACGACCGCCATGAAGTACATCACGCCGATGCCCGGCGCCACCGACATCAGCGGGTCGAGCTGCACCAGCGCCGTGATGAACGCGACGACGAAGACGTCGAGCATCGACCAGCGGCCGACCAGCTCGACCAGCCGGTACAGCCGCGTCCGGTCGTGGTTGCTCGTGATCGAGCCCCGCTGCACCGTGACCATCAGGTAGCCCAGCGCCACCAGCTTGCCGAGCGGCACGACCACGCTCGCGACCAGCACGATCAGCGCCAGCACCCACGACCCGTCCTGGTAGAGGAACACGACCCCCTGGAGGATCGTCGACGGCTCGGTCGATCCGAGCGTCGTCGACACCAGCACGGGAAACGCATTGGCCGGAACGAACAGGATCGCCGCGGCGATCACCAGCGCCCACGTCGTCTGGATCGAGAAATGGTGCCGCGTCGCCAGCGTGGCTCCGCAGCGGGGGCAATGCCCGAGCTGGTCCGGCCCGGCCGGGCGGGACAGGAGCCCGCAGGTCGTGCACGACGCGAGCCCCGGATGCGCCGAGACCCAGGGACTGTCCGGCGCTCGGCCGCCCGGTCCCGCGCGTCGCGGTCGAAGGTCTGGCGGCAGCGTCCCGTCGGCCCAGACGACCCGGCTCCAGATCGCCCGGGGCTCGAAGATCGAGGAGGTGACGGCGAGCAGCACAACGAGCAGGCCCACGGCGAACAGCCCGATGCCCGGGATGACCGTCGCGAGATGCGCGATCTTGATGAGCGCCACCAGGATGCCGAGCAGCATCACCTCGCTCATCGACCAGGGCTGGACGAGCGTCGCCATGCGCAGCAGCCGGCCGACCCAGCGCGGGGCGGGCGTCCGCGTCGCCCCGAGCAGGACGGCCAGCATGAACGCGATGAACGCTCCGGGCGCGATCACGGCGCAGAACGCCACCATCACGGCGGTGATCTCGCTGCCCTGCGTCCACATCTCCTGCGCGCCGCCGAGGATCGTCGTCGACGCTTCGCGTCCGGCCGCCGAGAGACCCATCAGCGGGGTCGTGTTGGCGATCAGGAAGACCACCGCGGCCGCCACGCTCAACGCCAGCGGGCGGCCGATCGGATCGACCGGGTTTCGCGCGATGGTGACGCGGCACCGCGCGCAGCGGGCGCTCCCGCCCGGCACGAGCGGCGGGATGGATTGCTGCAACTCGCAATCCGGGCACGCGACCGTGTCCAGGGCGCGGTGGCGCATCGCGTTCATGGTGCCTGCAGCTTCGTCATGCCTGGGCGTTGTCGGATCCGGCGGGACGGGGTCGCCTGCCCCCCTTTCGCAGCCGCGAAGACCGCGGCGTGGCGAGGCGCATGGGTCGCGCCGGCGTCGCCGGCAGGCGAGCGTCCCCGAGCCTTATATCAGACCTCGGGCGCCACGCACGCCGGGGGGACGAATGGCGGTCTCGAAAAGTCGCGAACGCGGCCGAATTCCAACACCGTCACGGCGGTCCGGCCGCGGCGCGCCGAACATGCACGCAGTGGCGCCGATCGGGAGCATCGCGCAGCACGCCGGGTTGATCGCCCGTACGTTCGCGCATTCGCTCGGTCCCGTCGCGCCAATCGCGACCGACGACGACGCGGGTCCATCTCCCGTGTCGTAGGGGTCACCGGTCGGGGCGCATCACCACGCACCACTCGGCGGCGGAGTTGCAGACTGCCTGCCATGCCGCCGATGAAGGTTCGCCGATCCATCGCCGAACGTCCCCGCTGACGTCGTCGGGCCCGGCGACAGTACGCTTGCCCAGGGTCGGCGGCCTCGTTGCCGCTTGCCGTTCGTGGCGCGCCGCGGCCGGCGCGGAGCGGCCTTGCGGCGGGGCGTCTTGACTGTCCGAAAGCGGACGTCGCGCAACCCGCGTCGCCACGCGTCGCCACCTGTCGCTCCGCCGGATTCCTGGGTCACGCTATGGAACCGCCCGCCGCTCCGACGCCGAAGTGCTGCGCGGCCCTCGGCCAAAGGCCCTCCGGTACTGGGCGGGGGCGAGCCCGGTCCGCCTCTTGAACAGCCGCCGGAAGAACGAGGCGTCCTCGTAACCGACTTCGGCGCTGATCTCGTCCGCCGGGCGGGAGGTGGATTCGAGCTGGCGCTTGGCCTCCTCGATCCGAAGGTTCTGAACGTAGTCGATCAGCGTCATGCCCGTCGCCTGCCTGAAGCGCCGCTTGAGCGTCCGTTCGGGAAGTCGGGAATGCATGACCGCACGGGCGACGGCCCCGGATTCGCGGTAGTGCCCGGCCAGCCACTCCTCGCACGCCTGCACGATCGCGTCCGCATGGCCTTGCGGTCGCACGAGCGGCGCGTAGGGAAGCTGACCTTCGGTGTGCAGCTTGAGCAGGTAGACCTTGGCGATGCGCATCGCCTCCCCCGGGCTTGCGTGGCGCGCGATGATGTGGAGCGCAAGATCGTGCCAGCTGGTCGTGCCACCGGCGGTGACGATGCGTCCGCTCGTGTCCGCGAAGCAGAGGGTCGGCTCGGGGCGAAACCGGATCTGCGGATAGTGGCGCCGGAAGAGGTCCTGGTACCCCCAATGCGACGTCGCCTCGCGCCCGTCCAGCAATCCCGTCTCGGCGAGCATCAGTGACCCGGAGCAGGCGGAATAGACATGGGATCCCGTTCGGTAACGCGTCCGAATCCACTCGAGCAGCGCCGGGTATCGTCCGGAAGGCGGCTCGTCCGGGCCGAGCCAGAGCTCCGGCAGCACGATGACGTCCGCGCGCGGATCATCGCGAACGGCGACATCGGGGACGACCGGCACACCGTTGCCGCAGCGAAAGGCCCGCGCATGCGCGCCGACGATCCGCACGCGGAACGGCTGGCTTGCATCCTCCGAACGCGCGAGCGTCTGCCAGAGATTGCCCGCGGCCGTGAGCACGTCGACCATGCCGTAGAGGGCGGAGCCCGCGGTCTCCGGCACGGCGACGATCAGGGTCTCGACGGGTGCCTTCCGGCGTACGGTGCGCAAGCGGGTCTCCTGGCACGAAAGAACCGGTTTCGGCAAATCTCCCGCTTACCGGGCGCGACGTCAACCCCTATCGTGGCGGCATCCGGGATCGACGCGGTTCGTCGGGACCGGCAACCCCCCAACGCCATCGAAAGGAGACGACACATGGAAACCCAAGCCGCGGTCCAACGCACCGGGAAGTCGCAAGCGAATCGGATGAACGGACTCGACCTCGACAGGATGCGCGAGACGATCGAGGCCCTGAAGAGCAGCCCGGTACTCGCCAGGTTCGAGTTCCGCGCACGGAACAAGTGGATCGACGGCGGCGAGAACCGCTCGACGATCAAGGGCTTCTACGGCGCGGGCGCCGAGGACGCCTCGCGGGCGAAGCCGTTCGTCTTCACCAACGGAGAGCCCCCGGTGCTCCTGGGGAACAACGAGGGCGCCAACCCGGTGGAGTTCCTCCTGCACGCGCTCGCCGGCTGCGTGACCACCACGACGGTCCTGCACGCGGCCGCACGCGGCATCCGCATCGAGTCCATGTCGACCGAACTCGTGGGCGACATCGATCTCCAGGGGTTGCTGGGACTCGACGACGCCGTCGCTCCCGGCTACCGCGAGATCCGGATCAAGGTGGACATCAAGGCGGACTGCAGCGACGAGGAGCTCGACGCGCTGCTCGGCTACGCCCAGCAGCACTCGCCGGTCTGCAACACGGTGTGCCGCCCCGTCCCGGTGGTCATCGAACGGGTCGCGAGTCGATAACGGCAAGCGAGAGGGCCGCCGGGCGCCATCCCGGCGGCCCGACAGCCTCGGCTACTTGACCCCGCACGAATTCAAGCAGCACCATCCGCCCATTCAGGACCACCCACCCCGAGCCATTCCCCAGGAATGATTGGCTCGAAATTCCGGACTCAGGTCAATCGAGGCGCGGCGCGGGAGCGATCCCGTCTTCGTCTTTACCTACCGGGGCAAGCCGCTGCAAGAGCTCCACAACACGGCATGGCAAAACGCTTGGAAGAAAGCCGGACTCCCTCGGGAGGCGGGCATCCTTCGCGGCGTGCATAACCTGCGGCACACCTTCGGGCGCAGGTTGCGGGGTGCGGGCGTTCCGCTCGAAACCCGCAAGACGCTCCTGGGCCATGCGATCGGCGATATCACGACCCACTACTCGGCAGCCGAGTTGCGCGAGCTTCTCGACGCCGCCGAGCGCATCAACGAACGGGGGAACACCGAGACACCGACGCTCACGCTTGTCGGACGCGTGCAGGCTGTCGGAAATGTGTCGGAAAAAGAAAAAGGGCTAGCGAGAGAATCTGCGCTAACCCTTTGATTATTGGCGCGCCCGGCAGGATTTGAACCCACGACCCCCTGGTTCGTAGCCAGGTACTCTATCCAACTGAGCTACGGGCGCGAAGCCTTTCATTATACCGGATCAGTCCGCCGGGTCGCCAGCGTCCGGGTCCGCCTCGGGGACCGGCTCCGGCTGCGTCCGCTTGAGCGAGAACGCCTTGATCAGCCACGCGATTCCCATCCAGGTGGCGACCACGGCCAGCGGCCAGGCGATGACCGAGGGCCAGAATGCGGCCACGCCGCCCAGCCCGATCGCGACGATCGACATCTTCACCAGCAACCCGGCTTCGGCGGGGCCGAGCGGCCGGCGATTGGTCAGCGCCGCGGACAGCGTGCTGCCCATGCTGACCGCGCCGGCCGCCGCGCGCCCTGCACTGCCCGAGGGCGCGCGGCGCACGTCGACCGGCTCGGCGTCCCCGGTCGGGCGGACGCGATGGCGGCGGGTCAGGACGATCTCGGTGGAATGCGCGAGGTCGGCCAGGTACTGGTCGGCCATGAGTCCCGCAAACGCGCGATCCTGGATCGCGACGTCGAGCTCGTAGTTGCCCATCCAGCTCGCCAGATTGAGGTTGGTCGAGCCGACGCGCGCCCACACGCCGTCCGCGACCGCGGTCTTCGCGTGCAGCATCGTGCCGTTCCACTCGAACACGCGCACGCCGCCGTCGAGCAGCGGCTTGTACCCGGCGCGCGATACCGGCGAGATCATCGGGATGTCGGACGCGCCCGGCACGAGCAGGCGCACGTCGAGACCGTCGCGCGCGGCGGCCGCGAGCGCCTGCACGTACGCCGCGGTCCCGACGAAGTACGCGTCGGTCAGCCACAGGTATTCGCGCGCCACCGACGCGATCGTGAGGTCGAGTCGGTAGGTGCCGGCGGCATTGGGCGTCCCGGCGACCACGCGCAGCGTCACGTCGCCCGCCTCGGGAATCGTCGCGGGATCGGACAGGAACTCGGGGCCCAGCTCCTCGCCGGCCACGTCCCACACGAGCGCGAACGCGCGCTGGAGCGCGGCCACGGCGGGTCCTTCGACCGCGATGCCGGTGTCGCGCCACGGCTCGAGCCGCTTCGCCGGATTGCCCTGCCACTTGGCGCTCACGCACAGGCCGCTCACGAACCCGATCCGGTCGTCGATGGTGATCGTCTTGCGGTGATCGCGCGAGAGCCACGCCAGCGGGCTCGCGAGCCCGGGCGCATTGAACATCCGCATCTCGGCACCGGTCCCGTCCAGCGCCTTCCACGCGTTCTTGCCTCGCCTGCCGCCGAGCCAGTCGACCAGCACCTTGACGGCCACTCCGGCGCGCGCGCGCTCGGCGAGCGCCTCGGCGAACGCGCGACCGATGTCGTCGTCGTCGACGATGTACATCTCGAACAGGATCGCGCGCCGCGCGCTGCGGATCGCCTCGAGCCACGCCGGGAAGTTCTCGTGCGCGTCGATGAGCAGCCGAACCGCGTTGCCGTGGATCGCGTCGGCGCCGGTCGTGCGCAGGAACGCGCGCTCGGCCAGCACCGAGGAGTCCTCGGCCGTGACCGGCGCGGCAGCGATGGCGGGATGGTCGTCGGCGATCATCGCGGGCGGTCGCGCCGCGATGCGGTTTCGTCGCGGCGACGTTAAGGTATCACGCCGGCACGATGACGCATGAAGGCCGTGCGCCCCATTGCGCCTCCCGACCGGCGCAGGCGATACCGTCGCGGCGCGCCCGCCCGCCCCGGCGATGCGGCCGCCGGCGGGCGCGCGACGCGCCCGAAGCCTGTCGTCGCGTCAGACCGGGACGCAGACCGTGTTCGCGTCCTCGGGAACGAAGCCCAGCGCGAGCATCTGGTTGCGGATCGCCAGGCTCGTCGTGTAGCGATGGTTGGGTGCGCCGGACATCCCGTTGTTGTAGACGCGGTAGAGCGGGATGCTGCCCGCCGGGCAAATGCCGCCCGACGGCAGCTTCACCTTGAACGCGATCTTCTCGAACTGCCAGACGAAGCTGTTGAGGATCAGGCCCGCGCACTCGTAGTCGATCGCCGTGTAGAAATGCGAGCTCTTCGGCGCGAAGTACACCTGGAAGAACCGGCAGACGTCGAACAGCACGACGCCCGACGTCCACACCTTGAACGTCTGGCCGGTGCGCTGCCAGGCGCCGCCGTACGCGCCGCCGTCGATTCCATTGATCTCGTCGGCGTCCGCGGTCACGAAGTAGTGGCCGAACCCCGCGTGGTAGTACTCGACCGCCGTGGTCGTCGTCGCGGCTCCTCCGCCGAACGTCGTCACGTTGCCGCCGATGACCTGCACCTGGCTCTGGAACGTGAAGTAGTCGTCGAGGCAGTAGCCGCTCGTGCTGCCGCAGCTGTTCTCGTACTCGAATGCCCCGAGGTAGATGTAGTAGACCCCGTCGGGGACCAGCTGGCGCGGCCTGGTCGTGAAGTAATCGTAGTAGTAGAAGTTCGCCGGCAGCGGGTTCAGCTGATCGCTCGCAAGGATCCAGTAGTCGAATCCCTGCCCCGGAACGATCGGGAACTGCGTCAGGAAGAGCATGATCCGGATCGAGCCCGAGTTGTAGATCATGCTCTGGTTGTCGAGCCGGTCGAACGCCATTTCGACGGTCCCGGCGCCGTTGTTGACGGCGTACGAGCCGCTGCCGCTGAACTCGAGGAAGCCGTAGACGTCCTGCGACTTGGCTTCCGACTTCGCCACGGTCTCCGCAGCGACGGGCGGATGGTCCATGGCGTTCTGCCCGTGAGCGAACGAGACGCCCGCAAGCAACGCGATGCCGAGTCCCCATGCCTCGAGCTTCATGTTTCTCCCCTCGTTGTGTCCCGGTTCGCAGGCACGGCAGACGGTACCGACGAACGCTTCGCTCGCGCCGTGCGCATGCGGCCGCACGAACGCGCCCGGCAAAAGTGTGCCACGATTCGACGCCCCACGGTCATACGATCACGGGAATATTCCCGGCGCGGGTGTCGCCGTGTCATGCCGTGCGGGCTGCATGCGCACGACGGTGCGGGTCCGGCTCGCGCGAGTCGGCGCCCCACCGCGCGGCCGACTCGCGCTCACTGCCTGCGGATGCCGAGCCTGCGCACGACGTCCCCCCACTTGGCGACATCGGCCCGGATCACCGCGTCGAACTCGACGGGCGTCCCGCCCGCCGGCTCGAGCCCCTGCACGTCGAACCAGCGCCGCACCTCCGCGCTCGCGAGGATGGCGTCGACCGTGCGATCGAGCAGCGCGACGATCGCCGCCGGCGTGCCGGCCGGCGCCACGAAGCCGAGCCAGGTGCCGACGTCGAGGGAAGGAAAGCCGGCTTCCGCGAGGGTCGGCACGTGCGGAAGCTGCCGCGAGCGGCGATCGCCGAGGATCGCCAGCGCGCGCACCTGGCCCGTCCGGATCGCGCCCAGCGACGCGGTGACGCTCGCGAGCAGCACGTGGACCTCGCCGGTGGAGATCGCCGCCATCGTCTGGCCGGATCCGCGGTAGGGAACGTGATGCAACGCGATGCCGGCCGTCGAGGCGAGCAGCTCGGTGTCGAGGTGGCTGGACGACCCGATCCCGGTCGACGCGTAGTTGAGTACGCCGGGACGAGCGCGCGCGTAGTCGACGAACTCGGCCAGCGTCGCCACCGGCAGCGCCGTGCTGACCAGCGCGACCTTGGTCTGCCAGGCGATGTTGACGACCGGAGCGAAGTCGGCGAGCGGATCGAAGGTCACGTTCGGCAGCACGCTCGGCGCCATCACGTGCGTCGCGGTCGACGCGAGCAGCAGCGTGTGGCCGTCCGGCGCCGAGCGTTTCGCGGCGTCGGTGCCGATGAGCCCGTTCGCGCCCGGGCGGTTGTCGACGACGAACGGCGCGCCCAGCTCGGCTTCGAGACGCTCGCCCAGCATGCGCGCGACGAGGTCCGCGGTGCCGCCCACGGCCTGCGGCACGACGATGCGCACGCTGCGGGACGGCCACCCGTCGCCCGTGTGCCTGGCGCCGTCGCCGCGCTCGCGCGTCGCGCGTGCCGATCCGACCTGCGGCGCCGATGGCGCGGGGACAATGCCGCCGGCGAGCGCGAGCGCGGCCAGCAACGCCCGGCGCCGCGACGCCGACGCCGGCCCGTCGGGTCGCGTCCGCGCGGTCGCGCCGCGGTCGGCACGCGCCGGCATCAGGCCGCCGACCGCGCGCGCTCGATGCATCGCGCCATGCCTGCGATCGTGTTCGCGTCGCCGAAGAGCGACTGCACCGACAGCTCGACGCCGAACGCCGATCGAACCTGATCGAGCAGCTTCGCGCCGCGCAGCGAATCGCCGCCGAGCATGAAGAAATCCTCGTGAACGTCGACGCGCCCGGTGCGCAGCATCGCCGCCCAGAGCGCCGCGACCGCGATCTCGAGCGGCGTGGCCCTGGCGGCCGGCGTCTCCTCCGCGGGCGCTGCGTCGCGGGACGCGACCCAGTCCGGCAGCGCCGAGCGCCGGACCTTCCCGGTCCCGGTGCGCGGCAGCGACTCGACGAACCAGATTCGCCGCGGTGCCCGGCGCTCGCCCAGCGCCGCGCGAACGCCGGCGATCAGTTGTCCGGCGTCGACCGTGGCGGCCGGGGCGCGAATCACCGCGGCGACGACCTCCTCGCCCAGCGTCGGATGCGGCACGCCGAACGTCGCGGCCTCGGCGACGCCGGGCATCGCGTTGAGCACGGCGTCGATCTCGAGCGGCGCGATCTTCTCGCCGCCGCGATTGATCGTCTCCTTCAGGCGCCCGACCACGCTGAGATCGCCGTGCTCGTCGAAGCGGCCGAGGTCGCCCGACCGGAACCAGCCGTCGACGAATGCGGCGGCGTCGAGGCCCGGATCGTCGATGTAGCCGCCGAACACCTGCGGCCCCCGCACCTGGATCTCGCCGATCCCGCCGCACGGCAGGCTCGCGCCGTGCTCGTCCGCGATGCGGATCTCGCACGCGACCGGCGTGCCGACCGAGCCGCGGACCCGCGGCGCCGGCGGAAGGCCCTGCTGCGCGACCGTGCCTGTTTCCGATGTCGACAGCCCGGTCACGACCGGGACGCCGAACAGCGCCTCGAGCCGGTCCATCTCGTCCGGATCGAGGCGTCCCGAGCCGACGCGCAGGAAGCGCAGCCTGCCGCGCGCGACCGGCGCGCGCCCCTCGAGGCGCTTCAGCACCTCGCGATGGATGGCGAACGTCGACGACGTGTACGTCACTTCGCCCGCCTCGACGGCGCGCAGGAACGCGTCGAGGTCGCCCTCGGGCAGCACGACGACGCTCCCGCCGTGCAGCAGCGAGAGTTGCGCCGCCGTGCGCAGCCCGTTCGCGAGGTGGAGCGTCGTCAGGTGCGCCGACGCATCGCGAGGACCGAAGCCGAGGCGCTCGCCCATCGCGCGCGCGGTCGCCCACAGCGCCCGCCACGCGTGGGGCACGAGCTTCGGATGGCCGGTGGTCCCCGAGGTCGCCGACACGTACATCACGTCGGGGTTGATCCACGGCGCCTGCCGCAACGACGGACCCTCGCGCGCGAGCTCGAGCGCGAACGCACCGGCACTTTCACCGGGCTGCGGCACCATCGCGATCTGCGCGATGCCGTGCCGCCGTGCAGCCTCCGCGATCGGATGTCCGCCGCGCGCGGGGGCGACCACGGCCTTGGCGCGCGTGCGCGCGAGGACTCGCGCATACGCGTCGACGGTCAGCGACGCAGGCAACGGCAGCAGCGTCGCGCAAGCCGGGACCATCGCCAGCGCGGCGGCGGACTCGAGTCGATCCGCCACCGGCCACGCGACGACGTCGCCGCGTCCGATATCCCACGCCGCGAGCGCCCCGCGCAGCGCCACGGCGCGCGCCGAGACCTCGGAAAACGTCATCGAACGATGGCCGGGAGCGGAAAGCGCCGGCGCAGCGGGCTGCCGGCGCGCCCATCCCTCGAGATGCGACGCGTAGGTGGCGCTGTCGAGGTCGGGCATCGGGCAATCGAAGGAAGCGTGGAAGTTCTGCGGGGCGTCCGACCGGCCAGGGGCGCCACCGGCGGCGGCGATGTCAGCCGAATCCTTCCTCGTCGCGAGGACCTGCCGAAGCGCTTCCCGAACGCAGCGTCCGATGCCCCGCCGGTGGTCCGTCAGTTTACCGGCTGCGGGCGACGCGGGCGGCCGGTGTTGCCGGCGGCGGGACCGACGGGGTTCGATCCGCGCTCGGCACCGACCGCCTCGCGTACGGGTTGCCGGACCGGAGGATCGCAGGCCGCCATCCGACTGCCGCGACCCGACCGGGCGCGCACGGCGGCGCGCGCGACGCCGCCGCGCCTTACGGCGTCAGGTGCGGCGCGTGCCGCCGAGTGGTCAGGTAGACGGTTCCGGTGAACGACGACACCACGGTGCCGTCGCCGCGCGTCACGTCGACGCGATAGATGGCGAGCTTGGCGGTGCGGCTCACCTCGGTCGACCGCGCCGTGAGCACGTCCCCCTCGCTCACGGCGACCTGGAACGTCATGTGCGTGTCGATGCCCGCGGCGATGACGCCGTACTGGTTCGCCGCGATGCCGAACGCGCTGTCGGCGAGGCAGAAGATCGCGCCGCCATGGCACTTGCCGTTGAAGTTGAGGTGCGACTTCCCGACGCGCATGCGCATCGTCGCGCTGCCGGGGGCGGACTCGACGAACTCGATCGCATTGAGGCGCTGGTACGGATCGCTCTCGCAGAAACGGCGCAGCGTGTCGCTGACGGCGTCGCCCGGCGGCGGCGTCGCGGCCTGCCGCCGACGCCTGCCCACGCCCGCCTCGGCCGCATGCGCATCGAGCGTGTCGACCAGCGCGGACACGCCCTCGCCGGTGGTGGCCGTCGTGCGCAGCACGCGCACGCGCCAGCCCGGGCGGCGCGCGCGCAGGTGCAGCATGTCGTCGAGCTCGCGTTCCGTCCGGTCCGCGAGCGGCTGGTCGCCCTTGTTCACGACGAGCACGTCGGCGATCTCGAGGATGCCGGCCTTGATCGCCTGGACGTCGTCGCCCAGGCCGGGCGGGCAGACGACGACGCTCGTGTCGGCCAGCGACGCGATGTCGACGTCGGACTGCCCGGCGCCCACCGTCTCGACGATGACCACGTCGAATCCCGCGGCGTCGAGCAGGTCGACGATGCGGCGCGTCGCGCGCGCGAGCCCGCCCGCATGCCCGCGCGAGGCGAGCGAGCGGATGAAGACCCCGTCGGCGCCGCCCGAGCTGCCCATCCGGATGCGATCGCCGAGCACGGCGCCGCCGGTGATCGGGCTCGACGGGTCGATGGCCGCGACGGCCACGCGCCGGCCGCGCGCCGCGTACTGCTGCAGCAGCGCGTTGATCAGCGTCGACTTGCCGGCGCCCGGCGCGCCGGTGATCCCCACGACGTGCGCGCGGCCGATGTCGGCAGCGATCGCCGCCGAAAGCGCCCCCGATTGAGGCAGGTCGTTTTCGATCTCGGTGATCGCGCGCGCGATCGTCGCGCGATGGCCGGCGCGGATGGCCGCCACGCGCTTGTCGACGCCGGACGGCGCGCCGGCGCCGCCCTTCGGATCCGCGCGCTTCATCTCGACCGCGTCAGACGACGACCAGCGGATGGCCGAAGCCGAGCTCGCGCCGCAGCGTGCCGCAGATCTCGCCGTGCGTGCAGCCGACGTCCGCGGCCGCGACCACCTGGCCGAAGAGGTTTCCGCCGCCCGTTCCCGTCGCCTGCGCGGTCCGCGCGAGGTCGGCGAGCGCCCTGTCCACGGCGCTGGCCGAGCGTCGCGCCTTCCAGTCGGCGAAGCCGCGCACGTGCGCGCGCATTCCGGCCGGATCGGGCTTCGGCAACGCCGGGCGCGCGCTCGCATCCTCGTCGACCCGGTACGCGTTGACGCCCACGACGGTCTGCGCACCGCTGTCGATGCGCCCCTGGTGCATGCGCGCCGACTCGCCGATGCGCCGCTGCACCATGCCCGACTCGACAGCGCGGTACATGCCGCCCGCCGCCTCGACCTCGTCGATGATCGCCAGGATCCGCGCCTCCATCTCGTCGGTCAGCGACTCGACGAAGTACGAGCCGCCGAGCGGATCGATGACGTCGGTCAGGTGCGCCTCCTCGCGCAGGATGTTCTGCGTGGCGACCGCGATTCGCGCGCCGAACTGCGTCGGGCACGAGAGCGCCTCGTCGTAGGCATCGGTGTGCAGCGACTGCAGCCCGCCGAAGATGCCGGCCATCGCCTGCGCGGCGACGCGCGCGATGTTGTTGAGCGGCTGCTGCCGCGTGAGGTCCACGCCCGACGTCTGGCCGTGGAACTTGAAGCGCCACGAGCGCGGGTCGCGCGCGCCGTAGCGTTCGCGCGTGAGTCGCGCCCAGATGCGGCGGCCGGCGCGGAACTTGGCGATTTCCTCGAAGAACGAGATCGAGATGTCGAAGAAGAACGTGAAGCGCGGCAGGAACGCGTCGGGGGACATGCCGGCGGCCACGCAGTCGTCGGCGTACTGGAGCGCCGACGACAGCGTGAACGCCATCGCCTCCGCCGGCGTCGCGCCCGCCTGCTGCATGTGCTGGCCGACCACCGACAGCGGGTTCCAGCGCGGCACGTGCTCGCCGCACCACGCGATGTGGTCGGTGAGCACCCGGCGCGCGCCGGGGAGCGCCAGGCGGAAGAACATGTGGTTGGCGACGAAGTGCGACAGGTAGTCGCTCTGGTTCGACGTGCCGCTGATCGTGCGCCAGTCCACGCCGCGCCGCCGCGCCGTGGCGAGCATGAACGCGAGCAGCGTGAACGGCGACGGGTCGTTCATCGCGCACGACGTCGTCGACAGGTCGACGCCGTCGAGGCACGTCGTCATGTGGTCGGCGCTGTTGACGACCACGCCGCAGGTGCCGAGCAGCTCCTCGTCCACCTCGTCCATGTCGTAGCCGCGGAACACCGAGTTGCACGGGATGAGCGAGACGGCGGACGCGCCCTGATCCAGGATGTCGCGCAGCCGCGCGTTGTACTCGGCGGGCGTGCCCAGCCCGATCAGCTGGCGCTGCGTCCAGGTGCGGCCGCGGTGCATCGTCGCGTAGATGCCCCGCGTGTACGGCGGCTGGCCGGGAAAGCCGACGTCGGTGTCGAACCGCGCCGGATCGACGTCGAGCGGCGTGTACAGCGGCTTGATCGGGATGCCCGACCGGTTCTGCACCGGCCTGTCGTGCCCGACCTGCGCGGCGTACTCCGCCGCCCAGCGCACCTGCGCTTCGTCGATCGATGCGGGGACCGGATCGGCAAGTGGCTTGTTCATCGGATCGCGTCCAGTGCGGGAAAGCGGGCGGCGCGCACGCGCGCGGTCGCCTCGACGATGTAGGCGGCGATGTCCTCGAGCGGCGACCCCGGGTGGAAGACGCGCGCCACGCCCGCGTCGAGCAGCGCCTGTTCGTCCTCGTCCGGCACGATGCCGCCCACGATCACCGCGACGTCGGAGAGGTCCGCCTCGCGCAGCGCCGCCATGAGCTTCGGCACGATCAGGTGATCGGTCGCGAGCGACGACACGCCGATCACGTCGACGTCCTCCTCGACGGCGAGCTTGACGACGTTCCCGATCTCCTGCCAAGGCGGCGTGTAGACGACCTCCATGCCGGCGTCGCGCAGGTGCGCGGCCACGATGCGGCTGCCGCGGTCGTGGCCGTCGAGGCCGATCTTGGTGATGAGCACCTTCGGTCGTGTCTTCATTCGTGCCTGGGGTCGCGGCGTGGGTCGAATCGGGGGTGTCGGCGCGGCGCGGGGGCGGTCAGGCGTCGAGAGGATCGCGGAGGAGGCGCACGAAGCGGCGCGCCAGCGTCTGGGGCGAGTCCTTGCCGGACCGGTACCACGTCTGCGACCAGTTGAGCGCGCCCAGCAGCATGAGCTTGAGCGCGCGGCGGTCGGTGCGCGACGGCAGCGGCAGGGCCTGGATCGCCTGCGCGAACGTCCGCTCGTACTCGTCCCGCAGCGCGACCAGGCGCGCGGCGACCTCGGGGGCGTCGTCGGGCCGGACGCGGATCACGACCTGGCCGTAGTCGCTGTCCTCGAGGAGGCCCTCGAGGTGCGCGGCGCACACGTTCTCGAGCCGCGCCCACGGATCGCCGGCCTTCGCGAGCGCGGGCGCCACCGCTGCCTTGATGCGGCGCACGCCCTCCGCGTAGACCGCGACCAGCAGCTCCTCCTTGGAGGCGAAGTGGTAGTACAGCGACCCGGGCAGCATGCCGGCCATGCCCGCGATGTCGCGCATCGAGGTGAACCCGAAGCCCTTCTCGGCGAAAAACCTCGCTGCCGCATCAAGAATCAGCGGCAGCCGGTTGTCGGCGCGGGATGCGACGGCGAGTCGGGCGGCGCTGCGGACGGCGGCCATGGGTCTTTCCAAAACAAACAGTTGTTTGGTATGATGCCGGACGGGTCGCGCGCTGTCAATCGACGGACCTGCCGCCGGGGTTCGGCGGTCGCGTCGGACGCGCACGACCGATGCGCCCGCGCCCGGCTG
This sequence comes from Burkholderiales bacterium, assembly GCA_905339295.1. Classification (GTDB taxonomy): domain Bacteria; phylum Pseudomonadota; class Gammaproteobacteria; order Burkholderiales; family Casimicrobiaceae; genus VBCG01. The sequence goes on from CAJPFI010000024.1 coordinate 56,718, forward strand.
CAACGGGCCCGGCCGCACGCACGTCACGCCAACGAGGAGGCCGCATGGAGGCCGCAGCGGTTACAGCGGGTCATTTCGCGGAACTGCGCGAGCGCGCGGGCGAGGAGCACAGCCTGCCGCCGCCGTTGCTGGACGAGCTGCGCCGCCTCTTCGGCGACCGGCTCGCGACCACCCGGCAGGTCCGCGAGCATCACGGCACCGACATCTCGTCATACCCCGTCACGCCGCCCGATGCGGTCGTGTTCCCGCAGGACACGAACGAGGTCGTCGCGACCGTCGGCCTCTGCGCGCGCCATCGCACGCCGATGATCCCGTTCGGCATCGGCACGTCGGTCGAGGGCCACGTGCTGGCCACCCATGGCGGCGTCTGCATCGACCTTTCGCGGATGAACCGGATCCTGGAAGTCAACGCGAGCGACCTCGACGTGCGCGTCGAGCCCGGCGTCACGCGCAAGCAGCTCAACGCGTACCTGCACGACACGGGGCTGTTCTTTCCGATCGATCCGGGCGCCGACGCCACGCTGGGCGGAATGGCGTCGACACGCGCGTCCGGCACCAATGCGGTCCGCTACGGGACGATGCGCGAGAACGTGCTCGGCGCGACCGTCGTTCTCGCCGACGGCCGCGTGATCCGCACCGGCGGACGCGCGCGCAAGTCGGCCGCCGGCTACGACCTGACGCGCCTCTTCGTCGGCGCCGAGGGCACGCTCGGCATTCTCACCGAGCTCACGCTGCGCCTCTACCCGATTCCCGACGGCCTGTCGGCCGCCGTATGCGCGTTCCCCACCGTGACGGCGGCGGTCGATTCGGTGATCGAGGCGATCCAGTGCGGCATCCCGGTCGCGCGCGTCGAGCTGCTCGACACGCTCACGGTCAAGGCGGTCAACCGCTACAGCAAGCTGACGCTGCGCGAGGCCCCGACGCTGTGGTACGAGTTCCACGGCACGACGCGCGGCGTCGAGGAGCAGGCGACCCAGATGCAGGAGATCGCCCGTTCCCACGGCGGCCTCGATTTCGAGTGGGCGACGCGCCCCGAGGAGCGCACGCGGCTGTGGCAGGCGCGGCACGACGCGTACTTCGCGTGCCTGCAGCTGCGCAAGGGCAGCCGGATGATCGCCACCGACGTCTGCGTGCCGATCTCGCGCCTCGCCGAGTGCATCGCCGACACCGAGCAGGACGTCGCGCGCTCGACGATGCCGATCCCGCTGTTCGGCCACGTCGGCGACGGCAACTTCCACCTGATGATCCTCGTCGACCCGGACAGCGACGCCGACCTGCGGGAGGCGTGGGACCTCAACACGCGCCTCGTGCGCCGCGCGCTGGCGATGGGCGGCACGTGCACGGGTGAACACGGCATCGGGCTGGGCAAGCGCGAGTTCCTCGTCGAGGAGTTCGGCGCCGGCGTCGACGTCATGCGGCAGCTCAAGGCCACGCTCGACCCGGGCAACCTGCTCAATCCGGGGAAGGTGATCTAGGGTCCGGGAGAATCGCCATGCAGCTCGCCGACGTCAAGCTCGACGACAAATACACGCTGGAGCGCGGTCGCGTCTACCTGAACGGGATCCAGGCGCTCACGCGCCTGCTCATCGTGCAGCGCGTCCGCGACGCGGCGGCCGGGCTCAACACGGCCGGATTCGTGTCGGGGTTCCAGGGCTCGCCGCTCAACAACATGGACAAGACGCTGTGGGAGGCGCAGGCCCTGCTCCGGCAGCACCACATCCATTTCCAGCCGGGGCAGAACGAGGAGCTCGCGGTCATGGGCGTGTGGGGCTCGCAGCAGGTGGCGCTCGACCCGCACGCGCGCTACCAGGGCGTGTTCGGCATGTGGTACGGCAAGTGGGCAGGACTCGCCCGCTCGGGCGACGCGCTGCTGCACGGCAACTCGGCGGGCGCGGCGCGACACGGCGGCGTGCTGCTCGTGTGCGGCGACGACCACATGGCGCGCTCGTCCACCGTCGCGACGCAAAGCGAGCCGATGCTGACTTCCCCGCTCATCCCGGTGCTCGTGCCGTCGGGCGTGCAGGAGTACCTCGACCTCGGCGTGCACGGCTACGCGATGTCGCGGTACTCGGGCTCGTGGCTCGCGTTCAAGGCGCTCGACGACACGATCGAATGCTCGGCGTCGGTGAGCGTCGACCCGGCGCGAATCACGGTCCGCCTCCCGGAGGACTTCACGCTGCCGCCCGGCGGCCTCGGCCTGAGGCTCCCCGACCAGCCGCTGTCGATGGAGCGGCGCATCCACGACCTGCGCCTTCCCGCGGTGCTCGCGTACGCGCGCGCCAACCGGCTCAACTTCCTCGCCTACGACAGCCCGCAAGCACGGCTCGGGATCGTCGCCGCCGGCAAGTCGTATCTCGACGTGCGCCAGGCGCTCGAGCACCTCGGCATCGACGAGCAGGCCGCCGCGCGCCTCGGCATCCGCGTCTACAAGCTGGGCCTCACGTGGCCGCTCGAGCCGCAGGGAATGCACGCCTTCGCGCTCGGCCTCGAGGAGATCCTCGTGGTCGAGGAGAAGCGCCCGATCATCGAGGACCAGGTCCGCGCGCTGCTCTACCACTGGCCCGACGCGCGGCGGCCGCGCATCGTCGGCAAGCGCGACGAGGAACGCGGGCCGAACGAGTGGCTGCTGCCGCCGAACGGCGAGCTCTCGGCCGAGCAGGTCGCACTGGTGATCGCCGCGCGGCTGAAGCGCTTCCACGCCGACCCGCGCATCGAGGAGCGCGCCGCGTGGCTGCAGGCGAAGGAGGACGCGCTGTCGAAGCCGTCGCTGTCGCCGCAGTTGCGCGGGTACCTGAGCGACGCCGGGCGCGTGCCCTACTTCTGCTCGGGCTGCCCGCACAACAGCTCGACGCGCGTTCCGGAGGGCAGCGAGGCGATCGCCGGGGTCGGCTGCCACTTCATGGCGACCTACATCTTCCCCGGAACCCGGATCTTCTCGCCCATGGGCTCGGAAGGCGCGGCCTGGGTCGGCCACGCGCCGTTCACCGAGACGAAGCACATCTTCGCGAACATGGGCGACGGCACCTACTACCATTCGGGCCTGCTCGCGATCCGCGCGGCCGTATCCTCCGGCGCCGCCATCACGTTCAAGATCCTCTACAACGATGCGACCGCCGCCACCGGCGGCCAGCCGCTGCCGGGCGCGCTCAACGTGCCCGCCCTCACGCGCCAGGTCGAGGCGGAGGGCGTCGGGCGCATCGTCGTCGTGACCGACCAGCCCGACAAGTACGGCAAGGACGCGCGCTTCGCCACCGGCGTCACGGTGCGCCATCGCGACCACCTCGACGCCGTGCAGCGCGAGCTGCGCGACATCGGCGGTGTGTCGGTTCTCGTGTACGACCAGACGTGCGCGGCCGAGAAGCGGCGGCGCCGCAAGCGCGGCACGTTCCCCGACCCCGCGCGGCGGTCGTTCATCAACACGCGCGTCTGCGAGGGTTGCGGCGACTGCAGCACGAAGTCGAACTGCGTGTCGGTCACGCCGGTGGAGACCGAGTTCGGACGCAAGCGCGCGATCGACCAGTCGTCGTGCAACAAGGACTTCTCCTGCCAGAACGGCTTCTGCCCCAGCTTCGTCAGCGTCGAAGGCGGACGCCCGCGCCGCGGGCAGGCGATGGAGGCCGCCGATGGCCTTTTCGCGCACCTGCCCGAACCCGACCTCCCGGCGCTCGACCGGCCGTACTCGATCGTCGTCGCGGGCGTGGGCGGGACCGGCATCATCACGGTCGGCGCGCTGCTCGGCATGGCCGCGCACCTCGAGGGCAAGGGCGTTTCCGTGCTCGACATGACGGGCGTCGCGCAGAAAGGCGGAGCGGTCACGACGTTCGTGCGCGTCGCCGCGCGACCGCAGGACCTGCACACGATCCGCATCGCGGCCGGCGAGGCCAACGCGGTGATCGGCAGCGACCTGCTGGTGACGGCGGAGAACGCGATCCTCACGCGCATGCAGCGCGGCGTGACGCGCGCCGTGATCAACACCAACCGGATGGCGACCGTCGCGTTCATCAGGAACCCGGACCTGCAGACGCCGTGGGTCGCGATGGAGGACGGCCTGCGCGAGGTCATCGGCGCCGACGCGGTGCGCTTCCTCGACGCGACGCGCCTGGCGACGGCATTGCTCGGCGACTCGCTCGGAACCAACATCTTCCTGCTGGGCTACGCCTACCAGATGGGGCTCGTGCCGGTGTCGCGCGAGGCGCTGTTCCGCGCGATCGAGCTGAACGGCGCCGCGGTGGACGCCAACCGGCGCGCGTTCACCTGGGGGCGCCTCGCGTTCCACGATCCCGCGAGCGTCGAGCGGCAGGCGCGACCCGCCGAGGCCACCCTCGGCAGCGACCTCGTCCTGGCGCCCGACCTCGACTCGGCCATCGCCCGCCGCGTCGACTTCCTGACGTCGTATCAGGACGCGAAACTCGCGCAGCGGTACCGGGCGCTGGTCGACCGGGTCCGCGCGACGGAAGCGCTCGTGACGCGCGGCGACACGCGGCTGACCGAGGCGGTCGCGCGCAACTACTTCAAGCTGCTCGCGATCAAGGACGAGTACGAGGTGGCGCGCCTGTACACCGACGGCGAGTTCGAGCGGCAGGTCGCCGCGGCGTTCGAGGGGGACTACAAGCTGCGCTACCATTTCGCGCCGCCGATGTGGGTGAAGCCCGACCGCGTGACGGGCGCCCCGGTGAAGCGCACCTATGGCGCGTGGATGCGGCCGGTCCTGGCGGTGCTGGCAAGATTCAAGGGGCTGCGCGGAACGCGGCTCGATCCCTTCGGTCACTCCGAGGAGCGACGGCTGGAGCGGCAGCTCATCGCCGACTACGAGCGCACGGTGGAGCAGCTCGAGCGCGGGTTGCGCGCCGACAACGTGGACCTGGCCGCGGAAGTGGCCGCCCTTCCCTCGACGATCCGTGGATACGGGCACGTGAAGCGCCGCAGCATCGACGCCGCGAGGGCGCGGGAAGCCGCGCTGCTGGCACAATTCCGCAAGCCGGTCCCGCAACCGGAGGCCATCGCTGCGTAAGCGGCGCCGACGCCTCCCTCGATCCGCCTTCGCGCCCGATTCCGACCGCGGTGGCGCGCACCTGCGCGCCTCCTTCCCTCCTCCCGCCACCTCCCCATGCAGCTGCACGGCATTCGCGTCGTCGACCTGTCGAGGATCCTCTCCGGTCCGTTCTGCTCGATGTTCCTGGCCGACATGGGCGCCGAAGTCATCAAGGTCGAGGGCGTCGGCGACGGCGACCCGGTCCGCAGGCAGGGACACCTGCGCAACGGCTTCAGCCTCTACTTCGCGTCGTTCAACCGCAACAAGCGGTCGATGACCCTCGACCTGCGCAGCGACGAAGGCAAGGACGTGCTGCGCAAGCTGATCGCGACGGCCGACGTCGTGCTCGACAACTTCCGGCCAGGCGTCATGGAGAGGATCGGACTGTCCCGTGCGGAGCTCGAGCGCATCAGGCCGGACATCGTGAGCTGCCACATCACGGGATTCGGCATGGACGGACCGTATCGCGATCGGCCGTCGTTCGACTTCATCGCGCAGGCGATGAGCGGATTCATGAGCGTGAACGGCGCCGAAGGCGAGCCGCCGATGCGGGCCGCGCCGCCGCTGTCGGACCTGATCGCCGGAGCGTACGCGGCCATGGGCGTCTGCGCCGCGCTGGTCCGGCGGGAACGCACCGGCCGCGGCGAGGAGGTCGCGACGGCGCTGACCGACAGCATGATCGCCAACCTCGCGTTCCTGGCGACGCACTACTTCGAGACCGGCGAGCAGCCGCTGCGCACCGGCAACGACCACGCGCTGGTCGCGCCGTACGGGCTGTTCGAGGCGGCCGACGGCGAGGTGGCGATCGCGCCGTCCAACGACCAGGTCTACCACCGGCTGCTCGACGTGCTCGGTCTCGCGGAGCTGCGCTCGCACCCGGAATTCCTCACCAACCGCGACCGGTTCGCGCGCCGCGGCGCGATCAATGCAATCATCAATTCGGCGATCGGCAGGCAGCCGATCGCGCACTGGCTCGACGTTCTCAACGCGGCAGGCGTGCCGTGCGGCCGCGTGATGGGGCTGAAGGAAGTGTTCGACGACCCGCAGGTCCGCCACCAGCAGATGAAGATCACGATCGAGCACCCGGAGCACGGCCCGCTCGACGTGCTCGGCTTCCCGATCAAATTCACCGACGACCCGTGCCGCATGCACCGCCCGCCGCCGGACCTGGGGGCCGACACCGACGACATCCTCGGCGAGCTCGGATTCGATGCCGACGAGGTCTCCGCGCTGCATGCGAGGCGCATCGCGTGAGCCCGCACGGCCGTCGCCGACAGCGCCGCATCGACGCCGCGCCGGCACCACGACGTTGCGTTCCCTCACCGTCGCGCCTCCGGTCGATCGGGGCAGGACGGCGGTGCGCAAGCTGCAAGAGGAGCCCCCGATGAAATTCTCCGATCCGTCCACGACACGGCCGCGAGTCGCGATCACCGAGGTCGGGACGCGCGACGGGTTCCAGGCCGAGCCGACGCTCATTCCGTCCGCGGTCAAGGCGGGCGTCATCGACGCGCTGGTCTCGGCCGGCGTGCGTCGCATCGAAGCCACGTCGTTCGTCAGTCCGCGCGCCGTGCCGCAGCTCGCGGATGCGCACGAGATGCTCGCGCAGTTGCGCCGGCGCGCCGACGCCCACATCGCCGCGCTCGTCCCCAATGCGCGCGGGGCGGAGCGGGCGCTGGGGGCCGGCGTCGACGAGTTCGTGTGCTTCGTCTCGGCCAGCGAGACGCACAACCGGGCCAATCTCAACGCGCCGATTGCGGGCTCGCTGGTCCACGTGGCGGAGATCGCCGGGATCGCTCGCGGGAACGTCGCGCTGCGGGGCGCGGTCGCATGCGCGTTCGGATGCCCGTTCGAAGGCGACGTGCCCGTCGACGCGGTGCTCCGCATCGTCGACGCCTATGCGCGGCTCGGCGTGGACCGGCTGACGCTCGGCGACACGACCGGCATGGCGACGCCGCCCACGGTCGCGAAGCTCGTGGACGCCCTCGGCAGGGGTCACCCCGACCTGCCGATCGCGCTGCATTTCCACAACACGCGCGGCGTCGGCCTCGCCAACGTCATGGTCGGGCTGGACCTCGGCATCCGCGAGTTCGAGTCGTCCATCGCCGGCCTCGGCGGGTGCCCGTTCGCGCCCGGCGCGACCGGCAACATCTGCACCGAGGACCTCGTCTACCTGCTGGAGGAATCCGGATTCGATACCGGCATCGACCTCGAGGCGCTGATCGCCGTGGCGCGGCAGGTCGAGGAAATCATCGGGCGAACGCTTCCGGGACAGGTGATGAAGGCCGGACCGCGGCTGCGCCGGTATTCTCCGGCGGATGCCCGCCGCGCGGTAGGCTGACCTCGACGCGCCGGGGGCGCCCGGGACCGGACGGCCTGGAGCCGCGGACCGCCGCCGAACGGGGAGGCATCGATGAACCGAATCTTGCTCGGGTCGCTCGGGTCGCCGGGCGCCCGGCGCGAAGTCTCCACCGGTCGCGACGAAGCGGCCCGGCGGATCGAGACGGCAACAGGGTGCCCGCCGGGAGGCCCTGCGCCGGAGTGCCAGTGACGTGAACTACCCTAGGAGGAGTGCCATGATGTTTCGCCTGCTGTTTGCCCTGCTTGCGCTGGCGGTGGTCGCCGCGCCGGCGCACGCCCAGACCTACCCGAGCAAGCCGATCCGCCTGATCGTCCCGTTCCCGCCGGGCGGCGGCACCGATTTCGTGTCGCGCCTGGTGGCCACCGAGCTCGCGAAGTCGACCGGCTGGACGGTCGTCGTCGACAACAAGGCCGGCGCGTCGGGGATGATCGGGCTTGCCGAAGGAGCCAAGGCGCAGAACGAAGGTTACGACATCGTGATGGGCCAGGCCGACAACATGATCATCGCGGCGGGGACGATGAAGAACCCGCCGCTCAACCCGCTGAACGACCTGACGCCGGTGATCCAGGTCGCGAGCTCGCCGTCGCTGATCATGACCCGGACCGAGTCCAGCTTCAGGACGCTGGCCGACGTCATCGCCGCGGCGAAGGCGAACCCGACCGCGGTGAACTACGGCAGCGCGGGCCACGGCACGTTCCCGCAGCTCGCCGTCGAATTGCTCGCACAGACCGGCAACTTCAAGATCATCGAAGTCCCGTACAAGGGCGCGGCGCCGGCGATCACCGATCTCCTCGGCGGTCACGTGCAGCTGGCCGCGCTCTCGGTCGCCTCCGGCATGCCGCACATCAAGGGCGGCAAGGTGCGCGGGATCGCGGTGACCTCACCCAACCGCAGCCCCGCGCTTCCCGACGTGCCCACGATCGCCGAGTCCGGCTTCCCGGGCTTCGACGCGACCGGCTGGCTCGGGATCCTCGTGCCCAACGGCACGCCGCCCGCCGTCATCGCGCGGCTCAACGCCGAGATCGCGAAGGTGATGCAGAAGCCCGAGGTCCAGGCTCAACTGATCGCGCAGGGCGTCGAGGCGCGCACCAGCACGCCGGAGGCGTTCGGCGCGATGATGGCGCGCGAGACGGCCAAGTGGCACAAGATCATGAGGGACGCGGGGATCCGGCCGGAGTGACGGGCACGGCCTCCGCGCGCCTCGCATCAACCCGCCGTCGCCGGCTCCCCGGCGACGGCGAGCTGACCTGAGTTACCGTCTTCGAGGCAATCCCTCCCGGAATAGGGCTCGGATCCGCACGCGCCCAGGGGCCCGGGTCATCGGTGGCCAAAACCACGCGGCCGGCGCACGAGTTGCCAGCTTCCCTGAAAGGATCCACATCGGTCGGATCTTGCAGTACGCGACCAGCCCGAGCGACGCAACGAAGGTGACGCGGCCACCCTGCCCACGCGGGCGCGACGCTGCGCGGCTCATCGAACAGCACGATGCCGCTGCGAGCGCGACGGCCATGCCGTACGGTCGGACGGGGCTTGATCGGGTTGTTGGCGGAGACGGAGGGATTCGAACCCTCGATACAGGTTTTAGCCCGTATGCTCCCTTAGCAGGGGAGTGCCTTCGACCACTCGGCCACGTCTCCGTGCGCGCGCGTGCGGCGCGGAACCGTTGATTTTACCGCCGCAAGCCCCCGGCCGTCCAGCGCGGGATGGCGAAAAAGCACGCGGAATCCGGCGCTTACGCCGGCCCCTTCTCGAGCTCGAAGGCCTTGTGGAGCACGCGCACCGCGAGCTCCAGGTACTTCTCGTCGATCACGACCGCGATCTTGATCTCGGAGGTCGAGATCATCTGGATGTTGATGCCCTCGTCGGCGAGCGCCTTGAACATCTTGGCCGCGAGCCCGGTGTGCGACCGCATCCCGATGCCGACGACCGACACCTTGGCGATGCGGTCGTCGCCCTTGATCTCGCGGCACTGGAACGTCTTGCCGCGCTCGTGCTCCAGCACGTCGAGCGCCTTCCGGTACTCGCTGCGATGGACGGTGAACGATATGTCGGTCTGTCCGGATGCGCCGATGTTCTGCACGATCATGTCGACGTCGATGTTCGCGGCCGCCACCGGGCCGAGGATCGCGTACGCGATGCCGGGCCGGTCGTCGACGCCCATCATCAGGATCCGGGCCTCGTCGCGGTTGAACGCGATGCCCGAGATGATTGCCTGTTCCATGGAATCGTTTTCCTCGAAGGTGATGAGCGTGCCCGGGCCGGAGGACTCCGGGTCCTCGAACGACGACATCACGCGCAGCTTGACCAGGTACTTGCCCGCGAACTCGACCGAGCGGATCTGCAGCACCTTCGACCCCTGGCTCGCGAGCTCGAGCATCTCCTCGAACGTGATCGTGTCCAGCCGGCGCGCCTCGGGGACGATGCGCGGATCGGTCGTGTAGACGCCGTCGACGTCGGTGTAGATCTGGCACTCGTCGGCCCCGAGCGCGGCGGCGAGCGCGACCGCCGAGGTGTCCGAGCCGCCGCGGCCCAGCGTGGTCAGGTTGCCCTCACGGTCGACGCCCTGGAATCCCGCGACGACGACGACGGTGCCGGCGTCCAGGTCACGGCGCATCGCGGCCTGCTCGATGTCGAGGATGCGCGCCTTCGTGAACGCGCTGTCGGTGAGCACGCGGACCTGCCCGCCGGTGTAGCTCTTCGCGGGGATGCCCATGTCGTTCAGCGCGATCGCGAGCAGCCCGATCGTGACCTGCTCGCCGGTCGCCGCCACGACGTCCTGCTCGCGCGGGTCGGGCGAGGCGGACAGCTCCTTCGCGAGCCCGAGCAGGCGGTTCGTCTCGCCGCTCATCGCGGACACGACGACGACGAGCTGGTGGCCTTCGCGCCGGTAGTGCGCGACGCGGCGCGCGACGTTCCTTATCCGGTCGGTCGAGCCGACCGACGTGCCGCCGTACTTCTGGACGATCAGGGACATGATGGGAGCGAAGGGTCGGCGACGCCGCGCGCCGCGCGGGCTACAGCTTCCGGAAGACGAGCGTCGCGTTGGTGCCGCCGAAGCCGAACGAGTTCGACAGCGCGCCGCGGATCGCCATCGCCCGCGCGGCGAGCGGCACGAAGTCGAGATCGCAGGCCGGGTCGACCGCGACCAGGTTGGCGGTCGGCGGTGCGACCTGGTCGCGGATCGCGAGCGCCGTGAACACCGCCTCCACGCCTCCCGCCGCGCCGAGCAGGTGGCCGGTCATCGACTTGGTCGAGCTGATCGCGAGCCTTTGCGCGTGGTCGCCGAACGCGCGCTTCACCGCCGTGCACTCGGCGAGGTCGCCGAGCGGCGTCGACGTGCCGTGCGCGTTGATGTACTCGATGTCGGAGGGACCCATGCGGGCGTTCTTCAGCGCGTTCAGCATGCTGCGCCGCGCGCCGTCGCCGTCCTCCGGCGGGGCCGTGATGTGGTGCGCGTCGGCCGACATGCCGTAGCCCGCGAGCTCGCAGTAGATGCGCGCGCCGCGCGCCTGCGCGTGCTCGAGCTCCTCGAGCACGACGACCCCGGCGCCCTCGCCGAGCACGAAGCCGTCGCGATCGCGGTCCCACGGCCGGCTCGCCGCCGCCGGATCGTCGTTGCGGTGCGACAGTGCGCGCGCCGCGATGAAGCCGCCCATCCCGAGCGGGCTCACGGTCGCCTCGGCGCCGCCCGCGACCATCAGGTCCGCGTCGCCGTACTCGATGAGTCGCGCGGCCTCGCCGATGCTGTGGTTCGCGGTCGAGCACGCGCTGACCGTCGCGAGGTTCGGGCCCTTGTAGCCGTAGTGGATCGAGAGCAGCCCCGAGATCATGTTGATGATCGTCCCGGGGACGAAGAAGGGGCTCACCTTGCGCAGCCCGCCCGCCGTATACGCGAGATGCGTCTCCTCGATCAGCGGCAGCCCGCCGATGCCCGAGCCGATGCAAACGCCCGCGCGCTCCCTGTCACCGTTCCAGCCGTCGAGGCCGGCGTCGCGGATCGATTCCATCGCGGCGACGAGCCCGAAGTGGATGAACGCGTCGTAGCGGCGCGCCTCCTTGGCGGAGAGCCATTTCGAGACGTCGAAGTCCTTGACCTCGCCCGCGATCCGGACCGGGAAGGCGGACGCGTCGAAGCGCGTGATCGGCGCGATGCCCGAGCGTCCGGCGAGGATCGACGCCCACGCCGCATCGACGCCGATGCCGACCGGCGAGACGATGCCGAGTCCGGTGACGACGACGCGACGGCGTGACATGGGGGGAGCCGCTGGGATCCGGGGGAAGGGAGGTCGGGGAAACGCGCGTCGGGTGACGCGCGCCCCCGGAGACGGGGGGCCGCGCGAGTCGCGCCGCCCGCCCGCGAGGCGCTACTTCTTCAGGTGCGCGCCGACGTAGTTGATCGCCTGCTGGACGGTCGTGATCTTCTCCGCCTCCTCGTCGGGGATCTCGGTCTCGAACTCCTCCTCGAGCGCCATCACGAGCTCGACCGTGTCCAACGAATCCGCGCCCAGATCGTCGACGAAGGAGGACTCGTTCTTGATGTCGGCTTCATTGACGCCGAGCTGCTCGGCGACGATCTTCTTGACGCGTTGCTCCACGTTTTCCATGCGTCTCCTCCCTTGCGGGGACGAATTGACTCACCCTAACCGGGCGATTTTACCAGAAGGTTCGCCTCCGTCGCCTACCCCCGGCAACGGCACCGCGACGGCCCGGCGATGGCGTCGATCCGGGCGCCATCCGCCCCGATCCGCGCCGGTCATCCCATATACATGCCGCCGTTCACGTGCAGCGTCGCCCCGGTGATGTAGCCGGCGCGGGGACCCGCGAGGAACGCCACCGCCTCGGCGATGTCCTCCGGGGACCCCAGCCGGCCGAGCGGGACGCGCTCCAGCAGCGCCTCGCGCTGCGCTTCCGGCAGCGCGCGCGTCATGTCGGTGTCGACGAATCCGGGGGCGACGCAATTGACCGTGATGTCGCGGCTGCCCACCTCCAGCGCGAGCGACCGGGTGAACCCCACCAGCGCCGCCTTCGCGGCGGCATAGTTCGCCTGGCCGGGATTGCCGGTCGACCCGACCACCGAGCCGATCTGGATGATGCGGCCGCGGCGCGCCTTCATCATGCCCCGCAGCACCGCCTTGGCGAGCCGCCAGGCAGGCTTCAGGTTGGTCGCCATGATCGCGTCCCACTCGGCCTCCTTCATGCGCACGAGCAGGTTGTCCCTGGTGACGCCGGCGTTGTTCACGAGGATCGCGACCGGACCGAAGCGCGCCTCGATGTCCGCGAGCGCCGCGTCGGTCGCCGCGGCGTCGGTGACGTCGAGCCGGATGCCCGCGCCGGGAATTCCCGCTTCCCCCAGCGCCGCGCCGATCCGTTCCGCTCCGGTGTCGCTGGTCGCGGTGCCGACGACCGTCGCGCCGTCGCGCCCGAGCGCCAGCGCGATCGCCCGGCCGATGCCGCGCGTGGCGCCGGTCACCAGCGCGACCTGACCTTCGAGTTCCCGTGCTGCCACGTGCGCCTCCTTTCGCGTCAGCCGGCGAGCGCGGCCATCGCGTCGCGGAGCGCATGACCGTCGGTGAGCGCGTGCGTCCGGAGCGCGCCGTCGATCTTGCGCGCGAGTCCCGCGAGGACGCGGCCCGGGCCGGCCTCGACCAGGTCGGTCGCGCCGCGCACGCGAAGCGCGCGCACCGTCTCGGTCCATCGCACCGGGCTCGCGGCCTGCTTCGCGAGCGCCGCGCGGATCTCGTCGGGCGTGCGATGCTCGGCGACGTCCACGTTGTGGATCACCGGGATCGTCGGCATCCGCAGCTCGACCTGCGCGAGCCGCGCGGCCAGGCGATCGGCCGCAGGCCCGAGCAGCGAGCTGTGGAACGGGGCCGACACCGGGAGCAGCATGCCGCGCTTCGCGCCTTTCGCCTTCGCGATCTCGATCGCGCGCTCGACCGCGCCGCGGTGCCCGGCGATCACGAGCTGGCCAGGCGAGTTGAAGTTGACCGGCTCGACGATCTCGCCCTGGGCAGCCTCGCGGCACGCGTCGGCGATCGCGGCATCGTCGCCGCCCAGGATCGCGGCCATCGCGCCGACGCCTTGCGGCACCGCCTCCTGCATCGCCTGCGCGCGAAAGCGCACGAGCGTAACGGCGTCGCGGAACGCGAGCGCGTCCGCAGCGACCAGCGCCGAGTACTCGCCGAGGCTGTGACCCGCCATCACGGCGGGTGTCGCGCCGCCGGCGGCCCGCCACGCGCGCCACGTGGCCACGCCAGCGGTCAGCATCACCGGCTGGGTGTTCGTCGTCAGGTTGAGCGCGTCCGCGGGACCATCGGTCACGAGCGCCCAAAGGTCGTCGCCGAGCGCGTCGCTCGCCTCGTCGAACGTCGCGCGCACGGCCGGATGATCGTCCCACCCGGCCATCATGCCGAGCGACTGCGAGCCCTGCCCCGGGAACACCATCGCGATGGTCGTCATCGGCTATCCCCAGCGCACCAGCGCCGAACCCCACGTGAACCCGCCGCCGACGCCGAGCATCATCACGTGCTGCCCCGGCCGGATGCGCCCGTCGCGCACCGCCTCGTCGAGCGCGAGCGGAATCGATGCGGCGGACGTGTTGGCGTGGCGGTCGACCGTCACGACGACGCGCTCGGGCGGGATGTCGAGGCGCCTCGCGGTCGCGTCCATGATGCGCAGATTCGCCTGGTGCGGGATCAGCCAGTCGATCGCCGAGCGCGGCAGCGCCGCCGCGGCGAGCGTCTCGTCGGCCACCTCGGTCAGCACCCGCACCGCGAACTTGAACACCGCCTGCCCGTCCATGTGCACGTACGGGCTGCCGACGACGGCGCCGTCGCGAACCTGCCCGGGCACGCACAGCATGGCATGGTGGCTCCCGTCGGCGTGCAGGCGCGTCGCGAGCACGCCGGGCTCGCGCGAGGGCACGAGCACCACCGCGCCGGCGCCGTCGCCGAACAGCACGCAGGTCTTGCGGTCGCTCCAGTCGAGGATGCGCGAGTAGATCTCGGCGCCGGCGACGAGCGCGTTGCGCACCGCTCCCGAGCGCACCATCCCGTCGGCGATCGCCAGTCCGTAGACGAAACCCGAGCACACCGCCTGCACGTCGAACGCCGGGCCGCCGTGCGCGCCGAGCTTGTCCTGGAGGATGCACGCGGTCGACGGGAAGATCATGTCCGGCGTCGTCGTCGCGACGATGATCAGGTCGACGTCCGCGGCGGCGATGCCGGCGGCGGCGAGTGCCTGCCGCGAGGCCGCCAGCGCGAGGTCGGAGGCCATCTCGTCGTCGGCGACGACATGGCGCTGGCGGATGCCGGTGCGCGTCCGCACCCACTCGTCGGTGGTGTCGACGCCCTGCCGAGCGAGGTCGTCGTTGGTCAGCACCCGGGCCGGCAGGTAGCGGCCGGTGCCGGCGATGCGGCTATGCATGGTTCGTGGCGGGAGATTCGCCGAGCGCGACGGCCGGCATCGCGGCGATCCGCTGCGCGATGCGGTCGAGCACGCCGGCAACGATCTCGGCGTGCGCCTTGGCGAGCGCGTGCTTGAACGCCAGCACGTCGGCGCCGCCATGGCTCTTGACGACGACACCCTTCAGCCCGACCAGCGTCGCGCCGTTCAGCCGGCGCGGGTCGATGCGGCGCTTGAAGCGCATCAGCACCGGGTAGGCGATCGCGGCCGCGGCCTTCGACAGCAGGTCGCGCGTGAACTCCGCCTTCAGGAAGTCGTAGAGCATCTGCGCGAGCCCCTCGGAGGTCTTGAGCGCGACGTTCCCGACGAACCCGTCGCACACGATCACGTCGGTCGTTCCGCGGAAGATGTCGGTGCCCTCGACGTTGCCGTGGAAGTTGAGTCCGGACGTCCTGAGGCGCTCGGCGGTCTCCTTCACGAGCTCGTTGCCCTTGATGTCCTCCTCGCCGATGTTGAGGAGGCCCACGGTCGGGCGCTCGATGTGCTCGACCGCGGAGACGAGCGCGCTGCCCATCGCGGCGAACTGCACGAGCTGCCCGGCCGTGCAGTTCACGTTCGCGCCGAGATCGAGCATCGTGACCACGCCTTTCTTGGTCGGCAGCTGCGAGGCGATCGCGGGGCGATCGATGCCAGGCAGCGTCCTCAGCACGAAGCGCGCGATGCTCATCAGCGCGCCGGTGTTGCCGGCGGACACGCAGCCGTGCGCCTCGCCGTTCTTGACCAGGTTGATCGCGACGCGCATCGACGAGTCCTTCTTGCGCCGCAACGCGTCCGCGGGCGGCTCGTCCATCCCGACGACCTCGGACGCGGAATGGATGCGCACGCGGTCGCGCGCGGGCGAGCGCGACTTCAGCAGCAGGGGCTCGATCGCCTCGACGCGCCCGACCAGCACCACCGTGGCGTCGGGCGTCTCCTCGAGGAACGCGAGCGCGGCGGGGACGGTGACCGCCGGACCGGCGTCCCCGCCCATCGCGTCGACGGCGACGGTGATGGTCATGATGTGGCCACCCTCCGGCAGGGCGCTGGCGCAGCGCCGTTCCCCCTCTCCGGAACGAGGGCGCGGGGCGATGGCGCCGAAGCGAACGTCGTTCGTTCCTCGACCGGGGGCCGCGGCGACCTCGGGCAGGCCCGTCGGTCGTCGTCGTCGCGCCGGGACGGCCGCGCGGAGCTCATGCCTGGTTCGCGGGCGCGTCCTTGCCGCGTCCCGAGGGCCGGTGCGTCAGGCGCACGCGGCCAGCGTCACTCGTCGGCCTTGGTCTTGACGACCTTCCGGCCGCGGTAGTAGCCGCTCGGGCTGATGTGATGGCGGCGGTGCGTCTCGCCGCTCACCGGCTCGACGGCAAGCGCGGGCGCGACGACGAAGTCGTGCGCCCGATGCATGCCGCGCTTGCTCGGCGACTTCTTGTTCTGCTGTACGGCCATTTCGAGTCTCCTTGCGTGGTCGCGGCCCGGCGTCGCTCGATGCGCGCTCCACCGCTTCGTTTCGATCGGCGCCCGCTGCCCGGTCGCCTCGCCTCACCGTTTCCGCGGCCGGTCGCACGCCGCCCGCCCGCGACGCGCGCTCATTGCCGCGCCGACGGGCACTCACCTTCGTGGCGCGGCGCAAATGGCAGCGTCAGCACCAGTTCATCCTGCACCAGCGTCGCCGGATCGAGCGGACGATCGGCGAGGATCACCTCGCCGTCGACTTCCGCGTCGAGCCGAACGAGTTCCTTCTCGTCGCGGGCCAGCAGCACCTCGGTGGCCTGCGCCACCGGCCAGTCGACCGGCCCGAGGCAACGCTGGCAGACCAGCGGCACGCTGCCCGTCAGGTCGATCTCCAGCGCCGGCCGATCGTCCGCGCTCGCGCGCCCGGCGATCGTCCACGCTATCGGCACCGGATCGTCACCCGCCACCAGGCTCTCCGCCACGTTCGGCAGGCTCCGCGCGTCCAGCGTCCCGGAGATCGCACCGGCGCGCGAGGACAGCCTGAACGCGTCGAACCGGAAATCTGGGGCGGAACCGGGCATCGGACCCTCGACTGCACGCAGCTCGCCGGTGTCCGGACGGGCGGAAGCACAGTCGGTGCAAACGTCGGATAATACGTCACCCCCGGCGCCGTGTCAAAAAAGCGTCGATAAAACAACGAGGAACCCGTTTGCGCCCGCTCGTGCTCGCCTCCACGTCGCGCTACCGCGCCCAACTGCTCGACCGGCTGGGCCTGCCCTACCAGGTCGACGCGCCGGCCGTCGACGAGACGACGCTGCCGGGCGAGGCGCCGGCGACGGCCTGCGTGCGCCTGGCCGAGGCCAAGGCGCGCGCTGTGGCCGCGCGCCATCCGGGCGCCCTCGTCCTCGGGTCCGACCAGATCGCCGACTGCGATGGCGAGCATGTCGGCAAGCCGGGGACGCTCGAGCGCGCCCGCGCGCAACTCGCGGCGCTGTCCGGGCGCACCGTCGTGTTCCACACCGGCGTCGCGCTCGTGGACGCCGCGTCCGGCCGAAGCGAGACCGGGCGCGTCGACGTGCGCAGCACGCTGCGGCGGCTCACCGCCGCGGAGATCGACGCCTACCTCGCGCGCGAGGCGCCGTTCGACTGCGCCGGGTCGGTGAAGTCCGAGGGCCTGGGGATTGCGCTGTTCGAGTCGATCGAGAGCGACGACCCGACCGCGCTCGTCGGCCTGCCGCTGATCGCGACCTGCCGGCTGCTGCGCCGCGCAGGCATCGACGTCCTCGCCGCCGGACGATGATCGCCGCGCCGCCCCCCGGCGAAACCCGGCGCACGGGCCCGGGGGACCGTCATCCGACGGGCGCCGGCGCGCTCTACCTCGTGCCGAACCTGCTGGGCGCCGTGCCGCCCGCCAACGTCCTGCCCGCACGTACGATCGAGCTCGCCCGCAGCGTCGACCGCTGGATCGTCGAGACGCCGAAGGCCGCGCGCGCGTTCCTGAAGGCGATCGGCCATCCACGTCCGATCGCCGAACTCGCGATCGATGCGCTGCCCGAGAATCCCACGCATGCGGAGCTCGGTGCGCTGCTCGTTCCGACGCGCGACGGTCACGCGATCGGTTTCGTGTCGGACGCCGGATGCCCGGCGGTCGCCGATCCCGGCGCCGCACTGGTGGCCGCGGCGCACGCGTCGTCGATCGCCGTCGTGCCGCTCGTGGGACCCTCGGCTATCCTGCTCGCGCTGATGGCGTCCGGGCTGTCGGGCCAGGCGTTCGCGTTCCACGGCTACCTGCCGGTCCGCGAACGGGACCGCGCGGCGCGACTGCTCGGGCTCGAGGCCGAGTCGCGGACACGGGCCTGCACGCAGATCTTCATCGAGACCCCGTACCGCAACGCCGCGATGGTCGCGACGCTCGCGAGCGTGCTCGCGCCGCGGACACGGCTCGCGATCGCGGCCGACCTGACGTTGCCTACCGAGACGGTGGCGTTGCGCGCGGCGGCCGATTGGCGGCGCGTCGATGCGAGCGTCTACAGGCACCGGCCCGCGATCTTCCTGCTGCAGGCCTAGCGGCCGGGGATCGACGACGCGCGGCTGCGATCGCCGCGGGCGGTCGGCACGCGCCGCCGTGCAGGTCCCAGTCCAGCCCGTGCGACCGCGGCGGCGCCCCCGCTACGCCGGGCTTTCCTCCGGCCAGTCCTTGATGTAGCTCTTGAGCATCCGGTTCTCGAAGCTCTGCTCCTCGTAGACCGCCTTGGCCACGTCGTGGAACGACACGACGCCCTGGAGCGTCGTGCCCTCCATGACCGGAACGTAGCGCGCATGGCGCTCGAGCATCGTGCGCCGCAGCTCCATCACGTCGAGCCCCGGCGCCGCGGTGAGCGCGTCGCGTGCGTAGATTTCGCCGATCGTCAGGTCGCCCAGCGTTCCGCCGCGGTTCGCGAGCGCCTCGAGCACCTCGCGGAACGTCAGCATGCCGGCGAGCCGGCCGTGGTCCATCACGACGAGCGAGCCGATGTCGTTGTGCGCCATCACGCGCACCGCATCCTGCACCGTGGCGTCCGGGGACGTCGTGAAGAGCGTGCTGCCCTTGATCCTCAGGATCTCGCTGACGAGCATGTCGTCCTCCATCCGCGGGGGCGGACGGCGCTCGCGCCTCGCGCACCGCCCCTCGGGGAGAGGTTACGCCGGCCCGCCGCGTGCGCGCAACCGCTCCGGCGCGTCCGGGCCGCTCCTACCTGCCGTAGAGAACCCCCGGCAGCCAGAGGCCGATGGCCGGGAACACGTAGAGCAGCACAACCGCGACGACCTGGATGCCCATGAACGGCAGCATGCCGGCGAAGATCTGGTTCAGGGTCACGTGCGGCGGCGCGACACCCTTCAGGTAGAAGGCCGCCATCGCCACCGGCGGCGACAGGAACGCCGTCTGCAGGTTGAGCGCGACGAGCAGCCCGAAGAACAGCGGGTCGATCTGGAAGTGCGCGAGCAGCGGGATGAAGATCGGCATGAAGATGACGATGATCTCGGTCCACTCGAGCGGCCAGCCCAGGAGGAAGATGATGCACTGCGCCAGGATCATGAACTGGATCGGCGTCAGGTCCATCGACAGCACCCACGCGTTGATGATCTCCTGCCCGCCGAGGAGCGCGAACGCCGCGGAGAAGATCGACGAGCCGACGAACAGCCAGCACACCATCGCGCTGGTCTTCGCGGTCAGGAACGACGACTCCTTGAGGATCGAGCCGAGCTCGCGGATCGTGGTTCCGGTGGCGGTCCGTGCATTGACGCGCAGGTGGCCCGTGTAGCGATAGATGGCCGCCAGCACGAACCCGCCGAACGCGCCGATTGCGGCGGCCTCGGTCGGCGTCGCGAACCCGAACACGATCGATCCCAGCACCGCGAGGATCAGGAGCGCGAGCGGGAAGAACGACGAGAGCAGCCGCTTGAAGATCTCGAGCCGCGCCCAGGTCCACATCGCGTAGACGAAGGCCAGGAACGCCACGCTGCCGCCGAGGAAGATCCAGAACCACGTCGGCGTCGCCAATCGATCCGGCGCGGCGGCAGCGGGCTTCGCCTTGACGGCGGGCGCCTGGGCGCCGGGCGCGGACCTGGCGGCATCGGCGTCCGCCTGCGGCGTGGCGAGCGCGTCCTCCGCCGGCGGCTCCGCGAGACCTTCCTCCGCCGGCGGCTTCGCGAGACCTTCCTCCGCCGGCGGCTCCGCGAGACCGCCCTCCTCCTGCCCGGTGCTCTCCCCCGCGATGCCGGACGCCAATCCGGCCTGCTCGAGGCCCGTGATGTCGACCAGCTCCGCCGGCCGGGTCGCGCCGAGCCAGGCGACCCACGCGATCGCAAGCACCGTGATCGCCGGCAGCAGCGTGACGACGAGCTGCCCGGCGACGGTCCTCGCCGGCACGCCCAGGCTGCGACCACCGATGGCGGCGACGAGCCCGGTGAAGGCGTTGCGGCCGTTCGTCGCGAGAGGCTGGAGTCGCGCCGGGATCGGTACGCGCGCGTCGTCCGCGGAAAGCGGCGGGGCCGACTTCGGCCAGACCTTCGCGACCATGATCACGTACAGGACGTAGAGCGCGGCGAGCATGAGGCCGGGGAAGAACGCGCCCGCGTAGAGCTGGACGACCGACACGCCGGCGGTCGCGCCGTAGACGATCAGCAGCACCGAGGGCGGGATCATGATGCCCAGCGTGCCGCCTGCCGTGATCGCGCCCGCGGACAGGCGCGTGCTGTAGCCCGCGCGAAGCATGGCCGGCAGGGCGAGCAGGCCCATCAGCGTGACCACCGCGCCGACGATGCCGGTCGCCGTCGCGAAGATCGCGCAGGTCACGATCGTGGCGACGGCGAGCGACCCGGGCAGGCGCGCGAGCGCGAGATGCAGGCTCTTGAACAGCTGCTCGATCAGCGCCGCGCGCTCGACCAGGTAGCCCATGAACACGAACAGCGGCACGGCGATCAGCACGTCGTTCGACATGACCGCGTAGGTGCGCTGGACCATCAGGTCGAGCACCTGCCGCACCGCGAGGTCCGGGTCGACGCTGCGATAGGCGAGCCACGCGAAGAACACGCCCATGCCCATCAGCGTGAACGCGGTGGGGAAGCCCAGCATGATCGTGACGACGATCAGTGCGAGCATCAGCAGGCCCAGGTGCCCGTTGGTCAGGCTCCCCCACGGCGTGAGCACGAGGATGGCGAGCACGATCAGCGCCATCAGCGAGAAGCCGAACCACAGCTCCTTGCGCACCGTCATCGCGACGCCTTCGCGCCCGCGGACCCGTTGGAGGGCTCGCTCCGCAAAGCCTCGTCGCCCGCGACCATCTCCTTCAGCATGTCGACATCGACCTCCTCGACGTCCTCCTCGCGAGACGGCCAGCGACCCTGCTTCAGGCAGATCACGCAGCGGATGATCTCGACGACGCCCTGCAGCAGGAGGAACGCGCCGGCGATCGGGATGATGGTCTTGAACGGATAGATCGGCGGCCCCTCGGCCGTCACGTTGCTGTGCTCGTTGATCGCCCAGGACTCCGCGGCGTAGTAGTAGCCGGCGTAGGTCAGGGCGAACACGCCCGGGATGAAGAACAGGACGAACAGCACGAGGTCGATCGTCGCCTGCGTGCGCGGCCGGAAGAAGCCGTAGAGCACGTCGCCGCGCACGTGGCCGTTCTTCGCGAGCGTGTAGGCGCCGGCCATCATGAACAGCGTGCCGTAGAGCATGATCATCGCGTCGAACGCCCAGGCGTGCGGGTCGTCGAGCGCGTAGCGCGAGAACACCTCCCAGCTCACCTGCAGCGTGAGCACGACGATCAGGAACGAGAACGCGTGCCCGACCAGCGTGCTTAGCTTGTCGACGTTGAGCAGGAATCGCTGCATGAGGGTGGCGCAGTCCGTGCGCCGCGGTCACGCGCGTCGGGCGCGTGCCGCGGAGCGGAAACGAGAAACAGCCATCCGGGCGCCCCGGATGGCTGTCGACGCGTGGCCGCCCGGGTCAGGCCTTCTTCTTTCCGCCCGACGCCCTGGCGAAGTAGTGGTTGAAGGCCATCCGGCGGCTGACGTTGGTGTCGAGGTCCCACTTGACGGCCCGTGCGGCGAATGCCTTCTGCGACGCCTCGATCTCCTTGAACAGCGCGTTGCCCTCGCCTTTCTTCGCCGCGGCCGTGTCGTAGCCGGTCAGCTGGCGCTGGAGCACGCTGTCCGGCGTCTTGTAGAACTTGATGCCGCCCGCCGCCATTTCCGCGTAATCCTTCGAATAGCGGTCGACCGCCTTCCACGACATGTCGGCCGAGGCCGCCTCGACGGCGTTCTCGATGATCGCCCTCATCTTGGACGGCAGTGCGTCGTACTTCGTCTTGTTGAACATGATCTCGAACTGCTCGGCGTTCTGGTGGTAGCTCTGCAGCATGCAGGTCTTCGAGACGTCCGTGAAGCCGAGGAGGCGGTCCGACGTGGCGTTGTTGAACTCGGCCGCGTCAAGAAGGCCGCGATCCATCGCCGGCACGATCTCGCCGCCGGGCAGCGCGTTGACCGCCGCGCCCAGCGCGGTGAACACGTCAATGGAGATGCCGACCGTGCGGAACTTGAGCCCCTTGAAGTCCTCGATCTTGGTGACCGGCTTCTTGAACCAGCCGAGCGGCTGCGTCGGCATCGGGCCGTACGGGAACGACACGACGTTCGCGCCGATCGACGCGTAGAGCTTGGTCAGCAGATCCTTTCCGCCGCCGTACTTGTGCCAGGCGAGCAGCATGTTGGCGTCCATGCCGAACGCCGGGCCGGAGCCCCACAGCGCGAGCGCGTTCTGCTTGCCGTAGTGATAGACGAGCACGCCGTGGCCGCCGTCGAGCGTGCCCTTCGACACCGCGTCGAGCAGGCCGAACGCGGGGACGACGGCGCCGGCGGGCAGCACCTCGATCTTGAGGTCGCCGCCGGTCATGTCGTTGACCTTCTTGGCGAAGTCGTTCGCGTACTCGTGGAAGATGTCCTTCGCCGGCCAGGTCGCCGGCCAGCGCATGCTGATCGGGCCGGTCTGGCCCTTCGCGATCATCGGGAAGCCGAGCGCGCCCGCGGTCGCGGCGGTCGCCGTGGCGCCCTTCAGGAAGCGGCGGCGTGCGCCGGCAGGTTGCGGCTTGCTGGCCGAGGGGGTCTTGTCGCTCATGTCTCCTCCAGTTGCGGCGTCGGATGCGCCACGGGTGATATGCGGCCAGGACGGTCGTTTCGCCGCCTGTGGCCTCGGGGAATCGCCATTCGAATCCGGCGACTATATAGCGGATCGGCGCCGAATTGCCATTGTGCAGTGCAATACAACCTGGTCAGGCGGCGATCGGGCGCCGCTCGCGCAGCGCCTGCGCGAGCGTGCCGCTGTCGACGTACTCGAGCTCGCCGCCGACCGGGACGCCGCGGGCGAGCCGGCTCACCTTCAGGCCGCGCGCGGCCAGCAGCTCGCCCACGTAGTGCGCGGTCGCCTCGCCCTCGTGCGTGAAGTTGGTCGCGAGGATCACCTCGCGCACGTCGCCGTCGAGGGCGCGCTTGAGCAGGCGGTCGAGGCGGATCTCGCGCGGGCCGATGCCCTCGAGCGGCGAAAGCCGCCCCATCAGAACGTAGTAGAGGCCCGAATAGGCCTGCGTGTTCTCGACCATCATCAGGTCGGCGGGCGTCTCGACGACGCACAACAACGCGGCGTCGCGCCTGCCCGACCGGCACAGCGCGCAGACCGCGCCTTCGGTGAACGTGTTGCAGCGCTCGCAGTGGTGCACGGCCTCGACCGCTCGCTCGAGCGCACCGGCGAGCGCGCGGGCGCCGTCGCGGTCGTGCTGCAGCAGGTGCAGCGCCATGCGCTGCGCCGCGCGGGGACCGACGCCGGGCAGCACGCGCAGCGCCTTGACCAGCGCGTCGAGGCTGCCGAGCGGCTCGCCGCCCGCCCCGCCACGTGCCTCCGCCGCGCGCCCGGCCATTCGGTTCGCCGCGCGGTCAGAACGGCAGCTTGAACCCCGGCGGCATCGCCATGCCGCCGGCCAGCCCGGACATCTTCTCCTGCGTCACGGACTCGACGCGCCGCACCGCGTCGTTCATCGCCGCGGCGACGAGGTCCTCGAGCATGTCCTTGTCTTCGGACAGGAGCGACGGGTCGATGGACACGCGCTTGACGTCGTGCCGGCAGGTCATCGTGACCTTCACCAGCCCGGCCCCGGCCTGGCCCTCGACCTCGGTGCGGGCGAGTTCCTCCTGCGCCCGCTTCAGGTTGTCCTGCATGGCCTGCGCCTGCTTCATCAGGCCGGCGAGCTGGTTCTTCTGCATCATCGTCGGAATCCTCCGAGGGAACGCGCGCTCATCGCGGCTTGATCGAATCGGTGCGCACCGTCGCGCCGAAGCGCGCGACCAGCTCGCTCACCAACGGCTCCGCGCGAAACGCCGCCTCCGTGCGTGCCCTGGCCTCGTCGCGTTCTCGGGCCGTGCGCGCCGCGAGCGAGTCGTCGGCGACCTCGCCTACCTCGAAGGCGAGCAGGAGCCTCGCGCCCGTCGCCTGTTCGAGTGCCGCCTTCAGTCGGTCGGCGTACGACTTGCCGGCGAGGTGCTGGTGGCCGGCAGGCAGCGCCAGCGTGAGCACCGCGCCCTCGAGCCGGCGCATCTCGCTCTGCGCGGCGAGCTCGCCCGCCATGCCGGTGAGCTTCAGGTCCGCTACGAACGCGGGCCAGTCGCGCGGCTCGCTCGGCAGGACCGCTCGCGGGGTCGAGGTGGCACGCGCAGGCTGAGGGCCGGCAGCGGCCTGCGCGGGATGCCCGTCGCCTCCCGCCGACGCCGCGGCGCCGGCGCGCGCCGTCCGCTGCGGCTCGGGCGCGCGCTCGCGCGGACCGCGCGCCGGCGACGCGCTCGACGCGGGCTCGAACGCGAGCATCCGCAGCAGCGTCATCGCGAAGCCCGTCGATTCGTCGGGCGCGATCGCCAGGTCGGCGCGGCCCTGCGCGGCGATCTGCCACAGGAGCTGGATCGCCTCGGGCGCGAAACGCATGGCGTAGTCCTTCACGCGGCCGGCGTCGTCGAAGGCATCCGCGGCCTGCGGCACCGCCTGAGCGACCGCGATGCGGTGCACGAGCCCGGCGAACTCGGCGAGCGCGACTTCCGCGGAGAGCCCGCGCGCCGCGATCGCGTCGGCCTGCGCGAGCAGGGCCGGACCGTCGCCGTCGGCGAGCGCGTCGGCGATCCGGTAGACGAACTCGCGGTCGACCACGCCCAGCATCGCGCGCACCGGCTGGTCGCGAACCTCGCCGCCGCCGAACGCGATCGCCTGGTCGAGCAGCGAGAGCCCGTCGCGGAGGCTCCCCGACGCCGCCCGCGCGATCATCGCGATCGCGCCCTCGTCGTGCGGGACGCCCTCCTCGCGCAGGATGTACGCGAGCCGCCCGCCGATCTCCTCCGGCGTGAGCGGCTTCAGCGCGAACTGCAGGCAGCGCGAGAGCACGGTGACCGGCACCTTCTCCGGCTCGGTCGTGGCGAGCACGAACTTGACGTGCTCGGGCGGCTCCTCGAGCGTCTTCAGCATCGCGTTGAACGAGTGCTTCGACAGCTGGTGCACCTCGTCGATCAGGTAGACCTTGTAGCGGCCGACCGTCGGCGCGTAGCGTGCGTTGTCGAGCAGGTCGCGCATCTGTTCGACCTGCGTGTTCGACGCCGCGTCGAGCTCGAGCAGGTCGACGAAGCGCCCGGCGTCGATGTCGGCGCAGGCCGCGCACGTTCCGCACGGCGTCGCCGAAACGCCGTTCGTCAGGCAGTTGAGGCTCTTCGCGAGAATGCGGGCGATCGTCGTCTTGCCGACGCCGCGCGTGCCGGTGAGCAGGTAGGCATGGTGCACCTGGCCGCGCGACAGCGCGTTCGCGAGCGCGGTGACGACATGCCCCTGTCCGGTCAGCTCGGCGAACGTCCGGGGCCGCCACTTGCGCGCGAGGACCTGGTAGGACATGGAGGGATGCTCGACGACGGTCAGGCGAACGCGCGCGTTGCGCTGCGCGCGGCGCCGCGCTCGCCGGGCGTCGGACATCCGGCGCCCGGCGGCGAATGGGGTGGCGAGCCGTTCCCCCGGCACTTGCAGAGAATCGCTATGGCTGCTTCCTTCCGGACCTGACCAGGTTCACGATCATGCAATGCGGGGCGACCCGCCATGGAACTTCGAACGCCCTTGGCGGACGAACGCCCCATTATAGCCCGACCCGGCCCGTCCATCGTTCCCGCGCCCGCGACGCTATAATCGTCCGACGCCGATCGCCTCCACGCAGACCATTGCGACATTCCCCGCGCTGGGTCGCGCTGCACGAACCGGCGCGGCTCTTC
Organism: Burkholderiales bacterium; assembly: GCA_905339295.1. Classification (GTDB taxonomy): domain Bacteria; phylum Pseudomonadota; class Gammaproteobacteria; order Burkholderiales; family Casimicrobiaceae; genus VBCG01. The sequence goes on from CAJPFI010000024.1 coordinate 82,823, forward strand.
GCGCGGGCGGCGGCGTTCGCCTGCGCGGCGCTCCTCGGCGCGTGCGGCGTGTCCGACCTGCCGCAGCCGCAGGAGGCGCAGACGCTCGTCGTCGCGGTGCGTTTCGGCCCGGCCACCTGGTTTCCCGGACCCGACGGAACCGCGCAGGGCCTCGACCACGACCTGATCGAGCGCTTCGCACGCGAGCAGAAGCTGCCGCTCACGGTCGTCAGCGTCACCGATGCCGCCACGCTGATCGAGCGCGTTGCCGCCGGGGACGCGCACGTCGGCATCGGCGGCCTGTACCGTCCGCAGAACGTCAGGCCGGTGCCGGAAAAGGGCCGCACGCATGCGCCGCTGCTGTGGACGATCGGCTACGAAACCGCCGAGGCCGTGCTGGTCCACTCGCGCGAGGGCTTCCGGCCGCGCGGCTGGAAGGACCTCGCCGGCGCAGCCGTCGCCTACGTCGAGGCGTCGGGCATCGAGGACACGTTCGCGCCGGTGCGCCGCGAGCACCCGGAGATACGCTGGCAGCCGATGCGGCTCGCGTCGGCCGACGCGCTGCTCGCGCTCGTCGACGAAGGAAAGGTCGACTACGCGGTCGTCTCGTCGATCGATTCGGCCGTCGGCCGCAACATCTATCTCGACGTCGTCACCGCTTTCCCGCTGGGACCCCGGCGCGAGCTCGCGTGGGCGGTGAGCGGATCGTTTCCCGCGATCGCGCACGAGCTCGACGCGTTCCTCGCACGCGTGAAGCGCGACGGCACGCTCGCGCGACTCACCGAGCACTACTTCGCGCCGCGCGGCGAGGTGGCCCGCCTCGACGCCGGCGTGTTCATGGAGCGCGTCGACGAGGTGCTTCCGGGCTGGAAGCCCCTGTTCGTCGCCGCGCAGGAGTCGACCGGCATCGAGTGGCGGCTGCTCGCAGCGGTCGCCTACCAGGAGTCGAAGTGGAACCCGGACGCGACGAGCGAGACCGGCGTGCGCGGCTTCATGCAGCTCACCGAGGAGACCGCGCGCCATCTGGGCGTCGCCGACCGCCTCGATCCGCGCCAGAGCATCCTGGCGGCCGCGCGCTACCTTCGCGACCTCAAGGACCGGTTGCCCCGGCGCATCGCCGAGCCCGACCGGACATGGTTCGCGCTCGCCGCGTTCAACATCGGGCTGGGCCACCTCGAGGACGCGCGCGTGCAGGCGCAGCGCGACCGGCTCGATCCGGACCGCTGGCGCGACGTGCGGCGCACGCTTCCGCTGCTCGCGCTCCCCGATTACTACGAGAAGGCGAAGCTGGGCTACGCGCGGGGCGGCATGCCGGTCGCGTTCGTCGACCGCGTCCGCGCGTACTACGACATCCTGCTGCGCACGCAGGATGCGCACCAGCCGCGGCTGCGCGTGTTGGGCGCGTACGCGGGACCGTGAACCGCGCCCGGGGCGCCCGCGTCCGTTCCCGTATCATTCGCCCGATGCGTCCGGGCACCGCCAGTCTCGTCGTCCTCGTCTCCGCGCTGCTTTGGCTGCCCGTCGGGCATGCGCATGGCGCAACGACCGTCTTTCTCGACGAGCTGACCTGGACCGAGCTCCGCGACACGATCGCAGCGGGACGCACCACGGTGATCGTGCCGATCGGCGGCACCGAGCAGAGCGGCCCGCACCTGACGCTCGGCAAGCACAACGTCCGCGTGCGCGCGCTCGCCGAGCGGGTCGCGCGCGAGCTCGGCGACGCGCTCGTCGCGCCGGTCGTCGCCTACGTTCCCGAAGGCGGCGTGAGCCCGCCGACCTCGCACATGCGCTTCCCGGGCACCGTCACGGTGCCGGTGGAAACGTTCGAGCGGACGCTCGAGTCGGCGGCAAGGAGCTTCCGGCTGCACGGATTCCGCGACATCGTGCTCATCGGCGACCACGGCGGCTACCAGTCGTCGCTGACGGCCGTCGAGCGCCGCCTCGACCGCGAATGGGCCGCCGCGCCCGTCCGCGTGCATGCGGTGCTCCAGTACTACCGCGCGTCCGAGGACGCCTACAGACAGGCGCTCCGGGCCCGCGGCTACCGCGACGACGAGATCGGCATCCATGCCGGCCTCGCGGATGCGTCGCTCGCGCTCGCGGTCGACCCGCGCGTCGTGCGCGCCGACCGGCTGGCCGACGCCCCGCGCGCCGCCGACGGCACCTACGGCGACCCGCGCCGCGCGAGCGCCGAGTTGGGCGAGCTCGGCGTCAACGCGATCGTCCGCGAAACCGCTGAAGCGATCCGGCGGGCGACGCGCCGCCGCTGACCCGCGCGCCCCTCGACTCCCCGCCATTCCCCCCAAGAACGTCCACAGGATCCTTTCGATGCAGCACATTCGTCGCACGCTCGCCTGGTCCCTCGGCATCGGCTTCGCCACGCTCGCGTGGGCGCAGGCCCCCGCGCCGGTCACGACGGTGCCCGGCATGCCGCCGGTGCCCGATCCGTCGAACCTCTACAGCGAGATCGGGGCGAGCAAGATGGCCTCGTCGGTCGCGAACGACCTGCCGCGGGTCTACGTGCCGCACGTTCGCTCGAACGACGTCTACGTGATCGACCCGGCGACGCTCAAGGTCGTCGACAAGTTCAAGGTCGGCAAGAGTCCGCAGCACGTCGTGCCATCGTGGGACATGAAGACGCTTTGGGTCGCCAACAACGCCGAGCGCACGCCGGACGGCAGCCTCACGCCCGTAGACCCGAAGACCGGCAAGCCCGGCAAGGCGATCCCGGTCGACGACCCGTACAACATGTACTTCACGCCGGACGGCCGCTCGGCGATCGTCGTCGCCGAGGGGTTCAAGCGCCTGGACTTCCGCGATCCGCACACGTTCGAGCTGCAGGGCTCGCTCGCGGTGCCGCGCTGCGGTGGCATCAACCACGCCGACTTCTCGATCGACGGACGCTACGCGATCTTCACCTGCGAGTTCACCGGGAGCGTCACCAAGATCGACCTCGTCGAGCGCAAGGTGCTGGGCTACCTGCAGCTCATTCTGCCGGGCAAGCCGACGAAGCCGGTCAAGGGGCCGGACGGTCGCGACGAGACGATCTGCACGACGTGGAAGGGCATGCCGCAGGACATTCGCGTCTCGCCGGACGGCCGGACCTGGTACATCGCGGACATGATGTCGAACGGCGTCTACGTCGTCGACGGCGAAAGCTTCACGCAGATCGACTTCGTCAGGACGTCGACCGGCGCGCACGGCCTCTATCCGAGCCGCGACGGCCGGAAGCTCTACATCGCGAACCGCGGCTCGAGCAGGATCCACGCGCCACCGAGGGGGCCCGGTGGCGTCTCGGTGCTCGACTTCGCCACGCGCAGGATCGTCGCCGAGTGGCCGATCCCCGGCGGCGGGAGCCCCGACATGGGCAACGTGAGCGCCGACGGCAAGCAGCTGTGGCTGTCGGGGCGCTACGACGACATGGTCTACGTGGTCGATACCGACACCGGCGCCGTACGGAAAATCAAGGTCGGCGCGGAACCGCACGGGCTCACGGTGTGGCCGCAGCCCGGACGGTATTCGCTCGGCCACACGGGGAACATGCGGTAGCGGCGTCGCTGCGTCGGCGAGGGGCCCCGGCGCTTGCGCCGGGGATCGACGACGCGTGCTTGCGATCGCCGCCGGCGGCCGACACTCGACGTGTCGCGTCGCGCCGACCCCGCAAGGAGGCCGCGGCGTCGCTGCG
>CAJPFI010000025.1 GCA_905339295.1 Burkholderiales bacterium
GCGGTCGCGGCGAGCGCCGCGACGAGGAGGCCGGCGATGCGTGGCGACATGGTCGTTGCTCCGGAGGTGGCGGGACGGGGTCGGACCCTCGCGGCGCGGACGCGGGGGCGGCTAGCCGCCGCGCGCCTTGAGGGCGAGGAACTCGCGGCGCGTCTTCGGGCCGTAGGTGAGGAACGAGGGGTCGGGCCGCTCCCGGTAGTTCTCGCGTTCCCGCGCCACGCGGTCGCGCGGCAGGTGGTGGCGCAGCACGTCGTCGCCCACCTTGTAGATCGCGAGCGCGTTGCGGCCGAACACTTTCGCGCGGATTGCCGGCGTGAGCTTCGGGTAGCCGTGCCGCTCGACCAGCGCGTCGGCGATCTGGAACGTGCGGAACGCCTGGATCTGGTCCTGCGGCGACCCGTACCAGATCGAATCGGTGCCCCACAGCACGTTGTCCTCGCCGACGTGCTTGAGCAGCTTGCCGATCGCGTGCGCCGCCGAGTCCGGGTCGCGCATCAGGAAGCGCCAGGTCGACCCGAGTTCCGCGTAGACGTTGCCGCCGGGACGGATGCCGTTGTCGGCGAGGCTCGTGACCAGCGCGTCGATGCCGTCGCGGCGCCGCGCGTCGTAGGGACCCTCGGGCCGGCCGGCGACGTAGCCAGAGTGGTAGACGAGGAACCTCAGGTCCGGATAGCGCCTCGCGGCGCGGCCGACATCGACGCAGGTCGAGTGCTCGTAGCTCTCGCGCCCGAACGGGAGGCCCTTGTGCACGGCGATCGTCCGCACGCCGAGCCGGCGCGCGTTCTCGCACAGGCGCGACCCGGTGTCGTCGTCGAGGAAGAAGCCCTTCCCGTCCGGCCCCCACTGCGTGTACGTCTTCCACGCCGACACGCGCCATCGCTCGGCGAGCAACGCCATCGCGTCGAGGTCGCCCGGCTGGTTCGGGTTGACGCGCCCGTGCAGGAGCACGCGGTGCATCCCCTCCATCCGCTCGACGATCGCCGCGGTCGCCGCCGCCTCTTCGATCTTCAGCGGCTCGCGCTCGCGCGTCGACGGGACGAACGACAGCACGACGAGGTCGGTGTCCGAGTCGAGGAAGACGTCGCGCACGAACTGCTCCGGGCCGACGCACGCGAGGTGCGCAGTGCCGGGAGCGTCGGCGAGCGCGCATCCCGCCGCGCGCGCGAAGCCGCGGAAGCCTTCCGCGGCGCCGGGCGAGGCGCGCGTCCACGCGCCGCTCGGGTCGACGAAGTGACCCTGCACGTCGAAGACCAGCTCCCGCTTGTCCAGCGTCGAGCGCGCGAGCTGCATGTCCAGCGCCGCTTCGCGGTCGATCTCGTAGGCGCCGCCGCGGCGCCCGCGCGCGGCGTGCGCGGCGTTCATCGCGAGCAGCGTCGTCGCCACGCCGCACGCGGACACGAGGAACGCGCGACGCGTGAGCCCGAGCCGCCTGGCGTGAGCGCTCGCCGCCTGCATCGCGGCTTCGCGGGCCCTGCGGTGCACGGGCTCGAGCGGGATCGGTTCGAACTCGCCGTTCGTCGCCGTGTCGAGCTTGATCGGCAGCCGCCTGCCGTCGGGATCCTGGACCATGCGAGTGAGTCCGCCGCCCCGGGCAAGGTCGGGGCGCGCGCCCACGCGAAGGATACCCCGGAGGTCGCGTCGCAGGTCGCCCGCCGGTGGGCACGCCGCTGCGCATCGGGAATAATCCGGGCCGATGAGTGCCTCCGCCTCCGCCTCCGCGGCCCCGCCCGGCGCGGCCAACGCGCCGGTGCCGCGCGGCTACCGTACGTGGGTCGCGCTGGTGCAAGGGCTGATCGTCGTCGGATGGGCCATGTACGTGCTCTACCTGCCGGGACTCCTCAAGTCCGCCGGCATCGACGCGCGGCTCGCGATCGCGATCCTGATGCTCGACCAGGCGATCTTCGCCGCGTGCGACTGGGCCGCCGGCGCTTACGCGGACCGGCTGACCGGCAGCGCGCGGCGTCTCGGCCCGGCCGTCACCGCGGTCGCGCTCGTCTCCTCGGCCGCGATGCTCGCGCTGCCGACCGTGGCGAGGCTCGCCTCCCCCGCCGCGCTGATCGCGACGATCGTGGTCTGGACCGCGGCCTCGTCCGCGCTGCGCGCGCCGGTGTTCGCCCTGCTCGGGCGTGTTTCCGGCATCGCCAACAAGTCCGGACCGGTCGGCATGGCGTTCGTCGGCCTGTCGATCGCCAGTGCGCTCACGCCGCTCGTCACGACCGCACTCGCGGGGCTCGACCCGGCGTTGCCGCTCGGGATCGGGGCGATCGCGCTGGCGGCGGCCGCCCTGTTCGCCACCCGCATCGAGTCGCGCTTCCCTGCGCCCGGCGTCGCGACCGGCGAGGCCACTCCCGCGTCGGCGACGCGCTGGGTCGCGCTCGTGGTGCTGCTCGCCGCGATCGGCATGCAGGTCCAGACGGCGATCCTGAGCAAGCCGGCGTACGTGCGTCTCGCGGGACCCGACGCCAACCTGTGGCTGCCGACGTTCTGGATCGGCTTCGCGTTCGCGCTGCCGCTGGCGGTGCGGGTCGCGCGCGGCGCCACGCCTCTGGCGCATGCGTCGATCGCGATCCTGGTCGGCGCGGCGATGCTGGCCGTCGCGTCGCGCGCGCCGTCGCTCGCCGTGCTCGTGGCGACGCAACTCGTCGCCGGCGGCGCGTGGGGTGTGCTGACGACGGTCCTGGTCTCGGCCGCGCTGGCGCTGGGCGGCGCGTCGGGCACCGGGACGGCGGCCGGCATGGTGTTCGCGGCGCTCGCAATGGCCGCCCTGGTGCGGCTGGGGCTCGTCGCGGCGGGCATCGCGCCGGCGCCGATCGTGGCCTGGCTGCCGGTGGTCGCGTGGGTCGCGGCCGGCGCACTGCTGGTGGCGCGGGCGCGCACGACCGACGCGCTGCTCGCGGTGTCGGACGTCCGGGCGATCCGGGCCGGCTAGCGCCGGCGGATCGGCAGATTGGCCCGGGTGCGCGAGAAGCGCGCGGCGACCCGCAGCATTGTGGTGAAACCAGCGACGGCAATCGCGAGCGTCGGCAACGCGTGCATGGCGAAGCTGGCCCAACCCGGCCGCGCCGGGCAATCCATGCCGAGGACGCTCGCGGGCACGTCACGCACGTGCGGCCGGAACCCGCACGCCGAATCCCGCGCGGACGGCTGGGCCGGCGGACGGGTCCGGATCGACGGCATCGGCCCGCGGGAGCCGCCGGCGGCAGGACGGGGGGTCCGCCGACGCTTCCGGCCAGCGTCCGGGGCTCGAGGCGTCCTCCGGCGTGGCGCGGATGCCGCATCGGTGCACGCCGGAGCGCGCCGCAGGTGCAGGCCGGCGTCGAATCCGGACCGACTATGCTATTGTCATAGCGTCCGATTCCTGTGGATTCGCTTGCGATGAGCCGACGCACACTCGTCACCGACCGGCGCTACTTCGGGCTGGATCCGATCTCGCTTCGCGCGGCGGCCTGTCGCGTCGCCGCGCGCGTTGCCGGCCTGTCCCCGGAGCGCGCCCGCGTGCGCGGCGCGTTCCTGCGACAGGATTTCGGCGTCGACACCGTCGACGGCCGCGCGCTGCTCGACGGGCTCTGCGCGGACGGGGCCCTCGCGCGACACGCCGGTCCGACCTCCGATTTCATCGTCATGCCGCGCCTGCTCGAGTACGCGGCCGCGCGCGTGGTCGAGCCGATGCCGCGCATCAAGGCGAAGCAGGTCCTCGCGAGGGCGTGCGAGCTGGCCGAGCGCGTCAACCGCGAATGGGGCCGCAACCCGCTCGAGATCGCCCTGGTCGTGCCGTACGGCTGCTACCTCGGGCGCGACCACCGGCTCGACGAGCTTCCCATCGCGCTCGTCGTGCGCGCGAGGCCCGAGGCGCGGCGCGCGCGCTGGAACCGGATGAGCAAGCAGGACGGTGCACGCGGCCTGCGCGAGTCGTTCGCGACGCTCTCGACTTTCGTGCGCATCCGACTGGTCACCGAGCTCGATGCCGTGCCGCGCCCGTTCACCGTCGCCTGGCAGGCCGACGACGACTGACGCGCGCGCCGCGCCCGAGCGACGCCGCGTCGAGGCGCGCGTCGGGTCTCTGACGCGGGTCCTGTCGCGCGCGCTGCTGGCGCTGGCGCCGGTCGCCGGGTTCGCCGCGCCCTCGATCGGCGGCTGCCCCGTGTTCCCGGCGGACAACGTCTGGAACGTGCGCGTCGACACGCTTCCGGTGCATCCGCAATCGGACGCGCGGGTCGCGACGATCGGCGCGGTCAGGCCGCTCCACCCGGACTTCGGCACCTTCTACGCCGGCGCGCCGAACGGCATCGCGTTCGTGGTCGTGCAAAGCGGCAGTGCCGGCGCGACGGTCACCTTCGATTTCGACGACGAGAGCGACCCCGGGCCGTACCCGATCCCGCCCGACCCGCCGATCGAGGGCGGAAGCGCGTCGAACGGCGACCGCCACGCGCTGATCGTCGAGGCGGGCCGTTGCCGGCTCTACGAGCTCTACGCAGCCTGGCCGAACGACGACGGCACGTGGCGCGCGGGCTCCGGCGCCATCTTCGACCTCGCGAGGAATGCGCTGCGCCCGGCGACGTGGACGTCCGCCGACGCAGCCGGGCTTGCGATCCTGCCCGGACTCGCGCGCTTCGACGAGGCGGCGGCGGGCGAGGTGGCGCACGCGCTGCGTTTCACCGCGCCGCAGACGCGGGCGGCGTTCGTGTGGCCGGCACGTCACGAGGCGTCGAGCCTCGACGGCGCGAACTATCCGCCGATGGGCCAGCGCTTCCGGCTCAAGGCCGGCGTCGACGTTGCGGGCTTTCCTGCGTCGGTGCAGCCGATCCTGCGCGCGCTCAAGCGCTACGGCATGATGCTCGCCGACAACGGCTCGCCGTGGTACCTGTCCGGTGCGCCGGACCCGCGCTGGAACGACGACGAGCTGCACGCGCTGGCGGCGCTGGCCGGCGCCGACTTCGAGGCCGTCGACGTCTCGTCGCTTGGGGTCGATCCCGACGCCGGCGCGACGCGTGCCGGCACGCCGGCGGGCGGGCGCACGGCGATCGAGTTCCACCGCGCGTCGGCCGACCACTCCTTCGTGTCGTCGGATGCCGCCGAGATCGCCGCGCTCGACGCCGGCGTGTTCGCCGGCTGGACGCGCACCGGCGAGTCGTTCGGCGTCGAGCCCGCCGGCACCCGCTCGGGCGCGCAACGCACGCCGGTGTGCCGGTTCTACGGCCGCCCCGAGGCCGGTCTCGACTCGCACTTCTTCTCGGCCTCGCCCGCCGAGTGCCGGCAGGTGATCGACCGCTATGGCGCCGACTGGCAACTCGAGTCGCCGGAGGTGTTCGTCGTGGCGTTGCCCGACGCGGCCTCCGGTGCATGCCCGACGGGCACCGTGCCGCTCTACCGCGTGTTCAACGGGCGGCGCGATGCGAACCACCGCTACACGGTGTCGCCCGCACTGCGCGCACGGATGGTCGCGGCGGGAGGGATCGCCGAGGGCTACGGACCCGACGCGGTCGCGATGTGCGCGCCCGCGCCGCCCTGACGCGGCGCCGCCTGGTCTACAGTAGCGGGCCGTCCTCCCGGTCCGCCGCCATGACGCTGCTCGTCGCCGGTCTCGTCCTGTTCCTCGGTATCCACCTCCTGCCGACGCTTCCTCGCCTGCGCGCGGCGCTCGTCTCGCGCGCGGGCGACCGCGGCTACAGGATCGCGTTCTCCGTCGCCTCGGCGGTCGGGCTCGTGATGATCGTCGCCGGCTTCGGTCGAGCGCCGCGCGCCGAGGCGCTGTTCGCGCCGTCGCCGCTCGCCGTCTCCGCGGCGCCCTGGGCGATGGCGCTGGCGTTCACGCTGTTCGCCGCCGCGAACCTGCGCGGGCACCTGCGCCGCATCGTGCGGCACCCGATGCTCGCCGGCACGATCGTGTGGTCGGGCGTGCATCTCGCCGCGAACGGCAAGGTCGCGAGCTCCGTGCTGTTCGGCGCCTTCCTCGCCTGGGCGCTCGTCGACCTCGCGTCCGCGATCCGGCGCCGTGCCGTGCGCACGTTCGCGCCGCGGATCACGCACGACGCCATCGCGGTCGCGGCGGGCATTGCGGCCATGCTGGCCTTCGCGATGCTCCACCGCGTGCTGTTCGGCGTGCGCGTCGTTCCGTTCGGGCTGTAACGCATGACGCGCGCGAGCGACACGCCGTCGATTCCCGCCCCGCCGGCGGCGACGCGCCTGCGCAGCTACGTCTCCCCCGCGGTCGGGATCGCGCGCCACCCGTGGCCGTTCGTCGTCGAGGTCTTCCGCGAGTTCGGACGCAATCACGGGCTGCTCCTCGCCGGCGCGGTCGCCTACTACATGCTGCTGTCGATCGTGCCGCTCCTGATCCTGCTGGTCGTGGCGATCTCGCACGTGCTCGACCCGGCGGCGCTGATGGACACGCTGGCGCGCTACCTCGACCTCATCGTGCCAGGCCAGGCCGAGCCGATCGTCACCGACCTGGCCGGATTCGTCCGCCAGGGAGCGGTGGTTTCGGGCGTGATCGTCGCCACGCTGCTGTTCTTCAGCTCGCTCGCCTTCGGCGTGCTGGAGAACGCGTTCGCGGTGATCTTCCACCACCGGCGCCGCGAACGGAAGCGCAGCTGGCTCACCTCCGCGCTGATTCCCTACGCGTTCATCGCCGTCCTCGGCGTCGCGTTCATCGTGATCACGGTCGTGTCCGGCGCGCTGCAGGTACTCGCGGTGAGCGAGATACAGCTGTTCGGCAAGCTCCGCACGTTCGGCGCGCTGTCGGTGTGGATCGTCTACCTGGTCGGCGTCGCAGGCGAGATCCTGCTTCTCACCGCGATCTACCTCGTGATGCCCGCCGGCCGGCTGCGGCCCAGGCACGCGCTCATCGGCGGCGTCGTCGCAGGCATCCTGTGGGAGCTGACGCGCCACGTGCTGGTCTGGTACTTCGCGACGATGTCGCAGATCAGCGTCGTCTACGGCTCGTTCGCGACGACCATCGCGATCCTGCTCTCGTTCGAGATCGGCGCGACCGTGCTCCTGCTCGGGGCGCAGGTGATCGCGATCTACGAGCGGCGCGTGCGGCGCGCCGGGGGCGTCCTGCCGGCTCCCCAAGCCTGACGGCGGGGCTTGCGGTCCGGCGCCGCGCAGGTAAGATTCGCCCGGTTCGGAGGCGCTTCGGCCACGTCCGAGCGGGCGACAGACCCGCGCCACCTCGGGAGCCACCATGCTGTCTCGCCTGCACGCGGCGCGGTTCGACCTGCGCGCCCTCGCGCGCCTGCTGACCTTCCTCCTCGTCGTAACGCTGCCGGGCGTCCCGGCGCCGGCGCGTGCCGCCGTGTCGCCGTTCCCGCCGATCTCGATCGGGACGATCCCCACCGGAGGCACGATCTCGGGCGACATCGTTCTGCCGCTCGTCATCCCGTTCTCGGCGATCCCGGCCTCGCTCGACGCGACCGTCCTCTACGACACCGTCACGCCCGCCGAGATCCTCGCGCTGTCGCTGCTCGGGCTTTCCGTGCCGGTCACGGTCGGCCAGGTCAAGTCGACGTTCCCGGCGTGGACCGTTTCCATCGCGATCCCCGTCGTTCAGCTCGACAGCCCGACGGGGGCCTTCCAGATGTCGGACCTGGGCTGCACGGCCGCGAACTGCAGCTATCGCGTGACGTTCCACCCGGTCACGCCGGGAACGCACACCGCGCAGTTCACTGCCGACGTGGCAAGCATCACGATCCAGGATGGCGGCGCGCTCGGCGTGCTCGTGAACGCGTTCCTGCCGTTCACGCTGGGCCTGATCAATGCAATGCTCGTGCTCGACCTGGTCGGCGCGGCGGTCTCGGCGCCGGTCCCTGTGCCGGGTCCCGGCATTCCGGAAATCGCCGTGCTCGCCGCGCTGCTCGCGACCGCCGGCGCGCTCGCGCTCGTGCGCAGGCGACCTCAGCGACGGCAGGCGGGAGGCAGGTAGCGCGTCGGGATGTCGACGGGCACGCACATCCACCGCACCTGCCGGTCCTCGTCGACGGCCGGCGCAAGCAGAATCGACTTGCCCGCCGCGCCGGGAACGGACGGACCGAGCGAGACGCGCACGCGTCCGCTGGACGGGCTCACCGCCACGTCCTCGACGTATCGCCGGTCGTTCTGCGCGACCAGCAGGGCGACGTTGCGGGCGTGCGCGAACGTCCCGGTGCGGTCCCACGCCGACTCGACGGCGTCCTGCACGACCGTGAGCGACGCGAGCGCCGTCGCGACCGCGTCGCGCGCCGCGTGCGCGACGTACTCCGCCCGGATCGGCGGCCAGAGCAGCGTCGCCGCGACGACGATCGACCCGCCGCCGAACGCGATGGCCGCGGCCAGCGAGGTCGGCTTGCGTTGCGACAGCGCCTCGACCGCCTTCGACGCGCTCCTCGCGCCGCTTTCCACGCTCGCGACATCGCGCCGCACCCGACCCCACAGCAGCGCGTCCGCCGCGAGCGTCGACAGCACCGCCGGGAACAGCCAGACCGACACCGCGAGCGCGGCCCACCACGTCGCGTCGGATCCGTCGAGCGACGCGCCGAGCGCCGCGAACGCGAACGCCCCGGCGACCGGCAGCAGCGAGAACGCGATGCCTTCGGGCCAGAGCTTGCGGTAGAAAGCCCACACCGGCGGGGCCAGGAACGCGGGCCAGTGCCAGCCCGGGCGCGCGCGGCCGCTGCGCTCGAAATCGAGGAAGCGAGGCACGTAGCGGTCCGCCTCGGGGCCGACGGCGATTCGGAAGAGCACCGCGAGCGCGGGCCTGACGACGGTCGCCGACGGCGCCTGGCCGATCCCCGCGATGCGGACCGTGTCGTTGGCGAACGTCGATCCGACCGCAGCGGGCAGCCCGCCGCCCAGTACGGGCGTCGTGCCGCTCGGGGCCGGGCATGCGCCGGCGGTCGCCTCGTTCATCCGGCCATTGTTGCCGTCCGTCGGGTCGTTGGCAACCCTGCCGTCGCGGCAGCCCTACTGCGTGTCGAACTCGACGGTCTCGGCCGGGTCCTCGTGGTAGGCATGGCCGAACGAGATGCGGCCGCGGCCGCGCAGCGTGAACTCCTCGCGGCGCAGCTCCACTTCCTTCTCGCCCTGCACCGTGCAGTAGGTGCCGTTCGTGCTGTGGTCGATCAGCACGAACTTGTCGCGCCGCCGCTCGATGCGGGCGTGCAGGCGCGACGCCATCCGGTCGGCGATCACCATGTCGCTCTGCGCGTCGCGGCCGAAGGTGTAGAGGTTGACGTCGGCGCCGAGCTCGACGCGCTTGTCGCCGTGCGCGAGCTTGAGCATCGCGGCACGGACCGCCGCGCGCGGCGCCATCGCGGTCAGCTCCTCGCGCGACTCCTGCCAGATCAGCTCGAACACCGCGATGTCGTTCTGCTTGCCGCGCACCGTGTGCGTGTCCTGCGTGCGCGTGCGCGAGCGCAGCGACGGGGACAGGATGTTGACCGTGTCGGCGGACAGAAGCGTCTGGCCGGCCTTGGCGAGCGACGTGAGGCGCGCCGCCAGGTTGACCGAATCGCCGAACACGTCGTTGCTGTCGTCGATCACCGGCCCGTAGTGGAAGCCGGCGTGGATCGCGAGCGGCGTGCCGCGGCTGGTCTTCATGCCCGACACCTGGGTCTGCATCGTGATCGCGGCGTAGGCGGCGTTCGCGGCGTTCGGGAAGATCGCCATCGCCTCGTCGCCGATCGTCTTGACGATGCGCCCGCCGTGTTCCTCGCAGACCTGCCGGATTACGTCGAGCGCGCGCGCGATCGTGGCGAGCGCCTCGGCGTCGCCGAGCGTCTCGTAGAGCCTCGTGCTTCCGGCGATGTCGGCGAACAGGATCGCTGCCTGTCGCTGAGCGGGGGCGGTTTCCATGCAGTGCGCGTCGTCGTCGAGCCCGAGAGTATAGGGGATAGGCAGGCAGCATCAAGACCGGGCGTCAGCCTCGGACCCCGGCCGGGAGGCGTCAATGCGAACATTCCCGCCGATCCGCCGCCACGCGGGGCTTTGCCGGAGAGCGCTTGACGCAGTATCCTCGCCGGGCGCGGGACCGGGCCACGGACCCGCCGCGGGGACGGAAAACGACAATGGAACGGCTGGGACGCTATCAGATCCGCGAGATCATCGGCGAAGGCGCGATGGCGCGGGTCTACAAGGGCTACGACCCGGAGATCGACCGGGAGATCGCGATCAAGCTGCTGAAAAGCCAGCTTGCCGACGACGACCAGTACCGGATGCGGTTCCTGCGCGAGGCGAAGGGCGCGGGCACGCTGTCGCACCCCAACATCGTCACGATCTTCGACGTCGGCGTCGACGGAAAGCACCCGTACATCGCGATGGAGCTGGTCGACGGCATGACGCTGACCGACCTGATCCGCTCCGACCAGCGCATGTCGAACCGGGACGTCGTGGAGATCGGGATCCAGCTCACGCGCGCGCTCGACTACGCGCACAAGAAAGGCATCATCCACAGGGACATCAAGCCCGGCAACATCATGCTTGTGTCGTCGGGCAACCAGGTCAAGGTGACCGACTTCGGCATCTGCCGCATCGACGGCGGCGACCACGAGCTCACGCAGCACACGCAGCTGGGCGACGTCCTCGGGACGCCGAACTACATGTCGCCCGAGCAGGTGCTGGGCCAGAAGGTGGACTCTCGCTCCGACCTGTTCTCGGTGGGCGTCGTCCTCTACAAGCTCGTGACCGGCCAGCTCCCGTTCGAGGGCGACTCGATCATCAGCGTGGCGATGAAGATCACGCAGACCGATCCGCCCACGGTCGAGAAGCTCCGCCCCGACGTCCCGCTCTCGCTGCGCCGGGTGATCGAACGCTCGCTCAAGAAGCAGCCCGACAAGCGCTTCCAGACCGGCGAGGAGTTCGCGCAGGCGCTGATCGGCGTGGCGCGCGAACTCAAGGACGAGGAGGAGAAGAAGGGCAAGGGCAAGGGGCTGTCGCTCTCGGTCCGCTGGGCCGGGATCATGGCGGCGATCGTCGCGGTCACGATGACGCTCACCGCCGGCATCCTCTACCAGCGGCAGTACGCCGCGATGCTCGACCAGGTGAAGGGCTACGGCGGGTCGCTCGCCAAGTTCATGGCGACGCAGAGCGCGGTGCCCCTGCTCGCGGAGGACTACGCGGCCATCGACGTGTTCGTGCAGGAGACCCTCGCCAGGCAGGACTTCCCGTACCTGATCGTGGCCGACGACGAGGGGGTGGTCCGCGGCAGCAACGACCCCAAGCAGGTCGGCCAGCGATACGCCGCGCCGGCGTCGACGCTCGTCGGTTCCGAGGACTCGGAAGTCACGGTGCGCACGCACGAGCTTGCGAGCGGCAACGTGCTCGACTTCGCCGTGCCGATCCTGTTCCAGAAGCGGCCGATCGGCTCGGTGCACCTGGGGATCCACGAGGCGCCGCTCGCGAAGGTGGCCAACCTCGTCTACGTGCTGCTCGCGATCCTGACGCTCGTGACCGTGGCGGCCGTCGCGGCCGGCACCTACCTGCTCGCGCGCCGCATCGCGGCGCCGATCCGCGTGCTCAAGAGCTCGCTCGACGAGATCGCGCACGGGCGCTACGACGTGCGCATCGGCGAGACGCGCAAGGACGAGTTCGGCGAGCTCTACATAGCGTTCGACAAGACAGCCGAGGCCCTGGAGGCAAGACATGAACCCGCGACCGCGTCCGCTCACGCCACCGCAGCCGCCGCCGAGCCGGTCGCCCCGCAGCCCGGCTGACGCGCGCGGCGCGGCGGCGCTCGCCGTCGCGGCGCTCGTGCTCGCCGCCTGCGCGGAGGCGCCGACGCGCCCGGCCCCCCAGGCGCCGGCCCCGGCGTTCACGTTCGCGCCGGTCGAGACCGGACCGCTGCTCGCGCGCGACGCGTCGTTCATCGTCGTCGTCCCCAAGGCGGGCGAGGACCTGGCCGCGCTTGCCGAGCGCTGGCTGGGCGACCGGTCGCGCCGCTTCGAGATCGCGGAGTTCAACCGCATCGACGAGGCGCGCGCCGGGCGCGCGGTCGCGATCCCGGTCCATCCGCTCAATCCCGGCGGCGTCGAGCCGGCGGCCGTCCAGACGGTCACGATCCTCACCTACCACCGCTTCGGCCCGCGGGCGTCGTCGATGACTGTGACGGCGGGGACGTTCGACGCGCAGATGCGCTACCTCGCGCAGAACGGCTACACGGTGATCCCCATGTCGCGCCTGGTCGACTTTCTCGACGGCAAGGTCGCGCTGCCGAAAAAATCGGTCGTGATCACGATCGACGACGGCTACCGGTCGACCTACGACGTCGCCTGGCCGGTGCTCAGGAAGTACGGGTTCCCGGCGACCGTCTACCTGTACACGGATTTCGTCGGCGCGCCGGACGCCCTCACCTGGCCGCAGATGAAGGAACTGACCGCGACCGGGCTCATCGACATCCAGCCCCATTCGAAGTCGCATGCGAATCTGACCATGAAGCTCGGCGACGAGACCGACGCCCGTTACCGCGAACGCATCCGCCGCGAGATCGACGGGCCGATCGACGTGATCCAGGAACGACTGGGCGAGCCGACGCTCTCGTTCGCGTTCCCGTACGGCGACGTGAACGACACGGTCGTCGAGTTCCTTCGCGCGAAACAGGTCAGGATGGGGGTCACCGTGACCCCGGGGGGAAACCCGTTCTTCGCGCCGCCGGCCATGCTCCGCCGCACGATGGTGTTCGGGGGCGACGACCTCGACACGTTCCGCGGCAAGCTCGTGACCGCGCTCCCGATCTCACGTCAATGACGACGCGAACGATCGCACGGTCGCTCGCCGCGGCGGCCGTCGCGGCGCTCGTCGGCGCCTGCGCGCAGGCACCGGCCACGCCCGACGACGCTCCCTCCGCGACGGCGCCGACGCCGCCCCGCGTGCTGCGCGCCGACGGCCCGCGCGAGGAGGCGGTCCGGCGCCATCGCGACCTCGCGCGCGAGGCGCGGGCGAGCGGCGACCTCCCCACGGCGCTCGATCACCTGCACATCGTGGCGATGCTGCTGCCCGGCGACGAGGGCGCGCGCGGCGAGGCGAACGCGTTGCGCGACCAGATCCGGCGCGGCGTGCGCGAGCACCTGGAGTCCGCTCGCGCGGCGATGCGCGCCGGCGACGCGTCGCGCGCGTCCACGTCGTTCCTGCACGTCCTCGCGCTCGAGCCGCGCAATGCCGAGGCGTCCCGCGCCATGCGCGAGATCGACCGGCAGAACATGGCGCGCGCGCAGGCGAACCGCGCGGCCCGCGCGCGCGTGCAGGACCTGTTCGCCGACGCGCGCATCGGGAAGGCGGCGCCGGCCGCCGGCAGGCCCGCCGCGGCCGACGCCAACAACGACGGCTACGACCTCGAGCAGCGGCTCGAGATGTTCAAGGCGGGCGACTCCGCGGGCGCGTTGCGCGAGCTCAGGGTGTGGGTCGACGCGCACCCGAAGGACCGCGCGACGCGACAGAGGATCGGCGCGGTCGTCGCCGAGCGCGCGAGGGAACTGGAGGGCGCCGGCCAGCGCGAAGGCGCGCTCGAGCACTACGAGCACGCGCTCGCGCTGCGCGGCGAGCCGCAGGCGCAGTGGAGCGCGCGCGTGGCCGCGTTGCGCAAGGCGCTCGGCAACGACTATTACGCGCAGGGCGTCAAGCTGATGCGAAGCGACCTGCCGGGCGCCGTCCGCGCGCTCGAGGCGTCAGTGAAGTTCGATCCGCAGAACGCGAACGCCGCCGGCCGCCTGCGCGACGCGAAGGCGGCGCGGGACAAGCTGTCGCGCATGCCGGCGAAGTGACGAGCGCCGGGCCGGGCCGCCCGGCGCGTGCTACTTCTTCGCGCCGAACTTCTCGGCCATCCGCTTCCTGAGATCCAGCGCGCGCTCGCGCTCGAGCCGCGCCTTGCGGTTGTTGGTGTCGAGCTCGAGGACGCGGTCCCACTTGGCGATCGCGAGGTCGAGGTTCTGGCGCTGGAACGCCTGCGACGCCTCGCGGTCGAGCGCCCGGATCAGCGCGGTCTTCGTCGTATCGCGCTTGCGCGTGGCTTCGGCGTTCGCCGGGAAGCGCGCCACGACGTCGACGTAGGTTGCGTAGGCCGCCTCGAGGTTGCCCGCCCGTTCCAGGTCCGCCCCGCGTTTCATCGCGTCGGCGACGTCGGGCCGCGCCTCCGGCTCCGCCGGCTTCGGCGGCGGCTCGGCCGCGACCGGCGCGGGCGGCGCAGGCATGACGGCGGGCTGGCGGCCGGGAATCTTGATGACCTGCCCCGCCGAGAGGCGCGACGGATTGGCGATCTCGTTGTACTTCGCGAGGATCCAGAAGCGGAAGCGGTCGCCCATGTACTGTTGCGCGAGCTTCGACAGCGTGTCGTCGCGCTGCACCGTGTAGCGGAAATTGGTCGCGCCAAGCTCGCGCTGGGCGTCGGCGTTTATCTGGTCGAGGAGCTTCTTCGCGAGTTCGTTCGCCGGGTCGAGCTTGAGCGCCTGCTCGAGCGTAAGCTGGGCACCGGCCTCGTCCCCCGTCTGCAGCTGGTCGACGGCCTGCAGCGCGAGCTTCGCGGCCATCGGGCGCGCCTCGGCCAGCGGGATCTCCGGGGCGGCCGGGACGGCGGGCTGCGCCGGGGCGGCAGTGGACGGCGTCGCCGCGGGTGCCGCAGGCGCAGCGGACGGCGGCGGCGCCTTGGTGGCCTCGGGCGTCGCGCAGGCGGCGACGACGATCGCGGTGAGCATCGCGACGGCGGTGGAAGCGGAGCGCTGGGATCGACTGGACATGGCCGGGAGAAGTCCTCGTGCGCACGGACCGGGGCGACGGCATCCGTGGATTGCCGACACTATTGCACGGCTTGCGCCAACCTGCCAACCGACACGAGCGGATCGGCGCCTTCACGCGGCCGGACGACGGTCCGTCTGCTGCGCCGCAAGATACCGCGATCGGGATTGCCCGCGACCGGATCCTCCTCCTGCGCAGTGCGCCATGGCGCGCTAGACTGCCGATCCCTCATTCCGCCGTCACCGCCATGCGCCGCTCCCTGTCCCTGCCCTTCGCCACCGTCCTCGTCGCCAGTGCCCTTTGCGCGCTGCCCGTTCACGCCCAGCCGCTTGCCGTCTCCGCCGACGACACGGTCGAGACGGTGCTCTCCGCGCACAAGGGCAAGCGCGTCACCGTGAAGCTCGGCCCCGGCGACGAGCTGACCGGCGTCGTCAAGGCGGTGACGCCGCAGGTCGTCCACCTCTCCGAGATCGCCGGGCGCGAGTTCTTCGACGCGGTCGTCGACACGCGTCGCGTGGTCGCCGTGCTGGTCCGCGTCAGGTAGGGCCTGGTCCGGGCATCCGATTCCCCGCCCTCCGCGCAACGGAGGGCGCCAGACCGGGGAGACCGCCGTGGCCGCCCAGCCGACGCTGCTGTTGATCGCCGACATCGCCGGATACACGCGCTTCATGAAGCTGCACGCGGTGAGCGTGGTTCACGCCCACGAGGTCGTGTCGCAGCTGCTCGAGGCGGTGATCGACGCCGCCGCGCCCGAGCTGAGGCTCGCGAAGCTCGAGGGCGACGCGGCGTTCTTCTACCTGCCGCTCGCCGAGGACCGCGCGTCCGACGCCGCGTGGATCGCCGGGCGCGCGGCGGCGATTCATGGCGCGTTCCACCGACGCGCCGCGGACCTCGCCGCCAACACGCTGTGTCCGTGCGACGCATGCCAGCAGGCGGGCGAGCTCAAGATCAAGCTGGTCGGCCACCTGGGCGAGGTCGCGATGCGCAAGGTGAAGCGCGTGACCGAACTGGCAGGCATCGACGTCATCGTCGTCCACCGGATGCTCAAGAACGCGGTGCCCGTGGTCGAGTACCTGCTGATGACCGAGCCGTTCTACCGCCGCGTCGAGCCGCGCACCGCGCCGCTCGCCACGTCCCTCGCGCTCGAGCTCGAGGGCCTGGGCCCCACCGCCGCCTGGTACGTCGACCTGCGGGACGTCGATCCGGCGCCGGTCGCGGCGACGAGGATGGGCCTCGGCGCGCGCCTCGTGCGCCATCTGGGTCTCTCGTGGCGCTCGCTCCCGTTCTACGTCGGCGCGAAGCGCGCTTGCGAGGGATTCCGCAACGTCGATGTGTCGCGCCATGCCGCGTAAGCGCGCCGGGCCTCGCTTGCGCCTGGCCCCGCGGCAAGCCCGGCCCGGGCGTGGATGCCCCGGCAGCCTCGACAGGCCCTAGTTGCCGTACTCCCGCTCTTCGCGCGCGGGGCAGGCGGGCACGCGGCCGTAGTGCCCGACGCAGTGCTCGATGCGCAGCGACTCCTGGCACACGGTGCGTGCGATCGTATCGTCCGCCGGGCAGCGCGCGAGCGCATCGGCAAGCCGCTGCCAGCGATCCGGCGCGGCCTTCGGCATGGGCGCCTGTGCGACGACAACGGGCGGCAGACGCGGGGCGTCCACCGGTCCGAACGCGCTCAGTCCGGGCATCGACGCGCCGCCTGCGTTCGCCGGGGCGGGCGCACGCGGCGCGGATGCGGACGCCCCTAGTGCGGCGTCAGCGGCGCGGGGCAGCGCGATGCTTGAGGGCAATGTGCGCGGATCGAGCGTTTCGCGCATGAGCGCGATGCCTGGCGCGGGCGTGCGCGCCGCCGCGCCGGCGGGCCCGGCCGGCGCCGCCCCGGAACCCGGCTTCGACCGGCTGTCGGTCGTCGCCGACGCGTTGATCGCCTCGGCCTCCGTGCGGGCGGGCGCGGCGAGGCTGCGCGGCGCGATGGCGTCGGCGTCGCCGTTCGTGCGCGCCATCCACGCGCCGGACGCGCCGACCACGCCGGCGGCCGCGAGCACCCATGCGAATCGCGACACGCGCGCGAGGCGGCGCGGCGATTCCGCCGTGCCGGCCGTCCCGACCGGGACGGCCGGGACGGGATTCACCCGCGGCGGTCGCTGGCGCGGACGGCGCCTCGGCACGATCGCCTCCGACACCGTCGTGTCGCGCGCCCGCTTGAGCGCCGACTTGCACGGCGCGCAAAGGCGCTCGCCCGGCGCGGTGGGCTGGCGGCAGATCGAGCACGTCGTCGATCGGGGCGGGCGGCGTATGTCCGGCATGGGCGTGCGCACGGCCGGCACCGGCCGTCGTTGTACGCTACTATGACATTGTCATCGCACTCCGGAATTGCCGCCCGTCGGCTCCCGGCGCCCGATCGCCGGATGGGCGAACGCGCGCCGCTTCAGCTAGCATCGCCCGGTGAACCCCGCCTACCCGATCGCGCTTTGCGCGGCCGCCGCCCTGCTCTCCGGCTGCGAGCGCGTCGCGGCGCTCGCCACCGGCACGCCGTTCGCGAGCTTCGAGGCGCGCTGCGCCGCGCTCGAGGACGGCCGCATCGATGTCGTCCGCGTCCCGAGCGAGGTGACCGAGGACTATGCGCACGATCACGCCGACCTCGCGCGGCTCGCGGAGTCCGCCTCCCCCAGGCACCGCACCGTGGGCCTCACGCGCGCGAAGTTCGGCTACCGCTCGACCCTCGAGCTCGACGGGCTCGAGGACCCGCGCGGCGCCCGATCCTGCGCACGGCCCCGCGTGCGCATCGAGGTCGCCGCGTCGTCGATGACCGTCTATGTCGCGCGCGAGTTCCGCGGAGATCCGTGCCGCGAGCCGCTCATCCTCGAGCACGAGCACAGGCACGTCGACGTGTTCGAGCGCTACGCCGACGAGGCCTCCCCGGCGCTCGAGCGCGAGCTCGATGCGCTCGTCGGACGCCGCGTCCGCCACGGCGCGACGATCGCCGAGGTGCAGCAGGCGCTCTCCGCCGAGCTCACCGCGCACCTCGAGGCGTTCATGGCGAGCGCGCGCGACGAGCTCGCCGCGCGGCACGCGGCGGTCGACACGCACGAGGAGTACGGCAAGCTCGCGCGCATGTGCGGCGCCACGCCCTGACGCCTGCGCGGCGCTGCGGCGTCAGCGCGGCGCGAGCGGGATCGCGTGGCCGAGCACCGGCAGCGCGGTGACCGCGTTGTCCGGGTGCCCGTCGATCAGCCGGTCGGCGTAGGTGAGGTAGACCAGCGTGTTGCGCCTGGCGTCGACGATGCGCACGACGCGCACGTGCTTGAACACGAGCGACGCGCTTTCGCTGAACACCTCCTCCTGGCGCGGCAGCGGTTCACGGAACGCGATGGCGCCCGCCTGCCGGCACGCGACCGAGAAGCGCGCCGGGTCCTCCGCCAGGCCGAGCGCGCCCTTGATGCCGCCGGTCTTCGCCCGCGAGACGTAGCAGGCGACGCCCGACACCTTGGGGTCGTCGAACGCCTCGACGACGACCTTGTGGTCCGGCCCGAGCAGCTTGAACGCGGTGTCGACCGAGCCGATTTCCTCGGCGTTCGCGATCCCGAGCCCCGCCGCCGCCGCGATCGCGGCCCATCCCGCACTCCGTCGTCCCGCGCCACGCATCGTCGTCCCTCCGCATCACCGGAACCGATCGTAGCAGGAGCGTCCCGACGACATTGACCGGCCCTAGAATGCTGCGACCGCGGCGAGGCGACCGCGCAAGGGAGGAGACGATGCGTACAGAAGGCTTGTTCCCGGCATGGCCGGTGAAGACAGTGGGCGTGATCGCGCCCGACGAGCGGCTGCCATGGCCGCAGACCGTCGCGATGGGCGCGCAGCACGTCGTCGCGATGTTCGGCGCGACCGTGCTCGCGCCGCTCCTGATGGGCTTCGACCCGAACGTCGCGGTGCTGATGTCGGGCGTCGGCACGCTGGTGTTCTTCGCGATCACGCAGGGGCGCGTGCCGAGCTACCTGGGCTCGAGCTTCGCGTTCATCGGCGTCGTGATCGCCGCGACCGGCTACGCGGGAAGCGGCGCGAATGCGGCCCTGCCGGTCGCGCTCGGCGGCATCGTCGCGTGCGGGCTCGTCTACGCGCTCGTCGGCTTCGCGGTGATGGCGAGCGGCACTGGCTGGGTCGAGCGCCTGATGCCGCCGGTGGTCACCGGGGCGGTGGTCGCCGTGATCGGGCTCAACCTCGCGCCGATCGCGGTCAAGGGCGCGACCGGCACGCCGTTCGACGCCTGGCTGGCGGTCGTGACCATCGTGTGCGTCGGCGGCGTCGCGGTGTTCACGCGCGGCCTGGTGCAGCGCCTGCTGATCCTCGTGGGGCTCCTGATCGCATGCGTGATCTACGCGGCGCTCGCCAACGGCATGGGACTGGGCAAGCCGATCGAGACCGCCGCGATCGCCGCGGCCCCGTGGATCGGCGCGCCGCGCTTCGCCGCGCCGGTGTTCGACGGCAACGCGATCGCGCTGATCGCGCCGGTCGCCGTGATCCTCGTTGCCGAGAACCTCGGTCACCTGAAGGCCGTCGCGGCGATGACCGGCCGCAACCTCGATCCGATGATCGGCCGCGCGTTCGTCGGCGACGGCGTCGCGACGATGATCGCCGGCAGCGTCGGCGGCACTGGCGTCACGACCTACGCGGAAAACATCGGCGTGATGGCGGTCACGAAGATCTACTCGACGCTGGTGTTCGTCGTCGCGGCGCTGATCGCGATCCTGCTCGGCTTCTCGCCCAAGTTCGGCGCGCTGATCCAGGCGATTCCGGCTGCCGTGCTGGGCGGCGTGTCGATCGTGGTGTTCGGCCTGATCGCCGCCGCGGGCGCGCGCATCTGGGTCGACAACAAGGTCGACTTCTCGGCCAACCACAACCTGATCGTGGCTGCCGTGACACTCGTGCTCGGCGCCGGCGACTTCACGCTCGAGCTCGCCGGATTCACGCTGGGCGGCATCGGCACGGCGACGTTCGGCGCCATCCTGCTCAACCTCGCCCTCGCGCCGCGCCCCCGCTAGCGCGGGTGGACACGCGCCGCGGTTCGCGGTTGAATGGGGCACCCGTTCCGGAGATCCGCCGATGGACGCGACCCGACCCAGGCACCGCCGCCTTGCCGCCATCGTGGCGGCCGTGCTCGCCTGCGGGACGCTGGCCGCGCCCGCGCTCGCGGCCCCGCCCTGCTACACGGTCTACGACGCCCGGGGCGGGATCGTCTACCGCGGTCACGCGAGCCCGTTCGACGGCGCGCTCGATCCGGCGTCGCACGGGCGCGCGGCAATGCGCGCCCGCGGCGAGCACCTCGTGTTCTTCGAGGCGGACCACTGCGTGCCGGTGGCGCGCGCCGGCGGGTCCGGCGGCCGGCCCCTGACCGCCGACGACATCGTCGCGGACTTCCCCGGCCGCGCGCCCCCGGGTACCGGCGGAGTCACCGGGGCGGCCGGCGGAGGTGCGCCGATGTCCGCGGGCCCGTCGTTCGGCGGCCCTGCCGCACGCATCACCGCGCCGGCGAGCAGCGCCATCCAGACCCGCGTCGGCGCGTACCGCTGATCCGCCCGGATTCGACGCATCCGCGGCGGCGCGTCCGGCGCGCATCGGCGATCGCCCGTGACACGCGCGCTCGCGCGCGACTACACTCGCGGTCGTTCCCACAGCACCGCGACTCCTCCATGAGCCCGAACAAGATCGCCATCGTCACCGGCGCCGGCACCGGCATCGGCCGCGCCGTCGCGCTTGCCCTCGCCCGCCACGGCTGGCACGTCGCGCTCGCCGGGCGGCGCCGCGAGCCGCTCGAGGCAGTCGCCGCCGAGGCGCCCGCGGGCGGCACGCGCGCGGTGCCGACCGACGTCGCCGATCCCGCATCGGTCAGGGCACTGTTCGACGAGACGGTGCGCACATGGGGGCGCGTGGACTTCCTGTTCAACAACGCCGGTGTCGGCGCCCCGCCGATCCCGCTCGAGGATCTGACGTTCGACCAGTGGAAGAACGTGGTCGACATCAACCTGACCGGCTCCTTCCTGTGCCTCCAGGCGGCGTTTCGCGCGATGAAGTCCCAGACGCCGCGCGGCGGGCGCATCGTCAACAACGGATCGATCTCCGCGCATGCGCCGCGACCGAACTCGGCGCCCTACACGTCGACCAAGCACGCGATCACCGGATTGACGAAGGCGGCGTCGCTCGACGGCCGCAAGTACGACATCGCTGTCGGCCAGATCGACATCGGCAACGCCGCGACGGAGATGGCCGCGAAGATGGCGACCGGCGTGCCTCAGGCGAACGGTCAGGTCGCGATCGAGCCGCTGATGGACGTCGCGCACGTCGGCGACGCGGTGCTCCACATGGCGGAACTGCCGCTTGCGTCGAACGTCCAGTTCATGACGATCATGGCGACGAAGATGCCCTTCGTCGGCCGCGGGTGACGCGGGCGGCCGGAGCGCGACGACCGGACGCGGTGCCGCGCGCCGCCACGGCCCCCCGGCAACCGTCGCCACGCCCGTCGGCGTCCCAGGCTCGGCCCGGGTGAACGACCCGGGCGGCGATCGCGGCCGGCGTCGCCCTGCACGGGACCGAAACGACGCAACCTTCCAGTCGGGGGCGACGGCGCGACGCCGCGCGCAGGGTGACGCAGGGCCCACTCCCGAGGGCGGGCACCGGGCCGACGCCGCGGGTCGCGCGTCCGGAAGGGTGGACGCACGGACGCAACGTGGGGCATCCAGCGATTGGCTCGAGTACGCCAGCGCGCTGCGACGACGTGTTCCGCGGGGATTCCCCGGGGCCCGTCGGCGCTGGCGTTGACCCGCCCTAGTTCCCGTAGTCCGCCTGCCTCCCGCTCGGGCACTCGCTCGCGCGGCCCCACCAGCCTTCGCAGTAGCGCATGCGCACGCGCTGACCGCAGATCAGGTTCTCGAACAGGCCGCCCGACGGGCACGCGGCGATCTCCTCGCGCATGCGCTCCCAACGCGTCTGCGGTGCCGCGCCCGCGTGCGCCACCGCGGAGCTCGCGACGACCGGTGCGGGCACGGGAGCCGGAAGGACGGTGACGGCGCGACGCGCGCGCTGCCCGGCGCCCGGCGCGGGCTTGCGCACGGATCCGATCGAGCGTGCCATCGGACGCGCCTGCTGCCGCGTCGCGGCGCGAGCCGCAGCCGCCGCGGCCGCCCCGTCGGCGGGCGGCAGCGCGTCGACGGTGTCGCCACGCTCCCGCGTCTCGGCGTCGGGCGTCGCGCTCGCGACGGGCTCCGGCGCGGCGCCGCCGGTTCGCTCGATCCGCTCCTTCGGCGTCACGACCGCGGGCGCGACCGTCACGCGCGCGACCTCGTCCTGCAGGCCGCCGATGCGCTCGACGAAGACGAACGTGGCGAATACGAGCGCGCCAAGCGCGCTCCAGGCGACCAATCGCTCTCCGCGCAGGCTCGCGCGGCGCGGCTCGAAGATCGGCTCGACCGGTTGCGGGTCGCGCGGGCGCGGAATCGGCGGCGGTCTGGACGGTGCGGTGGACACCGGCGCATCGGCCGGTCCCGGCGCGGCGGTGCGGCCAGCGTCCGACGCGACGGTCGTCGTGCGGGCGGCCGGCGTGGAGTCGGCGCGACGTGACGGGGGCGGCGGAACCATCGGGGCGTGAGGGCGGGCTCGCGTGTTGCCGGGTGCGCGCTCGGACCGCAGGACCGAGCCGCAACGGGAGCAGACCCTGGCCCCCGGCGCCAGGCGAACGCCGCAGTGCCGGCGTGACGCGCCTGCGGCGGCGGGCGCGTCGACACCCTCGCCCTTGGTCAAGGGTTGCCGCCCCGCGTCACTCCCGACACCGTCCACCACACTCTCGCCCCCGAGCGCAATCTCGAAGCAACTTCCGCACCGCGGCGTCGCCGACGAACGACGACCGCCCGCCGGGGTCCCGGCGGCGAGCGCTCGGCCGCGCAGCGGGGAATCGCCTCCGCGCCCGGCGACCGAAGGGCCGCCCCGAGGTCGCCTGCCCCCTCAGGGGGGACGCGTGCCGGCACGCGTCGGACGGATCACGGCTGCCGCCCCGGGGATGCGGTCCCTTGGAGGAGGCGAACTTCGCCCGCTTCGGCGGGGTCGCGCTACCCACGCGCACCTCGCGCCGCCGCGACCGCGTTGCGCGGATGGACGAGCACGCGGCGCCCGTCGGCCGTCCTCTCGGCGGTGTCGCGGATGATCGCGATCACCTGCGGCGGCGAGAGCCCCGGATTCACCGCGAGTAGCTTCGCGGCGAGATTGGTCACCTGCGGCGCGGCCATCGACGTGCCGGACTCGGGGATGCGCTCGCCGCCCGGGATCACGCTGTCGACGAGGTAGCCGTTGGCGTGCACCACGACGGTCTTGCCGTAGCTCGTGAACGACGCCTCGTCGCCCGCCTTGTCGACCGCACCGACGGTGATCACGTTGGGCAGCGCGATGTCGGCCGGGACCGCTTCGGCGAACGTCGAGTCCGCGTTCTCGTTGCCCGCCGCGGCGACGAACAGGATCTCCGGCGCGGACGACATGGCCCGGACGAACGCGTCCTTGCCGATGTCGAACCAGTCGCGCGCGATCGTCCGTCGCTCGTCGGGCGATTTTCCGATGGCGCACTGCTCGAGCTGGCCCTCGACGTCGCCGACGCTGCCGCCGAAGCTCATGTTGACCACGCGCACGCCGTGGCGGCGGAAGAACCCGACGTAGGCCTGCAGGTTGCGGGCGTCCTTGTGCGCGAGCTCGAGGCTCGGGCACGGATCGGGCTGGAGCGTGTACCCGAACTCGATGCGCGCGTTCACCAGCCTGACGTACGGATTGCCGGCCGCGGCGATGCCGGCGACGTGCGTGCCGTGGATGTAGTTGCCCGCGGCGGAGAGTTCCTCGATCGCGGACCTGTACTGGTCGGGCCGGAGGTTCGACAGGAACTGCTTGACCTCGGAAGCCTCCGCGCTGTCGACGTTCGCCTGCAGGTCGGAGAAGCCCTTCAGCCGCGACTTCATGCGCGGCAGCCTGTCCCTGAGCTCCGCCGGGATCGGGAAAAGCTCGCCCGTCGCCGGATCCGAGTACCTGTCGAACGCGATCATCGCCGGCGAGCCCGATGCATCGCGAACGACACGGTCGCCGAAGAGCGCGGTGTCGACGCCGCTGTCCCAGATCGCCACGACGACCGGGGCGTATCCGCCTCCCGCGGGCAGCGTCGCCTCGCGCGCCGCCCAGATGTCCGCCTTCTCGACCCGGTTCGCCGCCAGGTACGCGCCGTACGCGTCGGCCAGCGTCGACTTGAGCGGAAGCTGCACCGCGAGCCGGTACTTCGCGGCGACGATCCCCGGCGCGAAGTCGGACGACAGGCTGCCCGACCGGTCGACGATCGGCTGGATCACGTCGCGCAGCTGGCCCAGGACAAGCGCCTCGCTGATCACCTCGGCCGAGGTCCTGGCGCCCTTCACGTTGTTCTCGACGACCGCGTATGGCATGGCGTCGAGCTCGGCGCGCAGGCGCCGCGCGACCTCGGCACGCCAGCCATCGCCGCCCGTCGCGCCGGTCGCGCGCCGCGCCCCGTCGATCGCGCGGAGCAGCATGCCCGACGTGAGCTTGTCCGCGGGCTTCTCCTCGAGCGCACGGATGCGCGCGAGCTTCGCCATCGCGTCGTCGTGGCGTCCCTCGAGCCAGTCGAGCTGGAGCAGCGTGCCGAGGAGCTGGCGCTCGGTGGCCTTGTCCGCGATCTCGTAGCGGTCCAGCACGGACTGCGTGTCGCGACGCACCGCGGCGGCGAACGGCGCGAATGCCGCGGGATCGGCGAGCAGGCGCTCGACCTTGCCGTCGATGCGGTACTCGAACCTCGGCAGGTCGGCCGCCTTCTCGATGCGCTGCTTCGCGACCTGGGCCGGCGCGGACTGCGCCAGCGCGAACGTCGCGGCGAGCGCCGCAAGGGAAACGCGCAGGAATGCCATCGATCCAGTCTCCGGTGGGGGAACGCTGCCGGCGGCCGCGGTCCCCGGATGGGCCGGGCAGTCTATCCGAAGATGCGCGCCCGGGAAGGCGGCCGCGCGCCCGATCCGACCGGACGGTCCGGTGCACGACGAAACGCGACGCCCCACGACCAGGCGTCCGTGCTGCGCGGTCGCTCGCCGCCGTCGCGTCCGCTCGGGCAATCGCGTCCTGGCGCCGCCCGGTGCCGCCGCCCCGAGCGGGTCAACTGCCGCCCGGGCATTCCGGGACCGATCCCCAGTGACCGTCGCAGTAGCGCGCCCTGACGCGCTGCACGCACACGACGCGCGGGATGACGCTCGTGTTGGTGCAGCGGGCGAGCTCGGCGCGCATCTGCGCCCAGACCTCGGCGCCTGCGATCTCGACCGCCGCGCCACCCGGCGCCGAGTGGCCCGGTTCCGGCGCCGCGGCCAGCGGCGAGACCGCCAAGCGCTCCGCCGGCGGCGCGGGCACGACGCGCTCGCCCGCGCGCGGCGAATCCGGACTCCAGGGCTCCGCCGGGACCTCCGGGACGGAGCCTGTGTCGATCCCGGCGGTCGGGTCGGGCGTCCGGACCATCGGCCCTTCCGGCTGCAACGGCGTCGCAGGCCTGAGCACGTGCCGCGACGCTTCCTCGAGCGCGGCGCGTGCCGCCTCGCGCGCGTTTCGCGCTTCGTCAGCGAGCGAGGCTGGCGCCGACCCGTGCGCTCCGGGCGGCTGGGCGCGGTCGCGCAGCGCCAGCGACGCCACGCCGCCAAGCGCACCCAGCACGAGGAGCGCGGCGAGGGCGTACAGGGTTCGAATGCGCCGCGGCGCGCTGGCGTAGGCAGGCACGGCCGAAGCGGCTGCCCCGGCGGCGCTCGGCGGGTTCGACGGGGATGACGCGGGCACGAATCGGTCCTCTCGCGAGGCGCCGCCGGAGGGGCGGCGCCACCGGTGGCATTATCGCAGGCGGGATCGGGCCACGTCCCCGTTCGAGCCGGTGGCCGGCCCGCCCGTCCGGCCGCGAAAGCGGCCGGATCCGGAGTCTCGTAAAATGGTCGAAGTGCCTGCTGGCACGAGGGCGGCCGTCAGGGCCGACCCCTCAGCGATGACCGCCGCCCCCCCCCTTCCCCCCACCGGCGCCGACGGCGCGCCGCCGCGGCAGATCGTCGACGGGCGCGGCCTGCTGCGGCAGGCGTTCGCGCTGTACGCCGCCGATCTCGGCGAACTCGCGCGCACGTCGATCGAGACCACGAACGACCTGTTCGAGCTGTCGGACTACGTCTCGCGCACGGAGGCGCAGGAGTTCCAGGACAAGCGCGCCGAGTGGCTGAAGAAATTCGACAGCGTGCTCCTGGAGCTGTTCGAGCGGCGCCTCGCGGGCGACCGCCGACGCGGACGGCGGCCCGACTTCGACGCCTCGCTCGCATCGCTGCGCGTGCTGACCGCCTTCGACCACGACAAGCAGGCCGCGCTCACCGCCGCGACCGGATTCCTCGTGCGCTTCACGCGCCGGGAACTCGAGGCGATGGACCTGCGCGTGGCCGAGCTCCTGGGCGAGCGCCCGACGCGCGATCTCGACAGTCCGTTCTCACCCGCCTACCTGCTCGACGCGCTCGGCGTGACGTCGCGCGCCATCTATCCGGTCGCGAAGATCTGGCGACCGCTGATGGAGCGCCTCGTCGCCGACATCACGCCCTCGGCGAACAAGGTCTACATCCGCCTGAACCGCTTCCTCGCCGACCGCAACGTGCTTCCCGACATCAAGGCGGCGCTTCGCGCCAGGAGCGACCTGTGGCCCGAGGACGATCGCGACCTGCTGCCGGCCTTCAGCCGCCTGATGAGCGAGGCGGGGCCGCTTCCCACCGACATCGTCATCCCGCCGACGTTTTCCGACCCGAGCGCGCCGCTCGCGCTGCGCTTCGCCGAGAAGCTCCCGTCGCAGCGCATGGCCGACGCGACGCGCGGCGGCGCGGCGCTGCCCGAAGGGGCGGTGCCGATTCCGGCCGACGCCGCCGCGCGGCTCGCCGCGGCGCCGCAGGTGATCGCGGGCCTTGCCGCGTTGTCGAAGATCGCCGCCGGCATGCCCGCCGCCGCGGACGCGCTGCAAGGCGACATGCCGAACATCGATCCGCTAATGGCGCTCGGCACGAACTCGCCGCTGTTCAAGGTGCTCGCGCAATGGCAACGGATCGACCTGCCCGCGGCGATCGCCGAGGCCGCGCCGAAGTCCGAGGACGGCGCCGTCGTCAAGGTGCCGCAGAACCTCGTGCCGTACATCCGCCTCGCCATCGCCGACCAGCTCGAGCACGAGACGGACCGCATCACGATGGACGTGATCGCGCTGCTGTTCGACTACGTGTTCGGCGACCCGTCGATCCCGGAGTCGCTGCGCGAGCTGTTCGGGCGGCTGCAGGTGCCCGTCGTCAAGGTCGGCCTGCTCGACCGTACCTTCTTCTCCGACCGCGCGCACCCCGCCCGCAAGTTCCTCGATCACCTCGCGGGCGGCGCGATCGGCGCGACCGGCGACCCGCGCTACTTCGACGCGTTCAGGAGCATCGCCACGACGGTGATCGACGACGTCTGCTACAGCTTCGAGATCGACGTCGCGGCGTTCGCGCAGGCCGACCGCAAGCTCGTGGCGTTCATCGAGTCCGAGCAGCGCAGCACCGAGACCGCCGCAGGCCCCGACGTCGCGACCGCGCTCGCGAACGAGCAGAAGGAGGAGGACCGTTCCGCCGTGCGCGCGAGCGTGCGCGACAAGCTCGCGGGCATCGACGTGCCGTTCGAGGTGCGCTCGTTCACCGAAACGGTATGGGCCGACCACCTCGCGAACCTGCGCAAGCGCGAGGGACCCGAGGGCGCGGGCCTCGCGCGGGGACTCAAGTCCGTCGACGACCTCCTGTGGAGCATCACGGCCAAGGAGCGCACGGCGCAGAAGGCGCGCCTCGCGAAGATGGTGCCGGCGCTCGTCACGGGGCTGCGCGCCGGGTGCAGGGAGCTCGGCGTCGAGCCGGAGCGCACGCAGCCGTTCTTCGACGCGCTCTACCGACTTCACATCGAGGCGATCAAGCCGGCGGCCGCGAAGGCGGAGGCCGACGCGGCGCCGCCGGCCGCGGCGCCGAGCCACGGCCTGCCCGCCACGGCCAACGTGCACGACTTCGTGAACGACATGGTCATCGGCACCTGGCTCGCGTTCGCCTCGGACGACGGGCGCGTGAATGCGCGGCTGCACTGGATCAGCCCGATGCGGACGCGCTACGTGTTCACCAGCCGCCTGCGCTCGCGCGCGTTCGTCTACTCGCCCGAGGAGCTCGCCTGGGAGATCACCAACGGACGCGCCGCGCTCGTGATGGAGCCGGTGCCGCTGGTCGACCGCGCGGTGTCCGCCGCGCTCGACCGCATCGGTGCGCAGCGCGCCGGGAAGGCCGCCTGACGACGCGGCAACGTCCAGCGCCCCGCACGGCGGACGACGGCCTGCGCGACCGCGTCGGTAAAGCGTACGCGGCCGGGCACCCGCGCGATCGCGCCGGCCGGCCGCGCCGTCACGCCGCGCTCACGCGATTGCGCCCTTCCGCCTTGGCGCGGTAGAGCGCGGCGTCGGCGCGCTCGAGCAGCGACTTCGCCGTGTCGCCCGCGGCGGCGTGCGCCAGCCCGATGCTGACGGTCACTGTCGGCGCGCCGTCTTCCGCGTGCCGCTCGATGGCGGCGCGGATGCGTTCGCACACGCCGGCCGCGTCGCCGGGATCCGCGTCCGCGAACACGATCGCGAATTCGTCGCCGCCGAACCGCGCGGCGAGGTCGGTGCGCCGCAACGCCTGCGCGAGCACGCCCGCGATGCGCTGGAGCACGCGATCGCCGGCGACGTGCGAGACCTTGTCGTTCACGTCCTTGAAGTGGTCGCAGTCGATGATCGCGAGCGCGCAGCGTGCCCCGCCGTGCGCGAGCAGCGACGCAAGGACACGGTCGAACGCGCGCCGGTTGCCGATGCCGGTCAGCGGATCGCGCTCGACCTCGTCCGACAGCGCCTCGGTCTCGGCGCGGAAGTGGTCCGCCTCGCGCCGCGCGCGCTCGCGGTCGAGGCGCAGGCCGGACAGGCGTGCCCGCTGCTCGCCGATGTCGGCGGCAATCTCCCGCTCGAGCGCGTGGTGGCGCTTGTAGTGCGCGAGCGCGTCGGCGTTGCGGTCCGCGCGCTCGAAGGTCTGCGAGATCTGCAGGTGCACGCTGCGCAGCAGCGGCTTCGCCCGCTGGGCGGCGCCGATCGCGTACGCCTGCTCGAGCGAGGCGAGCGCCGCCGCGATGGCCCCGAGCTCGCGGTCGCACTCGGCGAGGCTCACGAGCGCGTAGCCCTCGGACAGCAGGTCGCCGGACGCGCGCGTCTTGTCGAGCGCGCGGGCCGCCCACCGGCGGCCCTCGATCCAGTCGCCCCGCTCGATCATCACCGCGCCGAGGCTCGACTCGGCCGCCGCGATCGCCGGCAGCTCGCCCTCCTCGTTCGCGACGTCGAGCGCCGTGCGGATCATGTCCTCCGCGTTGGCGAGCGCGTCGGCCTTCGCATCGGGGTCCGCGCCGCGACACGACTGGTAGATCGCTGCGCCGAGCGAGTTCGCGCACTCGCAGATCGCGCGCGGTGCGCCGCTCTCGAGCGCGAAGCCGAATGCGCGCTCGAGCGTCGACACGCCGGCGACGTGGCCGCCGATCTCCGCGAGCGCGACGCCGAGCACGCGGTGCACCGCGGCGAGGAGCTCGCGGTCGCCGATCCTGAATGCCCGATCGACCTCGTTTTCGACCACCGAGATCGCGGTCTCGGTGTCACCGATGCGCAGAAAGCCGGTGCCCAGCGCGAGCGCGGCCTCGACCGAGAGCCGGGCGTCGTCGAGCGCCTCGGCGCGCGCCTGCACGTCGAGCGCGCGCCGGATCGACGACTCGAACGCGGCGTCCTGGTGATCGGCCTGGGCCAGCGCGAGCGCGGACCACGCCGCGACCTCCGCGTCGTCGCACGCCAGCGCGAGGTCGAGCGCGGTCGTCGCCGCCTCGCGCGCCTGCGCGACGCGGCGCGCGGACAGCTGCTCGAAGGCGTTGCCCAGCGGAGTGCCGGCGAAGGCCGGCGGAATGCGCGCCATGGTCGGGTCAGCGGTGCAAGGCCCGTGCCCGGAACCCGCGCGCTCAGGCGCCCGTCGGCGCGGGGAGCGCGGCGCGCGCCTGGGCGAGCAACCGCGCGCGCGCCGCCTCGACGTCGTCGGGCAGCCTGCCGTCGCGCGGCTCCGAGGGCGGCAGCGTCCATGCGCCGTCGGGCAGCGCGAGATCGGCCGCGATCCGCGAAAGCAGCTCGCTCTGCCCCGTGACGTAGGATTCGTAGGGGACGGCGAGGACCTTGCGCCCAAGCGTCCGCAACAGCTCCTGCCACGCGCGATTCTGCCGCGCAAGCTCGTTGGCGAGTCCCAGCGTGAGCCCGGGGTCGTCGAGCGAGGCGTCCGGCGCCTTCGGTCCCGGCGTCGCGTCGAACGACCAGAACCCGGTCGCGAGCGACACCTGCCACGAGACCGCCTGCGCGACGACGTCGCGCCGGTAGAGGAACACGACGAGGTCCGCGCGCGCGAGCAAACGCTCGCGCACGCGCGGATGCGCCTTCAGGTGGTGCCATTGGACCTTGGCGGCGAACACGCCGTTCGCGCTCGTCCGGCGCGCCTCGAGCTCGTCGATGTAGGCGTCGTCGTCGCCTGCGGCGGCGCCCCAGCGCGCCGCGAGCGGCCTGATCGACCAGTCGCGGAAGTATTCGGCCGGCAGGCCGAGTCCCGCGTGGATCATCTGGCGGCACAGCAGGTAGGAGCCCGACCGCGGTGTCGTGCAGATCGCGACGCGCCGATCCGGAGGGGCCGGCCGCCGAGGCTGGTCCCACTCGGGACGGTCGATCTCGTCGTGATGCATGCGTCGGTAGTGCACGGGCGTCCCGCTCCCGCGTCGGCGGGCGCCCGCAGTCTATGCGACGCGCGACATGCCGCCAAGCGTCGCGCCGGCGATCTGCCACAATCGCGATCCCCCGGGCGAACGCGGGGCCGACCCGACGCTCGCGCGGGGGGATGACCCGCGCCCCCGCGCACGGGATGCGAACCCCGGGTCGGCCCCGCGTTTCGCGCACGCCGATGTCCAACCTCCTCCACTTCGTCGCGCTCACCGGCCCGCTGTTCGTGCTGATCGCGCTGGGTTACGGCCTCGCGCGAAGCGGCCGATGGCCGGCCAGCGCGACCGACACGCTGACGCGATTCGTCTTCGCCGTCGTGATCCCGGCGTTCCTGTTCCGCCTGATGAGCGACTTCTCGGCGCTTCCGACGGTCGACCCGCGCGTCCTCGCGGCCTATTTCGGCGCGTGCCTTGCCGTGTTTGCGTTCGGGCGGGGCGTGTCGCGCGCCGCGTTCCGGCACGACGGCGTCGCGCAGTCCGTGTTCGCGCTGGGCGGCGTCTTCTCGAACACCGTGCTGCTCGGCATCCCGCTCGTGCAGGTGACGCTCGGCGACGCCGCGATGCCCGCCGTGACGCTGATCGTCGTGTTCAACGCACTGATCCTGTGGACGCTGGTGAGCGTGTCGGTCGAGCTGGCGCGGCACGGTGCGTTCTCCGCGCGCCAGTTCGCGGCCACCGCGCGCGGCGTGCTCGCGAACCCGGTCGTCGCCTCGATCCTGGCCGGCACCGCGTTCGGCTTCACCGGCCTCGCGCTGCCCGGTCCGGTCGATCGTGCGCTCGCGCTGCTCGCGCAGGCCGCCATTCCGCTTTCGCTCGTCACGCTGGGCATGGGACTGGGCGAGGTCGCGATCCGTTCGGGCTGGCGCGAAAGCGCGGCGATGGCGGCGGTGAAGCTCGTCGCCTTGCCCGCCGCCGCCTGGGCGCTCGCCGGTCTCGTGGGACTGCCGCACGACGAGACCGTCGTCGTCGTGGTCATGGCAGCGCTGCCGACCGGCGCGAACGTCTACCTGATGGCGCGCCAGTTCCGTGCGCTCGAAGGCCCCGTGGCCGCGAGCCTCGTGCTGTCGACGGCCGCTGCCGCGCTCACGACACCGGTCCTCCTCGCGATGCTCGGTGCGCCGGTCCGCTGATCCGGCCGCCGTGGTAACGTCGCGCATCATGGACGTTCGGCTTCGTCGCGTCGCGGTGGCGGCGCTCGCGTGTTCCGCCGCGTTCGCGGCGCACGCCGCGCACGCGGCGGCGCTGTCCGTCGAATGCGGACCGCCGCCGTCGGGAGCGATGTGCCTCGACGGCCCGTGGTTCGAGTTCGCGACGCTCACGGTCGACGTGACGCAGGGCGAGGCGAGATCGCGCTACGGGCTCACCGTCGCCTCGGGGCGCGACCTGCTGGCGACGATCGAGGAAGCCAACCCGAATTACCGCGGCCGTGCGGAGGTGCTGCTGATCGATGGCAGCCTCGTCGCGGAGAAGAGCGACCGGTCGCTGCCGAGCGCGGGCGCCGACCTGCTCAACGACCCGCTGCTCGCCGCGCAGGAGGTCGCCTCGCTCCTGCAGCTCGCGCTGCCGCGCGGACCTCGAAAGGTGACGAAGGCGACACCGGTGCGCGCGGCCGGGACGCGCATCCTCGCGATGAACACGCCGGGGATGTCGTCGTATTTCGGACCGCCGTGGACACTCGAGGGAAGCATCGCTCCGCGGGCGAAGGGCGCGTTCGCGTTCGAGCTGAAGCTCACCTACCGCATCGCGCGGCCCGACGGCACGCTCACCGACCGCGAGCACGCGCATCGCTACACGGGCCGCGTCGGCTACCCGGCCCGGCGTCCGCGCCTGCCCGACTCGACCCCGCTGGCCGGCTGGAGGATCGAGGCGCCCGGGGGTGCGCTGCTCGAGTTCCCGACGCTCGGCGCGGCGCGGCGAACGCTGGGCGTCGCGCCGCCGCGCTGATCCGCCGTCCATGCCCATGACGAGCAACGCGCCGGCCCCGTTGCGCGCCGAGGCCGTTCGCGCGCTCCGCGCGACGCTCTCGCGCTTCGGCCGCGGAACGCTCATGCTCCGCCGCGCGGCGCTCGACGACGCGAGTCGGCGGGGCTTCGCCGACGCGCGCGCGCTCCTCGACTACCACGACCTCATGCTGTTCGTGCGCGCGCATCCCGCGACACCGCGCGAGTACGCGCGGGCGGGCGGCGAACTCGCGCGCGTGGCCGGCGCGCTCCGCGCGGTCGCGGAGCGCGGTCGCGCAGGCGAGCGCCGTGCGCTCGCGCAGACCGGCGTCGCGTGGTCCGAGGTGAAGGCTTGCTTCGGGCTCCCGATCGCGCGCTGGCTCGTCGTGCGCCATCCCGGCGCGGCGCGCCTCGACGCGATCGACGACCACCCGCTTCCGCTCGCGGAGGCGATCGCCCCCGCGCTTCCTCCATTGCAGTCCGACGTCGCCGGCGGCGGGAGCCTCGATGGCGACGGGATCGTCGCGGCCTTCGCCGGCACCGGCGACCGCCTCGCTTGGCTGGTCCGCACGTTCGACGCGCTGCCGGCGTCGGGCGCGGTGCGCGAGCGACTGTTCGAGGCTACCGGCGCGTGGACGACGATCGCGCTCCGCGGATCGTCGCTGTCGCGCACGTTCCTGCGCGGCCCGGCGCACGCGCCGTTCGTCGTCCGGCGGCTCGAGCGCGAGGTCGACCTCGCCGCCGCGCTCTTGGCGCCGCTGCCGCGCGCGACGCCGCCATCGCCCGCGAAGCGCGCGGCGATCGTCGACGCAAGCCGCGGCACGCTCGCGGTGCTCGGCCGCGAGACCGACGCGATGTCGACGACCACCGCGCGCGACACCGAACTCCACCGCCTCGGCCGCGGCGTCTCGATCGCCCTGCACGCTCCGGCCGCGGGACGCCGCGGCGCGCTCGACGCGCACGTGGGCTTCGTCCTGTACCGAAACGGCGTTCCGGTCGCCTACGGCGGCGGCTGGCCGTTTGCCGGAGGTTGCCGCATCGGCGTCAACGTCTTCCCGGCGTTTCGCGGCGGCGAGTCCGCGTGGCTGTTCGCCCAGGTGCTGCGCGCGTATCGCCAGCGCTTCGGGGTCACGCGCTTCGTCGTCGAGCCGTCGCAGTACGGCGAAGGCAGCCGCGAGGGCCTGGTCTCGGGTGCGTTCTGGTTCTATTGGCGGCTCGGCTTCCGGCCGGTCGTCGCGCGCATCCGCGCGCTCGCGGAGCGCGAGGCCGCGATGCTCGCCGACGACCCGCGCCATCGCGCGCCGATCGCCGTGCTCCGCCGCTTCACGGCGAGCGACCTCGCGCTCGACGTCGTGCCGGGGCCCGCGCCGCCGGACCCGGTCGTGCTGGCCGAACGGGCGTCCGCCTGGCTCGCGAAGCGCGGCCGCGGCGACCCGGCGCGCGCCGAGCGCGAGGCGATCGCCGTTGCGGAGCGTCTCCTCGGCCGCGCCGCGCCTCGCGCCGGCGCCGTGCACGAGGCCTGGCGCGCATGGGCGCCGCTGCTCGCGCAATGCGACGCGATCGCGCGCTGGCCGGACGCCGCGCGCGCCGGCGTCGCGGCGGTGCTCGCCGCGAAGGCGCGCGACGAGTTCGCGTACCAGCGCAGGCTGCTCGGGCACACGCGCCTGTGCGCGGCGCTGCGCGATCTCGCCCGCGGCTGAGCCGGCTCGTTTGGTAACATCGCCGGTTCATCCGGATTCAACGCGCGCGAACGACGAGTCGCGCGCCCGATCACATGGCCCCGTCCGCACGCAAGCCCGCCCGCGCCTGGCGCGTCCTCTCCTCCCCGATCCACGGCCGCGGCGTCTTCGCGACGCGCACGATCCGCAAGGGCGAGACCGTGATCGAGTACCGCGGCAGGCGCACGACGTGGGAGGACGCGTCCGGGCAGCCGGAAAGCGGCGACGACCCGCACCACACGTTCCTGTTCTCGCTCGACGACGGCCGGGTCATCGACGCGGCCGTGCGCGGCAATTCGGCGCGCTGGATCAACCACTCGTGCGCGCCCAACTGCGAGGCCTACGAGGACGAGCGCGGCCGCGTGTTCATCGCCGCCCGGCGCACCATCCGCGCGGGCGAGGAACTCGCGTACGACTACCGGCTGTCGATCGACGGCAGGGTCGGCCCGCGCATGCGCAAGGCCTACGCGTGCCGCTGCGGCGCGCGTCGCTGCCGCGGCACGATGCTCGCCTGACGCCCGCGGCGCGCGGCGCCCCCGCCGCGCCGGCTGGCCGGCCGATAGGCCGCGTCGATCGTGCCGATAACTATAATTGGATTGAATTACAAGCCCATCGGCCATAACATACGAATCGTTCTCATTCCCTATTTCACCGAGGAGATTCGCATGAAGACCGTGGGCCAGAAAGTCGAGCCGTTCAGCGTGATGGGCGTGAAGCCCGGATTCAACCAGCACGAGGAGAAGGGCGTGTCGGCGTTCGAGCCGATCACCGAGGCGTCGTTCCCGGGCAAGTGGAAGGTCGTCTACTTCTACCCGAAGGATTTCACGTTCGTGTGCCCGACGGAGATCGTCGGATTCGCGAAGCTCGCGTCGGACTTCGCCGACCGCGACGCCGTCGTGCTGGGCGGGTCGACCGACAACGAGTTCGCCAAGCTCGGCTGGCGCCGCGACCACGCGGATCTCCGGAGCCTCAACCACTGGCAGTTCGCCGACGTGCAGGGCTCGCTCGTCGACCAGCTCGGCGTGCGCGACCCGAAGGAAGGCGTGGCGCTCCGCGCGACATTCGTGATCGACCCGGACAACGTGATCCAGCACGTGTCGGTGAACAACCTGAACGTGGGGCGCAACCCCGAGGAAGTGCTGCGAATCCTCGACGGGCTGCAGACGGACGAGCTGTGCGCGTGCAACCGCAAGGTAGGTGGCACGACGATCTGACGCCGGGTGCGGGGGAAACGTCGCCGACGCTCCCCTGCCTCCTCCCCCCGACCCTTGCCTGGAGACCCGATGGACACGCTCACCGCCCTCAAGTCCCGCCTGCCCGACTGGGCGAAGGACATCCGGCTGAACCTCGACGCGACGATCGCGCGCTCGAGCCTCGAACCGCATCTCGCCGCCGGCGCCGCGCTCGCCGCGGCTTACGCGGCGCGCTCGCCCTCGCTCGTGGCCGCGTTCCGCGACCCCGGGGCGCTCGACGTCCGCCACGCCGAAGCCGCCCTCACCGCCGCCGCGCTGATGGGCATGAACAACGTCTGGTACCCGTTCGTCGAGATGGCGGGCGATCCGGACCTCAGGACGATGCGAGCCGAGCTGCGCATGAACGCCTACGCCACGCACGGCGGCGTCGACAAGGTCGCGTTCGAACTCTACGCGCTCGCCGCGTCGATCGTCGGCAAGTGCGAGTTCTGCGTGGCCTCTCACGCGACGCAGCTGAAGGAGGCCGGCCTCACGACGCAGCAGCTCCGCGACGTCGGCCGCATCGCGGCGAGCGTGAACGCCGCCGCGCTCGCGCTCGAGATCGCGCCGGCGACCGAGCCGGTCGCCGCGTAGCGCCGGGCGGGCCCGGGGCCGGCGTCCGTGGGGCCTCCGGTGGCTGGCGCGGCGCCCGCCGCGCCGCGCTCAGGCGGACCCGCGTGCCACGCAGGCCGCGAAGAACGCCGCGGCGTGGCGCTCGGGCGAGCGCGGCCGGTCGAACACGTCGCGCGCGGCGGCCCGCAGGAACTGCTCGTCGTCCGCGTCCTTCGCGAACCACCGGATCGAGACCGGGAACGCGTGTATCGCGGCCAGGTCGCCTTCGAGCCGGTCGAGGAACGCGTCGCGCGAGATTCCGTTGTCGCGCGAGGCGGCCGCATTGGCGACGAACTCCGAGCCCTCGATGCACTCGACCAGCGTCGAGGGGCCGCCGCGCGCCGCGCCCGGGGCGGCGGCGGCGAGCAGCCCGAGCACCGCGGCGAGCATCGTGAAGAGCTTCGGTCGTGAGGTCATCGCGCGCTCCGTGCCCGCTCCGACGGCGGGCTGACCTGGCGATGCTAGCCCGGCGAACGGTGCATGCGCATCTTGCCCCGCAGCATCGGGCCGATTGCGCGCGAGGTCGCGCGTCGTCACAATCCGGACGCCTGCGGGAGACCCCGCGCACCGACACCCCCCATGGCCAGAAAGCATCACGCCGCGCCCGCCGGCCGGCTCGTCGTCCTCGAGCACGTCTCACGCGTGCTGGCGCGCAATCCCCTCGGCGACCCGCACGTGCGCAGGTTGCCGGTGTGGCTGCCTCCCGGCTACGACGAGGGCACCTCGCGCGGCCGCTCGACCGGGCGCGGCCGGCGCTACCCGGTGCTGTTCGACCTGGTCGG
This sequence comes from Burkholderiales bacterium, assembly GCA_905339295.1. Taxonomy (GTDB): domain Bacteria; phylum Pseudomonadota; class Gammaproteobacteria; order Burkholderiales; family Casimicrobiaceae; genus VBCG01. Next base: position 36,870 of record CAJPFI010000025.1, read on the forward strand.
CTTCACCGGCTCCGGGCTCGCGCACGTCAACTGGCGCCCGTTCGACGAGAACGTGCCCGAGCGCGTCGCGCGCCTCATGCACGACCGCCGGATGGGACCGTGCATCGTCGTCTTCCCGGACTGCTTCACGAGCCTCGGCGGCAACCAGTACGTCAACTCGCCGGCCATCGGGCGCTATGCGGACTACCTCACGCGCGAGCTCGTCCCGTTCGTCGACCGCGAGTTCCGCACGCTCGCCTCGCGCGACCACCGCGGCTGCTTCGGCAAGTCCTCCGGCGGCTACGGCGCGATCGTGCACGGAATGAAATGCGCCGGCACCTGGGGCGCGGTCGCGGACCACTCGGGCGACGCGATGTTCGAGTTCTGCTACTACACCGACCTGCCGCGCACGCTCAACGAGCTCGACCGTTACCGCGTGCCTAAGCGACGCCCGGGGCGGGTGGACACGGTGCGCGACGCGAAGCGCGCCGCCGACGGGCGCGACGACGGCCGCATCCGCCGCTTCCTCGACGCGCTGTGGGCGAAGGCGAAAGTCACCGACGCCGAGGTCCACGCGCTGATGATGCTCGCGATGGCCGCGACCTACGACCCGCATCCGCGCGACCCGCTGGGCTTCAGGATGCCGGTGAACCTCGAGACGGGCGCGCTGATCCCGGCGCGATGGCGTCGCTGGAAGGCGCACGACCCGGTCGAGATGGTCGCCGGCCACGCGGCGGCACTGCGGTCGCTGAAGGCGATCTACATCGACTGCGGCTGGCGCGACCAGTACCACCTGCACTACGGCGCGCGGCAACTCTCGCTCGCGCTCGCGAGGCGCGGGATCCGCCACGTCTACGAGGAGTTCGACGACACCCACTCGTCGATCGACTACCGGATGGACGTGAGCCTGCCCATCCTCTACCGCGCGCTCAGGCCTTGAGTCGCGGACACGCCCGCGGGCGGCGCGGGCCGCTCGCCGGCCCATCCATGCAGGCACGATCCGCGCGGCACGCTGTCCGGAACCGTGTCGTCCCGGGATCCAGGCACATGAAGCGCCTGGCGGGCGTGATGGCCGTGACCGCCGCGGTCGATCTCGACCGTGCATGACGCGACCATCCTCGTTGAAGACGGCACTCCCGACGACCTGCGCGTCCCCGGGTAGATCCTGCATCCGACCTGACGGGAGGTGAGCGCGAGTGGCGGCGTGCGCGCTCGAGCGCGCGGGCACGGCACCGCCCCGACCTGATCCCGCCCGACGCGAGCATGCCTGCCCTGAGTGGCCACGCGGCCCCGGACCGGCTGTCCGCCGACGCGTCCACGCGCGACATCCCGGCGATCTTCGTCGGCGCGATGGACCCCGACAACGGCGGGGAACCATCGCTCGCGCGGCACGCGGCGACGCGCGACAACGAAACCGGCATCCATCTGCGCCGACGCACCCCGGCACTCGCGCGGCGCGTCGAACGTCGCGGCGGCGTTCGCCTTCGACGCGCCAGGGATTCCTGAGAGCGCGTCAGGCCTGCGCGTGCGGCCACGAACGGGTACGCTCGCGCGTCCGCGCCGCGAGCCAGTTCGTCATCCCCGTGCGCAGGGCGCGATACGCGCCGCCCACCGCCCGAACGGCCGCCGCTGCAAAGCCGGCGACCGCTTCGGCGCGGGCCATCTGCGCCTGGGCGAGGTAACGGTCGTGGTCCGACAGGGCCATGAGCCGGGGAGTCAGGGGGTCGTTCTTCATGCGTCGCCATTGCCTTTCGAGGGACCGCGCCGCCGGGGCCCGCCTGGGGCCGAATCGAAGGTGATTCGACGTGCACATCATGATTAAGTCCACCTTGACAAACAATAGCCTTATCTGGAAACTCATTCATTCCATTAAGGCACGAATAGTCGGGGCAACTTGCCATGGACACACTTTTCGCGATGGACGTGCTGCTCCGCTCGGTCGAGCGCGGCGGATTCGCGGGCGCGGCGCGCGAACTGGGCGTCTCGCCCTCGGCTCTCTCGAAGGTGGTCGCCAAGCTCGAGCGCCGCCTCGGCGTCAAGCTGCTGCATCGGACCACCCGGCGCCTGCGGCCGACCGCCGAGGGCGAGACTTATCTCGAGCGGGCGCGGCGGATCGTCGACGCGGTAATCGACGCCGACAACGAGGCCATGAGCCATGGCGGCGCGCCGTCGGGACGGCTCCGGATGGTCGTCGGCGTGTCGTTCGGCACCTATGCGCTCGTGCCGGCGCTGCCCGAGTTCCTGATGCGCTTTCCGGCGATCGAGCTCGACCTCGTGATGGGTGAGCGGGCCGTCGACCCGGCCGAGACCGGTGCGGACCTGTCGATCCGGCTCGGGCCCCTCGCGGACTCGACGCTGATCGCGCGCCGGATCACCGACGTCGAGCGGGTGATCTGTGCGTCGCCCGACTACGTCGCCGCCCACGGGGCGCCGCGCGACCCGGCGTCGCTCGTGGCGCACTCCTGCCTCTCCCTGTCGGAGGCCCCCGACCTCGCCCTCTGGCCGTTCACGGTCGGCGGCAGGCGCACCGTGATCGACGTGCGCGGACGCGGACGCGTGACCGCCAACAACGCGGAGACGCTGCTGGAACTCGCCCTGATGGGCCAGGGCGTCGTGCGCCTTCCCGACGTGATCGTCGGTCCGTCGCTCCGCGAGGGGAGGCTCGTCCGCCTGCTCGCGGAAACGCATGTCGCCGAACCCGTCCCGGTGCAGGCGATCTACCCGTACACCCGGCAGCGGCCGCCCAAGGTGGGCGCGATGATCGACTTCCTGGTCGAGAAGTTCGCCGATGCCCCGTGGCGCGGGCCGCCGCCGGCCGCGCGCGCGCCACGGCCGCGGGTGCGCCCGCGGCGGCGGCCCGCGATCCCGTAAGGCACGCACGCGCGCCGGCAGGCGAGTTGAGGCACACTCGACGCACGCGCCTGCGTCCCGCCGGCGCGACACCGTGATGCGCGCGATCACCTACGACCGCTACGGAGCGTCCGACGTCCTCAGGATCGTCGAGATCGCCGAGCCCGTGCCGCGCTCGGGCGAACTCAAGGTCCGCGTGCGCGCGGCGAGCCTGAATCCCGTCGACGTGAAGATCCGCGCCGGCCACACGCGCCTCGTCCCGATGTTCGAGCGGCCGCCGCGCGGGACCGGCGTCGACTTCGCCGGCGAGGTCGTCGGCACCGGCGGCGGCGAGGTCGCCGGGTATTTCCCCGGGGCGCGCGTATTCGGGTCGCTCTCGCCGTTCGGGCGCGCGGGTTCGTTCGCCGAATACGTCTGCGTGACGCCCGACCGCATCGCGTTGACGCCTTCGTCGCTCGGCGACGGCGAGGCCGCCGCGCTGCCGATCGCCGGCGGGACGGCCGTGCAGGCGCTCGACGACCACGCACACCTCGTGCACGGACAGCGTGTGCTGGTCAACGGCGCGACCGGCGGCGTGGGCCATTTCGCCGTGCAATACGCGCGCCACGTCGGCGCCCACGTCACGGCGGTCTGCGGCCCCGCCAACGTCGCGTTCGCCCGCGACCTCGGCGCCGACGCCGTGCTCGATTACACGCACGAGGATTTCACGGCGGGCACGGCGATCTTCGACGTGATCTTCGACGCCACGGGGCACGTGCGGTGGCGGCGCTGCCGGAACGTCCTCGCGCCCGGCGGCGTCTACATCAACACGAGCCCCGATGCCGCGTCGGTCCTCGCCACGATCGCCGAGGCCGCCGCCGCGCGGCTCACCGGCCGGCAGCGTGTCGTCGGTCTCGTCCTCAAGGGCGGCGCCGAAGCGTGGCGCAGGCTCGCGCGCCTCGCCGAGTCCGGCGCGCTGAGGCCGCACATCCGCGCGACGATCGGGCTGGGCGATGTCGCGGAGGCCGGGCGGCAGATGGAAACCGGCCACGGCCGCGGCAAGGTCGTCGTCGACCCGTCGCGATGACGCGCCCGCCCCGCCTCCGCAACGTGCCGACGACTCTCGCGCGTTCCGCGCTCCGCGTCGCCGCCTCGCTGGCGCTGGCCGCCTCCGCATGGGCCGGTTACGACGTGACGCCGTCGGTCGCGGTTCCCAACCCCGACGCCGAGGTCGCCGCCGAGGCGCTCAGGATCGGCGACTGGCAGCGCGCCGCCGAGAACTTCGAGGCCGCGCTGCGGGCGGAACCGGCGAACGCCGGCTTCCACGGCGGACTGGGCCATGCCTACCGCAAGCTCGGCAAGCTCGACCTTTCGCTGCGCCATCTCCGCGAAGCGCTGAAGCTCGACGCGAGCTCGCGCGGCGCGCACGAGTCGATCGGCGAAGCCTACCTTGCGGTCGGCGACCGAGCGAAGGCGCGCGCGCATCTCGCAGCGCTCGAGTTGCTGTGCCGCGGCCGCGGCTGCGACGAGTACCGCAACCTCGAGCGCGCGATCGCCGCGGCAAGGTAGATCGGGACGCTGCCGCAGCGAAAACGGCGTGAGCGCGACGTCGCGCCCGGGCGGGCGGCATCCGACGCACAGCGCCACGCCGTCGGCCGCCGCGACCCGCTTCGCGCCCGGCGCGAGCGATGCCGGAAGCGCGGGATGGGCACAGGACCGCATCGCCGCGGGACGCGGTCCCGAGGACACGTGCCGCGCGGACTCGCGGGGCCAGCTCCGACAGCACCCGGCCGACAGCCCGCTTCGCAACGCATCGGCGTCGACCGGGGACACGTCGGCCGCGCGCGACGGCGCGGCGGCGAGCGCGCGGGCGAACCATGCGGCGCGCATGCACCGGGCGGGATGAGGGGTGGACAGCTCGGCGCTCCGCGGGACACGGGCGCGAAGGCGCCTGTGGTCGCGGCCGCCGGTCGGCGCCCAACGGTCGTTCGCGCCAGCGAATGCATCTCGCGTCCCGCGCAAGCGCGGTGCACCGGGCGCGATGCAACCGCGCGCCTATAATGGTCGTCGCCGAAGGATTACACGATGACCGTTGCCCGTCCCTTCGCGGCCGTCCTGGCCGCCGTCGCTCTCGCTTCCGCGCTGGTCGCCTGCGGCGTACCGCCCGACCCGTCGCGCGAGCAGCCCGCGCTCGCGAGCGCGGTCGCCGATGCGCTGCCCGCGCTCAGGGCCGCGGGCATCAGCAAGATCCACGCGTGGTCCGATCGCCTCGAGCAGCCGGTGCAGGTGACGAGCGCGGGCGGCCCGCTGTACTTCCCGTACCCGCGTGGCATGCCGCTCGCGCGCTTCGCGCTGCACGCCGACGCCGAGCGCGTCGTCGTGCTCTCGGACGACTACGACCCCGCCGCGCACGATCGCTACGTCGAGTCGATGCGCCGCGTGATCGCCGAGTCGCTGCGTCTCGCCGGCGAGAACGCCGCCCGGCTGGAAACGCGCGAGAAGGCGTCGCGCTGACCACACACGTACGAGCAAAGGAGCCAACGATGCGCTGGGGCGACATGCGACGCAGCGAGAACGTCGAGGACCGGGGAGGCCCGTCCGGACGCGGAGGCATGCCGCTCGGCGGCGGCATGAAGATCGGCGGAGGCACGCTGGTCGTCCTGATCATCCTGAGCCTCGTCTTCGGCATCAACCCCCTGCAGTTCCTCGGCATGGCCGGTCCCGAGACGGGCGCGCCCCCGCCGCCGGCGCCACAGACGACCGCTCCGGGCAGCCCCGCGCCGGGCGCCCCCGCGCCGGCCGACGCGCGAAAGGACTTCTCCGCGCGCGTGGTCGGCGACACCGAGGACGTCTGGAACGCGCTGTTCAAGGCCATGGGCATCGACCGCTATCCGCCGACGACGCTCACGCTCTACCGCGGTGCGGTGCGCTCGGGCTGCGGCACGGCGTCGTCGGCCGCAGGTCCCTTCTATTGCCCCGCCGACCAGCGCGTGTATCTCGACACCGCCTTCTTCGACGAGCTGTCGCGCCGCTTCGGCGCGCCCGGCGACTTCGCGCAGGCCTACGTGATCGCGCACGAGGTCGGCCACCACGTGCAGAACGTCACCGGCACGATGCAGAAGTTCGAGCGCGACGCGCAGCGACTCGACGGGCGGGCACGCAACGCGCTGTCGATCCGGCTCGAATTGCAGGCGGACTGCTATGCCGGCGTCTGGGGCCATTTCGCGCAGCGGCGCAACCTGCTCGAGCCGGGCGACCTGGAGGAAGGCCTGCGCGCGGCGGCGGCGGTCGGCGACGACACGATCATGAAGCGCACGCAGGGCTACGTCGTGCCCGACGCGATGAACCACGGATCCGCCGAGCAGCGCATGCGCTGGTTCCGCGCCGGGCTGAAAAGCGGCGACCCGCGCACCTGCGACACGTTCGGCGTCGCGCAGCCGTAGCGTCGCGCGGCGATGGGGCCGGCACGACGCGCGTCGAGCGCGATGCGCATGCGCGGCGCATGACCGGTCCGGCGCACGCCGGGGCGATGTCGACGCGCTGTCCGTCGTGCGGCAGCGCGATGTCCGTGCACCGCCTCGAACGCAAGCCGGTCGGCGAGACGAGCGTCGACCTGTGCGCGGGCTGCCGGGCGCTGTGGTTCGACGGCTTCGAGAGCGCGCAGCTCGCGCCCGGCTCCACGCTCGCGCTGCTCCGGGCGATCCACGAGGCCGACGACGCGCCGAAGAACACGCTCGCCGCGCGCCTCGCCTGTCCGCGCTGCTCGGGGACATTGGTGCTCACGCGCGACCTGCAGCGCTCGACGCGCTTCTCGTACTTCCGCTGCGAGCGGGGACACGGGCGCTACACGCCGTTCATGCAGTTCCTGCTCGAGAAGAATTTCGTGCGGCCGCTCCCGCCCGCCGAGATCGAGCGGTTGAAGCGCGCCGTCGGCACCGTGCGCTGCAGCGGGTGCGGCGCGTCGATCGACCTCGTGGCCGACACCGCCTGCGGCTACTGCCGCGCGCCGATCGCCGTGCTCGACCCGGACGCGCTGTCGCGCACCGTCGACGCGCTGACCGCTGCCGAGGCGCGGCGCAACCGCATCGACGCCGGCGCGCTCGCCGAGGGGCTGATGGTCGCCGAGCGGATGCGCAGGACGCTCGCCGGCGACGCCCCGGCGCGCCGGGGCGCGGATGCGATCGCCGCGGCGATCGAGATGGGCGCGACCGCGCTCGACATCCTGTTCGCCGCGCGCCGCGGCTGACGGCCGCGCGCGGGGCGGTACAATCGGCCATCGCCGCAAGGCCCGGACCAGGAGCCGCCACCATGATCAAGCCCGCCGTCCTCCTCGCCGCAGCGTTCGCCTTCGCACTGCCGCCGAACTCGCACGCGCAGACGCCGCAGACCGTTCCTCCGCACAAGTGCGAGAAGCCCGAGTTCCCGGGCCGCGTCTCGCCGCAGGCCAAGCTGCAGCGATGGACCAGCGACTTCCGCGCCTACCTCGAGTGCGTGAAGGCCTACGTCAACGAGCGCAATGCGGCGATCGACGCGCAGAGCAAGGCGGCGAAGATCGCCGTCGACGAGTTCAACGCGGGCGTCACCGAGTACAACGAGACGGTCAAGACGTTCGCGAACTGACCGGCGCGCCGCCGCGGCGCATGCCCCCGATCAGCGCGCGCGGACCTCGACGCCGGTGACGATCGCGTCGAGGCAGGTGAACGCGACGCTGCGAGGCGGCGTCCCTCCGTCGTCGTCGTAGGCGTGCCTCATCGCCGGCGCGAGCCTGGGCTGCCCGCCCGGCCCGGCGACCGACAACTGCACGCCCTCGCTGCGGTCCGGGCGCCCGGCCTCGGCGAGGACCGCGCCGCAGTCCTGCCCCGCGGCGACCGCGTGCAGGACCGCGGTCCTGCCGCCGTCGCGCCGCGACGCGGTGTCGCCCGCCTCGTCGGGCGTCGGCGGCGCGGACGACGCGTCGTCGCCGCGCTCCCAGGTGACGCGGCCGTCGAGGAGCCCGATGCGGCGTGTCCCGCCGGGGTTGCGGTAGACCCAGACCTCGCTCACACGCTCCACGGCCGAGCCGCCGCGGATCTCGGTCGGCATGCCGTACGCGTCGCGGACGTAGCGCTTCGGCATTCCGGGAAGGACCTGCCCGACCTTCGCAGCCGCGACCCACTTCGCCTGCTGCGCGGGGGCCTCCTGCGTCGCGCCGTTGTCCGGGTCGATCTCGACGCGCGCCCCCTTCGCGTCCTTGCCGCAGGGCTCCTGCTGGTAGGTCGTCCGGCCGGCGCCGTCGACGCACTTGAACACCTGCGCGTGCGATGCGCCGGCCACCAGGGCAAGCGCGAGAGCGGCGACGAGGCGTGCGGGCATCTGCGCATGATAGTCCCGGGCGGATCGCGCGCCGGCGCCACGGTATGATGCCGTGCAACACGACCGACGGCCCATGATGCAACCCTCCCCCTCTCCGGGAGCGCCGAGCGCCGCGCTCCCGCGTCGCCGGACGCGCGCCGCGGCGGTGTGACGATGGCCGGACGCGCCGCCGCCGCCGAGCTTCCCGCCGTCGCGCGTGACGATCCCGCGCACGCGATCGCGGCGGCGCTGCTCGCGGGCTTCGACAAGCACTACGCGCTGTTCCGCGAGTGCGCGCGCGCGGCGAAGCGCCATTTCGAGGCGGGCCACTTCCTCGCGATCGGCCACGTCGCGCGCGACCGCATCGACTTCTACGACCGCCGGGTCGCGGAGACCGCCGAGCGCGTCGAGCGCGAGTTCCGCGGCGCCGGCCTCGAGGGCGGCGGCGCGGATGCCCTGTGGGGGCGCGTCCGGCGGCACTACGTCGCGATGCTCGCCGAGCACCGGCAGCCCGAGTGCGCCGAGACCTTCTTCAACACGGTGTCGTGCAAGCTGCTGCACCGCAGCTACTTCCACAACCGCGCGCTGTTCGTCCGGCCGGCGGTCGCGACCGACTACCTCGACGCCGACCTGCCGGCGTACCGCTCCTACTATCCGCGCGAGCGCGGGCTGCGCGCCGCGGTCATCGACCTCATCCTCGACTTCCGGCTCGACCGCCGCTTCGCCGATTTCCGCCGCGACCTCGCGAACGTGCTCCGCGCCTTCCGCCGGCGCATGCCGCGGCCGGTCAGGCTCGAGGCCAACTTCCAGATCCAGGTGCTGTCGAGCCTGTTCTTCCGCAACCGCTCGGCCTACGTCGTCGGCCGCGTGGTCAACGGCGTGCAGTCGCACCCGTTCGCCGTCGCGATCCGCCACACGTCCGGCGGCGAACTCTACGTCGACGCGCTGCTCGCCGACCCGGTCGAGCTCGCGCTCCTGTTCTCGGCCAACCGCGCCTACTTCCTCGTCGACATGGAGGTGCCGAGCGCGACCGTCGAGTTCCTGCGCATGATCCTGCACGACAAGACCGCCGCCGAGCTCTACACGATCGTCGGCCTGCAGAAGCACGGCAAGACGCTCTTCTTCCGCGACTTCCTTCACCACCTGCGCCACTCGACCGACCGGTTCGAGAACGCGCCGGGCATCCGCGGCCTGGTGATGGCGGTGTTCACGCTGCCGTCCTATCCGTACGTGTTCAAGATCATCAAGGACCGGATCGCCGCGTCGAAGGACACCGACCGCGCCCGCGTCACGCAGAAGTACGCACTGGTGAAGCACCACGACCGCGCCGGCCGAATGACCGACATCCTCGAGTACTCGGACGTCGCGCTGCCGCGCGCGCGTTTCACGCCGGAGCTCCTCGACGAGCTCAGGTCGCTCGCCGGCTCGCAGGTCGAGGAGGAAGGCGACTGGGTCGTCATCCGGCACCTGTACATCGAGCGGCGCCTGCGCCCGCTCAACCTGGCGCTCCAGAACGCCGACGCGGCGACGCGCGAGCGCGCGATGACCGAGTACGGCAACGCGATCCGCGAGCTCGCCGCGGTCAACATCTTCGCCGGAGACCTGCTGTTCAAGAACTTCGGCGTCACCCGCTACGGGCGCATCGTGTTCTACGACTACGACGAGATCGAGTACATCACCGACTGCTCGTTCCGGACGGTCCCGCCGCCGCCGCCCGGCCACGACGAGATGTCGGACGAGGTCTGGTATCGCGTGGGGCCGCGCGACGTCTTTCCCGAGGAGTTCGCGACGTTCCTGCTCACCGACGCGCGCAACCGCGAGGCCTTCCTTCGCCATCACGCCGACCTGCTGGACGCGCGCTGGTGGCAGGCCACGCAGCAGGCGATCCGCGCCTCGGGACCGGCCGAGGTGCTGTCCTACCCGGCGGACGTGCGTTTCACCGCGCCGGCCGCCGTGCGCCATCCTCACGCGCCGTCGCATGCGGCGCCGGGCTGACGTCGCCGGGGAGCCCGGGGTGCCTTCGCCGGCGCCGCTCGGCGGTCGGGATGGGCCTCTCCTCGGACGCGGCGCGCGAGCGCCCGCCGCGACGTCATACTGTCACGCTGAAAGGAACGGAGGCGGCCGCCCCGGCGCGCCGCGAATGCGGGGGAGCATTCTGTCGTGGCGTATCTCAGCCTGTTCACGGTCCTGAGGCAGGGGCCGGGACCCTCGTCGGTGCACACCGCCGGGCCCTGGCTCGCCGCGCGGCGGTTCGTGCACGAACTCGCGGCGTCCGGAGCGTTGCCTTCGGTCGCCCGGCTCGCCGTCGAGCTCTACGGCGGCGCGGCGTGCGTCGGGCGCGAGTGCGGCGCCGACGGCGCGATCGTCGCCGGACTCGAGGGCCTCGACCGGACGCAATGCGGGGCCGGCGCCACGGCGCGCGCGCTCACCGCCGCGGCCACGCGCCGCGCCGTCCGCCTGGAAGGACGTCATGCGATACGTTTCGATCCGGCGAAGGACATCGGCTTCCGCGTCGACCGCACGGTCGCCTACGACGGCAACGCGTTGCGCTTCGCGGCGTTCGACGCGAGCGGCACCACGGTCGCCGATCGCGTCTACCTCGTGGCCGGCGACGATCTGGTGCTCGCGCCGGGCGAGTCGCCGGGCAACCGGCCCGCGCTGCGCGTCCCCTACGACTACGACGCCACGGCCGCCTCGCTGGTCGATGCATGCCGCGCGGCCGGCGGCCGCCGGATCGCCTTCGTCGCGCTGGCGAACGAGGGAACGATCGCGAGCCCCGGCGAGGTCCGTGCGCGCCTCCTCGCGTTGCGCGACGCGATGCAGTCGTCGATCGATCGGGGACTGGTCGCCAGCGGCGCGCTGCCGGGGCGGCGCAGGCGCGTCGCCTCCGGGCTGGCGGACGCGCTCGACGACACGAAATCGACGGCGGCGCAGCGTTGCCGCGTCTACGCGCTCGCCGCCGCGGAGGAAAATGCGGCGGGCGCCGGCAGCGTCGCGGCGCCGTCGCACGGCGCGGCCGGCGTGGTCGCGGCACTGTTGCGCCACTCGCTCGCGACCCGCGCGCCGGCGGGCGACGGCGACGCGGTCGACTATCTCGCCTGCGCGGGCGCGACCGGCGCGCTCCTGCGCCGCGCCGGACTGCGGCAGGTCGGCTGCCAGGGCGAGGTCGGCGTCGCCGCGGCGATGGCGGCGGCGGGCTACGCGTCGATCATGGGCGCCACGCCGGCACAGGCGCTCTACGCGGCGGAACTCGCGCTCGAGCCGCACCTTGGCCTGGCGTGCGATCCCGTCGGCGGGCGTGTCGAGTCGCCCTGCATCGAGCGAAACGGGCTGGCGGCGGCGCGCGCGTGCGCCGCGGCGATGGCCGCGGTGCGCGTCCCCGAGCCTCGCTTCGCGCTCGACGCGGTCGTCCGCTCGCTCGTGGAAACCGCGCGCCCGCTCGCGGGGCGGTTCAAGCAGGCGTCGCTGGGCGGCGTCGCGATGTCGGTCCCCGACTGCTGATCGCGCGCGCCGGTTCGCCGCGGGCGCGCGTTTGCGTTACGCTTCCGGGCGTCCCGACGCTCCGGAGTCCACGATGCCGCCGCCCGCCTCACCGATCCGACGCACGCTTGCGCCCGCGATCGCCGCGTCGGTCTTCGCCGTCGCATGCGCGGCACCGGAAAAGCAGCCCGACGTGCCGTCGCAGGACACGATTGCCTGCCAGTTGAACGGCCAGCGCATGGTGATCCGGTTCCTGCCCGACGAGGTCCGGTTCCTCACCCCCGAAGGCGAGCGCGTGACCCTGCAGAAGGTCCCCGCGTCGTCGGGCGTGCGCTACACGAACGGGCTGGTCGAGATCCGCGGCGGTGGCGGAACGCCGACGATGCCCGAGGGACTGCACTACGTTCGCGACGGCAACGCCTGGCCGCTGCGCGACTGCGTGCCGCTGATGGTTCCGGCACCGGCGAAGTGACGGCAGTGGGCGCCCGCGCCGTTCCCGGCGGGTCGGGCAGCCCGCAGGACTCCCCCGCGACGATCGGCGTCATCGGCCCCGGTGCGATGGGGCTCGGAATCGTCGCGTCGCTCGTGCGCGGCGGGTTTCGCGTCGCCGCGCGCGACGTTCGCGCCGAGGCGAACGCGCGTGCGGCGGGGGCCGGCGCCACCGTCCTCGACTCGCCGGCGGCGGTCGCCCGAGCCGCCGCGATCGTCGTCGTGATTGTCGTCGACGACCGACAGGTCGACGACGTGCTGTTCGGCGCCGACGGCATCCTCGCCGCCGGTGCGCGCGACCGGATCGTACTGGTCGCCTCGACCGTCGATCCCGCGTACGTCCGCTCGCTGCCCGAGCGCTGCGCTCCGCACGGCGTCACGATCCTGGACACGCCGGTCTCCGGGGGACCGGCGAGGGCGGCCGACGGCACGATGACGATGATGGTCGCCGGCGACCCCGGCGCGCGCGAACGGTGCGCGGGCGTGTTCGCTGCGATCGCCGGCCGCACGTTCGCGATCTCCGGGCGCGTCGGCGACGCGGCGGCGACCAAGATCGTCAACAACCTGCTCGCCGCGACGAATCTCGCCGCGGCCGCCGAGGCGCTGGCGCTCGCCGACGCGCTCGGCCTCGACGTGCGAGCGACCGCGGACGTGATCTCGGCGAGCTCGGGCGCGAGCTGGATCTTCGACGATCGCGTGCCGCGCGCGCTCGACGGCGACTATGCGCCGCGCGCCGCGGCGCGGATCCTCGCGAAGGATGCTGGCATCGCGTGCGACGCGGCCGGGCGCCTGAACGCCGACGCGACGTTCGCGCGGGCGGCGCGCGCCGCCTTCGTCGACACGGTCGACGCCGGCTACGGCGAGGACGACGACGCGGCGATCATCCGCCGGGCGCGCGAGCGGCTCGGTCACTCTCGGCAGGCCGAGCCCCGTGCCGGGACGCTCAGCGTCCCGGCACGGGGCCGTCGACGCCGTAATGGCCGAACCTGAACTGGCGAATCGGGTGCGCGCGATAGTTCGTCACGCGTGCGTGCCACGCGTGATCCTCGACGATGTGCTGCGTGAGCCGGATCGGCGCGTAGGCGACGATGAGCTCGTGCATCCGTCCGAACAGCGCGGTGCGGCGCGGCCCGTCCGGCAGCCTGCGCGCCTCGTCGTGGAGCCGGTCGTACTCGGGAAGACGGAAGCGCGCCTGGTTCTCCTGCCCGGCATTCGGGCCGTAGAGGAGCTGCATGAAGTTCTCGGCGTCCGGGTAGTCGGCGTTCCAGCCGTCCGAGCGGAACGGGATCTTTCCGGCGCGTGCCATCTTGCGCAGCTCGGGCAGCTTGTCCTTGCGGATCGCGAGCTTGAGACCGATCGCGTCCATGTTCTTCTTCCACAGTTCGTCGGCGTCGCGCTGCGACGCGGTCGGCACCGACCAGCGCTCGAGCACGAGCGGCTTGCCGTCGGGCGTCTCGCGCCAGCCGTCGCCGTCGCGGTCCTTGTAGCCGAAGCGCTCGAGCAGCGCGCGCGCCGCCGGCGGGTCGTAGGCCTGCGCGCCGAACCGCCGGGCCGGATCGTGGCCGGCGATGCCCGGCGGCACGAGGCTCTGTGCGAGGATGCCGCGGCCCTTCTGCAGCACGCGCAGCGCCTCCGCGGCGTCGTAGGCCATCGCGATCGCGCGCCGCAGCGCGATCTTCGCGGGCTCGTAGCCGCCGACCACCGGGTCGTCCATGTTGAAGTAGAACCAGTAGGTGTTCGGGCGCAGCGCCGCCTCGTGCCTGATCCCCTTCGCGGCGAGGCGCGGCATGAGCCTGCCGTCGGCGAGCAGCTCGTCGACGAACGTGGACGACACGCGCGCGTCGACGTCGATCTCGTGGTTCAGGAACGCGAGCCAGCGCGACTGCGCCTCCTCGATCACGCTGATCTCGACGCGGTCGAGCAGCGGCAGACGCTTGCCCCTGAGCGCCGCGGCGATCGCCTGCGACTCGGGCGGGACCGGGCCGGCAGGCACGTAGCTCCTGGCGCGGTGGTCCGGATTGCGCTCGAGCACCATGCGCGAGCTGCGCTTGTACTCGACGAGCCGGAACGCGCCGGTGCCGACCGGCTTCGCGCCGAGGTCCGCGCCGTACGCCTCGACGACCTCGCGCGCGACCGCGCCGGTGTTGGGAATCGCGAGCACGTAGGGGAACCGAAGGTCCGGCGCGTTCAACCGGATGCGCAGCGTGTAACGGTCGACGACCTCGAGTCCCGGCAGCGGCGCGTCATAGTCGAAGCGCCCGGTCTTCACCGCCTTCGCGCGCGCCTCCTCGCCGCCGGCGAGCTTGCCCTCGAGCAGCCACAGCCAGGGAGACTTCACCGCCGGATCGAGAATGCGCCTGAACGTGTACGCGTAGTCCGCCGCGACCAGCTCGCGCGGCTTGCCGCCGAACGCCGGATCGGACGCGAAGCGGATGCCCTTGCGCAGCCTGCACAGCCACGTGCGGCCGCCGTCGGTCGACACCGGCAGCGCCTCGAGCGTGAGCGGCACGACCGTCAGCGGGCGCACCAGGTAGTCGAAGTCGAGCATCGACTCGAACACCTCGGCGATCACCGCGTCGGACGCGGCATCGGAGGCGAACTGCGGGTCGAAGCTCGTCTCCGCGATGTTGAGCACCGTGCGCAGGACGCGCGGCGGTTCGGCCGCGAGCGTCGCCGACGCGCAGGCGAGCGCGATGGACGCAAGGCAGGCAGCGACCAGTCGGTGCGGCATGGGGACGACCCGAAGCTCGGGCGACGCCGGCATCCTACGCGAAACGCCGACCGACCCTTACGCGGGACGGCCGGCGCGAAGACCTCGTCGCTAGTGGACTGTAACACTTAATTCGGTAGTATCATCATGCCTGCGGAGGGCGTGATGAAACTCACGAAGAGCGAGCAGACTGAATTGCAGCGACAAGCCAGTGCCAGGAACGGTCGAGCGGATTCGGCGCGCCGTGCGCGG
>CAJPFI010000026.1 GCA_905339295.1 Burkholderiales bacterium
TGGATCGGCCTCGGGCGCTGTGGGTCGGCCTTCAGGCCGACAACGATTCCGATGCCAGGGGCGCCGGGCCGAAGCCCGACCCACCAAGGTTGGGCGCTCCGTGGATCGGCCTCGGGCGCTGTGGGTCGGCCTTCAGGCCGACATCGATTCCGATGCCAGGGGCGCCGGGCCGAAGTCCGACCCACCAAGGTTGGGCGCTCCGTGGATCGGCCTCGGGAAGGGCGTCGGGCTGAAGCCCGACCTACCGATGCCAGGGGCGCCGGGCTGAAGCCCGACCCACCAAGGTTGGGCGCTCCGTGGATCGGCCTCGGGAAGGGCGTCGGGCTGAAGCCCGACCTACCGAGGCCAGGGGCGTCGGGCTGAAGCCCGACCCAAAGCACTACTCGAGGTTCTGCACCTGCTCGCGCATCTGCTCGATCAGGACCTTGAGCTCGAGCGCGGCGCGCGACACCTCGGCGTCGACCGACTTCGAGCCTAGCGTGTTCGCCTCGCGGTGCAGCTCCTGCGCGAGGAAGTCGAGGCGTTTGCCCGCGCTGCCGCCCGCGGCGAGCACGCGACGGAACTCCGCGACGTGCGTCGCCAGGCGCGAGAGCTCCTCTTCGACGTCGATCTTGGTCGCGAAGACCGCGAGCTCCTGCTTCAGGCGGTCCTCGTTCGGGTCGAGGCCGGCCTCGCGCAGGCGCGCGTTCAGCTTCTCGGTGTAGGCGGCGTGCACGGCCGGGACGCGCGGCGCGATCCGGGCCACCTGCGCGTCGATGTCGGCGCAGCGGGCGGCCAGGATCACCGCGAGCTTCGCGCCCTCGCGAGCGCGGGCCGCCGCCAGTTCCGACAGCGCCTCGTCGACCAGCGCCAGCGCGCGCTGCGCGAGTTCCTCGGAGTCGATCGCGGGCTCGGCGAGCACCCCCGGCCAGCGGAGGATTTCGTTGACCGACAGCGGGGCGGCCTGCGGGACCTGCCGCGCGACGTCGGCCGCGGCGCCGGCCAGCGCCGCAACGCGGTCGGGGTCGACGGCCAGCCGGGCCGCCCCGGGCGCCGCCCGCAGAAGCCCGAGCCGGAGCTCGACCTTTCCCCGCTTGAGTCTTTCGGCGAGTCTTTCGCGCAGGGCCGGCTCGAGCGCGCGCAGCTCGTCGGCGAGCTTGAGCGTGAGATCGAGGTAGCGGTGGTTGACGCTGCGCAGCTCGGCGGTGAGCGAGGCGCCGGCGAGCTGCGCGGAAGTGGCCGCGAAGCCGGTCATACTGAGGATCATCGGGGATTTGTGCCGGATTTCTTCACGTTTTCCGCCTTTACAGGGCCCGCGGGCATCGGGAGAATGTATGCGTTATCCCGACCCCGCGCAAGGGCGCGCGCCACCTGCTGGCACGCGTCTTGCGGCGACGCGGTGGATCGGCGACGCGACCCGCCGCCAACCCCCAACCCATGCCCGTCACCAACCAGGCCCTGCCGAGCGGTTACCACCTGCTGAACTACCGGGTCGACCGGCAGATCAGCCGCGGGGGCTTCTCGATCGTCTACCGCGCGTTCGACGACGTCGGGCAGCCGGTGGCCGTCAAGGAATACCTGCCCTCGTCGCTGGTGCTGCGCACCGAGGGCGACGTCGTGCGCGCGTCGTCGGCCGAGAACCTGACGTCGTTCCGCTACGGCATGAAGTGCTTCTTCGAGGAGGGGCGCGCGCTCGCGAAGATCAACCATCCGAACGTCGTGCGCGTGCTCAACTTCTTCCGCGCCAACGAGACCGTGTACATGGTGATGCGCTACGAGCGCGGACGCACGCTCCAGCAGCAGATCCAGATGCGGCAGGACCAGATGTCGGAGCGCTTCGTGCGGCACGTGTTCATGCACCTCCTCAACGGCCTGCGCGAGGTGCACACGCACAAGCTCCTGCACCTCGACATCAAGCCGGCGAACATCTACCTCCGCACCGACGGCAGTCCCGTGCTGCTCGATTTCGGCGCGGCGCGCCAGACGCTCACCAACACGCGCCCGAAGCTCGCGCCGATGTACACGCCGGGATTCGCCGCGCCGGAGCAGTACCGCGAGCCCGACCGCCTCGGGCCGTGGACGGACGTCTACGGCGTCGGTGCGTCGATGTTCGCGTGCCTCGCCGCGTTCGCGCCGCAGGCGGCCGACGCGCGCGTCCAGGAGGACCACCTCGTCTCGGCGAAGAAGATCTGGGCCGGCCAGTACTCGGACAACCTGCTCGAAGTGGTCGACTGGTGCCTGCGCCTCGATCCGCTCGAGCGGCCGCAGTCGGTGTTCGCGCTGCAGAAGACGATCCGCGACATCCCGCCCAGGAAGCGCAAGCTCACGCTGCTGGGCAACCTCAAGCGGATGCTGTTCTCCGAGATCGGAGCCTGAGCCGCCCGCCGGGGCGCGTTGGCGCCCGCGCGGCGCCGCCGGCGCGTTACACTCTGCGCCGGCAACGACCGGGGGATCTCCGCGCGGACGCCTGCCGGCGCCGCCATCCCCCACGACCTATCCAGCCGACCGGCGCTCGATGCGATTCACGATCTTCCAGGAGTCCCGCAAGGGCTCGCGACGCCTCAACCAGGACCGGATCGCGTACACCTACGGCCGCGACACGCTGCTCCTGGTCGTGGCGGACGGCATGGGAGGGCATGCGGGCGGCGAGATCGCCGCGCAGATCTGCGCGCGCCTGTTCGTCGAGCGATTCCAGCAGGAGGCGAAGCCGATCCTTCGCAACCCGCTGCGGTTCCTGCAGGACACGATGCTGCGCGCGCACGCCGCGCTCGGCTCGTACGCGAACCAGTTCTCGATGCTCGAGACGCCGCGTACCACCTGCGTCGCCGTCGTCGTGCAGGCCGGATACGCGTACTGGGCGCACGTCGGCGACTCGCGCTTCTACCTTCTCCGGCAGGGTGCGGTCATCGGCGCGACGAAGGACCACTCGAAGGTGCAGTACCTCGTCGACCAGGGCATCATCGACGCCGGCGACGTCGCGCAGCATCCTGACCGCAACAAGATCTTCAGCTGCCTGGGCGGACTCGTCGACCCGGTGATCGACCTGTCCCGCCGCACGCCGCTGCGCAACGGCGATGTCATGGTGCTTTGCACCGACGGATTGTGGAGCGTGATGCCCCAGCACGAGCTGGCCCGCTGGCTCACGTCGCAGCCGATCCTCAAGGCGGCGCCGCAGATGATGCGCGAGGCGGAGAGTCGCGGCGGATCGGACGGCGACAACCTGTCGCTGATATGCGTGCGCTGGGGTCCCGAGCTGCTCGCCGACGAGCCGTCGACGACGATCACCGAGACGATGGGGCTGGGCGAGTTCGAGACCCAGATCGACCGGACGCTCACACTCACCGACCGCAAGGGCGCGCAGCGCGACCTCACCGACGACGAGATCGAGCGGGCGATCTCGGAAATTCAGTCGACCATCCAGAAGTACCGGAAGTAGCGCGCCGTTGCGATCCGCGCGCCCGGAAGGGCCGCCGGTCGACCGGCGCGACGCGTCGGGCGCAAGGGGCACCGCGACGCCCATCGTCGTCGGGCGTGCGGCGGTCGCGCCCGCCCGCCTCGCCGCTCTCGGCAGGGCGCAGGCCCGATCGGATCGCTGCGGGCCCGCGAAGGCGTCGCATCCACCGGGCTGTAAACTGTCCTCCGTCCTCGGTCCACTTTCCTCTGCCACCTGATGCGCCAGCTCGTCATCGATACCGAGACCACCGGCCTCGACCCGAAGCAGGACCACCGGATCATCGAGATCGCCGCGCTCGAGCTCGTCGACCGGCGGCCCACCGGACGCCACCTGCACGTCAAGGTCAATCCGGAGCGCGAGATCGACGCGGGCGCGACCGAGGTCCACGGCATGACCTGGGACGACCTGCGCGACCGGCCGCTGTTTCGAGACGTCGCCGGCGAGTTCATCGAGTTCACGCGCGGGGCCTGCTGGGTGATCCACAACGCCCCGTTCGACCTCGGCTTCCTCGACGCCGAGCTCGCGCGCATCGACGCGCCGCGATGCGGCGAGCTCGCGGGGGACATCGTCGACACGCTCGCGATGGCGCGCGAGGCCTACCCGGGCAAGCGCAACAGCCTGGACGCGCTGTGCGAGCGGTTCGGCGTCGACAACGCGCACCGGACGCTGCACGGTGCGCTCCTCGACGCGCAGCTCCTGGCCGAGGTCTACCTCGCGTTGACGCGCGGACAGGACTCGCTCGCGATGGACCTGCCCTCGAAGTCGGGCGCCGCGCCGGGCGCGATCGGCCGCGCCGGTGCCGGCCCGCGGCTTCCGGTCGCCGTCCTCGCACCGACCGACGACGAGCTCGCGGCCCACCGCGCCTATCTCGCGTCGCTCGATGCCGCCAGCCACGGCAACTGCGTGTGGCTCGCGCTCGAGCGCGAGGCGGCGGAACCCTCGTGAGCGCCGACGGGCCGACGGCGCCGCGTCCTCTCGAGGGAAGCCTCGAGCAGCGAGCTTCGGGGGGATCACCTCCGCGCCCGCCGGGCCGCCCCAAGGGCGCGGTGCCCCCTGGGGGGAGGCGAACGAAGTTCGCATCGGGGGGATCACCTCCGCGCCCGCCGGGCCGCCCCAAGGGCGCGGTGCCCCCTGGGGGGAGGCGAACGAAACTCGCATCGGGGGGAACACATCCATGCCCGGACATCCCGCGGCCATGACCCGCCCTGCCGCCCCGCGGACCGTCATGAAACCGTCACCCGGCGGTGCGACGCTCTCCCGCTCGCCTGCGGGGCCACGTCCCGTGGGCGCCGATGCCGTGCGATCCCCCGGTCCGACTCCCGCCGACACCTCGCCGATCGGCCGCGAGGTCTCGCTCATCGCGTTCAACCGTCGCGTCCTCGCGCTGGCGCGCGACGCGTCGATCCCGTTGCTCGAGCGGCTGCGCTTTCTCACGATCGTCGCGTCCAACCTCGACGAGTTCTTCGAGATCCGGATGGCGCAACTCATCGACCAGCTGCGCTCGAAGTCCCCTCCGCCGGGGATGTCGCTGGGACAGCTCCGAAGCGAGTACGTCGAGATCGCCGCGATGGCGCACGCGCTGGTCGACGACCAGTACGCGTGCCTGAACGACGAGGTGCTGCCCGCTCTGGCCGGCCACGGCGTCAAGCTGTTGCGCCGCAGCGAGCTCGACGCCGCGCAGCGCGCCTGGGTCGCGACCTATTTCCGCGAGCAGGTGCGCCCGCTGATGACGCCGATCGGGCTCGATCCCGCGCATCCGTTCCCGCAGGTCGGCAACAAGAGCCTCAACTTCGTCATCGAGCTCACCGGCCGCGACGCGTTCGGCCGCGAGACCTCGATCGCGATCGTCAAGGCGCCGCGCGTGCTCCCGCGCGTGATGAAGCTGCCCGCCGCGCTCGGCGCCGGCGACAACGCGTTCCTGCTGCTGTCGGCGGCGATTCACGAGCACCTCGCCGACCTGTTCCCGGGGCGCGACGTGGTCGCCTATTCGCAGTTCAGGGTGACGCGGGACGCGGACCTGTGGCTCGACGAGGAGGATGTTAAGAACCTGCGCCAGGCGCTCAAGGGCGAGCTCCCGCACCGGCAGTTCGGGCTGCCGCTGCGCCTCGAGGTGGCGAAAGGGTGCCCCGAGCACCTCGCGCGGTTCCTGCTCGCGCAGTTCGAGCTCACCGACGACGAGCTCTACCGTTGCGACGGCCCGGTGAACCTGATGCGGCTCGCGTCGCTGGTCGACCAGGTCGACATCGACGCGTTGCGCTACCGGCCGTTCGTGCCGTCGCGGCCGAAGCCGCTCGCCGAGGGGGGCGACATCCTGTCGTCGATTCGCGAGCGCGACGTGCTGCTGCATCATCCGTTCGAGTCGTTCGATCCGGTGGTCGAGTTCATCCGGCTCGCGGCGTCCGACCCTGACGTCCTCGCGATCAAGCAGACCGTCTACCGCACCGGCGTCAACTCGCTGCTGATGGAGGCGCTGATCGACGCGGCGCGCCGCGGCAAGGAGGTCACCGTCGTCGTCGAGCTGATGGCGCGCTTCGACGAGGAGGCGAACATCAACTGGGCGGACCGGCTCGAGCAGGAGGGCGCGCAGGTCGTCTACGGCGTGTTCGGGCTGAAGACGCACGCGAAGCTCGCGCTGATCCTGCGCCGCGAGGCGGCGGCGGGCGGCGGCCAGCGGCTCGTGCCGTACGCGCACCTCGGGACCGGCAACTACCATCCGCGAACGGCGCGCCAGTACACCGACTTCGGACTCCTGACCGCGGACACGGACCTGTGCCACGACGTGAACGAGGTGTTCCTGCACATCACGAGCCTCGCGAAGGCGGCGCGCATGCGCAGGCTCCTGCTCGCGCCGTTCACGATGCACCGGCGCGTGCTGGAGATGATCCGGCGCGAGACGCGCAACGCGCGCGACGGGAAGCCGGCGCGGATCATCGCGAAGATGAACGCGCTCACCGAGGAGGGCGTGATCCGCGCGCTGGTCCAGGCGTCGCAGGCGGGCGTCGAGATCGACCTCGTCGTGCGCAGCGCGTGCGCGCTGCGTCCCGGCGTGCCAGGCTACTCGGACAACATCCGCGTCCGCTCGATCCTCGGCCGCTTCCTCGAGCACCACCGCATCTGGTGCTTCGAGAACGACGGCGCGAAGGACGTGTGGCTCGCGTCGGCCGACTGGATGGGCCGCAACTTCTTCCGGCGCATCGAGGTGGCGTTTCCGATCCTCGACCCCGCGGCGAAGCGGCGCGTGATCGACGAGGGACTCAGGGCCCACCTCGCCGACAACCGGGACGCGTGGCTGCTCGGCGCCGACGGCCGGTGGACCCGCGCGTCGCCGCCGCGCCGCGGCAAGGTGCGGGCAGCGCAGGACGAACTGCTGGCGCGCTACGCCGCCACGGGCGAGCGCTGATGGACCTGATCCTGTGGCGCCACGCGGAGGCCGAACCGGGCGAGCCGGATCGCGGGCGGCGGCTCACGTCGAAGGGATTGAAGCAGGCCGAGCGGATCGCGGCGTGGCTCGAGTCCCGCCTGCCCGACACGACGCGCATCCTCGTGTCGCCGGCGGACCGCGCGCAGCAGACCGCGCTCGCGCTGGGGCGCAAGTTCAGGACGGTCGACGAGCTCGCGCCGGGCATGGGCGTCGCGGCGCTGCTGGCCGCAGCGGGCTGGCCCGATTCGCGCGAGCCGGTGCTCGTCGTCGGCCACCAGCCGACGCTCGGCGAGGCCGCGGCGCTGCTGCTGTCCGGCGAGGCGGCGTCGTGGCCGGTGAAGAAGGGCGCCCTCTGGTGGCTGTCGACCCGCACGCGCGGCGGGACGACCGTCGTCACGCTCAAGGTCGCGATCGGCCCGGATCTCGTGTAGCGGCGTCGCGTGCGCGGCGAGGGGCCCCGGCGCTTGCGCCGGGGATCGACGCGCACGATTGCGATCGCCGCGGGCGGCCGACGCGCGACGTTGCGGATTGCGCGGAGGGTGCGAGGAGGCCGCGGCGTCGCGTGCGCGATTGCCGCGCAGTGGACCGACCCGCGGCGCCGTACCTTCCGCCGGGCCGTGAGCAGGCCGCCCGACGCGGCCGTGGGCTCATCCGGCCGTTCGCCAGGGCCACCCGGCCTTGCGCCATTCGTCGCGCTCCTTCGCGAGCAGGTGGGCAGTCAGCGGGTGCGCGCGCAGCCAGCGCGCGGGAGCGTCGATGGCGGGCGCGCGCCCGGCGCGGATCCGGATCCGCGGGGCATCGATCGGCTGGCGCGCATGGTGGAACAGCACGGCGAGCCTCAGCGCGAGCAGTTGCGCGCGCACGCCGGCGTCGGCGAGCGCACCCGCGACCTTGTCGAGGCCGCCGCGGCAGCCGAGGACAAGCAGCGCGAGCGACTGCTGCTCCTGCCGCGAGAAGCCGGGCATGTCCGCGTTGCCGAGGATGTACGCACCATGCTTGTGGAAGCCGAGGTGCGACACCGTGTAGCCGACCTCGTGCAGTAGCGCCGCCCATGCGACGCGCCGCGCGACGGCGGCGTCCGTGCGCGTCGCGGCCTGGCGGTGGAGTTCGCGCGCGAGCGCGGCGACGCGCTCAGCGTGCGGCCGGTCGACCCGGTAGCGGTCGATGAACGACTCCACCGTCGCCTCGCGGCTGTCGCGATGCTCGCGGCGCCCGAGCAGGTCGTAGAGCACGCCGAGGCGCATCGCGCCGCCGACCGGGTCGATGCGCGGGACGTCGAGCTCCTCGATGGCCGCGGCCATCACCGCGAACCCGCCGGCCAGGACCGGGACGCGCTCGGCCTTGAGCCCGGCGAGCTTCAGGTGCCTCGCGTGGCCCGCGGCGATCATGCGCTTGCGCAGCCGCGCGAGCCCGTCCGGCGTGATTCCACCCGCGGAGAACCCGTTCTGCTCGAGGATGTCCGCGAGCGCGAGCGCGGTGCCGGACGACGCGTACGCCTCCTTCCAGTGGCGGCGCGAGAACTCGCGCGCGATGGCCTCGACCTCGACCTGCGCGTGCGTCTCGGCCGCCTCGAACGCGCGCTTCGACAACGTACCGTCGGCGAAGAACCGTGCGGTCATCGTGACGCATCCGAGCTTGAGGGACTCCAGCCGCTCGGGCGCCATCCCGCGTCCGACGATGAACTCGGTCGACCCGCCGCCGATGTCGACCACCAGCCGCGGCGCGTCGCCGGGAGGCAGCACGTGCGCGACGCCGAGGTAGATCAGCCGCGCCTCCTCGTGGCCGGCGATCACGTCGATCGGAAAGCCGAGCGCCGCCTCCGCGCGCGGCAGGAACGCCGCGGCGTTCCGCGCGACGCGGAACGTGTTGGTCGCGACCGCGCGCACGTTCGCGCCGTCGAACCCGCGGAGCCGCTCGCCGAAGCGCGAGAGGCAGGCGAGCGCGTCGCGGCGCGCCTGGGGCGTCAGGTTGCCCTTTGCGTCGATCCCCGCGCCCAGCCGGAGCGTCTCGCGCACCGTGTCCAGGCGATAGATCTGGTTCCCCTCGACGCGGCCGACCTCGAGCCGGAAGCTGTTCGAGCCCATGTCGACGACGGCGAGCATCGTCGGCGCTGCGGCGGTCGCGCGTCGATCCATGGCGGCGAGCCTCGTGTGCTGAGCCGGAAGGTCGCCCGGGCGATCGCGGCGAAGCGGGGGGCCTTGCTGCATGGCCCGAGCTTACCGCACCGCGGCGAGCCGCCGCGGCCTCCCGCACGCCGATCCGATGCGCTGCCTCGCCGCCGGAATCCGCGCGACGGCACGATCGCGGAGGCGGCCGCGCGCCGGGCCGGCATGACGTTCGTGCTAACCTCGGCGGCTGCCGCGCGCGAGGGAACGTGCCCCGTGGCGCGTGCGCGCTCCCATGCCCATCGACTACCTGCAGAAGATCCTGACCGCGAAGGTCTACGACGTCGCGATCGAGTCGGCGCTCGACCTCGCGCCGACGCTGTCGCAGCGCCTGGGGAACCGCGTCCTGCTCAAGCGCGAGGACCAGCAGCCGGTGTTCTCGTTCAAGCTGCGCGGCGCCTACAACAAGATGGCGCACCTGTCCGCCGCGGAGCGCGCGCGGGGCGTCATCGCGGCCTCCGCCGGCAACCACGCGCAGGGCGTCGCGCTCGCCGCGCAGCGCCTCGGCTGCGAGGCGACGATCGTGATGCCGGTGACGACGCCGCACATCAAGATCGCGGCGGTCGAGGCGCGCGGCGCGACGGTCGCGCTGCACGGGGACTCGTACAGCGACGCGTACGAGCACGCGCTCGAATTGCAGCGTCGCACGGGCGCGACCTTCGTCCATCCGTACGACGATCCGGACGTGATCGCCGGTCAGGGCACGATCGGCATGGAGATCCTGCGCCAGTGCCAGGGCCCGATCGACGCGATCTTCGTGGCGATCGGCGGCGGCGGGCTCGTCGCGGGCATCGGCGCGTACGTCAAGCGCGTGAGACCCGACATCCGCATCATCGGCGTGCAGCCCGAGGACTCCGACGCGATGGCGCGCTCGCTCGCGGCCGGCCGGCGCGTCAGGCTCCCGCACGTCGGGCTGTTCGCCGACGGCGTCGCGGTCAAGCAGGTGGGCAAGGAAACCTTCCGGCTCGCGCGAGAGGTGGTCGACGAGGTCGTGCTCGTCGACACCGACGCGACCTGCGCCGCGCTGAAGGACGTCTTCGAGGACACGCGCGCGATCCTCGAGCCTGCCGGCGCGCTCGCGATCGCGGGCGTGAAGGCCTGGGTCGAGCGCCACCGCACCAGGGGCCGCACGTACGTCGCGATCGCGTGCGGCGCCAACATGAATTTCGACCGGCTTCGCTTCGTCGCGGAGCGCGCCGAGCTGGGCGAGCACCGCGAAGCGGTGCTCGCGGTGACGATCCCCGAGCGGCCGGGGAGCTTCCGCGAGTTCTGCCGGTTGCTGGGCAAGCGGTCGGTCACGGAATTCAACTACCGCTACGCGGACGCGTCCGCGGCGCACCTGTTCGTCGGCGTCGAGGTGGCGAACCGCCACGAGAAGGACCGGCTGGTCGCGGACCTGAAGCGCCATCGCATCGACGCGCTCGACCTCTCGGACAACGAGATGGCGAAGCTGCACGTTCGCCACCTGGTCGGGGGCCACGCGCCGTCGGCGGAGAACGAGATCCTGTACCGGTTCGAGTTTCCCGAGCGCCCGGGCGCGCTGATGCGCTTCCTCGACAGCATGAGCGCGGGCTGGAACATCAGCCTGTTCCACTATCGCAACCACGGCGCGGACTACGGGCGCGTGCTGGTGGGCATGCAGGTGCCGCCGCAGGACAAGGCCGAATTCCGCGCGTTCCTCGCGCGCCTCGGCTACGACCACGCCGACGAGACCGACAACCCGGCGTATCGCATGTTCCTCGGCCGCTGACGCGAGGCGCCGTCGCGCGCCGCCGCGCCCGGGCTCGCGGGAGCGACCCCCAAGGGCAGCCTGTGCCGCAGCGCGTCAGTTCCGCGGTGCGATAACTTGCCGGGATGTTGCATTCCGCGCAAAAGCGGCCGCGTCGCCGTATTCCGGCAAGCTTTATGCTCTAGTCAGGGCCGGTCCGCCGTGGCAGACTCGACCAAGGCATTCCCGCCCGTCGAAGCGCCGCGCGAGGCGGGGATCCACCCGGAGGATGTTTGGCCGATAAGAGCGCGCTGTCGGGCGTCAAGGTGATGGTGATCGACGATTCGAACACCATCCGCCGGAGCGCCGAGATCTTCCTTCTCCAGGCCGGCTGCACGGTCATCCTGGCCGAGGACGGGTTCGACGCGCTGGCGAAGATCGCCGATCACCAGCCCGACCTGGTTTTCGTCGACATCATGATGCCCCGGCTGGACGGCTACCAGACCTGCGCGCTGATCAAGAAGAACGCGAAGTTCCGGGCAACGCCGGTGATCATGCTCTCGTCGAAGGACGGCCTGTTCGACCGCGCGCGCGGCCGCATGGTCGGCTCCGACCAGTACCTCACCAAGCCATTCACGAAGGAAAGCCTGCTGAAGGCGGTCGCGGCGCACGTGAACCGCGCGGCGGCCTGACGGACGGACGCGGGACGCGTCGGACGGCGTCAAGACACGAAGGCACGAACATGATGATCAAGAAGATCCTGATCGTCGACGACTCGCCCACCGAGCGCCATGTCCTCAACGACATGCTGACCAAGGCGGGCTACGAGGTCGTCGCGAGCGACAACGGCGAGGACGCGATCCAGAAGTCGAAGTCGGTGAAGCCCGACCTCATCCTGATGGACGTCGTCATGCCCGGGCTGAACGGATTCCAGGCCACGCGGGCGATCTCGCGCGACCCGGAGACGCGCTCGATCCCGATCATCCTGTGCACGTCGAAGAGCCAGGAGACCGACAAGATCTGGGGAATGCGGCAGGGTGCGCGCGACTACGTCGTGAAGCCGGTGAACCGCGACGACCTGCTCGCCAAGATCGCGTCGATCGACTGACCCGACCCGACCGAACGCCGAAGCGATGGCCCGCGCCGCGAAGCTCGACCTGCGAACGTTCCAGCAGGAACTCGCCACCCGCCTCGCGAGCAAGACCGCCGCGCAGGTGGAATCGTCGCGGCTCGGGCTCTCGTGCGGCGGCGACCGCTGGCTGGTTCGCCTCGCCGACGCGGGCGAGGTCGTGGCGATGCCGCCGGTGACGCCGGTGCCGCACACGCGTCCCTGGCACATGGGCATCGCGAACGTGCGAGGCAACCTCTACAGCGTGATCGATTTCGCGCGGTTCATCGGGCGCGAGCCGGAAGGCGCGGCAGGCCACGCGAGGCTCGTGCTGTTCGGGCCGCGCGCGGGCGACCTCCATGTCGGGATCGTCGTCGAGCGCGTGCTCGGCCTGCGCAACCTCGCCGAGCTGGCGCCGTCGGGGACGGCGGCCGGCGCGCCGGCATGGTACGCGCAGTGCTGGATGGACGCCGACGGGCGCGCCTGGCAGGAGATCGACCTCTCCCGCCTCGCGCGCGACGACGCGTTCCTGCAGATCGGCACCTGACACGGGGCGCCCCAGCCTCGAGCGAAGAGACGACCCGGAGGACCCATGGCGTTGAAGATGCCCAACCTGTTCGGCGCGAAGCCGTCGCCGGCGCAGGCCGACGACCTCGAGGTGCCGACCACGCAGGTGCGGATGGCCGCGCAGAACGCGCCCGGATACGACCCGCTCGCGTCCGTGTCGATCATGGAGCAGCTGCGGACGGCGTCGCAGACGATGACGGTGCCGCGCAAGCTCCCGGTCATCGGCAACCTGCCGGTGGTGAAGCAGTTCCAGGTGCTCGGAACGCTGCTCGCGATGTTCCTCGTGTTCGCGGCGTTCATGGTGTTCCTCGAGAACCGGCAGTCGTCGCAGACCTCGGCCGCGGCGGCGACGTCGACGGAAATGCAGATGCTCTCGCAGCGGCTCGCGCGCGGCTCGGCGCTCGCGTCGCAGGGCCAGGCCGCCGGCTTCCCGGCCGTCGCGGACAGCCGCGAGCGCTTCGGCAGGAGCCTGGACGCGCTGCTCAACGGCGGCACCGTGCGCGGCGTCTCGCTCGACGTCGCGCAGGAGCCGCACGTCGTCGCGCTGCTCAACACGGTAAAGCAGCGCTGGGAGCGCGTCGACGCGGCCGCCGATCGCCTGACCGGCAACCAGCAGAGCCTCCTGTCGCTCGCGAAGGGCCTCGACTCGATCAACCAGGGCAACGCCGCGCTGCTCGAGCTCGCGCAGCAGGCGGCGCAGCAGATCGGCGCGGCGGGCGGCACGCTGCGCGAGGTCGACTACGCGAACCAGCTCGCGGTGCTGTCGCAGCGCATCGCCAAGAACGCCAACACGCTCGCCGCCTCCGAAGAGATCGATCCCGAGGTCGCGTTCCTGATGGGCAAGGACACGGGCGTCTTCCGCGACATCCTCAACGGCCTCGTCCGCGGCAGCGATGCGCTGCGCATCGCGCCGATACGCAACGACGACGCGCGCGCGACGCTCGCCGAGCTCGCGAAGCGGTTCGCGGACTACGATGCCGGCGTCGCCGCGATCCTGCAGAACATGCAGCGCCTGACCGTCGCCAAGCAGGCCGCCCGGGCGATCAACGCCGACGCCGAGCCGCTGCTCGACGACTCGGTCAAGCTCGCGGAGATGTACGAGGGCGGCGGCGGCCTGGCGCGCACGTTCACGCTCTGGGCGTCGATCATATTCGCGCTGCTCGCGCTCCTGTGCCTCGTGCTTCTCGGCAAGGTGTTCCTCGACGACGCCCGGATGCGCGCGCTCGAGAGCGAGAGCGAGAACAAGCGCAACCAGGAGGCGATCCTGCGGCTCCTGAACGAGATGGGCAACCTCGCCGACGGCGACCTGACGGTGCAGGCATCGGTGACCGAGGACGTGACCGGCGCGATCGCGGACTCGATCAACTTCACGATCGAGGAGCTGCGCACGCTGGTCCGCGGGATCAACTCGGCGACCGACCAGGTGACGCGCGCGACGCAGGAAACGCAGTCGATCTCGAACCGGCTGTTCGAGGCGTCTCAGCGGCAGAGCCGCGAGATCCAGCAGGCGTCCGCGTCCGTGCTCCAGATGGCGGAGTCGATCAGCGAGGTGGCGCAGAACGCGTCGCAGTCGGCGAAGGTCGCGCAGATGGCGCTCGGCGCCGCCGAGAAGGGCGGCCAGGCGGTGCAGAACCAGATTTCCGGCATGAACGAGATCCGCACGCAGATCCAGGACACGTCGAAGCGGATCAAGCGGCTGGGCGAGTCCTCGCTCGAGATCGGCGAGATCGTCGAGCTGATCAGCGACATCACCGAGCAGACCAACGTGCTCGCGCTCAATGCCGCCATCCAGGCGGCGTCCGCCGGCGAGGCGGGGCGCGGGTTCACGGTCGTGGCCGAGGAGGTGCAGAGGCTCGCGGAGCGTTCGGGCGAGGCGACCAAGCAGATCGAGGCGATCGTCAAGACGATTCAGGCCGACACGCAGGACGCGGTCGCGGCCATGGAGAAGTCGACGGTCGGCGTGGTCGAGGGAACGAAGCTGTCCGACGCCGCGGGCCAGGCGCTGACCGAGATCCAGCGCGTGTCGCGCGAGCTCGCCGAGCTGATCAGCCGCATCTCGGCGCAGACGCAGATGCAGTCGACGTCGGTCACCGACGTGACGCGCGGCATGCAGGGCATCCTGAAGATCACCGAGGAGACCACCGAGGGCACCAAGCAGACCAACGTGTCGATCGGACAGCTCACCAAGCTCGCCGCCGAGCTCCGCTCGTCGGTGGCCGGCTTCAAGGTGTAGCGCGGACAGCCGCGCGGGCGCGGAACTTGCTCGCGATCTGCCGACCGATCGCCGGATCCTCCGGATCGACGTAACGACGTAACGACGTGGCCACCGAGACCGCACCGGATTTCGATCTTGGACCGCTTTCCTGGGTGCAGGGCGAAATCGACCAGGCGATCGCGCGCGGACTCGAGTCGCTCGCCGCGTTCCGCGGGAGCCCGGGCGACGAAACCGCCCTCAAGCACGCGCGCACGCACGTCCACCAGGCGGCGGGCGCGATCCAGATGGTTGGACTGGACGCCGTCGTCGCCTACACCGACGAGCTCGAGCGGCAGCTCGTGCGCCTCGAATCGCTGCCGCGCGCGGAGCTTCCGGGCGCGTCCGACGCGATCGAGCGGGGATTGTCCAAGCTCAGGATCTTCCTCGACGAGCTGGTGAAGGGCGTCGCGCCGGTCCCGCTCAAGCTCTTTCCCGAGTACGAGGCGATGCAGCTCGTGCGCGGCGTGAAGGCCGCGTCGCCGACCGAGCTGTTCTATCCGGACCTGTCGCCGCGCGCACCGAGGATCGCGCCGCGCGAGCCGATCGGCGCCGCCAGGCTGCTGTCCCACCTGGTGAAGCAGCGCCGTGCCTACCAGCGCGGGCTGCTGTCGTGGCTGCGCGGCGACGCCGAGGGCGCGAAGGCGATGCGCGAGGCGATCGCCGGCATCGAGGATGCGACCCCGCAGGCCGGCCTGCGCTCGTTCTGGTGGAGCGTCGGCGCGCTGTTCGAGGCGCTGACCGGCAACGGGCTCGACCCCGGCTTCGGCGTCAAGCAGCTCGCCGCGCGCATCGACCTGCAGATCCGCCGCGTCGTCGAGGGCAGCGCCAAGGCCGCCGACCGGCTGCGCCGCGAGGTGCTCTACTACGTCGCGATCAGCGCGCCGGTGGGGCCGCAGGTGCAGGCGGTGCAGCGCGCGTTCCGGCTCGCCGGCCTGATCCCCACCGCCGAGGCGCTGAACGCCGACATGGTGCGCATCCAGCCGCTGCTGCGCGAGGCGCGCGAGCAGCTCGTGCAGGCGAAGGAAGCGTGGCTCAAGTTCGCGTCGGGCCGCGCCGAGAACCTGCCGAAGCTCAAGGCCACGCTCGCGTCGGTGCACACGAAGGCCGCCGAGATGAAGCACGGCGCGCTGATGAAGCTCACCGCCGCGCTGGTCGAGCGACTCGACAGGATGCCGACGTCGGGCGTCTCGGAGATGCTCGCGATGGAGTACGCGACCGCGCTCCTGCTCGCCGAGAGCGCGTTCGAGAACTACACGATGCTCACGCCGGACTTCCCGAAGCAGGTCGACGCGATGCTCTCGCGACTCGATGCGGCGCGCATCGGGCGCTTGAGCGAGTCGGCCGCCGTGCCGGCGCTGGACGAGATGAGCAAGCGCGCGCAGGAGCGCGTGCTGGTCGCGCAGGTGGGGCGCGAGATCCAGGCGAACCTGCGCCGCATGGAGCAGGTGCTCGACGCGTTCTTCCGCGACAACGGCAAGCGCGCCGACCTCGCGACGCTCACGAAGGAGAGCCAGCAGATCCGCGGTGCGCTCGCGATCCTCGGACTCGACGACGCGGAGCGCCTGCTCGCGTCGTGCCAGGCGCAGATCGAGCACTACGCGAACCCGGAGACGCCGGTATCCAACGACGACCTCGAGGCCCTCGCCGAGGCGCTATCGGGGCTCGGGTTCTACGTCGAGGCGGTCGAGCAGCAGCGGCCCGACCGCGAGCGCCTGATCGCGCCGCTGATCGCGAAGCGCCTGGGCGAGACGTCCGCGCCGAGGGCCGAGGAGGCCGAGTCGGTCGAGTCGTCGGTCGCGCGGCTGCGCGCGTCGCTGCCGGCGCTGGTCGACGAGGCGCGGCGCGCTCCGTCGGATGCTTCGGTGCGCGAGTCGCTTCGCGCGAAGCTCGCGGGACTGCGCGACGACGCCGAGCTGATCGGCGACGCCGAGCTGGTGGCGCAGGCCGAGTCGGCGCTCGTGGAACTCGGGCGCGGCGGCGGTGCGGCGCTCGCGGAGGCGGCCGCGGCGATCGCCGACGCCGGCGTGGCGCCCGCGCCGGCAATCTCCGACGAGACGAAGCGGCTGCTCGAGACCGAGGGCCGCGCGCTCGACGCCGAGCTGCTCGACATCTACCTGACCGAGGCGTCGGAGGTGCTCGACACGATCGGCGACCAGTCGCGCATGCTCGACGAGAACCCGGGCGACCGCGAGGCGTTGCGCACGGTGCGCCGCGGATTCCACACGCTGAAGGGCTCCGGGCGCATGGTGGGCCTGACCGAGCTGGGCGATCTCGCGTGGGACGTCGAGCGCATGCACAACCGCCTCCTCGACGAGGAGCGCCCGGCGACGCAGGCGGTCCTCGCGATGATCCGGGTCGCGCACGCGTCGTTCCGCCATTGGGTCGACGAACTCCGTGCGAACGGTCGCGTCCTCGTGGACCCGACCGCGCTGCACGAGGCGATCGCGGCGGTCGGCTCGCGGTTGCCTGGAGGCGCGCCGAGCGACGTCGCGGTCGCGGCGACCGCCGCCGCGGCGGCACCGGCGCCGGTCGCCGAAGTCATCGACATCACGGTGCCCGCGTTCGCCGAGCCGGCGGCGTCGAGCCTGGACGAGGGGTCGCATTCGATCGCCCGCGAGCCCGAGCCCGAGGTCGTCGAATTGCCCGAGCTGGGGGCGCCGAACTCGCCGGTCGACATCGAGGTCGTCGAGACGGACAGCGAGCCCGGGCCTCCGCGTCACGCCGGCCCGCCGGTGCTGACGCTGATCGCCGGCAGCCGGGCCGCCGATGCGCCGGACGAGGCGGAAGCGGCGGAGCGGCCGGATGGGACGGCTGCCTCCGACGACATCGACGTGGGCGGGGTGCGCATCTCGAGCTCGCTGCACCGGATCCTCGTCGACGAGGCGGAAGAGCATCTCGCGACGCTCGACCACGAGCAGTCGCTGCTGCAGTTCGACCCGGGCGCCGCGCCGTCGCAGGCGATGATCCGGGCGGCGCACACGCTCTGCGGCATTCACCGGACCGGCGGATTCCCGCTCGTCGCCGGGCTCGCGAAGTCGCTCGAGCTCGCGTTGCTCGCGCTCGAGCAGGCCGGCGCACCGCTGCCCGGCGCCGCCCAGCCGGCCATCGCGCACGGCATCGCCGCGCTGCGCTCGCTCGCCGGGCGCGTCAAGGCCCGCGCGTCGTTCGATCCGTTCGACCGCCAGGAATGCGAGCTCGCCGGCGCGCAGCTCGAGGAGTTGCGGCGCGATCTCGCGAGCACTCCCGCGGACGACTTCGAGACGCGTGCCGAGCTCGCCGCGCTGGCCGAGGAGGACGAGGAGTCGCGCACGGCGCCGGCGCACGAAGCGCCGCGCGAGGCGCCGCTCTCCGAGCCGACGCCGGCGGCGTCGCTCATCGCCGCGGTGCCCGTCGCCGACGAGCCGCCCGCCGCGCCGCTCCCCGTCGCCGCGCCGGTCGCGCGCACGGCGCCGACGGCGGTCGACACCGGCCTCGCGCTTCCCGCGCCCGCCGGGGATCCGCTCGAGGGCGTGCGCGACGTCGTCGAGGATCAGGTGCTCGGCATCTTCCTCGAGGAGGCCGGCGAACTCTTCCCGCAGGCCGGCGAGGAACTGCGCGCCTGGCGGCGAACGCCGGACGACGCCGAGCCGCCCGCCGGGTTGAGGCGCGTGCTGCACACGTTCAAGGGGAGCGCGCGCATGGCCGGCGCGATGCGCCTGGGCGAGCTCGCCCACCGGATGGAATCGCGGCTCATGTCCGGCGACCGACCCGCGGCCGCGGCCCCGGCGCTGTTCGATGCGCTCGACGCTGACCTCGACGACATCGCGTTCCTGCTCGACGGATTGCGCGCCGGCCGGACCAACCTCGAGCTGCCGTGGGTCGCGCAGGCGAAGGCCGCCGCGGCGCCGCCGCCGGACCGCGATGCCGAAGCCGAGCCCGCGCCCGTCGGGGAGATTCCCGCTTCGCGCGCCGAGGAGACGCCGGCCCGCGCGCACGCCGTGGTTCCGCTTGTCGCCGCGGTTCCGGTGCCGCCCGCGGCGACGGAGCCGGCCGACAGCGAGTCGACGGCGCGCGCGATGCTGCGCGTCCGCGCCGACCTGATCGACCGGCTCGCGAACGAGGCCGGCGAGGTCGCGATCGCGCGCGCGCGGGTCGAGGGCGAGCTGCGCGCGCTCAAGTCCAACCTGCTGGAACTTACCGGGAGCGTGATCCGCCTGCGCGGCCAGGTGCGCGAGATCGAGATCCAGGCCGAGTCGCAGATCCAGTCGCGGATGAGCGCGATGGCCGAGGCGCACGAGGGCTTCGACCCGCTCGAGTTCGACCGCTACACGCGCTTCCAGGAACTCACTCGCTCGCTCGCCGAGGGCGTGAACGACGTGTCGACGGTGCAGCAGTCGCTGCTCAAGAACCTCGACGACGCGGATGCCGCGCTGCTCGCGCAGGCGCGGCTGTCCCGCGAGGTGCAGCAGCAGCTCTTCTCGATCCGCACGGTGCCGTTCGGCAGCCTGTCGGATCGCCTCTACCGCATCATGCGCGCGACCGCGCGCGAGCTCGACAAGCGCGCCAACCTGGAGATCGTCGGCGCGCAGACGGAGCTCGACCGCTCGGTGCTCGAAAGGCTCGTCGGCCCGCTCGAGCACCTGTTGCGCAACGCGCTCGACCACGGCATCGAGCCGCGCGCCGCGCGGCTCGCCGCCGGCAAGTCGGAGACCGGCGAGATCACGATCACGGTGCGGCAGGCCGGCAACGAGGTGATGATCGAAATCGCCGACGACGGCAGCGGCATCGACCTCGCGCGCGTTCGCGAGCGGGCCAGGGAGTCCGGATTCGTCGCGCCCGACGCCGAACCGACCGACGCGCAGCTCGTCGAGTGCATCTTCCGCCCGGGATTCACGACCGCGTCCCGGGTCACGCAGGTCTCGGGCCGCGGCGTCGGCATGGACGTCGTGCGCGCGGAGATCGGGACGCTGGGCGGCCGGGTCGAGGTGAGCACCGCCCGGGGGAAAGGGACGACATTCACGCTCTACCTGCCGCTCACGCTCGCGGTCGCGCAGACGGTGCTGGTGCGGGCGGGGGGGCGCCTCTGGGCGCTGCCGTCGCCGATGGTCGAGCAGGTGCAGCAGGTCAAGGCCGAGGCGCTGCTCAAGCTGTACGTCGCGCGCGAAGTCGAGTGGCAGCAGCACCGCTACCCGTTCCACTACCTGACGCGGCTGCTCGGCGACACCGTGCACAATCCGGAGACCTCGCGCCACAACGCGGTGCTGCTGTTGCGCTCCGGCCAGGCCCGCGCGGCGGTGCACGTCGACGAGATGGTCGGCAACCAGGAAGTGGTCGTGAAGAACATCGGCCCGCAGCTCGCGCGCGTGTCCGGCATCGCCGGCGCGACGGTGCTCGGGAACGGCGAGATCGTTCTGATCATCAACCCGGTGCAGCTCGCCCAGCGGGCGGACGTCGAGGCGTTCGACCCGGAGGCCGAGGGGCGCGTCGTGCGCGGCGCCGCCCCGGTCGCGCCGAGCCGTCCGCTCGTGCTCGTCGTCGACGACTCGCTCACCGTGCGCAAGATCACCGGCCGCCTGCTCGCGCGCGAGGGCTTCGACGTGCTGACCGCCCGGGACGGCATCGATGCGCTCCAGGTGCTCGCCGAGCACACGCCCGACGTGATCCTCCTCGACATCGAGATGCCGCGCATGGACGGGTTCGAGTTCACGAAGACGATCAAGCGCGACGCGAAGCACAGCCACATTCCGATCATCATGATCACCTCGCGCACGGCCGAGAAGCACCGCAACCTCGCGAGGGAGCTCGGCGTCGACCTCTACCTCGGCAAGCCCTTCCAGGAAGAGGATCTGCTGAAGAGCCTTCGCGACATGCTCGAGTTGACCGCCTGATCGCGACCGGGGCCGTCGCGAGGTTCGACTGGACGGCGTCGTCCGGAGCGCGGAGGATGGCATGATGGCGTCGCGAGTCCCACTCCTGCTGCTGCCCGGCCTGGTCTGCGACGCCGAGCTCTTCGCCGCGCAGGCGTCGGGCCTCGCCGACGTCGCCGACGTCCGCGTCGCCGATCTCACCGCGCACGACACGATGGCCGCGCTCGCGGACGACGCGCTCCGTCGCGCCCCGTGGCCTCGCTTCGCCCTCGGCGGGCTGTCGATGGGCGGCTACGTCGCCTACGAGATCCTCCGCCGCGCGCCGGGGCGCGTCGCCGCGCTCGCGCTGATCGACACGTCGGCGCGTCCGGACAGCGCCGAGGCGAGCGACAACCGGCGCCGGCTGATGGCGCTGGCGCTTCGCGATTTCTCCGCCGTGGCCGAGACGCTGCTGCCGAAGCTCCTCCATCCGGCGCATGCGGCGGATCCGCGCCTCGCGGGAATCGTGCGGGACATGGCGGCGCGCGTCGGCGCCGAGGCGTTCGCGCGACAGGAGCTCGCGATCATCGGTCGCGCCGACAGCCGCCCCGACCTCGGGCGGATCGCGTGCCCGGCGGTCGTGATCGCCGGGCGCGACGACGCGCTGATTCCGCCCGAGGTCCACGAGGAGCAGGCCGCCGGCATTCGCGGCGCGGACCTCGTGTTCGTCGATCGCTGCGGACATCTCGCCACGATCGAGCAGCCGGAGGGCGTGAACGCGGCGCTGCGTCGCTGGCTCGCGCGCGTTCCGGGCTGACGCCCGCTCGAGGTCCGGAAGCGGAACCCGGCGACGAGCGGGCCGCGCCGCGCTACCATTCCCCCATTCCGCCGTTCGAGCGCCCCGGGGAGGGCCTCCCGTCCCCGCGCCGGCGCCCGCACGCCGCCCGAACGCCACGCCGTTCCGCGGGAGCACGCCGCGCCCGGGAGCCAGCCGCACACGATTGCCGCATACCTTCAACGCACAACGAACAACGACGACCGGAGGAGACCATGGCGGACTACGCCACAAGCAGCATTCGCACCGTAGCGCTCGTGGGTCACGGCGGAGCGGGCAAGACGACGCTCGCCGAGGCGCTCCTCGCGAAGGCCGGGATGATCGCGGCCGCCGGGAGCGTCGAGAAGGGCACGACGGCCTCGGACTTCGACCCGCTCGAGAAGCAGTTCCAGCATTCGCTGCGCGCCTCGATCCTGCACCTCGATACGCCGGACGCGCGCATCCACCTGATCGACACGCCCGGATTCCCCGACTTCATCGGGCAGGCGATCGGCGCGCTCGACGCGGTCGAGACCGCCGCGGTCGTCGTGAACGCGACCTCCGGGATCGAGATGATCACGGCGCGGATGATGCAGTGGGCCGCGGACCGGCGACTGTGCCGGCTCGTCATCGTCAACAGGATCGACGCCGAGAACGTCGACCTTCCGGGCGTGCTCGCGGCGATCCGGGCCGCGTTCGGCAACGAGTGCCTTCCGATCAACCTGCCGGCCGACGGCGGCAGGCGCGTCGTCGACTGCTTCTTCAGCCCGTCGGGCACCGCCGATTTCTCGTCGGTCGCGGACGCGCACCAGGCGCTCGTCGACCAGGTGATCGAGGTCGACGAGGAGCTGATGGCGAAGTACCTCGAGCAGGGCGAGTCGATCGAGGCCGAGCAACTGCACGCGCCGTTCGAGAAGGCGCTGCGCGAGGGACACCTCGTGCCGGTCTGCTTCGTGTCGGCGCGCACCGGCGCGGGCGTCGCGGAGCTCCTCGAGGTGCTCGTCAAGCTCGCGCCGAATCCCGCCGAGGGCAATCCGCCGCTGTTCACGAAGGGCGAGGGCGCGGCGGCGACCGAGTTCCGCTCCGAGCCCGATCCGCGCAAGCACGTGCTCGCACACGTGTTCAAGGTCGTCGTCGACCCGTTCGTCGGCAAGCTCGGCGTGTTCCGCGTGCACCAGGGAACGGTGACGAAGGACACGCAGCTCTACGTCGGCGACGCGAAGAAGCCGTTCAAGGTCGGCCACCTGCTGAGGCTGCAGGGCGCCAGGCACGTGGAGACCGAGCGCGCCGTGCCCGGCGACATCGCCGCGGTCGCCAAGGTCGACGAGATCGGCTTCGACTGCGTGCTGCACGACTCGCACGACGAGGACCGCATCCACATGCAGCCGCTGGCGTTCCCGACGCCGATGCACGGCGTGGCGATCGCGCCGAAACGCCGCGGCGACGAGCAGCGGCTGTCCGACGTGCTGCACAAGATGTGCGCGGAGGACCCGACCCTCGCGGTCGAGCACGACGCGACGCTGAACGAGACGGTGCTGCGCGGCCTGGGCGACCTGCACCTGCGCTCGACGCTCGAGCGCATGGCGAGCCAGTTCAAGCTCGAGGTCGAGACGCGCCCGCCGCGCATTCCCTACCGCGAGACGATCACCGGCAAGGCCGACGGGCACCACCGGCACAAGAAGCAGACAGGCGGCGCCGGGCAGTTCGGCGAGGTGTACCTGCGCATCGAGCCGCTGCCGCGCGGGGGCGGCTTCGAGTTCGTCGACGAGGTCAGGGGCGGCACGATTCCGACGCAGTTCATCCCGGCCGTCCAGAAGGGCGTCGAGCAGGTGCTCGCGTCCGGCCCGGTCGCGGGATACCCGCTGCACGACGTGCGCGTGATCGTGTACGACGGCAAGAGCCACGCGGTCGACAGCAAGGAGGTCGCGTTCGTGTCGGCCGGCAAGAAGGCGTTCCTCGACGCGATCGCGAAGGCGCGCCCGATCGTGCTCGAGCCGATCGTCAGCCTCGAGGTGCACTGCCAGGCCGAAAAGATGGGCGACATCGCGGGCGACCTCTCGTCGCGGCGCGGCCAGGTCACCGGCACGCAGACGCTGGCGGCCGGCGCCCTCGCTGTCGTCGGGACCGCGCCGCTGGCCGAGCTGGACGGCTACGGCTCGCGCCTCAAGGCGGTCACCGGCGGCCACGGAAGCTACACGATGGCGCTCGCGCGCTACGAGCCGGCGCCGCCCAACGTGCAGCAGAACCTCGCCAGCGAGTACGCCAAGCATCGGCGGCACGAGGAGGACTGAAGCGGTCAGGGCTCCGGGTAGCCGCCCGGGTTGCCGCGCTGCCAGCGCCACGCGTCCGCGCAGATGTCGTCGAGGGTCCGTCGCGCGCACCAGCCGAGGAGGCTTTGCGCGAGCGACGGGTCTGCGTAGCACTCGGCGACGTCGCCGGGCCGACGCGGGGCGGTCCGGCAGGGAATCGGCCGACCGCTCGCGCGCTCGAACGCTTGCACGACCTCGAGCACGCTGTGCGCGCGACCGGTGCCGAGGTTGACGGTCAGGCTGCGCTCGCCCGACATCAGCGCGCGCAGCGCGGCCACGTGGCCCGCGGCCAGGTCCTGCACGTGAACGTAGTCGCGCACGCCCGTGCCGTCGCGGGTCGGGTAATCGTTCCCGTAGACGCTCACGAACGGTCGCCGGCCGACCGCCGCCTGCGCCACGTTGAGCAGCAGGTTGTCGGGCGCTCCGCGCGGGTCTTCGCCGATGAGGCCGCTCGGGTGCGCGCCGGCAGCAGTGAAGTAGCGCAGGACCGCGACGCGCCAGGTCGGGTCGGCGGCGACCAGCGCCGCCAGCAGGTCCTCGATCACCAGCTTGGTGTGCCCGTAGGGATTGGCGGGGCCGCGCCGCGAATCCTCGGTCGCCGGCATCGGGCTCGAGGCGTCGTACACGGCGGCGCTGCTCGACACCACCAGCGTCCGGCAGTCGCTGTCCGCCATGGCGTCGAGCAGGCTCACCATGCCGCCAACGTTGTTGCGGTAGTACTTGAGCGGTTGCGCGACGCTCTCGGCGACCGATTTGTGGCCGGCGAAATGCAGGACCGCACCGACGCGGTGACGCGCGAGGACCTGCTCGACCCATCGCGCGTCGAGACCGTCGCCCCGTTCGCACGCCATCGCTTCCCCGGTGATCTGCGCCAGGCGGTCCAGGACGGCGGGACGGCTGTTGGCGAAGTTGTCGACGACGACGGGGGCGAAGCCGGCCTCGCGCAGCGCGATGCATGCGTGGCTGCCAAGGTAGCCCGCGCCGCCGGTCACGAGGACCTTCATGACCCTGGTCAACCTCGCGGCCGGCCGGCGGAACGCGAGCCGGAACGATCGCGACGCAGGGCTTGCCGCTCGACCATGGCGGACCTATGATGGCTTCGCGCGGGACCGTTTTCCAGCCGCGGCCGGACCGACGTCCGGCGTGTTGAAACGTTCGCGCGAGCGCATGTCCTCCACGACGCCTCCCCGGGATACCGACCCGACCGAC
Organism: Burkholderiales bacterium; assembly: GCA_905339295.1. GTDB lineage: Bacteria > Pseudomonadota > Gammaproteobacteria > Burkholderiales > Casimicrobiaceae > VBCG01. The sequence goes on from CAJPFI010000026.1 coordinate 24,814, forward strand.
GCCGACCGCGGCGGCGAGGCGTTGCCAGCGACGCCCGAGGGGCGGCGCCGTTTCGTGCGCCAGACGCTCGTCGCCGGCGGCCTGCTGGTCGCCTCGGTGGCGACCCCCGAATTCGGCATCCGCTCGGCGTCCGCGCAAGTGACGACCACGACGACGATCGCGCCGACGACCACGACCACGTTCCCGCCGACGACCACGTCGACGACGACCACGTTCCCGCCGACGACGACGACCACGTTCCCGCCGACGACGACGTCGACGACGACCACGTTCCCGCCCACGACGACGTCGACGCTGCCGCCAACGACGACGCTCGCCCCGCAGGCGGAAGTGCCCGTCCCGACGCTGGCGGCGGCGGGCCTGGCGGCCCTCGCCGCGGCGCTGGGCGGGACCGCATGGATCGCGAACCGAGCGCCATCCTCGCCGCCGTCGGACGACGACGAGCCGCCGGCGGACGCCGAGCCGCCGGCTTAGCCGGCTCTTCGCCGATCATCCGCGCGAGCCGATCGCGCCGCGACGGCGGCGGATGCCCGCTCGGTTCGCCTCTCGAGGCAGGTCAGGCCGTTGTTGTGGGCGAAGCGCTCGGCGACCCGCCAATGCCGGTTCCGCGCCAGGAACTCGTCGATCGCCGCCTGCAGCCCGGGCCGCCGCCCGTCCTCGCCCACCTCGCCGTACGTGGTCGTGTCGTGCAGGAGGATGTACTTGCGCGACTTGTTGCCGTGCCGGTCGAGCTCGGCCCGCAACTGGTCGTACGTGTGGACCGTGTCGATGAACAGGAGGTCGGTCGGCTCGATGTCGACGTCGAGCACGTCGCGCTGGACGAAGTCGAACGCGATCCCGTAGTCGCGGGCGACGGCCTCGACGTCGTCGACGCGCGGCGAGCGGTGAACGTCGTAGCACACCGCCTTGCCGGGCCGGCCGGCCAGGAGCGACCACGTGGACACGACGTCCCGCACCCCCATCTCGGTGACGTGCGACGCCTCGGCCGCGAACCGCTTGAGCGTTTCCAGGTGCTCGGTGATGTCGCCGGCGGTCGCGACGTTCCGCCGGTGCCTCGCGAGGATGCGGTCGGCCTTCAGGTGGCCGAGCGGGTCCGCGGGGTCGGCCATCCACCGCCTCGCGCGCTCGGGCTCCTCGGGAATGGTCGCGAGCACGTGGTCGAAGATCGAAGCTTGATACGCGACGGCGCAAGGCGGGTTCGCCTCGGACGTCGACGCGAACGCGGACACGCTCCAACCCTCGGCGCCTGACGCGGCGACGCGGCCTCGAGCGTGTTCGTCCGCGAGCGCGCGCTCGAGGTCGACCGCGTTCTCGACGATCAGGACGTTTCGCAGCCCCTGGCGCTTCGCGCGCTCGACGATCCGGCGATGCGCGAGGACGCGCTCGAGGGCGAGCGCATCGTCGTCGGCTGGCGCGCTCGCCGCGAACGCCGGCGTGACGACGCGGTCGCCGATGCCGAGGCGCTCGAACGCCGTGCGCTCGTCGGACGGGCTCGTGCGCGACGCATCGGCGCCGGGCCACGCGTAGACCGCGTCGAACACGAACAGCGGGCTCGCGATCTCCGCGTCGATCCGCGCCTTGTACGCCGCCATCTCGCGCTCGCCGAGGAGCTCGGCGAAGTGCGCCTCGACCGGCGCACGATCGAGGCCGAGCTCGTGGTGGCCGATCGCGTAGTTGCGGACGCGTTGGAACCAGTTCGCTGTGTACGGGATGCCCAGCGGGCGGTGGAAGCGATGCAGCCAGCGCAGGAACGGGAGGCAGAGCGTCCTCGCGCCGGCCTGGCGGAATTTCGCGTGCAGGTAGCCTTCCTCGCCGCCGAAGCCGCGGAAGCGCGGATTGAAGCCGGGCCAGGCGTCGCGCCGGCACGCGAAAACGCCCAGTCCCTGCATCGGAATGTCGAACGCGGGCGCGTCGGCGTGCTGGCCGCGGGGATCCGTGGACCACGTGCCGTACATGCCCTGGCGCCAGACCGGCTCGAAATGCGTCGAGAGATTGCTGAGGTCGTCGTAGAGCAACGGCCCCTGAAGCAGGTCGCGGCAGCCGGGGTCGGCATCGAAGTAGTCGAGCAGTCGCTTCAACGCGCCGGGAACGACGAACACGTGGCAGTCCATGACCAGCACGTAGTCGGCGTTGGCCTCGCGAAAGATGAGGTCGCGGGTGGCCGTGCCGCGTATCTCGCCTTCGGGAACGTAGCGGTAATTGGGAATCCAGGCGTCGAGGCCCTTGAGCCCCTCGGCGCACTTGCCGGCCGGATGGTTGTCGACGACGACGATCTCGACCTGATCGGCGACCTCGGGGTGGAAGAGCCGGATCGCCTGGACCGAGAAATAGACGCCGTCGTAGTCGTCGTACGTCGCCATTCCGATGCAAAGCTTGCGACGTTCTCGCCGCGGCGTCGCCGCATAGGCCGGCGGCGACGCGTTCGAGGGCGTCGCGGCACGCGGTTCCGCGGGCGTCGGCGCCGCGGGGGCGGCCGCGTCGCGCTGCTGCAACGCGACGCGGCGCAAGTCGTCGATCTCGCGCGCGAACGCCGGCGCGAGCTCGCGCTCGTCGGCGATTCGCGCCTCGGCGTGCGCGACGACGTCGGCGTGGCGACCCAGCGCGAGCAGCGCACGCAGGTACAGGACGTCGGCTTCTCCGCGATAGGCGTCGTGCTCGACGTGGAACGCGCGATCCTCGAGGGGCGTCGCCAGGGCGGCGCGTGCGATGTCCAGCGCGGTCTCGTGGCGACCGTCCCGCAGGCAGCGCCGCGCGATGCGCAGCAGCGGTTCCGCCTTGGTCGGGCGACGGTCGTAAGCCGCGAAATACGCCTCGACCACCAGCGGCGTCGCGAACCCGTGGTCGTCGAGCATGCGCGCCGCCTGGTAAAGCGCGTACCACGTGCGCGCCGCGTCGCCGCCGAGATCGGCGCAGCGCCGGTAGGCGCGCAGCGCAGCCGCGCGATCGCCGCTGGCGGCCTGCGCCTCCGCCAACGCCAGCGTCAGGTCGCCGTCGTCGGAATCGTCGAGCAAGGCGTTCTCCAGGCGCAGGAGGTCCCGCCGACGCGCGGCCTCGTCGCTACGCTGCGCTTCGACGTCCACCCGCACGACCGCCGGTTCCTCGGGGACGCTCCGCTGCCACCCGTGAAGCGTGTAGATGCGCCGCGTCTCGTCGTCCATGCGCGCGCCGGTCGCCTCGACCCGCTCGAACGGCATCTCCCCGAGCTCGCGCCACAGGTTCGCGTAGCCCTCGTCGCCCGTCTGGCTGCCGTTGTACGGCCCGCGGCCCCATCGATACACGTAGCTCGGACCGTGGCGATGGGCGACGGGCGCGAGGTCCGGGTGAACGACCGCGGCGCGCTCGGCGCAGCGCGCGCCCATCCGCTGGTCGAATCCGAGGCCGTCGTCCTCGTCGTAGCCGCGCAGCGATTCGAACAGCGAGCGCGTGTATGCCCAGGACGCGTGGAATCGACCGGCCGCGCTTTCCACCTGCGTCCGTCCTCGTGGCAGGCCGTAGGTCGACAGCACGCGAGTGGGGGCGAAGAACGCCTCCGCGCTGCCCGAGCCGGCGGCCTCGGCGATCGCGGCGAGGTGGTGGGGAAGGTAGATGTCGTCGTCTTCCCAGATCGCGAGGATGTCGGCCTCGGGCGCGCACGCGGCCAGCGCGTTCAGCTTCGCCGGGAGATTCGCGTAGCGATGCGGCCTCGACAGGAGCCGCCAGCCTTCGGCCGGACGATCCTGCGCGGCGTGCTGGCCGGCATCGTCCAGGATGAGCAGGAGCTTGTGCGGATGCGTCTGCGCGACGAAGCAGGCGATCGCGTTCCGCAGGTGCTCCGGCCGCTTGTAGGTCGGGCACAGGCACGCGATCAGGGGACGGGGCATGAACGGCCGGATCGGGGTCGACGCGCGATCGCCCGGGGCTGCGCGCGTACTCGATCGCGTCGACCTGCCGGGCGCGACCGAGTATTCCGGGTTTGCCTGGGCGGGTCAAGGCGACCGAACGCTTGACGGCCGGGCCGGCATCGCTTATATTAACCCATATGGGTGAACATCAGGCACACCGCCTCGACGCGACGCTGGGCGCGCTCTCGGATCCGACGCGCCGCGCGATTCTCGCGCGGCTCGCGAAGTCCGAGGCGCGCGTGACCGACATCGCGTCGGCGTTCCCGATCTCGCTCAACTCGACGTCGAAGCACATCCGCACGCTCGAGCGCGCGGGGCTCGTCCGCCGCACGATACGCGGGCGGGAGCACGTGCTGGCGCTCGACGCCGCGCCGCTTGCCGAGGCGTCCGCGTGGATCGAACGCTACCGGCGGTTCTGGGACGACCGGCTCGCCGCCCTCGACACGCTTGTCACCGGCGGCGCGCCGCCGCCATCACCAAGGAGAAAGCGATGATCCAGCAGGAAACCGCGGAACGCGTCGTCGTGCGGCGCGAGATCGCCGCGAGCGCCGAGGCGATCTTCGACGCGTGGCTCGACCCGAAGGCGCTGGCCGTCTGGATGCGTCCCGGCACGGCGGCACCCACGACCGCGACCGTGGACGCGCGCGTCGGCGGCCGCTACGAGATCGTCATGCATACGGCGAGCGGCCCGGTCGCGCATCGCGGCGCATACACGCTGGTCGACCGCCCGCGGCGGCTGGCGTTCACCTGGAACTCGCCCCACGCCGGCGACCGGAATTCGCTCGTGACCGTCGACTTCCTGCCGCGAGCGGGGGCGACCGAAGTGGTCGTCACGCACGAGCACCTGCCCGATGCCGTGGCCGCGGGCAAGCATCGCGCGGGCTGGACCGAGGTGCTCGAGCAGCTCGCGCGGTGGCCGGCGGCGATAGGCTGATGCACGCGGCGACCGCACGCATCCCGGCACCGGCGCGTCTTCAGCGCAGCGGCAGCGTGAACGCGAACGTCGAGCCCTTTCCGAGCTCGCTCGTCACCCAGAGCCTGCCGCCGTGGAGCTCGACGAACTTGCGCGAGATCGCGAGTCCGAGCCCGGTGCCCTCGATTTTCTTCGACGTTCCGCCGACCTGGCGGAACTCCTCGAACACCGCCTCCTGGTCCTCGGGAGCGATGCCGACGCCGGTGTCGGTCACCGAGATCTCCACGACGCCGTCGTGCTTGCGCGCCCGCACGTCGATGCTGCCGCCCTCCGGCGTGAACTTCAGCGCGTTCGACAGGAGGTTGAGCAGCACCTGCTTGGTCTTGCGCTCGTCGGCGCGGACCATGCCGAGCTGGCCGTCCAGCGAGCGCCCGAGCGCGATCCCGCGCCGGTGCGCCCGCTCGCGCACGAGCAGCATCGTGGCGTCGATGGCGGCGGGCAGGTCGAAGTCGGTCGGGTCGAGGTCCATCCGACCGGCCTCGATCTTGGACAGGTCGAGGATGTCGTTGATGAGCGAGAGCAGGTGGCGGCCCGACTCGAGGATGTCGCTCAGATACTCCGCCTGCTTCTCGTTCACCTCGCCGAACATCCGCTCGGCGAGCACCTCCGAAAAGCCGATGATCGCGTTGAGCGGCGTGCGCAGCTCGTGCGACATGTTGGCCAGGAACTCGCTCTTGTGCCGGCTCGCGGCCTCGAGCTCGCGGCTCTTGACCTCGATCTCGCGAAAGAGCCGCGCGTTCTGGATCGCGAGCGCCGACTGCGTCGCGAAGGTCTTCATGAGGTCGATCACCTGCGGATCGAAGTCGCCGGCATGGTTGCGTATCACGACCAGCCCGCCCAGCAGGTGGTTCTCGCGCAGGAGCGGCACCGCGAGCATCGACCGGCATCCCAGGCGGAGGAGGATCTCGCGCACCCGGCTCTGGTAGACGCTCTCGTCGGCGATGTCGTGGACCTGCGCCGGCTCGCCGGTCACGGCCAGCCGCCCGAGCGCGCCTTCGCCCTTCCGGATCGGAGACGTGCGCAGTGCCCCGACCAGCTCGTCGGACAGGCTGTGGGTCGTCTGCAGGTGGAACTGCTCGTGCGCCTCGTCGTACTCGTAGACGGCGCCGCGATCCATGCCCGCGAGCGCGATGGCGTGGGAGACAATCGTCTCGAGAACGGTTTCCAGGTCGAGCGTCGAGCTCACTGCCCGCCCGACCTCGCCCAGCGCCTGGAGCTGGTCCACCGACCGCGACAGCTCGGCTGTCCGTGCCTGCAGCTCGTTGAACAGCCGGACGTTCTCGATCGCGATCACCGCCTGGTCGGCGAAGGTCCTGAGCAGGGCGATCTGCGCTTCGGGAAACGTTCCCGCCTCGACGCGTCCGACGGCGATTCCGCCGATCGCGTTTCCCTCGCGCATGAGCGGAACGGCCAGCACGCTGCGGAATCCACCGGAGAGCGACTGGGCCCCGATCATGTACTCGCTGTCCTCGAGAACGTCCGGGATCGCGATCACGCTTCGCGTGAGGATCGCACGGGTGATCGCCGTATCACGGCTGGGCGGCCTCGGAAACAACCGGTGCAGCGAATCGATGTAGGCCGGATTCGCGTTCACCATGGCCGAAAGGTGGATCAGCTCGCCGTCGAACGTGAACACGTTCGCCGAACCGGCACGGCAAAGCTTGAGCGCCGCCGCGGCGATCGTATCGAACACCGGCTGCACGTCCGTCTGCGTCTGGCTGATGACGCTCAGGATCCCGCTGGTCGCCGTCTGCTGTTCCAGCGCCTCGGTCAGGTGCCGGTTGCGGTCCTCGAGTTCCCCGAGCAATCGCACGTTCTCGATCGCGATCACCGCCTGGTCGGCGAAGGTCTTGAGGAGCTCGATCTGGTTGTCCGGGAACGGTCCAGCCACGTCCCGATAGACGGTGATGGTCCCGACCGGCTCGGCGTCCCGCAGCATGGGAACGGACAGGACGCTGCGGTAGTCGGCCGTCCTCGCGACGCCCTGGTACGTGTATTCCGGGTCGGCGCGTATGTCGGGGATGTGGACGATTTTCCGCGTCAGGATGGCGCGCTGGGTGGCGCCCCCCCGGCTCGGCCGGCACGGGTACGCAGTGCGAAACGCCGCGGTGCCTTCGGGATTCAGGTTCTGGAAAGCGCCGATGTGGATCTGCTCGCCGTCGAACCGGAAGATGGAACTGAACCGGGCGTCGCACAGTCGCAGCACGTTCGCCGCGATGGTCTCGAACACCGGCTGCACGTCCATCTGCGATCGGCTGATGACGCGCAGGATCTCGCTGGTTGCCGTCAGCTGGTCGAGTGCCTCTTCCGCGGCGCGGAACAGCCGGACATTCTCGATCGCGATCGCCGCCTGGCGGGCGAACGTCTCCACCAGCGCGACCTGGTCGGGCGCGAACAGTCCGGGTTCGCGGCGCCAGAGGAATATCGCGCCGATCGCATCGCCCTTGTGCACGAGGGGGACGGCCAGGACGGCGCGAAACCCCGCCGCCTCCGCGTCGCCTCGCGCATCCGGGTATTCGCCGTCGAGCAGCGGAACGACATCGGCATGATGGACGGTCGAGCCGTCGAGCGCCGCGCGACCCGTGATGGAGGTCCGCCGCAACGGAACGGGGTGCGCGGGGATCGACGCCTCGCCGTCGGCCGAATAGTGGCCCGACGGGTTGAGCGTTCCGCCGTCGACGACGAGGACGCGCGCGAACTCCGCGCGACACAGCCGTGCGGCCCGCTCGGCGACGGCATCCATCACCGGCCGGACGTCGGTGGGCGAGGCGGACATCGCGCGCAGGATCTCGCTCGTCGCGGCCTGCTGCGCCAGCGCGTCCGCCAACCGCTGCTTCACCGGGCGGAGGTCGGCGACCGGGCGCATGCGCGACCGCCCGGCGGACGGCCTTGAGGCTGCCCTCGCCTTCGCGGCCTTCGCTTCCCGGTCCATCGGACCTCCTTCCCGTCGCCGGGGTGTGTCCCGCCCGAAAACGCCGACAGGCTAGGCCAACGCGGCGGGGTGGGCAAGGGGACCGGCGGCGCCGGCCCGACGGCGAGGTCCCCGCGAGGGCTGGCCGTGAACCGGGCGCGGGCGGCACGTGCCGCGCGACCTTCGCTCGTGGCGCAGACGACGTTCGCGGGTGCGCGGAACTTCCGCATCCGCTCGGGAAGATCCGCCGGCGACGTGCGGCTACCGCGGCGTGCGTGGCCGCGGCGCCCGCACCGGCACGACGCGCGTCTCGTCGAACACGCGCTCGACGCGCGGCAGGTTCCGCACGGCCTCGCCCAGCATGAAGCGCTGCGCTGCGTCGCGCACGCAGCCCTGCAGCGTCACCCACCCCCGCGACGTCGTGAGCCAGACCGACGAGGTCGCGAAGCGCGTGTCCGCGGCGAGCGCATCGCGCACGGCTTCGTTGATCTCGGGGTCGCGCCGGTAGGCGCCGCCCGGCTCGCACGTGCCTTCCATCGCGCAGCGCGTGCCGCGCTCGGCGCGCGCGTGCGCGCCGCGCTCGACCTGTTCGCGTGTCAGCATCGGCGGCGATGGCGCGGGGCAGCGCGGATGGCCGCCGGTCGCCTGCGCGAACGGATCGAGCTGCACGAGGCCGACCGCGGCGGGCGCCGCGGACGCGGGCGACGCCGCTGCCGCCAGCGGCGCGAGCAGGCACAGGAGCGGACGCAGGAGCATCGCGTCAGCGGCCGCGCGCGCGGCCGTAGAGCGCCAGCGCGTCGGCGCGCGCGCGGACATGGTCGACGATCGGCGCCGGGTAGTCGCGTCCGATCACGACGCCGCGCGCCTGCTGCAGCGCCGGCGAGAGCGTCCACGGCGCGTGAATCTCGTCCGGCCCGAGCGCGGAGAGCTCGGGCACATGGCGCCGGATGAACGCGCCGTCGCGATCGAAACGCTCCGACTGCGTCACCGGGTTGAAGATGCGGAACCACGGTTGCGAGTCGCAGCCGGTCGACGCGGCCCACTGCCAGCCGCCGTTGTTCGACGCGAGGTCGAAGTCGATCAGCGTGTCGGCGAAATGCCGCTCGCCCATCCGCCAGTCGACGAGCAGGTCCTTGACGAGGAAGCTCGCGGCGACCATGCGCAGCCGGTTGTGCATGTACCCGGTCCGCGCGAGCTGCCTCATTCCCGCGTCGACGAGCGGATAGCCCGTGCGCCCCGCGCGCCATGCGTCGAAGCGCGCGGGGTCGTTCGGGAACGCGAGCGTGTCGAGATCCCGCTTGAACGCGTGTCCGACGACGTGCGGATGGTGCCACAGGATCTGCGCGTAGAACTCGCGCCAGACGAGCTCGGAGAGCCACGCGGAAGCGCCTTCGCCGCCGGGCTCGAGCGAGCGGGCGTGCGCGAACGCGGCGAGAACGCGGACCGACACGGTGCCGAAACGCAGATGCACCGAGAGGCCCGACGGCCCGTCGCGCGCGGGAAAGTCGCGCGCCTCGCGGTAGCGGTGGATGCGCCTTCGGAACGACGCGAAGAGCGCGCGTCCCCCCGACATCCCTGGCGTGACACCCAGCGAGGCGAGGTCGGTGCGGCGAAAGCCGATCGACTCGAGCGTGGGCACGCCGGCGTCGCGCGAGGAGGATGGCGGTGCCAGGACGCCGGCCGCCGGGGCGACCCGATGCGGGGCGAGATGCGCGGGGGCGAGCGCCGCGAGCCACGCGCGCCTGTAGGGCGTGAAGACGGAGAACGGCGTCCCCGACCGCGTCAGCACCTCGTCGCGCTCGAAGATCACCCGGTCCTTGTGGTCGTGGAAGGCGACGCCCTGCTCCCCGAGCGAACGGGCGACCGCCCCGTCGCGGTCCCGCGCCGCAGGCTCGTAGTCGCGGTTCGCGTGGACCGCCGCGACACGGAGCTCGCGCGCGAGCGCGGGAATCGCGTCGCGGGCATGGCCGTGAACGACCGCGAGGCCGCCTCCGCGCGCACGGAGGCTCGCGTCGAGCTCGCGCAGGCTGCCGTCGATGAACTCGACGCGGCGGTCCTCGCGAGCCGGCAGAGCGTCGAGGATCTCGCGGTCGAGGACGAACGCACAATGGACCGGTCCGCCGTCCTCGATCGCGGCGGCGAGCGCCGCGTGGTCGAAATCGCGAAGGTCGCGCCGGAACCAGACGAGCGATCCCGCGCGGCGCGGGGCCGGCGATGCGGGGGAGCGGTGCGGGCGGACGGATGGCGGCGGCATCGGATCGCGATCAAGGCCGGGTCCCGACGGGACCTGGCCGCATGATGCATTGTGCGGGGGGCGGGCGGACGATTACAATGCGGCATCGATGGGTGCGACCGTCAACCTCACGCACCACTTCCTGATCGCCATGCCCGCCATGGCCGATCCGCATTTCGCCCACACGCTCACGTTCGTCTGCGAGCACAACGAGGACGGCGCGCTCGGCATCGTCGTCAACCGGCCGATCGAGATGACGCTCGCGGCGCTGCTCGAGCAGATCGAGGTCGAGCTGCCCGACTCGGCGCTCGGGCGCTCGCCGGTGCTCTATGGCGGACCGGTGCAGATGGACCGCGGATTCGTGCTGCACCGGCCACTGGGCAACTGGCAGTCGACGCTCGCGGTGTCCGAGGACCTGGGCCTCACGACGTCGAAGGACATCCTCGAGGCGCTGGCGCGCGGCGACGGTCCGCGCGACGTGCTGGTCTCGCTCGGCTACGCCGGCTGGTCGGCGGGCCAGCTCGAGGAGGAGCTTGCGCAGAACGCCTGGCTCACGGTCGACGCCGACCCCGACGTGCTGTTCGGCGTGCCGCCGGAGCGGCGACTTCCGGCCGCGATGTCGCGGCTCGGCATCGACTTCTCGCGCCTTTCCGATGGCGCCGGTCACGCGTAGCGCCGTGGCGCGTGGCGCGACCGCCGACACCGCCGTGCTCGCCTTCGATTTCGGCACCCGCCGCATCGGCGTGGCGGTCGGCGACCTCGCGACGCGCATCGCGCACCCGCTCGCGACCATCGAGCGGGAGCGCGAGAGCGATCGCTTCGACGCGATCGAGGCACTCGTCGCCGAGTGGAAGCCCGCGCGGCTCGTCGTCGGGATGCCGGTGCACGCCGACGGGACGCCGCACGCGACGACGGTTCGCGCGCGACGCTTCGGGCGCCGGCTCGCCGGGCGGACCGGCCTGCCGGTCGAGTTCGCCGACGAGCGGCACACGACGTTCGCCGCTTCCGACGCGCTCGCGCAGGCGGGCGTCACCGGCAGGCGCGCGCGCGAGGTCCGCGATCGCGTCGCGGCGCAGCTGATACTCCAGGCATGGCTCGATGAGCACGACGGCCGCTGATCCGCGGCGTGACGCGTTGCCTGACGCCGAGGAGGCGCTCGCCGCGCTCGCCGGGCGCATGCGCGCCGGCGTCGCGCACGACGCCGCGTTCGTCGGCATCTACTCGGGCGGCGCGTGGCTGGCCGAGCGGCTCGCGGCGCTGGTCCCGGGCGACCATCCGGTCGGCTTCATCGACGTCTCGTTCTACCGCGACGACTACGCGTCGAAGGGCCTCAAGGCGGGCGCGCGACGCAGCGATCTGCCGTTCGACGTCGCGGGCGCGACGATCGTGCTGATCGACGACGTGCTCTACACCGGACGCTCGACGCGCGCCGCGATCAACGAGCTGTTCGACTACGGACGGCCCGCGGCGATCGAGCTCGCGGTGCTGGTCGACCGCGGCGGCCGCGAGCTTCCGATCGAGCCCACCTACGTCGGCGCGCGCGTCGCCTGCGCGCGCGACCTCTCGATCGTGCTCGCGCGGGACGCGAGCGGCCGCTTCTCGCTCGGCACCCGGCCCGTGGAGGCCGCGTGATCGCCGCATGGCCGCGCGATCGGCGACCCGCCCTTCGGCGGGGAGCGTGCGCGGCGAGCTTCCCTGGGACGGGCGCGCGCCGGCCGGGGGGGGTGGCGCCTCCCGGGGCAGGATTCGCGCGGCGAGCGTCGGCGGGATGTCGTCCGGCCGCCGGTTTCCCCCGGCCGGGGCAGGGGAAGCGCGGGCTTCGCGCCGAGGCGGTTCCGGCGGAGCGTCTTCGTTGACCATCGCGCGCAACCCGCAGCTCGACCCGGACGGGAAGCTCGTCCACCTGCTGACGCTGGAGGGCCTTCCCGCCGAAACGATCGTCTCGATCCTCGACACGGCCGCGCCGTTCGCGTCGATCGGCGAGCGCGAAGTCAAGAAGGTGCCGCTCATGCGCGGCAAGGCGGTGTTCAACCTGTTCTTCGAAAGCTCGACGCGCACGCGAACGACGTTCGAGATCGCGGCGAAGCGGCTGTCGGCCGACGTGATCAACCTCAACATCGGCGCGTCGTCGACGTCGAAGGGCGAGACGCTGCTCGACACGATCGACAACCTGGTCGCGATGAACGCGGACATGTTCGTCGTCCGCCATGCCCAGTCCGGCGCGGCGCACCTGATCGCGAGCCACCTCCACGCGACCGGCAAGCCGCACGTCCACGTCGTCAACGCAGGCGACGGGCGCCACGGCCACCCGACGCAGGGACTGCTCGACCTCTACACGATCCGCCACTACAAGCGCGACTTCCGCGCGCTGTCGGTGGCGATCGTCGGCGACGTGCTGCACTCGCGCGTCGCGCGGAGCCTGATCCACGGGCTCACGACGCTGGGAACGCCGGACGTGCGGGTGATCGGGCCGAAGACGCTCCTGCCCACGCGCGTCGAGGGCCTGGGCGTCCACGTGCACCACGACATGCGCGAGGGCCTCGCAGGATGCGACGTCGTCGTGATGCTCAGGCTGCAGAGCGAGCGCATGAAGGGCGCGCTGCTGCCATCCTCGGGCGAGTACTTCAAGCACTACGGGCTCACCGCGGACAAGCTCGCGCGCGCGAAGCCCGACGCCATCGTGATGCACCCCGGGCCGATGAATCGCGGCGTCGAGATCGACTCGCCGGTCGCCGACGGCGAGCGCAGCGTGATCCTGCCGCAGGTGACGTTCGGCATTGCGGTGCGGATGGCCGTGATGAGCATGATCGCGGGCGCGTGACGATGCGCATGCACCCACCGGGACGTCAGGGCGGATCGCGGCGATGAGGATCGAGATACGCGGCGGTCGCGTCGTCGATCCGGCGAGCCGCACGGATCGCACGGCGACGGTCTGCATCGAGGACGGCCGGATCGTGGCGGTCGGCGCGGCGCCGGAGGGATTCCGGGCGGATCGCACGATCGCCGCGTCGGGGCTGGTCGTCGCGCCCGGGCTCGTCGACCTCAATGCGCGGCTGCGCGAGCCGGGCCTCGAGCACAAGGCCACGCTCGACTCGGAGCTCAGGGCGGCGGTCGCGGGAGGCGTGACGCGGCTCGCCTGTCCGCCCGACACGGACCCGCCCCTCGACGAGCCGGGCCTGGTCGAGATGCTCCGGGAGCGGGCGCGGCACGCGCGGCGCGCGCACGTGCATCCGGTCGGCGCGCTCACCGTCGGCCTCGCCGGCACGACGCTGACCGAGATGGGCGAGCTCGCCGACGCCGGCTGCATCGCCTACTCGCAGGGCGACGTGCCGCTTGCCGACACGCAGGTGATGTTGCGCGCGATGCAGTACGCGGCGACGTTCGGCCATCGCGTGTGGCTGCGCCCGCACGACGCGCACCTCACGCGCGGCGGCGTCGCGCACGACGGCGAGATCGCGACCCGCCTCGGCCTGCCGGCGGTGCCGTCCTGCGCCGAGACGGTCGCGCTCGGCACGATCCTCGCGCTCGCTCGCGAGACGGGCGTTCGCCTCCACCTGCAACGCCTGTCGACTGCCGAGGGCGTGGCCATGGTGCGCGAAGCGAAGCGCTCGGGCATGGCGGTCACCGCCGAGGTCGCGGCGCACCACCTGCACCTGTGCGACATGGACATCGGCTGGTTCGACGCGCAGGCGCGGCTCGACCCGCCGCTGCGCGGGACGCGCGACCGCGCGGCGCTCCGCGCAGGGCTCGCGGACGGCACGATCGACGTCGTCTCGTCCGACCACGCGCCGGTCGACGACGACGCGAAGCTCGTGCCTTTCGGCGAGGCGGAGCCCGGCGCGACCGGGCTGGAACTCCTGCTGTCGCTCACGCTCAAATGGGGCGCGGAGGACGGCATCGGGCTGGCCGACGCGCTCGCACGCGTCACGGTGTCGCCGGCGGCCGTCCTCGGCGTCGACGCCGGCGTGATCGGCGTCGGGGCGGCGGCCGACCTGTGCGTCTTCGATCCCGCCGTGCATTGGCGGGTGGAGCGCCGCGCGTTGGCGAGCCAGGGCCGCAACACGCCGTTCCTCGGCCACGAGTTGCCGGGACGGGTGCGATACACGCTGGTCGGCGGCCTGGTCGTCCACGAAGCCTGATTCGCATGAGCCCGTTTCGCTCGCCGGCCGCCCGTGCGGTCCGGCGGCGCGGCAAGCCTGTGCCAACTTTCGGGAGAACCGAGCCATGAACGACGTCGTCGAATCCGAAATCCGCAGCCTCTACTCCGCGCCGTCCTTCGATCGGCGAGGGTTCATCGTGACCACGCTCGGCGCGGGCTTCGCGCTGGCGGTCCTTCCGGTGTCCGCGCAGACGATCACGACGCCGGCCGACGGTCTCGTGGCCGGGGAAGTCAAGGTGCCGGCCGCTGGCGGCGACATGCCCGCGTATCGCGCGATGCCCGCGGCCGGCGGGAACTTCCCGGTGATCCTGGTCGTGTCGGAGGTCTGGGGCGCCCACGAGTACATCCGCGACGTCGCCCGGCGCTTCGCGAAGCTCGGCTATCTCGCCATCGCGCCGGAGCTGTTCGCCCGACTGGGAGACGTGTCGAAGGTCCCCGACGTCCAGGTGATCATCCGCGATTACGTCGCCAGGACACCCGACGCGCAGGTCATGGGCGACCTCGACGCGTGCGTCGCGTACGCGAAGTCCACCGGCAAGGCCGACGCCGGCAAGCTCGGCGTGACGGGCTTCTGCTGGGGCGGGCGCATCGCGCTCATGTACGCCGCGCACAACCCGAACCTCGGCGCGGCCGTCGCGTGGTACGGCGCGACGGCACGCGCGTTCCATCCCGGCGACAAGCTCGCGCTCGATGTCGCGGCGTCGACGAAGGTGCCGGTGCTGGGCCTCTACGGCGGCGCCGACGGCGGCATCCCGAACGAATCGGTCGAGAGGTACTTCGCCGCGCTCGAGGCGGCGGGCAACACGCGCTCGGAATTCGTCATCTACCCGGACACGCCGCACGCGTTCCACGCGGACTACCGGCCGACCTACCGCAAGGACAAGGCGGAGGACGGCTGGAACCGCGCGGTGGCGTTCTTCCGGAAGAACCTCGGCTGACGCGACCGCGGCGGGCGTGCGACGGGCGGCCTGCGGGCCGCCCGTCGCGTTTGCGCAAGCACGGCGGCCGTGCGCGGATCTGCTGGTAAGATCATAGGCTCTCCTCGCGGACGCCGGCGCAGCGAGCGCCGCGCACATCCCTCCGTTCCGGACCGCAATGTCCCGTGATTCGCTGACTGCGCTTCCGACACTTTGCCTCGCCGGGCCCGTCGGGCACGGCAAGACCACGCTCGTCGACCGGCTGCACGACGAGGCGGGCGACCCGCGAGCCGCGATGCCCGAAGCGAAGACCTCGCGCCTGCGCACGCCGCGGCGCGAGTGGCGCCTCGTCGACGCGCCCGACGAGCGCGAGCTCCTGCGCGACCTCGTGACCGGAGGCATCGAGGGAGCCGCGGCGCTCGTCGTCGTCGGCGTGGCGGGTGCCGCCGCGGCGCGGATCGGCGGAATGCTGGCGTTCCTTCACATGCTGGGCGTGCGTGACGCGGTCGTCGCCGTCAACCGGATGGACGAGGTCGACTGGCGCGAGGATCGCTACACCGAGGCCGGCAACGCGCTCGTCGCTGCAATCGCGCCGCTGGCCCTGCGGTCGTGCACGATCGTCCCGGTGTCGGCGCGAACCGGCGCGAACGTGCGCTCGCGTGCCGAGTCGGCGTGGTGGACCGGCCCGACGCTGGCCGAGGCGCTCGATGCACTGCCCGTTCCTGTCGCCCGCGTCGGCGGGCCGCTGCGCGTGCCCGTGCGCGATGTGCTCGCGAGCGGTGACGCGCTGATCGCGGTCGGGCGCGTCGCGTCGGGCACGGTCGCCGCCGGCCACGACGTCCTGATCCTGCCGTCGAACCGCGTGGCGCGGGTCGTGGCCCTCGTCGACCGGCCCGCCGCGCATGCGAGCGCGACGATCGGCGAGGATGCGCATGTCGCACTGTCCGCCGACGCCGTCGTCGAGCGCGGCGACGTCCTGTGCTCGACCGACGCGCCGCCCAAGATCACGTCGGTCTTCGACGCGGACGTCCGCTGGCTCGGCGACGCGGCGATCGCGGCCGGCGATGCGCTCGCGCTCCTGATAGGCACGCGCGAGGTCGGCGCGCGCGTCGCGTCGATCCACCACGTGCTCGAAGCGTCGGGCGCGCGGCGGCCCGCGGCGGCCGTCGCCGCCGGCGACGTCGCGCGCCTGACGATCCGCTGCGCGCTGCCGGTTGCGGTCGACGATGCGCGGATGCTGCAGGCCACCGGCCGCTTCCTGCTCCAGGACGACGGCGCGATCGCCGGCGCGGGCGTGATCGACGCCTCGGGCTATCCGGACCAGCGGCGTACGCGCCCGGCGTCCGGCGACATCGTCCCGATGCGCCACCAGGTCGGCACCCCCGAGCGCGAATCGCGCGCGGGCCATCGCGGTGCGGTCATCTGGCTGACCGGCCTTTCGGGCGCGGGCAAGTCGACGCTCGCACTGGCGCTGGAGCGGCGGCTGTTCGACCTCGGTTGGGGCGTCTACACGCTCGACGGCGACAACGTTCGCACCGGGCTCAACGCCGACCTCGGGTTCTCGCCGTCGGACCGGCAGGAGAACCTGCGGCGCGTGGGCGAGGTCGCCGCGCTCTTCGCGGATTCCGGCATCGTGTGCGTCACCGCGTTCATCTCGCCCTACCGCGACGAGCGCGCCCGCGCACGCGCGGCGGCGGGTTCGCGTCAGTTCATCGAGGTGTGGGTGCGCTCGCCGCTGGAGGAGTGCGAGCGCCGCGATCCGAAGGGACTCTACGCGAAGGCGCGCTCCGGCGCGCTCAAGGATTTCACCGGCATCGACAGCCCGTACGAGCCGCCCGAGTCCGCCGACCTCGTCATCGACACCGAGCACCTGGACATCGAGGCGTCGACGCGGATGCTGGTCGACTTCGTCGTCGCGAGCTGCCGGAACCCGGCGTGAGGGGCGCGCCGGTCCGGGGTCGGGGCCGCATCACCCTCCGGCGCGCGAGGGATGCGGCGGCCATCGTGCAGCGAGCATGATGGTTCCGGGTCCCGTTTCGCCGCGTCACTTCGGTTTCGGCACGCGCCCCATCAGGTAGAACTCGTCGTTCGGCGGCATCGACGCCAGGTTCGCCATCCGGTTCGACAGCGCGAAGAACGCGGTGATCGCGCCGATGTCCCAGATGTCCTCGTCGGTGAAGCCGTGCGCGCGCAGCGCGTCGTGGTCCGCGTCCTCGAGCGCCGCGCTGTCGGTCGCGACCTTGAGCGCGAACGCGAGCATCGCCTTCTGGCGCGGCGCGATCCCGGCCTTGCGGAAGTTGACCGCGACCTGGTCGGCGACGCGCGGGTTCCTCGCGTAGATGCGCAGGATCGCGCCGTGCGCGACCACGCAGTAGAGGCATGCGTTCGCGGCGGACGTCGCCACGACGACCATCTCGCGCTCCGCCTTGGTGAGACCGCCTTCCTTCTCCATCAGCGCGTCGTGGTAGGCGAAGAACGCGCGGAACTCGTCGGGCCGGTGCGCGAGCGCCAGGAAGACGTTGGGCACGAAGCCCGCCTTGTCCTGCACGGCGAGGATGCGCGCGCGGATGTCGTCGGCGAGGTCGGCGAGCGCCGGCACGGGCCAGCGCGAAATGGCGGGCGCCGTCGCCGGGACGGCCGATTCGCGGCGCGGCGCCTCCGCTCCCCGGCGCGGGGGCAACGCGCCCCCGGTCGGGCTGTCCGGCGTCCCCGCGCCGCGAACGTCGCTCGCCGCGCTCCGTGGCGCGCGGCGAGCCCGGGACGGCCGGGCGGTCGACGACCGGCGCGAACGTGCCGGAGACGTCGCGCTCACGACGAAGGCGGGACGAAGCCCGACGGCATCTCGGCGCCGCCGCCGAAGAAGTGCTTCTCCATCTGCTCGGCGAGCCACTTGCGCGCGCGCGGATCGGCGAGCGACAGCCGGTTCTCGTTCACGAGCATCGTCTGGTGCCGGATCCACTGCTGCCACGCCTCCTTCGAGACGTTCTCGTAGAGACGCTTGCCGAGCTCGCCCGGGTAGGGCGGGAAGTCGAGCCCCTCGGCCTCGCGGCCGAGCTTGATGCATTTCACGGTGCGTGACATGGCGAATCCTTCGAAAACTGGGGTGCGGGAGGAGAGACGGCAGGCGGGCGGGCGACGGCGTCGCGCGATGCCACCCCGGGGCGTGCCGCTCCGCGGTTGCGTACCTCCGGCCTGCCGGCTTCTTACAGCGCCTTACGATACACCTGCGACTTCCGCTGGTAGTTGTACAGCGACCGCTTCTCGTCGGGCAGGTCGGTGACCGCCCCGGGCCGGAACCCGCGCTCGAGGAACCACCCTGCGGTGCGCGTGGTGAGCACGAAGAGCGCCTTGAGCTTGAGCTTCCGCGCGCGCGTCTCGATTTCCTGCATCAGCGCCTCGCCGTACCCCTCGCGCCGGAAGTCCGGCTGCACGGCGAGCGCGGCCAGCTCGCCCACGCCCTGCTCCGGGAACGCGTAGAGCGCCGCGCAGCCGATGATCTGGTTGTCGTACTCGGCGACGACGAAGCGCTCGATCTCGGTCTCGAGGCGCTCGCGCGAGCGGCGCACGAGGACGCCCTGCTCCTCGAGCGGCCCGATGATCGCCAGGATGCCCAGCACGTCGTCGATCGTCGCGCTGCGCAGGTGCGCCAGCGGCGCGGACGAGACCATCGTGCCGACGCCGTCGCGCGTGAAGAACTCGAGCAGGAGCGCGCCGTCCATGTGGCGCGACAGGAGGTGCGCGCGCGTGACGCCGTTGTCGCACGCGCGCACGGCGCATGGAAGATAGTGCCGCACGTCGGGCGGGAGCTTCTCCGGATGCGCGAGCAGCGCGTCGGCGTCGCGCGTCGACAGGTCGGTGAGCAGGCGCTTGCGGCCGTTTCGCACGCCGTCGTTCTCGGTCAGGAACACGAGCTTGTGCGCCGCGAGGCGCACGGCGACCTGCATCGCGACTTCCTCGAGCGCCAGGTTGAACAGCTCGCCGGTGGGCGAGTAGCCGAGCGGCGAGATCAGCACGATGTCGCCGTCGTCGAGGCGCTGCTGGATGGCCTGCGTGTCGACGCGGCGCACCTCGCCGGTCAGCATCATGTCGACGCCGTCGACGACCCCCATCGGCTTCGCGGTGATGTAGTTGCCGCTGGACACCCGGTTGTAGGCGCCCGCCATCGGCGAGTTGGACATGCCGAGCGAGAGCAGCGCCTCGATGCGGCTGCGCGCCTGGCCGGCGGCTTCGAGCACGCAGTCCATCGTCTCCGCGTCGGTGACGCGCAGGCCGCCGTGGTAGCGGCTCGGGATGCTCTGCTGCGCGAGGATCGCCTCGATCTGCGGGCGCATGCCGTGGACGACCACCAGCCGGATGCCGAGGCTGTGCAGCAGGTTGAGGTCGTGGATGATGCCCAGGAACGCCTCGTCGGCGACCACCTCCCCGCCGAACGCGATGACGAAGGTCCGGCCGCGGAACGCGTGGACGTACGGCGCGGCCGCGCGGATCCATTGCACGAAGCCGCGCATCGCCGCGGAGCGGGCATCGGGCGGGGTGGCGGGTTCGCGAGCCATCGGAGCTGCGGGGACGGCGGATTATAGCGTCCGCGCCGTCGCGCGCCGCGCGCCTATAATTGCGCGACCGCCGCCGCCCGCTCCGAGGACACCCTGCCGGCGGGCGATTCGCCCGGGCCGCCGACCGTGCGCCGCGCCGGCCCCCTCCGATGGCCACGCCGCTCCTCGCCCACCTGAACCCGCAGCAGCTCGAGGCGGTGACGCTGCCGCACGACTCGGCGCTCGTGCTCGCGGGCGCCGGCAGCGGCAAGACGCGCGTGCTCACCACCCGCATCGCCTGGCTGCTCGCGACCGGCCAGGCGTCGCCGCTGTCGGTGCTCGCGGTCACCTTCACCAACAAGGCGGCGCGCGAGATGCTGCTGCGCCTGTCGACGCTCACGCCGATGAGCGTGCGCGGCATGTGGATCGGGACCTTCCACGGACTGTGCAACCGCATGCTCCGCGCGCACCACCGCGACGCGAACCTGCCCCAGCTGTTCCAGATCCTCGACACGGCCGACCAGCTCTCGCTGATCAAGCGCATGTACAAGGCGCACGGCCTCGACGACGACCGCTTCCCGCCGAAGCAGCTCGCGTGGTTCATCGCCGCCGCGAAGGAAGGGGGGCTGCGGCCGCCCGCGGTCGAGGCGGGCGACGAGTTCGCCCGGCGGCAGGTCGAGCACTACGCGCTCTACGAGGCGTTGTGCCAGCGCGAGGGCGTCGTCGACTTCGCCGAGCTGCTCCTGCGCAGCTACGAGCTGCTCGCCGGGAACGACGCGATCCGCACCCACTACCAGCGCCGCTTCTCGCACCTGCTGGTCGACGAGTTCCAGGACACGAACCTGCTGCAGTACCGGTGGCTGCGCCTGCTCGCCGGTCCCGACGCGACGGTGTTCGCGGTGGGCGACGACGACCAGTCGATCTACGCGTTCCGCGGCGCGAACGCCGCGAACATGCAGCATTTCGAACGCGACTTCGGCTCGCCGGCCCGGCCGGTCCGGCTGATCAAGCTCGAGCAGAACTACCGGTCGCACGGTCACATCCTCGACGCGGCCAACGCGCTCATCCGCCACAACCGCGCGAGGCTCGGCAAGGACCTCTGGACGAGCGAGGGGAAGGGCGAGCCGGTGCGCGCGTTCGCCGCGCCCTCGGACCTCGACGAGGCGGCGTTCATCGTCGATGTCGTGAAGGGACAGGCCGACGAGGGCGTGCCGCTGTCGGACATCGCGCTCCTCTACCGGTCGAACGCGCAGTCGCGCGTGCTCGAACACGCGCTGTTCAACGCCGGCCTGCCCTACCGCGTCTACGGCGGGATGCGCTTCTTCGAGCGGGCCGAGGTGAAGCACGCGCTCGCCTACCTGCGGCTGGTCGCTTCGCCCGACGACGACGGCGCGCTGCTGCGCGTCGTGAATTTCCCCCCGCGCGGCATCGGCGCGCGCTCGATCGAGCAGCTGCAGGACGTCGCGCGCGGACGCGGAACGAGCCTGTGGCAGGCGGCGGCGAGCGGCGCGGTCGGCGGCCGGGCGGGATCGAGCCTCGCGGCGTTCGTCGGCCTGGTCGGGAAGCTTCGCCGCGAGACGCTCGCGCTGCCGCTGCCCGAGGCCGTCGGGCACGTGATCGAGGGATCGGGACTGAAGGTGCACTACCAGGCGGAGAAGGACGGCGACGAACGCGTCGGCAACCTGGAGGAGCTCGTCAACGCGGCGCAGGGATTCGTGCGCGAGGCGGACATCGCGAGCGACGCGCCGATGCTCTCCGACCGCGTCGACGCGGACCTGCCGGTGCCGGGCGACGGGCCGAACGAGGGCGCGACCGACCCGCTGACGGCGTTCCTCGCGCACGCCGCGCTCGAGGCCGGCGAAACGCAGGAGGCGGAGGGGCGGCCCGCATTGCAGCTGATGACCGTGCACTCGGCAAAGGGGCTCGAGTTCCACACGGTGTTCGTGACCGGCCTCGAGGAGGGGCTGTTCCCGCACGAGAACAGCCTGAACGAGATGGACGGGCCCGAGGAGGAGCGGCGGCTGATGTACGTCGCGCTCACGCGCGCGCGGCGCAAGCTCTACCTCACGCACGCGCAGTCGCGCATGCTGCACGGCCAGACGCGCTACCACATCGCGAGCCGGTTCCTGGACGAGATTCCGCGCGAGCTGGTGCTGTGGCTCTCGCCCGCGCGCAGGCGCCACGGCTCGATCGACGTCGACGAGTCGGAATGGGGCGCGATCCGCGCGGCGCCGCAGGCCACGGCCGCCGCGCCCGCGTGGCGCGTCGGGCAGAACGTGCGTCACGCGAAGTTCGGCGCCGGCGTGATCGTCGACGCGGAAGGCCGCGGCAGCGACGCGCGCGTGCAGGTGAACTTCCGCGAGTCGGGACTGAAGTGGCTCGCGCTGGAGTACGCCAAGCTCGAACCGGCCTAGCCGCGGTCAGGGACGACTCTTTCGCGTCGGCGCCGCGTGCGCGCCGGCGTCGTGTCGGCCCGCCGTCTCGGACGCCAGGAAGTCGTCCACCGCCGCCGACGCCGACGGAAAGAATCGCTCGCGCGACGCGCCGTGGCCGTCGAGCATCCGGTCCATCTGCTCGCGCAGCGGCCGGTTCGCGCGCGCGAAGCGCAGGTCGATGCCGCTGAGCGCGAAATGCACGTGCAGGTCGGAGAGCACCTGCGCGGCGGTGACGTCGATCTCCCACACCGCCTGCAGGTCGAGCACGACCAGCCGCGCCGGCGGGTCGGCGGTGCCCGCGAGCGACTTGAGCCGCTCGGCGACGTGATGCGCGTTCGCGAACACGAGCGGCGCGTAGAGCCGGTAGACGATCACGCCGGGCGGCGAGACGCCGGGCACGTCGTCGTCGAGGTCGTGGAAGCGGCCGTCGCCGGGGCTGCGTCGCAGCACGGCGTCGCGCGGCCGCGCGACCTCGACCAGCACCTCGAGGAACGCCAGCGCGACGCCGATCAGCATGCCGGGCAGCACGCCCAGCAGCAGGACGCCGACGGTGACGAGGATCGCGATCCAGAACGCGTGGCGGTCGAGCCTGCGCAGCGTGCGGATGCCGGCGACGTCGAGCAGGTTGAGCGCGGCCACGATCAGGATCGCCGCAAGCGCGACGCGCGGCAGCCATTCGAGGAGCGGCGCGAGAAACGCGGTGAACGCGACGAGCAGCGCGAGCGTCGCGAACTGCGTGCCCTGCGTCCGCCCGCCCGCCGCGTCGGCGGTGATCGAGCGGGATCCGCTCGCGCCGACGTTGAACCCGCCGAGGAGGCCGGCGCCGACGTTCGCCGCGCCCAGCGCGCGCAGCTCGACGCCCGGGTCGACCGACTCGTCGTGCCGCTCGGCGAGCGTGCGGGCGAGGAGCACGCCTTCCGCGAACACCAGGAACGCGAGCGCGATCGCGCCGCCCGCGAGTGCGCGCACGTCCGCGAAGCTCGTGTCCGGCAGCGCCGGCGCCGGGAGCCCGGTCGCGATCCCCGAGAGCGTCTCGACGCCGCGCTCGCGCAGGCCGAGCGCGATCATCGCGGCGACCGCGACGACGCAGGCGACCAGCGGTCCCGGAACGCGGGGCCGCCATGCGCGGAGCGCGAGCAGGAGCGCGATCAGCGCGACGCCCAGCGCGAGCGTGGGCACGTGCGCGCGCGGAAGCGCGGCGGCCACGTCGATCATGCGGGGCAGGAACGTGTTGTTCGGGACCGAGACGCCGAGGAGCGCTGCGAGCTGCGAGGCGATCAGGACGAGCGCGGCGCCGTTGGCGTAGCCGACCAGCACCGGCTGCGCCAGCACGTCGGCGACCTGCCCGATGCCCAGGCGCGCCGCGGCGACGAGGACGGCGCCGGTCATGATCGCGAGCAACGCGGCGAGCGCGGCGGCGCGCGCCGGATCCCCCGCGGCGAGCGGCGCGATGACCGCCGCGGCGAGCAGCGCGATCGTCGTGTCGGGGCCCACGATCACGCGACGCGACTGCGTGAACAGCGCGTAGAGCGCCATCGACCCGATCGCCGCGTAGAGTCCGGTCGAGGGCGCGAGGCCGACCAGTTCGGCGTAGGCGAGCACCGACGGGATCATCACGATCGCGACCGACGTGCCGGCGACCGCGTCGGCGCGCCACGCGCCGGGTGCGGGCGGCAGGACCTGCGCGAGTCCGGGCAGCCACCGCCGCCAGGCCGGGGAACCGGTGCCGCGCATCGCGTGGCGGCCGGTCAGCGGCCGGCCGGCGACCGCCCCGGCGTGAGCGGGGCGAGCGTCTCGCCGGCGTGGAACACGTCGCGGTAGCTCACGTAGTCCGAGACGTGCAGCGTCGCGGCGAAGAAGAAGACGTAGGGCAGCAGCAGCACGAAGCCGAACGTGGCGGCGATCGACGGCGGCAGCAGGAACGTGACGAGCGCGAGAGCGGTGCCCGGCACGAGTCCGCCCAGGACGAACACGGCGAGCGCGTACGTCGCGATCGGCCTCCAGTTCGCGATGGCGGCGCGCAGCGAGTGCGCGAGCGCGCCGGTCGCCGGCAGGTCCTGGAACACGACGAGGCCCGGCGCGAACCAGAGCGCCGCGAGCGTCGGCAGCGCGACGAGGATCGCGAACAGCATCGCGAACTGCGTCCGGGGATCGCGCAGCGTGGCGTTCAGCGTCGCGCTCCACGCTTCGCGCTCCTCGGCGGAGGCAGGCGCGGGCGCGGTCAGCGTGTCGAGCAGCTTGCCGCCGTCGACCAGGGCGGTCGACAGCACGGCGATCGTGATGCCGCCGACGAACACGACGCCCAGCACGAGGAGCGCGACGAGGTTCGAGCGGAAGCCCTGGAACAGGTCGGGCACGCGCGGCGTGCCGCCGCGCTCCTGCGTCCACGCGGCGGCGAGGAAGCCGACCGCGAACACCGGCTTGATCAGCGGCACCGCGAGCGGGCCCACCAGCGGGAACAGGTCGACCATCATCATCACGAAATAGTAGGTTCCGAGCAGGAACAGCCACGGCATGCGCGCGCGCGAGAACAGCGCCCACGCGTCCCTGAGCCACGCGACGCCCTTGCGGGCGGCATGGATCGTGTACACGACGTCGCGCGGCGCGCCCATGGCTGCGCCCTCAGGCTGCGCGGGCGTCGGGCAGCCGCGGCATCGCGGCGACGCGGCGCGCGAGGACGCGCTCGAAGACCTCGGGATCGTGCGCGTGCACGAGGTCGCCGGGACGCGGCAGGTGCAGGTCGTAGAGGCGCGACAGCCAGAAGCGCAGCGCCGCGGCGCGCAGCAGCGTCGGCCACTGCTCGCGCTCCTCGGCAGCCAGCGGGCGCACGCGCTGGTAGCCGTCGACGAACGCCGACGTGCGCGCATCGTCCAGTTCGCCGTCGGCGACGCTGCACCAGTCGTTCACCGCGATCGCGAGGTCGTAGGCGAGGAAGTCGGTCGCGGCGAACCCGAAGTCGATGATGCCGGCCACGCGTTCGCCGGCGAACAGCACGTTGTCGCGGAACAGGTCGCCGTGGATCGCCGCCTTCGGCAGGCGCATCCGGTTCGCGCCGGCCTGGAAACGGAGCTCCGCGGCGAGCAGCCCGGCCTGCTCCGCCGACAGGTACGGCCGCACCGCGCGCGCGGCCTGCCGCCACCATGCCGGCCCGCGGCGGTTGGCGAGGCGCCCTCGGTAGTGCTGCGCCGCCAGGTGCAGGCGCGCGAATGCCTCGCCCACCGCCGCGCAGTGGCCCGCGTCGGGCGAGAGGCGTGGCGCGCCGTCGATGCGCTCGACGAGGCTCGCGGGCTTGCCGCACAGCATCGAGAAGAGCGCGCCGGTGCGGTCGGGTGCGGGCGCCGGCACGGCGACACCCGACTTCGCGAGGTGCGCCATCAGGTTCAGGTAGAACGGCAGCTCGTCGGCGGGCAGGCGCTCGTAGAGCGTGAGCACGTATCGCCCGCGCTCGGTCGTCACGAAGTAGTTCGTGTTCTCGATGCCGGCCTTGATCGGCTCGAACGCGGCGAGGCCGCCCAGCGCGTAGCGCGCGAGCCAGGCGTCGAGTTCCTCGGCCGAGACGGTCGTGTAGACGGACATGCCGGGCAAAGCCCGCCGCCGCGGCGGCGGCGCGCTCGTCGATTCAGTCGCGAAGGGGCCGCTCGCTCACCACGAGAACAGGACCCACGCCGGCACCTTGAGCGACGGATCGAGGCTGTCGCGGCGCAGGTAGGTCTGGCCGCCGCCGTCCGGGATCAGGTAGTAGGGCCGGCCGTGGCGCGGCGTCACCTTGATGAACTTGAGCTCGCCGCCGATGCGCACCTGCTCGTGCGTCTCGCCCTCCTGGCGGACGATCGTGACCTGCGGCTCGAGGCTGGGATCCGACGCGCCGAACGGCGCCTGCGGGGCGGGCGCCACGCCGGGGCCGGGCGGCGGCGGAGGCGGGGGCGGAGCCTGGGCGAACGCGACCGTGCCCAGCGCCATCGCGATCGCGGCGACGATGGCGGCAATCGGCCGCAGGGCAGAGTGGCGCGTGGGGAACACCTGGCAATTCTAGCATTGCGGCCCGCGCGCGACCTCGGCCCCGTCGCGTCCGCGCCGGCAGCGTTTCCGGGTCGCTACAGGTTGAGCATTCGCTGCCGCTCCTCCTGCGTCGGCTGGAAGCCGCGGCCCTCGTAGAAGCGGAAGATCGCCTCGACCACCGCGTCGGGGTCGTCGATCATCTGCACCAACTCGATGTCGCTCGCGCCGATCATTCGCTCGCCGACCAGCTTCTCGCGCATCCAGTCGACGAGTCCGCGCCAGAACGGCGAGCCGACCAGGATGATCGGGATGCGGCGGCTCTTGCCGGTCTGCACCAGCGTGAGGCACTCGGACAGCTCGTCGAGCGTGCCGAATCCTCCCGGCAGGACGACGTAAGCCGACGCGAAGCGCACGAACATCATCTTGCGCGAGAAGAAGTACAGGAAGTCGATCGGGATGTCCTGGAAGCTCCGGTCGCCTTTCTCGTGCTGCAGCGCGATGTTGAGGCCGATCGACGGCGCGAGCCCCGCGTGCGCGCCCTTGTTCGCGGCCTCCATCAGTCCGGGACCGCCACCGGAAATGACCGAGAAGCCCGCGTCGGAGAGCTTGCGCGCGATCGTGCGCGAGGCTTCGTAGTACTCGTGGCCCTCGCCGACGCGCGCGCTGCCGAACATCGACACCGCGGGCCGGATGCCCCGCATCCGCTCGGCCGCGGTCACGAACTCTGCCATAATGGCCAGCACCCGCCACGCTTCCTGGCCGTTCGACGAATACATCGCCTGCGGGTCGATCACTCCCGGGATCTTCGGCGTCGTCTGTCGCATGCCCTCGCTCGTCCTCGTCGACGGTTCGTCGTACCTCTACCGCGCGTTCCACGCGCTGCCCGACCTCCGCACGCGCGCCGGAGAGCCGACCGGCGCGCTGCGCGGCGTGCTGTCGATGTTGCGCCGACTCGTCGAGGACGGCAAGCCGGACTACTTCGCCGTCGTGTTCGACGCACCCGGCAAGACGTTCCGCGACGCGATCTATCCCGAGTACAAGGCCAACCGCCCGCCGATGCCCGACGACCTCGTCGCGCAGATCGAGCCGCTGCACGCGCTCGTGCGCGCGCACGGCTGGCCGCTCCTGATGGTCGAGGGCGTCGAGGCGGACGACGTGATCGGCACGCTCGCGAAGCGCGCGCGCAAGCTCGGCATCGACACGACGATCTCGTCGTCGGACAAGGATCTCACGCAGCTGGTCGAGCCGGGCATCACGATGGTCAACACGATGAGCAACGAGACGTTCGACGAGGCGGGCGTGCTCGCGAAGTTCGGCGTGCGCGCCGACCAGGTGCTCGACCTGCTCACGCTCACGGGCGACGCGGTCGACAACGTCCCCGGCGTCGACAAGGTGGGGCCGAAGACCGCGGCGAAGTGGCTCGGCCAGTACGGCTCGCTCGACAGCGTCGTCGCGCACGCGCAGGAGATCGGCGGCAAGGTCGGCGAGAACCTGCGCGCCGCGCTCGACTGGCTTCCGCGCGGGCGCGAGCTGCTCACCGTCAGGACCGACTGCGAGCTGCCGGTGGGACCGCGCGACCTCGCCATCGGCGCGCCGGACGGCGAGGCGCTGAAGTCGCTGTACGAGCGCTACGGCTTCAGGAGCTGGCTGCGCGATGCCGCCGGCGGGCCGTCGGGCGTTCCCGCGGACGCGGCCGGTGCGATCGCCACGCGCGCGGCGAAGGAGGAGACGCGCCGCTTCGGGCCGGAGCACGGCACGCACGTCGCGAAGGGCAAGCCCGCCGACCTCGCGTACGAGTGCGTGCTCGACGAGGAGGCGTTCGCGCGCTGGACGAAGGCGATCGGGAAGGCGGCACTGGTCGCGTTCGACACCGAGACGACGAGCCTCGACCCGATGGCGGCCGAGATCGTCGGACTGTCGTTCGCGATCGCGCCCGGCGAGGCATGCTACATCCCGGTCGCGCATCGCTACGCAGGCGCGCCGGACCAGCTTTCGCGCGACCATGTCCTCGACGCGCTGCGCGCGTGGTTCGCCGACCCGGGCCGACCCAAGCTCGGGCAGAACGTCAAGTACGACGAGCATGCGCTCGCGAACCACGGCGTCGCGCTCGCGGGCGTCGCGCACGACACGCTGCTCGAGTCCTACGTGCTCGAGGCGCACAGGCCGCACGACATGGACAGCCTCGCGTGGCGTCACCTCGACTGGAAGACGATCGCGTACGGCGAGGTGGCCGGCAAGGGCGCCTCGCACATCGGATTCGACCAGGTCCAGGTCGACAGGGCCACCGAGTACTCGGCCGAGGACGCCGACGTCACGCTGCGCCTGCACCACGCGATGTTCCCGTCGGTTGCGGCCGACGCGAAGCTGCTCCACGTCTACGAGGCGCTCGAACTGCCGGTGCGCGAGGTGCTGTTCGGGATGGAGCGCGCGGGCGTGCTGATCGACGCCGATCTCCTGCGCGCGCACAGCCGCGCGCTGGGCGAGCGCGTCGTCGCGCTCGAGCAGCAGGCCTACGCGCTCGCCGGCGGCCCGTTCAACCTCGCCTCGCCGAAGCAGCTGGGCGAAGTCCTTTTCGAGCGCATGGGGCTCCCGGCCGCGAAGAAGACGGCGACCGGGCAGGCGTCGACCGACGAGGACGTGCTCGAGGCGCTCGCCGCCGACTATCCGCTTCCGAAGCTGCTGCTCGAGCACCGCGCGCTCGCGAAGCTCAAGTCCACCTACACCGACAAGCTGCCGCAGATGGTGAACCCGCGCACCGGGCGCGTCCACACGACGTACTCGCAGGCGACGGCCGTGACCGGGCGGCTCGCGTCGTCCGACCCGAACCTGCAGAACATCCCGGTGCGCACCGAGGAAGGGCGCCGCATCCGCGAGGCGTTCGTCGCGCCGAAGGGCCGCGTGCTCGTGTCGGCGGACTATTCGCAGATCGAGCTGCGCATCATGGCCCACCTGTCCGGCGATCAGGCGCTCGTGCGCGCGTTCCACGCCGGCGAGGACATCCATCGCGCGACGGCGGCCGAGATCTTCGGCGTCAAGCCCGCGGAAGTCAGCGCCGACCAGCGCCGCTACATCAAGGCGGTGAACTTCGGCCTGATCTACGGCATGGGCGCGTTCGGCCTCGCGCAGCAGCTCGGCATCGAGCGGGGCGCCGCGCAGCAGTTCATCGACAAGTACTTCCAGCGCTATCCGGGCGTGGCCGAGTACATGCAGAAGACGCGCGAGCAGGCGCGCGGGCAGGGCTACGTCGAGACGGTGTTCGGGCGCCGACTCTGGCTCACCGACATCAAGGCGGCCGGCGGTCCGCGGCGCGCGGCCGCCGAGCGGCAGGCGATCAACGCGCCGATGCAGGGCACGGCGGCCGACCTCGTCAAGCTCGCGATGATCGCGGTGGCGGACTGGATCGGCCGCGAGCGGCTCGGCACGACGATGATCCTGCAGGTCCACGACGAGCTGGTGCTGGAGGTGCCCGACGGGGAGCTCGAGCGCGTGAAGCGCGAGCTGCCGCCGCTGATGACCGGCGTGGCGAAGCTGTCGGTGCCGCTCGTCGTCGACGTGGGCGCCGGGCCGAACTGGGAACGCGCGCACTGACCGGGAGGCGCACGATGGCGAAGGACCTTCAGACACCGTTCGACGTCGCGGTCGTCATGTTCACGAAGCGCACCGGATCGCTCGCCGACGCGGTGCGGTCGGTCTTCGCTCAGCATTTCAGCGGCCGAGTGCAGATCGTCGTCGGCGCCGACGGGCCGACGGCGGACAGGCCGGCGCTCGCGGCGCTCGCGCGCGAGGTTCCCGAGACGATGGCGCTCACCGTCGTCGACCCCGGATACTCGACCGCGAGGTCGCGCGGCGGGATGTACGCGCCCGAGGCCGGCGGAGTGCTGCGCGCGGCGCTGACGCTGCTCGCGAACGCGCGCCACGTGGCCTACCTGTCCGAAGCCAACCGCTACGCGCCGCATCACCTCGACCTGCTGAAGCGGGCGATCAGCGATCGCGCGTGGGCGCACGCGCTGCGCTGGTTCTCCGATGCGCGCACGGGCCAGGTCATATGCCGGGACGAATGGGAATCGGTCGGACCCGGGCAGGGCGTCTACGCGAAGAGCGAAGGCGGGTTTGCCGCCGCCGACACGCTGCTGATCGACAAGCTCGCGTGCCACGCCGCGCTCGCCGCGTGGACGGAGGCGGACGCGAAGGGGCGCGGCGAGGACCGGCGCTTCTTCCGCGCGATCCGCGCGCTCCCGCACGCGGTCACCGGCGAGCCATCGGTGTACGCCGGCATCGACGTCGCGCAGCAGCACCCGTTCATGCTCGCGCAGTTCCGCGCCCACGGCGTCATTCTCGAGCGCTTCGTCAAGCTCACGCCCGAGCTCGAGGCGGAGGTGGCGCGCGCGGCCGAGGCGCAGCGCGCCTATGCCGAGGGCGTGCGCGGCAGGATGTCCTTCGGGGGCGTCGAGTTCGGCATCAAGCGGGACAAGTGACGCCCGGGCAGCGAGACGGCCGGGCGCCGGCCGCAGGCCGATGGACGCAGGCCGGTCGCCAGGCGCCCACGCCGGCGAGATCCCGCCTGCCGGCCTACGCGTCGAAGGTCTCGCGCCAGCTCGCGAACCAGCTGCCCGCCATCACCGGCGCGAGCACGATCCATCCCAGCCCGAACGGAATCGACGCGACGATCGCCAGCCCGATGAAGATCAGGCCGTAGATCAGCGTCGCGCCGAAGTTCTGCCAGCACGCGCGGAAGCTCTTCTTCAGCGCGGCGATCGGCTCGTCGCCGTTCAGCGCGACGAGCGCCGGCGTGAACCAGTAGGCCATCGCGATCAGCGCCGACGCCACGATCGCGATCGGCGCGATGACGAGCGCGCTGAGCCCGAGCGACCCCAGGACCGCCAGGCCCATCTGCGACGGGTCGGCCGAGAGCGCCGAGAACAGCCCCGCGCCGCCGGCGACGCCGAGGACCAGGGCGATGACGGCGATCCAGATCACGAACGTCGCCGCGAGGCAGATCAGGCCGACGATGAACAGCGGCATGAACCGGTTGCCGGTGAATCCCTCGAACAGGTGACCGATGGCGAGCGGCCTGCCCTTGGCGAGCGCGTGGCAGCCGAGCGCGATACCGCCGCCGAAGATCGGAGCGAGTACGGTCTGCGCGAGGTTGCCGAGGATCGGAACGAACGCGAGCGCGATCATGATCAGGATCAGGATCACGGCGATGCCGATCCACGTTCCCGGCGCGGCCATGAAGACCTGCCAGCCCTCGCTCCACCATGCGGCGCCCTGTCCCGCGGGGAGCCGGCGCGGGTCGCGGAGGCCGGGTCCCGCCGGCGCGCCGTGGCCGGACGACGGCGTCGAAGGCTGCGTCGGCAGCCGAGGCTTCGCCGATCCCGGTTGCGTGATCTCGTCCATGGTTCGCCTCCCCGCGAAACGATTACGGTAGCACGTGCCGCGGCGCCTCGGACCGCGACCGCCGGCCGTCCTCGGCCGTTCGCGGGGGTTGCGCCGCCACCGCCGCGCCCCCACTCTGCGTCCTCCGGCCCACAGTATCCCCGACGCCCCCCGCATGGATGCCCTCACCGCTTCCCTCGTCGAGCATGGCGTGCCCCTCGTCGGACTCAACGTCCTGCTGCAGCAGCTCGGCCTGCCGATCCCCGCGGTCCCGACGATGATCGTCGCCGGCGCGATGGCGGCGACGTCGGGGCTGTCCGCGCCGGGCGTGTTCTCGATCTCCGTCCTCGCGTCCGTGGTCGCCGACCTCCTCTGGTTCCTGGCCGGCCGGCGCTACGGCTACCGCGTGCTCAAGTTCCTGTGCCGGGTGTCGCTGTCGCCGGATGCGTGCGTACGCCAGACCGAGGGCATCTTCGAGCGCTACGGCTTTTTCTCGGTGGTCGTGTCGAAGTTCGTCCCGGGCTTCTCGACGGTCGCGCCGCCGATCGCCGGTGCGCTCGACATGGGACTCGGCGCGTTCCTCGGCGCGGCGTTCGCGAGCGCGGCGCTGTGGGTCGGCGCGGCGATGGGCGCGGGATGGCTGTTCAGCGCGCAGGTCGACTGGCTCCTCGCCTGGATGGGCGCCAACGCGGCGCTGGCGGCCACGCTCGTGGGCGCGCTGCTCGCGGCGTACGTCCTGTACAAGGCGTGGCAGCGCTGGCGGCTCGCGCGCTTCGTCGCCGCGTCACGGATCACGGTCGACGAGCTGGCGTCGATGCTCGACACCGAGGCGCCGCCGCACCTCGTCGACATCGGGTCGAACCTGGCGCACGGCCATCGGCCGCACATCCCGGGAGCGGTGCTGCTCGACCTGGACGAGATCGACGCCCGCGCCGACGAGTTCCCGTCGGACCGCGACATCGTTCTCTATTGCGCGTGCCCGAACGAGGCGTCCGCGCGGCGCGCCGCGCAGATCCTGCTCGCGCGCGGCTTCAAGCGGGCGCGCCCGCTCGCCGGCGGGCTCGACGCGTGGATCGCGTCGGGACGCGACGTTACGCACCCGGCGACGACGGTCGTCATCGAGCGTCCGAAGCGCGCGGCTTAGGGCCGGACCCTGCTCGGTGTTGGAGCAGGGTCCGATTCCGCGTCCCGCTAATGCAGCGGGCGTCGGGGGCGCGCGGCGCGCGGGGTGTCGGGCGGGAGCGGGGCGACGCGCACGAACCACGTCTCGCGGTCGGTCTCGCGCGTCGCGGTGAACCCGTGTTCGGCGAGCAGGTGCGCGAGCGCCCCGGCGGAGCGCGCCGAGCGGCGGACGCGCATGACCTTCGTCCTGCGGCCGGTCGACGTCGAGAACAGCGCCTGGAGCATCGCGCGGCCATGTCCCTTGCCGCGAAGGTGCGCCTCGAGACCCGCGAGCCACAGCTCGTAGCCGTCGTCGACGGCACGGAACAGGCCGAAGCCGACCGGCGCCTCGCTGCTGCCGGTCTCGTCCGCCCAGTAGACGTAGCCGGGAACGGCGACCGTGCGCACGGTGCCCGACGCATGATCCTCGACGACGAAATAGCCGGTCTTGAGCGCTTGGCGCAGTTCGCCGAAGAAGCGCGTGGCGGCGGGGGAGTCCCAGCCGAGCGCCGGGTCGAACGCGCCGTCGCGCGCGGCGTCGCGGATCAGCGAACGCAGCAGCGCCAGGTGGCCGATATGGGCAGGACGGAGCATGGGCTCTCGCGACGGAGTCTCATGATGTGAACGCTAGCGCACGCTGCGCCGTCGCGGGGGGGCCGGCTTACAGGATGTTGACTTTGCCGGACGGACGGTAGGGAGCCCGTTCGGGGGTGGGTCCACCCCCGTGGCGTCGTCGCCCGGCGCCCGGTGCGCAGGCGAGGGCCGCATGTCGAGGGACGGCCCATGCCGCCGCTTGATTTGTCTCCGGTATCTCTCTATCATTAGCACTCGTTGCGCTCGAGTGCTAACAACGCCCGAGTGCTCGCGTCGGCAGCCCCTCCCAGCGTTCCGGGCCGGCCAGGCTGCGGCAACCCAATGATTTTCCAATAATCTCTGTCAGGAGTGGGTACTTACTATGAAGCTTCGTCCCTTGCATGACCGGATCATCGTCAAGCGGCTGGAAGAAGAACGCAAAACCGCCGGCGGCATCGTGATCCCGGACACCGCCGCCGAGAAGCCGTCGATGGGCCAGGTCGTCGCGGCCGGACCCGGCAAGACCGACGACAACGGCAAGCTCGTCCCGATGGGCGTCAAGGTCGGCGAGAAGATCCTCTTCGGCAAGTATTCCGGCCAGGAATTCAAGATGGACGGCGCCGACTACCTGCACATGCGGGAAGACGACGTCATCGGCGTCGTCCCCTGATCCCCGCGCATTCCGAATCGTCTCCAGGAGAAATCCGCTATGGCAGCCAAGGATGTCCGCTTCGGCGAACACGCCCGAAACAGGATGGTGAACGGCGTCAACATTCTCGCCAACGCCGTCAAGATCACGCTCGGCCCCAAGGGCCGCAACGTCGTGCTCGAGCGCAGCTTCGGCTCGCCGACGATCACGAAGGACGGCGTCTCGGTCGCGAAGGAAATCGAGCTCAAGGACAAGTTCGAGAACATGGGCGCGCAGATGGTGAAGGAAGTCGCGTCCAAGACTTCGGACGTCGCCGGTGACGGCACGACGACCGCGACGGTGCTGGCGCAGTCGATCGTCGCCGAGGGCATGAAGTTCGTCGCGGCCGGCATGAACCCGATGGATCTGAAGCGCGGCATCGACAAGGCCGTGATCGCCATCGTCGAGGAGCTCAAGAAGGTCAGCAAGCCCTGCTCGACGTCCAAGGAAATCGCCCAGGTCGGCGCGATCTCGGCGAACGCCGACGAATCGATCGGCAAGACGATCGCCGAGGCGATGGACAAGGTCGGCAAGGAAGGCGTGATCACGGTCGAGGACGGCAAGGGCCTCGAGAACGAGCTCGACCTTGTCGAGGGCATGCAGTTCGACCGCGGCTACATTTCGCCGTACTTCATCAACAACCCGGACAAGCAGGTCTCGCTGCTCGAAGACCCGTACGTCCTGCTTCACGACAAGAAGATCAGCAACATCCGCGACCTCCTGCCGCTGCTCGAGCAGGTGGCGAAGGCCGGCAAGCCGCTCCTGATCATCGCCGAGGATGTCGACGGCGAGGCGCTCGCGACGCTGGTCGTCAACAACATCCGCGGCATCCTGAAGACCGTCGCCGTCAAGGCGCCGGGCTTCGGCGACCGCCGCAAGGCGATGCTCGAGGACATCGCGATCCTGACCAACGGGACCGTGATCGCCGAGGAACTGGGCCTCAAGCTCGAGAACGCGACGCTGAAGGATCTCGGCCGCGCGAAGAAGATCGAAGTGGGCAAGGAAGACACGACGATCATCGACGGCGGCGGCGAGAAGGCGGCGATCGAGGCGCGGGTCAAGAACATCCGCAAGCAGGTCGAGGACGCGACCTCCGACTACGACAAGGAAAAGCTGCAGGAGCGCGTGGCGAAGCTCGCCGGCGGCGTCGCGGTGATCAAGGTCGGCGCGGCCACGGAAGTCGAGATGAAGGAGAAGAAGGCCCGCGTCGAGGACGCGCTGCACGCGACCCGCGCGGCCGTCGAAGAGGGCATCGTGCCGGGCGGCGGCGTCGCCTACCTGCGCGCGCGCGCCAATCTCAAGGGCCTCAAGGGCGCGAACGCCGACCAGGAAGCCGGCATCAAGATCGTGCTCCGCGCGGTCGAGGAGCCGCTGCGCATGATCGTGGCGAACGCCGGCGAGGAGCCTTCGGTGGTCGTGAACAAGGTTGTCGAAGGCAAGGGCAACTACGGGTTCAACGCGGCCACCGGCGAGTACGGCGACCTGGTCGAGATGGGCGTGCTCGACCCGACCAAGGTCACGCGCTACGCGCTGCAGAACGCGGCCTCGATCGCGTCGCTCATGCTCACGACCGACGCGATGGTCGCCGAGCTGCCCAAGGACGAGAAGCCGATGGGCGGAGGCGGCATGGGCGGGATGGGTGGCATGGGCGACATGGACATGTAACCCGGGGAACAGGGATCAGAGGTCAGGGATCGGCAACCCCGACCCGCGACTCCCGGCACCCATGGAAGCCCGGCCTTGTGCCGGGCTTTCTTTTCGTCGGGGCCGCGCCGTGGGCCGAGCTGCAAGGCTGCGAGCACGTCCGTGCGGTGGTGGGTCCGGCTTCGGCCGGACGCACTACGGCCAAGCGTCGACCTGTCAGGCTGACGCCCGACACGCGGGCGCTCGCCTCGATTGCCGTGGCACCGGTCCACTGCGCCGCAGCCGGTCGCTGTGGCACCATCCGCCTCCGGGGCCGCCGTCACCCTCATGGGGCGTCCACCGCCGCCCGCCGTGCTCCGCTTCCTCGCCACCCGCCTGTCGCTCGTCGTCCCGACCTTCATCGGGATGACGCTGCTCGCATTCTTCCTGATCCGGCTGGTTCCCGGCGACCCGATCGAGACGATGGCGGGCGAGCGCGGCATCGACGCCGCGCGTCATGAGGCGCTGAAGAAGGAGTACGGCCTCGACCGTCCGGTGCTCGTCCAGTACGGGATCTACGTCGGCCGGGTGCTGCACGGCGATCTCGGCAAGTCGATGATCACGCAGGAGCCGGTCGTGCGCGAGTTCATCGCGCTGTTCCCCGCGACGATCGAGCTCGCGGTGTGCGCCATCCTCTTCGCGCTGGTGCTGGGCATTCCCGCGGGCATGATCGCGGCGGTGCGCCGCAACACCGTGTTCGACCACGGCGTGATGGGCGTCTCGCTCACCGGCTACTCGATGCCGATCTTCTGGTGGGGGCTCCTTCTGATCCTGCTGTTCTCGGTGCAGCTCGGGCTCACGCCGGTGTCGGGACGCATCGAGGCCCGCTATTTCGTCGAGCCGGTGACCGGCTTCCTCACCATCGACTCGCTGCTGTCGGACGAGGCGGGCGCGTTCCGCTCGACGCTGTCGCACCTGATCCTGCCGACGATCGTGCTCGGCACCAATCCGCTCGCGACCATCGCGCGGATGACGCGCTCGGCGATGCTCGAGGTGCTGGGCGAGGACTACATCCGCACCGCGCGCGCGAAGGGGCTGCCGCGCTGGCGCGTGATCGCGCTGCACGCGTTCCGCAACGCGCTGATCCCGGTCGTCACCGTGATCGGCCTGCAGGTCGGCGTGCTGTTCACCGGCGCGATCCTGACCGAGACGATCTTCTCGTGGCCGGGCGTCGGCAAGTGGATGATCGAGGCGATCAACCGTCGCGACTACCCGGTGCTGCAGGGCGGCCTGCTGCTGCTGGGCGTCGTCGTCATGATGGTCAACCTGCTGGTCGACCTCGCGTACGGCATCATCAACCCGCGCATCCGGCACGCCCGATGATGCCCGCCGCGACGCCGTCCGACGCCGCCGCTCCCGACGCGCCACCGGGGCCGTGGCGCGAATTCTGGGGCTATTTCAGCGCGAACCGCGGCGCGGTCGCCGGCCTGGCGATCGTGGTCGCCGTGCTTTCGCTCGCCGCGTTCGCGAACGTCCTCGCGCCCTATCCGCCGGAGCTCACCAACAACGCGGTGTTCCTGAAGCCGCCGGCCTGGCAGGAGGGCGGGTCGTGGGCCTACCCGCTCGGCACCGACGCGATCGGCCGCGACATGCTCTCGCGCCTGATCCACGGCGCGCGCCTGTCGCTGCTGATCGGCATCGCGGTCGTCGCGCTGTCGATCGTCGTCGGCATCGTCCTCGGGCTCGTGGCCGGCTATTTCCGCGGCGTGACCGAGATCGCGATCATGCGGCTGATGGACATCATCCTGACGCTGCCCTCGCTGCTGCTCGCCATCGTCATCGTCGCGATCCTCGGGCCGGGCCTGATGAACGCGATGCTGGCGGTCGCCGTGGTCGTGCTGCCGCACTACGTGCGCATCACGCGCGCCTCTGTGATCGCCGAGATGTCGAAGGACTACGTGACCGCGGCGCGCGCCGGCGGCGCCGGCCGCATCCGGCTGATGGTGAACGAAGTGCTGCCCAATTGCGCCGCGCCGCTGATCGTGCAGGCGACGCTCGGCGTGTCGACCGCGATCCTCGACGCGGCGGCGCTGGGGTTTCTCGGTCTCGGCGCGCAGCCGCCGTTGCCGGAGTGGGGCACGATGCTCGCCGACGCGCGCGAGTTCGTGCTGCGCGCCTGGTGGGTCGTGACGTTTCCCGGCCTGATGATCCTGGTCACGGTGCTGGCGTTCAACCTGCTCGGCGACGGGCTGCGCGACGCGCTCGATCCGAAGCTCAAGCGGTAGCGGCCATGCCCCTGCTCGAGATCGAGGACCTCCACGTCGACTTCCCGTCGCAGGGCCGCGGCGTGCTGCGCGCCGTCGAAGGCGTGAGCCTGGCGCTCGACGAGGGCGACGTCCTCGGCATCGTGGGCGAATCGGGGTCCGGCAAGAGCGTGACGATGCTCGCGCTGATGGGGCTGGTCGCCGCGCCGGGGCGCGTGCGCGCGAAGCGCCTCGCCTTCGCGGGCCGCGACCTGCTGCGCGCGAGCGACAAGGAGCGCCGCTCGATCGTCGGCCGCGACGTCGCGATGATCTTCCAGGAACCGACGACCAGCCTCAACCCGTGCTTCACGATCGGCTTTCAGCTCACCGAGACGCTGCGGCTGCACCTCGGGATGGACGCAGGGGCCGCGCGCCACCGTGCCGTGGAGCTGCTCGAGCAGGTCGGCATTCCCGCGGCCGCGAGCCGGCTGCGCGACTTCCCGCACCAGATGTCCGGCGGCATGAACCAGCGCGTGATGATCGCGATGGCGATCGCGTGCAATCCCAGGCTGCTCATCGCCGACGAGCCGACGACCGCGCTCGACGTGACGATCCAGGCGCAGATCCTCGATCTCCTGCGCGACCTGCAACGCTCGCGCGGCATGGCGCTCGTGCTGGTCACGCACAACATGGGCGTGGTCGCCGACATGGCTCGGCGCGTCGCGGTGATGTATGCGGGACAGGTGATGGAAGAGCGCGCCGCCGACGAGCTGTTCAACGCGCCGCAGCACCCGTACACGGCGGCGTTGCTCGCCGCGATGCCCGAGCGCAGCACGGGCCGCTCGCGCCTCGCGACCATCCCCGGTGTCGTGCCCGGGCTCTACGATCGCCCTGCGGGCTGCCTGTTCGCGCCGCGCTGCGCCGACGCGACGCGGCGCTGCGTCGCCGAGCGTCCGGCGCTGCGCCCGTGGGAGCAGGGGAGCGTTCGCTGCCACTACCCGACGGGCGACCCGCAGCGCGACCCGGCGCGCATGCGCGACGGGCCCGTGTCGAGCGTCGAGGCATGAGCGCCAGGCCGCTGCCCACCGACGTCCTGCCCGGCCGGGCGGGCACGCCGGTCGTCGTCGCGCGCGACGTCAAGCGCATCTACGAGATCCGGCGCGGTGCGTTCCGCCCGCCGGCGCGGCTGCAGGCGGTCGGCGGCGTCTCGTTCGACGTCGAGGCCGGGCGCACGCTGGCGGTCGTGGGCGAGTCGGGCTGCGGCAAGTCGACGCTCGCCCGCGTCGTGTCGCTGCTCGAGGCGCCCAGTGCGGGCACGCTGGTGCTGAACGGCGTCGACGCGGTGCACGTGTCGCCGAAGGCGAAGCGGCTGCTGCGCCGCTCGGTGCAGATGGTGTTCCAGAATCCCTACGGCTCGCTCAATCCACGCAAGAAGATCGGCGCGATCCTCGAGGCGCCGCTCGAAATCAATACCGAACTCGCGCCGCCGGCGCGCGAAGAGCGCGCGAAGGCGATGCTTGCACGGGTCGGCCTGCGCCCCGAGCATTACGTCCGCTATCCGCACATGTTCTCGGGCGGACAGCGCCAGCGCATCGCGATCGCGCGCGCGCTGATGCTCAATCCTGCGCTGGTCGTCGCCGACGAGCCGGTGTCGGCGCTCGACGTGTCGGTGCAGGCGCAGGTGCTGAACCTGATGGCCGACCTGCAGGACGAACTCGGGCTCGCCTACCTCTTCATCTCGCACGACCTCGGTGTGGTGCGGCACATCGCGCACGACGTTCTGGTCATGTACCTCGGGCTCGCGATGGAGCAGGGGCCGACCGCGCGGATCTTCGCGCGGCCGCTGCACCCCTACACGCAGGCGCTGCTCGCGTCGGTTCCCGCGATGGCGGGGGCGGCCCGGGTGCGCCGCGTGCCGCTGGCCGGCGAGTTGCCGTCCCCGTTGAACCCGCCGCACGGATGTGTATTCTCCACACGTTGCCCGTACGCGATCGAGCGCTGCCGCGAAGAGCGCCCGGAGTCCCGGCCGCTGGACGGCCGGGCGGTCGCCTGTCACCTCGCTGAACGGTTTCTCGAGCCCCCTCCCGCCGGCGCCGGCGGGACGGGACAACCCTAATTGCCGGCGCAATCCTGAGGAGCCTCACGATGAATCCCGTACCGCATCGCCTGCCCCGCAAGCCCGCGGCACTGGCCGCCGCGCTCGCGCTGGCCGCCGCCGTCGCGTCGTTGCCGGCCTCGGCCAAGACGCTCGTCTACTGCTCCGAGGGGAGCCCCGAGAACTTCTACCCGGCCGTCAACACGACCGGCACCTCGTTCGACGCGAACAGCCAGATTTACGGCCGCATCGTCGACTTCGAGCGCGGCGCGACGACCGTCGTTCCGGGGCTCGCCGAGCGCTGGGACATCTCGCCCGACGGCAAGGTCTACACGTTCCACCTGCGCCGCGGCGTCAAGTGGCACAACCACCGCGACTGGAAGCCCACGCGCGACTTCAACGCCGACGACATCATCTTCTCCATCGAACGGCAGTGGAAGGAGAACCACCCGTACTTCAAGGTGACGAGCGCGAACCACTCGTACTTCAACGACATGGGGCTCCCCAAGCTCCTGAAGTCGGTCGAGAGGGTCAACGACTACACGGTGCGCATCACGCTCGAGCGGCCCGAGGCGCCGTTCCTGTCCGACCTCGCGATGGAGTACGCCGGCATCCAGTCGAAGGAGTACG
Organism: Burkholderiales bacterium; assembly: GCA_905339295.1. Lineage (GTDB taxonomy): Bacteria > Pseudomonadota > Gammaproteobacteria > Burkholderiales > Casimicrobiaceae > VBCG01. Next base: position 65,243 of record CAJPFI010000026.1, read on the forward strand.
CCGACGCGATGATGAAGGCCGGCACGCCCGAGAGGATCGACCAGGAGCCGATCGGAACGGGGCCCTTCTACCTGGTGCGCTACATCAAGGACGCGGTGATCCGCTACAAGGCGTTCCCGCAGTTCTGGGGCGGCAAGGCGAAGATCGACGACCTGATCTTCTCGATCACGCCGGACGCGTCGGTGCGCTGGGCGAAGCTGCAGAAGGGCGAATGCCACGTGATGCCCTACCCGAATCCCGCCGACCTCGACGCGATCCGCAAGGACCCGAAGGTCACGGTGCTCGAGCAGCCGGGGCTCAACGTCGGCTACCTCGCCTACAACACGCAGAAGAAGCCGTTCGACGACGTGCGCGTGCGCAAGGCCGTCAACATGGCGATCAACAAGCAGGCGATCATCAACGCCGTGTACCTGTCGGCCGGCGTGGCGGCGACCAACCCGATCCCGCCGTCAATGTGGTCGTACAACAAGTCGATCAAGGACGATCCGTACGATCCGGCCGCCGCGAAGAAGCTGCTGGCCGACGCCGGCTACCCGAGCGGCTTCGCGACCGACCTGTGGGCGATGCCGGTGCAGCGGCCCTACAACCCGAACGCGCGGCGCATCGCCGAGCTGATGCAGTCGGACCTCGACAAGGTCGGCATCAAGGCCGAGATCAAGAGCTTCGAGTGGGGCGAGTACCGCAAGCGCATGCAGGCGGGCGAGCACCAGATGGGGATGCTCGGCTGGACCGGCGACAACGGCGACCCGGACAACTTCCTGCACACGCTGCTCGGCTGCGATGCCGCCAAGACCAACGGCAGCAACGTCGCGAAGTTCTGCTACCCGGCGTTCGAGGACCTCGTGCAGAAGGCGAAGACCCTGTCCGACCAGAAGCAGCGCACCGACCTCTACTCGCGCGCGCAGGTCGTGTTCAAGGAGCAGGCCCCGTGGTTCACGATCGCGCACGCGGTGCAGCTGAAGCCGGTGCGCAAGGAAGTGATCGACTTCAAGCTGTCGCCGTTCGGGCGGCACACGTTCTACGGGGTCGATATCAAGGAATAGTCGGCTTCCCGGACGTGGAAACGCAGAGCCCCGCGATGCGAGTCGCGGGGTTTTTTCCTTGTGCTTCGCCGATCTGCGGGGTAGAGCGATGGGCGGCCGGCCGGTCGCCACGGCTGTCTTGATGTCGCAGGGCATCGAGTGGCGGTGCCCTCGTCGCCAGCCATTGCATCGTCCCTTCCAGAGAACCGGAGCGGCAGGCGCCTCGCTCTCGACAGGATGCTTCCGGGGCGACTCGTCGAATCCTGCGACCGAGCCGCCTTGGCCGAGGGATTGCCGAGCGTCTCCGGCCATCGTTTTCCGCAAGGGTTTCCGCACCCGCACCATTGCTCGGCTCCGTGGGCTGGCGAACTCGCGGGCAGGGTGATCGGCATGGCATGGCCGAGGCAATCCTGGTTATATGTCCATAGCGAACCCTTCCTTCCGGTAACGAGCGCCGGCCCCTATCGTGGCCCTTTCGCGCACGCTCGCACGAAAGGCTGCCGCCATGGGCGCTCCCGACCGCTTCGACCGTTCCGTCCTCCCGCCCGGCACGACCGGGCCGCTCGCCGACCCGGACGAGATCGACCGCTACGAGGCGGCGATCGCCGGCTTCCGCGCGGGCGTGATTCCGGAGGACCGCTTCACGGCGATGCGGCTGCAGCAGGGCTGCTACGGCCAGCGCCAGAGCGGCGTCAACATGCTGCGCATCAAGGCGCCCGGCGGGAAGCTCGACGCGGCGAAGCTCGACGCGATCGCCGCGGTGGTCGAGCGCCACTCGCAGGCCGGGCAGGCGCACCTCACGACGCGCGAGTCGATCCAGATCCACTCGGTCGCGCTCGACCAGACCCCGGACGCGATGCGCATGCTGGCGCGCGCCGGGCTGACCACGCGCGAGGCGTGCGGCAACACGGTGCGCAACATCACGGCGTGCGGCATGGCCGGCGCCTGCGCGCTCGAGCACACCGACGTCAACCAGCACATCGACCGCGCGGTCGTGCATTTCCTGCGCAATCCGTTGAACCAGCAGCTGCCGCGCAAGTTCAAAGTCAGCTTCTCCGGTTGCGAGCGCGACTGCGCGCAGGGCCTGCTGCACGACCTCGCGGTCATCGCCGGGCGCCGCGACGGGGAGCCCGGCTTCAGGCTGATGGCGGGCGGCGGACTCGGTCACAAGCCGCGCGAGGCGATCCTCGTGCGCGAGTTCGTGCCCGAGGCCGAGCTTCTCGCCGCGATGGAAGCGATTATCGAGCTGCACGAGAAGCACTCGGACCGCTCGAAGCGCGCGAAGTCGCGCATCAAGTTCCTGGTCGATCGGTTCGGCGCCGAGGGTTTCGTCGCGCGCTTCGACGAGGCGTTCGAGCGCGCGCGCGCCGCGCACGCCGCGACACCGCTTCCGCCACAGCAATGGCGCACGCCGGTCGTCGGCAGGGCGCCGGGACCTGGCGCGCCGCGCGAGCCGCTCGCGCAGCGGCAGCCGGGGCTGTTCGCGGTGCCGGTGTCCGTACCGCTGGGCCATCTGCCCGCTGCCGGGTTGCGCGGCCTCGCCGCGTCGATGCGCGCTCACGGACTCGACGACATCCGCACGACGCAGGACCAGAACCTCGTGATACGCAACGTCCCGGGCGCGAAGGTGATGGATATCGTCGCGGGGCTGGGCGCGATCGGGCTCGCGCTGCCGCGGGCGGGCGACGACGTCGTCGCGTGCCCGGGCACCTCGACCTGCCGGCTGGGCATCACGGCGAGCCAGAGCCAGGCCGCGCGCCTGGGCAGCCTCGCCGGCGACTTGCGCATCCGCGTCTCGGGTTGCCACAACGGCTGCGCGCAGCCGGAGACCGGCGACATCGGCATCTACGGCGAAGGCCGCAGGATGCACGGCCGCCTCGTGCCGCACTACCAGCTCTACCTCGGCGGCGACGGCATGGCGGGAGGGCGGCTCGCGCGCAAGGGTCCGAGCGTGCCGGTCGCGCGCGTCGAGGCGGCGATTGACCGCATCGCCGCCGCCTTCCGCGACGGCCGGGTCGCCGGCCAGCGCTTTCTGGACTGGGTGCACGCGCAGGCCGACGACCATTTCGACACGATGCTCGCCGACATCGTGGACGTGAGGGCGGACGACCTCGAGGACGTGTTGCGCGACGTCGACGGCGAGACCGAATTCAGGGTCGCGCAACTCGGCGGCGGCGAGTGCGCCGGCGCGAGCCAGGTGTTCATCGGCGCGGCGTTCTTCGCGGCGGCGCACGAGCGCCGCTACCGCGACGCATTCGTCGCGCAGGGCCGCACCGCCGACGCGGCGGCCTGCGCGGCGGCGTCGCTGCGGCTGATCGGGCAGGGGTTGATCGACCTGGTCAATCCGGCGCCGTCGTTCCGCGTTCGCCGCGTGCTGACCGACCTTTCCGACATCGCGGAAGCGCTCGCCGGCAAGGTGCCCGACGGGATCGCGCGGGCTTATGCGGCGTTTGCCGGGACGCTCGCCGACGGGAACGGCCCGGCGGATGCGCCGGCGCTGTTCGCCGCGATCGACGCATGGGTTCGCGCGACGGCGGCGTTGTGCGTCGAGCGCGATCCGCAGATCGACCTGAACGGCGCACTTCCGGGAACCGCGGTTGTCGTGCCGATCAGGATTCGCCGGCGCGAGCCGGTCCCTGCGGCCGCGGACTGAGTCGGTCCGCGCCCGTCTCGTCGGCTCGGACGGCCGCGGGCCAGGAGGTGCGGGCGGTGTCGGCGCCGGGCGAAGCCCGTGCGGCCGTCGGTGCCGCGAGCGGTACCGCGACGTGCGACCGACTCGAGTAACGCAAGCCCAACCAGGCTGTCCACACGGCGTTTCCGCGTATCGCCGACTATCCGACGCCGGTGCAGGCGCACGCGGCGATCCGGTCGCGAATGAAGCGCATCCGCGGCATGGGCCGCAAGGCGCCGTCCGGGTGGGACGTCGCGCTGCGCGAACACGAGGAGAGGATCCGCCGCCTCGAGGCGCGCGACGGCCAGGCGCTCGCGGCCGTGGCCATCCGGCACCGCGAGTGCGCCCGGGGCCGTGTCGGGCCGACGTCCGCAGCGCGCGACCGCGCCTTGCGGTCCATGCGGGGCATCGGTCCGGGTCGATTCGTGCCGGCGGGAGCGGGCCGCTTGCCGCGCTGCCGCCCGCTGCGTCGACGACAGCCCTGTCCGGCGACCGACCGCGGACTTGCGCAGCCGCGATCCGATCGCTGAGCGGTGCCGGCGCGACGCATGCCGGGCATGGCCCCTTGAACGGGATTGGTTTAGACTCGCACGACGGCCGCCCGAAAGCGCGTCAAAAACAATGCGCTACGCTGACTTTCTTGGGCACTCCCTGCGACCTCGGACGCAAGGGAGCTCTGCCGAATCGTGACCTCGGGCATTCTCTTCGCGCTCGCCATCGCCGCGCTGTCCGTCGCGGTGATCGTAGGACTCGTCCGACGCAGTCGCGACGCGGGCCCGATCACCCGCGGCGGGCTCGACTCGGCGAACACCGTCGCGCAGTGGACCGAAGGCGAGACGACGCGCCTGCTGTCGTCCGCCGAGGTGCCGGGGCTCTACCTGCTGCGCCAGCGCTTCCTGACCAAGGCGGAGAGCGTGGTCTTCCTGCTGCTGCGGGCAGCGTTTCCGCGCCACGAGATCTTCGCCAAGATCCGCCTCGCCGACGTGCTGCAGGTCAAGATCGGGCCGCAGGGGATGGAACGGCTGCGCGCGTTCCGCAAGATCGCGAACCAGCACGTGGGCTTCGTGGTCTGCGACAAGGACATGACGATCGTCGCGATCGTCGACGCCAAGGAGCCCGAGCAGGTCACGAACCCGCGCGACCAGAAGCTCGAGATCATCAAGCAGCGCTGCCTGCAGGCCGCGCAGGTCAAGTACATCGCGATCTACCCGCCGCAGCTGCCGCGCTATCGCGAACTGCGCGAGCAGGTGCTCGGCCCCGCGTCCGACCTCGTCTAGGAATCACCGAGAGGCCGCGTGTCGGCGCGCCTCCGCGGCTGCATGCGAGCCGGATGCTCCCGCCGCCATGACGAACTTCAAGCTCACCTATTCGACGATGTTCGACCCGCCGGAGGAGCTGCACCGGCACTTCGATGCCGCGGTCACGGCGGTCCGCGGGAGCCTCGGCGCCGAGCACCCGATGTGGATCGACGGGGAGGACGTGCGCTCGGCCGGGCAGTTCTCGGTGCACGGTCCGATCGACCGGCGTGTCGTACTCGGCCGTTTCCAGGCCGGCGACGCGACCCACGCGTCGGCCGCGACGGGGGCGGCGGCGCGCGCGTTTCCCGCGTGGGCGGCGACGCCGTGGCGCGAGCGCGTCGCGCTGCTGCGCCGCGTGGCGGCGCTGATCGAGCGCCGCGTCTACGAGTTCGGCGCGGTGCTCGCGCTCGAGGTCGGCAAGAACCGGATGGAGGCGCTGGGCGAGGCGCAGGAAACGGCCGACCTGGTCGCCTACGCGTGCGACCGCATGGAGGCGAACGACGGCTTCGTCCACGCGATGGCGCGCGACCCGGTCGCCGGGTACGCGAGCGAGAACACGAGCGTGATGAAGCCGTGGGGACCGTGGCTCGTGATCGCGCCGTTCAATTTTCCCCTCGCGCTCGCCGGCGGCCCCGTGGGCGCCGCGCTGGTCGCCGGCAACACGGTCGTCCTCAAGCCCGCGACCGCGACGCCGTGGAGCGCGCGGCTCCTCGCGCTCGCGCTCCGCGACGCGGGCGTGCCGCCGGGCGTCTTCAACCTCGTGACCGGCAGCGGGGCGTCGGTCGGCGAGCCGCTGATCCGCGACCCGGACGTCGCCGGCGCCACGTTCACCGGGTCGCACGAGGTCGGCATGCACCTGGTCCGCTCGTTCGCGCAGCGACGCTGGCCCCGCCCGTGCATCGCCGAGATGGGCGGAAAGAACGCGGCGATCGTGAGCCGGCACGCGAACCTCGGGGACGCGGTCACCGGGATCACGCGCTCGGCGTTCGGGCTCACCGGACAGAAGTGCTCGGCGTGCTCGCGCGTCTACGTCGAGCGCTCGCGCTTCGCCGACCTCGTGTCCGCGCTGCACCAGGCGGCGGCACGGGTCGCGACCGGCGACCCGACGCGACGCGAGCACTGGATGGGCCCGCTGATCGACGGCGCGGCGGTCGCGCGCTACGAGGACGCGGTCGCGCAGGTGCACGCGCTCGGCGGCGACGGGGCGATCGTGCACGGCGGCGAGCGGCTCGACCACGGCGACCTCGCGCACGGGCACTACGTGGCGCCGACGATCGCGCGCGCGCCGCTCGACCATCCGCTGTGGTCGAGCGAGCTCTTCGCGCCGTTCCTGCTGGTCGCGCCGGTGGAAACGATCGACGAGGGGATCGCGCGCGCGAACGCGAGCGACTACGGATTGACCGCCGGCTTCTACGGCGACGCGGACGAGACCGAGCGCTTCTTCGAAACGATCGAGGCCGGCGTCGCGTATGCGAACCGTCCGCAGGGCGCGACCACCGGCGCGTGGCCCGGGCACCAGCCGTTCGGCGGATGGAAGGGCTCGGGCTCCACGGGCAAGGCCGCGGGCTCGCTCTACTACCTCGCGCAGTACCTGCGCGAGCAGTCGCAGACGCGCGTGCGGCGCCTGTAGCGCGGCCTCCCGGCGCACACGCCCCGGCCAGGGAACCGCCCGGCGCGGGCGCGGCGATCGCCGGCCGGCGCCGGACGATGCGGCGTCGCCGCAGTCGAGGGTCAGGGCCGGCCGAGCACCTCGCGGTAGACGTCGCGGTCGACGTTGCCGCCCGACAGGATCACCGCGCAGCGGCGGCGGGCGCGGGCGGGATCGGCGAGCAGCGCCGCGAGCGCCGCGGCACCTGCGCCCTCCGCGACCTGGTGCGCGTCGTCGAAAAGCGCGCGCATCGCGGCGCCCACCTCGTCGTCGTCGACCTCGACGACATCCTCGGCACCCCGCCAGATGATCGCGAGCGCCGCCGCGACCGGCACGCGCACGGCCATTCCGTCGGCCATCGTGTCGGCCGACGCGGTCTCGATCGGAACGTGCGAGCGGAACGACTGCGAGTAGGCGTTCGCTCGCGTCGACACGACGCCGACGATGCGGGTCGCGAGTCCGAGCGCGTCTCGCACCGCGATCAGTCCGCAGATGCCCGAGCCGCAGCCGATCGGGACGTAGACGCGGTCGAGGTTCGAGACCGCGCGGAAGAGCTCGAGCGCGTAGGTGGCGACTCCCGCGACGAGCGGGCGCTCGAACGGTCCGACGAAACGAAGTCCGCGTTCGAGCGAGAGCGCGTGGGCATGGACGCGCGCCTCGTCGAAATCGCGCCCGTGCTCGACGAGCTCGGCGCCGTACGCGCGCATCGCGGCGTTCTTCGACACCGAATTGCCGTGCGGGGCGACGATCGTGCACGCGAGCCCGTGGCGGCGCGCCGCGAACGCGAGGCTCTGGCCGTGATTGCCGCGCGTGGCGCTGACGACGCCGGCGGGGCTCCCGGGCGAGGCGGCGAGCCCGCCCACGAGGTTCAGCCCGCCGCGAACCTTGAAGGCGCCGGTCGGCGTGTGGTTCTCGTGCTTGACCCAGACCTCGGTGCCCGCCCGAATCGCGACGAGCGGCCAGGCGACCTGCGGCGTCGGCGGCATCGCGGCATAGACGCGCTGCGCTGCCGCCTCGATGTCGGCGAGGGCCGGCGCGGCGGCCGGATCCTCGCCGGCCGTCACTTCGGGTAGTAGTTGACGTACGCCCACAGCAGGATCAGCGCGCCGATGATCGACATGATGATTCCCGCGGAGCGGAACTTGCCGTCGGGCGACCTCGAGAACAGGCCGCCGATGATGCCGCCGACGATCGACCCGCCGATGCCGAGCAACACCGTCATCCAGAACCCGAGGTTGACGGCGCCAGGGTAGAAGTAGCGCGCGAGTACACCGACGACGAAGCCGATGATGATCATCCAGACGATGCTCAAGACGCCCATGGTGGTCCCCAGGTTGTTGTTCGGAGCGGGCGGAGTGGGCCGGTCGGGGCCGCTTTGCCGCTGCCCGTACGATGCTAGCACGCCCGCATGGCGCGGGCATGTAAGCCGGCGCCGGCGCGCATCGACCAATCGGCCATGGATGCGAAGCGTTCGATTTCGCTGGCAGCGATGGCCTTGTGCGCTGCCGCAGCGTCGGCGGGCGAGGCCGAGTCCGGCTGCCGCGCGGAGAGCGGCGCGACGACGCTGCCCCTGGTCGAGCTTTACACGTCGGAAGGCTGCAACAGCTGCCCGCCGGCCGACCGCTGGCTCGCGGAGACGTTCGCGCCGTCCGGCCGGGTGCAGGCGGTCGCGCTCGCGTTCCACGTCGACTACTGGGACCGGCTGGGCTGGCCCGATCGCTTCGCGCGCGCCGAGTGGTCGGCGCGGCAGGAGGCGATCGCGCGCACCGGCGGCGGTACGGTCGTCTACACGCCGCAGGTCGTGCTGCAGGGCCGCGACTTCCCGACGTGGCGCAGCACGAATGCGGCGCGCGAGCTCGCGCGCGCGGCCTCGCGGCCGCCACGGGCGTCGGTCGACGTCGGCGCGCGCGTCGACGGCCGGCGCGTCGTCGTGGCCGCCTCGGCGCGGGTGCCCGCCACCGCGGATCGCGCGGGCGCGCGGCTCGTCGTCGCGTACGCGGACAGCGGGCATGTCACCGGCGTGAAGCGCGGCGAGAACGCCGGCGTCACGCTGACGCACGACCACGTGGTGCGCGCGCTTGCGACGAGCGGCGTCGCGGACGCGAGCGGCGCGCTGCGCGCCGAGGTGTCGTTCTCTCGCCCGGCAGACGCGGGAGCCCATCCGCGGGTCGTCGCCTTCGTCGAGCGCGGCGACGCGCGCGAGATCCTGCAGTCGGTCGCGCTGCCGCTCGAGCGGTGCGGCACCTGATGGAATGAGTGCGTCGGGCTGACGCCCGCCCCACAGCGGTTGTGGGCCGGGCTTCAGCCCGACATGTTGTGCGCCGGGCTTCAGCCCGACATGCTGCGGCGCTCGACTAGTTGACGATCTGCCGCAACTCGCCGGACTTGTACCTCGACGCGATCTTGTCGAGCGGCACCGGCTTGATCTTCGAGCCCATGCCCGCGCAGCCGAACTGCTCGTAGCGCTGCTTGCAGATCGCCTTCGCGGCTTCTCGCGCCGGCTTGAGGTAGTCGCGCGGATCGAACGCCGACGGCTTCTCGCGCAGGAACTTGCGGACCGCCGCGGTCATCGCGAGCCGGATATCGGTGTCGATGTTGATCTTGCGCACGCCGTGCTTGATCCCTTCCTGGATCTCCTCCACCGGCACGCCGTAGGTCTCCTTCATCTCGCCGCCGTTCGCACGGATGATCGCGAGCAGGTCCTGCGGCACCGAGGAGCTGCCGTGCATCACCAGGTGGGTGTTCGGAATGCGCGCGTGGATCGCCTTGATGCGGTCGATCGCGAGGATGTCCCCGGTGGGCTTGCGCGAGAACTTGTAGGCGCCGTGCGAGGTGCCGATCGCGATCGCGAGCGCGTCCAGCTGCGTGCGCTTGACGAAGTCGGCGGCCTGGTCGGGATCGGTGAGAAGCATCTCGCGCGTCATCGTGCCTTCGGCGCCGTGACCGTCCTCCTTGTCGCCGCGCATCGTCTCGAGCGAGCCGAGGCAGCCGAGTTCGCCCTCGACCGTGACGCCGGTCGCGTGCGCCAGGTCGACGACCTTGCGCGTGACGTCGAGGTTGTAGTCGTAGCTCGCGATCGACTTGCCGTCGGCCTGCAGCGAGCCGTCCATCATCACGCTGGTGAAGCCGAGCCGGATCGCGGAGGCGCACACGTCCGGCGACTGGCCGTGGTCCTGGTGCATGACGACCGGGATCGCCGGGTAGCTCTCGACGGCCGCCTCGATCAGGTGCCGCAGGAAGATCTCGCCGGCGTACTTCCTCGCGCCGGCTGACGCCTGCATGATCACGGGACTGTCGGTCTCGGCGGCGGCGGCCATGATCGCCTGCACCTGCTCGAGGTTGTTGACGTTGAAGGCCGGCAGGCCGTAGCCGTGGTCGGCGGCGTGGTCGAGCAACTGGCGCATCGAGACGAGAGGCATGGTGAAGCTCCGCTGGGGAATGGCAGGACGTCTGCCATTCTAGCGCTCCGCGGTCGGGCGGGCGTGCGTGGCGCGATCCGACCGTCCCGGGAGCCCCGGCGAGGCCGCCCGACCGCGATGCGCTCCCGCCCGGGCGATCGCGGCGACGACGCGCGCGCGAGGGGCCGCCGGCACCGTCAGGACCGGTGCTCGCCGACCCTGATGATCGTCATCGCGTTGGTGCCGCCGGACTTGCCCATCGGCTCGCCGATCGTGAGCACGATCAGATCGCCGCGCTGCACCTGCCCGCGCTCGACCAGCAGGTTCTCGGCGGCCAGCAGCACGGCTTCCCGGTCCGCGACCTGCTCGAGGTAGAGCGTACGGACGTTGCGGAACAGCGCCATCTTGCGCTGCGACGCGACCTCGGGCGTCAGCGCGTAGATCGGGCATCCGGCGTAGTGGCGCGACATCCACAGCGCCGTCGAGCCGGACTGCGTGAGGGACGCGATGGCCTTCGCGCGCAGGTGGAACGCGGTGAAAAGCGTCGCCATCGCGATCGACTGGTCGATGCGCGTGAACGTGCGGTTCATGAAGTCCCGGTCGAGCACGACCGGGTCGCTCTTCTCGGCCTCGACGCAGATCTGCGCCATCGCCTCGACGGTCTCGATCGGGTACTTGCCCGCGGCGGTCTCCGCGGAGAGCATCACGGCGTCCGTGCCGTCGAGCACGGCGTTCGCGACGTCCGACACCTCGGCGCGCGTCGGCACCGGGTTGTGGATCATCGACTCCATCATCTGCGTCGCCGTGATCGTGAGCTTGTTGCGCTCGCGCGCGAGCCGGATCATCCGCTTCTGCAGGCCCGGCACGGCCGCGTTCCCGACCTCGACGGCGAGGTCGCCCCGCGCGACCATGATGCCGTCGGACGCCTCGATGATCTCGTCGAGCGCGCCGATCGCCTCGGCACGCTCGATCTTCGCGATGAGCATCGCGTGCCCGTTCGCGGCGCGCAGGAGTTGCCGCGCCATGTACATGTCCTCCTTGCACTTCGGGAACGACACCGCGACGTAGTCGGCCTCGAGCCGCGCCGCCGTCTTCATGTCGTCCATGTCCTTGGCGGTGAGCGCCGGCGCCGTGAGACCGCCCCCGAGGCGGTTGATGCCCTTGTTGTTCGACAGCGTGCCGCCCATCTCGACGCGCGTGAATATGCGCGTGCCCTCGACGCGCTCGACCCTGAGTCGGATCAGTCCGTCGTCGAGCAGCAGGATCGCGCCCGGCGCCACGTCGCGCGGCAACGCCTTGTAGTCGAGGCCGACGCCGTCCGCATCGCCTATCTCGCGCTCGGCGTCGAGCACGAACGCAGCGCCCTGCGCGAGCGTCGCGCGGCCGTCGGCGAACCTGCCGATGCGGATCTTCGGACCCTGCAGGTCCGCCATGACGGCGACCTCGCGCCCGAGCGCCTTCGCGGCCGCGCGCACCATCGTGGCGCGCGCGACGTGGTCGGACGCATGCCCGTGCGAGAAGTTGAGACGGACGACGTCGACGCCGGCGGCAAGCATCCGCGACAGCGTGGCAGGCTCGGCGGACGCCGGGCCGAGCGTGGCGACGATCTTGGTGGCGCGCTGCATCTCCATTCTTCTTGTTGGGGGGGCGGGCGGAAACGCGCGGCCCGCGCGACGGGGCGCGCGGGCTTGTCGCGATGTTACGGGAAATCGGGCCGGGGGATACGGGGTCGGGGACGGTTCGCGAGGATGGCGATGCCGGAGTCGGAGGGCTCCGGCCCGCGAACATCGTCCCGGACCCTTACGCCCGCGCCTCGAGCGCCGCGACGGCCGGCAACGACTTGCCCTCGAGGAACTCGAGGAACGCGCCTCCGGCGGTCGAGATGTAGCCGATCCGGTCCTCGATGCCGAACTTGTGGATCGCGGCGATCGTGTCGCCGCCGCCCGCGATCGAGAACGCCCCCGACGACGCGATCGCATGCGCGATCGCGCGCGTGCCGCCGGCGAACGCGTCGAACTCGAACACGCCGACCGGACCGTTCCACACGATCGTCCCCGCCTTCGCGATGACCATCTTCAGCACCGCGACGCTGGTCGGCCCGAGGTCGAGGATCCGGTCGTCCTCGTCCAGGTTCTCGATCGCCTTGAGCGTCGCCGGCGCGTCGGCGGCGAACCGCTTCGCCACGACCGCATCGACCGGGACCGGCACCTTGCCGGGCCAGCGGTCGAGGATCGCCTTCGCGGCGCCGATGAGGCCCGGCTCCGCGAGCGACTGGCCGATCCTGCCGCCGGCCGCGAGGATGAACGTGTTCGCGATGCCGCCGCCGACGATCAGCGTGTCGACCTTCGCTGCGAGCGCCTCGAGGACCGTGAGCTTGGTCGACACCTTCGATCCCGCGACGATCGCAACCAGCGGCCGCCGGGGGTTCGCGAGCGCGCGCCCGAGGGCGTCGAGCTCCGCGGCCATCAACGGACCGGCGCACGCGACCTTCGCGTGACGCGCGATGCCGTGCGTGGTCGCCTCGGCGCGGTGTGCGGTGCCGAAGGCGTCGTTGACGTAGACGTCGGCAAGCGCGGCCATCTTGCGGGCCAGCGCGTCGTCGTCCTTCTTCTCCCCCTTGTTGGCGCGGCAGTTCTCGAGCAGGACGAGATCGCCGGGCTTCAATGCCGCGTGCCACGCGCCGCCGTCGACCCAGTCGCGAACGAGCGGCACCGGCCGGCCGAGCAGCGCGGACATCCGCTCGGCCACCGGCGCGAGCGAGTCCTCGGGCCTGAGCGCGCCCTCGGTCGGGCGACCGAGATGCGAGGTCACCATCACCGCGGCCCCGCGCGCGAGCGCGTCGCGGATGCCGGGGAGCGACGCGCGGATGCGCGTGTCCTCGGTGATGCGCCCGGCGTCGTCCTGCGGAACGTTGAGGTCCGCGCGGATGAACACGCGCTTGCCGGAGACATCGATGTCGGAGAGGCGGCGGATGGGTGTCATGGCGCTCGATGGGTGGAAGGGACGGAAGTCGCCCGGCCTTCGGGCAGGCAGGCGTCCGCGGCGTGCCCGGGCTCCGTGTCGCCCGGGCGCCGGCCGGCGGGGTCGCGCGCTCCGCGGCCGCTACTTCGCATGCATCAGCGCGACGGTCGTGTCGAGCATCCGGTTGGAGAATCCCCACTCGTTGTCGTACCAGGCGGAGACCTTCACGAGCCGGCCGGACACCTTGGTGAGCGTCGCGTCGAACGTCGACGACGCCGGATCGTGGTTGAAGTCGACCGACACGAGCGGCGCCTTGTTGTAGTTGAGGATGCCCTTGAGCGCGGCCGACTCGGACGCCGCCTTCATGATCGCGTTGACCTCGTCGACCGTCGTGTCGCGCGCGGCGACGAACGACAGGTCGACGATCGACACGTTGATGGTCGGCACGCGGATCGCGTAGCCGTCGAGCTTTCCGTTCAGCTCCGGCAGCACGAGGCCGACCGCGGCGGCGGCGCCGGTCTTGGTCGGGATCATGCTCATCGTCGCGGATCGCGCACGGCGCAGGTCCTCGTGGTAGACGTCGGTGAGCACCTGGTCGTTCGTGTACGCGTGGATGGTCGTCATCAGGCCGCTGACGAGGCCGATGCCGTCGTGCAGCGGCTTGACCAGCGGCGCGAGGCAGTTGGTCGTGCACGACGCGTTGCTGATCACCGTGTGCGACGCCTTCAGCGTCCCGTGGTTGACGCCGTAGACGACGGTCGCGTCGACGTCCTTGCCCCCGGGCGCCGAGATGATCACCTTCTTCGCGCCGCCCCTGAGATGCGCCGACGCCTTCTCCTTCGTCGTGAAGAAGCCGGTGCACTCGAGCACGACGTCCACGCCGAGCGTGCCCCACGGCAGCTGTGCCGGGTCGCGCTGCGCGAACACCTTGATGCGGTCCCCGTTCACGACCATCGAGTCGCCGTCGACCTCGACCTTGCCCGGGAACTTGCCGTGCGCGGTGTCGTAGCGCGTCAGGTGCGCGTTCGTCTCCGGGCTGCCAAGGTCGTTGACCGCGACGATCGCGAGGTCGTGCTCCTTTCCGCCCTCGTAGTGCGCGCGCAGGATGTTGCGCCCGATGCGTCCGTAACCGTTGATCGCCACCTTGATCGTCATCACCGTCTCCCGGGGAGGGTTGGTTCGAAGAAAACGTTCATTATCGCCGCGCCTCAGTGCAGCGACCTGATGCCGGCCCGTTCGACGAGCGAGGGCAGGTCGAGCCAGCGGTAACCGGCCTCGACCAGCGGCGCCCCGTCCCATTCGAACGGCTGCTCGATCACGAGATCCGCGCCGAGCGCCTCGAGGAAGCGGCGCGCGGGGGCGATCCCCGCGAGCGTCCACGCGATCATGCCGGCCGCGCCGTGCGCCGCGCGCTCCGAGGCGACAGTACCGACGAGGCGACGGCCCAATCCGCGGCGCTGGACCTCGCGCGCCAGATAGATCGCGGTCAGCTCGGCGTCGCAGCCGTGCCTGGGCTCGACCAGGACGTTGCCCGCCGCGAACCCGAGGACGCCCGCATCGCCCTCGGCCACGAACACGCTCGCGCGCTCGCCGGGCGCGGCGAGCGCGCGCTGCCAAAGCGGCAGGCTCGCCTCGACGCTCATCGCGTCCAGCGACGCCTGCGGCACGAACCCCTTGTAGCTCTGGCGCCAGGCCTCGATGCGCAGGCGCGCGAGCGACCCGGCGTCGGCCGTCGTTGCCCTGCGGATCGTGATGCCGCCGATCACGGTCTCCTCGCCCTTGCGTGCCGCTCCGCGGCTTCGCGCAGCCCGACCGCAACGAAGGGGCACCGCGCGCGTGGCGCGTCGGAATGGCCGCTCGTCGACGCTCCGAGCATTAGGCGTGACTTGGCGCGAGCCGGTCTATAACCGTGGCGGGTAAGCCCCCATTACCCGGATGGGGAGCTTGCGTGATCCCGACGGCGGCGCGGCGCGTTTCGCCGGCCACGCGCCGAAGGGCGGACCGCACGCGTTGCCGGTTCTCCCGGGTGCGGCCCATCACGTGTGCTCGACCCGCCGCAGCGCGTCGGCGACGCGCTCGGCGGTGAGTGCGAAGTGCCTGAACAGGGCGGCTGCGGGGGCGGACTCGCCGAAGGTGTCGATGCCTACGACCGCGGCGCGCGGGTCGTCGGCGGCGCCGACGTACTTGCGCCATCCGTCGGTGACGCCGGCCTCGACGGCGACGCGCGGCACGCCGGGCGGCAGCACGCGGGCGCGGTACGCCGCGTCCTGGCGGTCGAACGCCTGGGTGCAG
>CAJPFI010000027.1 GCA_905339295.1 Burkholderiales bacterium
TGCGCGTTTCGGTCGATCGTGAACACCTGGATCGGTGGATGGTGAACGCCCGGATCGGGATCGTGAACGCGAAGATCGGTCATGGTGAACACCTGGATCGGGGATCGTGAACGGGGTGGTATCCCCTGACCTCCACGACAGAGGGGGCGGGCGACCACGGAGCGACGCTGGGCAGCGGACACCGCGCAGGCCCCCTCGAAAGGAGGGGGCAGGTGGCGGGCCGGAGGCTGTCCATGCGGAAGACGCGCGAGATCTTGAGGCAGAAGTGGTGCCTGGGGCGAAGCCACCGGGAGGTGTCGCGGAGCCTCGGCAAGGGCCTGGGGACGATCAGCGCGACGGTGCAGCGGGCCGAGGCGGCGGGGCTCGACTGGGCGGCGGTGGCGGCGCTCTCGGACGAGGCGCTCGACGCCCGGATGTACGGCACGCCGGCGGGCGGGCATCGCCGGGTGCTGCCGGACTTCGCTGCGGTGCACGTCGAGCACAAGCGGCCGGGGGTGACGCTCGAGCTGCTGCACCTCGAGTACCTGGAGCGACATCCCGGCGGCTACCAGTATACGCAGTTCTGTGACTACTACCGGCACTGGCTGGGGCGACGGCGGCTCTCGATGCGGCAGCTGCACCGGGCCGGCGAGAAGATGTTTGTCGACTACGCGGGCCAGAGGCCGCAGATCGTGGATCGGGTGACCGGCGAGGTGACGCCGGTGGAGCTCTTCGTCGCAGTGCTCGGGGCGTCGAGCTTCACCTATGCCGAGGCGACGGCGACGCAGCGGGTGGCGGACTTCCTGGCGAGCCACGTACGGGCGCTGGAGTTCTTCGGCGGCGTCGCGGCGGCCGTGGTGCCCGATCAGCTGCGGAGCGGGGTGACGACGCCGTGCCGCTACGAGCCCGGCATCCAGCGCTCCTACGAGGAGCTGGCGCAGCACTACGGGACGACCATCCTGCCGGCCCGCCCCGGCAAGCCGCGCGACAAGGCCAAGGTCGAAGTGGCCGTGCAGGTGGCGGAGCGCTGGATCCTGGCCCGGCTGCGCGACGAGGTCTTCTTCTCGCTGGCGGCGCTGAACGCACGGATCCGCGAGCTGCTCGCCGTGCTCAACGCCCGCACCATGCGGGCCTACGGCGCGAGCCGGCAGGAGTTGTTCGAGCGGATCGACCGCCCGGCCCTGAAGACGCTCCCCGCGGAGCGCTTCGTCCACGCCGAGTGGAAGACGGCGCGCGTGAACCTCGACTACCACGTGGAGCTCGATCGCCACTTCTACTCCGTGCCGCATGCTCTCGTCCGCGAGCGCGTGGAGCTGCGTTTTACCGAAGCCACGGTCGAGGTCTTCCTCCGCGGCCAGCGCGTGGCCTCGCATGCGCGAAGCGCCGAGCGGGGGCGGCACACGACGATCGCCGAGCACATGCCGAAGGCGCATCAGCGTCACCTGGCCTGGACGCCGTCGCGGCTGGTCCACTGGGGGAAGAGCATCGGCCCGGGGACGGCGGCCTTGGTGGAGGCGATCCTCGCTGACCGCCCGCACCCGGAGCAGGGCTACCGCTCCTGCCTCGGGATCCTGCGCCTGGCGAAGCGCTACGGGCCGGAGCGGCTCGAGGCGGCCTGCACGCGGGCGGTGGCCGTGCAGGCCCGCTCGTATCGCCATGTCGACTCGATCCTGAAGCGAGGCCTCGACCGCGCGCCGCTGCCCGCGATCGGGGCGCGTGCAGCGTCCGTCACGCACGAGAATGTGCGCGGCGCCGACTACTACCAACCCCGAAGCGAAGGAGACGTGCATGCTGAACGAACCGACGATGGAGAAGCTTCTGGCCCTGCACCTGAACGCCCTGGCAGCAGCCTGGATGGAGCAGCAGCAACGGCCCGAGGCCAGCAGCCTCTGCTTTGACGAGCGACTCGGGCTGCTGGTCGACGCCGAGTGGCTGGACCGCCAGAACAAGCGTCTGGGTCGCGTGCTGCGCGAAGCGAAGCTCAGGCTCTCCCACGCCTGCATCGAGGACGTCGATTACCCGGCGCGGCGTCAGCTGGATCGTGCCCTCGTGCGCCAGCTCGCGACCTGCACCTGGGTCGAGCAACACCACAACGTCGTCATCACCGGACCCACAGGCGTCGGCAAGACGTACCTCGCCTGCGCGCTCGCACAGCAGGCGTGCCGCAAGGGCTACCGGGCGCTCTACCGCCGCGTGCCGCGCCTCTTCGACGAGCTCGCGCTCGCCCGGGCCGACGGCACCTACCCGCGCCTGCTGACCCGCCTGGCGCGCATCGACGTGTTGGTCCTCGACGACTGGGGCCTCGCGCCGCTGGCCGATGTCGAGCGTCGCGATCTCCTCGAGATCATCGAGGACCGTCACGGCAACCGCTCGACCATCCTCAGCAGCCAGCTGCCCGTCGGCCAGTGGCACGACCAACTCGGCGACCCGAGCATCGCCGACGCCATCTGCGACCGGCTGCTCCACAACGCCCACCCGCTCGTGCTACAAGGACCCTCGCGACGGAAGGAGTCCCCGGGGAACGACTGAAACCAACCAGCGACGCTCCACCCTGTTCACGATCGCCGATCGGGGTGTTCACGATGAGCGAAATGCGCA
>CAJPFI010000028.1 GCA_905339295.1 Burkholderiales bacterium
CCCGACCCACAGGGCATCGGGACCGTGTCCTTCGTGGGTCGGGCTTCAGCCCGACGGTCCTGCGCCCGCGACGCCGATCGTCCTGACCCGGGGCGCTCGCGCGACCGGCAGGCGCCACCTACCGCAGCATCGGCATTCGCACGCCTTCGCGCTTCGCGACCTCGATCGCCTTCGCGTAGCCCGCGTCGGCGTGGCGCATGACGCCCGACGCCGGATCGTTCCACAGCACGCGTTCGATGCGCTTCGCGGCCGCATCGCTGCCGTCGCAGACGATGACGACACCGGCGTGCTGCGAATACCCCATGCCCACGCCGCCGCCGTGGTGGATCGACACCCAGGTCGCGCCCCCCGCGGTGTTGAGCAACGCGTTCAGGAGCGGCCAGTCGGAGACGGCGTCCGATCCGTCGGCCATCGACTCGGTCTCGCGGTTCGGGCTCGCGACCGAGCCGGTGTCGAGGTGGTCGCGGCCGATGACGATCGGCGCCTTCAGCTCGCCGCTTCGCACCATCGCGTTGAACGCGAGGCCCGCGAGGTGCCGCTCACCCAGTCCGAGCCAGCAGATGCGCGCGGGCAGTCCCTGGAAGGCGATGCGCTCGCCGGCCATGTCGAGCCAGCGCGCGAGGTGCGCGTTGCCGGGAAACAGCTCCTTCACCTTGCGGTCGGTGCGCCGGATGTCCTCCGGATCCCCGGACAGCGCGACCCAGCGAAACGGCCCCCTGCCCTCGCAGAAGAGCGGGCGGATGTAGGCGGGCACGAATCCCGGGAACGCGAACGCGTCGGCGACACCCTCGTCCTTCGCGACCTGGCGGAGGTTGTTGCCGTAGTCGAACACCGGCACGCCCTGCCGGTGGAATGCGAGCATCGCCTCGACGTGCATCGCCGCCGAGCGCTGCGCCGCGCGTGCGAGCGCCGCGTGCTGCGCGGGATCGGCCTGCGCGCCGCGCCATCGCTCGACGGTCCAGCCGGCGGGCAGGTAGCCATGGACGAGGTCGTGCGCGGAGGTCTGGTCGGTCACCATGTCGGGACGCACGCCGCGCTTGACGAGCTCGGGCAGGATCTCCGCGGCGTTGCCGACGAGACCGATCGACCGCGGTTCGCGCATCGCGCACGCGGTGCGGACGCGCACGAGCGCGTCGTCGAGGTCGCGCGCCTGCTCGTCGAGGTAGCGCGTGGAAAGGCGCATGTCGACGCGCGACTGTTGGCACTCTATCGCGAGCATCGACGCGCCGGCCATCGTCGCGGCGAGCGGTTGCGCGCCTCCCATCCCGCCCAGGCCCGCCGTCAGGATCCACTTGTCGGCGAGGTCGCCGCCGTAATGCTGGCGGCCCGCCTCGGCGAACGTCTCGTAGGTTCCCTGCACGATGCCCTGCGAGCCGATGTAGATCCAGCTCCCCGCGGTCATCTGGCCGAACATCATCAGGCCCTTGCGGTCGAGCTCGTTGAAGTGTTCCCACGTCGCCCAGCGCGGCACGAGGTTCGAGTTCGCGATCAGCACGCGCGGCGCGTCGGGATGCGTGCGGAACACGCCGACCGGCTTGCCGGACTGGACGAGCAGCGACTCGTCGTCGCGAAGCTCCTTCAGCGCGGCGAGGATCGCGTCGAACGAGGCCCAGTCGCGCGCGGCGCGTCCGATGCCGCCGTAGACGACCAGCGCCTTCGGATTCTCGGCGACCTCGGGATCGAGGTTATTCTGGATCATCCGGTACGCGGCCTCGGTGAGCCAGGAGCGGCACGCGAGCGTCGTGCCGCGCGGCGCGCGGAGGGTCCGGTCGGCGTAGCGCGGATCGGAGTGGCGGCCGGAAAGCCGGCCGGGATCGTCGCGATGCATGGTGGGCTCCTCTCCGCCCGAGACCGCGGAGGCGAACATTGTCCCGCAAATCGCCCCCTCCGGGACGTCCTCACCCGGCAACGATCGCCTCCGGAACATCGGCGAGGTAATCGCCCGCCTCGACCTGCGCGCGGATCGCCGCCAGGTCCGGCGCGAACGCCCGGTCGCGTTCCCAGAACGGCGCCGCCGCGCGGATGTGCGCGTGCGCCCGCGCGAGGACCGGCGAGGTCGCGAGCGGCCGCCGCAGGTCGACACCCTGCGCCGCGGCGAGCAGTTCCACCGCGACGATCGCCGCGACGTTGCCCGCCATCGGCGCGAGCCGCGCTGCGGCGCCGGTCGCCATGCTCACGTGGTCCTCCTGGTTGGCGGACGTCGGCAGCGAGTCGACGCTGCGCGGATGCGCGAGCGCCTTGTTCTCGGACGCGAGCGCGGCCGCGGTCACCTGCGCGATCATGAACCCCGAGTTGACGCCGCCGTCCTCGACGAGGAACGGCGGAAGGCCGGAAAGGCTCGCATCCATCAGCAGCGCGATCCGGCGCTCGGCGAGTGCGCCGGTCTCGGCGAGCGCGAGCGCGAGGTTGTCGGCCGCGAACGCCACCGGCTCGGCGTGGAAGTTGCCGCCCGACAGCACCTCGCCCGCGTCCGCGAACACGAGCGGATTGTCCGTCACCGCGTTCGCCTCGACGACGAGCGTCGCGGCGGCGGCGCGCGTCTGGTCGAGGACCGCGCCCATCACCTGAGGCTGGCAGCGCAGGCTGTAGGGATCCTGCACGCGGTGGCAGTCGACGTGCGAGGCGCGGATCGCGCTGTCATGCAGCAGGCGACGGTAGATCGCGGCCGCGTCGCGCTGGCCCGCGTGCCCGCGCAGCGCGTGGATGCGTTCGTCGAACGGCGTGTCGCTTCCGAGGCACGCGTCGACGGAGAGCGCCCCGGCGACAAACGCCGCCGCGAGCACGCGCTCGTGAACGAACAGCCCGGCGAGCGCGAGCGCGGTCGACACCTGCGTGCCGTTGATGAGCGCGAGTCCTTCCTTCGGCGCAAGCGCGAGCGGCGCGATGCCGGCACGCGCGAGCGCTTCCGCGGCGGGCACCGCGCGCGCACCGATGCGCGCCTCGCCCTCGCCGATCAGCACGCCGGCGAGGTGGGCCAGCGGGGCGAGGTCGCCCGACGCGCCGACCGACCCCTGCGACGGCACGCACGGCAGCACGTTCGCGTTCGCGAGCGCGACCAGCGCCTCGATCACCTGCCAGCGCACGCCGGAATGCCCGCGCGCCAGCGAGGCTGCCTTCAGCACGAGCACGAGCCGCACGACCGCGTCGTCGAGGAGCGGCCCGGTGCCTGCCGAATGCGACAGGAGCAGCGCTCGCTGCAATTCGGCGAGGCGCGCGTCGCCGATGCGCGTGCGCGCGAGGAGCCCGAAGCCCGTGTTGACGCCGTAGACGACGCGATGGTCGGCGACCATGCGCGACACCGTCGCGGCCGCCGCCTCGACGCCGGGCCGCGCGCGGACGTCGACCGAGACCGCCTGCGGCGCGGCCCACAGGCTCCGCAGCGTCGCGAGGGCGATCCGTCCGGGGACGAGGGCGAGCGTCATGGGCGCGGCGCGCGGCGGGACCCCCGGCCGCGCACTCGCGCAAGTGTAGCCGCTCTCCCCGACCCGGGTCGAACGCCGCGGCGTCAGCGGTTCGCGAAACGAACGCGCACCGCGAGACCGCGCCCGGACCGCGGGTCCTCGAACGCGACGCTCGCCCCATGGAGCTCGGCGATCCGCTTTACGATCGACAGGCCGAGCCCGCTGCCGCTCTCGCCGGAACCAAGAACGCGATGGAATCGCTCGCCCAGCCGGTCGCGTTCCTCCGGGGGAACGCCCGGCCCCCGGTCGGCGACCGCGAGCTCCGCGCCGCCCGCAGCCGGATCGACCGACACCTCGACCCTGCCGCCGGCCGGGCTGTAGCGAACCGCGTTGTCGAGCAGGTTGCGGAGCAGGATCGCGACCAGCGCGGGGTCGCCCACCACCTGCGCGGGCGTCGCGGCGAGAGCGATATCGACGCCGCGCCCGATCGCGGCAGGTGCGATGCCCGCGATCGCGTCGCGCGCGACGGCGGCGAGGTCGAATCGCGCGCCGCCAGCGAGCGGTCGCCGCGGATCGAGCCGCGCCAGCGTCAGCATCTGCTCGACGAGCCGCGCGGCGCGATCGCATCCGGCGATCACCTGCCGCAGCGCATGCGTCCGCTCGGCATCCGCCGCGGCGCCGAGCGCGACCTCCGCCTGCGCGCGCACGGCGGCGATCGGCGTGCGCAGCTCGTGGGCAGCGTCCGCCGTGAAGCGCCGCTCGTGCTCGATCGACCGGCGCAGGCGTTCGAACAGTCCGTTCAGGCTCGCGACGAGCGGCACGACCTCGCGCGGCGCATCGTCCGCGGCGAGCGGGCCGAGGCTGTCCGGATCCCGCCGAGCGACGTCGCGACCGAGCGCGACGAGCGGCTTCAGGCCCGAACGCAGCGCGAACCAGATGAGGAGGCCCAGCACGGGCAGCCCGACGACCATCGGTATCAGCAGCATGCCCGCGACGCTGCCGACGATCTTGTCGCGCGCGCCCAGCTCCTCGGCCACCTGGACGAGGACTCGGCCGCGCCGGTCCATGCTCGAGTACACGCGCCAGGCCCGCCCGCCCGACTCGACGTTCGCGAAGCCTTCGCTCCTCGGGGACAGGCGCACCTCGGGCGCGTTGGCCGAGTGCAGGCGGAGCTTGCGGCCGTCCTCCCACACCTGGAACGCGACCGTCCGCGCGTACCGGTGCAGTTCCGACGCGTGCTCGAGCTCGGCGTCGTCGACATCGTCGCCGACGAGCGCGTGCAGGATCGCCGCGGCCTGCACGAGATGCGCGTCGAGCAGCTCGCCGGTCTCGTGGCGCACGCGCACGACCGCGAAGAGCGACGACGCGATCCAGGCGATCGCGACCGCCGCGAGCACGAGCAGCAGCAGCCGGCGCGACAGCGATCCGCCGCGCCCGGTCATGCGGCGGTCTCGCGCGGCATCAGGTAACCGACGCCGCGGACCGTGCGGATGAGCCCCGGCGCGAGCTTGCGCCGCAGGTGGTGGATGTGGACCTCGATCGCGTTGCTTCCCACCTCGTCGCCCCACGCGTAGAGCCGCGACTCGAGCCGCTCGCGCGAGAGGACGCGCCCCGCGTTCAGCATGAGCTCGTGCAGCAGGTCGTACTCGCGAGGCTTGAGGTCGACGTCCCGCCCGCCCAGGCGGACCGTCCGCGCGGCCGGATCGAGCGCGAGCCCGCCGACCGTGAGAATCGGCGACGACTCGCCGCGCGAGCGCCGGATCAGCGCCCTCAGCCGCGCCGCCACCTCGGCGAGGTCGGCCGGCTTGACGACATAGTCGTCCGCGCCGCTGTCGAGGCCCTGCACGCGGTCGTCGATCGCGTCGCGCGCGGTGAGCACGAGCACCGGGACCTTGACGCCGCCGCCGCGCGCGCGGGAGAGCACGTCGACTCCCGACAGTCGCGGCAGGCCGAGGTCGAGCACCGCCGCGGCATGCTCGCCGCCCTTCAGCGCGGCGAGCGCCTGCTGCCCGTCGCGGACCCAGTCGACGTCGAACCCGGCCTGCGCGAGGCCCGCACGCAGGGCGTCGCCCAGAAGCGGATCGTCTTCGGCCAGC
Source organism: Burkholderiales bacterium (assembly GCA_905339295.1). Taxonomy (GTDB): domain Bacteria; phylum Pseudomonadota; class Gammaproteobacteria; order Burkholderiales; family Casimicrobiaceae; genus VBCG01. The sequence continues at coordinate 5,498 of CAJPFI010000028.1, forward strand.
AGGATGCGCACGGATCGGGTTCAGTCGTCGTCGGAGCGCCCATCGTGCCTGACGGCGGGCGCCGACGCCGTGATCGCGGTCAACCCGGCGCCCTCGGGCAGCCCCGGCGCCGGCAGCACACCCGTCCACACGCCGGCGACGGCGGCGATCAGGACCGCGGCGGCGAGCCAACGCGGACCCCGGATCGCCTCGCCCGGCGCGCCGCGCTTGCGTCCGGTGACCATCGCGCGGACCAGGTTCTCGCGATGAACGAGGCTGCCGATGGCGACTCCGGCGACGTGGAGGCCGACGACGACCAGCATCGCGGTGGCGAGAGCCTCGTGGACGTCGTCCAGCGACTTCGGGCCGGCGTCGGACTCGACCGCGAGCCCGGTCGCCACGATCGCCCCTGTGAGGACGATGAGCGCCACGATCGCCCAGCCGCCGGCGGGATTGTGGCCCGTCGTGTGCTGCGGCGCCCCGGAGACGAGCGATCGCAGGTAGGCGGCGACGCGACGCGGGCCGTGCACGAACGACGCGAAGCGCGCGTGGCGGGTCCCGAGGAAGCCCCAGACGACGCGTAGCCCTGCCAGCAGCCCGGCGGTGTACCCCAGCAATATGTGGAGGTCGCGCCAGCGCTCCGAGTCGGCGGTGAGCCACGCGCCGGCGAACGCCGCCGCGAGCATCCAGTGGAAGATCCGGACCGGAAGGTCCCAGACGAGAATCCGCGATGTCGCGGGCGTCGTGTCGTTCATGGGGGTCTCCTTCAGCGCGGGACGCGTAATGCGCGCTCCGAGAAGTCGCCGCGATCGGCGGCGGTGTGGCAGGCCCCGCAGTTCGCGAAGCCCCTGACGTCGGGCCGCGCGATCGTCGCGGCAGGCACTTCGTCGTGCTCGCGCGTGAACCACGCGGACTCGGTGATGCGCGGGAGGGACGGCGTTCCGCCGGTGCGGCGCAGTACGCCCGTGGCGTACGGTTGCGCCGCCTTCCGTCCGACGCCGGCGTTGCGCTCGAGGAACGCCGCGATCGCGGCCCCGGTCCCGGCATCGAGCGACGCGTCGGTGCCGTAGTGGCGGTCGAGCGCGCCGATCACCTGCCGCCACGCGGGCGCGGACATCAGCGCGGGCGGATACGCCGTATGGCAACTGCCACACTCGGCCCGCCAGGCCGGATGATCGGCGGCGAAGCGCGACGATCCGGCGAACGAGGGCAGCGGGGCGAGCGCGAGCGCGAACAGCGCGGATGCATGTACGCAGAGTCGACCGAACATGGCGAGCCTCCTCACCTGAGCGACAGGAGCCAGGCGAGGATGTCGCCCTTCTCCTGCACCGTGCATTCACGGCCGAGCACGTCGCCGCAGTTTCGCCGGAACCACTTCTCGACCTGCGCGGCATCGGTGAAGCGCGACGGGTTCGCCGAGGGTGCCAGCGGCTTGATCGCCTTGGCGGTCTTCGCGTGACGCCCGGTCCCGGTCGGCGCCTCGCCATGGCACGAGGCGCAACTCCATTCGCGTCCCTGCGGCGTCCGGAACAGGTGCCCGCCACGGTCGGCGGAGAAGCCCGCGAACGACGGCGACGCGGCGCGCGCCGCGTTCTCGTAGCCGCGCATGAGGTCCGAAGGCGCGACCGCCAACGCGGCGGCGGGGCTCGATGCGAGCCCTGCGGCAAGCGCGAGGGCACGAAACGGTGAGGCAGGCATGGCGAACTCCTCGATCGTGGAAGGACGCCCGCGACGCTACGCGCCGAACCTTAACGCGCGCTTAGCGCGAGCCACGCCGCGCCGGTCCCTATAATCCGGCGATGCCCGCCCCCGAGTCCGCTGCCGATCCGCAGACCGCCGAGCTCGCGCAGCGCGCAGCGTCGCTCGACGCTCGGGGCGCGTTCGCCGAGGCGGTCGAGGCGTGGTCGCGCACCGTCGAGCGCGCGCCGACGTTCCTTCCGGCGCAACTCGGGCTCGCGCAGGCACAGATACGCGCGGGCATGCCCGCCGACGCCGTGCGCGTCCTCGAGCGCGTCACGGCGCACGCCCCAGGCATGCCGGCGGCCTGGCTCGCCCTCGGCGTGGCGCATTCGATGCTTGGCCGGCACGACACCGCCGTCGCGGCCGCCGAGCGCGCGGCGGCGCTGGCGCCCGGCGTCGCGGCGCTGCAGACCGGCCTCGGGGACGTCCTTCGCCAGGCGGATCGACTCGAGGATGCGGCCCGGGCCTACCGCAGCGCGGTAGAGGCCGCGCCCGACGACGTCGACGCGCTGAACAAGCTCGCCACGACCGAGCGCACGATGCGCAAACTCGACGCGGCGGAGGCGCTGCTGCGACGAGCGCATGCGCTCGCGCCGCGGCATCCGTACGCGCGCGTGAATCTCGGCACCCTCGAGCTCGAGCGCGGCCGCGTCGACGCGGGCGCGGCGCTGCTGCGGGACGCGCTGGGCGACGCGCGCCTTCCCGCCGACGCGCGGGAGGAAGCGTCCGGTGCCCTCGCGATGCTCGCCGAGCGCTCCGCGATGGCCGGACCGATCGAGGAAGCGCTCGCCGGCGACGATCCCGCGCCGATCGCCGGCGCGATCCGGTCGCTCGGCCGGTCGCAGGCCGTCGACCGTCGCCTCCTCGCCGATTTCGCGCGTATCGCCGAGCGTCATGCCGGCGAGCCGAGCGCCGACCACCGCTTCGCTTCCGGCGCGCCGGTGTCGGCGGCCTGGAGCGCCCTCGAGGCGCACCACAACTTCCGCTTGCCGCGCACGTCGGGCGCGATCGCCGCCAGCGTCGCCCTCGTCGCGCGCGCGGACCGGGCCGGTTCGCCGGAGGAGATCGACGTCGTCCGTTACGCGCGCGCGGTCGCCGACGCCCGCCAGGGTCCGCCCGACGAGGGCGATCCGGTCGCGTTCGAGGCATGGCTGCGCTGGCGCCACGCGCAGATCGCCGGTCACCGTCCCAGGACCGGCCCGGGTCAGTTCAAGATCATCAACAACGTCGTGCGCAACGCGCGGAACGTTCCGCGCACGCCGCCGGCACGGCTTCGCGCCACGCTGGAACGCATGCTCGCCGATCTCGCGCCGCGCATGCCGCCGGGTGCGTGGCGCATCGCCTGCGTCTACATGGCGGTCCTCGAGATGCATCCGTTCGCCGACGCCAACGGTCGCGTCATGCGCCTCGCGCTCAACCGCCTGCTGATCCACGCAGGACTGTTTCCGCACCTCCGGCCGCAGGGCTCGGACAACCGGATCATCGCGGCCGCCCGGGTGAGCGGCGAACTCGAGCCGCTGATCGAATGGCTCGCCGCGGGCAGCCGCTATGCGGCGGAGCTCGACCGCGAGTGGGCGGCGCGCGAGTCGCGCTGACCCCGGGGGCGATTCACGGCATCGCGCGCGGCGCCGGCGGCCCGCGTCGAGCGTTCCCTATAATCCGCGCATGTCCCGACCGTCCGCCGCCGATCCGCAGGCCGTCGCGCTCGCGCAGCGCGCGGCCGCGCTCGAGGCGCGCGGCGAGTGGCGCGAGGCGATCGACGCGTGGTCCAGCGCGATCGAGCGCGCACCGGACTTCCTGCCGGCGCACGTCGGTCTCGCCCAGACCCACCTGCGCGCCGGCAGGCCCGAGGACGCCGCGCGCATTCTCGAGCGCGTGACGTCGCGGGCCCCCCGCATCGCCGCGGCGTGGCTCGCGCTCGGCGTGGCGCACTCGATGCTCGGGCGCCACGATCGCGCGGTCGCGGCCGCCGCGCGCGCGACCGCGGAAGGTCCGGACGTCGCTGCCTTGCACATGGGCCTGGGAGACGTCCTTCGCCAGGCGGGCGAGCTCGGTCGGGCGGAGGCCGCGTACCGGCGCGCGGCCGCGCTCGCACCCGAAGACGCCGACGCCCTCAACAAGGTCGCCGTGATCGAGCGCGCGTTCGGCCGGTTCGACGCCGCGGAGGCGCTGCTGCGCCGTGCGCTCGCCAACGCGCCCGGCCATCCCTACGCGCGCGTGAACCTGGGCACGCTCGCGCTCGAGCGCAAGCGCGATCAGGAAGGACGCGCGATGCTCGAGGCCGCGCTCGCGATGCCCCGGCTGCCGGTCGACGCGCGCGCCGAGGCCGCCGACGCCATTGCGATGCTCGACGAGCATGCGGCGCTCGCGCCCGCCATCGCAGCGGCGGCCGCCTCCGGTGACCCCGGACCGCTCGAGGCCGCGCTCCGCGCGCGCCCGGCGCCCACGCGGCGCGACGACGAGGTGCTGGCGTTCTTCGAGCGCGCCGCGGCGCGCATCGCGGACGAGGCCCCCGTCGAGTCGCTCTTCGCGACCGGCGTGCCGCGTTCCGCCGCCTGGCCCGCGCTCGTCGCGCATCACAACTTCCGTCTCGGCGGATCGCGCGAGGCGATCCGGCGCAGCGTGGATCTCGTCGCGGGACGGACCGCCGCGCTGGACGGCCGGGACGCCGACATCCTGCGCTACGCCGAGGTCGTGCGCGGCGCGGACGTGGCCGCGCGCGGGCGGGCCATGCGCGAGGCGGCCGACCCGGTCGCGCGCGAAGCCTGGCTGCGCCTGCTTCACGCGCTGATCGTCGGTCACCGGCCCGAGCTCGCGCCGGGGCAGTTCAAGCTCGTCAACAACATCGTGCACTCGCAGCCGCAGGTCGCGCGCACGGCGCCCGGCCGCGTCGCCGGCACGTTGCGCGCGTGGTTCGCCGAACGGGAGGCCGTCGTGCCTCCCGGGCCCTGGCGCGCCGCGTGCCTCGTTCTGCTGATGACCGAGGTCCACCCGTTCCTCGACGGCAACGGGCGCGTGCTGCGCTACATCGCCAACGCCGAGCTCGCCGCGTCGGGACGCTTCCCGACCCTCCGCCCCGGCAACTCCCCCGCCGAGTTCGCTCCGCTGCTGAACGAGGCGCGACGCAGCGGCGTCGTGCGGCCGCTGCTCGAGTGGCTCGCGGCGGGAAGCCGTTACGCCGCGGAACTCGACCGCGAGTGGGCAGCGCACGAGCCGCGCTGAGCCCTCCGATCGATCCGGCCCCACGCACGCGCCGCCATGAAGCCGCCGTCACGCGCCTCCGCCGATCCGCTCGCGGCGCACACGCCGATGATGCAGCAGTACCTGCGCGTCAAGGCGGAGCATCCGGACAAGCTCGTGTTCTACCGGATGGGCGATTTCTACGAGCTGTTCTACGACGACGCGAAGAGCGCCGCGCGCATGCTCGACATCACGCTCACGTCGCGCGGACAGTCGGCCGGCGCGCCGATCCCGATGGCCGGTGTCCCGTACCACGCGATCGAGCAGCACCTCGCGAGACTGATGCGGCTCGGCGGGTCGGCGGTGATCGTCGAGCAGTTCGGCGACCCGGCGACGAGCAAGGGGCCGGTCGAGCGGCGCGTGTCGCGGATCGTCACGCCGGGCACGCTCGTCGACGCCAACCTGCTCGACGCGCGCACGACCTGCCTGCTGGCCGCGTGCCTCGTCGCCGGCAAGCGGGCGGGGATCGCGTGGCTGGACCTCGCCGCCGGCCGGCTCGCGATGGTCGACGTCCCGGCCGGCGATCTCGGGGCGACGCTCGAGCGCATCGAGCCGGCCGAGCTGCTCGTGCCCGAGGACGCCGATCCGCCGCCGCTGCGGCGCGGATCGATCCCGGTGCGCCCTCGCCCGCCGTGGCACTTCGACGCCGCGGCGGGAGCGCGCGCGCTCGCGAAGCATTTCGGCACGCAGGACCTGCGGGCGTTCGGCGCCGACGACGCCCCGATCGCCACCGGCGCGGCCGGCGCGCTGATCGACTACGCGGCCGCGACGCAGCAGTCCTCGATCGCGCACGTCACGACGCTGGCCGTCGAGCGGCCCGGCACCCACGTCGCGCTCGACCCGGCGACGCGGCGCAACCTCGAGATCTCGCGCACGCTGTCGGGCGAGGCGCAGCCGACGCTGCTGTCGCTGCTCGACGCATGCGTCACGTCCGCCGGCAGCCGGCTGCTGCGCGAATGGCTGCCGGCGCCGCTGCGCGACGCCGCGGCCGCGGCGGCAAGGCACGACGCCGTCGAGGTGCTCGTCGGCGCGCCCGGGACGCGGAAGCGGCTGCGCGAGTCGCTCTCCCGCGTCGCCGACGTCGAGCGGATCGCGTCGCGCATCTCGCTCGCGCAGGTGCGGCCGCGCGAGCTCGCGGCGCTCGGCGCCACGCTCGACTCGCTTCCCGCGCTGCGCGACCTCGTGGGCGGCATCGAGGCGCCGCTGCTGCGCGACGCGCACGCGGCGCTCGACGCCGATCCGCGCTGGGCGGCGCTCCTCGCGCGCGCGATCGTCCCCGAGCCCGCGGCGGTCGTGCGCGAGGGCGGCGTGATCGCCGATCGCTACGACGCCGAGCTGGACGAGCTGCGCTCGATCGATCGCGATTGCGGCGCCTTCCTCGCGGACCTCGAGAAGCGCGAACGCGAGCGCTCCGGCATTTCGAGCCTCAAGGTCGAGTACAACCGCGTGCACGGCTTCTACATCGAGGTCACGCACGCGCATGCGGGCAAGGTGCCAGGCGACTACCGGCGCCGCCAGACGCTCAGGAACGCCGAGCGCTACGTGACGCCGGAGCTGAAGTCGTTCGAGGACAAGGCGCTCTCGGCGCAGGAGCGCGCGCTCGCGCGCGAGAAGCTGCTGTACGAGCAGCTCGTCGCGGAACTGGCACAGGCGGTCCCCGCGCTGCAGCGGGTCGCGGTCGCGCTCGCGTCGCTCGACGTGCTGGCCGCGCTCGCGGACCGCGCGGAGGCGCTGAACCTCGTGCGCCCTGCGTTCACTGCCGACAACCGCATCGAGATCCGCGGGGGTCGCCATCCGGTGGTCGAGCGCCAGGTCGAGCATTTCATCCCGAACGACGTCACGCTCGCGCCGGACCGCCGGCTCCTGGTCGTCACCGGCCCCAACATGGGCGGCAAGTCGACCTACATGCGGCAGACGGCCGTGATCGCGCTGCTCGCGTATTGCGGCTCGTTCGTTCCCGCCGCGAGCGCCACGCTCGGGCCGATCGACGCCATCTACACGCGCATCGGCGCGTCCGACGACCTCGCGGGCGGCCGCTCGACGTTCATGGTCGAGATGACCGAGGCCGCGGCGATCCTGCACCGCGCGACGCCGCGCAGCCTCGTGCTGGTCGACGAGATCGGTCGCGGCACGTCGACCTACGACGGCCTCGCGCTCGCCTGGGCGATCGCGCACCGGCTCGCGGAGACCAATCGCTCGCTCACGCTGTTCGCGACCCATTATTTCGAGCTGACCGCGCTCGCCGCCGAGATTCCCGGCTGCGCGAACGTCCACTTCGACGCGGTCGAGACGCCCCGCGAAGGCATCGTGTTCATGCACGCGGTCGAGGACGGTCCGGCGAGCCGGAGCTTCGGACTCGCGGTCGCGAAGCTCGCCGGCGTCCCCGCGGACACCGTGCGGCAGGCGCGCAACTACCTCGCGCGCCTCGACGCGTTCGCTCGCGCCGGCGACGGGCAGTCCGACCTGTTCGCGGGCGCGCCGCCGCCGCAGGACGACGACGCGACGGCGCGCGGCCGCGCGCTCGCCGACCGATTCGCCACGCTCGATCCCGACGCGCTGTCGCCGCGCGAAGCGCTCGACGCGCTCTACGAGCTCAAGCGGATCGCGTCGAAGGACTGATCGCGTGGCAGGCCGCCCGCCGCGGAAAGCACCGATGAGCGACGAGACAGTCACGATCACTGCTCACGACGACGTTCCCGCCGCCGAGGGCGGGCTCGTCGACACCGGGCTGGGCGACCACAACGAAGCCGCCGCACCGCTTCACGAGGTCCGTCGCCTTTCGTGCTTCGCGCGCGCGGCCGGCGGTGAGGTCGTCGGAGGCGTGGTCGGACGCACGTGGGGGGCGGCGGCCGAAATCCAGCAGCTGTGGGTCGCGCCCGCGCATCGGCGCCGCGGGCTCGGCGCCCGCCTGGTGCGCGCGTTCGAGCAGCATGCGCACGAGCGCGGCTGCCGCTCGTTCCACGTCGAGACGTTCAGCTTCCAGGCACCGCGGCTGTACGAGTCGCTCGGCTACCGCACGGCGTTCGCGCTCAGCGTCTACCCGCACGGCGTCGTCAGGTACACGATGGTGCGCGAGGCGTCCCCCGAGACGGGCGGGCGTCAGTGATGATGGTGGCCGTGCGCGCCGTGCACGTGGCCGTGCGTGACCTCTTCCTGCGTCGCGGGCCGGATGTCGACGATCGTCGCGTCGAAGCGCACGCGCTGGCCGGCGAGCTCGTGGTTGCCGTCGAGCACGGCCTTGCCGTCCGCGATGTCGGTGACGCGCCACACCGTTTCCTCGCCGTCGTGCTCGGAGACGAGGTAGCCGCCGACCGCGATGTCGGGCGGCAGCGATTCGACCGACTCCATGCGCACGAGCTGCGAGTCGTAGTCGCCGAACGCGTCGGCGGGCTCGAGCGTCACGGACACCGACTCGCCGACCGACTTGTGCGTCAGCGCCTCCTCGACGCGCGGGAAGATGCCCGAGTAGCCGCCGTGCAGGTAGGCGATCGGCTCGCCCGCCTCCTCGATCAGCTGGTTACGGCCGTCGAAGAGCCTGAACGTGAGCGAGACGACCGTGTTGGCGAAGACGTTCATCGAGGTTCCCCGGATTGACGGCGGGCGCGCGATCGCCCGCGTGGATTGACGTGGCCCGCATTCTACGCCCGGGGCGCCCCGTCGCCGGGCGGGTCCTATAATCGCCCGGCAACCGCAATCGGGTGACCTCGATGACCTCCGCACGCAACGGCCGAAGCGCACGCCCCGCCGAGGTTCGACGGTCGCGAACCGCGCCCGCCGCGCCGCTCGGCGGACTCGCGCCCGATGCCTTCCTGCGGCGCTGCTGGCAGAAGCGCGCGCGACTCGTGCGCGGCGCGATGCCCGGCTTCGTCGGACCGTTCTCGCGCGGCGACCTGTTCGCGCTCGCGTGCCGCGACGACGTCGAGTCGCGGCTCGTCGTCCGCGCCGGAAGGCGGTGGAGCGTCGAGCACGGCCCGTTTGCGCCGCGCGCGCTCGGGCGGCTGCCCGCGCGCGACTGGACGCTGCTCGTGCAGGGAACGAACCTCGTCGACGCGCGCGCCGACGCGCTGATGCGGCGATTCGCGTTCATCCCGTACGCGCGCCTCGACGACCTGATGGTGAGCTACGCGGCGCCCGGCGGCGGCGTGGGCCCCCATGTCGATTCGTACGACGTGTTCCTGCTGCAGGGATTCGGCCGGCGGCGATGGCGCTGGGGCACGCAGCGCGACGTCGCGTTCGTGCCGGGCCTCCCGCTCAGGATCCTCGCGCACTTCGTCCCCGCGCACGACGAAATGCTCGGGCCCGGCGACATGCTCTACCTGCCGCCCCAGGCGGCGCACGACGGCGTCGCCCTCGACGCCTGCACCACCTACTCGATCGGATTCCGCGCGGCGCTCGCGCAGGAAGTCGCGCAGGCGTTCCTCGCCCACCTCGCGGACACGGTCGAACTCGCCGGCCGCTACGCGGACCCCGAACTCGCCGCCACGCGGACGCCGGCACGCATTTCCGCCGCGATGCAGGACCGCTTCGCGCGGACGCTCGCCCGCATCCGGATCGGGCGCGCCGACGTCGATGGGTTCCTCGGCGCATGGCTGACCGACCCCAAGGCGCACGTGTTCTTCGCCGCCCGCGCGCGGGTGCCCCGCCTCGAGGCGTTCGCGCGCTCGCTCGCGCGTCGCGGCGCGACGCTGGACCGGCGCTCGCAGGCGCTCTACGATGCGCGTGCGATGTACGTCAACGGCGAACGCGTGACCGTCCCCGCCGCGGCCCGCGCGGCGCTGCGCCGGCTCGCCGACCGCCGCGCGCTGGATGCGCGCGCTGCGGCCTCGCTCGATCGCGACACGGTCGCGCGACTCCTCGACTGGTACCGCCATGGCTGGCTCCACCTCGGACGCCCCTGACGACGCGCCACGGCCGACCGAGCGGGCGCTCTCGTCGATCGCCGAGCAGATCGAGGCGATCGACGAGCTGATCGACCGCGCGCGCTCGACGCTGCGCGTGTTCGACGTCGACCTGTCGGAGGGCGGCTGGCACGCGGCCGACCGCGTCGAGCGACTGACGGCGTTCCTGCGGCGCGGCCGCGGTGCGCGCATCGAGCTGATCGTGCACGACACGCGCTGGCTCGAGCAGTCATGCCCGCGGCTGGTCGCGATGCTGAGGAGCTACGGCCACGCGATGACCGTCTACCGCACCGGGCACGAGGCGCGCAACGCGACCGATCCTCTCGTGATCGCGGACGACCGGCACTACCTGCATCGCTTCCACGTCGACGGGCCGCGCGCGACGCTCGCGTTCGACGCTCCGCTCGCCGCGCGCCCGCTGGTCGCGCGGTTCGCGGACATATGGGCGACCGGCGTGCCCGGGCTCTCGGGAACGGTGCTGGGGCTGTGAAACGCCGTGCCCGGGGTCAGACCCCGGGCACGCCGATGCGCCGCCCGACCTCGCGGTAGTGCTCGATGACCTCGCCGAGATCGCGGCGGAAGCGGTCCTTGTCCATCTTCTCGCCGGTGTTCGCGTCCCACAGCCGGCACCCGTCCGGCGTGAACTCGTCGCCGAGCGTGAGCGGCCCGTGCGGATCGTCGACCGGATGGCCGAACTCGAGCTTGTAGTCGACGAGGTCGATGCCGGCGTTCGCGAACATCGGCGTCAGCACGCCGTTGACGGTGTGCGTCATCGCCTTCATCTCGGCGATCTCGCGCTCGCTCGCCCATCCCAGCGCGCGGATGTGGTCGTCGTTGCACAGCGGGTCGTGCAGCGCATCGCTCTTGTAGAAGAACTCGAACACCGGTGCCGGCAGGCGGGTGCCCTCGGCGACGCCGTAACGCTTGGCCATCGAGCCGGCGCAGACGTTGCGAACGACGCACTCGACCGGGATCATCTTCATCGCGCGCACCAGCGACTCGCGTTCGTCGATCAGCCTCACGAAGTGGGTCGGCACGCCGGCGGAGGCGAGCCTTTCCATCACGTGGGCGTTGATGCGGTTGTTGGTCTCGCCCTTCCCGCCGAGCTTCGCGAGCTTCGCGCCGTCGAACGCGGACACGTCGTCGCGATAGTGCATGATCAGGTAGCGGGGGTCGTCGGTCGCATAGACCGTCTTGGCCTTGCCGCGATAGAGTTCGGCGCCCTTCTGCATTCAGATCTCCCGCCAGTCGAATCCGGCGGCCTGGTCGGCGACGCCGATCCAGTCCGCGGCGCAGTCCAGCGCTCCCGCCAGCGCCGCCCGCGCGTGCGCGGGCGTGTTGTTCTCCTTCGACAGGTGCGCCGCGACGATGTGGCGCAGCCGCGTCGTGTCCAGCGCGGCGAGCAGCGCGGCGGATGCGGCATTGTCGAGGTGGCCGTAGCGCCCGGCGATGCGCGCCTTGAGAGGCTGCGGATACCTGCCCTCCGCGAGCATCGTCGCGTCGTGGTTGCACTCGAGCACCAGCGCGTCGCAGCCTGACAGCGCGCGCTCGACCACGGGCGTCGACGCGCCGAGGTCGGTGACCACGCCGATCCGCACCGAACCGTCTCCGACGACGAACTGCACCGGCTCGCGCGCGTCGTGCGGCACGGGAAACGGCCGGACCTCGAGCGCGCCCACCGCGAACGTGTCGTGGCTGTCGAAGCCGTACACGCGCTCCATGCCGGCGAAGCGCTCGCCGACGGCCGAGAGCGTGCCGAACGTGAGCCAGACGGGAATCGCATGGCGCGCGGCGAACGCCGCGACGCCTCCGACGTGGTCGGAGTGCTCGTGCGTGACGACGATCGCGTCGAGGTCGCCGGGGGCGAGTCCGAGGCGCGCGAGGCGGGCGGCGGCGTCGCGCACGCCGAACCCGCAGTCGATCATCAGGCGCGACCCCCCGGCCTCGACGACGAGGCCGTTGCCCTCGCTGCCGCTGCCGAGCGACGCGAAGCGCATCAGGACATCACTTGAGCTGGTCCTTGAGGAGCGCCAGGATGCGGTCGCTCGCGGCGGTCTTGTCGGGCGCGCCCTTCGGATCCTGCACCGTCACGAGGCTGCGCGGGGCCGACTCGACGACGGCGATCCGGTACTGCTCGGGCTTCTCGCCCTCGTCCTTGCGCCAGAACATGAGCCGCGCGAGCCAGCCCTGGTCCTTCCTGCCGATCTCCGCGTCGGGATCGGCGTAGCGGACGTAGTAGACGCCGCCCGACCGGTCGCGGTCGACCACGGTGAAGCCGCTGCGATCGAGCGCGAGGCCGACGCGGCGCCACGCGCGGTCGAACGTCTCGTCGACGACCAGCCGCGGCACGCCGTCGTTGCCGCGCTCGACGCGCGCGCGTTCCGGCTGCGCCGCCGCCTGCGCGACCGCGGCGACGGCCTGCGGTTCGGCCGTGCCGAAGCGCACCATCAGGCGCGTCAGCATCTCGGCCTCGAGGTCCGGATTGGGCGGCATCAGCGCCCACGCGAACGCGGCCGGCGACGAGTTGTCGATCTTGGCGGTCGGGACCTGCTCCATGCCGCGGTGCGAGACGAAGATCTCGACGGTGCCGGGTTCCGTGCCGCGCTCGATGCGCGAACGGAACTTGTCGCGCTTGTACGTCGTGTAGAAGATGTCGGCGAACTGGCCGATCGCGCGGCGCAGCGCGTCGGCGGGGATCTCGGCGCGGTTCTCGGCCCAGTCGGTCTCCATCACGCCGAGCGCGGGCTGCTCGACCGCCAGCACGAAGCCGGTTTCGTTCCAGAACTGGCGCGTGAGGTTCCACGCCTGCTCCGGTGTGGACTTCACGACCAGCCAGCGCTCGTTGCCGGCGCGCGCGACGCGTGCGTCGGGCACCGTGGCGAGGATCTCGGACTTGCGTGCGGCTCCGCCCGCCTGCTGGGCGGCGAGCCCGCTGGCTGTGGACACCGAATAGCGGTCGTCGTAGCGCGGCGTCGTGAGGTCCGGCGGCAGCTCGAGCGTCGGCGCGTTCGACGTGGACTTGTAGTCGATGCGCTTGGTGAGCTGCAAGGACTCGCAGCCGGACAGCGCGAGGGTGGCCGCGAGGATCGCGATCGTCGCGCGGCGGAAGGTCGGGGCGGGTGCGGTCATGCGTGGTTGTTCCAGGCGAGTCCTAGAGGCAGCCCGCTTCGTGCAACGCCGCGCGGACCGGCTCGTGGCAATGGGCGGAGAGCGGCACCAGCGGCAGCCGCAGTTCGTTCGCGATCTTCCCCATCTCGGCGAGCGCCCACTTGGCCGGAGCCGGGTTCGCCTCGATGAACAGCCGGCGGTGGAGCGGAAGCAGGCGGTCGTTGATCGCGCGCGCGGCGGCGAAGTCTCCGGCGAGCGCGGCCTTGCACATCTGCGCCATCGGCGCGGGCGCGACGTTCGCGGTGACCGAGATCACGCCGTGGCCGCCCATGAAGATGAGCGGCAGCGCGGTAATGTCCTCGCCGCTGTAGACGGCGAAGTCGTGCTTGCCCGCGGCGCGCAGGCCCTTGATCAGCTCGCTGCCGCGGCCGAGGTCGGCGGTCGCGTCCTTGATGCCGACGATGCCGGGCACCTGCGCCAGGCGCAGCGTCGTCTCGGTCGCGAGGTCGGCGACCGTGCGGCCGGGCACGTTGTAGAGGACGATCGGCAGCTCGACCGCCTCGGCGATCGTTCGGAAGTGCCGGTAGAGGCCTTCCTGTGTCGGCTTGTTGTAGTACGGGACGACCGACAGCCCGCTGTCGGCGCCGACCTTCCTCGCGTACTCGGTGAGCTCGATCGCCTCCGCCGTCGCGTTCGCGCCGACCCCCGCCATCACGTGGACGCGCCGGCGCACGTGCTCGACGACGGTCTTGATCAGCAGGCAGTGCTCGTCGACGTCGACGGTCGGCGACTCGCCGGTCGTGCCGACGACGACGATCCCCGAGGTGCCGCTCGCGATGTGCCAGTCGACCAGGCGGGTCAGCGCGTCGAGGTCGAGCGCGCCGCCCGCCTTCATCGGCGTGACGATCGCGACAAGGCTTCCGGTCAGCATGGGGTCGAGTGGGGTCAAACAGGCGATTCTACCCGATTCGACCCTTCCCGGCCGCGGCGGTTCAGCGCGCGCGCCCTCACGGAAGCGGCCACGGCCCGCGTCGTCGAGACCCGACCGCCGCGAGGCGCTGGACGACGGCCCTGCCGCCGTCGCGCTCGACCAGGCCTTCCTCGAACGCGACGACGGCGAGCCGGCCGCGCACGCGCTCGAGCAACTCGCCGGTCGCGAGCAGGAAATCGGGATTCGACGGACGACCGAAGGCCTCGTTGCCGGCGGCGAACGTCTCGTAGAGCAGGACGCCGTCGTCCGCGAGCGCGTCAAGCATCGCATCGAACGAGGGCCGGTGCAGGTAGTTCGTCACGACGATCGCGTCGAAACGCTCGCCCGCGAGCGGCCAGGCGCCTCCCTCGAGATCGACGACGCGCGTGCGGATGCCGGGAACGCCGGCGATCGTGCCGAGCGCCTCGGCGTCGCGGTCCACCGCGAGCACGTCGTGGCCCTGCTCGGCAAGGTAGCGTGCATGGCGGCCGCGGCCCGAGGCAAGGTCGAGCACGCGCGCGCGTTCGCGGAACAGCGCCACGTGGCGCCGCACCCATGGCGAGGGATCGGGAGAGTCGTGCGGCATCGGGAACCGTCCGGCGATCGACCGTCGCGCGGTCCTCAATCGCCGCGACGCGTCGTCGCGCCACACGGTTCGCGCGCCGCGATCCCGTCGAGCTCGCGCGCGAAGCGGCCGCCGGACGGGGTCAGCGTGTCCTCGACCCGCGGCGGGGCTTCGGGATACGCGATCCTTTCGAGGATGCCGACACGCGCGAGCCTGCGCACCCGCCCGTTCAGGACCTCGGTCGGCAACCCCGCGAGGCTCGCCTCGAGCGTGCCGGGCCGATGCACGCCATGGCGCACGCGGTCGGGCACCGCGCGCGACCCCTTGCACCCGACGATTTCCTCGACCATGCGCGCAGCCGCGGGGGGCTCGCGCGGGAATGTCTTCGTCCGCATCCTCGCCAAGATGAACCGCCTGGTACGTACCTGACCGTCGGGGTCCCGCTCGTTGCGGTCGCGCGATCGACGCACGATGCGCTTGCGTCCGCCCGCCGCCGTCGCGGCGGGCGCCGTTCGATTCTACCGGAGACACGACGCGCGCATCCGGCCCGCCGCACGGCTCGCCCGGCTCCTGCCGCGCTCGTTCTCCTGCCGGCGCTCGCCGCCGATTCGCCGCCGGGGCCCCAGCCGACGGGTTACCGGTCGCGGACGCATGTGAAGCCGATGCAGATCCTTCCCGGCCACCCGCCGTTCGACGCGTTCGGCCGCATCCGCCATTTCCGTGCGGATGCGAACGCGATGCAGGGCGGCCGCCGCGGGCGCTTTCCCGACGGCGCGGTCATCGTGTTCGACCTCCTCGACGCGAGGGGCGCCGGCGCCGCGGTGACCGACAGCGCGCGCAAGGTCGTCGGCGTCATGCAAAGGGACGCGAAGCGGTACGCGGCGACCGGCGGATGGGGCTTCGAGGGCTTCAAGGGCGATTCACGCACCGAGCGCGCGGTCGGCGCCGACGCGGCGGGCGCGTGCTTCGCATGCCACGCGCCGCAACGCGATCGCGACTACGTGTTCAGCGCCTGGAAGGACTGACCGGAGCGCGCGCCTTCGGTCCGGCCGACACGACGCCGAGCTGCGCGCGCATCTCGGCGGACTCCTCCTCGAGCCAGCGCACGAACGCGGCGACGTCCTCACGCGTCGCCGCGTGCGGCGCGGTGATCGCGGCGTAGCCTCGCTCCGAATCGTAGCGCTTCGGGAACGGCGCGACGAGCCTGCCCTCGCGCAGCAGCTCGCCGATCAGCGGCAATCGCCCGAGCGCGACGCCCTGTCCGCCGACGGCAGCCTGGACGACCTGGTCGTAGAGCGTGAAGCGCAGCGACCCGGCGCCCTTCAGTCCGGGGGCGCCGTTCGCCGCGAGCCACGCGGGCCAGTTGAGCCATGGCACGCGGCCCTCGGGATCGTCGAGGTGCAGCAGCACGTGCTTCGCGAGGTCGGCCGGGCGCTTGAGCGGCGTGCGCGGGTCGCGCGCGACAGCGGGACTCACGACCGGGAGCATGCGCTCGCCGAACAGCGCGAGCGCTGTGGGCGGCAGCTTCGTGTCCTGCCCGACGTAGCGGATGGCGACGTCGACCTCGCCGCGCGAAAGGTCGACGGTGCGGTCGTCCGCGGAGAGGTACACCTCGAGGTCCGGATGCCGCGCGCGAAAGCGCGACAACCGCGGCACGAGCCACAGCGACGCGAACGAGACGGTCGTCGTGACGGTGAGCCCGGGCGGGCGGCGCAAGCCGCCGATCGACTCGGCCGCGCGCGCGATCCCCTGCAGGAACGCGGTGACCTCGCGGTGGAACGACGCTCCTTCGACGGTGAGCTTGAGCGCGCGGTGCCGCCGCTCGAACAGTGCGACGCCGAGCGCGCCCTCGATCGCGGCGACCTGCCGCGACAGCGCGGACTGCGTGAGGTGCAGTTCCGCGGCCGCGCGCGTGAACGACAGCAGCCGCCCGGACGCCTCGAAGCCGCGCAGGAAGTCCAGAGACGGCAGGCGCCGCAACGTCTTATGCATGATCCCTACGCATGCGATCCATGCCGAATCATCGTTTGAACCCCGGCGGCCCGGTCGTTAGATTGCGTCCCATGTCATGGCGAATCGTCGCCCCCGCCGGCCGGATCCCCCGGCCGTCCCGCGACTCTAGCCATGATTCGGGAGAATGACAATGGCACGCACACCGCCCCTCCGCCGCCTCGCGCACGGCGCCGTCCTGACGCTGGACGACGCGCGCGGCGCGACCGTCCGGGTCCGGCAGGGCCAGCTGTGGGTCACGCAGTACGGCGACCCGGTCGACCACGTCCTCGAGGCGGGCGACGCCTGGGTTGTCGGCCGCGGCGGCCGCACCGTGGTCCAGGCGCAGCGCGACTCGCTCTTCGAACTCGCCCGCCCGGTCTCGCCGTTCGACCGCGCGTGGCGCGCCTTCGCGCGGATCGCGGACCCGCTCGGCGCCTGGCTGCGCCGCGCGACGCGCGCACGCCTCGGCCGGCGCTGGGCCCCCTACGTGTGACGCGGACGCGATGATTCGATTTGCGCCCGACCGTCACATCGGCGAAGGGCACGCCCTGGTCCGCTGGACAGGGGATCCCGCCATGCCGCTCGCGGCGCGTGCGCGGCGCAGGCCGGCGCCTGCCAGCCAGCCGCTCCGCATCGTCGACGAAGCGCACGCGGCGCCCGTCGCCTCGGGCGTGCCAGCCGCCGATCGCTTCCAGCGCGTTCGGGAGCTCGATCCCGGCGCGACGGTCGTCGGCCCGCGCTCTCCGAACCTCGCGCGCGACCGTCATGCGCGCTTTGCGCAGATCGAGGTTCTGCGGTCGGTCAGCCGCAGCGTGAAGGTCAGGCGCAAGGTCGCCGCCGACATCGCGGAGGACGTCGCACGCGTCGCCTGCACCGCACCTGACGACGCCATGGTCGTGTTCGTCGAGACGCCATGGGAGAACCGGGCGCCTGCGGGCAGGCGGCTCCTGCGCGCCTCCTGACGGCGATCGGGCTACGGAGTATCTTTGCAGGCCCGCGGCGCTCCGACGCCGCAACTTCACGAGGAGGCGACGCATGTCGCAGAAGAAGATCCTCGCGGTCCTGGGCGCGACCGGCGCCCAGGGCGGCGGACTGGTACGCGCGATCCTGGCGGACCCGCAGGGCGGTTTCGCGGCGCGCGCGATCACGCGCAACCCGGACTCGCCGCAGGCGCGCGAGCTGGCGAAGCTCGGCGCCGAGGTGGTCGCCGGCGACGTGGACGACGAGAAGAGCCTCGAGCGCGCGTTCGCGGGCGCGCACGGCGTCTACGCGGTCACGTTCTACTGGGCGCACTTCCAGCCGGAGCGCGAGCTCGACGAGGCGCGCAAGATCGCGGCGGCGGCGAAGGCGGCCGGCGTCCGCCACGTCGTGTGGTCGACGCTCGAGGACACGCGCCTGCGCGTGCCGCTCGCGGACGACCGGATGCCCACGCTGATGGGCAAGTACAAGGTTCCGCACTTCGACGCGAAGGGCGAGGCGAACCGGGCGTTCACCGAGGCGGGCGTGCCGACGACATTCCTGCTGACGTCGTTCTACTGGGACAACCTGATCCACTTCGGCATGGGGCCGAAGGCGGGCGCCGACGGCGTGCTCGCATTCACGCTGCCGATGGGCAGCGCGAAGCTGCCGGGAATCGCGGCCGGGGACATCGGCGGCTGCGCATACGGCATCTTCAAGCGCGGCGGCGAATTCATCGGCAAGACCGTCGGCATCGCCGGCGAGCACCTGTCCGGCGCGGAGATGGCGGCGGCGCTGTCGCGCGCGCTCGGCAGGCCTGTCAGGCACGACGACGTGTCGCCGGCGGCCTACCGGGACTTCGGGTTCCCGGGCGCGGACGACCTCGGCAACATGTTCCAGTACAAGCGCGACTTCGAGCGCGAGTTCCGCGCCGCGCGCGATCCCGCGTTCGCGCGCTCGCTCAACCCCGCGCTGCAGACCTTCGACGCGTGGCTGGCGGCGAACGCCGCCCGCATACCGCCCGCCTAGGTCTGCGATCGGGGACCGATCTCACCACCCCGATCCGCGGTGCTCCAGCGCGAGTGCGCCGGCGGCGAGCCGGAGTTGCGGATCGACGCCGGGATGCGCCGCCAGCACGGTCAGGTGGTCGGCGAGCGCTCCGCGGGCGCGCGTGTCGGCTGCCGCGGCGAGGCGCGTGAACAAGTGGAACAGCGGCCCGACCAGCGTCTCCGGGTCGCGGCCCGCCGCGAGTGCGCGCAACGTGGCGAGCGAGTTCACTGCAGGACGCGCGTGTCGACGACGCCCACGCCGCGCTCGCAGCGTTCGATCGCCTGCGCCTGCAGGGCCAGCCAGCGCCCCGCCATGCGACGGCACACGGCGCGAAACTCGGCGGTCAGCGCCGCCGATCCCGACAGGCGCATCAGGTTGTCGGCGATGCGCCCGGCATGCGCGGGCGCCGGGTGCTGCGCGTAGCAGCTCATCAGCGACAGCGTCCCGGCGATGATCGCGTCGGGGCGCAGCGGGTCGGCGGCAGGGCGGGCGTCGGACATGGCGGGCTCTCGGAGAGGCGGGACGCGTCAATAGTAATGATTCGCATTTGCGTGTCAAGCCGCCCGCACCGGCCGCGTCATCGACCTGCCCCGCCGCCGCGCACGGCGCCCCCGGCCCGTGGGAAGATCGCCGCGGCGAGCGATCCGCCGGCGGCCGACGCCACGCCATCCTTCGCCCCTTCGACGGCTTCCCGATGTCGTTCGCCGAGCACGCGAATACGCTGTTCCGGCACTGGCGCCCGCCCCGCGGCGGCCGCGAGGCGATGCGCCGCTTCCAGGCACGCAAGCTGCGGTCGATCGTCGCGCACTGCCGCGAGCACGTCGCCGTGTACCGCGACCACTGGCGCGGCGCCGCGATCGCGCCGTCGTCGATCGGGGTGCCGGAGGCGATCCGCTCGCTCCCCCCGATCGCCAAGGACGATCTGCGGGCAAGACCGTTGCGCGACACGCTCGCCGACGGCGTCGATCCCGCCACGCTGGTCCGCCACGACACCAGCGGCTCGTCCGGCCAACCGTTCGCGATCCACCGGTCGCTTCTCGAGGAGCACGTCCTCCAGCTCTTCCGGCTGCGCGCGCTGGCCGACGCCGGGATGCGTTGGACCGACCGCGTCGTGCGCTTCAGGCAGCTGCCGGCCGGCGGCGCCCGTGCGACGTGGCCGGGCCGGCTGCGCCGTGCGCTCGGCATCCACCCGGATGCGGACGTCGACGGCCTCGCCGGGGCGTCGGAGATGCTCGACGCCCTCGCGCGCCAGCGTCCGGGCGTCGTCGCCGCCTATCCCTCGACGCTTCGATACGTCGCCGAGCGCGCGCTGCGCGACCACGTGTCGATGCCGCGCCCGAGGTTCGTCATGAGCGGAGGCGAGGTGCTGGACGCGTCCGCGCGCCGAACGATCTCGGATGCGTTCGGCGCACCGATCGTCGATGTCTACGGCGCGCACGAGTTCAACCTGATCGCATGGGAATGCCCGAACGGGCACGGCTACCACGTCTGCGACGACAACGTGCTCGTGGAGGTCCTCGACGACGACGACCGCCCCGTCGAGGTCGGAGGGGCCGGCCACGTCGTCGCCACCGCGTTGCATTCGTACACGATGCCCTTCGTCCGCTACCGGACGGGAGACCGCGCGGTGCGCGGCCCGGACGCCTGCCCCTGCGGGCAGCCGTATTCGACGTTGCTCGCCATCGAGGGCCGTGCCACCGACGTGCTGCGCCTCCCCGGCGGACGCTTCGTCCATCCGTACCGGATCACCGGCGCGCTCGCGGACCACGACGCCGACTGGATCGGCCAACACCGGCTCGTGCAGGTCGCGACGGACCACGTTGTCCTGGAGATCGCGGCGCGGCGCACCCCCGGCCCCGGCGATCTCGAGCGGCTCCGCGCCGAAGGAGCGCAGGCGCTCGGCGCGGGGGTGCGGTTCGACCTGGCGCTCGTCGACGGCTTTGCGCGCGGTCCCGGGCGCAAGTTCCGTCCGTACGTGGGGATGGGCGAGCGCGCCGCCGCGGAGTGAGGTCCGAGGCGGCGCGACGCCGCGGCGTCAGCCCTTCGCGAACGCGATCTCGCCGCCGCTCGACGCGACGCGGATCGTGTCGCCGGCTGCGTACCGGCCGCCCAGGATCTCCTTCGCGAGCGGGTTCTCGATCTGCTGCTGGATCGCCCGCTTGAGCGGACGCGCGCCGTAGACCGGGTCGAAGCCGGCCGCCGCCACCGCCTTGATCGCGTCGTCGTCGATCTCGAGCCGGATCTCGAGCTTCGCGAGCCGCGTCTCGAGCGACTTGAGCTGGATGCGCGCGATGCTCGCGATCTGCGCCTCGTCGAGCGGATGGAACACGACGATCTCGTCGATCCGGTTGACGAACTCCGGGCGAAAGCTCGACTTCACCTCGGCCATCACCGCGATCTTGACCACGCCCGGGTCGGCGCCCTCGTCGGTGAGCTGCTGGATCTTGTACGAGCCCAGGTTGGACGTCATCACGATCACCGTGTTCTTGAAGTCCACGGTGCGGCCCTGCCCGTCGGTGAGCCGGCCGTCGTCGAGCACCTGCAGGAGTACGTTGAACACGTCCGGATGCGCCTTCTCGATCTCGTCGAACAGGATCACGCTGTAGGGCTTGCGCCGCACCGCCTCGGTGAGCGCGCCGCCCTCCTCGTAGCCCACGTAGCCCGGCGGTGCGCCGATCATCCGCGCGACCGAGTGCTTCTCCATGTACTCGGACATGTCGATGCGCACCAGCGCGTGATCCGTGTCGAACAGGAACTCGGCGAGCGCGCGCGTGAGCTCGGTCTTGCCCACGCCGGTCGGCCCGAGGAACAGGAACGAGCCGTACGGGCGGTTCGGGTCCGACAGGCCCGAGCGCGAGCGGCGGATCGCGTCCGAGACGAGCCGCA
Source organism: Burkholderiales bacterium (assembly GCA_905339295.1). Lineage (GTDB taxonomy): Bacteria > Pseudomonadota > Gammaproteobacteria > Burkholderiales > Casimicrobiaceae > VBCG01. Next base: position 26,883 of record CAJPFI010000028.1, read on the forward strand.
CGGCCTCGTCCTGGCCGACGACCCGGCGATGCAGGCGCTCTTCCATGTGGACGAGCTTGTCGCGCTCGCCCTGCATCATCTTCGATACCGGGATGCCGGTGGCGCGCGACACCACCTCGGCGATCTCCTCCGCGCCGACCTGCGTGCGCAGGAGCCTCGGCTTCTGCGTCGCGCCCTTCGCGAGCGCCGTGTCGGCCTTCTTCAGCTGCGTCTCGAGCTGCGGCAGTCTGCCGTACTGGAGCTCCGACATCCTCTGCCAGTCGCCCTTGCGCTTCGCCTCTTCCATCTGGAGCTTGATCTTGTCGATCTCCTCCTTGATGTGCTGCGTGCCGACCACCTCGGCCTTCTCCGCCTTCCACACCTCCTCGAGATCGGCGTACTCGCGCCCGAGCTTCGTGATCTCCTCCTCGATCAACGCGAGGCGCTTCTTCGAGGCCTCGTCCTTTTCCTTCTTCACCGCCTCGCGCTCGATCTTGAGCTGGATCAGGCGGCGGTCGAGCTTGTCCATCGACTCGGGCTTGGAGTCGATCTCCATCTTGATGCGCGCGGCCGCCTCGTCGATCAGGTCGATCGCCTTGTCGGGCAGGAAGCGGTCGGTGATGTAGCGCGCCGAGAGCTCGGCCGCGGCGACGATCGCCGGGTCGGTGATCTCGACGCCGTGGTGGATCTCGTAGCGCTCCTGCAGTCCGCGAAGGATCGCGATCGTCGCCTCGACCGACGGCTCGCCGACCAGCACCTTCTGGAAGCGCCGCTCGAGCGCCGCGTCCTTCTCGATGTACTTGCGGTACTCGTCGAGCGTGGTGGCGCCGACGCAATGCAGCTCGCCGCGCGCGAGCGCGGGCTTCAGCATGTTCCCGGCGTCGATCGCGCCCTCGGCCTTGCCGGCGCCGACCATCGTGTGCAGCTCGTCGATGAAGACGATCGTGCGGCCCTCGTCGGCGGCAATGTCCTTCAGCACCGCCTTCAGGCGCTCCTCGAACTCGCCGCGGTACTTGGCGCCCGCGAGCAGCGACGCCATGTCGAGCGACAGCACGCGCTTGTCCTTGAGCGTCTCCGGCACCTCGCCGTCGATGATGCGTTGCGCGAGTCCCTCGACGATCGCGGTCTTGCCGACGCCCGGCTCGCCGATCAGCACCGGATTGTTCTTGGTGCGCCGCTGCAGGATCTGGATCGTGCGGCGGATCTCGTCGTCGCGGCCGATCACCGGGTCGAGCTTGCCTTCGCGGGCGCGCTCGGTGAGGTCGATCGTGTACTTCTTGAGCGCCTCGCGCTGCCCCTCGGCCTCGGCGGACTCGACGCCGGCGCCGCCGCGCACCGTCTCGATCGCCGACTCGAGCGACTTGCGCGTCATGCCCGCGTCGCGGAGCATGCGGCCCACCTCGCCCTTGTCGTCGGCGAGCGCGAGCAGGAACAGCTCGCTCGCGATGAACTGGTCGCCCCGCTTCGTCGCTTCCCTGTCGGTGAGGTTGAGCAGGTTGTTGAGGTCGCGCGAGACGCCGATTTCCCCGCCGGTGCCCTCGACCTTGGGCAGGCGCCCGAGGGACGCCTTGAGGGCCGCCTGCAGCCTGGGCACGGCGACCCCGCCCCGGGCGAGGAGCGACGTGGTCCCGCCGTCCTCCTGCGCGAGCAAGGCCGAAAGCAGGTGCTGCGGCTCGATGAAGCCGTGGTCGTGGCCCAGCGCCAGGCTTTGCGCGTCCGCGAAGGCCTGCTGGAACTTGGTCGTCAGTTTGTCGAATCGCATCCGATCCCCCATTGTGGCGCTCGCGCGCCCATTTCCTGGCTCCGAAATGGGGCAATCCCGCGCGGTTTCAAGGGGATCTCGCGCGCGGAAGGAGCGCGTCATCGGGGACGCGGACGCCGGCTTGGTAAAATGACCTGTTGCGCCACCCGCACCTCGCCGTGTCCGATCCCCAGCCCCCGACGCCCCCCGACCCCGATTCCGCGCCGACGCCGAACGCGTCGCTGCTGCAGGTCGTCGGCGCGGTGTTCTGGAGCTTCTTCGGCGTGCGAAAGGGCAAGGCGATGCAGCGCGACGGCGTCGCGATCCGCCCCCATCAGGTGATCATCGTCGGCATCGTCCTGGCCGCGATCCTCGTCGTCTCGCTGCTCGTCCTCGTCCGCGTGATCATCAGCGCCGCGGGCGCCTGAGGCGGTCAGCCCGTCGACTGCCGGGGCGACGCCTTCCGCAACGCCGCGTGATAGCCGCGCATCAGCGCCAGGTGGATCTCGGCCTTCCATCCCTCCGCCCGGTCGGCGAACGAACCCGACCCGGAGGTCCGGCGCAGGATGGCCTGCACGGCCCTCTCGTGGTCCTCGACCGGCCGAGAGACCGCGGCGGCCCACGAAGGCGGCATCGGCGCCCTCCGCTCGTGCTCCGCGGCGCACTCGCCCATGCGGCGTCCCGCGACCAGCCGCTCGTCCAGCGTGACGTCGTGGTCGTGCCACGCGATCGCGCGCGCCACGAGGTGCCGCGTCACGCCCGTCGCGCGCAAACGCTCCCCGAACTCCCAGTCGTCGACGAGGTCGTGCCGGAACGACTCGTCGAAGCCGCCGACCGCATCGAACACCGCCCTCGGCATCGACGCGTTGCCGACGTAGAAGAAGTCCTCGCGCCACTGGAAGCGTCCGACCGTGAACGAGACGCCCCAGATCCTGCCGCTGTCCTCGAGCCAGCGAACGAACGGCTCGACGCGGCGTGCCTCGTCGAAGAACCCGGGGCCGATGCCGACGGCCGGCCTGCCGATCAGCTCGTGGAACGTCCGATGCGCGGCGACGAGGCCTCGGCTCGGCCGGAAGTCGTCGGCGACGAAGATCAGCAGGTCGCCGCGGCTCGCGCGCACGCCCGCGTTGTTCGAGGCCGCGCGCCCGTTCACCGCGGAATCGACGAGGCGCACCGGCGTCGACGCGTGCCGCAGCCTGTGCGACGCGTACTCCGCGCCCAACGTGGGCCGGCATCCGTCGTGCGCGACGATCACCTCGTAGTCGCCTGCGGCCGCCTGCACGGCCCACGCGTCCAGCACGGCGGTGAAATCGTGGTCGTGCGGGTTGAGCGCGACGATCACGCTCGCGAGCCCGCGCGTCGCGGCCGGAGTCGTCATGCCGCCAGCCGCTCCAGCAACTCGTCGGCGAGCCGCTCGACCGTGCCGGGCGGAAGCAGCCTCGCGTTCCCGCCTTCGATCGCGCGAAGGTAGAACAGGCGTCCCCACACCGACGGCAGCGGGGCGAACGCGTTCCCGGATCCGCGAGCGACGCGCGCGTCGCGGTAGAAGGCGCGCATGAGCTCCTCCGCTTCGGCGTTCGCGGTCCCGTCCGGTGTCGCGATCGTGTTGGCGCCGTGCACCCGGTAGTCGTAGACGTGCTCGGGCACGAAGACCGGCTCGTCGTGCATGCAGGCACGCAGGCAGAAGTCCCAGTCGTGCGTGTAGCGCAGGTCGCGGAACCCGCCCACGCGTTCGAAGAGGTCGCGCGAGAAGAACAGCGCGCCGCTCGTGATCGACGGGTTGCGGGCGACGAACGACATTCCGACGGTGTCGAACGACGCCACGCCATCCTGCAGGGCGCGGATCGCGTCGGCCTGGCCGGAGGCGCGCGGCGCCATGACGTTGCCGTCGGCATCGATGCACTCGCACCGCGAGAAACCCCAGCCGGCACCGGCGCCGGCGACCTGCGCGAGCATCGTCTCCAGGCGGCCGGGCGCGAACCGATCGTCCGAGTTGAGGATCGCGATCCAGTCACCGCCGGACTGCCGGATCGCCTCGTTGATCGTGATGGCCGCGCCCCGGCGCTCGCGCGAATGGAACCGGATGCGGCCCGCGGATCGCGCGGCGACCGCCCGGATCCTCTCGCCGGAGCCATCGTCCGATCCGTCGTCGATCACGACGATCTCCTCGGCAGCGAGCGTCTGGTCGAGCGCGGACGCGAGCGCGGCCTCGACGTACGGCGAATGGTTGTGGCTGGGAACGACCACGCTCACCCGTCCGTCCCGCGCGGAGATCGTGCGCGACCGGGCGGCGCGCAGGTCGAGGTAGCGGAGGTAGCAGGACTCCGACTCGCCGGGAGCGATGCGCGCGAAGTGCGACGCCACGACGCTCGCGAGGTTGACGATCGCCGGCGGGTGGCTCCCGCCGAATCGTCGTGCGGCGTCCGCGAGGCTGGCCAGCGCACCGTGGTGGTCCCCGATCGAGAACTGGGCGGCGCCGAACATGTGCAGCGCGTCGGGCAGCGCCGGCGAGCGGGCCAGCACCTGCGCGTACAGCGCGTGCGCCGCCTCGTGGCGACCGGCCTGCTGCTCGGCCAGCGCCGCGCGCATGGTCGCCTCGAGCCACGCGGACCGCCCGTCGGCGCGGTCGAGGCGCCCGCAGCACGACTTGTGGCGCAGACCGCTGCCGCAGGGACACGGCACGTTGCGCTCGACAGGCGAGGAGCCGGTCACGCGCTACCCTCCCCCGCGCACGGACGGGACGACAGCCGCCAGCTCGCGCGCCGTGCGCTCGAGGTCGTCCGCGGTGGAAAGGAGGTCGGGACACAGGCGCAGGAACGGCCCGCGCGCATCGGCGACGATGCCTCGCGCCCCGAGCGCGTCCGACACGCGTGCCGCGAGGCCCGCGGGCGCGCCGTCGAAGGGCACCACGACGAACGCGCCGCGCGCGGGCGTCCCGCCGATCGCGGCGATCCCGCGGCCGGTCAGGTGCCCGACGAGGGCGGCCTGCCGCGCGAGCGAGTCCTCGCGCAGCGCCGCCGCGCCGAACGCGAGCACGAACCGCTGGCCCGCGCGCGCCTGCCATGGCGTGAGCGCCGGCGGCGTCGACTCGAGCCAGCCGTCGCCGCCGCGCGCGAACTCGGGCGGATCCGGACGCCGGTACTCGAAGCGCCGGTCCTTCGCGAACCAGCCGGTGTCGAGCGTCCGCAGGCCCGCGTCGAGCCAGCGCGGCGCGACGTAGAGGAAGCACGCGCCGGGGCCGCCGCGCAGGTACTTGTAGCTGCCGCCGACCGCGAAGTCGACGTCCAGCGCGGCGACGTCGACCGGATACACGCCCATCGAGTGGTAGACGTCGAGCAGGACCTTCGCGCCACGCGCATGCGCGTGCGCGACGATGTCCGGCAGTCCCGGAAGCCGTTCGCCGGTCTGGAACATCACCTCCGACACGACGACGAGGTCGGTGCCTGGCGCGATTGCCGCGATGAGGTCGGCGGGATCGTGATGCGGCAGCGCGCGGTGGTCGCTCGTGCCGGCGACCGCGGGCCGCGCCGCGACCTGCTCGAGCGAGAGGCGCCCGCGCCGCGCCCACTCGCGCAGGATCAGGTCGAGCGAGTCGAACTCGCCGTGCGTCGACACGACCCTCGGCGGCCGGTCGTACGAGCCCAGCACCGCGCGCAATCCCTGCCCCGCGCTGGTCTTCGGCACGACGGCGTCGGCACGCGACGCGCCCAGGATCGCGGCGATGCGCGCGCGATGCGCGAGCTCCTCCGCGCCCCACGCTTCCCACGCGTCGCCCATCGCCGCATACCACGCGTCGAGCCCGGCGCCGACGTCCGCGGCCGCGGCGTCGAGCGGACGGCCGAGCGAATGGTTGGCGAGGTACGCCCGGCCGGCGAACGCCGCGAGATGACGCGAGAACAGCGGCGCGACGTGGTCGCGCACGCGCGCGTCCGGCCATGGCGCCGCGCCCAGCGCGGCGGCGGCGCTCGCGCATGCCTCGAATCCGGGATCGCGCGGAGCGTTCATGTCGGCGTCGGGCGAATCCGGCGGGGCGATCAGGTTCCGATCTCGCCGCGCACGTCGATCAGCTCGGGAAAGAACGCGATGTCGAGCGCCCCCTTCAGGAACGCGACGCCCGACGAGCCGCCGGTGCCCGGCTTGTGGCCGATGATCCGCTCGACGGTCTTCAGGTGACGGAAGCGCCAGAGCTGGAACGCCTCCTCGATGTCGACGAGCTTCTCGCACATGTCGTAGGCGTCCCACCAGCGGCGCGGGTCCGCGTAGATCGTCCGGAACACGGGGACGAGCCCCGCATGGCGCTCGTGCGGCAGCGACCAGTCGCGCTCGACGCATTCGCGCGGCACCGGCAGGCCGCGCCGCGCGAGGTGGCGGAGGAACTCGTCGTAGAGCGACGGCGCGTGCAGCAGCTGCGCGAGCTCGTCGTGCGCCGCGGAATCGTGGCGGAACACGTCGAGCATTCCGGCGTGCTTGTTGCCGAGCAGGAACTCGAGCGCGCGGTACTGGTGCGACTGGAACCCCGACGCGGTGCCGAGCGAGGGACGGATCGCGGCATACTCGGACGGCGTCAGCGTCTCCAGCACCGCCCACTGCTCGAAGAGTTGCCGCTGGACGAGCTTGACGCGCGCGAGGATCTTGAAGCACTCGGAGATCCGGTCGGCGCGGACGCGCGCGATCGCCGCGCGGATCTCGTGGATCGCGAGCTTCATCCACAGCTCGGCGACCTGGTGCTGGACGATGAACAGCAGCTCGTCGTGCAGCGGCTCGCCTTCGGCGTCGCGCGACCGCGGCTCCTGGGCGTCGAGCAGCCGGTCGAGCCGCAGGTAGCCGCCGTAGCTCATCCGGTCCCGGAGGTCGGTGTGGATGCCGGGTTCGAGCGTGCGCGTTCCCATGGGTCTCGCGGCGGGAGGGGTCGCGGCAGTATAGCGCCGCCCAGGGGGCGAATCGCGGCCCGGATCCGCCCTCTCATCGCGCCGGCCGGCCGGCCCGTCCCGACCGTTTGGTAGCATCGGCCCCCATGGCCGCCCCCGTTCGCCTGGCCGTCGTCGCTTCGTTCGCGCTGGCCGCGCTCGCCGGTTGCGGCAACGGACGCGACGCGTCGCGCACGCTCGCGCTCGACGACTGCCGGCTGCCGCGCCTCGCGACCGCTGCGCGCTGCGGTATCGTGACCGTGCCCGAGGACCGCGACGCCGCGAAAGGCGGCACGATCGGCATCCACGTGGCGATGCTGCCCGCGAACACGCTGTCGCCGCGCCCCGACCCGCTGGTGATCCTTGCGGGCGGCCCCGGGCAGGCGGCGAGCGAGCTCGCGACGTTCGCCGCGCGGCTGAACGCGATCCGCCGCACGCGCGACATCGTGCTGGTCGACCAGCGCGGGTCCGGCCGCTCGTCGCCGCTGCGCTGCGAGGCCTACGCGGAGGAGAGCCTCGGGAAAGCGCGTCTCGAAACCGACCCGCTGCCGCGCGCCCGCGCATGCGCGGCGGAACTCGCGGCGGCGGGCGTCGACGCGAGCCGATACACGACGGCGGCCTTCGTCGCGGATCTCGAGGACGTGCGCGCGGCGCTCGGCGCCCCGCGCTGGAACCTGTGGGGCGGCAGCTACGGCACTCGCGTCGCGCTCGAGTACCTGCGGCGCCACCCGGACCGGGTGCGCACGTTGACGCTCGACGGCGTCGCGCCGCCGGACATGAAGATCAGCCTCGACGTGTGGACGACGCGCGAGCGCGCGCTCGACGCGCTGTTCGAGCGCTGCAAGGCGTCTCCCGCGTGCGCGAACGCACTGCCCGACGGCGCGGCGACGCTCGACGCGATCGGGCGCGAGCTGGCCGCGCGCGGAGCGACGACGGCGTACACGGACCCGGCGACCGGCGCGATCGAGCGCGTTCCGGCCACGCTCGACACGGTGATCGGCCTGCTCCAGCCTCTGCTCTACAGCCCGGAAGCGACGGCGCTCATCCCGGCGCTGCTTGAGCGTGCGCGGGCCGGCGACATCACGCCGCTCGTCGCGAGCTCCGGCGCGATCACGGGCGACCTCGCCGACCAGTTGAACGTCGCGTTGCACTACTCGGTGACCTGCGCCGAGGATGTCCCGCGCGTCGACGCCGCCGAGCGCGAGCGCGTCCTCGCCGGCAGGCGCTCGGCCCGGCTGGCCCGACAGGCGCTCGCCATCTGCGAAGCGTGGCCGCGGGGCAGCGCGCCGCCCGACGCGACCTCGGCCGTGCACGGCGCGGTCCCCGTGCTGATCCTGTCGGGCGGCCTGGATCCGGTGACGCCTCCCGCGAACGGCGAGGCGGTCGCGAAGTCGCTCACGAACCACCGCCACCTCGTCGCGCCGGGCTACGGCCACATCGTGTCGCCGCACGCCTGCGCGCCGCGCGTGCTCGCGGCGTTCGTCGACGACGCCGGCTTCGCGAACCTTCCGTCCGACTGCGTGAAGCAGCTCGCGGAGTCGAGGCCGCCCGCGTTGTGGAGCGGCCTGCTCGGACCGGACGCGCCGTGATCGCCGTCGAAGGCCTCGTCAAGGCGTTCGGCAGGCATGGCGAGGTACGCGCGGTCGACGGTGTGTCGTTCACGGCGCCCGCCGGCGAAATCACGGGATTGCTCGGCCCCAACGGCGCGGGCAAGACGACGCTCCTGCGGATGCTCGCGACGCTGATGGCTCCCGATGCGGGCCGCGCGACGATCGACGGGCGCGATGTCGTCGCGGATCGGGCGGAGGTGCGGCGACGGCTGGGCGTGCTCTCGGATGCCCGCGGCCTCTACCCGCGCCTGTCCGGACGCGAGAACGTCGAATACTACGCGGCGTTGCACGGCCTGGCCGGGCGCGCGCGCGCGGCGCGCGTCGACGCGCTCGTCGAACGCCTCGGCCTGGCGGAGATCGCCGACCGGCGCGCGCAGGGCTACTCGCAAGGCGAGCGCATGAAGGTCGCGATCGCGCGAGCGCTCGTGCACGATCCGGACACGATCCTGCTCGACGAGCCCACGAACGGCCTCGACATCATGAGCGTGCGCTCGCTGCGCGAGCAGCTGCGCGGCCTGCGGGCGGCCGGCAAGACGCTGCTGTTCAGTTCGCACGTGATGCAGGAGGTCGTGGCGCTGTGCGACCGCATCGTGATCCTCGGCCACGGGCGTGTCGTGGCGATCGGCACGGCCGCCGAGCTGATGGCGCAGTCGGGCGCGTCGTCGCTCGAGGACGCGTTCGTGGCACTGCTCGGCAGCGGCGAGGGACTGGCGGCGTGAAGGCGCGGGCCAGGACGCGGGGCGACCGGTGAGCCGGACCGTCATCATCGCGCGGAAGGAGCTCGTCGAGACCTTCCGGGACCGGCGCACGATGCTGATGACGCTCCTCACCGCGGCGCTCGCGGGGCCGCTCTTCCTCGCGCTGATCTTCAACATGATCGCGTCGCAGGGCGAACGCGCCCGCACGCTCGCGCTGCCCGTGGGCGGCGCCGAGCACGCGCCGGCGCTCGTCGCGTTTCTCGAGCGCGAGGGCGCGAGGATCCTGCCGTTGCCTGACGATGCCGAGGCGCGGATCCGCGCGGGCGACCTCGACGTCGCCCTCGTCGTCGATCCGGCGTTCGCGAAGCAGGCCGCCGACGGCAAGCCCGCGAAGGTGCGCCTTATCTACGACCGCTCGCGCGACCGCGCGCGCGCGTCGATCGACCAGGCGGAGAGCCTGCTGCGCGCGTACAGCCGCCTGTGGGGCGCCCAGCGCATGATGGTTCGCGGCATCGCACCGACTGTCGCGCAGCCGCTCGACGTCGTCGTCGAGGACCTCGCCACGCCGCAGCAGTCCGGCGCGCTGGTCCTGTTCCTCGTCGCGTACTACGGACTGTTCGCCGCGGTCATGGGCGGCATGCCGCTCGCGCTCGACGCGACCGCGGGCGAGCGCGAGCGACAGTCACTCGAGCCGCTGCTCGCGACGCCCGCGTCGGCGCTCGAGATCGTCGCGGGCAAGTGGCTCGCGGTCGCCGCCTTCGCCGCGCTCGTCGTCGGCGTGACGCTCGCCGGCTTCTACCTCACGCTGTCGTTCGCGCCGCTGCCGCCGGTCGGCGTGCCGTTCCTGTTCGGCGCGCGCGAGCTCGCCCGCTTCCTCGTGATCCTGCTGCCGATGATCGCGCTGATGCCGGCGATTCTCCTGTGGCTCGGCAGCCGGGGCCGCACGATCAAGGAAGCGCAGACCAACCTGTCGCTGCTGCTCTTCGCCGTGTCGATCATCCCGGTCGTCCAGCTTTTCATGCAGCGGCGCGAACCCGACTGGCTCGTCGCCGTGCCGGTCTCCGGGCAGTACCTGCTGCTCAACCGCGCGCTGCGCGGCGAGGCCCTCGCGACCGGCGACCTCGCGTTGTCGTGGGTCGTTCCGGCCGCGCTGGTCGCGGTCGCGCTTTGGGCGGTCGCGCGGCGCTACTCGAACGAGGCGGTGCTCGCGGGGAAGTAGTCGTGCGCTACCGTCTTGTGGAGCTTGTCGCGCGCGCCGTCGAGCGACGCGTGGTGCAGCGCGCGGACGCCGGCGAACGCCTCCTCGAGGTCCATCCGGTCGTAGAGCGCGTCGACGAGCGCGCGCACGCCGGCGTCGCCGCCGAGCAGCTCGTAGGGTGCCGGCGCGGCGGATGCGGAATTCAACGGGACGCGGAATCGGTGTCGGACCCGGCGTCAGGCACCGGGCCCGACACCGGTCATCCGAGCTGGCGGATCACGGCGAGCGGCGGCTGGCGCGCGGTGTCGCGCGTGCCGATCCAGCCCGCGAGCGTGACGACGAGCGCGCCGCCGGCCACGCCCCACAGCCACACCCAGCCGGTCGCGGAGTACGGGATCCTGAACACGCGATCGGCCAGCACCCAGCCGGTCGCGGTCGCGAAGGCCGCGGCGAGCACGCCCGCGAGCGCGCCCAGCACGAGGAACTCGGCGATCTGCGCGGCGGACAGCTGGCGGCTCGACGCGCCGATCGTACGCAGGATCGCAGCGTCGAAGCGGCGCTCGTCCTGCGTCGCCGCGATCGCCGCCTGCAGCACGAGCAGGCCCCCGAGCAGCGTGAACAGGAACACGAACTCCACCGCGCGCGACACCTGGTCCATGATCGACTGCACCTGGCGGATCACGTCGCCGACGTCGATCGCGAGCACGTTCGGATACTGCTCCAGCAGCGCCGACACCCAGGCGCCGGACGCCGGCCCCTCGGGCAGGCGCACCGCGCCGATGTACGACGTCGGCATGCCGTCGAGCGCGCTGGGCGGGAACAGCGTGAAGAAATTCGGCCGGAAGCTGTCCCAGTCGACCTTGCGCAGGCTCGTGATGCGCGCCGACACCGGTGTGCCGGCGATGTCGAACGTCAGGTCGTCGCCGAGCTTCAGGCTGAGCGACGCGGCGATGCCGTCCTCCATCGACAGTCCGGCGTCGGCCGCGGCACCCTTGTTCCAGAAGGTCCCGCTGGTGACGCGATTGGTCGACGGCAGCTCGTCGGCGAACGACAGGTTGAACTCGCGCTCGGCGAGCCGGCGCGAGCGCGGGTTGTCGTACTTGCGCGTGTCGAGCGCCGCGCCGTTCACCGCGGTCAGGCGGCCGCGCACCATCGGGTAGAGGTCGGTCCCGGGTCCGCCGATGTCGCGCATCGCCTGGCGCACGCCGTCAACCTGGTCGGGCAGCACGTTGATGACGAAGTGGTTCGGCGCGTCGGGCGGCAGGCTCGCGCGCCAGTTCGTCATCAGGTCGCCGCGCACGACCGTGAGCAGCAGGAGCGCCATCAGGCCCAGCGCGAGCGCGCCGACCTGCAGGCTCGACGCGAGCGGTCGTCGCCTCAGGTTCGCGAGCCCGAAGCGCCACGTGATGCCGCGCTGCGGCAGGCGCTTGAGCACGACGATCAACCCCCAGGCTGCGATCGCCGCGACGACGATCAGCCCGCCGACGCCTCCCACCATGATCGCTCCGGTCGTCACGTCCTGCGCCTGCCACCCGATCAGGAGCGCGATCACGCCCGCACCGAGCGCGTACGCGACGAGCGCCGACGGCTTCGGGCGCGGCAGGTCGCGCCGGAGCACGCGCAGCGGCGGCACGCTCGCGAGCGCCATGAGCGGCGGCAGCGCGAAGCCGAACAGCAGCAGGACGCCGGTCGCGAACGCGGCCGCGCCCGGCACGACCGAGGGCGGCGGCAGCTCCGCTTGCGTGAGCGACGCGAGCAGCGACACGAGCAGCGCCTGCCCGCCGAGCGCGAGCGCGACGCCGACTGCGCTCGCGGCGAGACCGAGCACGACGAACTGCGCCACGAACAGCGCGAGCGCCCTGCCCTCCGACGCGCCGAGGCAGCGCAGCATCGCCGCGGTGTCGAGATGGCGGCGCAGATAGCGCGACGCGGTCAACGCGACCGCCACCGCCGACAGGATCACCGCGACGAGCGCCGCGAGGCCGAGGAACTGCTCGGCGCGATCGAGCGTCTGGCGCACCTCGGGCTGCACATCGCGCACGCTCTCCAGCCGCTGCCCCGGCTTGAGGTCCGCGCTCGCCTGCGACACGAAGCCCGCGAGCGTCCGGCGTCCGGGCGGTTCGGCGACGAGCAGCCTCCAGGTCGCGCGATTGCCCGGCTGCAGCAGGTTCGTCGCGGCCAGGTCGTCTGCATGGATCAGCAGGCGTGGACCCGACGACAGGAGCCCGGTCGCGACCTCGGGCTCCTGCTGGATCGCGGGACCGACGACGAGCGTCGACTCGCCCACCGTGAGGCGATCGCCGGGCACGAGGCCGAGTCGCTGCGCGAGGCGCTGGTCGGGCCAGGCCTCGCCCCTCGGCGGCGAGCCGGTCGCGCGCGTTCCCTCCGGCCGCGCGGCGTCGGCCAGCGTGATCTCGCCGCGCAGCGGATAGCCCGGCGGCACGGCCTTCACGTTGGCGAGCACCGGCGCCGCGTCGCTGCCCGGCTTGTGGACCATGCTGTTGAACCGGATCACCGGCAGCGCGTCGAGCCCGCGCGCGCGCGCCTCGTCGGCGAACGAGCCGGGCAGCGGCCGGTCGGACGAGATCATCACGTCGGCGCCCAGCAGGAGGCTCGCCTGCGACGTCAGCGCGGTCTTCACGCGCTCGGCGAAGAAGCCGACAGTGCCCATGCTCGCGACGGCGAGCACGAGCGCCGCCACGAGCACCGTCAGCTCGCCCGCGCGCCAGTCGCGCACGAGCATGCGCATCGCGAGCCTGACGGTCTTCATCGGGGCGAGGCGGTCGCGCACGGCGTCAGTGCGTGGCTTCGTCGGCGACGAGGCGGCCGGCCGCGAGCGACAGGCGCCGCGTGCAGCGCGACGCAAGCGCGGTGTCGTGGGTGACGAGGACGAGCGTCGTGCCGTGCTCGTGGTTGAGGCGGAACATCAGCTCCGCGATCTCGGCGCCGGTCGCGCCGTCGAGGTTGCCGGTCGGCTCGTCGGCCATCAGGAGCTTCGGATCGCCGGCGAACGCGCGCGCGATCGCGACGCGCTGCTGCTCGCCGCCCGAGAGCTGCTTCGGGTAGTGCGTCGTGCGTTTTGCGAGGCCCACGCGCGTGAGCCATTCGCGCGCCTTCGCGGTCGCGTCGTCCGCGCCGGCCAGCTCGAGCGGCAACATCACGTTCTCGAGCGCCGTCAGCGCAGGCAGAAGCTGGAACGACTGGAACACGAAGCCGAGCAGCCGCTGGCGCATCGCCGCGCGCGCGTCCTCGTCGAGCCCGGACAGCGCCTGGCCGTCGACCCACACTTCTCCCTCGCTGGGCTGGTCGAGGCCCGCGAGCAGGCCCAGCAGCGTCGTCTTTCCCGAGCCCGACGCGCCGACGATCGCAACCGAATCGCCCGGCGCGATGTCGAACGTGACGCCGTCGAGGATCGTGAGCGGCGCATCGCCGCTCACGACGGTCTTGGTCAGCCCCGCGGCGCGCAGCAACGAAGGCGCCTTCGGGGCGTCGACAGATGGGATCATCCGATGACGATGGGGGCAGGGACGTGCACCCGCAAGGGGCGATGGCGACGAAACGCGGCCCTGCGGCACAGGCCGCCGATTCTACGCGATGGACCGGGACGGCCCGCCGGAGCGTTCCCCTACAATGAGGCTTCCATGACCGGTCCGTACCCACGCCGCCGCGCGACCCTCGCCGCGCTCGCCGCCGCGATGACGTTGGTGGCTTCCGCGCTCGCCGGTCCGGCCCTGGAGGGCGGCGCCTGGGGGGAGGCCCGCGCGGCGAGCCATGGAGGGGCGTCGTCCCTGCCGCCGGTGATCCTCGTGCTGGGCGACTCGATTTCGGCCGCGTACGGCCTGCCGCCGGGGACGGGATGGACCGATCTGCTGCAGGAGCGCCTGCGCGAGCGCGGCCGCGCGCACCGCGTCGTCAACGCGAGCATCAGCGGCGACACGACGGCCGGCGGGCGATCGCGCCTGCCCGCGCTCCTCGCGCGGCACAAGCCGGCGATCGTCGTGATCGAGCTGGGCGGCAACGACGGCCTGCGCGGCGGCAACCTGGCGGCGACGCGCGGCAACCTCGTCGCGATGATCAGCGCGGCGAGATCCGCCGGCGCGAAGGTGCTGATCGTCGGCATGAAGCTGCCGCCGAACTACGGCCCCGCGTACATCCGCGAGTTCGACGCGACGTATGCCGAGGTGGCGAGAGCGCAACATGTGCCGCTCGTGCCGTTCTTCTTCGCCGGCTTCGGCGAGGATCGCGACTGGTTCCAGCCCGACGGCATCCACCCGACCGAGGCCGCGCAGCCGAGGCTGCTCGACAACGTCTGGCCGGCGATCGAGCGCCTGCTTCCGAAGCGATGAGCGCGCGCGCGCCGCGCACCGTCGGCGTCGACGCGATCGCGCTCCACCCGGAACGCATCGACGTGCGAAGCCCGTCGGAGTTCGCGGACGACCACCTCCCCGATGCGATCAGCTGCCCGGTCCTCGACGACGCCGAGCGGGCGCAGGTCGGCACGCTGCACGCCCAGTCCGGCGCGTTCGAGGCGAGGAAGGTCGGCGCGGCCTTCGTGTCGCGGCGAATCGCGGACATCCTCGAGACGGTCGCGCATGACAGGCCGCGCGACTGGTCGCCGCTCGTCTACTGCTGGCGCGGCGGCAAGCGCTCGGAGTCGCTCGCGCACGTGCTGAACGAGATCGGCTTCCCCGCGGTGCGCCTCGATGGCGGCTACCGCACGTGGCGCCGCCACGTCGTCGCGCGACTCGCCGCGCTGCCCGCGACGTTCCGCTTTCGCGTCGTCTGCGGGCTCACCGGATCGGGCAAGAGTCGCCTGCTCGCGGCACTCGCGGCGCAAGGCGCGCAGGTCCTCGACCTCGAGGCGCTTGCGCGCCACCGCGGCTCGCTGCTCGGCGACCTGCCCGGCGCCCCGCAGCCGTCGCAGAAGGCGTTCGAGACCGCGATGCACGAGGCCTGCGCGGGATTCGACCCGGGCCGGCCCGTCTACGTGGAATCGGAGAGCCGCAGGATCGGCGCGCTGCAGGTGCCCGACGCGCTGCTCGCGGCGATGCGCAAGGCGCCGTGCCTGCGAGTCGAACTCGCGACGCCGGCCCGCGTCGCGTTGCTCGAGGAGGAATACGCGCACTTCCTCGCCGACCCGGAAGCGCTGGCCGCGCGGCTCTCGCGGCTGAAGGACATGCACGGGCTCGCGACCATCGAGCGATGGAGCGCCCTCGCGCGCGCAGGCGCCTTCGACGCGCTGGTGGCCGAACTGCTCGAGGTCCACTACGATCCGACCTACGCGCGCGCGATGTCGAAGAACTATGCAGGCTTCGCGGCCGCCTCGCCGGTGTCGCCGGACGGGATCGCGATGCCGGCATGGCGCGCACTCGCGCGCGAGATCGTCGCGGGCGAAGACACCTGACCGAGGGCCAGGCGCGACGGAACGCCGCCCGGGCACCGCCCCCCGATCCCGGCTCTCGCGCCGCTACGCTGCCACCCCCACGCCACCATGCCCGCTCACCCGTTTCGCATCGTCAACGTCTTCGCCGAGTCGGCGCTCGCCGGCAACCCGCTCGCGGTCGTCGAGGACGCGCGCGGCCTCGACGCCGCGACAATGCAGGCGCTCGCGCTGCAGTTCAACCTGTCGGAGACGACCTTCCTCCTGCCGTCGTCGACGGCCACCGCGCGCGTGCGCATCTTCACGCCGACCTTCGAGATGCCGTTCGCGGGCCACCCGACGCTCGGCAGCGCGCACGTGGCGCGCGACCTCGGCGGCACCGGCGACCGCATCACGCTGGAGTTGAACGCCGGCGTGATCCCGGTCGAGGCGGACGGAGACGTGTGGACGCTGCAGGCGAACGCGCCGACGCATCGCGCGCCCGAGGCGTCGGGCGACGAGCTCGCGTCGATGCTCGGACTGGCGGCGTCCGACATGGCCGGCACGCCGCTGTGGATCGACACCGGCTCCGACCAGCTCGTGAGTCCGCTCGCGTCGTTCGACGCGGTGCGCCGCGCGATGCCGCGCGCGGACGCCCTCCGCGCCCACGCGAGCAGCGGACCTCGCACCCTCGCGTACGTCTTCGCGCGCGACGGTGACCGCGTGCTGGCACGCTTCTTCTTCCTGAAGCACACGTCGATCGTCGAGGATCCGGGCACCGGATCGGCCTGCGCGAACCTCGGCGGATGGCTGCTCGCGACCGGTGCGCCGCTTCCGCAGCGACTCGCGATCGACCAGGGCGAGTCCGTCGGCCGAGCGTGCCGGCTCGGCCTCGAGGTGACGGCCGACCGGCGCATCCGCGTGTCCGGCCGCGTGATCGAGATCGCGCGCGGCACGCTGCGGCTGTGACGCGGGCGCAAGTGGGCCGGCCGCCGTCGATTGCCCCCGGCGATGCCTGGTCGAGGCACGCGCCGGCTCACGCGGCGCACGACGATCCCCCGTTGCGCGGCCCGGGAGCCGGCGCGCCGCGACGCCGTCGCGCATGAGCGTCGCGGGCTCGCCCGCGACGACGACGCGATCGACGCGCCTGCCGAACAGGTCGGCCGGGCGGTCGAGCTCGAAGACCTTCCCCTCGATCGCGGCGCCAGGGACGCCGAAGCACGCGACCTCGGCGCGGATCAGCGTCAGGCGGGCAGGCCCGCGTGCAGGGCGATGCCGTCGCCGCCGGCGGGCGCGTGCCGCGTCAGGTGCGGCAGGCCGACCGGCGCATACGCCCGATGCCGCGGGCGCGGCCGTCGCGCACGTACGCGCCGCGGCGCTCGCGCGGCGTCACGCGCCGGGTCGCGCAGGCGCGGTGGCGTCCCACGCCGCGAGGAACTCGCGCCAGTGCGGCGCGCCGGTCGCGCCGATCCT
Source organism: Burkholderiales bacterium (assembly GCA_905339295.1). Classification (GTDB taxonomy): domain Bacteria; phylum Pseudomonadota; class Gammaproteobacteria; order Burkholderiales; family Casimicrobiaceae; genus VBCG01. The sequence goes on from CAJPFI010000028.1 coordinate 43,848, forward strand.
CTCGCGCACGAGCGAGATCTCGGCGGCGTAGGCGCCCGCGGCCAGCTCGCCGCGCATCAGCCGGAATCGCTGGTAGAGAAGGTAGGTGTTGAGCGCGTCGCACTCGCAGTAGCGGCGCACCTCGTCGATCGCGCCGCGCGCGACCGCCGCCGCGACGTCGCCGCCGTCCATGCCGAGCTTGCCGGGAAAGCCCGCGAGCTTCGCCATCGCGTCGAGCGGCGCGTTCGCGCGCGCCTGGAACTGCGCGAGCACGTCCATCAGGTCGATGTGGCGCGTGTGGTAGCGGCTCAGGTAGTTGTTGAACCTGAACTCGCGGTCGTCGTCGCCCCAGTCCCAGTAGCGCGGCGCCGGAACGCCGTGGATCATCGCGCGATGGTGGAGCACCGGGAGGTCGAAGCCGCAGCCGTTCCAGCTCACGAGCTGGGGCGTGAACTTCTCGATGCCCTCGAAGAAGCGCCGGATCAGGTCGGCCTCGGACTCGTCGCGCTCGCCGACCGACCAGACCTTGAGGTCGTCCCCGCGCCGCAGCGCGCACGCGATCGCGACGACCTTGTGCAGATAATGCGGCGGGAAGTCGCTGCCGGTCTGCGCGCGGCGTGCCTGCGCGTAGCCGTCGGCCACGTCCGCGTCGGACAGTTCCGCAGGCAGCCCGTTGAGGCGACGAATCCCGTCGACATCGGGGACGGTCTCGAGGTCGAAGACGAGGATCGGCGTCATCGCGCCCCCTCGACGCGGTCGCTCGTCGGATGGCCAACGATATGCCCCGACGCGAAGCCGACGCCGCGCGCCCGCCCGGCCGGCGCCCTGCGCAGGACAGGCCTGCGTTCACGCATACACGCCGGTCGAGAGATACCGGTCGCCGCGGTCGCACACGATGAACGCGATCGTGGCGTTTTCGACCTCGCGCGAGAGGCGCAGCGCGACCGCGCACGCGCCCCCGGAACTGACGCCGGCGAAGATGCCTTCCTCGCGCGCCAGCCGGCGCATCGTGTCCTCGGCTTCCGACTGCGTGACCGATTCGATGCGATCGACGCGGCCGGCGTCGTAGATCCTCGGCACGTACGCCTCCGGCCACTTGCGAATGCCCGGGATCGACGCGCCCTCCGCGGGTTGCGCGCCGACGACGACGACCGACGGGCTCCGCTCCTTCAGGAAGCGCGAGACGCCCATGATCGTGCCGGTCGTGCCCATGGCGGACACGAAATGCGTGATGCGTCCGCCGGTGTCGCGCCACAGCTCGGGGCCGGTGCCGCGGTAGTGCGCGAGCGGGTTGTCCGGGTTCGCGAACTGGTCGAGGATCACGCCGCGTCCTTCCGAGCGCATGCGCCCCGCAAGGTCGCGCGCGCCTTCCATGCCCTCGGCCTTCGTGACGAGGACCACCTCGGCGCCGTACGCGGTCATCGCCTGCCGACGCTCGAGCGACAGGTTGTCGGGCATGATCAGCACCATCCGGTAGCCTTTCATCGCCGCGACCATCGCGAGCGCGATGCCGGTGTTGCCGGACGTCGCCTCGACCAGCGTGTCGCCGGGCCGGATGTCGCCGCGCTTCTCGGCCTCGACGATCATCGACAGCGCCGGCCGGTCCTTGACCGAGCCTGCCGGGTTGTTTCCCTCGAGCTTGGCGAGGACCGTGTTCGACGTCGTGCCCGGAAGCCGCACGAGGCGGACCAGCGGCGTGTTGCCGACGACGGATTCGAGCGTGTGAGCGTTGGACATGCGTGCGCGTCGTGTGATCGAGTCCGGCACCGTGATTCGCGCGACCCGGATCCCTGCAAGCCTTGGCGTCGGGACGGCGCGGCCCGCGTCTACTTCGCCGGCGGCCTTGCGGATGCCGCGCCCTCCGGTGATCGCGCCGCGCGCTTCATGCCGGGAAGCGCGCTCCCGTCCTGCCCCTTGCCTTCGGCCCGGCCCGCGCCGATCGCGGCGCCGGCATCGACGTCGACTGCCGTCGCCGCCAATGCGGAGAGCCTGAACGCCATCGGCAACGCGGCGTACCGCCTCATGCTCGCCTCCGCCAGAGTCGGCGCCCGCGCGGTGAATGCCGCCGGCGGTCGATACGGCCAATTGTAGCGCCCTCGACCGACCGCGGCCCGTTCCGGGGGACGCCGTTGCGCGTCCCCCGGGCCTGCCGGCCCCTACTTGCGCGGCTTCTCGTCCGCGATCCGTCCCGCATCGGCGCGCGCAACCGCAGGCATCCCCTTCGCGTCGACCCGCCTCGCGGGCGGCTTGCCGACGGCATCGGCGCGCGCGGCGCCCTTTGCGGGGGCGGCACCGACCGAGAGCTCCGGCCGGAGGCGCTCGACGAGCTTGCCGCGGAAGCCCTTGACGTCCCTCAGGTCGTCGACCGAATTGAACGGCCCTTGCGCCGCCCGGTGATCGAGGATCGCCTGCGCCTTCGTCGGGCCGATGCCAGGCACCGCGAGGAGCTCGTCGCGGGTGGCGGTGTTGAGGTTGACCGCGGCGAGCGCGGGGGAGAACGCGAACGCGAGCGCGAGCGCGGCGACGATGCGAACCATGGTGACCCTCCTGGCGGTGGATGCGGCCGGGACGGATTCCGCGAGACGTCTCGCGATTCCTCCGGTCGTGCCGCAAGTCTCGGGGTCAGGCGCGCTCGTGCGCCATCAGCCATTCGACGTAGCGCCGGACGCCCTCGTCGAGCGTGAGCGTCGGCGCGGTGTAGCCGGCGGCGCGCAGCCGCGTCAGGTCCGCCTGCGTGTAGTTCTGGTACCTGCCCGCGAGTGCCGCAGGGAACGGGATGTAGGTGATCGCGCCCTCGCGCACGAGCGACTCGACGCTCTCGGCGGGACTGCCCTCGGCAGCCCGCACCGCGTTGACGACCGCCGCGGCGACGGCGTTGTAGGTCTCGGCGCGTCCGCTGCCGAGGTTGAAGATGCCCGAGCGTTGCGGGTGGTCGAGGAAGTCGAGGTTCACGCGCACGACGTCCTCGATCGACACGAAATCGCGTCGCTGCTCGCCGTTCGCGATGCCGCCCGTCCCCTCGAACAGCTTCACCCTGCCCCCGCCGCGAAACTGGTGGAAGAAGTGCCACATCACCGAGGCCATGCGGCCCTTGTGCGCCTCGCGCGGGCCGTAGACGTTGAAGTAGCGGAATCCGGCGATCGGCGCGCTGCGCTCGGGAAGCGTGCGGCGCACGAGCTGGTCGAACAGGAACTTCGAGTACGCGTAGGCGTTGAGCGGATCCTCGTTCGCGCGCGACTCGGCGAAGGACGTGCCGCCGCCGTAGACCGCCGCGCTCGACGCGTACAGGAACGGCACGTCGTCGTTCTGGCAATGCTCGAGCAGCCGCGTCGAGTAGCGGTAGTTGTTGCGCATCATGAACGCGCTGTCGCGCTCCATCGTGTCGGAGCACGCGCCCTGGTGCAGGACCGCCGCGATCTCGCCGTCGAAGTCGCCGTTCTCGATGCGCGCGAGGAACTCGTCGGCGTCGAGGTAGTCGGCGATCTCGCAGTCGACGAGATTGCGGAACTTGTCCGAGCCGTCGAGGCGGTCGACCGCGATGACGTCGCGCTCGCCGCGCTCGTTGAGCGTGCGGACCAGGTTCGCGCCGATGAAGCCCGCGGCGCCGGTGACGACGATGAACATGGGGCGGGTGGATCCCGTGCCGGAAAGTCACTCCGGATGATACGGGAACGCGGCGGACGCGCCGCCCCGGGACTTCGCTCGCTCGCTCGAGCCGGGAGGGGCCGCCACGCCGCGCAGCTCGGTGTCACCGACGCTTGCGGGCCAGTCGCGGCCACCCCGGGCCCGACAGTCCGCATCCCGCGCGCCGACGTCGTCGCGGGCCACCGGGCACGCCGGCGAATCTGCACGGGTCCACGCGGCGCACCGATGCACGCGAGCCAATGTCCGGATGACCCGCGTCGCGTCTGCGCGCCACGCCTTCGGGACACGCCGTCCGGGGCGCAGGTCTGCTTGCCGCCCGCGGGTGCGAGGCCTGCCCCACCCGTCGGACGGCGTCGCGCCATCGTCCCGGCTGGCGCGTCGCGCCGCCCGCGGATCAGTGCGGGGCGTGCCCGGGCCTGCAACCGCCGTCGGGGCACTCGCGCCCGTGCCGCGCCGGCCTCACGGCCGGGCGCGAGCGCGGCCGTGTGCTCGTCGCGCCCCGGGGAGTGAGCAGCAACGCTCCGTGGCGCGGCGCGGCACGGGCCCTGCGGGTGAACTCGGCAAACGGGCGCCCTCGGTGTTTCGCTGGCTCGCGGCCAGCAAATGCTGCTGCGAGCATCCGCGCCTCGAGCGCGTCCGTTTCCCGAGGCAGGCATGCGTCCCGATGGCGCTCTCGGGCGCCTAGAGCTCGAGGTCGACGCGCCCGACCTCGGTGACGAGCACGCGCACGCGAGGCGCGAGCGCGCACAGGAGTTCGTAACCGACCGTCGACGCCGCCGCGGCGACGTCGTCGACCGGCAGCCCCTCGCCCCACAGCACGACCGGACTGCCGACGCGCGCCTCCGGGACGTCGGAGAGGTCCACGGTGATCATGTCCATCGAGACGCGGCCGGCGACGCGCACCTTCTTCCCGCACACCAGCACCGGCGTCCCGTTCGGCGCGTGGCGAGGATAGCCGTCGGCATAGCCGCACGCCACGACGCCGATCCGGTGCGGTCGCGATGCCGTGTAGCCCGCGCCATAGCCGACGCTGTCGTTGGCCCTGAGCGACTGAATCGCGATGATCTCGGAGCGCAGCGTCATCACCGGCGCGAGTCCCAGCATCTCGGCGGTGTCGAACGGGAACGGCGTCGCGCCGTAGAGCATGATGCCGGGGCGCACGACGTCGCCGCCGACCTCGGCGAAGCGGAACACGCCGGCAGAGTTCGCGAGCGAGCGCGGATACGGCAGCCCGCGGCAGGCGGCCTCGAAGGCTGCAAGCGGCTCGGCGATGCCGTCGTCCTCGTCGGCGCGCGCGAAGTGGCACATGAGCCGCAGCGCCGCGACGGACGGGGAGTTCGCGAGGCGCTCGCATACGCGGGCAACCTCGCCGGCGGCGAACCCGAGGCGGTTCATCCCGGCGTTCACCTTGACGTACACCTCGAGCGGACGGGGCAGCACGGCGCGCTCGAGCATCGACGCCTGCTCCTCGTTGTGCACGACAGTCGCGAGCCGCCGGGCCGACAGTTCGGCGAGCTCGCGCTCGTCGAAGAACCCCTCGAGCAGCAGGATGCGCCGCGTGTACAGGCGCTCGCGCAGCGTCGAGGCCGCGTCCAGCTCCACCAGCGCGAGGCCGTCCGCGTCGTCGAGCGCGGGCAGCACGCGCGCGAGGCCGTGCCCGTAGGCGTTGGCCTTGACCACGGCAAGCACCTTCGCGCCGGAGGCGACCGCGCGCGCGCGCGCCAGGTTCGCGCGCAATGCCGCGAGGTTGATCTGGGCGTGGAGGGGACGGGCCACGGTCGGGAGGCGGGCTCACGCGTCGCGCGACGCCCGGACGCGGTCGGTCTCGCGACGGCGTTTTCGCGCCGCGTCATTGGGGCGGCACGACAATCGTGGTATAAACGCGCCGGTCGCGCGAGCGGAATCGACGGGGATCATACCAAAGCCCCACCGCCGTGCGCACTCCCGGAACCGGGGGTCCGATCGTGTCCGCGGCAGTCCCGCGCCCACGTTCCGTCGCGGAGCCTGCTTGCAGCACACCTTCGTTAGGCCGCAGTCGTCGCCCGTGCCGCCGGTGGCCATCGCCGGACGCGCGGCGACGCGCAGGCGAGCCGGCAGCGGCCGTGCCCGCCATCGCCGGCGCCCGGCCAGGATCCCCCGGCCATGAAGCGCGGGTTCTACACGATCATGGCGGCGCAGTTCTTCAGCTCGCTCGCCGACAACGCGCTGCTCGTCGCCGCCATCGCCCTGCTGAGGCAGATGGCCGCCGACAACTGGATGACGCCGGCGCTGAAGCAGAGCTTCGTCGTGTCCTACGTCGTGCTGGCGCCGCTCGTCGGCGCGTTCGCCGACGCGATGCCCAAGGGTCGCGTGATGCTGTTCACCAACGGCATCAAGATCATCGGCTGCGCGCTGATGCTGTTCCACGTTCATCCGCTCGCCGCGTACGCGGTCGTGGGCCTGGGCGCCGCAGCCTACTCGCCCGCCAAATATGGCATCCTGACCGAGCTCCTGCCGCCGCAGCAGCTCGTCATCGCCAACGGCTGGATCGAGGGCACGACCGTCGGCTCGATCATCCTCGGTGTGCTGCTCGGCGGCGCGCTGGTGAGCGAGCGCGTGTCCTCGGCGATGCTCGGCTTCGACTTCCCGTTGATCGAGACCGGCATCGACACGCCGCCCGAGTCGGCGATCACCGTCATCATGGCGGCCTACGCGATCGCGGCGGTGTTCAACTGGTTCATCCCCGACACCGGCGTCGACCACCGGACGCCGAGCCGCAACCCGGTGGCGCTCGTGCGCGAGTTCGCGCACTGCGTGATGCTGCTGTGGAGCGACAAGCTCGGCCAGATCTCGCTCGCGACGACGACGCTGTTCTGGGGCGCCGGCGCGACGCTGCAGTTCATCGTGATCGACTGGGCGGCGCGCAACCTCGGCTTCAACCTGTCGCAGGCATCCTACCTCCAGGGCGTCGTCGCCGTGGGCATCGCGGTCGGCGCGGTCGGCGCCGCGCGCTACATTTCGCTGCGGGGCGCGGTGCGCGTGCTGCCGATGGGCGTCGCGATGGGGCTGGTCGTGATGGCGATGGTGGTGGTGACGCAGCTCCCCGTCGCGATCGCGCTGATGGTCGCGGTGGGCGCGCTGGCGGGCTTCTTCGTGGTCCCGATGAACGCGCTGCTGCAGCACCGCGGGCACGTGCTCATGGGAGCCGGCCACTCGATCGCCGTTCAGAACTTCAACGAGAACATCGGCATCCTGGTGATGGTGGGCCTCTACGCACTGATGGTGCGCGCGGGCGTCTCGGTCGGCATCGCGATCATGCTGTTCGGCATGTTCGTCTCGCTGACGATGGCGCTCGTGATGCTGCTGCACCGGATGAACCAGCGCGCCGCCGACTCGCTGCACCTGATCGGCATGGAGAAGCCCGGCGCGAACGGCCCCGGTCACTGACGCCGGCGCCGGACTCGCGCGGGCCGGGCGCCGGCCGCGCGCCCTTTCAGATCACGACCGGGCGGTTCGGCAGCTCGTTGCCGCCCTCGCCGCGCGGGAACGCCTTCGCGAGCAGCGCGGAAATCGCCTCGATGCCGGCGATCGCGCCGTCCTCGAAGCGGCCGTCGCGGTACGCGTCTTCCATCGTCTCGCACACCTGCTGCCACGCCGCCTCGCCGACGTGGCGGTGGATGCCCCGGTCGGCGACGATCTCGACGTCGCGGTCGGCGAGCAGCAGGTAGACGAGCACGCCGTTGTTGCGCTCGGTGTCCCACACGCGCAGGTGTCCGAAGACCTCGATCGCGCGCTCGCGCGGCGAGAGCTTCGCGAGCACGCGCGCGACCGGCAGCGCCGGCTCGATCGCGAACACGATCTGCCCCGCGTGGCGCGCTTCGGCCGCCGCGATCGCGCGCTCGAGGCGGTCGAGCGCGTCCGCGGGGAATGCGCGATTCACGTCGGCGCGGTCGGTGATCGCGTGCCGCCACCAGCGCATCGGTCGTTGCCAGGGCATGGGACCTCCTCGCTACCAGCCGCCCGAGGCGCCGCCGCCGCCGAAGCCGCCGCCGCCACCCGACCAGCCGCCTCCGCCGCCCCAACCGCCTCCGCCTCCGCCTCCGCCTCCCCAGTCCCCGCCGCCGGGGATCCAGACGCCGCCGCCGCGCCGCCCGCTCGCCGCGGCGCCCATTCCGCCTATCAGGAGGATCGCGAGCCACGCGACCACCGCGGCCGCGATCGCGAGTCCCAGCGATCCGAGCACGAACCACGTCACGCCGCCGGCGAGCGCGCCGCCGACGGTGGAGCCGCCCAGCTTGCCGAAGATCGCCTTCAGGACCCCGCCGACCGCGGGAACCACGACCAGCAGCAGCACCGCGATCATCTCCCACGAGAAGCCGCCGAGTCCGGCGCCGCGCGATGCGCGCGGCGCGGGCGGAGGCAGCTCGCCCTTCTCGATCGCGCCGATGACGCGGTCGACGCCCGCATCGATGCCGGCGGCGTAGCGGCCCTCGCGGAACTTCGGCGCGATGTCCTCCGCGACGATCCGCTTCGCGATCGCGTCGGGTATCACGCCCTCGAGCCCGTAGCCGACCTCGAGGCGCAGGCGCCGGTCATCCTTCGCCACCAGCAGCAGCGCGCCGTCGTCGTTGCCCTTGCGCCCGATCTTCCATGCCTCGGCGACGCGGATCGCGTACGTCTCCACGGGCTCCGGGGCCGTCGTGGGCACGAGCAGCACGGCGATCTGCGCGCCGGTCCTCGTCTCGAAGGCGGCGAGCTTCGACTCGAGCGCCGCCCGCTCGCCCTCCGAAAGCGTCGCGGTCAGGTCGGTGACGCGCGCGGACAGCGGCGGGACCGGCTTCAGGCCGCCGGTGCCCGCTTCCCATGCCGGCGGCGGTGCAGGCTGTGCGGCCGCGGGCAGCGCGCAGAAGAGCGCCAGGGCCGCGCCCGCGAGCGTCGATGCGAAGGAGTTGCGCATTCGCGAGGCACGACACGCCGCGCGTGCGCGAGCGCGCCGAGGCGGGCCCGCGGCACGCCTCGCGGCCCGCGTCGCGGTCAGTAGCCCTTCTTGAGCAGGTCGCCGGCCGGATCCGCGACGACGGCGGTCTTGCCGTCGGCCGGGAGCTCGGACGTCTTCCCCGGCGCGGCCGGCTGCTTGCCGAAGTCGACGCTCGGCGGCTTCGCGATCGCGGCCTCGTTCTCGACCGTGAAGTTGGGCTTCACGTCCATCTTGAACAGCATCGCGGTCAGGTTGGTCGGGAACTGTCGCACCGTCGTGTTGTAGTCCTGCACGCTCTTGATGTAGCGGTTGCGCGCGACGGTGATCCGGTTCTCGGTGCCCTCGAGCTGCGCCTGCAGGTCGCGGAACAGGGCGTCTGACTTGAGGTTCGGGTAGTTCTCGACGATGAGCAGGAGGCGCGACAGCGCGCCGGACAGCTGTCCCTGCGCCTGCTGGAACTTCTGGAACGCCGCGGGATCGTTGATGAGCTCCGGCGTCGCCTTGATGCCCGCGACGTTCGACCGCGCGGTGACCACGGCCTCCAGCACCTCGCGCTCCTGCGCCGCGTAGCCCTTCACCGTGTTGACGAGGTTGGGTACGAGGTCCGCGCGGCGCTGGTACTGGTTGACGACCTCCGACCAGGCGCCCTTGATCTGCTCGTCCTGCGACTGCAGCGTGTTGTAGCCGCAGCCGGAGAGCGAGAGTGCGGCGACGACCGCCGCCAGCGTGGCGAATTTCCTGAGCATGGTTCCTCCATCGCGGGGACGAATGCGCCCCGCACGCGCGCGACGCACAGACACTATGGGGTCGGCACACCGGCGGCGCAAGGGGTCATGAGACGGGCGGCGCGGCCGGCGGGACGGACGTCGCCACGCGGCGCGCAAACACCAGGTCCTCCCACGCCTTCGCCTTGTCCGGCAGGCTGCGCAGCAGGTACGCGGGGTGGTAGGTGACGACCAGCGGCGTGTCGCCATAGCGGTGCCGGCGGCCGCGCAGGCTCGCGATCGTCGCGTCGGTCGCGAGCAGCAGCGACGCCGCGCTCTTGCCGAGCGCGACGATGATTCGCGGCCGGATCAGCGCGATCTGGCGCTCGAGATACGGCCGGCACGCTTCCGCCTCGCCCGGCTCCGGCGTCCGGTTGCCGGGCGGGCGGCACTTCACGACGTTCGCGATGTAGACGTTGCGGCCGCGGGCCATCCCGAGCGCCGCGAGCATGCTGTCGAGGAGCCTGCCCGCCTGGCCGACGAAGGGCTCGCCCTTCGCGTCCTCCTCGGCGCCGGGCCCTTCGCCGACGAACAGCCATTCGGCATGGCGATCGCCGACGCCGGGCACCGCCTTGTTGCGCGTACGGCACAGCCCGCACGCGGTGCATGCCGCGACGTCCGCGTCGAACTGCTCCCAATCGAGCGCGGCGATGCGCGCGCGTCGCGCCGCGGGATCCTCGACCGACACGATGCGCGGCGGCGACGGCGCGACACGGCCGGGTGCCGGCTCCGGCAGGTCCGCTCGCGCATCGTCGCCCGCGTCGGTGCCGGCGCCGCGCCGCGCACGATCGCGCAGCCGCCATTCGGGCGCGAGCTTCAGCTCGTGCAGGATCTCGTCGCGCGTCGCCATCTAGCCGCCGCCCGTGCGCCGCGGCGCGAGGTCGCGCCGCAACACGAGCGCGTCCTCGCGCGGCGTCGTCGCGGTCGCGGGATAGTAGTCGTCGCGCCGCGCGACCGGCTCGAACCCTTCCGCGGCGTACAGCGCGAGCGCGGGCGCGTTCGACACGCGGACCTCTAGGAAGCACTGCTCGGCGCCCGCGCGCGCGGCGACCTCGATCAGGCGCCGCAGCAGCGTCCGACCGAGCCCTTCGCGGCGCGCGTCCGGCACGACCGAAACGTTCAGCACCTGCGCCTCGCCCGGTGCCAGCGTCAGGACGCCGAACGCGACGATGCGCCCCTCGCGCTCGCCGACCATCGCGCAATAGCCCGCCGCGAGCGCGTCGCGGAAATTGCCGATCGACCAAGGCGCCGCATGGATCTGACGCTCGAGCGCGGCGACGTAGGCGAGGTCGCCGGGCTCGAGCGGCCGCCACGCGACCGCGGGGCGCAGCCCCGACGCCGGAGCGATCGTCGCCATCGTCACAACCTCGCGCCGGCGGCGCGCTCGGCCGCCGTGAGCGCGACGCGATGGCGCACGTAGACCGGGTGCGCGTCGCGCGCCGCGACGAGGTCGCCTCGCAGCACGCGCGGGACCGCGAGTTCGGCGACCGCGCGCGCGGTGGGCCTCGCCGCGGCATCGTGGCGCGCGAGGCCGAGACGCGCGGCGAGCGCGGGATGGACGGCGAACCCGTCACCCGCGCCGAAGGTCGACGAGGGTGGTGCAGGCACGGCATCCGGCGACAGCACCTCGGGCGCACGCGTCTCCCGCCAACCGGCTCGCGCATCGCGCGCGTACACGGCGACGTAGACCTCGCGCATCCGCGCGTCCAGGCACGCGAGCACGTCGGTCGCGTCGTGCGCGCACCAGGCCTCCTGCGCGAGCGCCTCGAGCGTTCCGATCGGCACGACGCCGAGGCCGGCGCCGAGCGCGAGCCCCTGCGCGATGCCGCACGCGATCCGCACGCCGGTGAACGAGCCGGGACCGGCGCCGAACGCGATCGCGTCGAGCGACGCGAGCGTCCAGCCCTGCTCCGCCAGCACCTCGCGGATGCACGGAAGCGCGCGCTCGGCGTGCGCGGGCCCCACGCGCTCGTCGCGGACGGCGAACTCGCGCCCGTCGCCGCACGCGACGGACAGCACGTCGGTCGAACTGTCGATCGAAAGGATCCGCACAGGCCCGATTCTAGACGAGCGGCGGCGGCGCCCCCGGTAGAATGTCGCCTTTCCGAAGGAATCCCCCGATGCTCACCGTCGACGTCGCCTCGCTCGACTACGAGGGCCGCGGCGTCGCCCGCGTCGAGGGCAAGGCCGTGTTCGTCGAGGGCGCGCTGCCCGGCGAGACGGTCGCGATCGAGACGCTCAAGCGCAAGCCGACCTGGGAGCTCGCCCGCGCGGTGCGCATCGAGCTCGCCGCGGCGGACCGCGTCGCTCCGCGCTGCCCGCATTTCGGCGTGTGCGGCGGATGCACGCTCCAGCACGCCACACCGTCGCTCCAGGTCGCCGCCAAGCAGCGCGTGCTCGAGGACTCGTTGACGCGCATCGGGCGCGTGACGCCGGCGATATTGCTGCCGCCGGTCCACGGCGCCTCCTGGGGCTACCGCGCACGGGCGCGGCTGTCGGTCCGGCACGTCCCGAAGAAGGGCGGCGTGCTGGTCGGCTTCCACGAGCGCAAGTCGAGCTACGTCGCGGACATGCGTGAGTGCCACGTTCTGCCGCCGCGCGTTTCGGCGCTCCTGCCCCGCCTGCGCGAGCTCGTCGGGGCGCTGTCGATTCGCGACCGGTTGCCGCAGATCGAGGTCGCGGTCGGCGTTCGCGCCGACGCCCCGACCGTCGATCTGGTCGTGCTGGTGCTGCGCGTACTCGATCCGCCGACCGACGTCGACGCGGCGGCCCTGCGCGCGTTCGCGGCCGCGCACGACGTCTCGCTGTGGCTGCAGCCGGGCGGCCCGGGAAGCGCCGCGCCGCTCGTCGCGGGCGGTCCGGAACTCGCCTACAGGCTCGGCGAGTTCGACGTGACGATGCCGTTCTCGCCCACAGAATTCACGCAGGTCAATCCGAGCATCAACGAGGTGCTGGTGCGGCGCGCGATCTCGCTGCTCGCGCCGGCCCCGGGCGAGCGCGTTGCCGACTACTTCTGCGGGATCGGCAACTTCACGCTGCCGATCGCGCGCGGCGGCGCGGACGTCGTCGGGATCGAAGGCAGCGAGGCGCTCGTCGGGCGCGCGCGCTCGAACGCCGCGCGCAATGGCCTCGCTTCGCGGACGCGCTTCGAGGTCGCGAACCTGTTCGCCGCGACGACCGAATCGATCGCGCCGCTCCTGCCGCTCGACAAGGTGCTGATCGACCCACCGCGGGAAGGCGCCGTGGAGCTCGCCAGGGCGCTGCCGCCGGCGATCGACGAGGAGGCGCCGCGCCGGATCGTCTACGTGAGCTGCAATCCCGCGACGCTCGCGCGCGACGCCGCGGTGCTCGTGCACGACCGCGGATACACGCTCGCGGCGGCGGGCGCGATCAACATGTTCCCGCACACGGCGCACGCCGAGTCGATCGCGCTCTTCCTGCGCGACCCGCCCCGCGCGGGGTGACGCGGCGGCACGCCGGTGACCTGCGCCGGCCCGCACCCAAAAAAAACGGGGCGAGTCGCCTCACCCCGCAATCGCTGTTGGAGTCAGGTCAGTCGCGCTGCCCCGAGAACGCCATGAGCAGGTGAAGCAGGCTGACGAAGATGTTGTAGAGGCTCAGGAAAATGCCCAGCGTCGCCATCACGTAGTTCGTCTCTCCGCCGTTGACGATCCTGCTGACGTCGTACAGCAGGTAGGCGGAGAACAGCAGCACGGCGATCGACGAGATCGTGAGCGAGAGGGCCGGCACCTGGAAGAACAGGTTGGCGAGCGCCGCGACGATGACCAGCACGAGCCCGATGAACAGGAACTTGCCCATGAAGCTGAAGTCGCGCTTCGTCACCGTGGCGATAGTCGCCATCGCGAAGAAGATCGCCGCGGTCATTCCGCCGGCCAGCGCCACGAGCTGACCGCCGTTGCGGAGTCCCGCGGCGACGGACAGGATCGGCGTCAGGAACACGCCCGACACGAACGTGAAGCCCAGGAGCGCGGCGACGCCCCACGCGCTGTTGCGCAGCAGCGTGACGACGAACAGCATGCCGATCATCGCGCCGAACATCACGAGCGGCGTCATGATCGGCGCCGCCATGAAGAACGACACGAAATTCAACTGCATCCCGAGCCACGCGCCGCCGACGACCGGCAGCAGTGACAGCGCGAGCAGCCAGTAGGTGTTGCGCAGAACGCGGTTGCGTTCGGCGGTCAGCGAATCGGTCCCGCCGGGCAGCGGCGCGGGCCGGCCGGAAATCGAGACGGGCTGGAGCTTCGGATCCATGCACTACCTCCCACGAGCGGCCCGCAACCGGACCATCGGTTTTTAGACTAACAGAAACGCTCGGAGTTTCAACCGGTTAACGCGTGCGTTCGTGGCGCTTCAGCAAAGCGGTGTTCGGGCAGATCGCGCGAAATCAAGGGGTTGCCCCCCCGACGCGGAATCTCCCCTACTCACGTCAGGGTCCGAGGGACGGTAACATCGGTGCGCGCGACGCGAATCCGATGGCGCTGGCGTCGACACATCGCGGCGCCGACCGTGCCGCCGGGCATTCGATGCGGGGAGCGGCGATGCATCACGGATGGGTGGCCGAGCGGTTGAAGGCACCGGTCTTGAAAACCGGCAAGGGCGCAAGTCCTTCGTGGGTTCGAATCCCACCCCATCCGCCAATTCCGCGTCCGGCAACGCCCGGGCGAGAGTCTCGGCCCGGGAAGTCGTGGAAAAAGCCGCTGAGCCCGACGTCGGTTCTGCCGCTCGGGTTGCTTCGTCGGATCGGACAAGCGCCGGCGCACCGGCGCGATGGCGTTGGTCTCGATCCGCGCGGGCCTCGATGACGCGCAGCGTGACGCGCAGCGCGCGAGAACGGCTCTCACCGGGACGTGGACGAGCGACGCCGGCCCGCCCTCCCGGCGTTCGGCACCCACGGCGGGCCGGCCGCGCGTGCAGTCGTACACGGCGACTTCCACCGGCCACCGCGAGCAGCCCTCGTCCTGCGGCGGCACGGCGGCGCATCACAGGGACCGGTAGTGGACTGGGCGATACCGCACCGCAGGTGGAGGTGTCATGAGACTCGTGCCGCGTTACGTTTTCGCCGTCGGTCTCGCGGCCTTCCTGACCAGCGCGGCCAACGCCCAGGTCGTCCTCATCGGCGGGAGCACCAACAACGGCAATTTCGACCAGACCTACCCTCAGGAGATCGTCCCCGACTTCTTCCTGCCGAAGCCGAGCGTCTGGATCAACGAAGCGTCGAGAGCCATCACGGGTCCGTACGAAGACGAGCTTTCGTCCGAGCCCTGGGCCGGGCCTGCTCCCACCCCGGTCACGGCCGACGGCAGCGGTGATCCCGGACCGGACGGATGCAGCGGCCTGGACTGCGCCGTGTTCTTCAAGGCGTTTTCCGGGATCGTCGCCGAAGGCGCGACAACCGCGCACGTGTACCAGGACCATCCGGCCATCCCCGGCGTGACCTACGTCCTCACCGGCTGGGCCGGCGCCGAGGCCAATTTCCTGGTGACCGGGGCCGAGATCGCACTCGAGTTCCTGGATGGCGGCAGCAGCGTGATCCCGGCGAGCGGCCAGGTGATCGACCTGTTGGCGACGCTCTACGTCAACAACGGCGAGCCGTTCAATTACAGGGAGTACACGGCGGTGGCGGTCGCGCCGCCCGGCGCGGTCAGTGTCCGGGCACGCGTGTCGATGATTGGCGGCACGCCCAATCCCGCCGGCGGAGGCCAGGCCTTCGTCGTCGACGACTTCACCCTGACCGTGGCCGTGGCGGGCGCGTCCAGCGTCCCGGTACCCACCTTCGACCCGCGCGCGCTGGCCGTTCTCGCCCTGCTCGTCGTCGCGGCCGGGACCTGGAGGCTGCGTCGCCGGTGACGGGGAAGTCGACGGACGCCACCCTCGAGCCTCGCGCTCGGCCCCGGGGCCGAGCGCCGGGAACTCGACCACCGCGGATAGGACGTCCAACCGCATGAGGTGTCTGCTGTGGCAGCGTCTCACGGGTTGACGCGAGCGAGCCGACGGGAAGATGGCGTGGTCGTGCGCCGCCGTGGGCGTGAGTTTCCGCGTTGCGCGGGTGGCCCGGACCCGCAGACGTGCGCGCCGGTTGCGCGTGACGGCCGCAGGCGCGAGCCGGCCCGTCGTGGCGCACCGACGACGGGCGGTCGCGGTTGACTACACGGCAACGTGCTGATCGAACCCGTAGTACGGTGCCGGCTGGGCTTGGGGAGCGATTTCGCGCCGCCCTGCAGGCGGCAATTTCCAGCCTGCCGCCTGCGCGGTATAGCGAGCGACAGCTCGCCGCCAAACTATGATCCAGAACCGACGCGTCGCGGGGGGAGCGTCGGTCCGTGTCCGCCCTCGGCGACCTCCGGCCGCTCGCCAGTCGCCGGCACGCGCCACGCCGCGCTCGCGACGCCAGCGGCACGTCACCGGAACGACCGGCCGGGTCGCGTGCCGCGATTCGTGCGGACGCGACCCGGGCGCTTGACCCTCGCCTGCCTCGGGCGAATACTCGTGCCGGCCGTCCGTTGCACCGGAATGCGTCGTGGCGACGCCAGTCCGTGGAGGAGCTTCCATGCGATCCGGTCTGGGCATCCTGATCATGGGCGCGTCCTACGGTTCGCTGCTGGCGACCAAGCTGCTGCTCGCGGGCCATTCGGCGAAGCTGATCTGCCTCCCGGCCGAGGCCGACCTGATCAACGGCGAAGGCGCCCGGGTGCGGATCCCGGTCAAGGGCCACGACGGACTCGTCGAGATCGACTCGCGTGCACTGCCGGGGAAGCTGTCTGCGGGCGGCCCGGCGGGCGTCGATCCCTCCGAATTCGATCTCGTCGCCCTGGCGATGCAGGAACCCCAGTACCGGGCGGACGGCGTGCGCGAATTGCTCGACGCGGTGGGCCGGGCCGGCGTTCCGTGCATGTCGATCATGAACATCCCGCCCGTGCCCTATCTCGCGCGCATTCCGGGCGTCGCGGTCGATGCCTGCAGGAGCTGTTACACGGACGCGAGCGTCTGGGACAGCTTCGACCCCGCGCGGGTCACGCTGTGCAGCCCGGACGCGCAGGCCTTCCGCCCGCCGGAGGAAAAGGTCAACGTGCTGCAGGTCAGGCTGCCAACCAACCTCAAGGCCGCGCGATTCGAGTCCGACGCGCATACCGCGATACTCCGGCGGCTGGCGTCCGACATCGAAGACGCCCGGTTCGACACCGGCGCCGGCAGCGTCGAGGTGCCCGTCAAGCTCAAGGTGCACGACTCGGTCTTCGTGCCGCTGGCGAAGTGGGCGATGCTGCTCGCCGGGAACTATCGCTGCGTGCAGAAGGACGCCATCCGTTCCATCCGGGACGCGGTCCATGCCGACCTCGATGCGTCGAGGGCGGTGTACGACTGGGTGGTCGGATTGTGCGTGGCCCTCGGCGCGGCGGAGGAGGATCTCGTGCCGTTCGGGAAATACGCCAACGCGGCGCTCTCGCTGCAAAGCCCGTCGTCGGCCGCGCGGGCTCTGGCGGCCGGCGCGCCCGACATCGAGCGCACCGATCGCCTGGTGCAGCTTATCGCGGCGCGCGAAGGAATGCGCCACGACGTCGTCGACCAGACCGTCGCCCTGGTGGACGCCTGGCTGGAGCGCAATCGCAAGCGGGCGCACTGAACCTTCCGGGGCTCGCGCATCGAACCCCCGGAACCGCGAGTCCGCCCTGCCGCGAACGCTCGCGCCTGCCCGCAGCGGGTGGGTGCGCATGGAGGCGAACGGCTCGCCGGCGTGCCGCAAGGGCCGCGGCGCTGATTCCATGGGCGGCACGCGCCGGAGCCCGCGCGCGGCCTCGATGCACGCCCGCCTCCGCGTCACCGGCAATGAGGCCGGCATCGACAGCCCCAGGGCATTGCGCATCGGCTGCCCGACGTCCGCGGGGCGCCGCGGTCGCCGTGACCCGCGGGAGCCGCGCGGCGTTCGCCGGTCACGGGCGGGCGTAGCGGCTGCGCGTCTTCGCGTAGCCCCAGTGGAAATGGTAGAGCGAGGTCGAGCGCCACATCATGTGCAGGCGATCGCCTTGCAGCAGGTCGAGCGCCGCCGAGACGGGCGGCAGGTGCGAATAGATCGAGCGGATCCAGGTCAGCCGGCGGTGCGCCGCGAAGCGCTCGGCGATCGGCCGCGGATCGAGGCGCCGCAGCACCGTGGCCGGCACCTCCGAATGAAGGAAGTCCTGGAAGTCGCGTTCGCTCTCGGCGGAGAGATCGCGAAGCCCCATCCCGGCACCGAGCTTGCGCTGCCCGAACCACTCGCGCGGCACGCCGGCCTCCTCGGCGATGCGGCGCGGGATCGGCCGGTCGTAGTAGCCCGTGCCCAGCGTCCAGGGGCGCATCTCGGCCGAGCGCGTGATCCTGTAGATCGCCGGGCCGTGCCGCGCGCCGACGTAGGGCAACGGAAAGTGGACGAAGCCCGCGCGCAGCCGGAACTCGCCCAGCGCCTGTCCCGACAGGTGGCAGTCGTCGCGCTCGCGGAAGTCGGTGCGGCTGCACCGGCGAGTCGGCCCCCAGTAGCGCTCGCCGTGGCGCCCCGACACGAAGACGCTGCCGCGCAGCGTGTCCTCCATGACCCGGGCCGTGGCGTCGGTGATCGCCGCCGGGCTGCTGAGGAAGAACTCCGCGCGCGGATGCCCGGGGAGTTCCGCGAGCGCGCGGCGGTCGAACTCGGCGACGCGCATGCCGAGCACGCGCAGCGTGTCGGCGCCGCTGTCGTCGCCCACGCGCTCGGTGACGCCGACGAGCGGATGGCCGGAGCGCCCCAGGCTCTCGACGAACGTGACGCCCTCCCGGCAGCCCGCGAGGCCGGCGATCGCCGCGGACGCCGTCGAGTCGTAGCCGCGCGAGCACGCCGCGACGAGCCGGTAGGTCGCCGCGCGACGGCGATCCGCGGCGTTGGCGGCGAGCCGGCAGGTCGTGCCGAGCAACAGGTCGACGTAGTCCGCGTAGCGCGAGGGCGGCGCGCCGGGCGGCCTCGCGATGCGTCGCAGCGACGCGTCGGCGCGCAACGCCAGGTTGCAGCACGGATGCAGCTCGACCTGGTTCCCGGACGCCGTGCGCAGGCGCGACGGCGGCGGCGTGATGCCTCGCCGCACCTGGGCGACGAAGTCGAAGAAATAGTCGGGATGCGAGAGATCGAGTCCGTCACCCGCGTCTGTGAGCAGGAACGCGAGCGAATTCGAGATCCGCGTCTCGCCGGGACCGCGCAGCACGAACAGCCGCTCGAGCGGATGGAAGGGCGCCGCGAAGACGATCTCGTCGCCGCGCACGCGCGCGCCCGATCCGGCCAGCGCACCGGCAAGGTCGACGTCGAACGCGTCGAAGTCGCCGTCCCACGCGCCCTCGACGAAACCGTCGTCACGCGTCTCGACCCCGGCGCCGTGGCGCACGCGCACCGGAGCGCCCGCCCGCGAGTGCGCGCACCAGGCAAGCGGCGGCAAATGCGCGTTCGGCTCGAACTCGATCTCCGGCATCCGGCTCCCTGGGGACAGGCTCGCGACGCGCGAAAGCCCGGAGCATATCGCGCCGGGACGCCGGGAATCGAGGGCGCGCGGCGGCGCCTGCCGCCCTGTGCGGGCACGCCGCGGGCGCAGGGTGTCCCGCGCCCGCGGTCGAACGTTTCGAGCCTACTTGACGCGCAGCCCGAGCGCGCGCACGACGATCGCGTCCTCGGTGTCGGCGAAATTGACGCGGAGCGACAGCAGAAGCGAGCCGTCCGCCGACTTGATGAACGTCGGCGCGCTGTCGACGCACACGGGACCCGGGTCGACGAGGTCGGTGCCGTCGTCGAGCTTGACGATGGCCGACGACGGCGGATCCTGGACCTGCGCCAGCCGTATCTGGCTGATGTGCGTGGCGGTGTCGGTGAGCTCGTAGCAGACGCGCACGCCGGTGACGATCGTGTTCTTCGGCAGGTCGAGCGCCATGTGGACGACCTTGTTGCCGCCGTCCGCGAAGGTCTCGCCGATCGTCGACGAGTGGATCACGAGCCCGGTGAGCCCGCCGCCGATGCCCGACGACGTCGAATCCGCCGTCGTCGTGACCTCGGCGCCGCCCGGCAGGAGCGCGAAGTGGTTGACCCAACCGACGTGCGGGCCGACGCCGCCGCCGCGCGCGACCGGCCCGCCCGCCTGAGGCGGCGGAACGCCCGGGGGCGGCGCGGCAAGGACGTCGAGGCTGGCAAGGCAGGCGACGCCCAGCGCGAGTGCGATGCGGGATGCGATCACGGCAAGCGACTGCGACGTGCGTGCAGTCATAAGTAATCCTCCGATTCGTGGTTGCCCCCCCTTGTGCCATACAATACGCCAACGAGTTCGCGAAGCAAGCGACCGCCGACTTCTGTCACTAGAGAGCGTCTCCGCCGTAGGACGTCGCCCGACAAAACGCGACGAAGAGCGCGCAAGTCAGTTGTGCCCCACAATGCGCCAGCCGAATGGCGGCGCACTCGTCCGCCGCCCCCGCCAAGGCGCGATGCGCCACCCCGGAAATTGCCCGACGCGGCGCGACGATCAGTCTGCGAATCGCAGGACGAGCGCGACGAACTGGTCGATGTAGCGCCCGAGGAAATCGCGCGTCGAATCGACCAGGAAGTTGCCTTCGTGGTCGACGGGCTCGGGCTTGAACGACAGGTACGCCTCGCCCCCCATCACGAGCACGCCGAGGATTCCCAGGACCTGGCGCAGGTGCTGCTGGCCGACCGCCGTCCCGATCGCGCCGGGCGACGTCCCGGTGATCGCAGCGACCTTGCCCTGCCACACGTTGTGGCCGGCCGGTTTCGAGCCCCAGTCGATCGCGTTCTTGAGTACCGCCGGGAGCGAGCGGTTGTGCTCGGGCGTCACGACGAGCAGCGCGTCGACCTTCGCGACCTCGGCGGTGAAGCGGCCGACGACATCGGGTCGCGCGCCTTCGAGGTCGCCGTTGTACATCGGCAGGTCGTCGATGCGTATCCACGTGACCGCCAGGCGATCGCCAATGAGTTTCGCGAGCGCGAGCGCGAGGCGGCGGTTGAGCGATTCGCGGCGGTTGCTGCCGACGATGATGCCGACGGTCGGACGGGTCATGGGCGACTCCTGCGATGATCGATGCGCCGGCCCGCACGGCGCGCGCGGTCAGCGCACCGGATCGTGGCCAAGGTAGGCGCGCTTCAGTTCCGGCCGGTCGAACAGCGCCGCCGGCGGTCCCTCGGCAACGACGCGGCCTTCCTCGAGCAGGTACGCCCGTCCGGCAAGGTCGAGCGCCATGGCCACATTCTGCTCCACGAGCAGCACGGCGGTTCCCGCCGCGTTGACTTCCCGGATCGCGTCGAACATCGCCAGCACGATCGCCGGCGAGAGCCCGAGCGACGGCTCGTCGAGCAGCAACAGCCGCGGCCGCGCCATCAGCGCGCGGCCGATCGCGACCATCTGCTGCTGGCCGCCGGACAGCGAGCCTGCGGCGTGGTCGAGCTTCTCGCGCACCGCCGGGAACAGCGCGCACACGTAATCGAGCGAGCGAGCGCGCTCGCGCCTCGCCTGCGGCAGGTAGCTGCCGATCTCGAGGTTCTCGCGTACCGTCATCCCGGCGAACAGCCGCCGCCCCTCGGGCACGATCGCGATGCCCGATGCGCAGAAGCGATGCGGCGCGGCGCGCGTCAGCTCGCGGCCGTCCATCACGATGCGCCCGCCGCGCGCCGGCAGGAGCCCCGCGATCGCGTTGATGAGCGTCGTCTTGCCCGCGCCATTGGGACCGAGGACGCACACGAGCTCGCGCTCCGCGATCGCCAGCGACACCTCCCACAGGGCGGGCGCCGCGCCATAGCCCGCGCCGAGGCGGTCGACCTCAAGCATGGACGGTCCCGAGATAGGCGATCGCGACCTCGCGACGCGACATCACGTCGTCCGCGAGGCCTTCCGCGAGCACGCGGCCCTGGTCGAGCACGACGATCCGGTCCGACAGCGCGGTCACGACGCGCATCACGTGCTCGACCAGCACGATCGTCGTCCCTCGCGCGCGAATGCGGCGGATCAGCTCCACGGCCTCGTCGATCTCGCCCGGCGTGAGACCCGACAGCACCTCGTCCAGCAGGACCAGCCGCGGCCGGGACGCGAGCGCGCGCGCGAGCTCGAGAAACTTCGTCTGGTGCAGGTTGAGGTCGCCGGGCAGCGCGTCCGCGCGCGCGGCGAGGTCGGTGAACGCGAGCCACTCGCCCGCCTGCGCACGCGCCTCGCCGGGGTCGAGGGCCTCGCCGCCGAACATCGCGGTGAGCGCCACGTTGTCGCGCACCGTCATGTGGGCGAATGGACGCGGGATCTGGTAGGTGCGCGCGATGCCGGCCCGCGCGATGCGATGCGCCCGCAGGTGGAGGAGCTCGCGGCCGGCGAACACGATGCTTCCCGCGTCCGCCCGGTAGTGGCCGCTGACGACGTTGATCAGCGTCGACTTCCCCGAGCCGTTCGGCCCGAGCACGCCGAGGATCTCTCCCTCGCGCACGTCCAGGTCGACGCCGTCGAGCGCGCGCACGCCGCGGAACGACTTGCGGAGGCCGCGCACCACGACCAGCGGCTCGCCGGTGCGGGCGCGCGGCGCGGCCGTCGCCGGGAGGCGCGTCGCGTACGCCGGCGGCGCCTGCGCGATCGACGATGCGGCTGCCCGCATGCGCCGCAGCCGCGCGACGGCGAGGCCGAGGATCCCGTCCGGCATGAACAGCACGGCGCCGACGAGGATCGCGCCGACGACCGCCTTGCCGGCGACCGCCTGGTCCGCCGCCGTCGATGCGTAGAGCAGGATCGTGATCACCGTCGCGCCGATCGCCGGGCCTGCCCAGTGCCGCGTGCCGCCGAGCACGCTCATCAGCACGACGGTGAGCGGCACCGTGATGTTGAACGTGCCGTTCGAGGTGACGTACGACACGAACAGCGCCTGGATGCCGCCCGCCAGTCCCGCGAGCCCGCACGAGAGCCCGAACGCGACGAGCTTGTAGCGGTAGGTCGGCACGCCCATCACCTCGGCCGCATCCTCGTCGTCGTGGATCGCGAACAGGCCGACCCCAAGGCGCATCTTCGTGACCGCGTAGGCGATCGCGAGCGTGACGACCGCGAGCGCGAGGGCCATCAGGTAGAACGACCCGGACGCGGTCGGCGCGAGGGAGGGCACCGCGACCGCCGACAGGTAGACGCCCGGCCCGCCATCGATCGGCGTGTTGAGCACGATGGTCGCCAGCACGAACGTGACCGCCAGCGTGAGCAGCGCGAACAGTTCGCCGCGAACGTTCCGGACGCGAAACACGATGGCGCCCAGCGCGACGCCGAGCAGCGCGGGAAGGAGCGCGGCCGCCGGCAGCGTCCATGCGAACGGCACGTCCATCTTTCCGGCGAGCACCGCGGTCGTGTAGACGCCCGCCCCGTAGAACGCTCCGTGCCCGAACGAGAAGTATCCCGAGTAGCCGGACAGCAGGTTCCACGACGTCGCGAGCACGATCCAATGGAGCACGAGGTAGAGGAACGACTCGTAGAACGCGGGCAGCCGCAGTGCCGGCACGGCGGCGAGCGCCAGGCCGGCGACGACGATCCCGGCGAGCGTGCGGTCGGGCTTCAGGTCTTCCCCGGCCGGACGAGCAGGAGCGCGATCAGTATCGTGAACGACACGATCGGCGCCCACGACGGCGACGCGACCGCCATGGTCAGCGCCTCGGACACGCCGATGACGATGCCCGCCGCGAGCGGACCGAGAGGCGACCCCAGCCCGCCCAGCATGACGGCCGCGAACACGACGCCGACCCACGCGTAGATCTGCGCGGGCGTCAGCGTGTAGGTGAGCGCGAGGCACACGCCGGCGACCCCCGCGAGGGCGCCGCACACACCGGCGAGCAGGAGCGCGTGCATGCGGGCGTTGACGCCGAACGCGGAAGCGACCGGCGCGTCCTCGGCGAGCGCGCGCATCGCCTTGCCGAGGTCGGTGTAGCGCATGGCCGCCCAGATCCCGAACGCGAGCGCGACGGCGATCGCGAGCGTGAGAAGCTCGGGCAGCGGCAGGAACAACTCGCCGATGCGGAACTTCTGCGCGGCGTACGAGGACTCGAGCTTGCGGAAGTCCGCGGTCCACACGCTCTGGATGCCGGCCTCGATGATGGCCGTGATGCCGAACGTGGCGAGCAGCGAGTTCAGCGGCGAGACGCGGAAGCGCATCAGCAGCGCGTGCATCGCGACGCCGAGCGCGAAGCACAGGGGCACGACGATCGCGAGCGTGGCGAGCGGGTCCATCCCGCCCACGCTCGCGAGCTGGTAGCAAACGTAGGCCGCGAGGAACGCGAGCCCGAAATGCGCGAGGTTGATGACGTGCAGCAGGCCCCAGCTCAACCCGAGCCCCAGGCCGATGAGTCCGTAGAGGCCGCCGATGAACAGCCCCGACAGCGCCGACTGCGCGAGAAGCGTTCCGCTGGGAAGGTTCATGGTGACGAACGCCGCGCCGGCGCCCCCGGTCGACGGCGACGGCGCTGCGCGGGGATCCGGTTCGCCCGGCACCCCCCGAACGGGCGCCGCGCCCCCGGGGCGGACCGCCTGGCGCGTGGCCGGCCGCCCCGGGGCTCGCCGCGGATCACGGCACCTGGAGCGTCGCGCCCGGCGCCGCGTACTCCTTCGGCCAGACGGTGACCCAGCGACCGTTCTGCACCTGCTTCACGCGCATCAGGTCGTCGCCGTAGTTCGACGGGCCGTCGAAGCGCAGTCGCCCCTGGATCGTGTCGATGCGGTTGGCCTTGATCCACGCGCCGATGGCCTTGTCGTCGAGGCTGCGCGCGCCGCGGACGCCGGCCTCGAGGATCTGCCACGCCGTGTACGACGCCGCGGCCTGGACCTCGACCGAGGTGTCCGGAATGCGGGCGTTCGCCGCGCGAACGTGGTACAGGCTGATGAACTCGGCGGCACCCGCCGCGTTCGTGAACGGCGGATGCTCCTCGAACACCGTCATCGACAGCGCGTTCTTCGCGAGCGGCGACTTCGACATCGGCCCGGGGGCCGGGTACATGTAGAAGTGCAGCGGCGGCGCGTAGTCGATCTTGCTCATCGCCTCGAGGAGCTGCGTCCCCTCGAGCCCGATCGCGCCGACCCAGACGAAGTCGGGCCTGGCGTCCTTCACGCGCGCGGCGATCGGGCCATAGTCGAGGTTGCCGAAGTCCCATTCGAGGAACAGCACCTCGGTCAGCCCGCGCTTCTTCGCGACCTCGCGCGCGCCGAGCGACATGAAGTGCACCGACGGGAACTTGCTCGTGACCACCGCGATCGTCTTCGGCGGCTTCGGCAGGGCGCCGAGCGCGTCGAGCACCGTGTTCGGCACCGTGTTCGCCGGATCGGCCCCGAGCGACCACGCCGGGAACTGCATCTCGTACTTGGCGAGCGACGGAATGCCGAACGTGTGATGGACGAGCACCTTGTTGAAGCGCTGCGCGACGCCCATCGCCGACAGGATCGCGCCGGTCGCGTACGGCCCCATCAGCAGGTCGACCTTGTCCGAGGTGACGAGCTGCTCGTAGAGCGTCCGCGCGAGGTCCGGCTTCGACTGGTCGTCCTTGACGATCCACTCGACCTGGCGCCCGAGCAGGCCGCCGCGCTTGTTCAGCTGCTCGACGTAGATCTCGCCGACGACCTTGTGCACGAGGCTCGTCGAGGCGAGCGGTCCGGTCAGCGCGAGCGTGCTGCCGATCCGGATCGGCGGCTGCGCACCCTGCGCCAGCGCCACCGGCACGGCGAAGAACGTCACGGCAACGGCGAGACCGAGCCGGTGCCACACGCTGGTGTGCTTCTTCATCGGTTCCTCCTTCGGCGTCCTGGTTGTCGTGTCGTGCAACGTTGCCGCAATTCGCGGCGTCCGCCGCGCATCGCTTCGATTCGAGTGCGCGTCCGAGGGTCGCTACGCCCGCGTCTCGTGGTTGACGATGAACTCCGGATGCAGCGGCGGCCCCCACACGTAGATCGAGTCCTCGGGCGGGTGGTCCGCCGCCCGCCAGTCGACGTCGACGGGCACGTAGTCGATGTCGAACGAGTACTCGGCCCAGCTCTTCCACGGATCGCGGACGTAGTAGAAGTAGTTCGAGCCGAGCACGTGGCGACCCACGCCCCAGCCGTCGCCGTAGCCGGCGTTGCGCATCTGCTCGGATCCACGCCCGACCTCGTCGAGGCTGCCGACGTCCCAGCTCGAATGGTGGTAGCCGGGACCGTCGGACTTCGCGAACGCCGCGATGTGGTGGTCGCTGCCGTGCACGCCGTGAAGGAATGCGATCAGGTCGGCCGAGCGGTCGGACAGCCGCAATCCCAGGACGTCCGTGCAGAAGCCGACCATGCGCGGCACGTCCGGCGTGAAGCGGAGCAGGTGCGACAGCCTGCGCGGACGGACCTGCGCGACCCGGCTTCGGGCCGGCGCCGCACCGTGGCCGGGCGGCGCCTGCGTCACCGGACTCGGCGGAGACTTGGCCGCCGGGCTCACGTTCGGCGCCACGACGAGCTGGATCGCCACGCCGTCCGGGTCCGCGAGCCACAGGCCGTCTCGGTTTCCATGCGACGGCGGCGCGAGGCCGGCGCCGGCGCTCGCGATGCGCGCGGCGAACGCGTCCGCATCGTCGGCGTGGATGCCGTACGTGACCGATCGCATGCGCTTCGCTCCGCCGCCGTGGACCACGCCCCAGCAATGCGCATCGCCGTGGACGCGCAGTTCGAGCGTGTCGCCCGATTCGCGCACGTCGAGGCCGAACGCGCGGTAGAACCGCCCGGCCTCGTCGAGCGATGGAACCTCCAGATCGAAGCGCTGGAGCGAATGTACGCCGACGACGCCCTGGCGGCGTCGAACCGATGCCCCGTTCCCGCCCATCCCTCCTCCTCGTTTCGCGCTGCGCGGCCCTCGCCGCCGACCCATGGTCGCCGCCATGTCGTCGCCCGCGCCGCGTCACCCCAGCGGCGCGACCTTCATCACCTCTTCCACCGTCGTGACCCCCGCCGCGACCTTGACCGCGCCGGACACGCGCAGCGGGCGCATGCCGTCCTTGTACGCCTGCTCGCGGACGCGGGTGTCGTCCGCGTGGTCGACGACCAGCTTCCGGACCGCGGGCGACATCAGCATGATCTCGTAGAGCCCCATCCGGCCGAGGTAGCCGGTCATCCGGCACTCGAGGCAGCCGACCGGATCCATCGTACCGGACAACGGGCGCTCGGCGCGCCACGGCGCGGTGATCATGCGCCAGACCTCCTCCTCGGGCGGCTCGCCCTGCCGCTTGCAGTGCGGGCACAGCGTGCGCACGAGCCGCTGCGCCATCACGCCGAGCAGCGTCGAGTTGATCAGGTAGGCGGGAACGCCGAGGTCGAGCAGGCGCGTGACCGCGGTCGGAGCGTCGTTGGTATGCAGCGTCGACAGCACCAGGTGGCCGGTGAGCGCGGCCTGCACCGCCATCTCGGCGGTGTCGCGGTCGCGGATCTCGCCGACCATGATGATGTCCGGGTCCTGGCGCAGCAGCGTGCGTACGCCGCTCGCGAAGTCGACGCCGACCGACGGCTGCACCTGCATCTGGTTCAGCGCCGGCTCGATCATCTCGATCGGGTCCTCGATCGTGCACACGTTCACCTCGGGCGTCGCGAGCTGGCGCAGCGTCGAGTAGAGCGTCGTCGTCTTGCCCGACCCGGTCGGGCCGGTGACCAGCACGATGCCGTGCGGCTCGCGGATCATCTGGTCCCAGCGCGTGCGGTCGTCCGGCGTGAAGCCCAGGTCCGCGTAGTCGCGCACCAGCACCTCGGGCGTGAAGATGCGCATCACGATCTTTTCGCCGAACGCGGTCGGCATCGTCGCGATGCGGAGCTCCACCTCCTGCCCGTCGGGCGCGACGGTCTTGATCCGGCCGTCCTGCGGCCGCCGCTTCTCGACGATCTCCATGCGCGCGAGCAGCTTGATGCGCGAGGTCATCGCCACCAGCACCGGCGTCGGGATGGCGTAGACCTGGTGCAGTACGCCGTCGATGCGGAAGCGCACGAGGCCCGCGTCGCGGCGAGGCTCGATGTGGATGTCCGAGGCGCGCTGCTCGAACGCGTATTGCCACAGCCAGTCGGTGATGTGGACGACGTGGCTGTCGTTCGCGTCGAGCGTCCCGCGCTTGCCGAGCTCGACGAGCTGCTCGAAATTGCGCGCGAGCGACACCTGCCCGGGCTGCGCCTCGGCCGCCTTCTTCATCGAGCGGGCGAGGTTGTAGAACTCGCCGAGGTAGCGCTTGATGTCGGTCGGATTGGCGAACACCAGCGCGACGTCGAGCTTGAGGATCGCGGCGAGCTCCCTCGCCCACGAGTCCACGAACGGCTGGCTGGTCGCGACGGTGAGCCGCCCTCCCGACAACGCGACCGGCAGGATGCGGAAGCGCTCGGCGTAGGCGTTCGACATCGTCTGCGTCACCGCCGCGAAGTCGATCTTGAGCGGGTCGATGTGCAGGTAGGGCACGCCGAGCTTGCCCGCGAGCCACTCGACCAGCCACTCGAGCGTCAGCGACGGATGCGGCGCCTTGGCCGACTTCCAGTGCCGCGCCGCGACGAGCTCGAGCGGATGGTCGTACTGGCGGGTGCGGACGCGCGAGACCTGCTCGGCGTCGGCGCGCGGCACGAGACCGTCCGCCACCATCAGCTTCAGGATATCCTCGAGGCGCAGGCGGCGATCGCCGCTCGCCGCGGGGTCACGGGAGCCGCCGGGTCGCGCGCCGGTCGCGAGGGAAGCCATCCGCGAACTCTACACGGTCTGTGCACGGTCGCGCGCGCCCGCGCCGCGCCCTGACCGGGGCATCCGCACGCGCGACCGACGACCATGCCCGCCAAACTCGAGGCCCTGCTCGCCGACATCACGACGCTCGACGTCGACGCGATCGTCAACGCGGCAAACGCGAGCCTGCTCCCGGGCGGTGGCGTCGACGGCGCGATCCATCGGGCGGCCGGCCCCGCGTTGCGGGAGGCATGCCGGGGCCTCCGGGGCTGCGCGACCGGCGACGCGAAGATCACCGGAGGCTACGCGCTGCCCGCCCGTTACGTGATCCACGCCGTCGGACCGGTCTGGCGAGGAGGGACGGCGGGAGAGGCCGCGTTGCTCGCCTCCTGCTATCGCCGCGCGCTCGCGCTCGCCGCGGAGCGCGCGCTCGCGTCGATCGCGTTCCCGGCGATCAGCTGCGGCGCCTACGGCTATCCGCTCGAGCCCGCGGCGGCGATCGCCGTGCGCGAAGTGCGTGCCGGGCTCGCGCACGCGCCGTCGATCGCGCGGGTCGTGTTCGCGTGCCTGGACGCGCGCACGCATGCCGCCTGCGTCGAGGCGCTCGGCGGCGGTGCCTAGCGCGCGCCGGGGGGCGCTCCGCGGCGCGGCGGGGCGCCCGGCCGCGCGGCGCGCGCGGGCCCGGGCGGCGCCGGCGAGTCGGTGATCGGCGGCTCGGCGTCTCCGGGCGCGACCATCATCGCCAGTGCCTGCGGCGGCGCGGCCGGATCGATGCTCACCCGCGCCCTCGTCACATAGCGGACCTTGCCGCCGTAGCGGATGCTCGCGTTAAGCGCGTGGCGGCGGCCCGTCGCCCGCTGCGGGTCGAACGCAAGCGTGAACGCGATCGGCACCTGGCGCCCGTCGGTCCTGATCAGGGTTTCGGCCACGATCACCTGCTGGTCCGGACGGCTCACGTCGAGGAGCTGGACCAGCAACTCGGCGTCGGACGGGAGCGCCTCCTTCTCGCGGTAGAGGATCGAGCCGCGGATGACCGACGCGGGGGCCGCGGCGGCCGGAGCGGCGGCCGGAGCGCGCTCCGCCGCCGGCTCGACGGTCGAGCACGAGGCGAGGAAGAGGACGGAGAGCGTCGAGACGACGGCGACGAACGGTGTTCTCATGGACATTCCGGATCGGTGGGCGGCGCGGACGATGCCACGGGGCGGCGGCTCACGCAAGGGGCGTCAACCGGCGCTCGCGCGGGCGGGCGCCGGTCGCTCCGGCGCCGCGGGCGCCTGGAAGACCTCGCGCAGGTAGGCGACGTAGGACGGGTCGTAGTCCATCGACTTCGACGGCTCGTCGCTGATCTTCGCGACCGGCTGCCCGTTGCAGCGCGTCATCTTGATGACGATCTGAAGCGCCGGATGGCCGAGGTCGTTGGTGAGGTTGGTGCCGATGCCGAACGCGACCTGGCTGCGGCCGCGGAAGTGCTCGAACAGGCGGATCGCGAGCGGGACGGTCAGCTGGTCGGAGAACACCATGACCTTGCTCCTCGGGTCGACGCGCATCGCCTTGTAGTGGAGGATGAGCTTCTCTCCCCACTCGAACGGATCGCCCGAGTCGTGGCGTACGCCGTCGAACAGCTTGCAGAAGAACAGGTCGAAGTCGCGCAGGAACGCGTCCATTCCGCACACGTCGGACAGCGCGATCCCGAGGTCGCCGCGGTACTCCTTCGCCCACGTGTCGAACGCGAACCGCTGCGAGTCCCGGAGGCGCGGCCCCACCGCCTGGCAGGCCTGCAGGTACTCGTGCGCCATCGTCCCGAGCGGCGTCAGGTCGTGCCGCCTGGCGAGGTGGACGTTGCTCGTCCCTACGAACTTCGGCCCGATGCCGGACTTGAGCGACGTGACGACCTCCTCGTGCCAGGCACGGCCGTGGCGGCGCCGCGTCCCGTAATCGGCGATGCGGAAGTCCGGGTCGGCCACGGCGTTGATCTGCCCGACTTTCGCGGCGAGGCGGCGGCGGCCCTCCGCGAGGTCGGGCGACGGCCAGGTCCGGCGATTCCACACCTCCGACACGATCGCGAGGATCGGCACCTCGAACAGGATCGTGTGCAGCCACGGGCCCTTGATCGCGATGTCGATCTCGCCCGGGGCGCCTTCGAGCGGCCTCACCTGCACGAAGCGGCGGTCGAGCTGGAACAGTCCCAGGAGGTCGACGAAGTCGCTCTTGATGAAGCGCAGCCGCGAGAGGTAGTCGAGCTCGTCGCGCGTGAAGCGCAGCGAGCACAGGTGCCCGATCTCGCGCTCGATCTCGGGAATGCACGACTCGAGGTCGATGCCCTCGTTGCGGCACTTGAACCGGTACTCGACATGCGCGCCGGGGAAGTGATGCAGCACGACCTGCATCATCGTGAACTTGTACAGGTCGGTGTCGAGGAGCGACTCGAGGATCATCGGAAGCGGGCGGGAGGCGGCGCGGACTGCCGGATGGCGCGATGGTACTCCCCCGATCGCGGGGCGGCCCGCGCTCACGCCCGCGGCGGGATCGCTGCGTCCCGCCCCGCCCGCGCGTCGACCACGCGGATGCGGAACGCGAGCGTGAACGCCACGGCGAGCCAGCCGACCCAGCCGTAGCCGGAGAGCGATCCGTCGGCAAGGCGGCCGACGACGACGCCCGCGACCAGCGCCGACACGCCCGCGCCGAACTGCTGCACGGCGGCATTGAAGCTCATGAAGCTGCCGCGAAGCCGCGGCTCGGCGCTGCCGGAGATGAGCGCCATCGCGGGCCCGAAGCGGCCGGGCACCAGGATGAAGAACAGCGTCGACACCGGCAGGAACCAGCCGAGCGTCGAGCGCGGCATGTGCGTGAGGGCGAGGATCGGCACGATCGACGCGAACGCCACCACCGCGTAGACGCGCTTCTTGCCGTGCCGGTCGGCGAGGCGACCGATCACCTGCGCGGTCACCAGCGTCGCCACGCCCCCGACCGCGTACATGGCGGGCAACTCGGCCTCGGCGAGCCCGACGTTCGCGACCGCGTAGGCGGCGACGAACGGGATCACCGTGAACCCCGCGAACATCAGCGCGAGCATGAACGCGAACGCGTTCCAGTGATTGCGCACGCCCATGATCGCGCGGATCTGGCCGAGCGGGGATCGCGTGCGGCCTTCGGCCACGTGGCCGGCGACCGGCGGGATCGACCACGTGGCGACCAGCCCGACCGCGACGGACAGGGCCGCGACGGCCAGGAACGGCGTGCGCCAGCCCGCGACCGTCGCGATCCACAGCCCGGCCGGAACGCCGACGATCGCGGACAGCGAGAACGCGCTCGCGACCAGCGCGTTCGCACGCGCCCGGCGGGCGTAGGGAACCGTGTCGGCGACGATCGCGAGGATCATCGCGCCGATGACGCCGCCGAACGCGCCGGCGAGCACGCGCGCCGCGAGGAGCGCCCCGTAGCCGGGC
Source organism: Burkholderiales bacterium (assembly GCA_905339295.1). GTDB lineage: Bacteria > Pseudomonadota > Gammaproteobacteria > Burkholderiales > Casimicrobiaceae > VBCG01. Next base: position 75,350 of record CAJPFI010000028.1, read on the forward strand.
GCGAGCCCGCAAAGCGCGGTCGCGAGCACGAACCCGCCGTAGAGCGCGAGCAGCGCGCGCCTGCGGTCGTGGCGGTCGACGACGACCACCGCGACGAGCCCGCTCACCGCGGCCGCGAACGTGTACGCCGACACGAGGAGCCCGAACGCCTGCGGGCCGATGTCCCACAACCGCATGAGCTGCGGCGCGAGAGGAATCACGATCATGAAGTCGACGACGTGCGTGAACTGGATCGCGGCGAGCGTCGCGAGCAGCGCGAGCTCGCGGCGGCGCGCGAGCGGTTCCGGCGGGGACGGCGCGGCGCTCAACGGGCGGCGGTCGCGACCGAAGGGGCGCGGGTCATGGCCGGCGCTCGCGGCGGACGCCTGCCGGGCCGGGTCGGCGTCACGGACCCGCCGCCACCCGGCCGACGACATGACCGTCCCGGCCGACGACCACGCCTTCGCCCATCGCCGGCGCGACGCCGGTCGCCGCGACGATGTTCACCTGGTGCGTCACCAGCACGAGCGTGCCCGGACCGCGCCAGCGCGTCGCGCGGTCGACCACCTCGGCCGTGCGCCGCGGCTCGTCGTCCCGGTCGCCGAAGAACGAGTCGAGCGGCGTCCACGCCTCGACGCGGCCGAACGCGAGGCGCGCGGTGTCGAGGCAACGGCACCAGCGTGACGAAAGAACCGGCCCGATCGCCACGCCGCGCGACGCGAGCCGCTCGCCGAGGCGCCGCGCCTGCTCGCGTCCTTCCGCCGACAGGTTGCGTTGCGTCGCGCAATCGCCATGCCGGAAGCCGGGCGGATCGCCCACGCCCGGCCCGGTCGCCGCATGGCGCAGGAGCAGCGCATGTCCGCCGGACGCGAGCGCCTCCCACGCCCTCGCATCGTCGGCCGCGACCGGCCACGAGAGTGGCCCCGCGACGACGAGGACGACGGCGGCGACGATGGCGGACCGGCGGCGCATGGCGTCAGGATCGCATATCCGGGGTGGCGAGATGCAGACGGGCGTCGACAAACCGGCCCGCTTCGCTATCATGCCGCGCATGCTCGTCAACTGCGTCGCCTACCAGAACGGCCGCAAGCTCGCCGATATCCCGGTCGAGGACATCAGCGAGTACGTGAGCCGCCCCGATTGCTTCGTGTGGGTCGCGCTCGCCGAGCCGACCGACGCCGAGCTCGACCTGATGGCCGAGGAATTCGGCCTGCACGAGCTCGCGGTCGAGGACGCCAGGCGCCCGCACCAGCGCCCCAAGCTCGACGAGTACGGCGACGATCTCTTCGCGGTGCTCCGGACGGTCGAGCGCGACGCCCCCGACGAGGACATGGCCGAAGGCCAGGTCGCGGTGTTCGTCGGACGCAACTACGTGCTGTCCGGCCGCCACAACACGCGGCGCGGGTTCGCCGATGTGCGCGAACGCACCGAGCGCGAGCAGGATCTGCTGCGCCACGGCTCCGGCTACGTGCTCTACGCGCTGATGGACGCGGTGGTCGACCGCTATTTCCCGGTCCTCGACGCGCTGGAAGACGAGCTCGAGCGGCTCGAGGAGTCGATGTTCCGCACGACCCCCACGCGCGCCAGCATCGAAGCGTTCTACGCGCTCAAGCACGACCTGATGGTGCTCAAGCACGCGGTCGCGCCGCTGATGGAGGTCGCCGGCAAGCTCTACGGCGGGCGCGTACCGGCGCTGTGCACCGGGCTGGGCGAGTACTTCCGCGACGTCTACGACCACCTGCATCGCGTCAACAGCGCGATCGAGCAGATGCGCGAGATGCTGCAGACCGCGATCTCGGTGTCGCTGACGCTCATCAACCTGTCCGAAAGCGAGACGACCAAGCGGCTGGCGGCGTGGGGCGCGCTGATCACGATCCCGACGCTGATCGCCGGCATCTACGGCATGAACTTCGCGCACATGCCGGAGCTCGGCTGGACGTACGGCTACCCGCTGATCCTCGGCCTGATGGCCGCGGTCGACGGCTACCTGATCTACCGGTTCCGCAAGGCCGGGTGGTTGTAGCGGCGTCGCCGCGTCGGCGAGGGGCCCCGGCGCTTGCGCCGGGGATCGACGACGCGCGCCTGCGATCGCCGCAAGCGGCCGACACTGGACGTGTCGCGTCGCGCCGACCGCGCAAGGAGGCCGCGGCGTCGCCGCGTCGGCGAGGGGC
>CAJPFI010000029.1 GCA_905339295.1 Burkholderiales bacterium
GCGGCGCGCGGGTCGTCGGCGGCGCCGACGTACTTGCGCCATCCGTCGGTGACGCCGGCCTCGACGGCGACGCGCGGCACGCCGGGCGGCAGCACGCGGGCGCGGTACGCCGCGTCCTGGCGGTCGAACGCCTGGGTGCAGGGCATCGACACCACGCGCACGGCCAGTCCCTCGGCGGCCAGCGCGGCGCGCGCGGCGAGCGCGAGCGGGACCTCCGACCCGGTGGCGATCACCAGCGCGCGGCGCGCGCCGGGGCCGAAGTCGGCGAGCACGTAGCCGCCCCTGCCGATCGCGGCGATCGCCGCGGCGTCGCGCGGCGCGTGCGCGACGCTCTGGCGCGAGAACAGCAGCGCGGTCGGGCCCGAGGTGCGCTCGATCGCGGCCGCCCAGGCGAGCGCGGTCTCGACCGTGTCGCACGGACGCCAGACGTCGAGGTTGGGGATCAGCCGCAGGCTCGCCGCGTGCTCGACCGACTGGTGCGTGGGCCCGTCCTCGCCCAGCCCGATCGAGTCGTGCGTGTAGACGACGACGGTGCGCAGCTTCATCAGCGCGGCCATGCGCACCGCGTTGCGCGCATAGTCGGAGAAGGTGAGGAAGGTGCCGTGGTAGGGCAGCAGGCCGCCGTGCAGCGCGAGGCCGTTGCCGATCGCGGTCATGGCGAACTCGCGCACGCCGAAATGGACGTAGTTGCCCGGCCGGTCGCGCGACAGCGGCGTGCTGCCCGACCAGTCGGTGAACACCGAGCCGGTGAGATCCGCCGAGCCGCCGATCATCTCGGGCAGGAACCTCGCGTACGCCTCGATGGCCTGCTGCGAGGCCTTGCGCGTGGCCACGGTCTCGCCCCTGGCGGCCTGCGCGGCGACGAACGCCTCGACCCTGGCGGCGAAGTCGGCCGGCAGGCGCCCGGCGAGGCGGCGCTCGAACTCGGCCGCGAGCGCCGGGTGCGCCGCGCGGTAGGCGGCGAAGCGATCGGCCCAGTCGCGCCGCGCCGCGCCGCCGCGGCCGCGCGCGTCGAAGCCGGCGTAGACCTCGCGCGGCACCTCGAAGGGCGGGTGGGTCCAGCCGAGCGCTGCACGGGTGGCGGCGACTTCCTTGTCGCCCAGCGCCGCACCGTGCGCCTCGGCGCTGCCGGCCTTGCCCGGCGAGCCCTTGCCGATCACGGTGCGGCAGCACACCAGCGTCGGCTTGTCGGTGACCTGCCGCGCCTCGCGAAGCGCCCGGTCGACCGCCGCCACGTCGTGGCCGTCGACGCCGCGGATCACGTGCCAGCCGTAGGCCTCGAAGCGCGCCGGCGTGTCGTCGGTGAACCAGCCGGCCACCTCGCCGTCGATCGAGATGCCGTTGTCGTCGTAGATCGCCACCAGCTTGGACAGCCCCCAGGTGCCGGCCAGCGAGCAGGCCTCGTGCGACAGGCCCTCCATCAGGCAGCCGTCGCCGACCAGCACCCAGGTGCGGTGGTCGACGATGGCGTGGCCGGGACGGTTGAACTCGGCGCCCAGCAGCCTCTCGGCCAAGGCCATGCCGACCGCGTTGGCCAGCCCCTGCCCGAGCGGCCCGGTGGTGGTCTCGACCCCCGGCGTGACACCGACCTCCGGATGCCCGGGCGTCTTCGAGTGCAACTGGCGGAAGCGCCTGAGCTCGTCGATCGGCAGGTCGTAGCCGGACAGGTGCAAAAGCGCGTACTGCAGCATCGAGCCGTGCCCGTTGGACAGCACGAAGCGGTCGCGGTCCGCCCAGCCCGGGTCGGCCGGGTCGTGCTTCAGGTGCCGCGTCCACAGCGCCACCCCGATCTCCGCCATGCCCATCGGCATCCCCGGGTGACCGCTCTTCGCCGCCTCCACCGCGTCCATCGACAGCGCACGGATGGCGTTGGCCA